>CAWJKV010000007.1:0-232072 GCA_963843555.1 uncultured Methanosarcinales archaeon
AGACTTGCATATTATTATAATTATGTAGCTCCTGCATTGGTCGGTTGTGGTGAGTTAGAAAAACAAAAATTGAAAGATTTGAGGGAACCTCGAATCGAGAGACGTCTTAAAAGGAGAACTTAATTCATGGGGTTATTGAGACTCAAATAAATCACCTGCAATTGGGCGAAGAGATCAGCAAACTAGACGCAAGGCGACAATATGCTAACATGGTGAACGAATTTAAACAAACTGCTGATAGGAATCTCACTGAATCAGTTAATGGTGAGAGAATTTACCACACATTTTTTGACGAAATATTATATGATGGATTAGATCAGATTGATACTTTCTTCAGCAATTTATGGCCTCAAATCAAAGATCTGGAATATCTAAGGCATGAAAAGTTCGATGATTTCAATCTGGGTGACATTGGGGTTAACGTTAAATTAGATCTTCTATGCCGAAGAAAAGACGGTGGATTGCTCCTTTGCGACTGGAAAACAGGTTCCGACAATCCTAAGTATGAAAATGAATTACAAATTGCGTCATATGTTCTTTGGGCTATCCAGAAATATGGAGTTGAGCCAAATCAAGTCACTTGTCAATTAGTCTATTTGAAGAATGCTAAAGTACATGAATATGAATTCTCGAATACAAAGTTAGAGGAGATTAAAAATAAAATTTTTGGGAGATTTCGCAGAAATTAATAAAACATTTGACATAGATTATTTTTTGCCAAGTCAATATCCTCACATAGATGCATCAAATGCCGATTTAGTACGATTTGCAGATATTCAAAGGCTTGCGAATACCTTAACCGATTTAATCATTCTCCGAAAGTTGAAAATGGAAATAGCCAAAGCAAGATTGGCGACTTGATAAATTATCATGGAGATAACATTAAAAGGGAAAAGTTACTTGAAAATACTTTTGATCTAAAAAACAGGATCGACAATCTCCAACGAGAGCTTAATGGATTAAAGAAAGAGTATGAAAGTAATGTTGAACATGCAAAGGAATTGGGAATAAAACAACAGGGAGAATATCGGCTAGAATTAGTAGTAAAAAAAAACAAGGAAATTAAAGATATAAATATTTTTAAAGATCTCTATCCCGATCTATTTTTCGAATTGGCTTCAGTCCCTGTGACTGCTGCGGAAAAAATTGTTGGCAAAGAGGCAATAAAGGAAGCAGTCAAATTTACCGTTAAGGAGTTTTATATTATTACAAGGACCAAAGAATAGATCCCAAATAAATCGAAAATGGTATTAATATAATATTCTACGCAACCTTTGTAGAGTTTGTTATCATTCGGACCGTTTCGGTCCAAAAGCATAATAACCTAGTATCCGACTAAATGAGACTTTAAATGATTCGCGTCATATCCCTGGACATGGATGGCACCCTGGTCAAATCCAGATTCGTGGACAAGGTCTGGATGGAAGGCATGCCTCAACTCTATGCCGGAAGTCAGGCCAGGACTTTCCTGCCGCCAAAGAATACGTGGTCGGCGAGTACATGAAGATCGGCAGCGACCACCTGGAGTGGTACGACCTCAAGTACTGGATAGACAAATTCGGCCTCACGATTGGCAAGGGGGAGCTGCTGGAGCTCTATGAGGATGAGATCGAGGTACTTATTCTGAGGTTGAGGAGGTGCTGGATCTTCTGGCCAAAGACTATGAGCTGGTGGTGACATCCAACGCCGCTCGCGAGTTCATCGATATAGAGAGTGGACGGCCTGCAGGACTATTTCCGCGAGACCTTCTCTGCCACCAGCGACTTCCGGGAGGTGAAGAAATCACCTCTGCTCTACGGTGCCGTCTGTGCCCATATGAAAGCCAAGCCCATCGAGGTCCTGCACATCGGCGATCACTACAACTACGACTACGAGTCCGCTCTGACGCGGGCCTGGATGCGCTCTTTCTGGACCGCAAAGGCGAGCGCCAGGGGAGCGAGGTGGTGGGCGACCTGCGCGAGGCAGTGGAGCTGATCGGCGGATGCGTGTGTAAAAGTTAGAGTTTCATAGATTGTCCACCGCGGCCGCGAGGTCAGATGGCCTGCACGGCATCGAGTGCACCCGGCAGGACGCATTTCGCCACTGGACCCAAAAATATGTTTGGATGATTCTTGCATTTAAATAAAATTTTCGAAATGTTTTTCAAATGCATATGATACCAATATCATCTTTGCAGGGACAACATTCGCACTTCTTCTGGGTTCCGCGAGTCGGCCTGCGGGCCTCCCGCGCTATGACTGGGCGCCCTCAACGCCGGGGCAGGCTCGGATACATAGCTTTGTACGGATAGTCCGGTATTGAAGCATCTTCCCTTCTGGATGCTCTGATCCCGATCCTCTTGTCATCTAAACCGCACGATATCGTTTGCATAGTGACCGTTTTTGATCCAGACCGATGCTTCTGGTTTCAGTGGCAACGTCGAGAAGCCTGATGGTCGCGGCCAGCCAGGCAACAGCTATCAGGCTGCTAGAATGATAGTGATTCCAAAGTTTCAGATCAACATTCTTTTTACCAGCACTATTGATCCAGAAAAGCCAGGAAGGAGTCTGATCAGAGCCTTCTATATACTTTGATCAATATAAGTACTCGGGTTTTGATGTTTGAGGGGAGGGATGAAAAGGGAACGGTAGAAATTTGTTCCTACCACCTGCCCTTACTGCGGCACAGGATGCAGTTTTTATCTGGTGGTCAGGGGCAATAAGGTCCTGGGAATAGAGCCCTGGCACAGCCCTCCTGTGAATGAGGGCAAGCTCTGCCAGAAGGGAAGGTACGCCCACGAGTTCATCCATAGCATCGACCGCCTCACCAGACCGCTGATAAGAAAGATGGAGCCTTTGTCGAATCCACCTGGAACGAGGCCTATCGCCTGATCGCAGAGAAGTTCAAATCCTACAAACCGGAGGAGTTTGGCTGCCTGGCCTCTGCCAAAGCCTCCAATGAAGATAACTACGTCATGCAGAAGTTTGCCCGTGTGGTGTTGAAGACCAACAGCGTTGACAACTGTGCCAGGCTATGCCATTCTTCTACAGTCACTGCCCTCTCGGAGGTCTTCGGCTCAGCTGCCATGACCAACTCCATACTGGACCTGGAATAAGGCATAGTGCATATTTGTCATTGGAAGCAATACTTTTGAACAGCATCCCTTGATCGCAAGGAGGCTCGTCCTTGCCAGGAAGAATGGCGCCAGGATTATCTATGCCGATCCCAGGCAAACCCCTACCGCAAAGCAGTCAGACCTCTGCCTTTCCATGTATTCCGGTACCGATGTGGCACTGCTCAACGGACTGATGCACCATATCATAGAGAACGGCTGGGAGGATGAGGAGTTCATCGCTCGCAGGACAAAGGGCTTTGATTCGCTAAAGAAAACGGTCATGTCGGAAGACTACAACCTCAAGAACGTATCAGAGTATCTACGGCGTTCCTGAATCCGACCTGGCAAAGGCAGCGGAATGGATCGCAAAATCCAAACCTTGCGCTCTTATCTACTCCATGGGGATCACCCAGCACACCACTGGAGTGGACAATGTCAAATCCGTCGCCAATCTGATGATGCTGACCGGAAACATCGGAAAGCCGGGCAGTGGTGTCAATCCCCTCCGGGGTCAGAACAACGTCCAGGGTGCCTGCGACATGGGCTGCTTACCGAATGTGTACAGCGGCTATCAGAAAGTGGCAGACGATGCGTCCCGCAGTAAAATGATGATTTCATGGGGCGTGGATGAACTCGCCGGGGACGCGGGCTATACCGCCACCGAGATGATCGACCTGCTGGCAGACCAGCCCGGCAAAATAAAGTGCCTGTACATGATGGGTGAGAACCCCATGCTCTCCGACCCGACCTGAATCATGTTCGAAGAGCATTGGAGAACGTTGAATTCATGGTCTCTCAGGAGATCTTTCTCTCCGAGACGGCAGAGTTTGCAGATGTTGTCCTTCCTGCGGCCTGCTACGCCGAAAAGGACGGAACCCACACCAACACGGAAAGAAGGGTGCAAAGATGGAGGAAGGCCGTCGACCCTCCGGGGGAGGCAAAGCCGGACTGGCTCATCGTCTGCGAGCTCGCAAGAGTCATGGGATACGAGAAACAGTTCCCCTACAGTGACGCCAGCGAGATATTCGACGAAGTCGCCAGAGTCACGCCCTCTTATGGCGGAATGAATTACGAAAGGCTGGAGCACCCTTATGCCCTTCAGTGGCCGTGCCCGGACAGCAAGTCATCCGGGAACGCAGATACTCCACACGGAGAAGTTCTCAACTGCAGACGGCCTGGGCATCTTCACAGCAGTGCACTGGCGGCCGCCGGCAGAGGTCCCGGATTCCGGGTACCCGTTTATCCTGACCACCGGCAGGAGCATCTGGCACTGGCATACTGGAACCATGACCCGCCGCTCAGAGACTCTGGCTAATGAGGTTAAGACCGGCTGGGTGGAAATTCAGACTGACGATGCCCGAAGGCTTGCCATAGCGGACGGCGAGATGGTCCGGGTCTCGTCCCGCAGAGGTGAGATAGAGATTACGGCGCGGGTGACGGAAGAGATCAAAGAAGGTGAGGTCTTCATACCGTTCCATTTCAAGGAGTGTGCCGCCAATATCCTGACCAACAATGCAGTGGACTGCATAGCAAAGATTCCTGAATACAAAGCGTGTGCAGTAAAGATCGAAAAGATGGGGGAGTCATGAAGTGCCTGCAAAAGGCGATCTGATTCACGTCTCGGCCAGCGATCCCGTGATCAGAAAAAACGGCGAATCTGGAGGTGCCGTCACAGCCCTGCTCAAGTTCGCCCTTGAGGAAGGCATTGTGGACGCGGTGCTCGCCGTCAAGAAAGGCAAAGACGTATACGATGCCTTACCCGTTCTCATCACGGACCCAAACGAGGTCCTGGAGACCAGCAGGCTCCATCTATGAGGGCACGCTTCTCCTCTCCAAATTTTTCGGTAAATATCTGCAGGGCGCAAGAGGGCTGAAGATCGGAGCCGCCCTCAAAGGCTGCGATGTGATGGGAGTCTACGAACAGGCGAAGAGAAAGCAGCTCAATCTGGACAATTTGCTGATGATTGGCCTTAATTGCGGAGGGGCCACGACTCCCGCCATGATGAGGCGGTTGGTTTCGGAGGTCTTTGAGGTCGATCCGGAATCGGTGAAAAAAGAGACGATGTATAAAGGGCATCTATACATCACCTATGACGGCCAGCAAAAAGATCAGCAGAAAGATATCTCCATTCCCAAACTTGAGGAAGCAGGTTATGGCAGAAGAAGCAATTGCAGACGCTGCAAGATGAAGGTTCCGAGACAGGCGGACCTGGCCTGCGGGCAGTGGGGCGTCAGGGAAGATCTGGTGGGAAAGGCCACTTTTGTCGAAGTATGCAGCGAGCGGGGTGCAGAGCTGATCAATAGAGCCCTGGAGGCAAAAGCCATAGGAACGGACGTTCCGGATGCTTCATGCATCAAGGCCCGAAAGAGAAGAGAGGAGGCAGTATTGAAATTGGCAGACACCTGGCGTGAGCGCGATTTTGCACCATTGCAGAGCAGCAGAGAGCGGCTGAAGATGATGATCGAGGAGACGAGTCGATGTATCAAGTGCTACACCTGTGTAGAGGTATGTCCGGCCCTCTTCAATAGCACTAAGCCCTATATGACTGCATTTCCTGGCAAGGTTCCACCAGAGTTCGGATTCCACCTGTTGCGCTACGCTCATGTTGCCGATTCCTGCATAGATTGTGGCCAGTGCGAGGAGCTGTGTCCCATGGATATACCGAATGCACGGTTTATGCACGCCATCGAAGCCGACCTGGAAGCGCTTTATGGCTATCATGCAGGAGAGGACATGTCAAATCCCGTGATGGCGATCATGGAGGATCCTGAAAGGAATAAATAAGAGAGCAAATATGGTCTATCCGGTATGAATCGAGATACTTCGCTAATCCTGGCGCTGGATGTTAACTCCCGAGATAGAGCCCTTATTCTAGCGGAGCAGTTAAAAGACTATTTCGACGCCATAAAGATCGGCTACCCTCTCATCCTCCCCGCGGGCTTGAAGATCGTCAAAGAGATCAGCGTTATT
Source organism: uncultured Methanosarcinales archaeon (assembly GCA_963843555.1). Taxonomy (GTDB): domain Archaea; phylum Halobacteriota; class Methanosarcinia; order Methanotrichales; family Methanotrichaceae; genus Methanothrix. The sequence continues at coordinate 6,066 of CAWJKV010000007.1, forward strand.
GCACCTGTTATCGCCGACCTGAAGGTCGCTGATATTCCTAACACCAACCGGCTCATATGCGAAGCGGTGTTAGAAGCAGGTGCATGCGGTATTATCGCCCAGGCCTTCCCGGGCAAAGACTCCCTGATCGCCTGCGCCGATTGCGCCGCAAGTTATGGAGCGGATCTATATGCTGTCACCGAGATGAGCCACCCAGGAGCCGAGCAATTCATGGCACCCCAGGCGGAGAGCATGGCCCGGATGGCAGTGGAAGCCGGCGCCAGTGGTGTTGTTGCCCCGGCCACACGCCCGGAGAGGATCAGGCTCATCCGCTCCATTATCGGGAACAGGGTCATCATATCTCCAGGCGTGGGTGCCCAGGGAGGCTCGGCCCAACTGGCTCTGCAGGCAGGGGCGGATTATCTGATTGTGGGAAGATCGGTCTATGAGGCAGAGAACCCGGCAGCCTGTGTGAAGAGGCTGATCAGCGAGATTGGCCGGGAGTAAAAAACCCTCTGCTTCACCGTATCAAGACCGGCTATAATCCTTTCAGTGTCATTTTCAGGATCAGCTCGGGGCCAATTCAGAACTTTTCTATACTTTGCCAGGAGAAGAGTTATTATGATAGTTGCAGAATTCTCCACCATCCCCATGGGCGCGGGTACCAGTGCTTCCAATTACGTGCTGGCGATCCATAAGCTCCTGAGGGAATCCGGGATTAAGTTCGTCCCCGGCCCCATGTCTACAGCCTTTGAAGCGAACAGCTTTGAAGAGCTCTTCAAGACGATAGAGTTGGCGAACAAAAAGCTGGCCGAGATGGGTGTGCAACGAATAATAACCTCTATTCGCATCGATTACCGACTTGATAAGGATATATCCATCGAGTCCAAACTGTGTAAAGTCAGAGACTGAGCGATACATCAGCGAGGGAGTAGCCTTGGTGTAAACAGTTGTCAAGTTTTGCACAAATGGGAGAGGAAGGACTGGAAGAACTCGTCATTGACATTCAGAGATGTTTTTGTCACTTTCGATTGCAATCGAGCAGCACTATCTCTTTCAGGTCGCCAAACTCGGACAAGGAAGCCATCTTCTAGCTCCTATTAATCACCGGATTTCGGGCATAAGGGCCCAAGGAGGGTATCTCTACTGGTTTTGTAAGCGTTTCTTCTTAACTTCTTTTCTCATACATTATCATATATGAAATATTCGTCCGAAAAGGCAAACATATATATTCATGCTTAATAGTGGTATATCTGGCGGAGGCAGGCCGGAAGCAATCGACTCTGAAAGCGCCTGATCCGAGCTTGACGTGACCTTGGCTCATTCCCCTTCAGATTGCTGCGAAACTGGAGGTTGAAGCATAACCGGATTAAGAGAAAAAGGGACGGAGAAGCTGGAAGCAGATTCAGGGATTGTCTTCAATGAACACACCTGTGGCGCGGAAGACGAAAGAGAATGCAGCATGATAAGGCATCAAATCCTGGCCGAGATTCACAAGTCCAATGCACCCGCCTGGGTGGCAGAAGAACTGGAGAAGCGGCTGTACTGCCAGGGATGCAGGATCGCCGTTGCTAACCGATAAGCTGACAGAGGCCCGATGCAGTGATATGCCCATCAGTGGCAGCTCTTGTGAAAATTCTGAAACGGTATTAAGCCCGGCTATCCAGGGAATCATGGTGCTATTCTTTTATAAGCCAAATGCCCCGCTTCCGCAATCTGCGGCTGCCATATTCTTGGAAATAAGGGCCGAGAATGGCAGAAGAGGGATCAGGAAAATCGAGAAGTTAGTCCCCTGAGGTGGCCTGATGCAGGATGCTGACCAGAAGAAGCTGGATGAAATATTAAATAAATATGATGAATCCGAAGGATTCTTGATTCAATTGTTGCTGGACCTGCAAAACGAGTTCAACTGGATTCCGCGAGATGCCGTCAGAGAGCTCTCCGAAAGGCTGAAAATCCCTCCCAGCCGGATATTCAGGATTGCCAGCTTTTATAAAGCGATGAGCCTCGGTCCAGTTGGAAAGCATGAGATAAGCGTTTGCATGGGCACTGCTTGCCAGGTACGCGGCGCACAGAGAATACTGGACCTGACTGAATCGAAATTGAAGGTAAAACAGGGCGAGACAACGCCGGACATGAACTTCACACTGAAAAGGGTGAACTGCCTGGGCTGCTGTGCCATAGGGCCGGTAGTGGTAGTAGATGATGATTATTATGGCCGGGTGGCATCCGAGAAAGTGGACAAGATATTGAAGCAGTACAGTCGGGAGTGAGTGGCAGGATGGCGAGGCTCAAATCAATAAGAGACCTGGAGAGGCTTCGATCTGAAATCGAATTCCAGAGAGATCAATTGAAGCCTCTGGTTGCAATATGTGCCGGCACGGGCTGCATAACTCTTGGGGCTAGATTGGTCGTCAGCGCCTTTCGTAAAGATGTGCATATGAGAGGTCTGGACAGAGAGATAGAGATCAAGGAGACCGGATGCCCCGGCTTTTGCGAAAAGGGAACTCTGGTGGTCGTATACCCACAGGGAATCTATTATCTCGGAGTCCAGCCGGATGATGTGCCAGAAATTGTGGAGGAGACGATCCTCAATGGCAGGCTGGTAGATCGTCTTCTTTACGAGGACCCGGAAACCGGCAAAAAGGCAACGCAGGAAAGCGATATTCCATTTTATAAGTATCAGATGCGGCATCTCATAAAAGATAATATAAAAATAAATCCCAAAAATATTGAGGACTACATAGCTCTGGGCGGCTACCGTGCCCTGGCCAGGGCCTTATCAGAAATGACTCCGGAAGAGGTGATCGGAGAGGTAAAAAAGGCCAAACTACGGGGGAGGGGCGGAGGCGGATTTCCCACGGGACAGAAATGGGAATCGACTCGCCAGGCTCCTGGTCAGCCCAAGTATGTGATTGTCAATTGCGATGAGGGAGATCCCGGCGCTTTTATGGATCGTGCGCTCATGGAGGGTAATCCGCACAGCGTTCTGGAGGGCCTGATCATTGCAGCGTACGCTATTGGATCGCATAGCGGTTTCATCTACGTGCGGATGGAATATCCACTGGCCGTGGAGAACGCAAAGTTCGCCCTGAGCCAGGCTCGAGAATATGGCTTGCTCGGCAAGAACATACTGGGCACAGGCTTTGATTTCGATGCGTCCGTGCACCAGGGCGCAGGTGCCTTCGTCTCCGGAGAATCGACGGCCCTGATGAATGCCCTGGAAGGCAAGGTGGGCGAGCCCAGACCGAAATACGTCCATACATCCGAGTGTGGTGTCTGGAATCTACCGAGCCTCCTCAACAATGTGGAGACCTTCGCAAATGTGCCTCTCATAATCAACAGGGGTGCTCAGTGGTTCAATTCCATTGGAACCGAACACAGTAAAGGGACCAAGATCTTCTCACTGGTGGGCAAGGTCAACAATACAGGTCTGGTGGAGGTTCCCATGGGAATGACCCTTGCCGATATAATATACAAAATAGGCGGGGGAATACCTGGGAACAAGAGGCTCAAAGGAGTCCAGACCGGAGGCCCATCCGGTGGGATAATTCCTGCTTGCTATCTGGAAACGCCCGTGGATTTCGATGAACTCACAAGGCTGGGCTCCATGATGGGTTCGGGCAGCATAATTGTCATCGATGAGGACACATGTGCCGTAGATCTGGCCCGCTATTTTGTGGACTTTCTCTGCGACGAGTCCTGCGGCAAATGCCTGCCCTGCAGAGAGGGCCTGAGGCGGATGCAAGAGACATTGGAGGGTATCGTCTCCGGCAGAGGTAAAGAAGAGGATCTTGAGACACTCCAGGAGATAGCCGGTTTAATGAGAACGGCCTCGCTCTGTGCTTTAGGGCGAACGGCAGTCAATCCGATCTTGAGCACGATTCGCTACTTCGAAGATGAGTACAAGGCCCATATCATAGAGAAAAGGTGCCCCTCGCTCTCCTGCAAGGATCTGGTTTCATATTTTGTAGAACCGGAGATTTGCATAGGTTGCGATCTGTGCCAGAAGAATTGTCCCCAGGGGGCAATCACGGGAGATAAAGACGGCATCTCAGTTATAGATCAATCAAAATGCACCCGATGTGGTATCTGCTTTGAGGTCTGTCCAGCAAAGGTGAGAGCTGTCAAGAAGGAATCCCGCGGCCTCTCGCAATCCGAACCGAGTCAGCCAGGCCAGACTCAGCCCGAAACGACCCCGTCCGACCGGACTCGAGCTGATGATTCCAGCTCCCAACCGCTTTCGGATAGTGAACTCTTCGCAAAAGGAAAGAGGGGTGACTGAGGGTGACGAAGCTGAAATTGTTGATCGATGATCATCAGATAGAAGCAGAGGCCACTCAGCAGCATCCTCGATGCTGCGAGATCTGCGGGGATCTATATTCCTACCTTATGCCATCATCCCTCTCTTGAACCCTATGGATCTTGCAGGCTTTGCACAGTGGAGATAGAAAAAAATGGCAGGAAGAGGTTTGTTACCGCCTGCAATTATCCCGTGGAAGAAGGGCTGAGGGTGACGACCTGCTCTCCTGAGGTTCTGGATATTCGCAAGATGATAGCAGAGCTGCTCATAGCCAGGTGTCCGGGGGAGAAAAGAGTGCAGGATCTGGCCAGAGAGTATGGAATCACTGAGCTACGATTCAAATCAGATAGTGAAAAATGCGTCCTCTGCGGACTGTGTAGCCGGGTTTGTGAGGAACTGGTAGGCGTTTCGGCAATTAATTTTCAAAACCGGGGCACAGAAAGGGATGTGGGCACGCCGTATGGAGAATTATCTGAGGACTGCATCGGCTGCGGAGCATGTGCACTGGTGTGTCCCACCAATGCCATATCCGAGCGAAGGAACATCTTTCCCGTCACCCCCCAGGACAATAGAGATATAGAAGATGGATTTCTGAAAGGGGAGCCAGATGATGATCTGGGATTGTTTAGCGAACTATTTGCTGCCGAGACAAAGATAGAGGGGCAGGATGGTGGAGTTGTCACTGCTCTGCTTGCCAGGGGCATTGAGACGGGCCTGCTCGATTCTGCCGTGGTGGTGCTGAATAGGGAGATTTATGGAGCGAAAGCTGCTCTGGTTGATGATATCCAGGGAATAACGGGAGCAAAGGGGACGAAGTACATGCGGGTGCCCGTAATGCCTCGGCTGATTGACGCTCTGAAGGAGGGAAAGAGAAAAATTGCTGTTGTCGGCACGCCCTGCCAGATCCGAGTCATCAGAAAATTGCAGCAGAAGGGATACTTCAATGATGAATTTGCGGATGCAGAGATTTTCCTCCTCGGGCTCTTCTGTTTTGAGAGTTTCGATTACAGAGATTTGAGGACTCATATTCAAGAGCTATTGGGAATAGACCTTGAGGAAGCAGACAAGATTCAGATCGCCAAAGGAAAATTCATCGTCTCTCATGAGGACCGGGACTATTCTTGCAGCGTGCGAGAGCTTGAGCATGAAGTTAGAGAAGGCTGTCGATTTTGCGGCGATTTGGTCTCAAGGCTTGCCGATATATCTATTGGCTCTATAGGAAGCCCCAATGGATGCTCCACTGTGATCGTCAGATCCGATCGCGGAAAAAGATTGCTGGAAGGCGTGCAGTTCACCAGGAGAGAGATGAATAGGGATGATATCGTTAAATTGGCCAGATTGAAGAGAAGAAATGCCGATAAAAACTTCCAGAAGATCGTGGAGGGTTTGCGGCTCAATTTGATCCCAAAAGGATAATGGGTTAAGAAGAACCGGATCTCATCTCCTGGGCCATTCGCTCTCCACCACGAATTGGTGAACAGTTGTTCCCCGGGACCCTTGGCGGTCCAGGATAGATATTCGAATAAATCTATATCATATGCGATATAGGTCAGCAAAGGTAAGAGTTATATAGTTTATAATGCTTAATAGTTATGTATTGTGCGTATACAATAAGTAAAGCGGCCAGTGGAACTAATTCAAATCTTGTGTTTCAGCCGCCGGGATGAACTCATCAACGACTCTGCAAATTGAACAGGGGTTTGGAGAATATGTGTGAATTCGCAGAAAAAGGAATAAATGATCCTAAAATCGACCAGATAATCTTCTTTGAACATACCTGTGGTGCCCAAGACGAACGAGAATGCACTTTGATGAAGCATATCATCATGGCCGAGATACGAAAATCCAATGTGCCTTCCTGGGTTTCCGAGGAGCTGGAGAAAAAACTGGATTGTCGCGGCTGCCGGAGTGCTCTGGGAAGGCGGCCTGCAGCAGGCTCTTTGGAAGTCCTGTCATAGGTACGTATCCGTAATTCAAAGAGGCATGAGAACAATTCTTCCGGGAATCGAACCATTCCGTTAAAAGGTTTGAGTTAAGGGGCATAAATCAGGATGCTGAAGCGTTATGAATTCTGGAAGCGGCGCTGAATCAGCTTGATGCATACCTATTTTCCGAAAATGGCAAGAGGCTTAGGTCAGCCGAGATGGTATATAATTCTATATCATGAATTCTGATTAATAATATCGCGGCTGTCAATCTATTTATAGGATACAATCCGTACTCCGCAAAGCTCCGGCGGAGTGTTGGCGTGGCGAATATCCATATCTTATCCGGCATCGAGGAACTCTGCAGACGCCTAGACAAGCTGCGCCCTCAATGTGCAAGTGATCCAAAAAAAACAGAAGAAGCCCTAACAGAAGCCCTTGAAGAACTCCGGGCCATCCAGCAGGAGATACAAGCCTCTGAGCAGCTTGACCTCACCAGAGCCGAGCAGGCCGATGAGGCCCTGCGACAAAGCGAGGAGCGATTTAGAGTGCTCACCGATAACCTGAGTTCCGGTGTAGCGCTGATTGATGAGTCGGGCAGGTTTGCAGAGTGTAATCCTGCATTCCTGAAGATGTTTGGCCTTGCCGATGATCCACCTGCTGATAATCCATCCCGTATTAAGGACATTAACGATCAAGACTGGGCTGATTGGCAGGTGTTTGATGAAAGTGGCGCGTTACTGGATGTTGATGATCACCCCATCCGGAAAGCGTCCAGGACTCGTAAGCCCGTTCGCAATAAGCTGGTCAATGTCAGACTGCCCGGCAGCGGTGATCCGGTTGGGATGGTCATCAGCCTCGAGCCCATATTCAAACCCGATGGTAAAATGGACTCGCTGATATGCACTTGCCAGGATATTACGGAGCTGGAGAGAGCGGAGTTGGCACTCCAGCAATCCGAAGAAAATTACCGGCTGCTTATAAAGAATGCTCCCAGCATAATTTATGAACTTGATTTTCGTGGTAACAGGTTCAAGAGCGTCAATGACGAGATGTGCAGGACTCTAGGTTACACCAGAGAAGAGCTTCTGGGTATGAATCCAGGAGATCTCCTGGTGGGCACGAGCAAGACAGCATTCAGGGAACGGATTAAGAAAACACTCGAAGGCGAACCGATAAGAGATTTCATAGAATATAGAGTAAAAACAAAAGACGGACGTGAACTCAATGGAGCTCTACGCACCACGATCATATTTAGGGATGGCCAACCAGAGAGCGCATTGGTAGTGGCACACGACTTCACTGAGCGCAAACAGATGGAGATGAAACTGGCCCGAATGGTCCTGGAGAGGACCGAGGCGCTCTCGAAGGCCAAGCTTGAACTGGAAGCCGCAAATGAAGAACTCAAATTGGATCTGCTGAAGCACGAGAGACTCGAGGCAGTGCTCGTCGAGGCCAAGGAAGCCGCAGAGGCCGCAGCGCGGGCCAAATCCAATTTCGTGGCCAATATGAGCCACGAGATTCGCACGCCCATGAATGCTGTCATTGGGATGACCAGCCTGCTCTTGGCTGACGAAGATTTGAATTCCGAACAGAGAGATTTCATAGAGACTATCAGAATGAGCGGGGATGCGCTCATGGTCATTATCAACGACATACTCGACTTCTCCAGGATGCAAGAGAACAAGATAATTCTGGAAGAACAGCCTTTCGATCTGAGAGACTGCATCGAGGAGGCTCTCGACCTTGTGGCCGTCAAGGCGGGTGAGAAGAGCCTGAACCTCGCTTACACCATGGACAAAAGCGTTCCCGAGATTATCATCGGTGATCCCAACCGTCTCAGACAGATCCTGAGCAATCTCCTCAGTAACGCTATAAAATTTTCAGAGCGCGGCGAGATCAAGCTCTCGGTATCAAGCCAAGACCAGGAGGGCGCTGGCGCTCATGAGATCCTTTTCGCAGTTCAGGATACGGGTATAGGCATTTCCGCGGACCAAATGGGTTATCTGTTCCAACCTTTCAGTCAGGTTGATGCCACCGGGATGCGTAATAACGTCGGAGGAACCGGCCTCGGTCTGGTTATCAGCAAGAAACTCGTGGAGCTGATGGATGGCAGGATCTGGGCAGAGTCAGAGCTGGAAAAGGGGTCGACCTTTTATTTCACCATCAAAGCAGAGACCGCGCCAGGCGATCCAAATGCGTCTCTTGTCGGAGATCAGCCCCATCTGGTGGGCAAGCATGTCCTCATAGTTAACAATAACAGGACCAATCGACGTATCCTGGGATCCTATGTCTATTCCTGGGGTATGGTACCACTGGTGGCATCAAAGACCCAGGCGGCACTGGACTGGATTCGGAGAGGAGATGTCTTTGATGTCGCTATCCTGGATATGGATATGCTGGGTATGGATATGCAAGATAAAAACAGGCAAGATATGGACGGCCTGACACTGGCGGATGAGATTCACAGGTACAACAATGCTCTTCCTCTGGTGATGCTCACCTCGATTGGACAGCATCTGCCAGCCGGTTATGCGTACTTAACAAAACCCATAAAGCCCGCACAGCTGCATAAGATTCTCACGAAAGTCATTTCTGTGCCTCTGGCCCGTGATTCAGATCAAGCAAAAGCGGTCGCCAGGGAAATTCAGACCAATTCTTTGCGGATTCTTCTGGCTGAGGACAATGTAACCAGCCAGAAAGTAACCATACAGATGCTTTTGCGGATGGGATTAAGAGCAGATGTAGTCGCCAATGGAATAGAGGCTCTGCAAGCACTAAAACGCCAGCCTTACGACATAGTGCTCATGGACCTCAGGATGCCCGTGATGAACGGGCTTGATGCTACTCGAATCATACGCCAGAATTGGCCGGACAATGGACCAAGAGTGATAGCCATTACTGCCTATGCCCAGAAAGGCGATCGAGATAGGTGCATAGAAGCCGGCACGGATGATTATATAAGCAAACCCATAAAGCTGGAAGAGCTGGCTGATGTGTTGAGCAAGTATCAGAAGAAATGAGGGCGGGCTCCTTCGAATTCTAGATAGTGCTGCCATTCCGAGGATCAGCTCCGGCTGCGTTCGCCTCTAGATACGGGTGGGACTGTAAGGGGATATCCGCTTCCACCTGCGGCTGATGATCAGGCTGCCTGCAAAGGCCCGGGCTCAGCCTTACCAACTCCAAGAAGCTCTGGACGCTTTAATATCCCAGATGTCTCTGAAGATATCACCTGGATTCGCCGGAAGGAGCATATGCCGGTTCGCGGGGGCGCGCTTGGGTGTGGGTGCAGAAGGTAGACGGCTAGAGGAGAGGCGGTGCATGCTTTCGCAGCTATCTTGGCTCCGGATTTTGAGACTATTGGCATCTCTCAGATGCCATTAGCTCCAATCACCCTCATTTATCGTAGAAAAGCTCAAGATATTCTTCGTTAGTTAAACCTGCCCTGGCTATTAGCTTCTTGAGAAGCCCGATGCCAAGATCCTTGCCTTTATGCACAGGTACTGAGAGATGAACGTCGCTTCCTTCTTTAATTAATATATGGTGACTGCCTTCGATATGATTGAGCTTCCAGCCTGCTCTTTTGAAGGCAGCTACATGTTTATCGCCACAGACTCTAGGAAGCTTCTGCATATTTTGATTCAGTGACGTCTAGAGAGATATCGATCTTTCCATCGATGGATGGGATCTTGAGCTTATCTCCTGCTATCTTGAGCCTGGATTTTAGGCATCCGATAATGGCTTCACTTATGTTTTCTATGGCCTCTTCCTTGCTCTCCCCTTCCGAAAGGCATCCAGGCAAATCGGTGCACTCAACAACATACTTTCCGTCTTCGTCGCGCTCAATGGTAATATGAAATTTCATCTAAGTCCTGATTGGTGATGCTTGCATATTAAGCTTCCTTTCGGGCTTTTTGGGGAGGGTCATTAGCACAGCGAGCAAAGCTTGGGCCAGGAAACGAGAGCTGGTCGGCCAGGGAGTGTTGTTAAAGAAGCAGTTTTTGAGGCATCAGATATTTATTTTGAAATAAGTGGACGAAAATTACTATTAGCTGATATTTATAACCAAAGAACAACGGAACCCAATTCCAGAGGCATTGAGACGAAGAGACGTACGACGGTTTATCAACAGCCCAAACGAACCCCAGTCCCCCTCTTTTCCTCTACCAAACCTTTATCTCCTATCAGCCGATTTCCCCTCTAGCACCGGAATGTGACCCGTTTCGGGTCGAACCGGTATGGGTGAAAAGGAATGAGGTCTTTTTACAAGTATATCAGTGACGCCTGGTCCTCTCCCCGAGAGGGATACGTGGGCGCACTGCGGCAAGAGAGGCTTAAGGCCTGGCGCCAGGATATGACCGTGCAGAAGATCGAGAGGCCTACCCGCCTGGATAGGGCGCGGGCTTTGGGCTACAAGGCCAAGCAAGGCATAATCGTGGCGCGTGTGAAGGTAAGACGTGGCGGGCTGCGCAAGTCCCGTTACGAGAGGAACAGAAAGACCAGCAAGATGGGCGTGAACACCATCTCCATGGCCAAGTCCATTCAGCGCATAGCAGAGGAGCGGGCCGGCAGAAGGTTCCGCAACATGGAAGTTCTTAACTCTTACTGGGTGGCCGAAGACGGCAAGCAGAAGTGGTACGAGGTCATTCTGGTTGACCCCTGCGCTCCATCCATCATGAATGACAAGAACCTTAACTGGGTCTGCAACGATGTCCACCGGGGCAGAGCCGTGCGGGGCAAGACCAGCGCCGGTCGCAAGGGCCGCGGCCAGAGACACAAGGGCTTTGGCACTGAGAAGACAAGACCCGGCATCAGAGCCCACGACGGCAAAGGAAAGTAAGCGATTTGGTACGAAATTGGCAAGTGATCGATAAGTGATCGATAAGGTCTCTTTCCGGGCCTTTGTGGCAGCGACGGAAGACGTTGACCGGGTGCGCGAAGCGCTCAGCATCTTCGTCCCTCTGGATAGAATATCCTCTTCGACCGCAGAAGGCCATTTCGGAAATGAGATCAAAATCCTGGAGGCCAGCCTCAAAAAGAAAGAGGGGCAGGCCTTCTTTCAAATTCTTAGAGAGCAGCTATCCACAGACGATCAGCTCCGGCTGCGCCGCGAGATGCCGGAGAGGCTGGAAGGGGATAGCCATTTCCACCTGCGGCTGGACAAGCAGGCCGCCTACAAAGGCCTGCTCCGCCTGACAGACTCTAAAGATGCCCTGGATGTTTGTGCTCTGGTCAAGACCTATCCCGCCCGGCGGGAGTCGGCCTTGAAGATTTTGAGTGAACTCATATGAGCTTCTACGAGTGCCTGAAAGCCTATCCTGAGGGCTCGGCATCCGCCAGCCGTCTCGCCCTGACAGCAAAGCGGCTGGGCTACCCTGGTATTATCATCTGCAACCAGGAGCCGCATAAGCTCTTTCGGCCAGAGGCAATCCAATTCATAAAGGGAATTGAAGTTGCCATCGGTGCAGAGGTGACGGCACAGAACACGAAGGCGCTTAAGAGCCGTATCTCTAATCTACGGGCAAGATACCCTTTCCTGGTGGTTCGTGGAACGACGGATGAGATCATTCGGGCCGCCAGCGAAGACCCCAATGTGGACGTGCTTCTACACCCCTGCGACGGCCGGCGCCCTTTGGGCATAGCCACGGCCAGAGCCGCCCGGCTGAATCAGGTGGCTATAGGTTTTGACCTGAGTCCCTTGCTTCATCTGTGCGGCAGCCCGCGAGCTCGCTGGCTTGAGGCTCTCAGGCGCAATCTGTTATTCTCCCGAAAGTTCGACCTCAATCCTGTTATCACTATGGGTGCAAGATCGCACCTCGACCTGCGTTCTCCCCGGGACCTCATCGCCCTGGCGGAAGTGGCGGGCTTTGAGCCGGATGAAGCCAAAGAAGCCCTGCGACGGCCGGGAAAGTTGCTGGATCTGAATTGCAGAAAGTGGCAGAGTCCGGGAGTGGAACTTCTTTGAGAAGCAGACTGCCGGTGCTCCGCAGCAGAAGAAGGTACATGATATTTGAGCTGGAAGCAGAGGACGTTATCCAGGCCAAAGATCTGATGAACGAGATTCACTCCAAACAATTCTCTCTTTTTGGCGACAGGGGCGCCTCGGAAAATAGGCTCAAGCTCATCGCCTTCAACGGTCGCTATGGATTATTACGGTTTCACCATACCCATTCCACTGAGACCCGGGCGATACTTGCCACCATTTATTCGATCCATGAGTGCAGAGTTGCGCTGCATGCAAGAGGCGTAACGGGGACAATTAAATCAGCCACAGAAAAGTATTTACCGCGTCTAAGTAAAATAAGTGCGGAAAGCGACGGAAGAAGAATCGAGCTGGAAGAAGTTTCCGGGTGCATAATTCGCACCCATGGCCTGGAAGTCGATCTCTGTCCGGACGACCGCGATTGGACCAAGGGATCAGACACCCGATACCTGGGGCTGACCTCTTTTGATTTAAGTGGAGGACACGACGATGCAGATGGCACCGCAGATGGGTTACGATAGGGCTATTACCGTATTCAGCCCTGACGGCAGATTATTTCAAGTTGAATATGCCCGCGAGGCCGTTCGGAGAGGAACGACGGCGGTAGGCATTAAAGTAAAAGACGGCGTAGCCGTACTGGTGGACAAGAGAATCACCAGCAGGCTCATGGAGCCCAAGTCCATTGAGAAGATCTTTCAGATAGATACGCATATAGGCGCCGCCACGTCGGGCCTCGTTGCAGACGCCAGAGTCCTGATCGATAGAGCAAGGGTGGAGAGCCAGATCAACCGGCTGGTCTATGACGAACCGATAGGTGTCGAGGCCCTGGCCAAGAAGATCTGCGACTTCAAGCAGCAATATACTCAATACGGCGGAGTGCGGCCTTTTGGAACGGCGCTCCTTATCATCGGCGCAGAAGAGGATAGAGCCCGGCTCTTTGAGACCGATCCGTCCGGAGCTCTGCTGGAATATAAGGCCACGGGCATCGGAGCCGGCAGAGCGGCAGTGATGGAGGTCTTCGAGGAGAAATACAGAGAAGACTTGACAATGGACGAGGCAGTGCTCCTGGGTCTGGAGGCGCTCTACAAGGCGGCCGAGGGCAAGGTAGAGGCGGCTACAACGGAGATCGGCATCATCAAGCTCTCTGACAAGAAGTTCTACAAGCTGACGGAAAAAGAAGTAGCTGATTATGTGGAACGCATGAAGGCCGCTGTTGTAAACAGCAAAGGTGAGAAAGGAGAGGCGTAGGAATGGTCCGACTGGATGACGCAGTTCCTGCCAGGCTCAAGACCCACGGTACTACCTTTGAAGTCTTGGTGGATCCCGATGGAGCCTTGGCCCTGAAGCGAGGAGATAGCGTCAACCTCGAAGAGATCCTGGCTGTAGAAGATGTTTTCGAAAATGCTTCTCGGGGCGATAGGAGCCCGGAAGAAGACCTGCAAAAGGCCTTTGGGACCACAGAAGTTCTCCCCATTGCTCAGATCATCATCAAGAAGGGCGAGATCAGCCTGACGGCTGAGCAGCGCAAGAAGTTCCTGGAGAACAAACGCAGGCAAGTGATTGAAGTCATAGCCAGGAATGCCATCAACCCTCAGACCAAGACTCCTCATCCGCCAGCGCGAATCGATCAGGCCATGACCGAGGCCCGCGTCAACATCGATCCCACGAAATCCACAGATGAGCTGGTCAAGATAGCCATGAAGGCCATCAGGCCTCTCATACCCATCAGATTTGAGGAGGTAGAGGTGGCAGTCAAACTTCCGCCAGAGTACGCCCCCAAGGCTTACGGCGAAGTCGCAGCTTTCGGTAAACTCACCCGCGAGGCATGGCAGAACAACGGCTCCTGGGTCGGTGTGGTACAGATACCCGCGGGCATGCAGACAGAGTTCTATGACCTTATCAACCGGCTGACCAAAGGCGAAGCTGAGACGAAACTTCTTAAGCATTGAAGAATGGAGTAGGAAGCGCATGGATCGCAAGGTGGTAGTACCAGGTGATCTTCTCTCTGAGGATGCCAAGAGGTCGGGCGAGGGGACGTATATAAGAGATGGAAGCGTCTACTCATTGCTATATGGTCTTGCGAACTACAGGGATAAGATAAATGTCATACCTCTGGCGGGAAAGTATGTGCCCGCTCCGGGGGACAATGTCATAGGCGTGGTGAAGGATATAACCTTCTCCAATTGGATCGTGGATATAAATTCGCCTTACGACGGGCTTTTGCACATCTCGGAGTTTCCAAAACGGATCGAATCGGATGAGATGTCCAAATATTTGCGCATCGGCAGTTCTATCATGACCCGGGTGAAGGATGTAGATCCCACGATGAAGGTGGAGCTCACTCTAAACGACCGAAAGCTGGGTCTGATCAGGGTCGGCCAGGTCATCGAGATCAGCCATACAAGGGTTCCCAGGCTTATCGGTAAGGGTGGCTCTATGATCAGCATGCTGAAGAAAGAGGTAAACTGCAACATCTTCGTTGGCCAGAACGGCCGAATCTGGATCAGCGGTGGTGCAGATGATACGGATCTGGCACTCAAGACTATTGCTCTGATCGAGAAGGAAGCCCATACCAATGGTTTGACGGACAGGATAGTGGACTTCTTGAAGACTGAGAAAGAGGCCAGAAGTTGATCACTATGGATGAGACTGATATATCATTTTTCAAAGACGGACTCCGCCTGGATGGCCGAAGAGCAGATGAACTCCGGCCTGTAAAGATCGAGGTGGGAGTTCTGGAAAGAGCGGACGGCTCATGCTACATCGAGATGGGCGGAAACAAGGTCATAGCTGCAGTATACGGGCCAAGGGAAGTGCATCCCAGACACTTGCAGGAGGTAACGAGAGCAATTGTGCGCTATCGTTATAATATGGCCTCCTTCTCCGTGGAGGAGAGAAAACGACCGGGACCCGACCGAAGGTCATACGAGCTTTCCAAGGTGAGCCGAGAGGCATTAGAGCCCGTGATTCTTACCTCCTTCTTCCCGAGGTCGGTTATAGACGTCTTCGTGGAGGTGCTGCAGGCGGATGCAGGAACCAGGACCGCCGGCATAAATGCAGCGGCTGTGGCTTTAGCTGATGCCGGAATACCTATGAAGAGTATGATATCATCCTGCGCAGCCGGCAAAGTGGCCGACACCATAGTTCTGGACCCCATGAAGGAAGAAGATAACTTTGGACAGGCGGACCTGCCCATCGCCATGACTCCTAATGGTGATCTCACCCTGATGCAGATGGACGGCGGGTTGAGCACGGACGAGTTTCACGAGGCAGTGGAGATGGCCATGAAGGGGGCAAGAGATATCTATGAGCTGCAGAGGAAGGCCCTGGTGGATAAATACAGCCAGCTAGTGGCAGAGCCCGGAAGGGAAGAGGTGCATGCCTGTGACTAATGTTATCTCCGAGATCAAGAAGGACTTTATCTACAACCTGCTCATCAAAGGAGAGAGGGTCGATGGCCGGACTTTTGATCAGTACAGGGAGATCTCCATCGAGAGGGATGTCATCCGTAAGGCCGAAGGCAGCGCTCTGGTGAAGCTGGGTTCAAGCCAGGTGCTCGTGGGCGTGAAGATGCAGCCCGGCGAGCCTTTCCAGGATTCGCCCAATCGCGGAGTTATAATTACCAATGCCGAACTGGTGCCACTGGCCTCGCCAAACTTCGAGCCCGGACCACCTAATGAGGTAGGAATTGAACTGGCGCGCCTGGTGGATCGAGGGGTTCGTGAATCAAAGGCAGTGGATCTGGAAGCGCTCTGCATTGTTCCAGGCAAGCAGGTTTGGATCGTATTCATCGATGTGCATATCCTGGATGACTGCGGGAACATCCTTGATGCCGCCTCGCTGGGCGCTATTGCAGCACTTCTCTGCACCAAGGTGCCGGCATCCAGGTTTGGCCTTGGCGAGGACTACATCTTGCCCATAAGGGACATTCCCATAGCCACAACGGCCACGGAGTTCAGCGATGTTTTGATGTTTGATCCAGGCGTCGATGAAGAGGCCATAGCCAATACCAAGCTCACTGTCATCACTACTGCAAGCGGGAATATCTGCGGCATGCAGAAGAGCGGCACAGGAATGTTGAAGCCTGAGCAGATCTACCGCATCATTGATATAGCATGTGAGAAGGCGAAAGAAATCCGGGAAAAGTTTCTGGAAGCATAAACGGAAGTAAAGATCATGGTTAAGCAGACTACAAAAGGACGGAAGAGCAGATCAGCAGCCCGGTTTGGTCCAAGGTACGGTCGCAAGTCACGAAAGCTCGTGGCCGATTCGGAAGAGAAGAGCAAGGCTTCGTATGACTGCCCACAGTGCGGAAGGAATAGAGTAAAAAGGACAAGCACAGCCATCTGGAGCTGCAGCAAATGCGGCTACACCTTTGCGGGCGGTTCTTTCCTGCCTGAGACATCTTTAGGCCGCTCTGTGTTGCGGTCTCTCAAGAAGACCCTTGAGGTAGTGTAAGAGATGGCTTATAAGTGCACCAGATGCAAAAAGACGGTAGAGATTGATTACGAGTATAGCGGCATACGCTGTCCTTACTGTGGGCATAGGATCCTGATGAAGGAGAGGCCCACTACAGTCAAGAAGATGAAAGCCGTCTGATGTTAGTCACCACCTCGCGAGATCCGTCTGCTAAGGCGAGACGGTTTGGAAAGGCTCTGGCCTCTTTCCTCTCTCTCCCATACCTGAATCGCGGGAAGAAAGCACCGGAAGATGATGAAACCTGGTTGGTGGTGGTTGAAGATCATGGCAACCCGCGGGGCCTGGTCAAGCGTTCTTCCGAAAAAGAGGAGCATTTGGCTTTCCGGTTATCAGGAGAGCCAGAGGTGGGACGGCAAAAGAAGTGTGTGCCAGTAGTGACGGGAACAGGCCCTGATGCTCTGCCAATTGCTCAATTCTTCGAGCTGGAGTGGGTGGAGACATATTTGTCCTGCCCGGAACGCACGCTGTCTGTAGCATCTGGCAGGATCGATTTCATTGATGAGGGCGAGGCCAAGTTCAGGCTGAAGATATGAAAGGCTGTGCAGAGATCGTCTTTGAGACAGCGCATTATGAAGAGATCTATCAGGCGCTTGTGCCGGAACTGGATGACGAGCTTCATAGGTCCAATGTCGAATTGGACCCGGGAGTTGGTTTCATTCGATTGAAGATCCGGGGTGAGGATGTGGTCTCTCTCCGGGCAGCCTTAAATACCTGGATAAGGTTGGTCAATATCGCATTTGAGATGGTGAGTTTATGAGTGGCGAATTGCCTCCGCAGATACAGAACCAGTTGGCCCAGCTCCAGCAGCTCCAGCAGCAGGCTCAGGCCGTTATGACTCAGAAGACCCAGATCGAGGGTCTGATCAGAGAGACTGATGCCGCGCTGAAAGAACTGGAGAAGAGCGCGGACGATGCCGTTATATACAAGAGCGTCGGCGAACTTCTGTTCAGAGCTGATAAAGCAAAGCTTACAGAAGAGCTGAAAGAGAGAAAGGATATGATGGATATCAGGCTGAAGACCATGGCCAAGCAGGAAGAACGTATTCAGGGCCGGTTCACTCAGCTTCAAGAGCAGCTCAAGCAGACACTAGGTCAGATGCCGCCCAAGGGCGGCTAAAATCCAGTGTGGACCCGTGGCTTAGCCAGGATATAGCACCGGGCTTCTAACCCGGGGGTCGCGGGTTCGAATCCCGCCGGGTCCGCCTTATTATTCTCGAGGAACTATGTGCGAACTTACAGTTTACACTTTAAAAGGAAACGCCCGTGATAAGGCGATGGAAGGAGTAGTCAGGCTCATTGTCCATAATGGAAAAGTGCTCATGGAAGGCATCTTTGGCGATTCCATGGAAGTGGAGGGAAAGCTTGCCGAAGTGGATATCATGGCCCAGTCAGCCAATATCATAATCGCCTAAAGAGGATAACAAGTGCTCTGGCTCCTAAATTGGGTGCCAGAAAAAAAGCAAAGAATATCCTGGAAGCGATCAATTGCAGATAGGTACGGAATGGATAGAGCAAGTGATCTGATATTTTATTTGAAATATCGCAATAAACCTTCTTATTGATATCGGAATTCGAAGCTCGCCCTCGAATTCTACGATCCGCATTAAACGCCTTCAATCGATGGCTAAATTGGTAATGAACAGTTATTATATAATTTTATTTTAATTAATTTTTTGTCGTAGAGCTATAGAACTACATTTATTGGACTGTTAATAACTTATAAAGTTAATTTAAATTGTTTAGAAACATATAAATATCATCGAAAGATACTACCTATTAGTCGAGTCTTGTCATGGGGTTCGGAAAACATGATGAATGATATGATTAGGCAATGTTGGGGATCTGAAAATCATTCAGGGTACTATGCCAACAACAAAAATGGGCTTTAACTCGGCACGTATTCTGCTCGCCGAGAATAATGAATCAAACCGGAAGGTAACCTCGCTAATGCTCAAACGTCTGGGCTATCATGCAGACGCAGTTACCAATGGCAAAGAGGTCCTGCTGGCCTTGAAACACCAGCCTTATGATATAATTTTGATGAACTTAAGGATGCCGGAGGTAGACGGATTCGAAGCTACCAGGATGATTCGCGAATGCTGTCCTGAAACCGCCCAGCCCACGATAATAGCCTTTACAGCCTATATCCTTCCCAATAGCAAAGAGAGATGCCTTGAAGCTGGTATGAATGATTTCATGGCAAAGCCGGTGAAGATGGATGATCTGGCTGCGATGCTGAGCAAGCACGCAAGAATTTTGGAGTTTCAAGCTGAGTTTACACAATTTCAAGAGGAGGCGTTTTGTAACCGTGGCCCATTCCCGAAGAATGGACAGCCGATCTTTCCATTCGATCAAGACCATTCCCTAAAAAATTAAAAAGGCAAATGTCGAAGATCATCTTCGGCTCACAAAGCTTATGAACTTTAAATGAGATAAACCCCTTTATGCGATCGAAAAATGTAATTTGCATATTATTCATATCCTTGCTTATGGCATTCAGCACGGTTTGCCTGGCAGAGGATAGTGCCAGCCCAGCGACTGCGAACCTGACCATCCCCAAAGATGGGCTGCCAGAGGACTTCAAGCTCCTCGCTGTTCTCCCTGAGATGGACCCTCAAGTGAACATGACCACTTACATCGAAGAATTCTACGGTGACTTGGATATCGGGCCTGCCAATGCTTCCGTGGGAATATACCAGTGGGGCGAACCAGGGAAGTCCTATGATGCCAAGATCACCCTGATCCGACTTTTGGATGAAGAGCATGCCAAAGCTGCCATCTCCAACTTCAAATCCCAGGAGACATACAAGAGTCAGCTGGCAAGAGGTCTGCCGATCTTCGGCAATGCTTCCGTCAATGGTCATGAGGCATTAGAAGTAAAGGATATCAGAGGAGATAACAGCATAAGATATCTCTACCTCTGGAATGCTGGAAGCACTGTGGCATTCGTTGAGGGCAACGGGGATATGAATCAGAGCCGGATGCTGGCCAATGCCACCGGGCTCTGAATCTCAAACTTTTCAAGTTTTTTCGTACCGGAGCCCGAGGCCATTCTCGTTCCAGTCGTAAACGGGATGGCTTATGCGCCTGTGTCCCGAAGCCTGCAGGGCCTGCACCACAATCGGCACGGTGATGGTAGCATCAGAGAAGACCTGCACTTTGCTTGCCTCCTTCTTCACCTTGCCCCAGGAGACCGCCTCCTCGAAGGTGCAGCCGGACAGGCCGCCCCAGTGCGGAGCGTCTGTGGTATACTGAAGAGCATAACTGTGGCCTCCGGAGTAGTTGCCTATGAGCTCGGCAATGACCTCTGTCTGCTGGATGAAGTTCTTCGGCACTCCGCCACCGATGTAGATCACTCCCGTCTTGGCGGACTTCTCAACCATTCTTGTGATCTCATCCACGTCCTTGATCTGGTCGATCATAACGCTGGTGCCTTCGCGCAAAGCCAGGACCATGCCTATGCCCCAGGAGCTGTCTCCCAGAGCTGGCACGAAGATGGGGACTCCTGCTTTATGGGCTGCCCCCAAGATGGTGGTATCCGGCAGCCCTTTGCCCACCAGGTGCATCAGCTCGCGTGAAGAATAGCGGCGGTTCGGGTCGAGTTTCTTAACAAAATTGGAGATGTAGTTGTCAGCTTTATGCAGCTCGACCTCAGACACAAAGACGTCATAGATCCGATCGATCTTGCATTCATTGAGATAGGCGTCGTCGGCACATGCGCTTCCTCGGTAGTGGATTATGCCGAGGCCCTCGCATAGGTCGTGAAAGAGATTAGCTCCCGTGCTCACCAGGCAATCCACCTTTCTCTCACGCAGGAGGTAGGCGATGAACTCGCCCAGGCCCGCAGGCACCATCGCGCCTGCCAGGCCGAGGAAGATCGTTACATCCTCATCCAACATGCGCTCCCAGATTCGTAGGGATGCGCCGAGCTGACCTCCCTGAAAGCCCATCTTGCCCATATCCCTTACGAGATCGGCTACACCACGGTCCTTCACAGGTATCGTAGTCCTTATCTTTTCACCATTACAAACAAAATCATGACCGAGACCGTGATCCATTTTACCCCTCCGGAGCTGTTCTCAAATAGTTCATCCTGGAAATGTTTAAAGGTTATCCCATCAGGCTAAAGGACTTCATCATGAAGCTTTATATACGAAAAAGGTCTCTAAAGCAAAGTTCGATATGATCAGCCTTGCTCAGGAGATGTGGTTGATCGTATGTTCGTTGTAAGCGGATTTTTATTAAGCATCGAGGAAAAAGCGATGAAGACGGATTCGGGGCTGGGGAGCAGGGAACAATTGGGGAAGGCTGAGAATCATGTGGAAGGCTGAAGATTCTATCGAGCTCTATGGAATAGAGAATTGGGGCAACGGCTATTTTTCAGTTAATGATAAAGGCAATATTATTATATTACCTAATAAGGATCGCGCTCAGTCTGTGGATATTATGGATCTCATCGAAGAGATCGAAAAATCAAAGGATCTGGAATTTCCCGTGCTATTGCGATTTCCTCAGATGCTGGACGATCGGATCAATGAGATAACTGGATCCTTTTTAAAATCCATTGAAGAATTCTCCTACAAAGGCACTTATCAGCCCATCTTTCCCATGAAGGTCAACCAGAGAAAAGAGGTTATCGAATACATCATCAAATACGGCGCCAAACACAAGATCGGCCTTGAGGTAGGAACGAAAGCAGAGCTACTGGCAGCACTCTCTTTGGGTCTGCCTAAAGAGGCGCCCCTCATCTGTAACGGCTACAAAGATGAGGACTATCTGCGACTGGCCCTGAGCATCCATAATATAAATAACATAATTATTGTAGTAGACCTGTTTGAGGAGATCTTCGATATCCTGAAGTATGCAGATATCATGGGCATCGTTCCCCGCATCGGTATGAGAGTGAAGCTCTTTGCCCGCGGCTCCGGCCGATGGGTGGAATCAGGAGGTGAATCTGCCAAGTTCGGCCTTTCCACCAGCGAGGCTCTTGAACTGATGAAAATGCTGCAGGAGAGAGGTATCACTGACAGCCTGAAGATGATTCACTTTCACATCGGCTCGCAGATCACTGATATCAGGACCATCAAGAACGCCATGAATGAAGCGGCCAGAATCTATGCCAAGGCGCGCAAGATGGCCAATATCGAGTACCTCAACGTGGGTGGCGGCCTTTCCGTGGACTATAACGGCTCCAACACTGCCACGCCCTCCAGCGCCAACTATTCCCTCCGCGAATATGCCAACGACGTGGTCTACACCGTGCAGAAGATCTGCGAGGACGAAGATGTGCCCTGCCCCACCATAGTATCCGAGAGCGGAAGGGCTATTGCCGCCTATCACAGTATGCTGATCTTCAAGATCATAGGCAAAAAGAATGCCAAGGACTCAAGGCTGCGAACGCCCATAGAGGAGGATCCCATCCAGATCGACGATCTATGCAGCGCTTTCAAGGAGATAAACATCGACAATTACAAAGAGCACTATCACGATGCTCTGCAGTACAGGGATGAGCTGTACGATTCCTTCAACCTGGGAAATATCGGCCTGGAGGAGCGGGCCAAGGGCGAGACGCTCTTCTGGATGGTCTGCAAGAAGGCAGCTATTCTGGCCAAGCAGGCAGAGGATGACTCGGACGAGTTCCTGGAGCTGAAGAAACTGGTAAGCCAGAAGTATATCGGCAACTTCTCTCTCTTCCAGTCCGTCCCGGATATGTGGGGCGTGGAGCAGATCTTTCCCACCATCCCTCTGCACCGCCTGAATGAAATGCCCAGCGAGCGCGGCCGGATTGTGGACATCACCTGCGACTCGGACGGGGAGATTAAGAGGTATGCAGGCGAAAGCGAGGGTCTGGAATACCTGGAGATGCACACTCTAATGGAGAATGAGGACTATTACCTGGGCATCTTTCTCCTGGGGGCATACCAGGATACTCTGGGAGACTTCCATAACCTGCTCGGATGCGCTCATGAGGTGCATGTCATGGCCGAGGGCGATGACTGGTATATCTGTCAGAAGGTGGAGGGTGACACCTGCAAAAAGCTACTGGACTTCTTCAATTATGAGACCAAGGACTACATCTGGGAGATCATGGACCGCTGCGTGACGAAGAAGGAGTGCATCCACAAGAAAGAGCTCGAGGTGATAGAGGCAGAGCTCAACAGGACTCTGAAGGGTTACACCTACTTCATCACCAAACCCAATGGATCAGGCAGGAGCAAGGAGAATGACAAGGCCTGCAGCATCCTGAAATATTGAGAATTGAGATTGGCTCTCCAAGACGGGATTTCGGGCCTAAATAGACGAGAGATCACAGCCAATAATTTTAACTTCCAGGACGGCTCCAGAGAGGCCTGATGCATTCGACGGCCAAGAGAGATAGTCCTATTCTGGCGCTGCCGGGGTTCTTAGCAAGCGCTTTTGCGATAATCATAGGATGCCTGGCCCTTCTGACCTCTATTCCTTCCCTGGGTCGCCAGACGGAGTACGGTTATCTGCTCTCCCCCGCAGCAGGTGGTTTTCTCTTCATTCTGCTGGGGCTGGCGGGTGCCCTTGGTGCGAGTCTGTATCTGGAGAGCCGGAGGGCCACAAGGGTGTTGGCGGCTTTTGCTATCCTTCTGGCCTTGCCAGGCCTTCTTGCAATGGCTGTCTTCAGGGAATGGGCGGCCTGTCTCCTGCTGATAATAATTGCGGCCGCAACTCTTTATGCAGCAAAAACAGATAGAAGCGCTTTCCTGTTGCTCTTTGCCGGATTTGCGGGGTTTCCAATCGGCCAATGGGCGATAATCACTTTGCCTTATGGATGGAAGACCTGGGTTATCCCGGGAGTTCTTTTTGTCTTCGCAGGTCTCCTCATTGCCGGTCGAGGAGATTTGTTGCGCCTGCCATTTCTAAACGACAAGAGCGGCAACGCCAGTCTGGCGAGTCGCTTTCTCTATACCCTGCTCGGCCTGGTCCTGATAATCCTCTCCACGGCAGCGCTCATCCACATTCCTGCAGACACGGGTCGGGGATTGGCAGGTACGGCTGGTACTCTTGCCCCCGGGCAGGCAAACGAAGCCGCCAATTCCTGGAATCCAAACGGTATGGAGGAGGCGGAGGAGGCGGTGCTGCTGAATAATTGCGATTGTGAAAATGTGTCTCTCGCAAACACAAGCTCCAAACCCTTCGAACAGAGCTGCCAGGAGGACGTTCTGAGAGCAAAGATCATCTCTCCAGAAGACGTGCAAACCTTCCCGCGAGGGGAAACTGTCTTCTTCCGGGCACTGGCTTGCGGAGAGGGGCCTTTCCAATACCTGTGGTGGTCCAACCTGGATGGCATAATAGGAAGCCGCGAATCGTTCCAGAGCCGTAATCTCACGCCGGGATGGCATACTATTACCCTTGACGTTACGGATAGCCACGGCTCCTCGGCCTCGGCGTCCATAGAATTGGGCATCGCACCACAAATGGTCTGCGGCAAAGTCAATCCCCGGCCGAAATACTATCCCGTAGACACCCCCTGCCAGGACATATGGCCAAATGGCACGGCCCAGTGCCAGCAGATCGAGGTCTGCCATCCTGATCTGGATTATATCGTGGTCGATGCTGTCAGGTGCTGCAACGGGACAGACAAACCACGGCTCGGCCTGTGCTTATGCTCTGGCCAACTCCGGAGGCGACAAGAAAAAGTGCCGCGGCCTTTACATAATTCGCGCCTTCGGGCCGGATGCCGTTTACATGCAGGGCTATGCGCTCTTCAAGGCCTGCTGTTCCGGCTATCCGGAGTGCACCCGCACCTCCTGGCCGAGCCTGGCAGGCACCTGCTCCTTCCGGGAAGGGTTCAACCAGAATGTGCAGAACATATCCTGCCGGCCGGAGGAGTGGGGCGTCTCCGCCTGGCATTCGGATACGAATATGAGCCTGAACAGCGCCGTGCTGGGTCTCTTTCCCACACACGCCACTGTGAACATCCTGAGAACGGGCGTCTGCATCGATTATGCTGCCGCAGTGACCACGGCCTTACGGAAAGCCGGTTACAACCGGACGGAGGCGCTGACCACCTCCAGCATGGGCTACGATCTGCCCCTGCTGGGAGACCATCCCGGTCATGCCTATAATCTGGTGAAGCTTCCCGGAGACGACCTCTATCACATCGTGGACACCACAGGCAATGGCGAGGGCATCAACCTGGAGGGCTTGCCGCATTACTTCCGGTTTACGGGCAACTTCATGGGGCAGCCGGTCAAGGTCCGGGTCTTCGACTGGTGGGTCGGGTACTGCAGCAAGATCTCGCCAAACAGCTTCAATGATGCAGGATATACGAGGACGCCGGAGAACTCCAGCATTTGCGGATGTTCGGAGTAACCTGTGATCCCGTGATCAATCCGAGAAGATACGGAAGTGCGCCCTTTCGCTTGGCCGTCATCCATGGGGGCCCGGGCGCCTCAGGGGAGATGGCGACGGTGGCAGAGGTGCTATGCTCCGACCGGGGAGTTCTGGAGCCTATGCAGACAGAGGGGTCCCTGTGGGCGCAGGTCGAGGAGCTGAAGAGCCAGTTGCAGGAGCTGCCAACCTTCCCGTCACATTGATCGGCTTTTCCTGGGGCGCCTGGCTCAGTCTGATCCTGGCAGCGCAATATCCGTATCTTGTCAGCAGGCTGATCCTGATCGGATGCGGACCCCTTGAGGAAAAGTACGTCCCCAAAATCATGGAGACGAGGCTCTCCCGCCTGAGCGAAGCGAGAAAGAGGAGGCCAAATGCATCCTTGCGGCTCTGGAAGACGGGAGCCTTGCCGTTGATGAGGCGAAAAACAAGAAGATGAATCGAGCAATGGCCCGAATGGGTGAGCTCTTCCGAAAGACAGATGCTTTTGATCCAATGGAATGCAGATCAATTCAATCGGATCTGGCCGCAGACGATTCGATCTTGCCTGAGTCTGGATGCGACGATTCAATTGCGCAACTTGATTCGGACATCTATCAAGCCGTATGGCAGGAAGCCTCGCTCTTGCGACAAAAGGGCGAGCTGCTCGATCTCTGCAAAAAGGTCCAGTGTCCGGTCATAGCCATCCATGGCGATTACGATCCGCATCCCCCAGAAGGGGTCCGGGAGCCTCTCAAGGACGTTCTGAAGAGCTTTCGGTTCATTCTGCTAGAGAATTGCGGACATAAGCCCTGGATTGAGAAGAGGGCAAGGGGCAAATTCTACACTATCTTAAGAGAAGTGCTGAATCAGGTTTGATCTGAGAGATAGGGTTTCTTGACTCTCCTGGGAGATCGATAGTCACCATTTCACCTGGATTCAACTTGGCTTTTCTCATCGTTCTAACCAAGCCTGCGCGGCGTTGAGGGCGCCCCTCTGTCCCCGCGCGTCTCACCGCGCGCGGTGTTCCTCCGGAGCCAGCCGTAGAGAACCTATAGAAGAGCAGAGGGCAATTTGTCTAGACGAGTTATATAGAACAGAGATTTGAGACTCAACTGATCTTCAAGAACAAATATCTGGGCGCATGGCCGATTTCCTGATGCAGGAACTACAGTTTCTTTATGCGAATCCGTCCGGGTTCCACCTTACGAAAAATCCATTGAAACTGGCGAGGAGTCCTTTAATCGACCATTCGCTATCTGCTATCCGATCTCTCGACCTTCTTCCCTGCACAGGCACAGCAAATAGTCCTGCACCGATTTACTGTATCCCTTACGGCTCGCCAGCCTCTGTATCTCCTTCATCACGCCGCTGCCATATTGCATGGCCTTCTTCTCGTGCCGGGCAATCTCTGAGGGCATGTACCTCTCTGCCACCTCCCGCAGCGGCTTCTTACGCACACCATCGCAAACCTTCTGCTCGGCTGGAATGGACTTTGCGGCTGCAACTACTCTCACATCCATGTAGGGCAGCGAGAAATAGGTGCCATGCAATGCCGCAACCGCCTGGTCTCTGGCCAGCTGCAAGGAGAGGCCCAGGAAATCCTTCTCCAGATCCTGGGCAAGGGTTTCAGTCTGCAGATAGCGGGCGTATCCCCCGAAGAGCTCATCCGCACCCTGGCCGGCCAGGATGCGCCGGTGGCCGTGCAGCCCGGCCCACTCCGCCACATAGTTGAGAGTCGTGGCTATGGACGCATTAACCGGATCTATCTTTGGGATCACTAACAGAACCTGCCGGAGGCTGTCTTCGATCGAACTCGGATCTATCAGAACCCGGTTGAGAGAGAGGCCGAGCTCATCTGCCACAGACTTTGCATGCAGCAGGTCATGGGAGCCTTCTACTCCCACCACCACACACTCTCTTCCGGACAGGCGGGCAACAAGGGCCGAGTCGACGCCGCCCGACATAGCCACAACTCCTTCATCACTGCGAAGCCGGACTGCGATCTCTATGGCCTCAGCCAAACCCTCAGGGGGATTTTTCGGATCTACCTTTCCGATAACCTCATCGCCACAGACGACGCTTCCCGGGGGGCAGTCTCCCGACATTATCCCGAAATGATCGCGCGCCTTGCAGCCGTTCCATTCTAGAAAAAACTCGCCGCCAAGCCTTGAGATCATCTCCGGGCCCTGATGGAGAATGGTCTCAACCTCGCCCTCTGTCAAGCGTTCTCCTGCCAGCTCCATCCAGCCCCGAGCTCTGATCGACAGATCCATTCGATACCTCGATTATCCTTCCTGCAAATCAGCTTAAAAATGCTGTCGCAAGGAGGAAAATCGAAAGTTTTATTTGCCTCAGACAGAGCTTGCCCTGTATCAGAGATCGCAGTCGGAGGCGACAAGTGTCAATCGATGCAACAGAGGTCCTGGAAAGAGTCAGAAGAGAAAAGCCCCTCGTACTACATTTGACGAACTATGTTACCATTTACGACTGTGCCAATATCGTAAAAGTATTTGGAGCCTCGCCGGTCATGGCTCATGCCAGGGAAGAGGTCGCAGATATGGTGGATCTCGCTTCTGCCTTGGTTCTGAATATCGGCACTCTGACCTCTGATTTTGTCGATGCCATGCTGCTCGCAGGGATTAGCGCAAACAACAAAGATATCCCGGTGGTACTTGATGTCTGCGGAGCCGGCGCCACAAAATTCCGTGACGACAAATGTTCTCTGATCCTGGACGAGGTATATGTGAGCATTATAAAGGGAAATTCTTCCGAGATTGCTCGCACTGCCGGGGAAGATGTTCAGACCAGGGGCGTGGATGCGGCATTTGTGGAGAAGAATCTGCAGGATATAGCGCGAGAACTGGCCAAAAAAAGAGATTGCACCGTTGTTATCACCGGCCAAGAGGACACTGTGGCTGATGAAAAAAGAGTGGTGAAGGTGTTGAACGGCCATCCCATGATGGCAGATATCGTCGGCACAGGGTGCATGGCAACATCGGTGATAGGGACGTTTGCCGCCGTCGAAAAGGACTGCGTTGTCGCTTCTGTCGCAGGTCTTGTCTGCTACGAGGTTGCCGCAGAGATTGCGGCCAAAAATGCAAGCGGGCCGGGCAGCTTTAAGGAGAAGCTCTTTGACTCTGTGTACAATCTTGATTCCAGCACCATAAAAAGAATGCAGAGGATCGAAGGGTGAAGGGATACTATTTCATAACCGACTCCAAACTGAGCCGCGCTGGGAATGTCAATGATGTAATCCGTGCAGTAGCGTGCGGGGTAGGTGTTGTTCAATACAGGAATAAGAATGCAGAGACCCGGAAGATGTACGAAGAAGCCCTTTGCCTAAGGGAGATATGCCGGGATACAGTCTTTCTGATCAATGATCGGGTCGACATAGCGCTGGCAGCAAATGCGAACGGAGTTCACCTGGGTCAGTCCGACATGCCGTGTCTGGCAGCTCGCAAGCTGCTGGGGCCAGAGAAGATAATAGGCATTACCGTCCACAATCTCTCCGAAGCGCTGCAAGCTCAAAATGTTGGCGCCGATTATCTGGGTGTCTCGCCCATCTTCCCGACGGCGACGAAACCAGATGCAGGAAAGCCGTCTGGCATCTCTCTGATCGAAGAGATTCGAGCCCATGTGGACATTCCACTCATTGCTATTGGCGGCATTAACCATTCCAATGCAGAATACGTCATCAAAGCGGGAGCCGACGGCCTGTGCGCCATATCCTGCGTTATCGCCAAAGAGAATGTGAGCACTGAGATCAAGAAGTTTCAGGACTTATTTCGAGCGCTTGGAAATAGATAAATTTAAAAAAACCAAAAGGTTATTACTACTGGACCTTACCCCGTTGTTCGTCACCTATGTATTCAGGGTTCCTGGTAATGTTCCTGCTCACACGGTTGCACTTGGCTCCTGGTGATCATCTGACGGCTCCAGCTTGATTATGAGATCCCGCACTGGTTAAACGACCACCCAAGTACAAGTTTGATTATAGTTTGACATTTACTGCTACTTCGTTCCTGCGAAGAAAGGGTAGAGTCCAGGGAGGGTTATAGCGCATCATAAAAGGTTCGCCCTCTATCTCTATTCCGTTACTTTTCAGTACCGCGAGCAACTTTTCAGTCTCTTCATCCATCTTCTTGGGACTGGAGAAACCGGAGAACCTTATAACAGCAACTTTGGCTTCTTGAACCTGATCTATCCCTATTTGAGCCATCAAAGGCTTGGGAAGGCTTTCCATGTTATACCGTTTGGGCATGATAAAGGACATTTTATCCCCATAGGTAACCACAGGTGCAGTCATACCTATACGTTCATTTTTTTCATTGTGGCCAAAAATATACTCTGCCAGGACGCCAAAGGATCTATTTTCCTGGCCCGTTTGGGATGTGGCTCTGATTTGAGGATCGTACTCTCTGATCTCGATGCCTTCCTCTAAAGTCTTTAAAACCGCATAGGAAGCCTCTTCAGTTCTCGTCGACATCCTTATCCCAATCCTATTTTTTCAAAAAGAAAAAGGCCATTAGTGTTATGCTCATCAATGAAACGACTGTTCCGAGGCCGGGCTGGGCCATAGGGCCTCCGCCCCCCTGCGGACCGTTTGTTTGGTTGGCTTGACCATTCCCTTGATAGTCATACGCAATCGATTGATTGACCGGGGTCCAATAATTCCTCATCTTCAGAGGAAATGCTATGTCACCGCCAGGGATCTCTCGGTCGCCGATCACGAAGACATATCTGCCCGCCTGTCCTTTATCATCCCAGACAGCTACCGAATAGCTACCATTGGCAGGCAGTTTTACGTACTGTTCTTGCCGTGTCCAGTAAGATGTGCGGCTGAAGGGCTCGAAGAATGATGTAGCATTTGCAGGTGATGGAAGGATCAGGACGCCAGAGTCTTGCGGTTTAATGACCTGTTTTGGCAAATCTCCGGGAGGCAACCCTGGACCTATCAATGCCATTGTAGGAGTGAAGTTCTCCTGTCCTGTAATTTGAGGTATGGTAATGCTCAGCAAGACGGACTGATTCTGGCTGCCATTAAATTCATAGTAATCTACATCATTCGGCGTTTCAAGCGTTGCATACATAGCGGTCGAAATAGTAGGGTCTTCAATATGCCCGGGATTGCCGGCAGTGAAATCCTCTTCTTCGAAGAAAGGTTGATGGGCTAATGCAGGCACAATCAAGACGAGAATTGCAGTTACAATTATTGGGGCAATGGAAGCTCGTTTCATGCTGGTATCCTCTCCTAATGCTTCAGGACCTCATTTCAATAAGAGCCTTTATGCAGATTGTCGGATGGGTACAAAAAGTTTGGCATAACAAACGAATAGATTTATTAGTTATCCCCGGCTATTAATAGTAATAATAAATACTGTGAGTGAGAATATGCAGATAAAAATCATGACTATTCTAGCCGCACTCGGGAGACTTGAATGGTAGAGACGATTGACCTGAAGAATCGCGACATTTTTCGGCAAGGAGCCAACCTCCTCTTTGCCATAGCTCAATTTTTTGTCACCTTTCTCCCGGCCTTTGGCATTGGCATAGGAATCGGTGATCGTGCTGTGGGGGAGAGCCCTGCGGTTGGACCCATCTACTGGGCCTTTTTTATTTGGTTCTTGATCTTCCCCGCCTGTATTGCTTACGGGATCTACCAAGCACTTCCAACCCAGCGAGAAAACGAGATCCTTCGCCGCATTGGGTTCTACACTGCATCCGGGTTCATTGGGGTTACGGCATACGCCCTGGTGGCACAATTTGGGGGCAGTGATTGGACCCTCATAGCGATCTTTGTATGGATTCTCGCATCGCTCCTTTTTGCGTATTTTCGTCTTGCAGATTACCAGCATCTACTCACTCAAAGAGAGCGGTATGTTGTGCTGGCGCCAATCAGTCTGCTCACCGGCTGGGTAAGCCTTGCAATCCTTGTCAACCTCGCCAGCGCCCTGAAAATCTCAGGCATCATACCATCAGGGACCGCTGAAACGGTATTTTCTGTCTTTTTGCTCTTGGTTGCCCTTCTTGTTGCATCCCTTATTATCCTCAAAGGAAAAGGAGACCCGTGGTACGCGTTTCCGGTTATTTGGGGGCTGATAGGAGTCGTCATAGCCAACATCCAGGAACGACCAAATTATGTAGTGGCAGTCACCTCTGGATGTGTCGCACTCGCTATCTTAGGAGTTCTGCTAATGGTACGACGAAGGGAGAAGGAATTGCACCAGAGGAATTGATTATTGAACCACCAACAGCAATAATAAGCGCGCCATCTATAACTGCTATTCATGAGAATCTTCAGCAGGCCGAAGATAGTCATAAGCAAATGCATCGAGTTTGATCACTGCAGATACGATGGCAGTTTGATTTTTAAATGAATACCCCGCAGCTTGCAGCGGGGTGCGCTGTTTGACTTTCCTTGATTTCATTCTTGCTCACGTATCCGATCATTAATTTTGTCAGATTTTGGATCTAGGGAGCATTTTGGCAGAACGGAAGGCTCTCTTGAGGTAACCCCTCTCTCGCTGCTTCAAGAGATAGTAGACAATTATGCCCAGCAATCCCGCAATCATACTGCCCAGAAATATCCATAGCTTAACATGCGGCGTTCCTCTCCAGGTATCGATATCGTGGGTGCTGAGTGTTATCAGCTCATCCTCGATTCCCGGAGACAGCTCCAATGCGGTTTCCAGGTCTTGACGATCTCCCGCGCCGGTATCGTCGGTCGAGCGGGTTGTCGGAGTCTTCCAGACTTTCATTTTTGAGCCAGAAGAGCCGGCATCCAATATCTTTATGGTCTGGAATAGCAACTCTTTATCAAGACCAAGAATAGAGGCTTATATATGCTGGAAAAGCTCACGAAATCATTGCTGGAGGCTCCCGTATTCAAGCGAGGAAGCTACAACTACTTCATACATCCCATCACAGACGGGGTGCCCGAGATCAGGCCGGAGCTTATCCGGGAGGTTACAGCCAACATCGTGCGCATCGCCAATCTGGAGGTGGACAAAATTGTGACTGTGGAGGCTATGGGAATTCCTATAGGCATCGGGCTCTCCATTATCTGCGATATCCCTCTGGTGATAATACGCAAACGTAAATACGGACTTCCCGGCGAGATCGAAATCAGTCAGAAGACCGGCTACTCCAAGTCGCAGCTCTTTTTAAACGGCATAAACAAGGGCGACCGGGTCATCGTAGTGGACGATGTGATCAGCACGGGTGGAACTCTCCTTGCCACGCTGGAATCTCTGAATGCGGCAGGTGCGATAGTTAAGGATGTAGTCATAGTGGTGCAGCGAGGAGACGGTGTAGAGAGGCTGAAATCCGCAGGCTATGCCATCAAGACCATGGTCCAGGTCGAGGTTGATGAGAGCCGGGTGACCAGAGTTATCGAATCCCATAACGACCGCTGTGCCGTTTGAAATAATCAATTGCCGTGGCATGAGCCCAAAAGAGACCAAGATGAATCCGGAAAAGAATCCCGAAAATAGCTCCGGGAGATGCCTGGAGAAAGGTCTGGAAGAAGATCTGCGTGTGGAGACCCTGAAGTGGCTGGAGAAGGCAGAGGTGCTCATTTGCCAGGTATCGGGTGATGAACATTTCCTGGATAACGTCTCAGCCTACATCCGCGACTCCCATTATTTTCTGGAAAAAGGAGATCTTATCAGAGCCTTCGAAGCAGTGATTTGGGCCTGGGCCTGGATGGAGATCGGCCTGGCGGAGAAGCTTCTGCAGCAGAAAGGGTGACAGGCATGCCAATCTGGCAGAGACGGCCCGGATATACCCATCCCACCAGCATCCTCAAGGCTGCGATCTCACGAATATCAGTAACTTTAGGTTAGTATTATATACTTAGACTTACCTACGCGAACTCAGGATGAAGATTGATTACGGATCCCGGCTGGATGAGGCAAAGTCCCTGGCGGACATCTTCGAAGTGGTCAAATCATTGGTACTGAAGAGCACCGGCAAGTGCAGAGGAGGGCTGATGCTGGGCATGGCCAACCTGGGAAACCATCCGCAGGGGTTTTTTGGTGGCTTCTTCACCACAGGCTCGAATGTCATCGTCCTGAATAAGATACCGCTGCAAAGGATCAAAGAAACAAGGCCAGAGCTCTACAAGCCTTATGTCTTTCATGTGCTGCTGCATGAGTATATCCACTCTCTGGGCTACCTGGATGAAGCGGAGGTTCGCTCCAAGGTTCATCATATCACAAGAGAGGCTCTGGGTGATGAGCACCTGGCAACGAAGATGGCAGCAAACGCTGAAGGTTTCATAAAGCACCTGGCCTACCCGGATATATCCTGGAAACCGGATGATACCGGACTCGAATTGGTAGAAGGCTTCGATAGGTCTAGCGTTTCGTACATCGCGTAAAGGAATAGAGTCAATGGCTTGGGGTTGTCTCCAGATTTGCAGGGCAGTATTCCAGTCGGTCAAAATATTATAAAAAATAACGCGGCGGCGACCGGGATGGTGAGATTATCATCGACGGGCGTGGGAAGGCTTTCCACAACTGCAGTAAGAGCGGCAAGTGCAACTCCCATCCAACCAACAAACAGAAAGGCAGTTAAGGAAAAAACGAAGAATGCAATAGATCCCTCAATGGTTTTGCATCTGTTATAGGGAAGCGGATGCTGGCCTCTGACTCCGAATATCGTGGCCGCAGAGTCTCCCGCCGCCAGAGTCAAAATTGCTGCGGCTATTTCATCAGGATTGCCAAGAAATAGAGCTGCCAGCAGCGTTCCTACTACATACCAGAAGGCTCCGTAGCCCGGGAACCTGACGTTCTCTCTTTCGAATGTCTCCTCAAACCAGCCAACAACTGGAATTTGCCGACCTTGCAGTCTCAACACAACCATAATTGATCCCAAAAGAAGCATAAGACTCAAGAGAATAATCAAATTTTTGCGGCCAGAATAAAAAAGAACTGATATCAAAATTAAGCCAAAAAACGAATGCAAAAGTTTCCTTTTCAGCTCAAATTTGAGTATATCTCTCTTCATAAAACCTCAGCGGTCTACCTCGACCACCGCTTTAATGGCGATACTGGTTGAAATGCTTAAGTGACCTCTCAGATGAGCCGCCCAAGTGGTCTCATAAGTGATATAGCTCTTCAACATATAAGGAATAATGAGATACGCATGTGGGGCACAATCCAGATTATCGAGCCTCCAAATCTGCTTCCTATTAGATTTAACTCCTTCCACAACTCCGATCTCATCTTTGTCAGCCCGTAAAGCTCGTAGACCAGGCATCTATCTGGCGGTCCGTGGCCTCGATCTGGCGCTTGTGGGGGTGCCGCCAATTCTCTGCCCTTCAGGAATAGTCAATTCCCGCTCTACCGAAAAAAGCTTGCGGAAGAATCGGATGGATTCTGATTCCTCTGACGCTTCTCAAAAATGAGCCGTCATGCAATCAGATCATCACAAACTGATGTATGCATGGAAAATCGTTTCATGATCCTTCAAGATCCTTCGCTGCCGGAACCATTGTCATCCGGAAGTGATTGCTCCATAAGCAGCGTTCACTGGAAAATTTATTATATTCTGCCATTCAGTGATATTCGAGGTATGAGATGGCTTCCAATAAAGGCCTGAAGTGGCCCATGAAATATATAATTTCTATCATAATTCTTTTTATGATATCTGCATCATCACTCGCGGCCACGATCACTGTTCAGCCCGGGGAGAGCATACAGGCGGCCGTCGATTTGGCCCGCCCTGGTGACATCATCATGGTTGAGAGCGGAACCTATGAAGGGAGCTTGGAAATCGATAAACCGCTCACCCTTATCGGTACCGACTCTGGAGAGGGAATGCCGGTGATTGATATCGGATCCATGTTTGGATCAGTGCGCCTGGCTGCAGACGGATGCCAGATTACGGGATTCAGGATCTCGAACTCGCAAGGTCACGGCATTGGTGTGAATTCCAACCATAACAAGATCGCCAATAATACCATCGAGGCATGTGG
Organism: uncultured Methanosarcinales archaeon; assembly: GCA_963843555.1. Lineage (GTDB taxonomy): Archaea > Halobacteriota > Methanosarcinia > Methanotrichales > Methanotrichaceae > Methanothrix. The sequence goes on from CAWJKV010000007.1 coordinate 41,056, forward strand.
GGCTTGCATTTACCTTGGGGGAGCAAATGGAAACATAATCTCCCGTAACGATGCAAAAGTCCTCTGTCAGGGATTGATGGGCCTGCTCCCCAGTGACGCAATTCAGCTGATGGATTCAAATGACAATCTCATTGAAGGCAATACCGCTTCAGACGCATGGATCGGTATATATCTGATGCATTCCCACAATAACACTGTTATGAAGAACATAGCCCTTGAGAACGATCACGGAATCGCTATCCTGGGCACTAACGAAAACAGCATCCTGGAAAATAACGCCAGCAACAATAAAGAGGAGGGAATTGGTCTTCTCGATGGCTGCGTAGATAATGTCATCGCAAAGAACACGGTGCAGGGCAACGCCATAGGAATTTATATTCAGGATTCAAGTAATAATAATACAATTTATCTGAACGATTTTATGAACAACGAACGAAACGTCGAGTCCATAGATTCGAAGAACAGATGGAACTCACCGGAGAACATCAGCTATTCATCCGGAAGCGAGCGCATCACCGGCCTACTGGGAAACCGATGGTCCGACTATAAGGGTATGGACTCCGACGGAGATGGTGTGGGTGATACAGGCTTTAGCTTCGAAGGCGGAAAGGATGACTATCCTCTGATGGAGCGATGGAGTGATCTTATCAAGGCCTAGATACTCCTTCAAAGTGCAAGTGGAGAAGGAGATAAAATGGGAAGAGACTCATTCCGCAGATCGCCGACCCGAAGGAGATGCCGCCCATGTGATGCCGCCCTCCCTGGGCCGGCCCTATAGCAATAGTTCATACTTGACTTCGGTAACCATGCTGCCCCACAGCTCATGCGTCAGCTCCTCCGTCTGCCTGAATCCCACGGATTGGTAGAGCTTTGCGGCTATGGGGAGCGTATTCACCGTCCAGAGAAACACCGATGAGTATCCCGCATCCCGGCTGAAATCCAGAGCCTCTTCTACGAGCTTCCTCCCTATCCCACGGCCCCGCACCTCCGGGTCCAGGAGCAGCCAGCGGAGCTGAGCCTCTCTCTCTCGTGAACTTCACTATGGCCACGGAGCCAACGATCCGCTCTCCATCTTCGACGATCCATATGCGCTCCCCGGGCGAGGGCGATCTGGCAAATTCGGCCAGAGGAATGGCGACATAAGCGTCGAAGGTATGATCCCAGCCCTGATCGGCATACAGAATGCCGTGCAGGTATGTGATATAACCCACATCACCTGGCCGGAGGTCATGCCGTATGGAAATTCGGCGATCGAAGGAGGGCTCGCTCATGATGCTCTGGCCTTTGTTACGGATGAATAATCAATTTATCGAATTATCGAAGACTTCCGCTCAGATCATCAGAAATCCGCGTGGAGCTAAGCTCGTTGCCAGCATCACCATATTGATCTCACGGTGTTCCGTCCAGGTGCTGGCTTCCCTGTTCTTGCCATCCATCCAGAACTGTTCAATCTTTTCTCCTGAGCGGCACATATCCCATGAGCTCGACAACTCGCGGCTCTAGCTGACCCTGGCGGAATAATACAGGGTTCTCCTCCATCCATCTTGCCAGGTCTTCGACCGCTGCAAGCCCGATAGACATCCCGAGTTCCCGAAAGGCCAGGCGATAGCCGGCGGGATAAGCCAGCGTTTCGCTGCTCGCAAAAGCCTTCACTCCCAGAAGGGAGGAGCCCACGACGGCCTCCAGCAGACTCATGTTCTTTATGGCACCCTTAATCATCAATTGGGCAATTCTTGAGGCATCGAAGAGAAGACCGCCAATGCCTAGTGGATCGTCTGTGGGCAGGCTAATGCCCCGACAGATTCTGGCCATGTCTGTAATCTCTGGCTTGAGATCGAGCGGCGGCGGTTCTTTGAATTCGAAATCTCTGGAGCGCTGCTGCCTGGAGCTCATTGTAGGTGACAAAGCCGTCGAGAGGGTCGTGCTGGCCCATCGATGATACCAGCGGATAGGTGAGGTCGATGCTCATCTTCCAGTACATCCTCTTCCGGCCGCCATGAGGAGTGGCGTAAGTAAACCTGGCGTGGGCCGTCTGTGCGAGCTCTATCGCCCACCTGGTATAGGTCGAGTCTCCGGTGACACGGGCCACGCAGTTGAGGGCGTGCATCCACTTGGTCAGATAATGGTAGTACTGCCCGTCCTGTTCCCATTCCAGACGCTCATTGGGCGGCTCATCGGTCCTGCGTTCGTTCAACTGCTTTCCGATGCGCAGGCCCCTCACGGTCGGGTGACGCTCGCCCTCTTCCTCATCAAGGCCGCTGATCCAGCCCTGTCTGGTGTCGTCATCTCGGTGCCGGCCCAGGGTGTGATGCACCTGGTCTACGAGGGATAGGGCGAGGTCCCGATAGGTCTCGTCATCGGTCTGGCGGAAGAGCTCGAGGTAGTTGCAGACCGCGAACGCATCCGTCCATAGATAGCGCCGGGGATGAGAATCACTTGATGCCAGTCCCTTCAGTCCAGTCAGACGGCCAAAGTCCAGCATGATCTCCTGAGACAAGCGCACAGGCCTTGTTTTGGTCCATTCTTCATCTCCATTTCCTTATGTTTATCCATTCAAGGACCAAATTCTTCCATAATTGCTGGGCACAGTGATCTCTCTTTCCTCTCCCGCAGACACTTGGAAGCTATCCTGCTCCTGCTCATGCAGCTCCTCACCATAAATTCCGGCCAGAGGGAACTGGAAGGAGACTGTCTGATCGCTATCTGTGAAATTGAGAGCGATGAGGCTGAATGTATCCCTCAACCCTCGAGAGAAGAGCAACACTCCCTTGGACTGGTATCTCTGAGGATCGTCATAGAACCAATGATCGCCTTGCTGGAACTGGGGCTTCCTGCGCAGTTTCATCAGTCTTCGCACCAGCGAGATCATCTTCTTGCCATATGAGTCGTAAAAGTAGTCCCATCTCATGGGCCTGAACATCACCACTCTTCCCAGACCGCCTTCGGGCACATAGTAATTCTCACAGAACTCCTGACCCTGCCAGAGCATTGGGATTCCCTTGGCCATCATCATGGCTATCAGGTAGGGCTGAACCTTGTACCAGCGACTTCTGTCTCCTTCCTTCAGCAGATCGTTGCTGTCCCTGGAGATGGTACCGAAGTTGCAGACGAAGCGGAAGTGATCATGATTCTCAATGTACTGCAGTGCAGTCTTCTTGATGCGATCATCGTTGACCACGACCTCGGTTGGAAAACCGTCGAGACCCAGCCGGTGTCCCAGGTCGGTCAGCCGCTCCGGCATCTGAGTTGCTACAGCAGTGGCAGCATCAAATGTCTGGTTCTGCCAGGTGCTGTTGCTGTAAGTCTTCTCCAGGACCTCCACAGGCCCTTCCAGTTGCTCCGCACATTGGATGAAGTTGATTTCATCTTCGTTGAAGAACCTCTGCCAGTGGTCTTTAGATCCCGACTTTGCCTTGATCGATTGATAAGTCTCATAAACCAGGTTGGAAAAGCCCTGGCCAGTCTGGGCCATCCCAGTAGTTGGGAACGCAGTCGTATCTGAATCCATCTACGTGATAGGTATCCAACCAGTGGTTACTGACAGTAAAGAAGAAGTCCCTCGTCAGAGCTCTCTTGAAATCCGTACTCTCTCCAAATAGGTCTTGGGCGAAAGGCCCCATGAAGGGGTTCTCAGCGTAGCCCAGCTCTCTATAAAGATAGGAGTAGGGAAACAGACCGTCAGTATGGCCATAGACCATATCGAGGATAACGGCTATTCCTTTGCCATGGGCTGCGTCGATCAGCCTCTGCATGTCACTCCTCTTGCCAAACCTCTCATCAACCCCAAAGTAGCCAATGGGGAGGAAGCCCCAATCGGTGGTGTTGGCAACATTTGTGACCGGCATAATCTCTATGCAGTTGATGCCGAGATCAGAGAGATAATCGAGATGGTGAATCGTAGTATCTATATCTCCTCCAAACTCGTTTATCATCAGTTCATAGATGACCAGTTCGTCCTGCCTTGGAGTCTTCCACACTTCTTCGTTCTTCCAGATATGAGGTTCGTATCCCAGAGTGAAGGCTGAGAGCTTTCCTATTCCGAATTCTCGAGCGTATGGATCTATGATCCAGTCTATGGGCTCTTTATCTGGCCTCTCCAGTAAATATCTGTAGACATACCTTCCCTCAGTCCCCCATGCGGATTTCGGATGAGGTTTGGAGTTTTGATCGATCTTTACCCAGGTCGACCAGTAGTCACCATACTCCGGATCGGTCGAGTGTTCCATCTCAAAGACCTTCGGCTGTATATCCTGTAAGAACTGATCCTTCTCATGGATGACCTTGACTGAGATCTTATTGCCATTCGCCTCCGATACCCAGGGAAAAAATACCCCAAAGTCAGCCACGCCTTCCGGGGTGCATCTGGCACCCAATTTTTCCAGTGGCAAGAGATTCATTATTGACCTCCTCGAATTGATAAGAGCCGCCTTTCTGAAACATCATCTATCAACGGTAACAGAAATCTGAATGCAGGAGACTCTCCTAATAACTTCTATTGTCATTTATACTAGTTAAGGATTATGAAAGATGCATTTGAAGCTCTGCCTGCTTTACTCTACCAGTTGAAATGTGGCTGGCAACTGCACATCCTACTGCTCCTCCGGCAAGATCTCCCTCTTTCGATCCAGCTCCTCTCCTCCAGCCTCCTTTGAATGAGCAGATCGTATAAATAATTCAGTATGTGTAAGCATATTGGCAAAAGCGTTTATATCACACTAGATCTCTCGTCGGTTGGAAAATCGAGATGAGATCTGTGAAATTGAAAGGGAGATCGAGTGATGCACTTATGGTGAACCAGCAACAGAAAGAGACGGTCGGCATAGCCTCTATTGGCCACTACATCCCTGAAAATATTCTCACCAGCAGCGAGATGTCGAGGCTCTCTGGCATACCATTGCCGGTATTCCTGGAGAAGATCGGGATGGAGAAGAAACATATCGCGGCCAGGGATGAGCAGCCCTCGGATATGGGCATTCGTGCAGCCAGGGAGGCTGTTAAAAGGGCGGGGATCGATCCCGGTGAAATAGGAGTTATTGCGTACTGCGGCGCCAGCTTTTACGACTACAGGTTCTGGTCTCCGGCGGCGAGGATCCAGTCGGAACTGGGTGCTGACAATTGCTACGCTTTTGAGGTCAAGAACGGCTGCAACGGTGGAAACCTGGGGGTTAACCTCTGCAAGAATCTGTTGCTCGGCGATTCTGAAAAAGAGTATGCTCTGGTTGTCTGCTCAGAAAAGTTTTCTAATTCGATAGACTACACAGATCCCAACTCTCTTTCGCTCTTCATGGTGGGAGATGGGGCAGTGGCAGCGGTGCTGAGGAAGGGCGAGACCACGAACCAGCTGCTCGACTATGCCTCGCTGACGGATGGGTCAACTGTCGATTGCGTCAAGGTTCCCATGGGCGGGACCCGGCATCCCTATTCTCTTGTAAAGCCTGAGTCGGCAAACAGGCTGAACTACATATGTGTGGACGACCCGGAAGGGCTCGATCGGATTTTGTCACTGACCTACCTGGAGAACTACGTGAAAGTGATCAGAAGAGCCGCGGAAAAGAGCGGCCACTCCCTGAAGGATATCGATTTCCTTTTCACCAATCAGGTTAAGAGAAGCCTCTCTCGTGATATATTCCAATCCGTTGGCCTGGGCGAGGAGAATACTGTAACCTCCATAAGAGACTATGGCCATATGGGCACTGTCGATACCCTTTTCAACCTCGGACGAGCGATCGAGCAGGGGCTGATGAAACCAGGCTGCCTGGCTGTTATCGCCAGCAGTGGCGCGGGCTTCACCTGGGCGGCTATGGCCTTGAAGTTCACTGATTGACAAAATCCAACTTCAAAAATTGAGTTAGATCAGGAGCAAATGCTCAGGCCTTGACAAATTTGCTCTTGGGAGCGCCGCAGGGGCACTTCCAGGTGGAAGGAAGCCGCTCAAATGGAACACCATCGTTCTCAGCCGGATCGTAGATGTAGCCGCATACTGTGCATCTCCACCTGGCAGGATTGCTTCCATTGTTCGCTGCCCCAGTATCCGTCGCCTTCAGGGTCGGGCTCCTTGCCGGGATGCTATCTGTTTGAGAGATGTCCGCATGGTTGCGATCGCTGCCGGAAGCCTCCAGGGAGGAGACTATGGCTTCGGCGAACTCTTGAGAGGCCGAAGGACCATTTCCCGTGATGATGTTTCCATCCTGCACCACCGCTTCATCAGACACAATTGCGCCTTTGGATTTGATGTGATCCGTTTCCGATGCGGTGGCTCTCTTGCCTTTGAGAAGGCCGGCATCCGCCAGGATCCAGGGACCCAGACAGATGGCTCCTACCAGCTTCTTTTGTGCTATGGCTGACTTTGCCAGAGCCTGGTAGTCGGGATCTTCGTGAAGTTTGAGTGAGTAGATTCCTTCACCACCAACGAATACCACGGCTATGTAGTCGGATAGCTTGACGCTCTTCAGATCCAGATCTACATCGATGCTCTCACCGTTCATTCCTGTAGCAGTCTTCACTCCTTTGGAGGCCAGGACGACGGAGTAGCCCATGCTCTGGAAGTAATCGCGAGGCACATTCAGCTCCTCCTCCTGATACTGCTGAGGCGAAAGGACCATCAGGATCTTTCCTTTGCCGGAAGCTTCATCGGACCCGGGCGCGGAACTGCTGCTCAATGTATTTCCGGAAAATGGTGGAGTCGAGATAGTTGTGTCAATCGATTTCTTTGCAGAGTCATTTACACTGTTGTAGAACTCGTTTTCCTGCAAATTCACGTTGTTTCCGTCTTCCACTTCCGGCTGGCTGTATTCTGGTGAGGCGTACCCGGATGTGCTTTCTTCCAGGGCTGCCTGACAGGATACTGGCATGAAGTTGCCTGCATATGCCGAATAACAGGAGGGGCAGGGTGTATATGGGTTGATGCTCGCGGCCTCGGCCGGGGTCAGGCTGACGATATATCCGCAGACAGGGCACTGCCAGCAAGCGTAGCCAGTATCTGTTTCCAGATCGTACTGGGCAGATGCTGAAAATGTCCCTGCCAGCGACAGGAGAATGACTATTGTCAGGAATGGGGTCTTCATGACGGGACAGTTTTGAAGGCTGAAGAATAAATAGATCTGCGAACCTGAAGTACTACTATCATCAAGGTTGAATATATAGAATAAAATTTGCATATCGACGACTGAGAATCGAGCCGGTGCACAACACGGTTGCAGCTCCTGTCGCAATCGATGGTACTTCACAATTTTATTGGTCTCTACCCCTCTTCGACCCCAATTATGATCGATAAAGTTTCGGCAGCCCTGCTACAAAGTGGCTGTAAGGCCTTCCTGCTGCGGCCAGATAGATGAAGATCGCTGCCCATGCCCAGGCAGCCAGAGCAAAAGGCAAAGTGATAATTATAAAGAAGGTGAGCATTAGGATCAGCCCGACGATGAATAGCAGAACTGCTATAATGACGTATAAGAGCCTTCTAGCAAGGCTTATCTTCTCATACAAAGGATCCATACTTATCTTAGTGACTGGTAATGTACTAGAAGATATATCTTCTTGCTGTCAGACAGTACTATTCTTGCCTCCAGTACGAGAGCCAAACGACGGCGGCGTACCTACGCAGCAGGTTGGTATCCAAAAACGCAGTCGAATCATGAGCACAATACCAGGGGGGCTTAATCCGACTAAAATCGTTATTGACAAAAATGCTGATTTAAAATTGGAAGTTGCCCAGTTTTCAGGTTTTCTCCTTCAAAGAAACTCGGCAACTTTGATCACATATATTCTCCTCGGCTGTGGCTATGCTCATGCAAGAAATTAGAGTTTCATCAAGGCATCAGTTTCAACGTCTCTACGATCCTTGCAGTCGTATTCATGTCCAGTTCGGAGGTCAAAATGGCGTGAGTATATTCGTCCAAATCCCAGAAGGCAATTATGGACTCATTGGCTGGCTTGTTCATAGGGGCTAGCATAATAATCTTATGAAGAGTCACATTCTTTCCCTGAGAGCTATTGACTATCACATCCTCAATCTCCATTCCGCCAGTAAGCTTTGCCGACGCTACAAACATGCTCTCCATGGAGTTTGAAAACTCGCTCTGATTTATCAGCTGATTTTCATTGCCCTCCATATTTATGGACATAAGCGCTATGCTGGCATTTTTACCCATCGGCTTAGTGCTGTTGATGGATACCGCATCAACAACCATGGCCACACTGGCGTTCACCGATATATTATACTCTGATTCAGATATCATGTCAAAAGATATGTTCTTCTTCCCAATGACAGATACTGTATCCTCAAAGGCAGCACATGTGGGCAGAAGACAGATCGCGTACAAAGTTAGGAATATCAAAGCGAGCTCTATTTTCGAGAATCTCATTTTAATTCACCATAATAGAGACAGTGTTTAAATTGATAAGTTTTTTGATTGGTAACGATTAATAGCTGTTTAAAGCTAAAAATGACCCGGTTCTCAGCGCTTCTCTACCATAAGGAAACTCGACAATCCCGATCGTGTGCACGCCTATCGCCCAATGTTCCGAGCTGACCTTAAGGAAGATGCCTGTAGTAGCCAGAGGGGCATGGCCTGGAGATTCCCGCTTAATTATTGTTACTAAATATTCAAAATTTAAATCTATATTAGTTAGTTGCTATTGCACTCAAGTCTATTGCTAGATCGACAATTTTAAATATAACAAGCTAAAATTATTATAGTAGATGGAAGTGGGGGCTTCAGATGGGTACCGGATACAACTGGGCAGGGGATGCAATTGTCAGGGATACGATCATGTGGGATAAGAGAGTCGTCATCGGCAACTCTGGTGTTTTCATCCCCACTGATATCCGGGATTGGCTCACTTGCACCGGCAGCGAGGTTATAATAAGAGCTCTGCAAGAGATTGGTCTTCCCTCTGCGCGGGAGGCCGGCACCTTCGATATTAGAGCCTGGAGAATCTGGGATTACGTAGCAAGAAATGTGCAATATATCACAGATAAAGAATGCTTCGGCCTGGGTGACTTCTGGCTTTTTCCTGAGGAGACGCTCATGCTTCGTAAAGGAGACTGCGAGGACTCCTCATTCCTGCTGGGCGCTCTTCTCCTGGCCAGCGGAGTGTCAGATCAATGCGTGCGGGTGGTGCTGGGCCGGGTCATCTCTCCGGATGGAACATACGGCCATGCCTGGGTAGTCTATCAGAGTGAGTCCGGCCAGTGGTGCCTTCTGGAATCCACATTGGACTGTGTACCTGAGCGACTCGCGCCTGCCGATCCTTTTGCAATGCCCGGCAATCAATACCAGTACCAGCCCCAGTTCTGCCTGAACGCCTCTCACCTCTGGTCGATGGCGCCCATCAGGACGGAGATGGCCGATTACCTGAAAATGCGTGCCAAACCCAAGAGAATGGAGGCTGCTTCCATGAAGGTTACCTTATAAGTCTCCATTGAGTGGATGCCCCGATCATAGCGTTGCAGAATTACAGGATTTTTGTCTCTCTTGCACATTGATTTTCAGGAATCCATTCAATATTTTCATCCTTTCGGGAGCGAACGAACTCCAGCATCCGTTCCATCTTCTTCCAGTGTCCTCCCTGCCAGTAGAGCTTCTTACAGCCGGGACACTCCCACTTCCTCGATGGTTCGGATTCGACATCCTGAAGAAGAGTGTTGCACAGCGTGCATCTCTGCGGATCGAGCTGCAGGGGTACACCCTCTCCGGCCATCTCCATGGAGCTGATCGGAAATTTTGGAGGAGCGGATAAGTACGCACTCCACACCCGCACCCGGGCAGGCCTGGAAGAGTCTCTTGTCCCTGGTTATGACAATCCTGCCCTCTTCCTCTTGCCTGACGCAATAGCTCGCTGTCGCTGCTGCCTTCGGGATTGGCCACATCCTGACCCAGGAGCCGCAGCCACCTTCCCAGGCGCATGAGCATCAAATCCACCAGAAAGCGTTTTTGTTCCACCTCCCAGCTTTAGCATCCGCAACTATTTATCGATTGATCTCGACCCTACTGCTATGAAGAAGGCGATGAGCAATGTGGACGTCGCTGCCATTGTGGAGGAGCTTCGGGACAGGATCCTGGGCGGCTTCATGGGCAAGGCCTACCAGCAATCCTCAGACAAAATCTGGCTCTCGGTTCAGTCTCCTGCCGAAGGTCGGCTGGATCTGCTTTTAGAGGCAGGGAGAAGGGTTCACATCACCAGCGGCGAACGACCCGCCTCCAAGACGCCGCCTCAGTTTCCCACCATGCTGCGCAGTCACCTTTCCGGGGGCAGGATCGTCGACATCCAGCAGTACGACTTCGACCGCGTGCTTGAGATCGCAGTAGAGCGGAGCGGCATTCGCAATTATCTCATCGTCGAGCTCTTTCCCAAGGGCAGCATGGTGCTGCTTGATGAATCAAGGCTGATCCTCAGCATGCTCAGGAAGATGCTCTACCGGGGCAGCAAAATGGCAGCAGGCGAGCAGTACCTCTACCATCCCGGCCAGCTCGATCCGAGGACTATCTCCCGGGAAGACCTGGCAGTCTGGTTGGCCTCATCCGGCCAGGATCTGGTGAGATCTCTGGTGCGGGGATTGAACATGGGCGGAACCTACGGGGAGGAGGTGTGTCTGGTTGCCGGAGTGGATAAGAACAAGCAGGCGATCGATTTAGATGCCGGGGAGATCGATCGGGTCCACAGGGCTCTGAAGGAGGTCTTTTTGGATGAAACCCTCGATCCGCACATTGTCCTTCGTGATGGAGAGCCCTTTGATGTCCTGTCCCGGCCGCTGAAGCTCTATCTGGGTCTGGAGCAGAAGCGCTTTGCCACTTTCAGCGAAGCCCTGGACGCCTTTTTCGTAAAGGTGGAGGAAGTATCGCCTCGCCAGGACCCTCTGGATCGCAGGATAGAGCTGCAGAAGAAAGCCATTGAGGAGTTCAAGTCCCAGGAGAAGGCGTTCGTCCAGAAGGGAGAGCTGATCTACCAGATCTACGGCGAAGTCGAGCAGATTCTTGTCTTGATGGCAGAGGCCAGAGTTAGGGGTTTTTCCTATAACCAGATCTGGGAAAGGATCAGCGGCTCAGGCCTTCCTCAGGCCAGGACCATTCTTTCCCTGGACGGCAAAGGAGAGATGCGGGTATCGCTGGAAGGAGCCGAGCTGGAGCTGAATGCCAATTTGACCGTCCCCCAGAATGCGCAAAGGTATTACGAAAAGGCCAAAGAGATGGCCCGCAAAGCCAGCGGTGCCAAAGGCGCTCTGGCCATCACCGAGGAGCTGCGTGCCAGCAAAGCCGGGCCCAAGAAAACGAGGGCCGCACAGGTTCACCGCCGCAGGAAGCCCAAGTGGTATGAGAGGTTCCGCTGGTTTTACTCATCGGACGGATTTCTGGTCTTGGGCGGAAGGGACGCGGATACCAATGAGGAGATATACACCAAATACCTGGAGAGGCGCGATCTGGCAATGCATACGGATGCGCCCGGCGCTCCTTTGACAGTGATAAAGACAGAGGGGGAGGAGGTTCCAGAGAGCACCCTCCTGGAGGCGGCCCAGTTTGCCGTGAGCTACTCCTCCGTCTGGAAGGGCGGACTTGTGGCTGCTGATTGCTATCTGATCAAAGGCGATCAGGTGAGCAAGACCCCGGAGTCGGGCGAGTTCTTGAAGAAGGGTGCCTTTGTCATTCGTGGCGAGCGCAGGTACTTCCGGGATGTCCCCCTGGGCATAGCCCTGGGCGTGGCAGAGGGCGTCCTCATAGGCGGTCCTGTTTCGGCAGTCAAGCCCAAAGCGGATCCGGCGGTGGAGATTGAGCCTGGCGAATTCAATGCCGATGATCTGGCCAAGCGCATCTACAGGCTTTTCTCAGAAGTAGTGGAGGATAGATCTTTCTTGAAGGCCGCCGCCTCCGTGGACCAGATTGTGCAATTCCTGCCGCCGGGAGGATCGCGGGTAAAGGGGTGAGCACGATGGAATGGACCGGTTGAATAGACCGGTCCAATTGGCTGGTCGCAGGACCGGATTAAAATAGCTAAGAATCAAAATAGCAGAGAACCAACGTTTTTTTATATGATGGAACCATATTTACTAATGGCATATCTGTGCCTGCTTTATGGCGTATTGTCACTATGGAGTCATTGTTAAAGAACGAATTCGGGAAGACCCTCCCAGCAGGATAGGATATTTGGGCGGCGGCTGGAGGCTGGTTAACGATCTCTCTGGCACCGCCCAACGTTCTTGTCCTGCCAAAAAATGAATTCTGGTCGGAATAATGTATTGTGAGGATGGTATTATGAGCAATGCTGATGTCTTTGCAGGTGTTTGGCGTGCCGGAAGCGACCCGTACTATCTCTGGGTCTCTGGCTGGGACAGTTTCAAGGCGAAGTGGGAGGAGCTCTCCAAGCAGAACCTGAGGCTCGTGGACCTGAAGGTCTACCCGAAACCTGGAGGCACAACCTTCGGAGGAGTCTGGCGCCAGGGCAGCGACGGCCACTACCTCTGGGTGGGCGTCGACTGGAACAACTTCAAGGCAAAGTGGGAGGAACTCTCCAAGCAGAACCTGAGGCTCATAGACATTGAGGTCTACCAGGAGGGTGGCGCCACGAAGTTCGCAGGCGTCTGGCGATCTGGCTCTGACGGCCACTACCTCTGGGTGGGAGTCGATTGGAATAACTTCAAGGCGAAGTGGGAGGAGCTCTCCAAGGAGAACCTGAGGCTAATTGACATAGAGGTCTACCAGGAGGGCGGCGCCACGAAGTTCGCAGGTGTCTGGCGATCTGGCTCTGACGGCCATTACCTCTGGGTGGGAGTAGACTGGAACAACTTCAACGCCAAGTGGAAGGAGCTCTCCAGTCAGAACCTCAGGCTGGTGGATCTTGAGATCTACCAGGAGGCAGGGGTCACGAAGTATGCCGGCGTCTGGCGTCAGGGCAGCGACGGCCACTACCTTTGGGTTGGTGTCGACTGGGAGAACTTCACATCTAAGTGGAAGGAACTGGCAAAACAGAATCTCAGGCTCACTTCCCTCGAGATCTATCCCGGGTCATGCGATGCAGCCTGCGCCAACCAGGTGCTCATGCCCGACAACCCCGGGACTCCCTACAAGGACACATACAACTACGGCATAACCGCAACGGCAACGCACTGCAAAGGGGCGCCGGGAACCTGTTCCCCGCCGGCAGCAGGAGAGCGGGTATACTACCGCTGGCCCTGCGCTACCTTTGACGGGAGCGAGAGGTACATCCGGCTCTCTGCCCTCTACTTCACCGGAGCGCCCTTCACCATACCCTTCTCAGATGCGAATGTGTTGAGGAGAGGGCCCTGGCTCTACAGTCCAGGCAGCTGGCACCACGCCATAGATTACAGCAGGGATGATGGAGATACCTTCAAGATTCTGTCGGCAGCTCCGGGCAAGGTGATCCACATCGGCTGGGACAACTGGTCCGGGAACACCATGGTCGTCAGCCATGACTCCGGAGGCGTGACGGATGCCTTCAGGACGATCTATATGCACCTCCGGAACGGCCCGAAGACCGACTGCGAGGCCTCGTGGACCCAGACCGTCCCGACGCTTTCGGACCCCAGGCTCACACAGTACAAGGCCTACCTTGCGGCGACGGGCTGCCCGAAGACAGGTACGAAGAATCCTGTGGAGAAGTACTGGGGAACAGATGCCCAGAAGATCGATATGAATCTCCTCGGAAAGTCCGTGAAGGCGGGAGACCAACTGGCCTGGGCCGGGAATACGGGTCCGGGAGGCTGCGGATGCACCAGCGATGATCCCAACTGGAAGTGGGGTAAGGGGACAAACACCCACCTTCACATATTCTTCGCCTGCCGGGACCCAAAGGACAATGAGTGGTATTTCATAGATCCATACGGGATTTATGCTCCGCCGAGCTGCTATCCTGCCAATCTGACGGACCCGATAAACAAGGCCTGTGCCAGGTATCCGATAGCATGGAAGGGTGGAAAGCCCCAGTACCCATAGGTAGATGGCAAGTCTAGAACCATTGGGCGGGGATTCTTCTCGCCCGTTAATTTTATTTATCTCTGATTGGACATCTTCGATCACGTAAAATTGGATGGTTTGGCGAAAAGTTCTATATCCAGGCGCTTCTTTCCTAATTTTAAGTCTAATATAGAATTTTTGTTGATCAGACGAGCGCCGAGATCGGGAAATATGATTCTATAGGCTCATATGAAATGCATGCCCGAAAATCGGACGCACGCTTCTCGATTGGGCGGACGATATCAAACAACTCGGGCGACCAGTTGGATCTAAAACAGTTTGGCGTCACAGGCTGGTCAATGGGTGGACAATGCGCTCTTGCTTGTGCCCAACATCTTTCCGATAGCGTTGCAGCCGCGGCTATCATGGCGGGCGCTGTGCATTTGGACAGCTTCGACTCATTCGACGAGTTGAACAAACTTGATCAATGTCTTATCCGTCTCTCCGAGCACGTGCCCAAAGCAGCAGAAGCGATCTTTTTCTCAATGGGCAAACTGGCAGAACACGCTCCCCAGACCTGGAACACAATCATGTTACGGTCGACCGTCCAGATCGATTCGGAAGCGATTCGTCGTCAACCTCTGCCGGGCGTTGCCGGATTCGCTGCGCCCGCCTTGCTTAATGCTAAGGGTATGGTCGAAGAATATCGCGTATGGGTCAAGCCGTGGGGCTTTTCGTTTGAACAAATCCATTGTCCGGTAATGGTGTGGCAAGGCGATGCGGACGAGCTGGTGCCCAAGCAATGGGCGGAGGAAATGGCGCGACGCATCACGCACGCTCGTCTGCATCTGATTGTGGGGGAAGGGCATCTCTTGCCATACAATAATTACAGGGACATTTTGAGCGAGTTGATACTAGAAAGTGGCAAATCGCTATGATCCGAACGGCTGATGCAAAGGGAGAATCGGCTTGCCCGCGAAGGATATAATGTTCAATTGCTATCCGGCCTTCCCTTGCTAGCTCTACAATAAGAGGATCATATCGGGCATATATCATCCATGCGCATCTACTGAGCCTGCTATGTTCAATCTTTCCGTTGTGGTCGTTCAATTTCCAAAGGATTGTTATGCGGCGACTGGGGTCCGTATGATATCTACATAAGAACCACGCTTTAATATTAAGCCGAATAATTGGCATTGGGAGGAATCTGGATCAAAGCAATCAAGAAGATATTTATCGTCCTGATATTGGGAATGTTGGTAGCAGCTGGAGCTGCGCAGGAAGCTGCTCAAGAAGGAGCAGAACGTTATGAGCAGCCGCATGATGGCGGCCCTAATGATGGTGGACAGCCGCATGATGGCGGCCCTAATGATGGTGGACAGCCACACGATGGAGGCCCTAATGACGGTGGACAGCCACACGATGGAGGCCCTAATGACGGTGGACAGCCACACGATGGAGGCCCTAATGACGGTGGACAGCCACACGATGGAGGCCCTAATGACGGTGGACAGCCACACGATGGAGGCCCTAATGACGGTGGACAGCCACACGATGGAGGCCCTAATGACGGTGGACAGCCACATGATGGAGGCTCAAATGACGGCGGACATCCACATGATGGATGCCAGAATAACGACTGCTACTATTACTACAGCGGATGGTTCAACTATCCCTATACATATCCCAGCTACTATTATTACAGCTACCCTGTGGCTGCGCAGATACTGATAAAAGTGCAATACACAACTGACGGATATATGTGGAAAGCTGCTCCCTATGCAAATGTCTATAATAATAATAAATTCATAGGAACTACTGATATCAATGGTTGCTTATATTACACATACTCATATTACACGTCATCGCAGCCAAGTTGTCATAACTATGCAGCATCTGTGACGGTGAGTGGTATGAATTACCATGGTGTCATAAATCAAAAATGTGATAATTCGGCTACAGTAATTTACTTACGCCCATCGCCCTATTGATTTATTACCAAATTTTTTAAATAACCAACGATATTAATCATAGGCGAGGAAGATTGTGAGTTCGTTTCATCACCTCATTCTTCCTCCCACTGCCTCATGTATACTGCCTCACCAAATGTTCCAAATTCATGCTCTTGGATCTTCTTGTAGAATTTATCCATCCAATCAAAAATAATAGATCTACAAGAATTTTACGCGGTCGATTTAAGAAATGCCAATCAATCTATTATACTTGCTGGTATCTTCTATAAGTCCCCTCATGGGTTTTGTGTAGAGCCGAAACATCCCGCATAAAAGTGCGAAAGATTATGAATCATACTTGAATGCTCGGTCGTAGCGCGGCCAA
Organism: uncultured Methanosarcinales archaeon; assembly: GCA_963843555.1. GTDB lineage: Archaea > Halobacteriota > Methanosarcinia > Methanotrichales > Methanotrichaceae > Methanothrix. The sequence continues at coordinate 57,297 of CAWJKV010000007.1, forward strand.
GTCTCTTCATGTACTTCCCTCCAGTGTTGGCGTTGCTTAGCTTATTGTCCACTTTGGAGGGATTCACTCCAGAGAATTGGCTGCCTTTCTATGTCGAAGATTTACATATCAATCCTGAGCTTAATCCCTTTGAATTCGCGGTGATAAAGAGGGATGACGGTAAGAAACAGCTCACCAATGGTTTGTCATAGATTCGCAGAACTTTCCTCTACAGAAAACTGAGTTAGTGTTTCATAAATTTTAGAACCAATGCTCAGATAGTTGGGCCTGCCCAACCATACGAACTTCTGCCTGGCTTTCCCGGGGTGCATCCTGGCCTTCATCAAGTCACGAATAGCGACTCTATGCGCCGGTGCGTAACTTCGTATGACACTCACATAAAAGTTGTCTTCTAATACCAGGCCAGTCGTATTATAGTGCAGAGGGATCTTAATCAAAGCAATTAAACTCTTGTTGACCGTTCTGGTATTAGGACTGCTGGTAGCAACGGCAGCCGCGAATAAGCCATATCCACACGATGGATGTCATGACTGCGGATATTATCCCGCATATGATTACTATTATAGCTACTCTTGGTATTACCCAACGTATATGTATGCATATTATCCAACGTATACATATACACATTATCCAACGTATACATATCCTTGCGACTATAGCTACGGGTGTTATCCTGCATACACATACCCGACATACCCATACTCAAATTATTATTACGGCAATTACTGGTACTATTCGATGTACTGATAAGAATATGGATTAAATTTATCTTTTTTCCGGACTGCCCACCAGGTTTAGCTCTCGTCTCTCCAATGTTGGTAATACAGTACTAGATCTAGATCTTCACTGGTTGGTTATTAAAATTATCTCCCCCTCTATCCTGATCCTGCCTCCCATAGGGTGTTCATGATCGACTTTTGAATCGTTTTTGAGGCGCCTACTCCAATTATCTTGCCAATCTTCTGGCAAATTGGCCATTCCAGAATCTTTGGAATCGGCTCCTGTAAACGATCAATCCAGGCCAAAGATAACGGATTCTTTGGATGGCAATACACCATAGGGCACACCCCGTGGGATTTTGGCCGGAAAGTGAAGCTGGAATTAGCCTTCATACCCTGGATCCTTGGCTTTGCCGAAGGCTGCTTCGGCTTCTATTTTGGCTTATGGAAATGGCTGCCGGTTCAGTGGAGCTTAAACCTTCTGTCCCACTACATGCCTAATCTCCACTGCCACGCCCCGGCGGGATGCCTTCATCTCCCAGCCTGACATCCTGGCCCGACCGACACCAAAGGCTTTCTCGCCTGCTACTATTACCTCGTCTCCCGGCCGGATCTGCTCATCGGCGTCGACGACGCCTGGCGCCAGCAAGGAGCCTTTAGGCAGGAAGTCGCCTATCTTGACCACGTATTGTCCCAGAGGCTCCAGACGCTTTGCTCCTGCCAGAGAGAGGGCGACGGTGCCATTGGGGGTTGTCGCAGCCAGCTGCCTTTTACTCTCGTCCTGGATCTCTCTGCCCTTAACCACTATCTTTCCTTCCAAGAGAGCGTCGCCTGCACCAGGACCGAAATGGAAATCCGCGTGAGCCCGGTAGCGCAGCAGCCGAAGATCGGGCAGGCGGATGGCGTCGCGGCAGGCCCCGGATACAGCATCTGATAGCGCCTGCAGGGCCTGGCTGCTGGTGCCGCCGCCCGTATAGACTGCCTCGAGGCAGGAGTCTTTCACGGCCTGCTCCAGCTCTCCTTCCAGGTGGGCCACGATTCTGGCATACTTATTCTTCTTGAGGTAGGCCTCTAAACACGTGGTCAGCCAGGCTCTCTCCTCCAGGTCCCAGCGGCCGGTGACGGGAACATCGTAGCTGGAGGCGGGATAGGCTTCTTCCAGCTCACGTGGCACCAGGGCCAGGGGTGATGTCAAAATAAGCTCGTGCAGATAGCGGCGATGGGATCCGATGGCTTCCGCAAAGAGCCGGTGCGATCGGGAGGTGGAGTAAGGCTTTCTGGCGGAGCAGGGCAGCAGCAGAAGTACATCGCTTTGCGGAGCCTTGTATCGGCTAATTACCCTCTCAGCAAAGCGGGTGACCTCCACGCGTTGCAACGATTCAGCGGTATTGGCATAGAATTTGCTTCTTCTGCTCTGGGGCGTCCTCTTCTCCAGGTACTGGTGCTCTGCGTCCAGCAGCCGCAGGGCTGCCGTCTGATCGGGGGCCACTCGCACCTGCCGTTCAATGTATTCACGAGAGGTCTCAGAGCGAACCGCTTCTCGAACCGAGAGCAACTCCTCCTCCAGCATATGCTGGTTGTGAGCAATGAGTAGCTTTGTCTCCCGGCCGTTCTCGGCCATCTTCTGGCAGTGCGGGCAGAGGCAGGGCAGTTCCACAAGATCGCTCAAAATCCGCATCCCATCGCGGGTGTGGTAGCGGCCCAGGAGGCCGTCAGCCACCATGCGGGTTCTGTCCAGGAGATCAAGGCCCAAGTACACCAGGAGGGCCAGATTGGCAGGCGTGGCGAGAGCTGGAGCATAAAGAGCAGTATCCGGCGGGGTCGCATCCCTTACGTTGATAATGGCTTTCACCAGGTCTCTGGGATTCTTGATAGTTCCTGCGTTGCCCAGCAAATAAACGTCCGCATTTTCAGGCTTCTTTTCGCTGAAAGGATGAACGAGCACGCCCTTGGGGCCATCCATCTCGATTGCTGGCAGCTCCATGGCCGGCTCGGAATGCAGAGCTGCTGGGACGTATGGCAGAATTGCCAGCTTTTTTTGGCTTCCCAAACACTCTTGGGCCAAAATGGCTTCGTCAACAGAGGCATAGCTGTAGACGCTGCCGGCAGTTACGTAATCATCGCTGGTGATGAAGCCGGGCGAGCTGATCGACCTCTCCAGGAGCAGCTTTCCCATGCGGGCCGGGCCGTCGCGGCGGAGGACTTCGAAGTACTTGGTCATAGATTTATGCACCTGGCGGATCGTGAATGTTGGGATGTCTCGGATGGCAGGTGAAAGTCTTCATATCACGACCAATGATGGCATGATCATATAAAAAGAAGCTTTGCGTCGAAGACAGCCACTGGATCGTCAGTGATCAAAACCTCATGAAAGGCATAAAGGTATTGAATCCAACTGCCATCGGAAGCTTCAACTATAAAAAGTGACTTATACCTTCTTATGTCCGAGTTGAAGGCGGAGATCTCCTTGCCGAAACGCCTGGCTGAAGACATGCAAGCTCAGGTCAAGGCTGGCTGGTTTCCTGACCTCAACAGCCTGGTAGTAGAAGCGGTGCGTCGGTACCTGGAGGCTCATCATGGTGAGCTGAAGGAGCAGTTCATACGCCAGGATGTGGCGTGGGGACTCTGCGGCAATGATTGATGCGGTTTGGATTCCGGACCGCTAATTCACCTTGCTGAATTCGATGTCCTTGATGTGATCTGCGATCTTTTCTTCTCTCGCCGAAATGGCAAGTATAACAGCTTACTGCTGCTTCAAGCGTTCTTCAAAATCCCTGATCTTCAATCGGAAGCTGAACCTGGCCTCTGGATTGGCCTTGATAAGCTCTCTAGTGTTTCTCGCGGCCTGATGGATAGCCGCGTCATCTGCCTCCTCCGGGACTTCGGCATTGAATGGATAGGTCTCGGCAAGCTCTCGTGGATACGCACCGAAGGGCGGCTTGAAGTTCAAGACATGGTCAAAACCGGTCGTATCTGCATCAGAGTCGTCCGTGATCAGGATGCTTGCCGTCCAAACTGATTCGTCCAACCCTCCTGGCATATCTCACAACTTCCGGCCGGGAGGCGGACTCCGGGCTAAGATAAAAGAATGTGGACTTACTGGCAGAATCCAGGTCCTCGAGCCATTTTCCCTGGCCGCAAAGCCTCTTCAAGCCGTCCAGCATGCGCGGGTGCGACCGGCAGCGCGTCTCTAGAAGATCCCAGAGCGATCCCTCGCGAATGCTCTGCTTGACGAGCCTTATCTCCTGCAGCGAGACGTAGAGATTGTGCCTGGCCAGATCTCTGGTCTTATGAGGGCTGTCCATCAGCTCCTGGCGGGTATGCGCCTGGCAGACTGGACAGGAGCAGGGAAGGTATTTCATCTCCTCCAATTTCCAGGTCCCGCGCACAGTCAGGTACCTGTCCTGGCGGGCATAAAGAGCGTATGCCGCAGAATCAAATAAGTCGCAGCCCATGGCGGCTGCCAGAGCGAAGATCATGGGATGTCCGGCCCCGAAAAGATGGACAGGAACGCCAGAGCCCAGCCCCTTCTTGGCGGCCACTACCACATCTACCAGATCTCTGTACCTGTAGGCCTCCATGAGGGGCACCACTCCGCCCACTGGGTAAACGTCGAAATTAAGGTCGCGGGCAAACTTGCCTGCTCTTTCCCTGAGATCGGGATAGGTCGAGCCCTGGATGGGGCCGGCGAGAAGTGCAGATCGATCAGTGGCGGCTGCGGCCTCTTGCAGCCGTTCCTCTGTTATTTGCAGCTCGGATTCTGCCCTATCCCTGGCGACATCAGGAGGAGTCGGTATGTCAAGGGGCACGGAGATATCTGATTTTATGGCGAATTGAAAATCCAGGATCTCAAGGGGCTGGACATCGATGTCTCCATAGACCGAGAGCTGGAAGGCGCCAGAGTCGGTCATTATCGGACCCTGGAAGCCCAGGAGATCGTGCAATCCGCGCTCTGTGGCCTGGTTTTTCAGGTCTGTATCCTGGTAAATTATGTAGCTATTGGTGATGATCATGTCCGCGCCTATCTGAGCCAGCTCTCCAGGTGGAATGAGGGGGAGGTGGGGATTGACCACGGGCATGAGCAAAGGTGTCTCAACTGTGCCGTGAGGTGTGGAAAGCCTGCCGATCCTTCCGGCCAGATCTTTGTGCAGTATCTCGAAGCGGTCCGGCATAAGCCCACCTTCACCAATAAGGAATAAATAGGTTGGGTCAGATTTCCCGAGAAAGGAAACTGAATAAAACGGGATGTATTAATATGAAAACGATAGCAACATTAATAGCACTGACCTGCTTATTGGGCGTTGCCGGTGCCTTCATGGGCGAGGGATACAGCGCCAGCCAGCTGGCTTTCTTCAATGCACCAAGCGCATCGACTTTTGAACCCAATGTCCAGCAGTACTGGGGATCCTATATTGCGAATACGCAAAATATGAGCCGCGGCAGTGGGACAACTGATATGGACCTCTTTATGAACACTTTCCGCCTGTTATTCGACACGCCCTTGCAGCTTGGTACAACGAGCTTCGCCAGCAATGTTTCAGCTCCGGCTCTCAGCATAGCCGAAAGAAATAGCCAGGATCTGACAAGTAGTGTCAACGAGGGCTTCAGCGCCTATCAGGTCTCATCATCCCCTGCTAAGAGTGGAAGCTTGACCACAACCAGCGGCACCGGAACGCCCGCCGCGGATGCAACAGGAAAGATGCTCTCCCAGAATATCATGACCTTCAAATTCAACGTCTGAAGTGCATTATATCTGAAAAATAACTCAAGAAAGCTCCGCCGTCATTGGCAGAGCTACTTGTCTTTCTCTGTCGCTTTCTTTCTCTTTACTGTGAAAGGCAACAGACCGCCTGCCAGGAGAATATCTCTCTGGCGTTTGGAGAGGTTCACTAACAGGCTTATCTCTCTATTTCCGGCCAGCGCCCTGATGTTTTCTTCGCCTTTCTCCAGAGAGCTGCGGATGCCCGGTATGCGAACCTCTGTTTCTTCCGGCAGCAATTCCCAGTCAGTATCCTTGGCAAAGGTGAAGGGCACTATGCCGAAGTTAACCAGATTGGCGGCATGTATCCTCTCTATGGATTTGGCGAATACGCCTTTCACTCCCAGGTACATGGGACACATCGCCGCATGCTCCCTGGATGAGCCCTGGCCGTAGCTAAGACCTGCAACGATCAGGTTATGGGTGCCCTGATCTCTAAAGGAGGATGCCCGGCGGCAGAATTCCTTATCCAGAGGCTCAAAAACGAATTCTGCATATTTGGGAACGTTGGACCTGTATTTGAGACGAGATCCGGCAGGCATGATGTGGTCTGTGGTCACCAGATCACCGACTCTTATGGCGACAATTCCCTTGATCTCCTCTGGCAGTGGGCCGTTGACTGGAGGCTCTCCGATGTTGGGGCCTCGGCAGATCTTTATTTTGGCTCTTTCTGCCGCAGGAAGCGGTGGAATGATCATGCGGTCATCGATCTCAAAATGTTCCGGCATCTCTATCACTGGAAAATCCATTCCCAGGTCTCTTGGGTCGATCAGCTTCCCGCTGAGGGCAGCTGCGGCGGCGACGACAGGGCTGGTCAGGTAGATGTTGGCGCTGGGAGTGCCGGATCGACCCTGAAAGTTGCGGTTGCTGGTGCGAACTGAGACCGAGTCCGTGCAGGGCGACATGCTGTTGCCGATACAAAAACCGCAGGATGACTCCAGTATCCTGGCTCCAAATGTTATGAGATCGCTCAGAGCGCCGTTCCTGGCAATGGCGCTCAACACCTGCCGTGAGCCGGGCGCGATTCCCAGAGATACTCCCGGAGGAAGAGTCTTGCCTCTCACCATTCTCGCCACTGTCATGAGATCCACATAAGAGGAGTTAGTGCAGGAGCCTATCATAACCTGATCCACGGGCAGATTGAGATCTCTGATCCTGGCGATGTTTCCCGGGCTGTGAGGGGTGGCTGCGAGAGGCTCGACTCCATCTAGGTCGATATCAATGGTGCGATCATAGAATGCATCCGCATCCGCTGCCAGAGCAATCCATTGATCGCCTCTTTCCTGTGCTTCCAGGAACTTCTTGGTCTGCAGGTCGCTGGGAAATATGGATGTTGTCACGCCCGTCTCTGCACCCATATTGGTGATAGTTGCTCTCTCCGGTACAGTCAGCCTGGCTACGCCTTCGCCTGTATATTCGCAGATGCAGCCAACGTTACCCTTTGTACTCAGGATTTGGAGAACCTTGAGAGCCACGTCTTTGGCTGTGGTCCAGGGCTGCAGTTCGCCTGTGAGGTGAACATTGATCACGCGAGGGGCGGTGAGGTAGTATGCGCCTCCACCCATGGCCACTGCTACATCGAGCCCTCCTGCACCCATGGCCAGGGAGCCTACGCCTCCGGCGGTGGGCGTATGGCTGTCTGAACCCAGCAGAGTCTTGCCAGGTCTCGCGAATCTCTCCAGGTGGACCTGATGGCAAATGCCGTTTCCAGGTCGCGAGAAGTAGATGCCGTACTTTTTCGCGATGGATTCCAGGTAGGCGTGATCGTCTGCATTCTCGTATCCTACCTGGATGGTATTGTGATCAACGTAGCTGACTGAAAGCTCGGTAGCTATATCAGACAGCCCCATGGACTCGAACTGAAGATAGGCCATAGTGCCCGTTGCGTCCTGGGTGAGGGTCTGGTCTATCTTAATACCGATCTCTTTGCCTATCTCGTAGGAACCATCCGCGAGGTGCTTCCTCAGGATTTTCTCAGTCAATGTATAACCCATAAATGACCTCCCGCAGGCATATTAATCCTGGATTATTAATCCTGAATCTCGGCTATGATCATATTAAAACTAAGCGATATGAGATGTCTATTTCTTATCTCACTATTTCGTCCGAGATGGAAGCGCGAACCAGTAGAGCAAAAAGGTTATATATGTCTGAGTTATTGGATGGGTTCGGCCCGCCTGGAAGGGTGTGCCAACGGGTCCTATAGATAGTGATTATAGGGCCTGAGTATGACATCGGTTCGAGGAAGTCAGGGTTTCTCTCTTCTTCCCAGAAATGGGATGGAAGGGGGGAAAAGGTTAAATACCTCGGCTGACAACCTTAATGGGCCGATGAGGCGTCGCAACACAAAGGCTACGACCCCGATTTGATGAAGGGCCGAGTTCCAAGTTGCGATATATAGAAAGATATGGAGACGCGAGTTTTTTCGTGTCTGACATTGGTCTTGGCGACTCAGCCAATTCCGATTGGTTCGGAATAACAAAAAAATATTTACTTCCTAGAGAATTCTGGTTGATCCTGCCAGAGGTTACTGCTATCGAGGTTCGACTAAGCCATGCGAGTCGAATGTAGCAATACATGGCGTACTGCTCAGTAACACGTGGACAACCTACCCTTAGGTCGGGGATAAACCCGGGAAACTGGGTATAATACCCGATAGATCTCGGCTGCTGGAATGCATCGAGCTCTAAAGCTCCGGCGCCTAAGGATGGGTCTGCGGCCTATCAGGTAGTAGTGGGTGTAGCGTACCTACTAGCCTACGACGGGTACGGGTTGTGAGAGCAAGAGCCCGGAGATGGATTCTGAGACACGAATCCAGGCCCTACGGGGTGCAGCAGGCGCGAAAACTTTACAATGCTGGAAACAGCGATAAGGGGACCTCGAGTGCCAGGTTACAAATCTGGCTGTCGTGATGCCTAAAAAGCATTGCATAGCAAGGGCCGGGCAAGACCGGTGCCAGCCGCCGCGGTAACACCGGCGGCTCGAGTGGTAACCGTTATTATTGGGTCTAAAGGGTCTGTAGCCGGCCGGATAAGTCTCTTGGGAAATCCAGCAGCTTAACTGTTGGGCTTTCAGGAGATACTGTCTGGCTCGAGGCCGGGAGAGGTGAGAGGTACTTCAGGGGTAGGGGTGAAATCTTGTAATCCTTGAAGGACCACCAGTGGCGAAGGCGTCTCACCAGAACGGACCTGACGGCAAGGGACGAAAGCTAGGGGCACGAACCGGATTAGATACCCGGGTAGTCCTAGCCGTAAACGATACTCGCTAGGTGTCGGCCACGGTGCGACCGTTGTCGGTGCCGTAGGGAAGCCGTGAAGCGAGCCACCTGGGAAGTACGGCCGCAAGGCTGAAACTTAAAGGAATTGGCGGGGGAGCACCACAACGGGTGGAGCTTGCGGTTTAATTGGATTCAACGCCGGAAATCTTACCGGGACCGACAGCAATATGAAGGCCAGGCTGAAGACTTTGCCGGATTAGCTGAGAGGTGGTGCATGGCCGTCGTCAGTTCGTACTGTGAAGCATCCTGTTAAGTCAGGCAACGAGCGAGACCCACGCCCACAGTTGCCAGCGTACTCTCCGGAGTGACGGGTACACTGTGGGGACCGCCGCTGCTAAAGCGGAGGAAGGAATGGGCAACGGTAGGTCAGTATGCCCCGAATATCCCGGGCTACACGCGAGCTACAATGGTTGGTACAATGGGTATCTACCCCGAAAGGGGATGGAAATCTCCTAAAGCCAATCTTAGTTCGGATTGAGGGCTGCAACTCGCCCTCATGAAGCTGGAATCCGTAGTAATCGCGTTTCAACAGAACGCGGTGAATACGTCCCTGCTCCTTGCACACACCGCCCGTCAAACCACCCGAGTAGGGTCTGAATGAGAGCGCTTCCTTCGGAGGCGTTCGAATTTGGGCTTTGCAAGGGGGGTTAAGTCGTAACAAGGTAGCCGTAGGGGAATCTGCGGCTGGATCACCTCCTAAAGTTATTGACATACAAACGTATGTCTCCCCGTGCCAATCGGCCTGTCAGTTCGAAAGATCTGATGGGGCCACGACGAAAGTCGTGGTAAGCTGAAAATGTCGACCGAGACCAAGAAAAGCGTAACCAAGTAGCCAGCTTATTGATAATCATTAGCTGGGCCTGGATTTAGGGCTTGTAGCTCAGCTGGTAGAGCGCCGCCTTTGCAAGGCGGAGGCCCTGGGTCCGAATCCCAGCAAGTCCATTGAACCAATGCACACATTGAGGTCGACTCGATGTGGAAGGGTGGAGGTCCGTCCCTCGCAAGGGATCGGTCCGACGACACCATGCACAAGCTTTGCGACCAGACGCTCACTGAGTTTAGTGGGGCATAAGCTGCTTATGCCAGCCAGGGGATGGCTCGGCTCAAGTGCTGATGAAGGACGTGCCAAGCTGCGATAAGCCTCGGCGAGGCGCATGGAGCCATTGAACCGAGGATGTCCTAATGGGAAATCCTAGTCTTCGGACTGATCCGTCAGGATCGGGAACGTCCCGGATTGAAACATCTTAGTAGGGACAGGAAGAGAAATCAACCGAGATACCGTCAGTAACGGCGAGTGAACGCGGTACAGCCTAAACCGAATCCCGCAAGGGAGATGTGGTGTTGTAAGCTGGCCCAAACGTTCTGAAATAGAAGTCGAAGTGGCCTGGAATGGCCTGCCATAGAGTGTGAGAGCCACGTAGTCGTAATAGATCAGGACCGGGGCCGTGTCTTGAGTACCGTGCGTCGGAAATCGCGCGGGAATTAGGGGGTCACCAACCTCCAAGGCTAAATACATCTTGAGACCGATAGCGCAGTAGTAGTGTGAACGAAAGCTGAAAAGTACCCCAAATAGGGAGGTGCAAAGAGCCTGAAATTGGCTGGCGATAGTGCGTTAGGGCGCGCAAGGATCTTCTCCTTGAAGGAAACGGCGGCGACGCCGCAGTACGAGAGGAGTTGCCGGCGTTCTAACATGCGTTTTGAAGAACGAACCAGGGAGTGCATATTGGCGGCGAGGCTAATTCTTTTACAGAGGAAGCCGTAGCGAAAGCGACAAGCGCGCATGAAAAGAGGCGCGACGTATACAAGTGCGTGCAGTCGCCCGTATGCGACCCGAAGCCGGGCGATCTAGGCGCTGGTAGGTCGAAGCGTGGCGAAAGCTGCGTGGAGGACCGTTTGAGATGTTGATATGCAAATCGCTCTCGTGACCTGCGTCTAGGGGTGAAAGTCCAATCGAGGTCGGAAATAGCTGGTTCCTCCCGAAACATATCGCAGTATGACCTGGTCTGAGATAGTCGGCGGAGTAGAGCACTGATTGGGGAAGCCGGACCCGAAAGGGTCTGTTCTCTTGTCAAACTCCAAAACCGCCGTCGTCGTAGAAGACCGGCAGTCCGGGCTGGGGGGTAAGCTTCTAGTCCGTGAGGGAGACAACCCTGACCGTGGTTAAGGTCCCCAAATATCGGCCAAGTGTCAACACTTAAGGGTGTCCTGGGTCATAAACAACTGGGAGGTTAGCTTAGAAGCAGCTATCCTTTAAAGAGTGCGTAACAGCTCACCAGTCGAGATTCAGGGCCCCGAAAATGGACGGGGCTAAGCCGATTACCGATACCACGGAGCACCGCAAGGTGATCTAGTAGGGAGGCGCTCTGCGTGGGCAGAAGCATCTGCGTGAGCAGGTGTGGACCGCGTAGAGACGAAAATCCTGGTAGTAGTAGCAGCAAAGTCGGGTGAGAATCCCGATCGCCGTAAGGGCCAGGGTTCCTCGGCAATGTTCGTCAGCCGAGGGTCAGTCGGTCCTAAGACGTACCTTAATCGGAGTACGCCAAATGGGAAACAGGTTAATATTCCTGTACCTTTCAACGTTAAAACTGACGCTTCCGGATATGTCAAGCATTCGTGCCTGGGTGTTTAAGCGTAGAAGTCTGCGGAGAGCCGTAATGGCGAGAACCAGACGAAAGCGTGATGACGTAAGTTGGCAAATTCCAGGAGTCCGTGAAAAGGGAGTTGAAAGCCCGTACCGAGAACCAACACAGGTGCCCCAAGCTGAGAAGGCTAAGGCGTGTCGGCATATGCTAGCTAAGGGAATTCGGCAAATTGGCCACGTAACTTCGGGATAAGTGGTGCCTGCTTTGCAAGAAGCAGGTCGCAGTGACGAGGGGACTCTAACTGTCTAATAACAACATAGGTGATTGCGAATCCGTAAGGACTAGTACAATCACTGAATCCTGCCCAGTGCAGGTACCTGAAAACCCGGTTCAACGGGAAGAAGGGCCTGTCAACGGCGGGGGTAACTATGACCCTCTTAAGGTAGCGTAGTACCTTGCCGCTTAATTGGCGGCTTGCATGAATGGATCAATGAGAGTCCCACTGTCCCTAGCTGGTACCCGGTGAACCTTACGTTCCAGTGCAGAGTCTGGAGACCCCTAATGGGAAGTGAAGACCCCGTGGAGCTTTACTGCAGCCTGCCGTTGGGTTGTGGTTCTGATTGTAGAGCATAGGTAGGAGACGTCGAAACTCGGGCGCCAGTTCGAGTGGAGTCGCCCTTGGAATACTACCCTTTCGGAGCTACCGCCCTAACTCTGAGAAGAGGACCTCGGTAGGTGGGCAGTTTGGGTGGGGCGCCACGCCCTTGAAAAGATATCAAGGGCGCCCTAAGGTTGACTCAGTTGGGTCGGAAACCCAACGAAGAGTGTAAAGGCATAAGTCAGCCTGATGTTACCTCGCATAGCAAGAGGTGATAAGACGAAAGTCGGGCTTAGCGAACCTCTCAGCTCTCTTGGTGAGAGCGTTAGATGACAGAAAAGCTACCCCGGGGATAACAGAGTCGTCACCGGCAAGAGCACATATCGACCCGGTGGCTTGCTACCTCGATGTCGGTTCTTTCCATCCTGGCCGTGCAGCAGCGGCCAAGGGTGAGGTTGTTCGCCTATTAAAGGAGATCGTGAGCTGGGTTTAGACCGTCGTGAGACAGGTCGGTTACTATCTGTTAGGGGTGTATTGCGGTCTGAGGGGAGGTTGGCTTTAGTACGAGAGGAACAAACCAACGACACCTCTGGTCTATCGGCTGTCTGGCAAGGCATGCCGAGCAGCTACGTGTTCGCGGATAAGGGCTGAAAGCATCTAAGCCCGAAACCGCTCCTGAAAAGAGACCGCTTAGAGTACTCGTAAAAGACGAGTTTGATAGAGCTGGTGTGTAAGCATCAAGGCAACGAGATGTTCAGCTCGCAGCTACTAATAACTCCGCAGCGCTCCACTAAACTCGGGCGAAATCTGGTCGCAAAGCTAAAGCATGATAACCAAGTATCCCTGGACTTACGAGTCTGGGGAGGCATAAAACCGGTTCGATTCCGGAACTTGGAATCGAGCATGGCGGCCAGAGCGGCAGGGAAACTCCTGAACCCTTTCCGAACTCAGAAGATAAGCCTGCCCACGTTCTGCACTGTACTCAGATGCGCGAGCTCTCGGGAACTGTAGATCGCTGCCATGCTCACCTAATATCTTTTTCTTCAACTCAAACTAGAGCTTAGGCTCGCTTAATTTCTGTATTTCAATCCCATTAGCCATATTGCTCGGATGACTATATTCAGCTTAGCGATGCTACAGGACTAATCGGGATTCTATGTGCCTAAAAGGCCAAGCTGCAGATCGCTGCCACGCTTGCCTTAACCTATTTTGGATTGACATAGAGGATTACAAGGATTATTACCACTCAAAACGCACATGTCCGGCTAAGGTCCAGTGGGCTATATTGCATCGACCTACAGCTGTCTCTGACAATCTCAGGCGCTTGACTCTGTCCTCATCGAGCAGGAGTTAATCATAAATACATCCTGAATCGCATATCCTGGAGCAAAGCGTGAGACTTTCCATCGAGATGGTTGAAATGAAGATTCAGTTCATTTTGTTTATGGCAGTCTGTCTTGTGGCTTCTGCAGAAGTAGCGTACGGTGCTGACAAAATCCAGAGCGTAGGCGGCGACTTTGGAAGGTCATGGCTCGATAGCTACCTGGCTCAAAATCCCAAGCCTGGAGCTCAGGATAATGACAGTAATCTCTCAAGCTGGGGAGGCGCACCCAAAGGCAACTCTTCCGTAGGCAGCAATCTTGTTAATCAGCAGAAGGCAACGACCCCGCCTGTCCAGGAATGGCTCGGCATAACAACACCCCTGGGAATAGAGAATGATACAAGAAATAATTCCCTTAGTGAAGCCAGGAAGGAAATTCCCTTCTCTATAAGCAAGACGATCACTCCTATCCATCAGATAGACGCAAGCTGGAACCAGACCTTACCTGAACAGCAGTTTCCACAACCTGATAAAAGTGGATTAATATACGGAATTCCTGCAGAAACGTACTACTCTATTGGACCCGCGTATTTCAATTTCTAATGCCGGGGATGCAATAATAATACCGAGTCCGAAGAACAAATGGAAGCTGGCCTGGAATGAAAATGGCAAATACCATAAGCCCAAGAAAAATTGCCTAGTGATGCGCGCCGTGCGCATCCCCGTGAGCGCCATGGGGCGCTGCATTAGATCCTGCCTTAACGGCCAGGAAATCCTTATCGATATAAGCCTGATGGGCCAGATCCAGGCACTCCTTGCAGATGCCGAACATCTCGTCCTTGGGGCCTTTAAGGGTTGCTAAGTTGAGTTTAACAGGAACAGTCTCCTTATCAACAAGACAGAGCGCGCACTTCATCTATTTCACCTGTGCTCCGATCTGATTCAAACGGTTATAAGCATTTCCTTTCCATCTCTTGTATAGATCGTTCTCCACCCCGAGAAGATCCAGCACACGGCCCGCTAGAACATCTACCAGCTCTTCCAGATTCTCAGGCCGGGAGTAGAAGGCAGGGCAGGCGGGCAGGATCACGGCTCCGGCTTCGCTGGCGGTTACCATGTTGCGGAGCTGCACCAGGCTCAGGGGCGTCTCCCTTGGCACCAGAATCAACTTCCTCTTCTCTTTAAGGCATACGTCGGCACTTCGTGTGATGAGCGTATCTGAGGACCCGCATGCTATCCCGGAGAGAGTTCCCATGCTGCAGGGGATGACGACCATGGCATCGATCAGGTATGAGCCGCTGGCTATGGGTGCGGCAAAGTCGCGGGGTGCATAGACATGGCTGGCCAGCTTTTCCACATCTTCTGGCTGAAAATCGGTCTCGATCTCTATGATCTTTCGAGCCGAATCGGTAATTACAAGATGAGTTATGCAGCCTTTTTCCCGCAGGGCCTGCAAGAGTCGAATGCCGTACTGCACTCCCGAAGCCCCGCTTATGCCCACAACGATTTCCATATAGATCCCTCCTGTTACTTTTTCAATATACATCGTTTATAAATTTGAGACTATCTCTTTTGGTCGCAATTTTCTTTTTCATATTAAACCTCTCTCGCGCAGAACCCTCTGTTCGTCTCCTGTGATATAAGCAAAGATCTTTGGCCTCTCTCCGATCGTTTGAAGCAGATAGATCACATCAAAATCGATTCTCTCTGTCGTACCGTCTCTTTTTATGTAGTTCGCCCGCCAGAAGACCCTTGCCTGCACATGAAATTCATCCAGGACGGTTACTGTCAGGCCGGATATTTTCATGCTCTTGGTGCCTATGCTTCTGTAGAACTCAAAGCCCTGCAAAATTTGCGACTGGAACTGCTCATCATTTTTTCCGCAATTCACTCCGCTGGGATTGGCGGCTATGAAACAGTCGCTGAAGGCCTCGGCCGTTGCCACAGCATCGATCACTGGCTTTTCACCCAGAGCGTTATTGACCCTCGCCTCATATTGGGCGAAGAACTCTCTTATTCTATCTGTCATTTCCTGCATCTCTCGTCATCTCCTCTAAACGCCTCTGCAGAAGAAACTCCCGGAAAGCATCCTCATCAGGCAGATCCGGCAGGCTGCTGGCCGCATATGCATCTTCCAGCTGAATCATCTTTTCCATGACCTCCCCGGCTCCCGGAGTATGCAGAATAGGTGCAAAGCAGATCCTGGCCTCCTTGAGGAGCTTAATTCCGAAATTGATGGTCCGGAGAGCCGTCCTGTAGCCTTTGCCCGACCTCTTCGTAGGCTTTTCCTCGGATTTGATCTGGCTTTCCGCCATCCCTTTGATGGAATGATAGGTCTTCCGGCAGAGGTTGGCCTGCACCAGGAAAGATAGCTCCTCCTGGATTTGAGAAGGCTTTATGATGAGCGGGCTTGAGACATACCAGATTGCGTTTACGTTTCCCTTGATGAGCTGATTTATGAGGTGCCCTATCTCCCAGCCTAATGTATCGTAAACCTCTCCTCCCCGGGCTGCTATCTCCTGGCGGACTGTGGGCGGAACACTCTCGCCCCGCAGGATGCTTCTTGTGGGTGAGATATAGATCATCACGAGGTCAATATCGCTTTCCGGGCCCTGCATGCCCCACATGTGCGAGCCGACGCAACTGACGAACAGGGTTTCCATCCTGCTGTTATTGGTTTGTTCTATCTCCCGCAGATCGATATCGATGCCAAGGTTCATGTTTTCACCAGATAAAATCATCCGCTGTCTGCCATTGTGTATCTCATCCCGCATTATTACTTGCAATCTTGCTTTTCTTCAGCCTCTCCATCGTGGCCGCCACCATCAGTGGAAGGGTTATGGTCGCGTCGCCATAAACCGTCACGTAGCTGGCTTTTTCCGAGATCTTGCCCCAGGAGATGGCCTCGGAGAGGGTAGCCCCGGATAGGCCTCCATTCTCAGGTGTATCTGTGGTGAGCTGGATCGCGAGGTCGAAGCTCTTGGGGGTGACGAGCATGGACTGCAAAGCAAAGTTCTTGGGAACTCCCCCGCCCACTATTACTATTCCTGATCTCTCGCTATCATAGCAGATGTCAACGATCTCTTTTACATCGGCAAAGGCATCTACATTAAGCCTTTTTGTCTGGCTGAACATCCAGGCCTGCAGGCCGATCATGGAGTCAGGAAGGGCTGGGCAAAAGACGGGCACCTTCATCTCATAGGCCGAGCGCAGGATGGATCTATTGTCATTGATTTGACGGCCTATGATGCTCATCAGCTCCCTCCCGGAAATGATTTCCGGCGTATCTGGCAGGATTTTTTGCATCAGCCCTTCGAATGCGACGAAATCCTCATCCCTCAGAAATACATCATAAATCCGGCTCATGCCCGTTGCTCGAAGAGCGGCATCATCCGACTCGGCGGATCCCAGGCAGTGGCATCCGAATGATTCAATGATGTCATGTACAAGGTTTGCTCCCGTGATCACCAGCACATCCACGTAGCCGTTTCGGATCAGATCGGAGACTATATTCCTCATGCCTGCCGGCACCATCGCGCCGGAGAGCGTCAAGAATTTGGTGAAATCTCCAGAAAGCATTTTTTCATAAATAGCCACAGCTTCTGCAAGTCTTCGGGCTCCAAAGCCGCAGTGGCCCAATCTCTCCACCAGGGTGTCTATGCTCATCCCTGGCTCTATCTCCAGTTGGTGCACGATCTCCATTTTATTCACCTTAATAATGATAATATCTCATAGATAGTTCAGGAAAATTGTGATTGAACTTGTGCAACGCGAAATTTTTTCTCATAAACCTTTTATACCAGGCCTTATGTTTAGCTTTTACGGAGGATAAACAATGCCCGGCGAACCGATGGCAGTGGTTCCTTATATACCACTTATTATATTTTTGATAATGGGAGCTATAGTGCCCATTGCGGCCCTGGCGGCTATAAAGATCATAGCGCCAAATAGATCAAGCCGCCAAAAGCGATCGATATACGAAGGTGGGCTGAAGCCAATCCGCGACGCCAAGATCCAGTATAGCGTTCAATATTACCTTTTCGCAATCGTCTTTGTGATATTCGATGTTGAGGTTTTATTTTTTTACCCCTGGATCTACGTTTACGCGAATGAAGCCATGCAGCAGTTCACGGTCTTCGGGTCGATGAACTTTGCCGTCTTCGAGATGCTCCTATTTATCGTTGTACTGTTGGTTGGACTTATTTATGCTATCAAGAAGGAGGCTTTGCGTTGGGTATAAGCGATGTCATACCCGTGCCCGTAGGTATCGACGAGGAGATTGAAAAGTGGACTATCTTTGGACAACCTGTAGTCGAGGCCTGGTTTACAACCACGGAGAAGATTCATCAGATCATTGAGATGGGGCCCATAAAGAATATCTTCAACTGGGGCAGGAAGAATTCGGTTTACTTTTTGATGCAGCCCATGGGTTGTTGTGGTGTGGAGATGTTCGTCTTCGGAGCAGCACCCTATGATAGCGACAGATTTGGGTGCATCCCTAGGAATACACCGCGTCAAACCGACGTGATGATCATCTCCGGATACCTAACCCGCAAGTACCTACCGGTCTTCAAGAATCTCTGGGAGCAGATGCCTGAGCCAAAATGGTGCATAGCCATTGGGGAATGTGCCATATCTGGGGGGCCATTCTATGATTCCTATAACATCATCCAAAATACAGGCGATTACTTCCCCATTGACGTCTTCATCCCGGGATGTCCACCCAGACCCGAGCAGTTCCTCGAGGGCTTAATGAATCTCCAGGAAAAGATCAAGCAGCGCAAGGATAAGCGAGACTATTAAGGAGGGATCTTTTCTTGACAAATGCAAGCGAGGTTCTGAGCTCTATTCAGTCCGCATTTCCTGGAGCCGTTCTGGACTCCAGAGTGGAGTCGGACCGGAGGCTCTGGGCCACAATCGATTCCAAGCTCATTTTAGACGTATGCAAACACCTGAGTTCTAAACTCGATTTCGATCACTATTCTGGTGCTGCAGGCGTGGACTGGATCGCCAGGAACGAGATGGAAGTCGTGGAGATCATGGCCAGTCACGGAGCTCATCAGGTTGTGGCCATGCTAAAAGTAAAGACTCCCCGAGAAAATCCTTCTGTCAAATCACTTACCGGTCTCTACTGGAATGCCAACTGGTATGAAAGAGAGATCTGGGAGATGTTTGGCATCAATTTCGAGGGGCACCCAGAGCTATATCCTTTGCTTCTATCGGATGAGTTGATGGGAGCCTGGCCCTGGAGAAAGGACTTTAAGGGCTATCCCGATCTGACTACGGGTGAGAGGGCTGTTCAGATCACGACTCCAGAGGGCTATACAGAATATCATGTCCCACCCACTCCGGCTGAAGTCGAGGCCGGGACCGCGGTCAGAGAGAAGCCAAAGTATCCCTCTTTTCGGGAAAGAGAGGAGTTGGAGATCAAGTCCGATGCCG
Source organism: uncultured Methanosarcinales archaeon (assembly GCA_963843555.1). GTDB lineage: Archaea > Halobacteriota > Methanosarcinia > Methanotrichales > Methanotrichaceae > Methanothrix. The sequence goes on from CAWJKV010000007.1 coordinate 75,995, forward strand.
AGATGATCATGCACCTGGGCCCGCAGCATGCGATGGTTCCCGGTCCTTTCCTGCTGGACATCCTGGTTGAGGGGGAAAGGGTGAAGAAGGCCTTCTTGGATTTGGGCTACATTCACAAAGGCATCGAAAAGATCATGGAGAACAGGAGCTGGCTGCAGGGCATAACCTACACAGACAGAATGTGCTACGTGGCATCTCTCTCCAACAATGAGTGCTACTGTGGCGCAGTAGAGAAGATCCTTGGTCTAGAAGTTCCCGAAAGAGCCCAGTATGTCCGCGTCATCCTGGAAGAGCTCTCCAGAATTCAAAGCCACCTCATAGGCACAGGCGAGTTCCTGACGCTCGTCGCAGGAGTCGGCTATGCACCGTGGCAGTACATGATCATGGACAGAGAGAAGATCATCTCTTTAATTGAGAGCGTTACCGGGGCCAGGCTGACTCACACCTTCGTGCGCTTCGGAGGGGTTAGAAATGACCTTCCGGAAGGCTTCGCCGAGCAATGCCGAAAGGTATTGCCATATATGAAGTCGAGAACGGAGGAATTCATTGAGCTTTTTGCGCAGGATCCGATATATTCTCTTAGGATGGAGAATATTGGCTCCATCCCACCCGAGACTGCCAAACGCATGGGATGCTCAGGAAGAGTGCTGAGGGCCTCGGGCGTCGCCTATGATATGCGAAAAGAAGATCCTATATTGGTCTATCCCGATCTGGACTTCAAGGTCGTAACCGGGACCAGAGGAGATTCTGCGGACAGAATCGATGTTACCCTGAGAGAGATTTTGGAGAGCATTCATATCATTGAGCAATGTCTGGACAGGATTCCCTCCGGTCCCATTAAGACGGAAACCAAGGTTCCCAAGAAGGTTCCGGCGGGGGAAGCCTACTACCGGGTTGAGGATCCCAGAGGCGAGATGGGAATGTACGTGATCAGCGATGGTGGCGACAAGCCCTACCGTGTAAAGGTTAGAGGGCCATTCTACGCTACCTTCCAGACTTTGACTCCGCTCTTGGAGGGAGTCTACATTGCGGATGCAGTAGCCATTGCCGGTAGCATGGATGGCTGCCCATCCGAAGCGGATAGGTAGGAGGGGGAGGATTTGGACATAATAGAAACCATCACTCAATTCGCCGCAGAGCAGCCGGCGATATTCGCCCTGATCGTCGGCATTGTCGGTGCTGTGGTAATCGCTGCTGTGGTCAACATTGGAGCCATGCTAATTATCTGGGGCGAGAGAAAGGTGCTGAGTGATTTCTGCAACAGATATGGCCCCAATCGTGTGGGCGGAAGGTGGGGCATACTGCAGCTTGGTGCCGATGCCATTAAGCTCTTCACTAAAGAGGATATTATCCCCGGTGATGCTGATAAGGCGGTCTATGTCTGGGCACCGATAGTGGCCTCCATGGCCACCATGCTCGTGGCAGTAGCCATTCCCTTTGGGGCACTTCATATAGACGGCAAAGACTATCCGCTGGTAGTGGCCAACATGGATATCAGCGCCTTTTACGTAGAGGCAGTCATGAGCCTGATGGCCATAGCAGTTTTCATGGCAGGCTACAGCTCTAACAATAAGTACTCAATGCTGGGTGCCTTCCGAGGCGTTGCCAGAATGATTGCTTATGAGGTTCCCATGGGTGTCTGCGTCATATCCGTGGCGGTCATGGCTCACAGTCTTAATCTGGTTGAGATTGTGGAGAGCCAGACAATCTGGTATGCCTTTGCTCAGCCTCTGGGATTTGTCATCTTTGTCATTGCCCTGATTACTGATTTGGGAAGAATCCCGTTCGATCAGAGTGAAGCTGAAGAAGAGATCATATCCGGTTACAATACTGAGTACAGCGGAATCCGCTGGGGTTTGCTCTACTTCCAGGAATATAATAACGCGTTCTTGGGATCCATACTGCTGGCACTCTTATTCCTGGGCGGCTGGCATGGACCGATCATACCCATACCGATCCTGGATATAATCTCTCCATTGATCTGGCTTTTCATGAAGGTGGTAATTGTACTGTGGTTCTTCATCTGGGTCAGAAGCTCGCTCTTCCGCCTGCGCATCGATCAGGTAACTGACATCGGGTGGAAATGGATGCTGCCGCTTTCCTTGTTGAATCTGGGATGGGCAGTATTAATTGGATCATACTTTGCATGAGGTGGCATTGAGATGTTGAAGAGAAAGATGATAAAGAACTTCAGCTGGCCTCTGAAGACCGCCACGCGGGAGGTTGAAATTACAAGGCTCTATCCCGAAGTTATGATGGAGTTGCCTGCAGCGGAAAGAGGCATTCACGAGCTGGATGCCACCACATGCATCGGGTGTGCATCCTGTGCCAGGGTTTGCCCTAACAGCTGCGTTGAGATGGTTCAATTCAAGTTTGGAAATCCTCTCAAGAACAAGAAGATGCAATTTCCAGAGATAGATTATGGAAGATGCATGTTCTGCGGCCTGTGCGTGGACGAGTGCCCTGTGGAATGCCTCAAGATGGGCAAGAAGGTCACCATGGCTGGTTGGGATAGAAAAGACATCATAAAGAGTCCGGATTTCCTGGCCACAAAGAGATTCTCAGATAAAGAGGTTGCAGATCTGGAAGCTGAGGCCAAGAGGATTGCAGCCGAGAAAGCAGCCGCCAAGAAAGCTGCCGCAAAAGAAGGGCCTGCAAAAGAGGGGGCCGCCAAGAAGCCCGCCAAAGAAGGAGCTGCCGCCGTAGAGAAGAAGGCGGAGGCAAAAGCCAAGCCTGAAAAAGGAGGTGCGTCCTGATGGCAGAAAAGTCTGGCTTAAGTACTATGCGGTCCGTCTTCGAGCTACTGGTTCTTCTCCTCGCGCTGCTAATTATCTTCGGCGGCCTGGCGTTGATGGTTATCCTATCACCCTGGTCCAAGGAGGTTCTTGACAAACTACTGGCTTACGACATTCCGTTTGCAATAGAGCTCCTGTTCTTCCTGGCCTTGGCTGCAATCATAGTGATTCTATCGGCTCTCACGGTCCAGGCTAAGAATATAGTGCACAGTGCTCTTTACTTGCTCGGAACCTTTGCCGGAGTTGCTGCGCTTTACGTATCCCTGAACGCCCCATTCGTGGGTGTAGCTCAGATTCTGGTGTACATCGGAGCTGTGGGAGTTCTGATACTCTTTGCCGTGATGCTTACCAGGAAGACTATTGTGGAGGAGGAATCCCATGGTGAAATTTAAGATCATCATTTTGACCCTGGCCTTTCTGGCAGTCCTCATGGCGTCGCTTTCCCTCACCGATTGGGGTACAAGCGAAAAACAGCCTCTCAGTTTTGAGCCCAGGGAAGGGTTAAGGCTGCCGGAAAGCGGCATTGGAGACGTTGGATTCGAGATCTTCACAACCTACGTCTTCGCCTTTGAGATTCTGGCCCTGGTCTTAACGGCTGCCTTGGTGGGAGCGGTTTGGGTTGCACGAAGGGAGGTTGCCTGAGGAGGGCGACAACAGATGACAAGGAGGGAGATTTACCGATGATACCGTTGGAGCTTTACATATTGCTGGCTTCCATCATGTTCACCATCGGCTTGTACGGCCTCGTTACTCAAAAGAACGGAGTCAAGCTGATGATGTGCATCGAGCTATTGCTCAATAGCGCCAACATCAATCTTGTTGCCTTCTCAGCTTTCCAGCCTAATGTGAATGGCCAGGTGTTTGCCCTGTTTTCCATTGCGCTGGCTGCGGCTGAAGCAGGCGTTGGGTTTGCAATTATGATCGCGCTATACAGGCTATATGGAACCATTGACCTGGACAACATCAAAGCCATGAGGTGGTAGGGAGTGTATTCTGATTATGCATACCTGATAGTAGCACTTCCTGTACTGGCCTTCTTGCTTTGTCTCTTCGTGGGCAGCCGACTGCCCAGAGGAGGAGGCTTCCTAACCGTTCTGGGGACCTTTGCAGGTCTTATACTATCTCTGGGGATATTCTCAGAGATATATCCGGATGGGATAATTCATCAGTCAATGCCATGGTTTGCCGATTTCAATGTGGGCATACTGATAGATCCTCTGGCGCTGGTGATGCTTCTCATGGTAACCTTCGTGGTTACACTGATTCACACCTATGCTAACGGATACATGAAAGGCGATCCGGGCGCATCCAGATACTTCGCCGAAGCGGCACTGTTTACCGCTTCCATGCTGGGTCTGATCTATGCCGATAACCTGCTTCAGCTCTTTATATTCTGGGAACTGGTGGGACTCTGTTCATATCTCTTGATCGGCTTTTGGTACCGGAAGCCTTCTGCGGCTGCCGCTGCCAAGAAAGCATTCCTGACAACGCGCGTGGGCGACGTCATGTTCCTGGCAGCCATAATTCTACTTTACAATAACCTGGCCAGCCTGAACATCGCTCTCAGGCCCGGAGAATACCTCTTGCAGTTCCCGGTGATCTACGCTAATATCGCGCAGATCGCTCCGGAGCAGCTGACGCTTATCGCCTTGGGACTGTTGGGCGGCGCAATAGGCAAGTCTGGTCAGTTTCCTCTGCATGTTTGGCTTCCTGATGCCATGGAGGGTCCAACTACCGTTTCCGCCATGATCCATGCGGCGACGATGGTTACTGCCGGCGTCTACCTGGTAGCCAGAATGTTCCCGCTCTTCTACGCCGCGCCCTATGGTCTGACGGCAGTGGCAGCAGTTGGTACATTCACAGCTCTATTTGCAGCCACCATGGGCCTGACTGCATTCGATATCAAGAGGGTTCTGGCTTTCTCGACTGTATCGCAGCTCGGCTTCATGATGGCTGGCCTCGGAGTGGGAGCGGCAGTAGGAACCCTTGCTGTAGGTGTTTCTATCTTCCACCTCATCGGCCATTCCTTCTTCAAAGCTCTGCTCTTTCTTTGCGCCGGGTCTGTCATTCACGCCGTCAATACCAACGATATGCGGGAAATGGGAGGCGTAGGAAAGTACATGAAATGGACCATGTACACCATGCTCATAGGCTCCCTGTCTCTGGCCGGATTCCCCTTATTCACCGGATTCTTCTCCAAGGACGAGATCATAGTAATTTCTTATGAGTACGGAGTGGCTATCAACTTCTTGCCCTACATATTCCTGGTACTGGCAGCTGTTCTTACGGCCATCTACACCTTCAGAATGTGGTTCTCTGTCTTCACCGGCAAGGCAAGATCCGACTACGGCAAACACGAATCACCCTGGGTTATGATCGGGCCGCTGATGATCTTGGCTATATTTGCCTTAGGATTCGGCTATGTGGCTCAAGATGACTTCTACGAATATCTTGACACCAATTTCGATTATTATGATGTCAACTTTGTAGAACTCGGCATAATAGGAGGCCATGAGCTTGCAGCTCCTGTAGCTGAGGGCGTGGCAGAAGCCACTGCTGCTGAAGGAGGGCAGGCGGCTGGCGGCGAAGGAGAAGCTGGCGGAGAAGAAGGACCGGGAGAGCCCTGGTACATTCAGATATTGCCCATCATAGTAGCTTTGGGCGGCATTCTCACAGCCTCTCTATTCTACTTGGGATAGAGTCAAGAAATTCGATCCCAGCCAGGTCACAGGCGACAAGGATCCCATTCGTAAGATGCTGCTGAAAGGATACTACCAGCATGAAATCATGACAGGCTGGATCTCTGAAGGTATAGTCTACGGGACGGCGTTGATCTTTAACGTGATCGACATCAAACTCGTGGACGGATGGCTGAACTGGCTGAGCGCCTGGGTGATGGGTTTCGCACAGCATGTAAGAAAGGTTCAGACCGGCGTGATCCAAAACTATGTTGCAGCCTTAGTTCTGGGGGTAGTTGTGCTGGTGGTTGTAATTGTTCTGGCTATGGGGGTGGGCCTGATATGATCTCGAACGCGATAACGTGGATGATCGTCATTCCTCTCTTGGGTGCGATGGTCTCATTCTTTGCGGGATCCAAGGCCAAATTCGTGGCCTTAATCGCCTCGTTGATAACCCTAGTCCTATCTCTGCAAATGTATATGCAGTTCGATAAAACTTCAACGATGATGCAGTTCGTAGAGAACTACAACTGGATTCCCTCTCTTGGTGTCAAATACACCGTGGGCGTTGACGGGATTGGTTTTCCCTTAGTTCTGCTCTCTACGATAGTCTCCGTATTGGTAATAATATACTCCTGGGGAGAGACAAAGAAGCCCAACCAGTACTTTGCCCTGCTTCTCTTAAACGAAGTGGGTGTGCTGGGTGTATTCACATCCCTGGACTTCTTCCTGTTCTACATCTACTGGGAGATAGTGCTCATACCCATGTTCTTCCTCATCGGATCATGGGGCGGACCGAGAAAAGACTACGCGGCAATCAAGTTCTTCATCTACACCCACGTGGCAAGCCTGGTGATGCTGCTGGCAATCTTCGCCATGTACTTCACCTACCAGCTGCCGGATGGATCAAGAACCTTTGACATGCTGATTTTGCTGAATGCAACAGCAGACAAGGCCATCTTCCCAACCAGCCTGCTGAATATCATCTTCGCAGGGTTCCTGCTGGGATTCCTGGTTAAGATGCCTGCCTTCCCCTTCCATACCTGGCTGCCGGATGCTCACGTCGAGGCTCCCACAGCTGGTTCGGTGGTGCTGGCGGCTCTGCTGCTCAAGATGGGAGGATACGGCCTCTTCAGGATCATACTGCCCATGCTGCCAAATGTTGACAAGGCCTTCGTGACCATCATCGCCATCATTGCGGTGCTTTCCATCGTCTACGGAGCTTTCATGGCGCTGGCTCAGAAGGATATCAAGAAGCTGGTGGCATACTCATCCGTCAGCCACATGGGATTTGTGACTCTCGGTGCTGTGGCCTTCACAACATTGTCCATACAGGGTGCCATGTTCCAGCAGTTCTCCCACGGCATCATCACCTGCGTCCTCTTCATGTCTGCCGGTACCATCCAGCATGTGGTAGGGACCAGGATTATAGCCGATCTGGGAGGTCTCGCTGATCGCATGCCCAAATTTGCCGTCCTCATGATGGCCGGATTCATGGCCTCTCTGGGACTGCCGGGCATGAGCGGCTTCGTAGCCGAGTTCATGGTCCTGACCGGCTCCTACGCAACTCTCCCGACCTACACCATGATCGTGGTGTTCTTGAGCATAGTAATCACGGCCGCCTATCATCTCTGGGCCATGCAGAAGGCTATGTTCGGACCGATTCTGAAGAAGTATATGAACGTTCATGACCCGCATGCCTATGAGCTCTTCGCCATGAGCATGATCATAGTGTTGACTCTGCTCTTCGGCCTTCAGCCCGGGCTGATGACCGACATGATGGGGACAGCGGCAAACCAGCTGGCCCTTATGGAGCCGGTCATGACTTTATCCCAAATGGGGGTGATCTGAAGTGGACTTTTCACACTACGCACCCCTCTGGGGAGAGGCGTTGCTAACGTTCCTGGCGGTACTGATTGTGCTGCTGGGATCCCTGATGAAGAATAGCGGCAAGCTCATGGGCTACTTGAGTCTAGCAGGGCTTGTAGCTGCCCTGGGCCTGGTAAGCAGCAATCTCATGATTGCCACGCCGGCCTTATTCTTCTTTGATACCATATCGGTGGATGCCCTGTCTCAGTTCTTCAAGGTCGTCTTCCTTGTGGTATCACTGCTGGTAGTGATAGCATCTCTATCCAAGTACACAGGAAAGGGAGCAGATGAGTATTATGCCCTGCTGCTCCTTGCCACAGTGGGCATGATGGTGGTTGCCAGCTCTATCGACCTGATTACCCTGTTCGTGGCATTTGAGCTGGCCAGCCTGTCCACATATGCCCTGGCAGCGTTTGACAGGAGCCGCAAGAACCTCGAGGCCGCCATGAAGTATTTCATCTTCGGGTCTGCCGCGTCTGCGTTCATGCTCTTCGGTTTCTCGCTGTTCTATGGAATGGCGGGATCTACCAAGCTCAGTGTCATCGCAACAGCTTCGCTGGCCGATTTTGGGCCGGCTACACTGATCGCGCTGCTCTTCGTGATCGCAGGATTCGCTTTCAAGATGGCACTGGTGCCTTTCCACATGTGGGCTCCCGATACATATGAGGGTGCACCTCCTCTTGTCTCGGCATTGCTTGCCGCCGGTTCCAAGAAGATGGGCTTTGTCGCAGCCTTCCGTGTTCTGCTCGTGGCACTCATAGCCCTGCGGATGGAGTGGTATCTGGCCTTCGCAATACTTGCAGCCGTAACCATGACGCTGGGAAATTTAGCTGCCTGCTGGCAAAATAACGTGCGCCGCATCCTGGCTTACTCCTCTATCGCTCAGGCGGGCTACATCGCCATCGGCTTTGTGGTAGTAGGAGCAGCATATGGAGTGGCACCGACAACTTCCTTCAACGGCATCCCAATTCCGCCGGCTCAACTCGGCCTTGCAGGGGCGTTCCTCCTCATTCTGGCACACGCTCTGATGAAGACGGGAGCCTTCATCGGCACCGCTCAGGTAACGTCGATGGTTTCAAAGACCGATGCAAGCGATGCAAGCGATCCGGACGATATATCCAACTATGCTGGTCTGGTGCACAGAGCGCCCATCACTGCGATATGCATGTTGATCTTCATGTTTGCTCTGGCAGGCATCCCACCCACGGCAGGATACATAGGAAAGTTCGTGCTCTTCAGCTCGGCCATTTACTCCGGCCTGGTCTGGCTGGCAGTACTTGCCATCCTCAACAGTGCTCTGTCGCTGGTCTACTACCTGAGGATCATAAGTTATATGTTCCTGAAGAACCCAGCCGGCCCGAAGGTGGCAGAGTCTAAAGGGTATCTCGTGGCGTTGGTTTTGACGACGATTGCGGTCCTTTGGATAGGCATTTTTCCGGAAGCATTCATAAACTGGGCACTGCAGGCAGCAACGGTTCTGCTGCCTCAGTAACCCTTTTTTAACCGCTTTTTTTTTGTCTTATCTCAAATACTATGAATTGTTAGCCTGCATACGTTTGAAAAAGGATTTCATCCCTCGATTGAATCACTTCCGGAAGGTCCGATTGAACTCATATCCTGAATTGCATCTATCAAGGATATTTGGAGACTTATGGAGAAAAGTTCTGAGGAATCTTCGCCGACCACATAAACGAATTGGCATCTCGTGAGGAGATTTAACGAAGCTCTCTCAGCGGCTGCTCTCCAGTCGAGCCTGGATAATGGAAATTATATAAAACTGAAGAAAACGAGTCTAAATGATCCCTTTTGCTATCAAGGCAGAACGCATCTCAGTGACTTCCGATTCCAGTTTTTCGAACCTTTGTTCAAGATATCCCTTTAGGTCTTTTCTGGATTCTCGGACTTCTTCCAACAGGTTTTCTTCCGCATTCAGTTTCTCTTTTTGGAGATCGATTATTACATCCATCTTGCCGCCGAGACCTTCCTGGCCTTTGATCATTATATCCATCTTGCTGCCGAGACCTTCCTGGCCTTTGATCATTGTATCCATCTTGCTGCCGAGACCTTCCTGGCCTTTGATCATTGTATCCATCTTGCTGCCGAGACCTTCCTGGCCTTTGATCATTGTATCCATCTTGCCGCCGAGACCTTCCTGGCCTTTGATCATTGTATCCATCTTGCTGCCGAGACTTTCCTGGCCTTTGATCATTGTATCCATCTTGCCGCCTAAATTGTCGTTCAATCTATCTACCGCAGCAATCAGATCCTTTAGACGAAACGCAGCCGCGTCCAGCCGGGAATCTGTCTCACCTTTTTCTACGAGCTTGTAGAACTTACCGAATTCATTTTTTGGCTCGGCATATTCTTTTTCCACAGCGGAGACTTTGATTAAGGTATTTTTGATAACAATTGCCTCTTCAAACCACTTTAACTTATCTTCGTCGCCTTCCGCTATTATCTTTGCCCGGCCATCCTCCAGATTCTCGACGGTTCCCCTTAGTCCCAACATTTTGGCAAAGTCCATGACTCTGGCACGATATCCCACCTTCTGGACCGTTCCCGAGACATAGATTGTAAGCCTTTTCTTCATCTTCTACAAGTCTTATCTCTTCGTATATGGCTTTATCGCTCTCTTGATGGCGTTCTGGAGTCTGAAAATCCATGTCTGAACCTGTGTCTGATTGGCAGTCCGCACCGAAAATCAAGTTTCCCCTTTTCCCTATAATCATCCTCGCACCTCGTTTCTGGCTCGTCTCCAGTCTCATGTGCCAGCCTATATTTTTATTCTCTCGCATTTCCCCAAACTCTCTTATCTGTCCCTCACACTCCGAAACCGCATTCGCATCTCGCATACCCCTTCCTCGCTCCTCTTCTCTGTATCGAATCCCATCTTCTCTAAGAGATTTACCATGGATTTATTCTCCACCAGCACATCTCCTGTAAATCCGAGAAGGCCCTGCCTCCTGGCCAGGTAGGTCAGATAACTGAGCAGCTCTTTTCCCACACCCTGCCCCTGGAATTTATCCCTCACCACCAGAGCAACTTCTGCCGAGTACATATCAGAGTTCAGCTCATACTGCCCGAGGCCTATTATGGTCTCCTTTTCCATCTCCTTCTCCTCAATTACTGCCAGAATCTCCATCTTCTTGCTGTAGTCTACAGCCACGAAATCCTGCAGCCTTTTGTGGGGCATGTCTTTGCGGGCGGAGAAGAAACGCATATACATGCTGCCCTCAGAGAGGTCGTAGAAGAAGTCCTTCAACATAGGCTCGTCAGTGATCTTCACCGGCCGCAATAGTACGTTGAGCCCTTTACTGGTAGTTCTGTAGATCTCCAGCTCCTCGGGATAGATGCCCTTCTCTCCAGGGATGAAAACCTGATCCTTGTAGATGAGCATCCTCTTGCGAGCGGCTTCGATCAACCAGGGCCGGAATTTGGGATGGGCGATAGCAATGAGATCCATGGCCCTCTCACGAATGTTCTTGCCATGCAGATAGGCAATCCCGTATTCGGTCACTACGTAATGAACATCACCCCGCGTCAAAGTGACTCCTGCTCCCTCCTGCAGGACGGGAACAATCCGGGAGACGCTGTCATTTAGAGCCGTGGATGGCAGGGCCAGGATGGTCTTTCCACCCGGGCTGAGAACGGCTCCTCGCATGAAATCCGCCTGTCCGCCTGTACCGCTATAGAAAGTCCCGCCCAGCGACTCTGCCGTAGCCTGGCCCGTCAGATCCACCTCCATGGCGCTGTTGATGGCGGTCATAAGCCTGTTTCTGGATATCGAGAGCGGGTTATTGGTATAATCGATCCTCTTGAATTCAACTGCCGGATTCTCGTCCAGGAATTCGTAGGTCTCGCGGCTACCCATGCAAAAAGAGGCGATAGTCTTGCCGGGATTATTGGTCTTCTTCTGGTTTGTGACGACTCCTTTTTTCATAAGTTCGATGATTCCGTCGCTGAGGAGCTCGGTATGGACACCAAGATCCTTTTTATCCACAAGACTATGAACAACAGCATCCGGGATCAGCCCATAGCCCACCTGGATTGTTGAGCCGTCTTCGATGATGTGGGCAACATACTTTCCAATCCTCTGCACAATGTCGTTGGGGGCTTTGACGGAATACTCCAGCAGCGGCTCGTCGTAGGGAAGGATAAAATCGATGTCTCTTATGTTTATGAATCCATCACCGTGAGTGCGGGGCATATTCATGTTGACCTGAGCTATGACGAGTTTCGCCATCTCAGTAGCGGATTTTACCACGTCCACGCTTATTCCCAGGCTCAAGTAACCGTGCTTGTCCGGCAGAGAGGTTTGGATCAGGGCCACGTCCACAGGAATCAATTCCGATCGAAAGAGATCGGGGACACTGGAGAGGAAGATGGGGGTGTAGTCTGCTTCGCCGCGGTTGACGGAATTTCGGGTGCTGTCTCCTACAAAGAAGGAGTCGAGCCTGAAGTTCTCCTGGAGCTTTTCATCGGTATAGGGTGCAACGCCCAGAGTCCAGACATGGATCAGCTCGGCGTCGAAGAACGCCTTGGGATCGTTTTTGACATAGTTGACAAGCGCCTGCACAAGATACTGAGGCTCACCGCAACCGGTTCCTATGAATATCCGATCTCCAGCATGGATATGGCTGAATATGTTCTCCTCAGGCATGAACTTCTCAGGATAGATCTTCCTGAACTCCACCAGGAGCGTTTTATCTTTCATTCTTTTTCCCTCTCCTCATTCCTCTTGGCTCTCCCATCCACCTTACTCTTGGCTTTCTCTAGCTTCCTTTTTTCTCTCTCCTTAATCTCCTATTCTCCTCTTCTTCTTCCTTTTCCTTATCTTCTTCCCTCTCCGCTTAAACCTTCTAAGATGTGGTCTCTATATCATAATCAGCTTGACGCTCTGAAAAGGATTTTATAGAGGCAATAAATGATTACGCAAACTGCATGCAGACAACAAAGCCATGAATGGAGAGAGATTGCGCTGAGAAATGAATGGCGAATGGAATGGGCTATGGAATGACAAACGTCTTGATTTACGGCGCGGGGGCAATCGGATCTTTTGTAGGGTATCTCCTCATGGCGCCTTCTCAACCCAATGGCCCGAAAATCGAAAACGTTGCCCTGTTGGGAAGGGCAAGCCATATGCAGAAGATCATGGAAGCTGGTTTGCGGATAGATTTTCCAGATAGCTTTCCAGATCGCTCACAGCTCCTGCAATTCAAATACTGCTTTGGAAATCTCGATGATCTCAAAGAATCTGATTTTTATCCTGAATTGGTAATAGTATGTGTTAAAACGTATGCCCTGCCAAATGTGTGCATTGAGCTGAATGAGTCGGGATTGCTGCAAGAAAGACTGAAGAACGCCTGTTTTCTCCTCTTGATGAATGGCATGGGCAGCAAAGAAATCTTTGAGCAGTTGACGGCCCTCTCGCCCAGCAGGGTCCTGGAAGGGATCACATCCATTGGAGTGAGATTCACCGGGAACGGTTTGATTGAGCTAAAAGGTCTGGGAAAGACCGTTATTGACGACAAAATCTGTGTAAAACGAAAACAATCCCTGAATGAATTCCTGGAATTCAGATTCAGGGAATCAGGCTTTGAGATTGAATTCGCCCCTGATTTCAAGAAACATCAATGGGATAAGCTCTTCGTCAACTCTGTAGTAAATCCTATAACCGCCATTACTGGCCAGGAGAATGGGATCGTTCTATCCGATCAGTTGAGTGGCACTGTGCAAAACATCATCAGGGAAGGCGTAAGCGTTGCCCAAAGGGAGGGCCTGGAGACAGATGTGGAGAGCATCCTCGAAGTCGTCTATTCTGTAGCCGAGAAGACCTCTCATAACACTTCCAGCATGCTCCAGGATGTACAAAAGAAGAAGATGACTGAGATCGATTCCATCAACGGCTATATTATCCAATTGGCAAAAAGAAATGACATAGAGGTTCCGGTAAATGAGGCTCTGTTTGGATTGGTGAAGTCAATGGCCGGATGCGTTAAGGACCGCAATTAATATTATCACCAAAGACCATTATTTATGCATGAAGATGAAAAACTCATGCTTATTTATGGTAGCTTTATTATTATTGGCAACCCACTTAGTAGCAGTGTCCCAGGCGCCATATAACCATTCTCTAACGCCGGCACAACAGCAGGCGATATGGTATTCTGAAGCATATCGTTTCCTCAACGGTGGTTATTACCCGTACAACTATGCCGACTATCCGATGGCTGCCTACCCGTATTACTACAGCCCCTACACTTATTACTACCCTCAATATTCATCGTTCCGAGTCCTGCCATATCCTGTACCCACGTATGCTGCACCAGCGCAGACAACCACACCAACACAGACGTATCCCTCTAGTGCAACGGGATATAGCATAATGACTGCCACCAATTCCGCCCTAGGCACATACCTAACCGATGGCAGCGGCAGAACACTCTACCATTTACAAAGCGATCAAGGTAGCTATACCAGCAAATGCACCGACGCCACTTGCACTGGAAGCTGGCCTCCATTCTACTCGGGGGGCATAAGCGTTCCAGGAAACCTGAATCCTGCGGATTTCAGCGTCATAACTGTAAGTGGATCTAAACAATATCAGCAGATAGCTTTCAAGGGTTGGCCATTATACTACTTCTACAGGGATACAAAGCCCGGCGACGTCTACGGCCAGGGTTTAAAGGATAATTATGGTGTCTGGTCAGTAGTGAATCCTGAAAGCCCCAGCACATTTCCAGTAAACTTCCCGTATCCGTCCGGTGGAACCGCATCAAATCAGTACCAATATCCGATGCAACAGCCGTACACGATGCCAACCCAGCCGACATACGCTTCACAATATTAGATCTTTCACCCAACCCCTGTGCACATAGCTCGGGCGAGCATCTGCCATTTTTTTGTGGCTTGGGAAAGCGAGGCCAAAAGCGGCTGGAGGAGGATGGGATGAGGTGCCTTCAGGTTCGAGAATACCTATGGGTTGAAATTCATGGTTTTGCATCCAATGATTCTCATTGGCTTTCGATGTCTGACCTGGAAAGGTAGTAAGGTGATCTGGTAAGGAGAGAGAATAAAAATGTATTGCCTCGGATCACAACCCCGATTTTATAATCTATGATGGATATAGACTATTGCGACAATCTACAATCTAATGGCTAATCTAGTTCAAGAATTCACACAAAAAAGAGAACACCAGCAGCACTGTGCCGATGTGTTTTCGATTATTCGTTCCAATATCTCATGCCATTGCTTCGGGGATTGGTCTATTGTTGGTTAGTTACTATTTTGACGTTGTTGGTGGCTTCTGAAAGTCCGAAAGCCATTGCATCCCTGTTTCCTACCTTGACCTGCTCGAGATTGACCTTGATGCAGCAGTCTTGGCAGGAAACGTTGCCACTGCTACAACATTCACACTCACCAGAATCCTGATTCTTCTTGATCTCCAGATTGTTTGTTGCAATAGGATCTAATCCCGGCCCAATGGCCAAAGCCCTATCATTTCCAACCGTCAGAATGTCGAGATTAGTGTTCGCAAAATACGGGAACCTAAAGGCAGATCCTTCTGACATAAATATTCCTCCATCCTTTCCGAGGATGTCTACGCCACCATCCCCGCCAAATCCCTGAGCCATAACCGGAATGGATAGCATGGCAAAGGTCAATGCCAATACAAATTTATTTGTTTTGATAGTCTTACCCCCTAAATCTTTTAGTTTAGACAAAGTAGTACTCAATTATATTTATGTCTTTGGGTTCATTAAATTAGTAAAGAAATTTTCAATAGAAAATATTTATATTACATATCGTTTTAAAATATAATGAGTACCAGTTAGATAGTTAATATGAACAACTAAATTTGCTACAAATTGATCTCTGAAAGGACGAAGCTTTACAGGATAGTATACACTTTTTGCAGCGATGAAAGACTTCTTCATCAGCTACAACCAGGCCGACCGCCTGGGCGGAATAAATTGCCTGGTGCTGGAGGAAGTTGGATACAGCACTGTACTGCAGGCCTGGGACTTCCGCCCATGATGCAACTTTCCCCTTCGAGATGGATAAAGCGATAAAAGGGACGGAACGAACTATCCTCGTTCTATCACAAGACTTTTAGCCTCCGATTTCACCGCCCCAGAGTGGGCCGCCGCCTTCGCCCAAGATCCGACCGGAAAAAAGGGCAAGATTCTGCCCATCAAAGTCCGGGATTGCAGACCAGAAGGTCTTCTGGCTCCACCAAATCGTCGAGAGGGATCTGGGATTGCTCGATTCTTGAGCCTTCCGCCGGAAGTCTTGAGGCCTGCTCGGGCGGCTGCGCTTGCGGTCGCGCGGGATCGCGGGTGCGCTCGCGTGGCCGGGCATGCTCGCGGGCGAGGAGACCCGGAAGCGGCAGGGATGCGGCTTGGCTGTGAATCAAGCCGGAATCCGTTCGAGTTGAGATGGCTAGGAGGACCTCTTCCAGGTATGACAAGGCCCCCAAGGTCACGACCGAAATCATCAGACCTCAGCATCTCGGATGCTTAGGGGATGCAGCTTCCATACCACAATCAGGATTACAAATAGGACAATGAGAATCTTAAGAGCCAGAAGATATTCATTTGCCCCAGCTATGTTAAAGCCTGAAAGGAAATCTCCGTCAATACCTACTGTCGAAATGCTTTCACCCTTGGAAATATATGCTGTTCATAAAGAAATCATTTTCGATCTTCCCGTGCGCGTACCGAATACCTGCACGCCAGAAGGCCGGAGGCCCGCTCGGGCGGCTGCGCTTGCGGTCGCGCGGGATCGCGGGTGCGCGCGCGTGGCCGGGCTGCTCGCGGGCGAGAAGACCAGGGGGCGACAGGGATGCGTCAGGCTGGCAAGGATATTGACAGAAATCCGAACGAGCGGAGATTGCAGGGACGTCCCGCTACGTGAGGCAGGGGCTCACTCGGGCTATTGTAGTCTTGCGAGATTACCAGAAGTTCCTGTGAGTTATCAGTTACTCTTTAATTAGCAAATTCTTCCGCAGCAGCCGGCATGTCACCTTGATGGCCTGGAGAAGCTCTTGACTTTGTTCTTTAACCTGGTTCGTGATGATGGATATCGCCAGATCCTTGGAGCCAAGATTACGGACAATGAGTGCGATGGCTTCTGTTCCGGATTCTTTGATGAGCTAACTGATCGCGGTTTGAAAGGTGTTAAACAGATAGTTTCAGATGGCCATAAAGGAATACAAAGCGCAGTTCAGTCAAGGTTCTTGGGTGCAACTTGGTAGATGTGTCAAGTCCATTTCAGCCGCGCACGGTGTTGAATAATATTATGTCCTAAGCCAAGACACTTGGTAAATAGATCCGAAGAAAACCACCAGCTATCAAAAACAATATACAGATCAACGCTCTTTGGGACTTTTAGCGGTTCAAATAATTTCTTCAAAAGCAATCTGTATTTTTGTTTTAAAATTTTCATTTTCGTCTCTATTTTTGATGTACATCTTGGCTTTATGTGGAATAAACAATCCCTTTGATTAGATAACGGAAGTAACAAAATTGTTACCCCAAATAGGTTTCCTTACTATGGTCGTAAAATTTTCCTGCACCCTCTGTCTGAGTCCCTTCTTTCTCATCGAATGTATCGTCAATTATTAACAATATTCTATCATTTTCTTTTAAACATAACTGTTCAATAAAAAGACCTACTTTGCGCTGTGCAACTTCATTCTCATCCCAATTCGCATCGCTTAGGAACCAATTGTGCGAAGAACGTGCTTTTCTCCCCTTGTTACATTCAGCCATAGTATCACAAAGGTTAGCAACGGTTTTGGATTTATCACATACGCTTAGTGCTCTGCATAAATCCCGAAATGATCCATAACTCGGTTTTCGTGAAGAGGTCCTTAAATTCATTTAAGAATGGCTCTAAATTGTAAGGGTGCTTTAACTATCTTGATCATTCTACTCCCGAAAAAGAGATTTTGATCTTAGTATAAAAGCTTTAATTTTTATTATTAAACTTATAATTCAATTCAGTTGAAAGAAATTATAAATCTTCTAAAAAGTTGGAAAGTGCAGAATACTTAATCGTTATCTATAATTTTAATTGATGGGCGCAAAATGATTTGTCTGTTTCTTTTCTTGATTGAGTGAAGAAAATCGCAGTTTTATCAGGCAATGTGAACAGAAGGGTCAGGTTAATAAGTAGAAACTGTTTTTGAATACAGGATGGAAATGCCTGAAGATGAAAAGCCCACCGCAAAACAATCATCACCGCAATTCATACCAAAGTTCAAAGGAAAGAAAGTGATGATCCGCCTGCTCTCAGGAGGCCAGCCGGTTACTGGAACCATTGAGTCATTCAACCCCTATGAGATCCTCCTCCAAACGGCAAAGGGCGAGTTATTGGTCTTCAAACACGCTATTGCAACTATGGAAATCGTGGATGAGCCGCGGGGGTATAAGCCAAGCTAAATCATGTCGGATCGCTTGGATTTCTTTTTCTATGCCATCTTTCCAGGTAGCTCACTCCAAAAAGGAAGGTTCCAGAGACGGCCATTCCTAGCAATGGATAGCTCTGGCCGAAGATTATGGCTGTAGCGCCTCCTCCCACCAGCGCAGACAGCGCTCCGGAAGACGTGAGGCCGAGCCTCTCTTTATAAAACCCGGCAACTACAGGTAAGAGGAGGCCGCTGGTGAATACCGTGTAGGCAATGAGCAAGGTCTTGGTGATGCTCGGCATTGAGACCGCTAGGAGAAGGGCAGATGCACCAATGATTAATACCGCGATCCGCGAGACCTGAATCAAATGGTGCGAGCTGGCTTTGGGTCTTATTTTTTTGTATATATCAAGGGTAAGGATGGATGTGACGGTCATCAGGCTCGTGTCAGCCGAAGACATAAAAGCCGCCAAGAGTGCAGCTGCCACAATGCCCTCAATTCCCGGTGAGAGAAGCTCCGTCAAGAGCGATGGAATAGCCTGCTCAGGAGATATTGTCGGATAAAGAGACCTGGAAAAGATGCCCAGCGATGTGATGAGAAATGCCAATGGGATGAGGACGATTGCCGAAATGAATACGGAAATCTTTGCCTCTCTCGGGCTGCGGGCAGAGAGCAGGCGCGAATACATGTCTGGACCGATCAGGTAGGCTGAGCCCACTACCAATAGCATGGAGATCGCTTCCCAGCCACCCATCTTATCAGAAGTGGGAAAACTCTCGCTTAAGAGAAGCCCCGGCCCGGATGCATTAAGAGCCGCCTGGAATAGAAGAATCATTCCCATTATTATTATCAGGAACTGCACCAGATCGGTTCTAACGACTGAGCTTTGCCCACCGTGCGCTGTGTAAAGGACGAACACCGCCGTGCATATAACCATGAAGAGAGTTCCGTTTCCTCCGAAGACCGCGCTGAGGACTTTTCCAGAAGCTATGATCTGCACGGCGATCACACCAACCCAGGAGACGGCGATGAGAATTGAGGCTGCAGTCCTTGCTCTTTCACCATAAAACGATCCCACCAGTTGCGGCAGAGTATAACATCCCGTTGATCTAATTCTTCCGGCAAAAAAAACAAGAATAAGCATTCCAATAGTGCCGGAGAGCATCCACCAGGCACCGGGAAAGCCTTTGCTGAATCCCAGTCCCGCCATTCCGATGGTGGATGAGGCTCCTATTATTGTGGCACAAAAAGTGCCTATCAGGAAGATCATCCTAAGGCTTCTGCCCGCCAGGTGAAAATCCTCCAGGCTCCTCATACGAAGCCTCCACGCTCCTATGATGAGGATAGCCAGCAGATAGACCACAATTACAAAAGCCGATTGATTCGCAAACACCCCTTCTATTGTCGACCAAATGTCCCTGATTTTGGTTGACAATAAATCAACGTAGGTTTAAACCTTTCGCTAAACTCCATCAACAGTGGCTGTCCAATGGTGTTCCTGGGATTTTCTACACAACTCCTATGCGATCCTTGGAAAATGAGGAGCAATTAGAGGATAATAATGCTGCATCTAACAATCCGACAACATTGGAAGAGAAAAATCTGATAAAGGAGATCGAACGCAAGACTCCGGTGGTGGATCTGCCTCTGGGCGCCACTGAAGACCGTGTCGTGGGCTCTTTGAATGTTGAGAGAGCCATCAAGGAAGGCATCAAAGCCCTGGAACCGGGCATCCTGGCAGCCGCCAATCGAGGCATACTCTACATAGATGAGGTCAATCTTCTGGATGATCACGTGGCCGACGTCCTCCTGGACTCTGCAGCCATGGGGGTAAATATTGTGGAAAGGGAGGGCGTGTCAGTGGCCCATCCCTCCAAATTCATTTTAGTGGGAACCATGAACCCAGAGGAGGGAGAGATCCGGCCCCAGCTTCTGGACCGGTTCGGGCTGCAGGTCAGCGTTGTCGGCATTGAAGATGTGGACCAGAGAATGCAGATCGCCAAGATGGCGGAGAGCTTTGATCGTGATCCGGAAGTCTTCGCCATGCAGTGCCATGCCAGACAGGAGGAGCTGAAAGGGAAGATCGCTCAGGCCAGGAATAGGCTTCGGAAAGTGATCATGAGCGATGATCTTCTCAGATCCATCGCCTCTACCTGCATCGACCTGGGCGTCAAGACGCACCGGGCTGAGATTGTCATCTCCAGGACCGCCAGGACCATTGCCGCTTTCGAGGGGAGAGCAGAGGTCAATTCTGAGGACGCAAAGATGGCCATGCAACTGGCCCTGGCCCACAGGATGAGAAGCAGGCCCTTTGAGCCGCCCACCTGAATAAAGAGAAGCTGGAAAAGTCCATGGAAAAGCATCAACAAGAGCAGCAACACCCGCATCGGTCGCAGAAGAAAGAAGAGCCTCAGACTCACGAGCCCGATGATCAGCAGGATTCAAAGCAGACCCAGGCGGCAAAAGCCGAGGAGCAGATCTTCAGTGTCGGATCGTCCATTGATGTGCGCCAGATAAATATGCCCCACAAGAGAGATAGGATTGCGCGCCGAAAAACCAGCGGCAGAAGAATGAATACCTTGGCCCTGAAGAAACGGGGTCGATATCTGCGCCAGAGGATGCCCATGGATGGCAAAGACATCGCCATCGATGCTACGATTCGAGCGGCAGCCCCTTATCAGAGGGTTCGATTCGGTCCCAATGCCATACGAGTGTTGAGCGAAGATATTAGAGAGAAGGAGAGGGTTGGCAAGACCTCGGCCGTGGTGCTCTTCGTGGTGGATGCCAGCGGCTCCATGGGGGCCATGCAGAGGATGGAGAGCGCCAAGGGAGCGGTTCTCTCCATGCTCATGGACTCCTACCAGAAGAGAGACAAAATCGGCATGGTGGCCTTCAAAGGCACGGAGGCGGAGCCAATTCTGTCGCCCTCTTCCAGCGTGGATCTGGCCCTGAGCCGATTGCGTGAGCTTCCCACAGGCGGCAAGACGCCGCTATGTGCCGGCCTCTCCCGGGGACTGCAGATTTTGCAGGGCGAGCTGCGCAAGGATGAGGAGACCAAGACCATGATGGTGCTCATATCCGATGGAAGGGCCAATGTGGGAATGGGAGGAAAGATCAAAGACGAGCTGATGGAGATCTCGGAACAGAGCAAACGGCTCGGAGTGCACACCATCGTCATAGATACCGAAGTTGTGGAGAGCTCCTTCATGGACATCAGGCTCGGCTACTGTCGGGAGATCGCAGAAACTGCAGGCGGAAAATACTATCCTCTATCCGGCTTGAGTCCGGAAGCTCTTTACGGCATTGTAGATGGTGAGCAAAAGCTGATCTTTGAGAGCAATACATAGGAGATCGGACAGAAGAATCCCAGGGGTGTTGCCAGCGATTTGAGCAAGATGATTGAGATATCGGGACTATGCAAGGACTATTCAGGCATAAAGGTGGTTGACGGCCTGGATCTGGCGGTTGAGTCCGGTGAGCTTTTCGGCTTCCTGGGACCCAATGGAGCCGGCAAGACAACCTCCATTCGCATACTTACCACCCTCACCAAGCCCACATCCGGGCAGGTTTGGATTAATGGCATAGATGTGGTCAGAGATCCTGCACGGGTGAAGTCGGAGTTCGGCATAGTCCAGCAGCATCTCAGCCTGAACCGGGACCTGACCATTGCCGAGAACCTGGAGCTGCATGCACGGCTGCACCACCTTTCCAGGGCAGATCGAAAGAAGCGCATAGCAGAGCTCCTGGATTATGTGGAGCTATCCGATCATGCCGACTACCTCATTGATGATGTCTCGGGCGGCATGAAAAGGCGCGCCATGATTGCCCGGGCTCTCATCCACAGACCGAAGCTTCTCTTTCTGGATGAGCCAACAGTAGGTTTGGACGCCCATGCCCGCCGCAAGGTATGGGATCTCATCCGCAGGATGAACTCCGAGGGTGCAACCGTCTTTCTGACCACTCATTATATAGAAGAGGCAGAGGCGTTATGCAAGAGAGTGGGCGTGCTGCATCAAGGCCGGATGATTGCCATTGGCTCGCCTCCCAGCTTACGACAAAAACTGGGCACGATTGCCGTGGAGATGCAATTGTCGGGAAACGGTACTCAATACAGGTATTTCCCGGATAGGGCCATGGCCGCGGAGTTCATCCAGACGCTGCCCAGCTCAGAAAGAGTGGTCATGCGGGAGTCGAATTTGGAAGATGTCTTCATCGAACTGACCGGCCAGAAGGTCACCGGGGATTAGGCAATGGGGTCAATAATGGGATCAGCCAGGCAATCGACAATGGATGCCTACAGCATACTCTGGGCGGACCTCATGTCTCTCAAGCGCCGGGGCCCCAAGTTTCTCGTCATCACCCTTGTCAGTCCATTGCTATATTTGGTGGCCTTTGGATGGGGGCTGGGCAGAGGCATGAGTCTCAATGGAACGAGCTATCTTGAATTTGTGATTCCGGGCATCATCGCTCTCACTGCCATGAACACCAGCTTCAATGGAGCTGGGAACCGTCTCAATGTGGACCGTCTATTCTACAAGAGCTTCGATGAGTGCCTCATGGCTCCCATCGGGCTGACTTCGCTTTTAATGGGAAAAGCATTGATCGGAGTGGTCAGAGGCCTGATCAGCTCGGTGGCTTTTCTGATAGTGGCCTTAATAATTGCGCCTGCCATGCACATCGGGCCGCTGTTCCTGGTCGGCCTGATTCTCACCTGCCTGACCTTCTCCTTCCTTGGCGTTCTCGCAGCACTGTTGGCCCGATCTCATGAGGACATGGCCACCTTCGGGAGCCTTATTCTGATTCCTATGACCTTCCTGGGCGCGACCTTCTTCTCTCTATCCCAGGTGCCTGTCGGGCTGGAGTATGCACTCTATTTTCTGCCTCTGACTCACGCCAGCCTGTTTCTGAGGGCGTCGGCATTGGACCAGCCCTTGCCCTGGGGATCCTTTCTCGCGCTCACGGCATTTTTTGCGTTATTCTTATGGGGCGGCATGCTGGCTTTGAAGAGGGCCAGCGTTTAATGGCCTGGAATGCAGAGCCGGATGGGGGGGTACAATTCTCATTTTTGATGTCAGACCTGCAAAAGCGAGCTGTCAGAAGAACTTTTTCTTGCCCGGTCTATTCTACAAGAAAATGAGGGCAAGTCTCACTATTTCACGAGATGTGGTTCTATTAGAGGCTGATGAGCTGTAGAATCCGGAAAATCGCCCTCAACCAATTTAGAGAGGTCGCTTTTTAATGTGGCTCCACCTGAATTCAGTAACCATCTCTCCAAATGCCGGTTTTCGTCGCAGTAATAGACAATTGTGCCATTTTGTGAGAGCTGAACAGTCCCATTTTGAATTCGAACAAGAGTCTCTTCTGTTTCATTTATCACTTCGGCTTTGAAGCCGCGATAACCGAGATTGTTGGACAGCTCTCTATATGAATCTCTGGGCAACATTGCGAGTTTCTTGAGAAAAATGACTCCATCCGCCTCTGACAGGGTCCATACGGGATTGGGATTTCCCGAAAAAATATCTAATTCTACTTCAACCCTTGCCAACATGAGGCTATCTCCTTCTGCCATTCCATGCGTGTCCACTGCTGGAATTGATAATGCCGGTGATGGACTGCAAAATGAAAGAATCAGTGCAGGAAGGATCCATGCGAAAAGGAATGACACTCCATTAGCATGTACCGCGATTCTTCTTATATTCTTTATCATGGCACAACATTATCATTCTCTCCGCAAGGAAATTATACGGAGGCTTTCTTCTATTCACCATTTATGCAAGCTGCTGAAATATCGCTCAAAATTGATTTAAATGATAGAAGCATGTATAAGACCAATGGTTTCGGTCGTTAAAAGTCATCCTGTAGTTACATTCTTCGTGCTGGCTTATGGCCTCTCGTGGGGGAACCTTATACTATCCAGGGCCTGGCCCAGTATCCCATTTCTCTTCCCTTATGGACCAATGCTTGCGGCAGTCATCGTTGCAGGCATCACATGCGGAAAGGACGGATTGAAAGATATGTTCAGGCGTTGTACGCTATGGCGCGTTGGGATTAAATGGTATGCTGCCGCACTGCTCCTCCCAGCTGCTATCGCCCTTGCCGCAGTCTACTTCAGCATTCTGCTTGGAGGAGATGAGTCGTTCACAGAACATATCAACTTGGAGCAGATCAGCCTGTTCAGTCTCTTCCTACTGTTTCCCATCGCCATGATCGATGCTCCGCTGGGAGAGGATTCAGGTTGGCGAGGCTATGCCCTGCCCAGATTTCCTGCCAGCCGTTCACCTCTTGAGAACACCCTGATCCTCGGAGTGTTAATTGCAGGCTGGCATTTGCCTCTCGCTTTGGCCGAAGAATCAATCGCTGTGCCGTACCTGATCGCAACTATAGCTTCGGCTGTAGTGACAAATTGGGTTTACTACAATGCCAACGAGAGCGCATTGCTGGCCATCTTGTACCATACTGCGGCAAATACCATGGGTCTGTACCTCTTCCCAGCGTTCTCTGGATCCGAGTTGGTGAGGCTGTTCTGGCTGTTGGCGGCAGTGAATTGCCTGGTGGCAGCCGTGGTGGTCCTCCTGGCACCAGGCCGAATCTCCTGGTCCAACCATAGGTCAACCATATCTAAAGACCGTGAGTAGTGGCTAGATGACCTTAAGTCCTTCTCTACCGCTCTTGGAGACGGCTTTTTGTAGTTTGGACTAATCTTTTATCCCAAGGAATATCTCCAGAGCTATCTTTGGAAATGAGGACCATATCCAATGCGAGGAATACAATGGTTGCTGCTTTTTTTGCCGGTCGCAATTCTGATGGAATTGGCCCACACTGGCGGGGCGCTGGTCTTTGCAGCCTCGGCACTAGCTATCATTCCCCTGGCTGGAACTCTGGGAGAGGCCACTGAAGCACTGGCTCTGAAAACAGGTCCGCGCATCGGAGGTCTCCTGAACGCAACCTTTGGCAATGCAGCGGAATTGATTATCACCCTGGTGGCGCTCCAGGCAGGCCAGATGGAGTTGGTCAGGGCCTCTATCACCGGCTCAATTTTAGGTAATTTGCTTCTGGTCCTGGGATTGGCCATGCTCGTAGGAGGTCTCAAGAACGGTCTGCAGAAATTCGATCGCCGCCATGTAGACACGGATGCCACCATGACCATCCTGGCGTTGATCGCCATGAGTGTGCCCTCGCTCTTCAGTCATTACATAGAACCGGACAAGCTGCGAGTCGTGGAGCTGAGCCTGACTACAGCGGGAACGATACTGATCCTATATATCCTCTTCATCATATACACTCTGAAGAGTTGCAGTTCAGAAAAATGCGATGCCGTAACGGTAAGAGAGGCCCTTCCCACACACCGCTGGAGTATGCGCAAGGCTTTAGCAATGATGACCTTCTCCATGGCCGGAATCGTCCTGATGAGCGAGTTCCTGGTGGGGTCGGTAGAGGCTGCCACCACGGTCCTTGGCTTGACGCCTTTCTTCGTAGGAATAATAATCGTCCCCATTATCGGCAATGTTGCTGAGCATCTCGTCGCAGTACAGGCTGCTCGGCAGGATAAAATGGATCTGTCCCTTTCTATCACCCTGGGGTCCAGCCTGCAGATCGCGCTCTTTGTTACACCAGTGCTGGTCTTCGTCTCTTTCATTATGGGAGATCCACTCACACTGGAGTTCAATCAGTTGGAGCTAATTGCCCTGGCCGCTGCAACGTTCATCTCGGCCCTGGTTGCCCTGGATGGAGAATCTAACTGGCTGGAAGGAGCAATGCTGCTGGCGGTTTATGGCATCCTGGGCCTGGCATTCTTCTTCCTGCCGGCAGGGGTGTAGGCTGAAATGTGAGGTGCATTGATTGGATGATTCCGACCAAATCAATATGTTGTTCTCTATCGAGGGTCCGGTGCTCCCATATCGATAATTTCTGTGTGATATGCAGGAACGGATTTCATAGAGGATTATGAAAAACGAAAATAGCAATTTTTATTGGCAAAAGTTTTATAGGGCGGATATGTTAATCATGATTTATGACACACGAAACCTCTGTGGGGAATCGCCTTCTACGACGTTCGTTCGCTTGTTGATGAAAGAGTTCGCATTTTTGACACCACCCTTCGCGATGGAGAGCAGACTCCCGGGGTATCTCTCACTCAGGAAGAGAAGCTCAAGATCGCCTGGCAGCTTGATAAACTCGGTGTGAATGTCATCGAAGCCGGGTTTCCCGTCTCCTCGAAGGGGGAGTTTGACAGCGTCCGCCAGATTGCCAGAGCAGGCCTGAATGCCCAGGTCTGCGGTCTCTCCCGTATCGTCAAGAAAGATGCCCAGGCCTGTATCGATGCTGATGTGGGTATGGTGCATGTCTTTGTTCCTACCTCGGATATCCAGATCGCTCATACTATTAAAAAGAGCCATGATGAGATCGTAGAAGGGGCCAGGGAAACAGTGCAGTTTGTGAAGGACCAGGGAAGGACCTGCCTCTTCTCGGCAATGGATGCCACCCGCACCTCTCCCGAGTTCTTGCACCGCATCTTCAAGGCGGTAGAAGAGGTGCATTGCGATGTTATCAACATCCCTGACACCGTGGGAGTGGCGAATCCATCCAGTTTCTATCGATTTGTCAAGGACATCTGTGATGATGTGGATATGGTGGTCGACGTCCACTGCCATAACGACTTCGGCCTGGCTGTGGCCAACAGCCTGGCAGCCGTCGAAGCCGGAGCAAGAGAAGTCCAGGTCTGCGTTAACGGCCTGGGTGAAAGGGCCGGCAACGCCAACCTGGCCGAGACGGTGATGAGCCTGCACTCCATCTACAGAGCCCGAACCGACATAAAGACGGAATATCTGGTGGAGACGGCCCGGCTCGTGGAGCGGCTGACCAAGGTGAATATATCTATAACGGCTCCCATTGTGGGGGAGAACGCCTTCTCCCACGAGTCCGGCATTCACAGCCATGGAGTGATCGAGAACAGCAAGACCTTTGAGCCCGGCATCATGACTCCTGAGATGGTGGGCCACAAGAGGCGCATAGTTCTCGGCAAACATACCGGAAGGCACGCTGTGGCCAAAGTTCTGGAGGAAGCAGGCTACCGGCCCACAGAAGATCAGCTTCAGGAGATCCTGGAGAGGGTTAAAGAGCTGGGTGATAAAGGAAAGCAGATCGGCAATATAGATCTTCAAACCATTGCCGATGTTGTGATTGGAGAGGTGGCTAAGGGCAGCCAGGCAGTGGTGCTGAAAGAGGTCTCAGTCATGACCGGGAACATCATCACGCCCACGGCAACCGTGAAGGCCCTGGTGCGGGGTAAGGAGAAGGTCCTGGCCAGTATCGGCGTGGGACCGGTAGACGCGGCCGTAAACGCTGTGCAGGGTATCCTGGAGAGCGAGACATCCATTCACCTCTGCGATTTTCGGATAGAAGCCATAACTGGTGGTGCAGATGCACTGGCGGAAGTGGTTATTGGAGTTGAGGATGACCGGGGCCGCAAGGTCAGCGCCCGCTCGGCGCGCGAGGATATCGTCATGGCCTCAGTTGAGGCCCTGGTCAGCGCCATAAATAGATTGATGCTTCTGGAGGAACCTCTTGTTGAATGAATCAGTGCCTGGGATAATCGATTCACATTGTCACCTCGATTTCAAGCAGTTTAACAAAGATCGCGAAGCTGTGATGGAGAACGCCCGAAAGTGCGGCGTGGTCCGGATGATCAACTCGGGCGTGGACTATTCCACCAATCAAAAGTCACTGGATCTGGCGAAGAAATATGATTTCATCTTCGCCACCCTCGGTCTCAGTCCCAACACCATAGAAGGCCAAAAAGATCCTGAACTGAAGCTGCGATTGGCGCAGATAGAGGAGAATGCGGGACAGGCGCTGGGAATCGGCGAGGCAGGACTTGATTATTACCACTGCAAAGACGCCAGCTCGAGAGAGCGGCAGGCAGAGGTTTTCAGAAAGGTCATAGACCTGGCTAAATCTCTGAATTTGCCGCTGGTTATTCATTCCCGGGATGCGGAACAGCCTGCCCTGGAGATGGTCAAACACCTGGATAAGGTCGTGTTTCACTGCTACAGCGGAACTCTCGCCACCATGAAAGAGGCCATTGACAGAGGATTCTACATCTCTCTGGCCACAAGCATCTGCCGCTCCGGACACCACCAGATTCTGGCGAGGAATGTATCAATGGACTATCTTCTGGTGGAGACCGACAGCCCATTCCTAAGCCCACGCAGTGGCAGAAATGAGCCCTCATTTATCCAGGATTCCGTCCGACTCATCGCCAAGATCAGAGGCATGGAGCCGCAAGAGGTTGCAGAGAAAACAGCGGAGAATACCAAACGAATTTATAACATCCGTTGAAATGTACTGAAATCGGAAGAGAATTCAGAACATCTAATTATCGAGAAAGGGTCAACATGGATCGGATGCCAATACACTTCGAGCACATCATGAGGTATCTGGGCTCCAGAAAGGAGAAGGGGAGAAAGCAAATAGGCCTCCTCGTCGATGGGCCCAATATGCTCAGAAAAGAGTTCCAGATGGACCTGGAGGAGATCAGGGACATCCTCAAGGATTACGGCGATATCAAGATGGGTAAGGTCTTCTTGAATCAGTATGCATCGGAGAAGCTGGTTGAAGCGGTGGAAAATCAGGGGTTTGAGCCGGTGATCTGCACCAGTGATGTGGATGTAAGGATGGCAGTAGAGGGCGTGGACATGATATACAACCCTGTCATCGATACCCTGGCCCTCGTCACCAGAGATGCAGATCTTAAACCGGTGCTCATGAAGGCCATGGAACACGGCAAGGAGACCATCATCTTCGGGGCAGAGCCGGGTTTCTCTGTGGCCCTCAGGAACTCAGCCGATTATGTCATAGTGCTCCGCGACGGCCAGTACGTTACGGAATAATTTTGAGGTTAAAATTGAGTCTGCTATCTAGTCAGCCGTTTCTTTGGCCGGACGGCTTGAGAGCTTGTGCCTGGGAAAGATGCCGCCATTTGGTGCCGCTCTTGTCAATAGCAGGTCGAAGAGAGGAATACAGGCAGAGGGATGAATGGGGAGACCTGGATATCCGTGACAGCGGTTGGAGAAGTCGCATTCCTTTCGGGCTGCCTGTATCCTATTCAGGCATTATATTATCGATCTGCCTGATAGTATTTCTCCTGAGCCAGATCGTCCCTGGCTTAGTATATAACTACCTGGCCCTAAATCCGGATTATGTAATGCAGAGGCCCTGGACTCTTCTGACGCATATGTTCGTGCATGCCAACTTCAACCACCTCCTCTTGAATATGCTCGTCCTCTTGTTCTTTGGCATGGAGCTGGAAAGGCGTGTGGGAAAGACCAAATTCCTGGAGATCTACATCCTATCCGGGATAGTGGCGGCTTTGGTCCAGATGACGGTCTCGGACGGATTTCTGGTGGGAGCGAGCGGAGCTCTTTATGGAGTCATGGGGTGTCTGGCTATAATCGCTCCTGAGATTCGAGTACTGCTCTTCTTCATAGTACCTATGAGCATTCGGGCCTTGGTCGTGCTGTTTGCCCTGATGGATTTGTTATTCTTTGGTGCCCCGGACAACATCGCACATATGGCCCATATCGTGGGGCTTTTGGTCGGATTGGCCTTCGGGCTGATGATGAAGAAACAGCCTAAATATTATTACAACCCCTGAGGGCTGTTTTCGAGAAGAAGCTATCCATCATCTGCGTCCCGATCCAATTCGCGACCTGATCTGAATGCGACCGGTTGCAGGTGTCATCCTTTCTGGCTGGTAAAGCGACCATCTTGGGCCTGAAGTCCGGCCCCGCTTCGGATTGGATGGTTTTGCTGCCCTCATCAGAAGCTTAATTCGGAAGCCCGATTTCTATGAGAGATATTCGCTACGCTGCACTCGGGATTTAGATAAGTTTCTCCCTCTGGCGAGTAATATTATCTAGATGTTAATATCTAGCATTTAAAGTAGCTTTATATGATGTCTAATATGCAAAATACACACCCATTGTGCAGATATGGATTGACTTGAATACCCGCCGCCTTATGGCATAAAATCATGCATATAGCTCAGAGGATCATTATATAAATACAACGACAAAGTTAAGTTCCATCTCGCCAGGGACCAATCTTTTTATACTTCAAGAACTGTATTAAAACGGGAGATGTAGCAAGAAGGGCAAATTAAAACTTTTGATGCATGTGATATGATAGTGCATATATCCGTTCAGAGGAAACAAAAGAATGGTGACGGAGCAGCAGATGTTGAAGCATCTAATGGCACGCCTCAGCGGTGATTATATTTGAAGTCAATAGTCAAGGGATCGGTCGGCACAATTGTTGGCGAGACCAATCCATTAGCATTCAAGTTTCTCATAAATAAAGAGGTTGGAAGGGGCACTTACGTCAAGGCCAAGGCCGAAGGAAAGGAGTGGATCCTGGCCCAGGTTGATGACATAAAGAGGTCAAACTCCGCCTACAGCGTAAACCAGCTCAATGATGCAGCCAGAAATTACGATTCAAGAGAGATGATGATCGCCGAGACAAGGGTGATCGGCGTGGGAAGCAACGGCAAGCTACATCTTCCCACCAGTCCTGCCCGGCCGGGAGAACCGGTGTTCATTGCCGATGAAAAGCTGATCAAGGCAACTCTGGGCCTGGCCAAAGGCGATATGTACGTGGGTATGCTGCGGGGTTACGATATCCGGGTGGAGCTGGACGCCAATACGCTGGTGCAGAAGCACTGCAGCGTGTCTAGCCAAAACAGGTTCAGGAAAATCCTATACAGCTGCAGTGATCCTGGAAGAGCTGTTGGAAAGAAAAGTGGCTCTGCTCGTCATCGATCCTCACGGCGAATATGCCTCTATGAAGGAGCCCAATAAGGTGGGCGACTTCAGCAGGTATAAGATCAAGCCGCGAGGCTACGATGTAACTGTATACACCCCGGGCGAGATGGCCATGAATCAGAGAGCTGACCGGCCTTTTCGCTTCAATGGCCTGAACCTGTCTGCTCGAGAGGTGGCGAAAATGATTCCTCACGAGGGCAGCAGCAGCGGTCAGTTGGGGCTGCTCTATGAGGCCATCAGCGCCCTGCGAGCGGAAACGGACGCCTACACCCTGGAGGACATAATTGAGCAGGTTGTGCGCAGCAACTCCAAGGTGAAATGGAATTTGGTGGGCCAGCTGGAATCGCTCCTGGAGCTGGGGCTCTTCTCCGGCTCGGCGACGCCCTGCGAAGAGATGCTCCGGCCAGGAAAAGCTGCAGTCATCGATATGACCGGCATCATCCCTGAGCTGCAGGCCATGATCGTCTCCCGGCTCCTGACCGATATCTTTGAGGCCCGAAAGCGCAGGCTGATCTCGCCAGGGATGGTGGTGGTAGAGGAGGCGCATAACTATATCCCGGAGCGGGGCACGGGGAACGCCGCTTCCACCAATATCGTGCGGACCATTGCTGCCGAAGGCAGAAAGTTCGGCCTGGGTCTGATGATCATCAGCCAGAGGCCGGCCCGCGTGGACAAGAACGTCATCTCCCAGTGCAACACCCAGATCATCATGAGGGTCACAAACCCCAACGATCTCAAGGCGCTGAGCAAAGGCCTGGAAGGTATGACCTCCGACCTAGAAGAAGAGATCAAACGGCTGCCGGCAGGCGTGGCCATGCTGGTAAGCAATGAGATCGAGCGGCCTATTACGGTCAATGTCCGGCCCAGAAAATCCCGGCATGGAGGCATAAGCACTGAGATTGTCTCCAAAGAGAAGGCCAATGCCTCCATCACCCATGCGACAAGGGGGCCGGAGAAGAGGCCCGATGCTCCAGCAGGCTCAGCGACGGAAAGGCCCAGCCGGGAGAAAAAGGGGCCAGGCGGCGGATTGCTGAAGAAGGTCTTTGGGACGAGAAAGGCATAATTTAGGCCAACTCCACCAATTCTGCCAATCCATTTTTTCTCTTACTTTATAAAATATCAGAAAGTGCATTGAGGATGTCGTGCTATGAGACTCATGAAGCCTGGTATATCGGTGCAAATTGTCCTGGCAATATTTGCGTTTTCAGTCCTTTATGTATCGGCCGTCCAAGCCGAGGAGATTGATATGAAGAACCTTGAAGTGAAATTGGGTTTCACCCGGATTCCGGATGAGTATACGTGCGTTGGATCAGACACTTCGCCAGAGATTGGGATTCAAGGGCTTAATGCCACGTCCATGGCAGTGATAGTCGATGACCCGGATGCGGCCTGGGGGCACCTTCACTCACTGGATCATCTGGAATATTCCGCCCATGGACATGATACCTGGAGCAATTCCAAAGAATGCTACAGTTAAAAAGCCCATCTCGGCCATGCAGGGGATGACCTCTTTCGGAGAAGTCGGATATGGTGGCCCCTGCCCGCCTCCGGGAAAACCGCACAGGTATTTCTTCCGCGTCTTTGGACTGGACAGGATGCTGGACCTCCGCCCTGGCGCCTCGAGATCAGGATCTGGAGAAGGCAATGGTGGGCCACGTGCTGCAGAAGGGAGAGGCCATGGCCACCTATGGAAGGTGATTCTATAATCCTTTCTGGAATAACACTCCTTGGGACAGCACTCTCTTTTTGATGCCTTAAACAGCGGAAAATTAAAAAGAAAAAAAAGCCGGATTTACCCCGGGCGCAGAATTCAGACTGGTTGGAGAGGAGCTGCTCCTCTCACAAGGCCTGTGATCAATGAGAATCCTTCACCGCCAGTCCCGGAATTCCTGGGCCAAATATCGACGCTCCAATTTCCTTTTGCAGGCTTATGCAGGAAATAGTAATCATAGTTGGAGCCTATCAGGTGCGATACATTCTGATCGTCACCCTCCAGAGGTAAAGCGATTCCATTCGGCTGAATCAGGACTACTGTGAATGGACTGGCTTGCCAGGAGAGCCCGATCATCTCTGCCTGATCAGACATCGAGAGATCGCTTTGGTTTCCCGAAACAGTCTGGTTCTGTCCCAGCAATCTCACGAATCGCAGAGGCGGTGCACTTGAATATGCGATACCATTCTCCACCTTCAAAGTTTCAAGAGCTGTAACCTTGGCCCCCCAGGGCAGAGTTACAACTGATCCGGCAGGAATGGTGTAGTTGTAAGATTCGGTGGGCTGACTGGTTTTGTAGGGCTCAGTATAGGGAGCGACATAGGGGTAGGGATAGGCATAGGGATAGTTATAGTAGGGATATTGACAGAAGCCATTGATGCACGTCTTTCCCGGCTCGCAGACCACAAGTGCGTGTATGCAGCCCCAGACACTATCGCAATAGTCTATAGTGCAGGGATTGCCGTCGTCACAACTTTTCTGCTTATGGACACAATTACCATTGCCGTCACAATAGTCGGTTGTGCAGCTTTTGCCGTCATTACAATTTTTCGGGACATTCTTGCACCCCGTGACTGGATCGCAGGAATCGACGGTGCAGGGATTCTTGTCGTCACAGTTTTTCGATTTATGCACACAAGCGGTTCCATTGTAGGAGTCCGTGGTGCAAGCGCTACCATCATCACAGCTTGTCAGGATGTGAACGCAATTCCCTTCATAGCAGTAATCGAAGGTGGTGGCATTTCCGTCGTCGCAATCCTTCGGAGTGTGCACGCATGCCTTCCCATTGAAGGTATCGATGGTGCACAAATCGCTATCATTGCAGTCTGGTTGATGATGCTTGGCCGAGAATGCTTGACTGGCCGAGATTGACTGATTCGAGAACTCGGTTGTGATGTTATCTTCGCTATTGATAACGATGGGCTCATTAATGCAAGCTCCGGCTTGGCAGGAATCGAGAGTGCTGTCATTTCCATCATCGCAATTCCTTGGCATGTAAATGCAGGCTGCGCCGTTGTAGCTATCTATGGTGCAGGGATCGCCGTCATCACAGATTATCTCGGTCGATACATTCTCTTTGTCGCTTTGAGATTCGTTGCTGGTAACATTCTCTTCATTGAATGTAGACCAATATCTGTCTTCAGAAACACCTGGCTCCCAGGGTTCGAAGGCACCTGCATTTCCGCTATCATTGCTTAATGGCGCTCTTGCACAACTACAGGAGCCGGATGCATCGGCAATGCCTGCGTTCCCGTCATCACAGATCATAGGATCATGAACACAGCCATTTGCACCACAGTTGTCCATGGTGCAGGGGTTGCCGTCATCGCAGTTCAAGAGATCATGAACACAGCCGTTTGCACCACAGTAATCATGGTGCAGGGGTTGCCGTCATCGCAGTTCAACAGGATCATGAACACAGCCGTTTGCACCACAGTAATCAGTGGTACAGGGGTTGCCGTCATCGCAGTTCACAGGATCATGAACACAGCCATTTGGACCGCAGTTATCAGTGGTACAGGGATTGCCGTCATCGCAGTTCATGGGATCATGAACACAGCCATTTGGGCCGCAGTAGTCCATAGTACAGGGGTTGCCGTCATCGCAGTTCATGGGATCATGAACACAGCCATTTGGTCCGCAGTAGTCCATAGTGCAGGGATTGCCGTCATCGCAGTTCATGGGATCATGAACACAGCCATTTGGTCCGCAGTAGTCCATAGTACATGGATTCCGGTCATCGCAATTCACAGGATCGTGAACACAGCCATTTGGGCCGTAATAATCCCTGGTACATGGGTTGCCGTCGCTGCAGTTCACCAATGCAGGGGCAGCCCCTCCTCCCCCGAAAGTCACATTCGTAAAGGGGTTGAAGCTCCCAATTCGTCCTAGCTGGTTGATATTGGCGTTCATTCCATAAGCATTCCGCGTAGACTGGCTCCTGTCCTCGCAATTCGTCATGGGGACATGCTGGCATTCAGTTCCATTGCAGTAGTCCTTAGTGCAGGAATCTCTGTCATCACATTCTCCGCATTGCGCCGAAACGCAGGATGGAAATAATAATGACAAGAGAATAAATATTGGGATATATCTGCAAAGCTTACCTTTAACCATATTTTTTACCACACTTTTCACTCCCATATAAGTCGAAGAATCCTTTTTATTTCTAACTTTCGCTCTTAGGAGTATCATCCACAGGGTGGCGGTTCTGTGGACTCCAACTTCTTCCACATTCGCACCGCATGATTTCCCCGCCCATAATAGTTCCTGACCAGCTCCCTCTCCTGGTAGCCTGCTTTTCGGTAGAGCTCCAGAGCACCTGGCTTTTCCAGAGCGGCCTCCAGGCGGACGGCCTTTGCACCCAATTTGGCAAGCTCCTTCTCCAAAGCCTTTATGAGCTCGCTGCCTATGCCTTTCCTCCGGTAACCGGTATGAACATCCAATGTATAAACGGCACCTGCGTTTCCGCTGGTGTATCCCATGACAAAGCCCAGGACCTTTTCCTCAGGCTCACAGGCCACCAGAGCCACAGCGTAGCGGATGAGGTAGGCAAACATCCCGGGAGGGAAGGCGGTCTCCTCCGGGAAGCAGAGCCCTTCGATCTGCACGATCTGGGCCAGATCCTTGGGCTCTGCTTTGCGTATCTTCATTTCTTTATCAGGGATTGGTCTTGCTACCTGTCTCACCACATTGGCATAATTCCCAAAAACCTCAGGGATATCGATAGTTCCAATCACATCCACGACGCCAATGGCGGCAATGGCCCGTCCTTCTACTATTATGGGTGCGACAGATACCGGCACTCCCGCGTAGGCTCCACTCTCCGGAACGGTGCGAATGGCCTTGCCGGTCCTGATGACCTCTTCCAGGACCGGGCCGCTGTAGCTCTTATCCAGAACCTTGCCTTTTTCTACCCGGACTCCCGGATATTTCGAGCCGCGCATGGTTACGGGAAGCTGGATGATCTCGTTGAGCGCGAGAGCGAGATCTGCCAGATCCTCAGACCTGGCCTCTTCAGATATCACGAGCCTGGACATGTCAGCAATATTTGGCTGCAATATCAAATAAATGCTGCCCTTATCGAGAGTCCAATTTTGACTCCGATCAGTCCAAGACGGATCCAGGGTCGCCTGACTAAAACATGCTGAAGGTTAATGATCTCGAAGCACAGACATGATAGGCAAATCGCGCATTGCTCGATCAGTTTCATCTCAATTACATCGGAGATGCCGTAGAAATGCCACAGAACTGTTCTGAGGTGAACATCAAGACTTGCAGGTTAAGCGTGGCACTTATGCAGCACCAACAGAGTGCTTAATCCTATTCTGGCAAAGTCTTCATTCAGCTACCATAAGAATGAAGATCAAGTAAAACTGAGTGGTTGCTGATATCGATCAATTGATCTTGATGCTATCGATTCCGGCAAAGGCAGAACTTGGAGCGCAACATGAGAGGTTTGAGACGAGAAGAGTCCTTATAATAATATCTTGCAGTTTAAAGCATATCGAAAAAAAGAGAGATTGGATTACAGGTTATACGCACCTATAGATGAGGATCAACCTGTATATCTCAGCTCCTTTACCTTACCCTACTTCTTCGGATCGAACTTTATTGCCCTATCGTACACTATCTCTGAGTAGGACGGCCCGGTCTTTGTAGCCTTTTCCAGATAGCTCCTCCAGGCAATGAAGAGCGGTTGATCCAGACCTATGCCGTAGGCTCCCGGACCAGTGGGAACCTCAAAGCAGTGTGGATCGCCATTGCAATTTCTGGCAATCTTGTAGACATAGAGGTATTTCGCGTTGGGATTGTCGGGCAGGTATTCCTCAGCAGTTCCATTAAATTCAGCGTCATGGATTGCTCCAACACCATTCCATGCATCTGCTCCATAGAGGACAAAGTTCTCGTACGTCGCTTTTCCTGTGGCTACATGGTTAACCCCATAGACGATTATGAACTCATTGGTATCGTTGCCCAAAGTAATCGCTGGATTCGGCATGAAATCATAGTACTGCGAGAGATTAGGGAATGGAGGTGTCGGCGAATTCGGAGTTCGGGTTGATGTCCATAGATAGCAGGCATCGTTGTCAGGGCCTAAGGCATCGATTCCTCTCTGGATAGCATCACTTCCCGATGGGACTGCTATACTAGTTGGAAGCTCTGTAGCGTTCAAATCGCTATATTTATTGAGAATAGCATTCCTCAGCTGTTCGAGATCATCCATAAGGTCAAACTCTGTTTTACCCGTTCCACGAACCTTTAGTTCTGGATATTTATACGGATCCAGGCTTTGTAGATTCGTTGGGAGTTATGCGGAAAACAGTTGCAGGTGTGTTATTGAGGTAGTTATCGCCAGCTTGCTTATCTTTGTATAGTGCTGGGCGAATTAACATTATAAAATTATCGGAGCTATTCTCTAAGCCCATATTCAGGACGGCTGAGGGAAGCGCCTGAGTATTAAATATGCCGCTTGGATATCCTGCTGATAACGCAGCAGCCCGGATGCGTTGATCAATGCCTCTGTCGGCCGTAGCGACTATCACAGTAGTTTGATTAAATGGATTTCCAGCCGACCCATTGGGCGTCCCTTCAGTATTGATCACCAAGTTGTTTACTGTATCGGCCAAGTTGGCAAAGATCCATCGTGTCTCATTTCCATATGTCCTAGACAACAAATAATGATCGAAACTAAAGTATCTACATTCTGGTGGCGTTCTTCCTACGAAAACAACGGCTTCATCTGGACCAATAGTCCAAAAAGCAGATGTGTCCTGACCCATTCCAAGTGCTTTGGTTATTCTAGAAAACAGCTCAGGTACGTTACGGCCAGGCGCAGGTGGAACAAAATATGTCAAATATCTTGTGCTGGGGTTGTTTCCATATGCAGAAGGCAACACTCCTGTGTCGTATAACTTGATTATATCCAAATAACCTATCCTGCCTTGTTGTACAGTGAATCCATCTTTTTCTAAGGTCTGTTTAAAAGTTGTTACGTTACCTATGTCCACATTCTCTGCATGGCATGCTCCTATTAACATGGCAAATAAAATTGCCAATATTATATAGACTCTCATATATTATATTCCTCCTAAGTTAATTTATCATTAGTTATCATCATACCTACAAAAATCTTTGGACACGTTGTCGAAGCAATGTATTGAATAAATGGTGAGCAAACGAATAATAGTGCGGGGGTCTCATCCCCCGCACCTTGATATCAGCAGCGGTAAATTTCGCTCAATGTTTCTTACCAGTAATAAATGCGGGGCAGCATTCTATGTCTATCTCTTAAATCGACCATACATGTTATATGAAGGAATTCATTAAGATGTTCGGCATGGATGAGAAGGAGTATTATAAAAAGTGTAAAACCCCCTCCACTTGGTATTTTGCTGGGTGTCAAATGTATAACGCGGCTGTTACTCTTTTAGATATATGGACGGATGCTATAAACAAACCGATACCACGTATACCTATTTCCCCAACCACTGAAGAATTAAATGCAATTACGGAACACCTTTCGAAATGTTGCGACTTATTTCCTGTCTATATGATGCTCATGGGCTACGCACTTGAGAACATGTCGAAAGGCTTAGAGCTTATGGAAAAAACCAAACCTGGTGGCGACCTGGCGGGTCGCTCGAACCTAACCGTTAAAAATCTAGGTTTTGGTGGCAAAAGAGGCCATGAAACTTTAGAAAGGCTGGACAGGTTAGAAATATCTCTTGATCCAGATGAGAGAGAAGCAGTTCAAATCGCTGTTGATCATGTCATTTGGGCGGGCAGATATGGTATTCCGATGAATCCTGGAAAGCATGCCTCGGATAACATGCCTGATGTCATCAAAGAACGACGAAAATATGCCGATGCACTAAAACCCCTTTTCGACAGGCTTTATGAAAAATATAGAGAAAGGGCTTTTCTCTACTTCGGTTCGATATTGGATTGAAAGGCATTTCAACGCATCCAGTCTGCATGTTGTATATACTCACTTATACTGTCAAAGAGACCATTGCAGGGCCTACAAATATTTTTATAGATACATTCCTGGACTCGTTACCCCTGATGTTGCGCTCTGGATTGTGGGCTACTAATTTGGTTCTAGACGATGCTGCTTTTTCGATAGCTGGCAATTGTCGATAATTGATTCCATAGTGTATGGAATAGGAACTTTGCCAGAAGCGAAAATAGGGCCTGTTAAGAGAATGCCAAAAAGAGAGATGGATTCTTGCAGGTTACACATATTTACTTTTTGCAATACCGATCTCCTTCTTCAGTCCTTTTTGGTGGGATGCAAAAGGGAAGTATTTAACTAAGATATGCAGAATAAGCGAACATGGACGAAAAGAAGCCGTTTATGCCCAAAATCGAAAGGCCAGATATGCAGGAATTCCTTGATAGTCTTCCAAAACCGGTATTTCCAATAGAGGAAAAAACGATTATAGGGAAAAACGTTACCGTGTTCCATCGGTCATCGGTTAAGACCACCACTCAGCTCTGAAGCGTTCGCGATTGACATGAGGATCGAGAGCCTGACTACCATAAACACCTAAACTAGTTTCTAAAGTCTTGGTTATTCCTAGATGTCGCAAGATGAGGGTAAGTTGATCGCCCGCATTTTCTGCGAAAACAATGCTCCATCTAAGCTGAGTAAAACGTATTATATTTTTTTCTGCATGATATTTTCTTACGTTGTAATATGTCCTCCTGCTAACGAGGAGTGTTAGAATTGCAACCCAGATTAGGGCTTCGATTATCTGAGGATTTTTGGTGTTAATGACGTCAAGTGCATACCTGCTCTTCAGTTCCTTGAACATTAATTCGATATCCCAGCGCGCTCCGTAAAGTTTTCCAATATCTTCTGGCTCCAGAATATCTGAATTAATATTAGTAATATATGTATGATATTTTTCATCCTCTTCATTATGTATAGCCACGAGACGAAATCGATGTGTATCGGATTTACTGATTCCTTTGTAGGATCTACGCTTGAAGGTTACTTCGATTTCAACATCCAGTATTTGTCTTTTAAGTTTTGGTAGTATGTCTTGGAGATAGGCTCCGGACACGTCGATAGTCTGACCTCTCCAGGTTCTATTCGCCTTAATGATTAATGGATTGGAGTTTTCTTTTAGACGAGAGACGAAATAGCCACCATTTTCAGCAATTCTCGAAAATAGTTGATATTTATAGAAACCAAGATCAAAGAGGAGAATTTTGTCTTTTATCCAAGGCCCAACACGGATTGTCTTTAGCTCATTAGTGCTTTCTGAATGAAGTGAGACACTCTCAGGAGTGTTTCCTTTTGCACTTACAAGGATCGAAACTTTTAGGCCCGCTGCTTCTTTCTTTGATCGTGCCGCAGGGTATAGCTTGGATAAGCTCGCATGAAGCCGGACTATTGTGCTATCTTGGATTAGGATATCGCTAAATTTAATTAATTTTTTATTAATGTTGTGGCTTTGTTCCTGAGCTAGATATTCAATTCCATGGAGCACGCAAGCTTTAAGAAAAGCTACGAGTTCCGGAGTAAAGCGGTAATACCAGCTGCTGTCGCTCAAATTATCTTGGGACTCTTTTTCATAGCTGCGCTTTAAACTCGCTAATGTTCTCTGAAGACGGACGCCGAAATTCAAAGTCAGAACCCAAAACATCACTACTGCATCAATTTTACGTTCACGTTTTATTAATCCAGTCTCAATTGCGGTCTTTCTTAAAAACTCCGGCGAAAACATAGAGCATAGATCCCTCTCTATGATGCTTTGATCTGTAATTGAGCTATCTGTGACCATTAGCTACTCTCCGAGATAGAAATAAGATCACAGCGCCTATATAAAACTAAACTTGATCCGAAAACAATTTCAGTACAAAGCGGAAAA
Organism: uncultured Methanosarcinales archaeon; assembly: GCA_963843555.1. Lineage (GTDB taxonomy): Archaea > Halobacteriota > Methanosarcinia > Methanotrichales > Methanotrichaceae > Methanothrix. Next base: position 116,437 of record CAWJKV010000007.1, read on the forward strand.
TAGATCTAGGCAATTTGCCTTTTCGTCCTTAAACGATGACCGATGTACCGTGTTCACAATCGATGGAAAAGAGACGACGGGAGTGGTTCAAAGCGCCCCATATTTTGGCCTTGCGCTCAAAAATGGCACCGGCAAAGTCATAGTATTTACAAATGCTATTACATCCATACATTTTCATGAGCACGACAAATAAGCAAAAATGCCGCCCATTCCCCGCCGCTAGTATAGGCGTAGTATTGGTGCCGGTACTAGACCGCCCGCTGGGGAAATCCAACAGTTTTGAACAGCCTAGCTACTCTTTTGGGAGGAATGCCAAGCTCTCACCTTTATGACGGCCAGCCGAAGATGATAGCAGCAAGATCTTGTTTGAGACAGTTATCTTTTAATGCTTCTGCAAGCACACTCATGTCCAAGTTGCCTCGCCACATCTCCGATACGAATCCCGGCATCCAACCACCATGAAGCGGCACTATGCCTGAGTAGATGTGGGATTATGCGTTTCCTGCTCCTCTGCAACACCGGAAGTTTATCTTGGAGCCCCGCTCTTGTGACGACCTCATCAAGAAGGCGTTGTACTTGTCATGAGCTTATATGGCCATCCTGACGACCCAGGAAGACGAACCCGGCCTCCCTACCATGTAAATAATCTTGCAAGGCTCCAAGGGTAGGCTTGGGCTTACAACGGTAGCTCTAGTCATTCTAGCCAACATCTCCGTCTCCACAGGAGATCCGCCTGGCATGAAGCGGCCGGAGGGGCTGATGCCATCGCTATCGGCCTCTGTGCAATAGTCGCTATTACTGTTGCCGCGATCCTTGCCGCCTGAGAGGAGATTGGAACCCGGATCTCCCGACCCGGCCCTCCTCCACAGATATCACGAGCCTTCAGCGTCCCTTCCTCTTCATCAGCCTGGCCTGGAAGCCATGGTATTTGGCAAATCCCTCTGCATCCTTCTGGCTCAGGGTCTGAGAGTCGAAGGAGACCATGTCCTGAGAGTAGAGCGCATCTGGCGACTGGCGGCCTATGGGCATAGCACTTCCGCAGAAGAGCTTCATCTTGACTGAGCCGTTCACCCTTCTTTGGGACTGATCCACAAAGGCATTCAGGTCGGCGTAGAGCGGGTCCTCCACCAGGCCCATGTAGGCCAGCTCAGACCAGAATTCATCCACCATGACCTTGAAGCGGAGCTCATTCCGGGATAAGACCAGACGCTCGAGGTCTTTATGTGCCGTGAGCAGGATCGTTGCCGCAGGATGCTCATAGTTCTCGCGCGCCTTCAGGCCCAGAACCCGGTCCTCAACCATGTCCGTCCTGCCCACGCCGTGCTCGCCTCCCATCTGATTGAGCTTCTCAATCAATCCCAGGCCGTCCATCTGCACTCCATCCAGTGAGACGGGAATGCCTTTTTCGAATCCTATCTCTACCACCTGAGACGGCCTGCTGGCATCAGGCGTTTTGGTCCAGCCGTAGATCTCCTCGGGCGGCTCGAAGTAGGGGTCCTCCAGCTTTCCTCCCTCAATGGACCGGGACCAGATATTCTCGTCGATCGACCAGGGCTTATCCTTGGTCACAGTCACTTCTATGCCGTGCTCGCGCGCATAATCGATCTCCCACTCGCGCGCCAGGTCCAGCTCTCGCATGGGCGCTATGACCCTGCAGTCCGTAGCCCGAAATATAGCCTCGAAACGGAGCTGGTCATTGCCGCGACCTGTGCACCCGTGCGCCAGGTTCTTTATGCCCAACTTCGCGGCGACTTCTACCGCTTTGCTGGCGATAAGAGGCCTGGCGATGGCTGTTCCCAGGACATATCCCTCGTATGAACCATTAGCTTTGATGAGCGGGAAGAGGCAGGTCTCCACAAACTCCATTCTCTGCGTCTATTGTGTAATGCTCGTCCGCCAGTTGCTTTGCTCTGCGGTTTCCCCGCTCGATATCCGACCTTGGCTGGCCGACATCCACGAGAACGGTAACGATTTTATCAAATCCGTAGCGCTCCCGGAGGAGCGGTATACAAACAGATGTATCCAGGCCACCAGAATAGGCCAATACAACTTCAGACACTTTGGCAACACCACTTTCGTACAAGAGGCAGGTCAAATTTAACCTTAACTCTTCGTCTAGGCGATAACTCTATAACTGCCACGAAAAAAAAGGAGGAATAATGACCCAGCTGATCAAGACGGCCGCTCTTTGCGTGGACTTCGATCGGGATGCTCGGGCCTTGCAGGCTCACGGTGCCCTCGCGCGAATGATCCAGCCTGTTTTGAAGATGGTAAACCAGAGGCTAGCGGATGAGAAGCCTGCCCAGGTCAGGCTGAAGGATATCGTAGCCAGCACCTGGCTGCCGCCCATCCCCAGCGGCCCTTTTAAGAGGCTGCTTTTGAATGAGGCGAGGAGCGCAATAGGCCGAATGGTGCCCCAAACTCTCTCCATCGAGGTCACTAGGCTTTGCGGGGCAAAATGCGATCATTGCCTTATAAAAGAGGGCGAGGGAGAGCTGAGCCATGAGGAGATTCTGCGCATTATCGACGAGGCCGTCGACATGGGCAGCTGCATCATAACCTTCACAGAAGGCGATCCTCTTCTGCGAGAGGACATCTTTGAATTGATAAAGCATGTAGATCCAGAAAAAGCTGTGGTGAATCTCTTCACGCCCGGCCTGGATATGACCATGGAAAAGGCTGTCAAGCTCAGAGAAGCAGGGCTTTATAATCTTATTATCGGTGTCTACAGCACCAATCCCGAGGAGCATGACAAGGTTCGGGGAGTAGCAGGGGCTCATGCCAGGGCATTAGAGGCCATTCGCATCGCTCTGGAAACGGGACTATTGGTCACCATGTCCTGCCATGTGCTGTCCGGGCAGGTGGATCGGATCGGGGAGCTCTACGAACTCGCCGCAGAGCTGGGAGTGCAGGAATTGTCCATATGGGAAGGCATGCCCAAGACTCCAGAAGAGCAATTGACTCAGATTGAGCGGGAGAAAATCGTAAACCTCTACCGGAAGATCAATGCCACCCCAGGAGGGCCGCGTCTCTTTGCCAATACCTATTTCGAGGGCGAGTTGCTGGGTTGCATGGCCGGAAGAAGGTGGCTGCATGTGGGCGTAGACGGCGGCATTAGAGCCTGTCCTTATTTGCAGGAGAGCTATGCCAATATTCATGAAACCTCCCTCAGAGATGCCTGGAAGGCAGTGAGGAGTTCGGGGCAGTTCGAGGGTTTTGTCTGCGATTGTCCTGCCCAAAATAGAGAGTTTTAAGTGGGAATATTCAGAACAAGGAGTTTTGACGCTGAAATTCGGTTTAGCAGGACGAGCTTGCAAGAAACGGAGACTGAAGTAAGCTGCCCGCACAAGTCAAATTGGCATCCTTTGAACTTTTTAGGAATATATATTTATTATTTTGACCACTCATGGAGCTAAAAATTAGTCTAGTCTCATCATATCATTGATGATAATAAAATAAGGATGTGCCTGTAGGAAACCATGTCTGCCTGGGAAGAGTTCCTTAAGTTTTCCTCGTATCTGCTCAGAACCAGAAGAAAGGTTGCAAGCAGCGCTTTCTGGATAGGCCTAATCACTTCGTTGATAGGTGGCATCTTGCTAAATCAGATGATGATCATGAACTCGCACGATGCAGATAACCAGAAGCTAGAGGATCAGATAAGCACTCTCGTAGAGCGGGCGGACCTTCTTCAGGAATCTGGTGAGTACAATGAGTCTATAAAATTTTGTGAGGATGCCCTTAAACAGGAACCAGGTATGAAATCCAGAGCACCTATTGGATATGGCAGATTGTACCAAACGATGGGAAACGCCTACCGTTCTCTGTCAAGCATTCGTGATACTGAGCTTAATTTACTGAAATCCATGTTCTACTATGAGGAGGCGCTCGACGCCTTCTCGGGCCATGGGCAGAAGGCAACATCTATAGAGCATGCGAATTGTGAAAGCGACCTCGGGAAAACTTACATGTACCTAGCAGAGGTAAGGGAAAAGGAGGCGAATCTAGACTTGGCGATTGATCATTTCCAGCATGCCCTTTTTGCGATTGATCCCAAGAGGCACCCCCTGGAGCATGCTTTTGTCCAGAACAATCTAGGAAGCGCCTACCAGCTCCTTTCTGAGGTGAGGAACAAGGAGCAAAACCTCAATCGATCCATCCAGGCCTATGGCGATGCGCTGAAAATATGTACTCAGGAGGAATATCCTGAGGATTTTGCGAACATCCAGTATAACCTCGGCAGCGCCTATCAGATTCTCTCAGGAACTCCTTGATTTTATCTGCCATTTCCATGCGCCCCGCCGTCGCATTGACCACCAAGCATCCATCGTTCCCTCTACAGGCTCTTTATTCAAACAATCATTGCTTTGGCTTATTTGTTCCTCCAGCCAATCTGCCCAAGCTCAACAGAGTTATTTGCTTCACTGAGGTTTCCTCCCAAGTCTTTGGCTGAGACTCAATTCCTTTTTTTCTTGCAGAAGCTTTATCTAGTAAAAATTTATTAATAATATTCAAAAGATAGCGAATCCGCTCTTCAGCTCAAGCCGGGCGGTACCTGAAATAAAAGCCATGGAAAATTATTAGTACAGATATGTGCTTTATCAGATCTGAGGTAGGATATGGGTTTCATCAGCAGCTTCAGGGATAATCTTGGGGCCTGGATAAATAAGATCTTCAAAAAGAAGAGGGCTAAGATCGGACTATATGGCCCACCGAATGCCGGAAAGACAACCCTGGCCAATAGGATATTGAAGGACTGGAGCGGAGAAGGTACCTTCGGGACCATCTCCCCCGTTCCTCACGAAACCCGCAGGGCCATAAGAAAGGAGGGACTGATAATCAACGCCAATGGCTCGACTATCGAACTGGACATAGTCGACACGCCAGGAATGGCGACAAAGATTGATTTCAAGGAGTTCATGGCCTTCGGCCTCTCCGAAGCCGAGTCCAAGAAACGAGCCAAGGAGGCTACAGAAGGCGTCATAGAGGCCATCAAGTGGCTGGATGACCTGGATGGCATCCTCCTGGTTATGGACTCAAGCGAGGATCCTTATACCCAGGTCAATGTCACGGTGATTGGTAACATGGAAGCAAGGAAGCTTCCGCTTCTCATCGTGGCCAATAAAATGGATCTGCCCAATGCCTCGCCGTCCAGGATCAAAGCCGCTTTCCCCCAGCATGCCATGGTGCAGATATCCGCGCTGGAAGGTTCGAATATTGATAACCTTTATCAGGCAATAGCCACTCATTTCGGGTGATCTTGATGAGAGAAGTGCATATGGACCTAATCTCCGAGGAGAAGCTGGAGAGTATGACATCCATGGAGAAGATCAGGCTCATTCTGGACAAGGTAAAAAAAGGTAAGATTGTGGTTCTTGAGAGCGGCCTGACTCCTGATGAGGAGGTGCGTCTCATCGAGATGACTATGACCGAGATCAGGGTGGATGAGTTCTCAGGAATAGAGATCGAGAGCTATCCTTCTAAGAAGGGAGGATCATTCTTGGATAAGATATTTGGGAAAACCCTCAAGGGCAGGATGACGGTCATCGGCCCGGCCAACCAAATACATACCATTGAGAAAGACAAGTACCAGATCAGCACCAAGGTCTCTATGGGGGATTGAATGCCTCATATCTGTACCCGCTGCAACAACATCTTCGAGTCGGGAGAAGATATCCTGAAGGGCTGCCCGTCCTGCGGCTGGAAGAAGTTCATGTTTGTGCGCAAAATGCCGCGGGAATTGGATATGTCAAAGCATTCAGGGGAACATATCATAACCAGGGCCATGGGCGTGAAGGTGCCACCCAGGAGATCGGAAAAAGAATCTATGCCCCCGACCAGATCCGATGAGGCTCCAGAGAACGAATTGAGCCCAGGCGAAGGAAAGCCTCTGGAGAGCATAAAGATAACCGCGCCCGGGACTTACGAGTTGAATCTGCCGTCTTTATTCGAGAGGGATGAGCTGATCATGGCAGTCAAGGAAGGAACTTATTTTATAGATCTGACATCTGCCTTCAAAAAAGGCAAGAAAGATTGAAGATCAATCCTATCAATCCTGCGTTATTCGGATCTCAATAGATTTCCAATCCGGGCTTACCCCTCGCAGAGACTGGGCCATGGCGACGGCCACGTTGCCGATGATCTCCTGGGTGAACTCATTTAGTGGAATGTCCTTGCCGTCTGCCTGCAGCTTTACAATCATTTATCCCCCTCTCGTTTGCCTGCCTGCGACTTCTTCCAGGTTTTCTGCGAGTTTTGTTTTAAGCTCCGCCAAATATGGCGATAGGCGGTGTGACGACTGAAGCGCTGGCGGAAATGGCCTGTGGAAGAGTGCGGACACTGCCTGCCTGGTTGCCGGCGTCGGGATTCTTAACTGCGAACATGGGTGTGACTGTGATCGCACCTGGACCCTTGATTATGGTCGCATTCACATTGGTATTCGTCTTCTTTCCCAGAGTGCTTAGATCCAAGACATTGCTCTCCACATTACCTCCCAGAGCGGTTGGTGCGATGGTTGGCATATTTTCGGAGACCTGAGGCAGAGACATTGCCTGTATGCTTGTCTTTTTACCCAATGTGCTCAGATTAAGAACATCTTGGGCACTGGCTGCAGCCATGAAACCTGCCAGGAAAACGGTGACGACGAAGATGGTGAGAATTGACTTCATATATGAAACCTCCTTACTCTAAAGGGTACTCAATTGACCCTCGTTTTCTGGTACTTGAGCTTTAACCATTTATTCCTTTTGCTTAATCTATGATCACTGGAACGATTCGCGAGAAGAAAGATGGGAATTGTCGCTCTTCGATACTGTGCACAGACGCTCCACACCGTTTATCTCCGCGATGAATTTGGCCACAGCCCCGGGCACGAGGTCTGCCCAGTTGCCATTCTCACTCATCAAATTGCGAATGGCCGTTCCGGAGTACAGATCTCTCTGGTACAAAGGCAGCTTTTTCACCAACACATTGGCCTCGGAGAAGAGCTGGACCACCAGAGGATTGTTGGAATAGACCACATCAAAGCGAGGGACCATGGATTGCAGGTGAGAGACCCATAACCGAGTTGCGTTTGATATCCTGCAAAGGCGTGACAATAGCAGCGCTCTTCCTCAGACTCGCTTTCGCTAGAGCGGCATAGATCATCTCCATCCTCTCGCCGCCGGTGAAGGGATTCTCGGTGGTGTGGCTCTCCTGGGCGCTGCCGATCACTATCACAATCTCCTCTACCTCTTCTGCGATCTTCTCCAAGACCGCCTGATGCCCGAGGTGATAAGGCTGGAAGCGCCCAATGTAAAGCCCGCGCATGAACTTCAAATCCACCTACTTGCCGATGACCTGCTTTCCAATCAGCTTGATGGCGCTCTCCTTGTTGGGACCGATGGGCGAGCCCACCACGATCTGGGTGACGCCGGTCTTGAGAAGCTCATCCACCCGCGCCCGGCAGTCCGCGGGCGCACCGGAGACGGAGAAGGCCTCGGTCATCTTGGGCGTCACAGCCGCCATGGCCGATTTGAAGTCGTACTTGGCAATGGCCTCGGAGATCAGTCTTCGCCTCATCCATGCCGATTCCGTGCCTCTCTAGCACGTTCTCGGGCGAGCCGGCCACGATGAAGGCCACCACTATCTTGGAGGCATTGATGGCCTTGGCCGGATCTTTGTCGGCGCTGAAGCTGGCATAGGCGCAGACCTGCACATCCTCCGGCTTTCGGCCTGCCTTTTCCGCTCCCTGCCTGATCATGGGCACGGCGAACTTGAAGTCATCGGGATGAGAGGCATTGATGAGCACGCCGTCGGCTATGGCTCCGGCCAGCTCCAGCATCTTCGGCCCCTGAGCGCCGATGTAAATGGGGATTTTGCTGGTGGCAAAGGCCATCTGCGCGCCTTTGAAACCGGCCTGGTTTACCTGCTCGCGGGCCAGGAAGGCTCGGATGGCCAGCACGGATTCCTTGACCCGGGTGAGGGGCTTGTCCCAGTCGATGCCCATCTTCTCGAAGGTGGCTTTGTCCCCTGGGCCGATGCCCAGGATGGCCCGCCCTCCGGACAGCTCGTTTATGGAGGCGATGGACGAAGCGGTGATGGCCGCATTCCTGGTGTAGGGATTGGTGACGCCCGTTCCCAGTTTGATCTTATTGGTCATCATCGACAGCACAGCCAAGGTGGTCCAAACATCTCGATTATTATAATGATCTGTGATCCAGATATTCTGAAATCCAGCATCCTCTGCCAGCTTTGCCATATAGCCGATCTTCAAGACGGATTCATCGGGCACAAACTCAATTCCAAACAACTTAAATCTCCTCCAGCTCGATGCGGTCCCCGGCCTTGAGGCAGAACGCCTCGGCAGCATTTCCCTGGTTGACCGCAATTTCTGCAAAGCCATGGCTTCCCAGGGTTATAAGCGGTTCGATCCTGCGCGCCTCGGCATAGGTCCTGACCCTTTTCAGCTTTATTCCCAGCAGGCTCACAGGAAAGGCCGGGAAGCTTCCGCATATTCAGGATGAGGTTGCCGAACCGGTCCACATAGATGATCGTGGCCTCGATTCCCCGGTCCGTCTTCTTCGCCTCTCCGAAATTCAGGTCTTTGGGCCGGACCCTTGGGCCTATGCTGGCCGGACTCTGGCCCGAGGCCAGCAGGGCCGCGACCGGCGCGAAGACGTCCCGGCCGTGGAAGGTGTTGGAGGCCGCCAAACGAGCCTGCGATCTTGTAGGCCAGATCGGCGTCCCCAGCGAGCGCGCCGCAGGCAGGAGCAGGCCGTTGTCCGGTCCGACGAAGATCTGGCCGCCGCTCTCCACCACCAGGCCCAGCCTGTCCGTGCCCACGCCGGGATCGACTACTGCGATGTGGATGGTGCCGGTGGGAAAGTAGTGGACCGTGGAGAGCAGAGCAAAAGCACCGGCACGCACATCCTGGGGCGGGATGTCATGGGCGATGTCCACGAAGGTTATGTCTTCGGGCTTTATCCCGAAGCCGGCAGAGGATCACGCCCTTCATCTGCGCCGGGTAGAAGGAGCCAAAGTCGGTGAGCAGCGTTATGATCTTCATTTTTCGCTCAGACTCAGGTGATTTCTGTGGGTTTTATCGATTCCATCACTATTATTTCTCTCTTTTTCAGCTCTTTCATGAACGCTTCATAGGCTCCATCCTTGAGTGCGTCTTCAGGAGCCACGATCCCCTTCTCCAGGATCTCGCCCTTCGCCAGGAGCCTGGCCGCCACTGCCGCCGAAGCGCTCGTCACTCTGGCCATGGCAGAGATGCCCGTCGCGCTGTCCGCGCCCGTCCACATGAAATAGTCCGCCTGCTTCTCTCTCCCCCATGCCGTATTCCACATGACGCAGACATCCTCATCTCCGGGCAATGGCCGGAGCTTCGCTTCGACCAGTTGGAGGAAGAAGTCCCTGGGCCGGATGAGCTGGCCCGCAAGGGCAACGGGCTCGATGTCCAGAAGGCCGCATTCCTTCAGTGTATCGATAGCCTGCCAGTGACCAGGCCAGCGAATGGTCTTCTCCGAGAAGCTCTTCAGGTGTCTTTGCGTGTGGAGAAAACTGGGCATGCCTGGTGTTATGGCGCATTCCAGCTCCTCATCCCGTCCGCATTCCTGAAAACGGAAGCTCTCCCGGCCCGAGGTGGCATCCACCTCTACGGGCTTCCCGTCATCCAACACGCGCACCTTGACCATGTACTCGCGCAGCACATGATCGAAGGACCAGGTGATCATATACTGCAGAGGATGACGGGCCGCTGCGTCGCGGCTGGGAATGCCGCCTACGCGCGCCACAGCACGATCAGCATCAACTTTCCTTATCCCCTCGGCCAGAGTTATATTGCTCAGGCCCGGAGCAAAGCCCATGCCATCCAGCAGCGTGACACCGTTGTCCAGAGCCCTGCGGTGCAGAGATTCGCCATACTCATCCAGGCTCATGCCCGCCGGGATCTCCAGGCCTTCTGTCTCGTAAGGGTCAGGCCGGCGGTGGTACTCTTCCAGGATGTCAACCACATCCAGACCTGCACCGATGGCAGTCTCTACCGTTCTGTAGCTGCTCCTCCGGTCGGGCAGGGCGATGATGCCCACGTCGTACTCCTGCATCAGAGCTCGAGATCTGCGGGCGTCCGCGATGTCCAGAACATGGGTGGCGACCTTTTCGCTGCCGATCCAGTCTCTGGCCTTCTGCAGTGAATTCTGGCTCCGGCCCGCAATGCCTACGATCTCGGCTCCGCCAAACTTTGCCAGATCCCAGGCCACGGCCGAGCCGATCTTGCCTGTGCCGCCGAAGACAAGTGCTTTCAGATCTGTCATCTTTCCAGCCTCTGGACGTCCGATGCCCTCGATATCTTCAGCTCTTCCGATCCATGGAAGTCTTCTATCGTTCCTCTGATCCGTATGCGGTCACCGGCGTGAAGCTGCTCTTGGAGCTCTCCTGCTCCCGCGCCGGCAGGAATGAAAACGGGCATGGCAGTTGAGTCCAATCGGAGAAGCAGGTTGCCTCCGGTATTGGTGGGCTTCATCTCCAGGATCAAGCCCTCCAGGGAGAGGAGGGAGTCCGCTTTAGCAGCGGCGCCGTCGTCATTGCCCTCTTCAGGGCTGAATGCCCAGAAGGCCACGGCCAGAGACCCCAGGGCCATGAGGAGCAGCACTACTACTATCTTCTCTTCTTTTTGCATCCTCATGATCTTTCATCCCTCAAGGCAGCTCCCGCTAATTGCTGGGCAGTTGTGCGATTTGAGATTTGCGCGAAAAATGTTTCTTGAGCTTATTGCTTATATAACATTATTAATTACTTCTTTTCTTCAGGCTTCGGCCCAAAACGCTCCTGCCAGCCCTTCTCCAGATGATCGAGACAGATGTCGCATACGCCCTTGTATGCGCCCTCGGGATAGGTCAGGTTATGGACGGGGGCCTTAATGGGAAACAGCAGTGGTCGAGCACGGGTACATAGTTCGCAATCAGCCATTTTGATTCATCTCCTACGGATCGGTGAATAGAGTTTCTCATGTTTAAGTTTTCCGTTGTTCGTAATCTTCCATACCCATGATCATCTCTGTCAACTCTTCCACCAGCCTCTCATCAATCTCAGCGAGCATCACCCTTCGCACCATGTTGGGCACATCGATCTCGGCCATGACGATCTTGGGAAGATGGCTGTGCTTGAAGCCTTCCACGACCGCATAGTCCACCCCCTCGTCCTGCAGTTCGGCTAATGCGGAATCCAGATCGCCGCGCTCTCGCGTCACCATAAGCTTCGCCTCTCCGAGACCAATGACCACATCCGCTCCGGCATCGAAGTGGCGCCTGGTGTCGCCTCTGTCAACTGGATGGGTGACCATGTTCTTGACTGTCCCCACCTTCCCGTGCCTGGCCAGTGAACTGACCAGAGCGGCGACCAGGGTTGTCTTGCCTGTCTTCTTTGTTCCTACTACCGATATCACTTTCATGATTGAGATCGTTGGGATTGTCGGATCATTCAGCCCGAATTAGCTCAATAAGGAATCGAGCAAATCCCTCCAGATCCGCAATGCGCACATTCTCGTTCAGACCATGGGCATTGCTCTCCAGCTGCCGGCCCACGCCGTAGACGCAGGTGGGAATGCGCGTCTTCTCTGTGGCATAGGCCTGATCGAGACTTCCCTGCGCTCCTGAGAGCCGGGGCATGAATCCCATGCCTCTTTTCACCGCCTCCCTCACCTCAGTCACCCAAGCGTGGTCCGGATTCACGCTCATGGGAGGATAGCCCGGATAGAACTTCAGATCAAACTCGACATCCAATGGCAACAGTGTCCTCTCGATCTCAGACATAGCCTCATCCATGCTCTCTTCCGGTATCACCCGCCTGTCCCCACGCAAAATGCACCTGTCCGGCACGATGTTCTCTTTGATGCCTCCATTGATCATGGTGATATTGAGGATGGGCATGAGGTTTTTGAGGCCCACGGCTTCAAAGGCGGAACTGGCCGGAAGATTGGACCTTCTCGCCTGTATAACCTTCTTGAGATCCATGAGCGTCTCCATGATCGGTATCGACTTTTCTACAGCATTTATGCCCATGAAACTGGAGCCGCTGTGAGACGAACGGCCATGCACCACCACATCCCAGGTTATGATGCCGTTGCTGCCTATGACCACATCATCGGAAAAGCCGTCCATGCAGAGCATCAGATCTCCCTTTACCTGTCCTAAGTCGGTGAGATAGCACAGGCCGGAGTAGCCGCCTACCTCTTCATCCGTGGTTAAGAGGACCGAGAGATTGTACTTCGGCTTGCCGTTCTCCAGGAGCACCTTTAAAGCGGCAATCAGGGCAGCTATCGATCCCTTACAGTCGGAGACGCCCCGGCCGTATGCTCTTCCATTCTTCTTCACCACCTGGAAGGGGTCCGTCTCCCATTCTCCCTCTGCCGGAACCACATCCAGATGGGCATAGATCACCAGCGTCTTTTCGGCCCCCACAGACAGATCAGCTCGCAGATTGTTGCGGTCGCCCACCAGCCGCGGGTCACTGCATTTTGCTGCAAAGACATCCTCCGGCATGACCAGCGTCTCTGTCTTGAAGCCCATTTCCCTGAAAATGGGAACGAGCCATTCCACAATCTCTTGATAGCAGTTCCCCGGAGGGGCAACGGTCTTAAAACTTATGATTTTATTTAGCAGGTCCAGGAGGTATTTGGGATCGGGCGAGGGGATTTTTTCCGGCATCTTGCATTCCTTCTTGAAATAGGGCCTAATAAGCCATGACGGCCTATTAAATGCTTCGTATGTGTTTGGCCCCTCTTGTGGGTTCATCCGAATCCGCAAATGGGAATTTTCCCTGAAAGCCATATTATGTTTCTCACTTTGTACTATAATTCGCAATCTGTGTCATAAAAGGCTTATACATACATGCCAAACAACTACAGCTAGAGAACAAGGTTTGACATCATTCGATGCATAAGCTGCATGGATGAAAGCGAAAATCGGAGGTAAGGGAAAATGATCGAAAATGAGGCGCTGATTCAAAGACGTGAGCTGCTTTTGGAGAGGATCTTGAAGATGAACGATGAAGTCGAAAAAATAGACCAGCGCATGGCTTTCCTGCAGGGGATGGCAGAATCCAGTCGCGTTGATCTATTCCAGACACAAGAGCAGTTAGCTGAGGAGGTGTCCTAATTGAATTCGTTATCGATTACAGATATAAGGAAGTTTGCATCACGCCGGGGTGCACATAAAGAGGACGTTGAATATTTCTTGAATACAGTTGGGCAGGCCGGCACAGAGGAAGGTGCTCTCATGAACCTGTACTATGATGCCCGTCTCTACAGCTGGAATATTTCTACGATATGGGCCATAGAGGCAGGCATAAAGTCGGCTTACACAGAAGAGGCGAATGTCGGAGCATATGCTGCGGAAAAAGAAATCCAGACTCCTCTGCCCGGGGGCGCTTACTCGCTTTGGCCGCAGCCTCATTCCCCGGCCCAGGCAGGCGCGTCTTCGCTCTCCAGTTGATACGGGTCTGCCCCTTACTTCCTTTATGAGATTATGCCTTCGCCTCAATCAATAATCAATCGTGGGCGAAGTCATCTTTCCGTTTTCCAAAAAATCGGATCTTATCTGCTTATGATTATTGGCTAAGAAAATTGCTTGCGGGCATGCCGCTCTGCGGACATGCACGGGTCGACAAACTCCTTTTATTTGCCTGCACCCTCCTCGGCTTGCGCCTCTTCGTCCTCCTTTTCCTCCTCTAGCGGCTCTTCGATGCCTTCGAAGGCCTTCTTCAGCAGGTCAATCGCGAAGCCAATGACCGCTCTGCCGCGCCGGTTTACACCTGCGGCCTCATCGAGCAACTCCTCATAGAGCTCCTTGGTCACTTCCTCGTAATCATCATCATTGTACTCCAGGTTGCTGCTATCTCTTATCTCCTCCTGTAACATAACTGTGACATCCTGCAGGAGCGCGTAGTCTTCCTTAGTCGGAATGCCTAATCCTAGCTCGGCAAACCTGTTGTCAAGCTCCTGCATGCGATCATAATTGTTGGCTCCCAAGATATCGTTAATATCTCTCTTCATGGAAGCAACTTTGCCCTCATCTCCGATTTCCTCATCTTTCTGCATCTTCCACTCACTTCCTGGGAGAGATAAATGCTATAGACTGGACCCGCGGATGCTCTTGATTAGATCGACGATCTTTGTTATCTTCATGTTTTCGCCTTCATGGAAGATTGACACAACACTGCATATATGGTCATCGTCAATCTTGCAGAAAGCGCAGATAGCCTCAGATCCTTCTCTATCAAACAAGGCATAGTGCCAATCCTTATCACCCATGATCCAGTTAGATCCTTGTGCAATCAGGCCTTTTACATCTATTCCCTTATATATCCAATTTGATGTATCTAAATTGTGGATCAAACTGAGAAAATGCCTCAATCCCTTATCCTTAAGATCGGTTCCTTTATGCAAATCCTCAATCTTAAGATATTCCAGCCCGATGGATGCAAAAGCTCTCTCCTCTGATTTTATATATATTATAGCAGGGCCTGCATGGATTATTTCAAGCCCTTCAATTGTGCTTGAATCGAATGCAATTCTGCAAAGTCCGTCTGTTAAGCTTATTTCAGCCATGATTCACATATATGGTATTCATGTGCTAAATTTCTATCTCACTCGAAGATGATAACTGAATGACAACTGAGCAAAAAATAAATAAGAATAAGGAGAAACCAAACATAATCGCGCGCACAGGCAAACAGTTCTCGCCTGCCCGGCCCGGAGTCTTCGGCCTCCTGGAGCTTTGAGGATAACGTGAGGAATATATGACATCACAGCCAAGGTTCGATCGAAAGGAGCTAAAAACGCCTCGTGCCGCTGCTATAGCCGGAATCATTTTTGCCTTGCTGCTAATCTCTAGCATGATCCTTATCAGGCTTTCTCTCACTGCCTACCCGGATCGTTCAGCAGAATGGATCAAAGATTCTGCGCTCTCCTTCAGGATTCTGATAGGTCTGAACATGTTACCCTTTGCAGGGATCGCATTTCTATGGTTTATAGGTGTGATAAGGGATCTAATTGGAGAGCGAGAGGATAAGTTTTTTGCCACAGTGTTCCTGGGAAGCGGGCTGATCTTTGTGGCCATGCTCTTCGCCGCGGCTGCAGTTGCCGGCGGACTATTATCGAGTCTTTCGATTCAATCTGGCTCCGAGCCAGGGCCCGAAATGCTCGCATTCGGCCGGGAAGTCACCTATTCTATCTTATATGTATTTGCTATGAAGATGGCAGGAGTCTTCATGATCTCCACGACTACCATGGGCCTGCGTACCGAGGTCATTCCCCGGTGGCTGGGATGGCTCGGGTACGCTTTTTCTGCCGTGCTGCTCGTCAGCATCACCTACTGGGAATGGATGGTGCTGCTCTTCCCGATTTGGGTACTTATATTTAGCACCAACATCCTGGTAAAGAACTACCGACGATCGTTGAACGATGGGCAGAACCAGAACCCTTGATTTTTTTTACTCTTCAAAGCATCTTCTCGATCTCCTCTAACCGCGACTTTAGAATTAGGCTAGCCTTCTCCTGTTCTTCCAGCATTTGCTTGATCTCGCCAATCTTGGCCTTGGGATCGCTCGGTTCAACAATTGCTTCTTCCTTCTTCTTTCTGGGAGCCAGGAATGAATTGGCTATGAAGCCGGTGAACACGCTGAATATGCCCACGCCGCAGACCATGAGCGCCACGCCGATCATCCTACCGCCTGCGGTGATGGGATAGTAGTCTCCATAACCGACAGTAGTTATGGTCACAAAGCCCCACCATAGAGCGTCGGATCCGTTTACAATATTAGCGTCCGGATTCTGGCTCTCAAACCTGAGAACCCAAACACCGCCTATCTGCAGGACTAGGACGACCAGGACAACAACGAGATAGATGGCCATTTGAGCACGGTTATCGGTTATCTCACTAATGATCCTCTTGCGGCCGTATTTCTTTGTCAACCGGTATACTTTAAGCAGACGGAATATGCGGAAAATTCGTGCATTTGGCAGACAGGACAGAATGTCTGCCCAGCCAAAGTCCCGGAAGAAGTAATAGCTCTTTGATTTAGCCGTGAAGAATCTATAAAGAAAATCAGCAAAAAAGAATACAGTTAAAAAGGCCTGTATGATAGTTAGGACTTGTTTAGTGTACGGGTTAACGCCTGGCAGTATCAGGATAAACAGATCAAAAATTGATATTATTGCTAAGAGACCGATAAATATTTCATATCCTAAACTCTTCGAATCACTGTCCGGCCTGTCGTCAGTCATATCAATACCTCATAATCGCGGAAGCACAATTAAATTCAATATACCTAATGACAGCAGCACGAAGGAGAGAATGATGAGCCCGGTTCGAATCGATCTGATCTCGAACTGCTGGCTGATGGCCATCAAAACCAGGACCGTTGCCAGGAAGACCGTGTTTCGAACATAGTCGTCTGCAGTCGCTCGAGCCTCTGTCCCATGTTCATGCTTGGTTGAGGCTTCACTGCTGAGGTTGGTCGCTTCTTCCATCTTTGAACTATGATACTCAGGCATGTAGAGCGGCCCGGGCGGAGCCTCGCTGTTGTTGATGGGGTCGAGCGCAATCCAGGCATCAAAGGCTGGTTTGAACTCTGGAAGAAAACGGCGTTCGTAGAACTCCGCTATCTCTTCATTTCCTTGCATTTTGGCATTTAGCCAGGCGTTAATCGTGTTTGAATTGTAGATAAGCTCTTGACCGTTAGCGGTTATAAGGGTTGCTGCTTCCATATTCAATAAGTTCGCTTCAGAGTAAAGCTCTGCCTGCATTCCATCCCACTGCGCTGCCTGGTAGCCGCTGTAGGCAGTGGTTATTGCAACCAGGGCCAGGATAATTGCTTCCAGAATCTCAGTGATAAACTCGGTGCGGTTTGATTGCTGTGCATCCTTTCCATTTTTCTCGCACAGCTTGTTAGCAATTTCGATGTTTGTCCCTCCAACTTCAGGCATACTGCTGTCCTCCGGAGCCATAGATATGAGAGCAAAAAAGCTTTATCAAATTTGATGGGTACAAAAATTTAAGACACCGAAGAATTTTTTCCTCGATGTCTTCGATTTTAGATTTTTTCACAATTCTTGCCCGGTTAACTCTTTTCAGGTATCTCAAAGGCTCTCTTGGTTCCCGGCAGCAGGCAGTAGATCAGGATCAAGCCGTTAATCAGGATCGCTGTAGACATAGCTTCCCATGATGAACCACCCAGGATGGAGAGGAATGCCAACACAAGATCTAGACCTGATATGATAACCAGGAATAACCATCCCTGAGGATCTACATTCCACAACATGCGGAAAATCCACATGTAGATCAAGAAGAGTATTCCCCAACCCAGGGCTGCCCAGAAGTCAAAGGTCCAGAAGTGAATTTCGCCTATCCATACCGGAAGCAAATGCAGCATTTGAAGCGTTATGATCAGAGCTTGCGCTGCACCAATTAAGGCTAATATTGCCAGAATTGTGATAACAAATGGTCTGTCTCTCGCCATAGATTCAATCTCCTTCAATTTTGATATATAATTATCAGATAAATCTGAAGGTGGTCGGGTAAATTCAGTATCTCCCAATCACCCTAGATCTAAGCATATTCATTGATCACTCAGGCAAATGCATGCTGGAGCCTTTCCTCCTGTTCCTTGGAAAGAGATGTCTTTACTATCTTGACATTCTTGTACTTATGCAAACGCTCCTCAATCTTGTCGGGTACGGCCTCTCTCACCAGCAGGAACAGAGCGGAATTGCCAGGTTGAAGGGTGTTTCCGACCTCTTTGATAAATTTATCATCGACGCCAACATCCGCATACTTTCCGCCGAGTGCACCTGCTGCTGCTCCCACTACCAGGCCGAATACGGGTACAAAGAAGATGAGACCTATCAGCAATCCCCAAAAGGCTCCCCCAAGCGCTCCGGCTCCGGCAAGGCTGGTGATCTGTTTGATCTTGACCTTGCCCTCTTGATTTCTGACTGCCACCGCAGCATCTTCCAGGCCGATTAGATGCTCCTTTTGCATTTGCATCAAATCGTCTCTCAGCTGCTCAGCACCAGTTTCAGTATCAAAAGCCAGCACAACTAAGTTGCTCATTTTTCAATTCACCTCACTCATTATAATATCTCCAGCAAATTTATAGATATTTGAGAAGACATCATAAAAGTATGAAAAGTTATGAAAGGAATAGCCGCCACCGTCAAAGCCTTTCTGATTTATATCAGATATTGCACGGAACTGGTAGCCCGCTTTATCTACATTCGACAACTATCCCCTCGCAATTCACTTGGCTGGCTGCAAACATCTTTCCAAACCGGCCGTCCATCTTCTTGCTGTAAAGCATAATTGCTTCATTGCTGGCTGCCATGGCTCTTGCATCACGAATGCACCTGTAAAAGGTGACACGAGAGATTTTGATATCATGATCCGGTGTAAAGAGCTTATCCTGGTTGCAGGCAGCCTTCCAGATCGTCTCGTAGGCGGGGAGAACACATAACAGGCTGGCAAGGCGGTAACCTTTAGCCCGGTAGGGCAGAGCCTGGATATATGAGAAGAAGTCCTTCAGCTCATTTAATACATCTCTCAATACATCCTGTTTCCAGCTCAGAGGTGCTCCCGCCAGGTTTAATGGCGCATACATGGCGCTTTGCATCCAACTATCTGGCAGGTAGCATACACCGCGCGATAGATCGTGGACAAAATCCTTTACAATATTGGTCTTTTGCAATCCTCGACCGCATGCTTCACTGAGGTTCAATAAGGTACTTGCTTCGTCATCATCCAGGCAATAATGATCAATGGCCAGATCAGTGCTCATATGACCTACCGTTCCTGCTACAAAATAGCAGTACTGATTGTAGTCCTGTTCTCTTGCGAGCAGGCGAACTTCCCCATGAGTTACAAATAACGGTTCGCTATCGGGATCTTCTGCATTCTCCATTCCTCTGGCCATCTCCAGGCTCCAGCATCCAATAGCCGATCTGGGGGCATCAGGGATCAGAGAGTAAATCTGCCAGAGCGGCAAACCTTCTGCCAGGCTCATCATACGTCTCTCGTCAGGAGTTAATCCCGGCCAGTCCTCGTTTTCCCAAATGTGCAAGATCTCCCGGCTTTCAGCAGGATCCTTCAAAAGCTCTTTGAATTCAGAAAAACGCAATCTCTTCCAGTCCAGAGGCTGGCTGCAATCCTCAATATTATCAACCACCCGGCAGATCAGGTAGGCTGTGGACATGAAATAGTTAAGCGGATATTCGAAACATGGCGTAACAAGTGCAAAGGAACGAGAGACCTTATTCATGGAATCATTAAGGTACTTTTTCTGCAATTTGGTTAGGCTGAATTCATTGTTCACAATGAGCCACCGATCCTTTTTTTCAATAGGTCCATTATTTATACCCGGATCTAATTGTCGTCCCAATCGATATTTTTATACTGAAAAAATTCAATTGGGAAATGATCGAGCCTAAAGGATTTCCTCTTCGGCTCCACTTCCAACTGTCCTTTTCACTCGATGCTTATCTTGGTGTGGGTTATCACATTTTCCTTGGGAAGAGTGATGGTGAGCAGGCCATTATTTAAATCGGCTTTTGCCTGTTCCCTCTTAATGCCACATGGCAGTTTGATATCTCTCCGGAAGAGACCGTAGGACCGCTCACATTTCTGGACGGTTTCATCTTCCATCTCAGGCGCTTCAGTCTTCTTTGCCAGGACAGATAGCTCATCATCGGTTGCCGTGATTTCAATTGCTTCCTTCTCTACTCCGGGCATTTCCAGAGTAACGATGATCTCTTCATCTGTCTCCACAATATCGGTCAGAGGCTTTCTCACATTTCCCATTGCCATGGGAACGGAATCTGCGATACAGCTCATTTTTCCGCAGAGCCCCTTCATCTTGTTTGAATAAATTGATTCAACATCTATCAGGCCGAGATCGTCTGCGAGCATATACATTCCCGTGCTCAAGCTCCTTATACCTTGATATAACATTCCGAACATATTTTACCCTACCATTAGACTATTTGCTCCAAAATTCGCTTTGACTTTATCGAGCAATGCATCATGTGCCAGCAGGAACAGGGAGGATTTGCCAGGCTCGATGAAGTTTCCGGTTTCTTTAATGAATCTGTCATTAGCGCCTACGCCAGCATATTTGCCTGCCAGAGTTCCTGCTGCCGCTCCAATGACAAGTCCAAATACGGACATAAAGAGGATCAGACCTATTAGCAGTTCCCAGAGAGCCCCGCCTGGAGCTTTGGTATCTAAGGCCTGTGCAATTAAGTTGCTCATCTTTCTTTTTACTCCTCTTAATTCTCTTATTTGCTTCGATCAAATTTATAGATATTTGAGAAGCGCTCATAAAAGTATGAATAGTTATGAGTGCCTCGCAATCACCAGGGCTAAATGTTTCCTTTCTAAGACATCTTTGCGGATCGTATTACCAATACGGGCCTTTTTGCCTTTCTGGCCACATCGAAGACCACGCTTCCGACTGTTGAAGCATCGAGATATCCTTTGCCGGCAGAGCTCAGGACGATCAAGGATGCATCTATCTCCTCGGCCTTGGCCATTATAGTTCCTTCGACGCCTCCGATATCCGGGATGGATCCGCCCTTTGATTGAGTCATGCCACCGGACCCATACGATCTATATCCAGCACCAACGGTAACCACCTCGGAGGTTACATTGATCTTTACATGGGACATAAGATCTGTTTTGATGGCGTTGAGCTTCTCCTGTGCGTCCTTGGTTCTTGCTTCTATCTCCGCCGCGCTCTCACCTTTAGCGATCACGCTCAAGAGATGTACATCTATTGGCAGATCAATATTTTTTAACAAATTTATCGTTGCCATACCTGCCTCAGAGAAATCAACCGGGCAGAGTATTTTGGAAAACAAATGAGGGCAGAGCTTCTCCATTGACCCGTCATCGACGATATTGTAGCGCATAATCAGGAGATTGTGGGTTCCCCGCTGCAATACTTTGGTAGAGACACTTCCCAGAAATATGCCTTTCAAGAGACTTCTTCCACGAGCGCCCATTACCACGAGATCGGCATTCTCCTCGTCTGCAACCCTCTCGATTACCTCGTACTCCGCACTGCTTGCTGACGGTTCCTCCCTAGCTTTGAAATTCAATCCCAACGCCTCGAGAGCACTCTTTGGTTTTGCCAGTTCCTCTCGGGCCTTTTTTTGGTCGTCTCCCGGAGACCATACCCTCGCCAATTCATCCTCTTTTAGCACATTCAAAAGGATTACATCTTTTACACCGGGGATCTCACCGACGCACTCAATAATTTTTTCGCCGTGTTTCGAGAAGTCGGTCGCCACCAAAACTTTTTTAAACATATTGGTTATCTCCAAGACTTATTATTTAGCTAATTATCTCAAAGATTACCCTGTATGCATTAATAGATATTTGTGATCACTGCATAATAGTATGAGAAATTATGAATCTATGGATATTATTCAAATATAAAACTTCACCATATACGAATAGTTGATCTGCTATATTTCATCCATTCATCCGTCTTGAGATTAAATCAACGCCCGCTATTGAGAAGCCTGTAAAGAAGAAGAATCCCCACAACCACCAAGGTAGGCCGAAGGCCGCTAATACTGCTCCTGTCAAGAGACAGATTCCGCCGAATGCTGTGCCCAAGATTACTGTGAGAGGATTGCCTTTATCCGTCCCAACTTGATATTCCAGAATACGCTTTAAATCGTTAATATATAGAGGGCTTTGCTTCAAGGTATCCAGTATCTCCGGGACCAAAAGAATACTGGCTTTAAAGGTTTTGATCAAATTAAATTCTTCCAAGAGCAGATTTCGAATATGTTTCTTGGAAACGGCAACAACATTGATTCCTGGGACAAGCTGGTTTCCCACTCCTTCTACCGTGACCAGTGCCTTAACCATCAGGATTATTTCACCTGGATACTCAATTCGATAGCGCCCTGCCAGTTTGACCGATTCCAGAACGAGCTGCCCTAAGGAGAAGTCTTGGAAATTTGGATGCCTCAACCAGCGCCGGTTCAGATCCTCAACAGCCCTCCGAAAGCCATTCGGATCGCTTCTTATACCGGCATACGATAGGGCGGTCAGATAACGGGCTGCACTGGCCGAATCGCCTTCTGCTAAAGAATAAAAGTAATAGAACAACCTATTCCTTAGCTCGCTGTCAAACTGCCCTACCATTCCCAGATCGATAAAGCCAATCTTGCCCCCTTCCATTGCGATCATGTTTGCCGGATGAAGGTCCGCATGAAAAAAGCCATCCCTGAAGATCATTCTTATGATAGTCTTGATTCCCAGATCAATCAGCTTATACCTTCTTATCAGGTCTAACTTCTTAAGTTCAGCAGAGTCAGCTTCCTTTCCCTCTATGTATTCCATGCTCAAAGTATCACGATTGCTGAATTCTCTATAAATCGCCGGGAAACGTATTTTTGGCTCATCTTCGAAGTTGGCTGCAAATATCTCTGCATTATCGGCCTCAATTCGCAAATCCACCTCTCTCAGGCTGTATCTTGCAAATTCTTGGGTAAGCTTAGCCGGCTGGTAACGAGATAGAAAGATTTGTGAAATTCGTCCAAAAAAAGTCAGAAGCATGGTATCGGTCTGCACCATCTTTCTGACTCCGGGCTTGAGTACCTTGATCACAATCTCTTCTCCAGAACTCAATCTAGCTAGATGAGTCTGGGCCAGGGAACCTGAGCCCAACGGTTCCGGATCAATCCATGCAAACATCTCTTCAACAGGCCGTTTGAGATCCGCCTCGATTAATTCTTTAAAGCGCTCAAAAGGCACTACCGGAGCTTGTCTAAGAAGATTTTTAAGCTCCTCTGTAACTGATTTTGGCAAAATATCCTCACGCAGGCTGAGAATTTGCCCTAGCTTTATATAAGACGGGCCCATCAGTTCGAGTCTCCGCCTGAATTGGACGGGGAAAGGTTGACTGATTATTTCTTTGATCATAAAAGGCCAGGCAAACACCAGTATTATGCGCAAAATGATTACCCTAAAGCTCCAGGCCCTTCCCTGATTTTTCATCTCTCTAACATAGGCAAATCCCCCACCCAGCAGCATTCCAAGGAAATGTCTCAGAGTTCCAATGAAACGACGAATCAACCCCTGAGGAGGTTTTTCTTTGTATATTTCAAAGATGGGCTTTGGTTTTATCGGCTCAGATAAGTCTACAATCGTCACTTTCGTGGGTTCATCCCTGCATGATTTGAAACTCATAATTTTTCTTTGCCTCACCTGAGCACATAATTTTAAGATCTTATTGGTAATAAAATTTCTCTTAGATCCCGATCATTCCACACGAATCCTCGTTCGAGCGGTCACAACCTCCTTAGGGATGGTGATGGTGAGCAGACCATTATTCAGAGTCGCGCCGGTCTCATCTCTCTTTATGCTACACTGCAGTTTGATCTTCCGCCGGTAGATTCCGTGTGACCTCTCACACTTAAGGGCTCTAACATCATGCATCTTTGGCTCTACCGTCTTCTTTGCGCGGACAGATAGCTCATCATCAGTTGCTGTAACCTCAATATCATCTTTTTGCATTCCAGGTAGTTCCAGAGTTACAATGATCGCCTCGTCCGTTTTCACAAAATCAGTCAGAGGCTTCCTCACGTTTCCCGCCAGCAAAGGAATGGCTTCTGTTATTCGGCCCATCTTCTCGTAGATGTATCTCATCTCATCAGAATAAGGGGTCTCGATATCGATCAGGCCCAAGTCATCCGCCACTAAATACATTTTTGTGGCGAGGTCATTTAACCCTTTACAAATCACTTTAGGTATCATCTGGCAAACCACCTATAGCTAATCTAAAGCTAAGCATTGACAGCCTGGACCGCGAAGGCCGTCCTGAAATGATCTTCCTGCTCCTTGGAAAGAGACGTCTTCAATACCTTAATATTCTTATATTTCTTCAACTCATCCATGACCTTATCGGGCGTAGCATCACGAACCAGCAGGAAAAGGGCAGAATTGCCGGGCTGAATGGAGTTGCCGACCTCTTTGATGAATTTGTCATCGACACCCACATCTGCATATTTGCCTGCCAGCGCTCCTGCTGCCGCTCCAATGACCATTCCGAATACGGGAACAAAGAATATCAAGCCTATCAATAGTCCCCAAAATGCACCACCAAGCGCTCCAGATCCGGCCAGGCTGGTGACTTGTTTAACTTTAACCTTGCCATCTTTGTTTCTAACTGCTACTGCGGCATCATCCAGGCCGATTAGATGCTCCTTTTGCAGACGCATCAAATCGTCTCTCATCTGCTCGGCACCGTTTTCAGTGTCGAAAGCCAATACAACTAAGTTACTCATCGTTTCAATACCCTAATTTGTTTGAATTTCATTTGCAAGATATAAGTAATGTCGCTGTTGGATTGGTGCATACTTCATTTGCCATTCGCTGATCGTTTTGCCATTGGCTTTCGATTAATTTATAGCTATTTGAGCTGTCATCATAAAAGTATGAACTATTATGAAATTGAAAATGCATAAGAGAACAGTAAGTGATATTTATCTGTTATAGATACCAGCAGCTTGCATTGAGAAGAGGTACCTTTGGGCAAAAGGGTGACGATACAAGAAGTGTTGCGCTTTATAAATGCACTAAGATAAATAATAATGCAATTATGTTTATAGGTTTCGCATTCATATCAAATTCATACTCTTGGAAATGCTTCTCAAATACCTATTAATACCTAAAATACCTATATATCTAAACTCAACAAAACATTATCGGAAAGATATTAAGAACCGCTATGGACCAGTCCGGGCAGATTTGTAATCGGTATCAATAGCTGAAGATGCTTCAAATATGCCCTTGAGAACTGAAATGGAGGTTTTATGTATAAAAATATAGCTCTAACCTTAATGGTGCTGTGGGTCCTAGCAGCACCAACACAGAGTTCCATAGGTGAAAACTTGACAACCATGATGGAACCGACGATAATAGGGCAGATTAATCAAACGGACCGAATCGTCACTCCTGCGGAAGCTAATCTATGGCTCCAACAGAGAACCCTCTGGCAAGAGCGCGCTTTCTGGACCAGGATGGCCATTATGGCTATACTCCAGGATTCGGCTGATAAGGGGCCCGTCGTGAAACGATTGATGAGAAACTATGAGGATACAGCTCAAAACCTTGTGCCTTATTATGGAAATGAGACCTCAGAAAAGTACGGCAATCTGATCCGAGACAATCTTCTGATCACAGCCGATTTCGCCAATGCAGTCAGGCAAAAAGATAAGACAGCGCTGGCGAATGCAAGCGTCGAATGGAATAAGAACGTAGAGGATATAGCCGATTTCGAAAACACACTTGGCGCCAACCTGACTCCGGTCGATAGAAAAGCCATTTGGCTGCAGCAATTGAACCTCACCAAGAATGAGACAATGCAGCTGTCCGATAAAGATTACAGCACATCCATTGATACCTTCGACCGAATCGAGGAATTGAGCAGTATGATGGCGGACTCGCTTGCTAACGGGATCATCCGAAGGTTCTCCGAGGAGTTCCATCAGAATTGATTGTGAATGATTCGTTTAGATGCTTCGAGGAAGAAATATGAAAAAAATCTTGGCTATGGCAGTGCTTCTGATACTCCTTTGCATGAATGCATGGGCTCAGCCGACACCGCCAGCAACACCGCCCAGTCCAGAATCTCTGGGATTGCCGGTACCGGAAGCAACCAACAGTACCTCTGCTCCCCCAGTTTCTGAGACTACCCAGGCTGCAGTTTCCACAACAGCAACCACTGCAGAAGCAGCTGCGCCCTCAACTCAGGCTACAACTACGGCCAGCACCAACATGGTAGTGCCCGTGGGAGTTCCAGTTCCTAATAAATTCTACATCCCCTACTCGCCATCAACCACGGCAAGCTGTTACTATGGTCAGTGGGTGCCTATGTGGCTTGATAATAAAGGATATGGCCCTCTGTATACATACGAGTGGTATCCTGATGGGAGACTTGTAACACAATATCTCGCCAACATACCTTATCCGGGCTGGCTGAAGATGTGGTTCTATGGAGATGCCCCAGGCTGGCACACCCTGCAGTACTACTGCAACGGCTGGAGCAATTACATCTATGTCTACGTAAATGGTGGCACGACGGCCCCAACTCAGCCGCCTGCTCAAGGCTGCAATGCTAGAATTGTTGTCAGTTCACCGTATGCGAGAGGATATTCTGTTTACGTGGATGGCTACTATAAAGGAGGAGACGGCCAGAATGGAGACCCGATGGACGGATATTATGAATTCTACGTTCCAGGAGGTCAGCTGCACACGATAAAGGTCTTCTATCAGGGTGGAACCTACCAGCAGACAAAGACCTACTACTGTGGAAGCACCTACATGATAACAATATCATCGGCACCGCCAACTGGAAGCACGCCGCCAGCGGAAACTACGCCGCCTGTAGAGCCAGTAGAGCCTACACCGCCTGTAGAGCCAGTGCCACCAGTAGAGCCTGTATATCCGACGCACCCTATAGAGTTACCTGCATATCCGACGCACCCTATAGTGATTGAACCTATACCTGTATATCCGACACAGCCTATAGCGACTCCACCTGCTCTTCCGACACAGCCTATAGCGACTCCACCTGCTCTTCCAACACAGCCTATAGCGACTCCACCTGCTCTTCCAACACAGCCTATAGCGACTCCACCTGCAGTTCCAACACAGCCTATAGCGACTCCAACCCCTACAGTGACACCTTACTAGGCGATTGATTGTGAAGTAATAGGGCATCCTTGGATGCTCTATTGCTGAATCAAGATCCATTTTTTTGGTATAATTATATGTCAAAATGAATAATTTATCGGCTATTTCGAGTTATAGCCAAGGATACCGAAAATTTTGAAGAGCGACTCCACCCGAGCAGACAGTGACACTTACTAAGCAATTGATTGTGAAGTAATAGGGCATCCTTGGATGCTCTATTACTGAATCGAGATCCAATTTTTTTATAACTATGACTCAAAAAAAGTGATTGATCGGTTATTTCGATCTCGCTTCTTACTTGCTATAGCCAAGGATACCGAAAATCTTGAAGAGCTTTTTAAAATCTACGTTTTTAGTCTCCACGGTGACAGCCGCAGTCCCCGCGGCAATCAGTGTCATATCACCGCCACTGTATATCAGAGCACGTGTGGGGCTCCAATTCCTCGGTGCTTCGCGAGCAAATTCTCTAAACGTGGAGGTGATCTCCATAAGCATTTTGCTTGTGTGCTCCTTAACTATCTCGGGATCTACAATACCCTTGGCCTTCCAGTCAACGATTCGTCCCATATCATCCAATTTCGCTACGGCAATGACACCATCCACTTGAAATAAGTCGTCTGTATTTACCAAAGAAAACACCTCTATTCTTTTTTACTCTTTGCGAAAATAAATAGATATTTGAGATTCCATCATAAAAATATGAAAAGTTATGAACCAGGACTTGGCCCATGACCCCGGCAAGATGAAGAAATAGCGATCAGAAAAGAGGATTAGCTGCGATCTGATCGCTTATCGATCGAATTATTCCGTCTCAAATGGCTTGTCCGGCGCCATTACGGAAAGAGTCAATGTATTATTTCCGGTGGTGACACCTGTTACTTTGTAGCCCTTGGCCAAAGCATTCTGATATGCATCGTTGGCGGCCACCTCTACCTCCTCCAGGGCTGACTTTATGGGGCCCACCCAGGTCTCCTCAGGCAAGTTGAGGAATCCCACCTTTAAAACCTTAGGCTCAACTTTGAGGGTATCATTTACGATGCTGACATTGGCCTCCACTGCTACATTTTGATCTACACCAATGAGTCCGCCGCCTATTCTTAGTACCGCATTTACCTCTATAGGCTCATTCTCCTTTAGCTGTACATTGATATCCTTCACTCCCTTGGGACCCAGCTCCTCCATATCTGCCGTTATGACGCGATTGAGATAGTCTTCACTTAAAGTCACAATCATATCAGGAGTGCTCTGCGATGGGAGCACGGTCCCTTCCTGGCCCAGCACCGCAGACTGTCCAACGAGAAGAACCATTAAGGCAATTCCTAGCACGCATATTTTCGGGAAAAAAAAGGGGGTTTTCATGATGTATACCTCTAAAAATTGCTTCAAGCTCCAAGCAGCTTCTGCTTGGCTGCAGTGAATTCTGCGTCAGTTAGCACTCCAGATTGATGCAGCTGTGCGAGTTTTTGCAGCTCGGCAGTCACATCCACTCCTGGAGCCGGGGCAGGGGCTGGTGCAGCGTAAACCGGCTGTGCCTGCATCTGCTGAATCTGGGCGTCCTGCGCCTCCTCATGGGCGGCATTCTGTGCGCCTGCCTTTCCCATATGATATGCAGCTCCACCTACCACGGCTGCGCCTAGCAGTCTCCTTCGTCTCATTAATGGCATAATAACTCTCCTCTTTTTGATCTATTTGTATTTCCATCGCCAACAAAAGTTAGCAAGTCAGTACATGGCTTGATCAACTCTAAAAATGGGTATCAAAGCCTAATTCTTGAAGGGCGGGTGTGCCCTTCAAATATCGCCGATTTTTTTTGGACAAACTAGCTTATTTATTCTTTGCATATTCTTCAATCTCGTACCCCAGGGCAAATGATATCTCAGTAGCAGCTGGGATGATGCGAGCCAAGCCTACTGTGGGAGCCAGTGCGACGAGAACGCCTGTTATTTCCTCGGGTGTTACTCCCGCTCCCTTGGCCAATTCAACATTCCAGACATACGAGGCTGGCGATGCATTCATGGCTACGAGAGACGCAATTTTGACCAGGGCATAGGTTTTGGGGTCCAGGCCGGACTGCTCTATATTTTCGACTTGCGTTTTTAATAGACTATCGATTAGCTCGGGCTTCATCGTGGCCAGACCAGCTAATATTACTTCTGCGTTATTTAATTTCCCCATATTTCCACCTTTGAAATTCGATTGCTGTTTTCCAGAAAGGAATAACTCTCATTTGCTTTGTATCAATTTATAGCTATTTGAGAAGCTGCCATAAAAGTATGAAACGTTATGAAGGTTGAACTACCGCGCATGAAGGGCACTGCTTCCCACTTTATCCCGGTAAGAATGATTGGCCAAAGAAGCTCATCATAACTTTTCATACTTTTCTGACTAACTCTTAAATATCTATAAATTAAATAAGCAGAAATAGGAGCAAAGAGGAAACAAGATGTCAAGAATCCATGAAGGGCCATTAGTTCAGTCGGACTCCGTCACATGTTGGGATGTGCCCATCGCGGAAAATTCGAGTGGTAGGGATATTATACTCAGCGACTATTCAAAGGCTGCTATCGATAAAACAGTATCCTCTCTATGTCCTGTATGTCTCAAGGTGGTTTCTGCACACCTATTTCAGGAGAACGGCAAGGTCCTCATGGAGAAAGAGTGCGATGATCATGGAAATTTTCGGGAGATTTATTGGTCCGATGCAATATCATATAATAGATTCATTAAGTATTTGCAGAACGGCCACAAATCAAGCAACTTTGCCACAGAGCAGAAAGGATGCCCTCTTGATTGCGGCATCTGCAAAAATCACATCACGAACACTTTACTAGGGAATATTGATCTGACCAGCAGATGCAATATGGCCTGCCCTATATGTTTTGCTGATGCCGGAGGCGACCATCTGGACCCCAATTTGGACGAAATTTGGTCTATGATGAAAAACCTCAGAGCAGAAAAACCGGCCCCCTGCCCGGCAGTACAGTTTTCCGGTGGCGAACCGACCCTGAGAGATGATCTGCCAGAGATAATCAGCATGGCTAAAAAATTGGGTTTTTCGCAGATCCAGATAGCGACTAATGGCCTGCGCCTCGCTAAAAGTCTGGAATTCTGCAAATCGATCCAGAAAAGCGGCCTTAACACGGCCTACCTCCAGTTCGATGGTGTAACTGCTGAGCCATATATATCCAATCGCGGCCGGGATGTTCTGCCCATGAAGCTTCAAGCCCTGGAGAATTTAAAAAAGGCAGGCATGGAAAGCGTGGTGTTGGTTCCAACGCTTGCAAAGGGCATAAACGATCATCAGGTGGGAGAAATAGTTGGATTCGCCTCCAAAAACCTGGATATAGTGAATGGTGTGAACTTCCAGCCTATTTCTTTCACTGGCAGGATGGATGCAGAGGAAAGAGCAGAAAAAAGGATAACCATACCAGATTTCTTTTCCCTTTTAGAGGAGCAGATGAATAACGAGATTACACGGGATGACTTCTATCCCATACCTTTCATAATTCCACTATCAGATTTATTGGCCGCACAATCAGATAGAGTCCAACCGGTCTTTACCATTCATCCCTGTTGCGGCGCTGCTACCTACGTTTACAAATTCAATGGCCGTCTGATCCCCTTGACAAGATTTATCGATGTCGAAGGGCTGCTGGAAAGAATCAGGATAGAGGCTGAGAACTTCAATGGGTCCAGCTTTAGTAAGCTTAAGATGACCGGCATGATCTTAAAGGAGCTGCCCAAGTTTGTGGATGAGGACCAGGCACCTAGCGATCTGAAATTAACTCGAATGCTCATCCGCATCTTTAGAAATGGGACACGTGAATCTTTAAGAGAGTTCCATAAAAAGACACTTTTTATTGGAACCATGCACTTCCAGGATGCCTATAATATTGATCTAGAGAGGCTGCAGAGATGTGGCATCCATTATGCTCTGCCTGACGGGAGGGTCATACCGTTCTGCGCTTATAATATCATTTACAGGTAGGTGATAAATTCGTCAGACATATTAGCATTTGAAGGATTACGGTTATAAAATAGTTGTGACCGGTGGGAGAGATATTGAACAAGAGGAGAAAATAAAACTCCGTTACGATTCATGATATAATGAGGTGCTGCAAATGGATTTAAAGCTAATTGCTATGATATTACTGGCATTTGTTATACTGGGCTGGATCAGCTACATTTTACTCGTTCGATGATGCTTAAAAATTAATAAAAAAAACACTTTTTTACTGCAGCCATCTGAAGCCAGGCTTATTGATATTGTTGAAATTCTTGATAGTGCCTACCGCATCGTTCTTGGGCATTTCGCT
This sequence comes from uncultured Methanosarcinales archaeon, assembly GCA_963843555.1. Lineage (GTDB taxonomy): Archaea > Halobacteriota > Methanosarcinia > Methanotrichales > Methanotrichaceae > Methanothrix. The sequence goes on from CAWJKV010000007.1 coordinate 147,497, forward strand.
CTTGAAGATCTTCGATGCTACGCAGCGCAGAGCCGCTTTCTCCAACAATATGGATTTACTATCCTCAGGCTTATCCACTAGGCCATAATGCTTGAAGAGGTGCTCCTTATCCGCTTGCTCATGTATATATCCCTCTCCCCACTTAGTCATCATTAGCGATGCCTCATCGAGGAGTTTTTGGTCAAAGCTCTCCGGGATCTGGCAATCCTGTATTAGCTTCATGAAATCATCTTTCTTCATCTTATACCAACCTCAACTTTAAACATTTTTTTAATCCATTTCTATTAAGACATAGCCACTATTATGGTTCTATCCTTCTCGGGCCTTATCAACCACTTGTACTTGTGCAACCTCTCCATTCTTCATTTGGATACCATCTTAATGTTACTTATTTGGATTTATAGATATTTGTGAAACCCTGACAGAAGTATGAAAAGATATGAATAGCCCTTTCAATCGGCCTCAAGCCTACCTCTTATCTACTCTACCATTCCTTTATCCGCATATTGCTTGTTTTAACGCGGGTTTTCCATATATTATAAATAATCTGCAGACGTTCGTTATCGCTTATCATAGCTTCATCAGCCAGTTTGTGTTCGGTAAGATCCTGCTGGAGGCACAGGTATCCTTCCGGTTCTCTGGCTTCTCCCAGGGAAGCAATTATATTTTCAATGTAGATATGCCCTGCTCGACTCGGAGGCATCTTTTTATCTATGTCGGTATCCTTTGCCTTAGCGGTTTTCATCTTGATCCATCTGCCTTCACTGACAATTTGGCCGTCTTCCAGCTTATGTTTGCTTTCAATATCTGCTATTACTTCACGGAATATGTTATACCTCTTATGCTTGCCAGTACCAATCAAGCTCATAATTTTCTCGCTTACCTGGTTGGAATTAACTATAAAACCTTCTGAATCATACAGCTGAATGCCGATGGGAGATAGCTCAAAGATCTTCCTGAATCGCTCCTCGCGTTCGCTCAAGTCTTTTTCCATTTTCTTTCTATCTGTTATATCCAGGCTTGAACCAATTAAGCATAAAGGTTTGCCCGCTGCATCTTTAACAATGTTTGCAGATAGATGGATATCGAATGTAGAACCGTCTTTTTTCTTACCGACAATGTCGCCTGACCAGGCTCCTTTTTTGAGTGAGGCATCTATTACTTCATCAATTTCACCAGGATCACCAAAGAACACCCGAGCGGGCTTACCCAGGACCTCATCCTTTTTGTATCCCCACAGATCTAAGGCAGCCGCATTGACATAGGTAAGAATTCCTTTGGTATCAGCAATAACCGTCGCTGTAATTGCAGCCTCGATGGCAGCATCTTTAATCCTCAGGCTTTCCTCCATTTTCCGTTGCTCTGTTATATCTATAACTACACATAGTGCACCCCAATCAGAAATAGGAGTGGGAACTGCTTTAGTGTTGGCCCAAACAATTTCCCCATTTTCTTTTTCAATCCCAATTTCGATGTACGGGGTAGGCTTTTTCTCATGCATCGCCTTTCCTGCAGGGAAATTTTTATATAAATTATCCTCTGTATCCTTTGGATTTGGCAAAATGCTTCCATCAGCCGAGAAGCATTTCCACTCCCAATGTTTTTTTCGATTTAATTCATCCAGGGACAAATCCGTGAAATCGATGAAGGATTGATTAGCCTCGATAATTCTGCACTCTTTATCTACCACATATATTCCAATAGGTATAAGATCAAAAATAGCCTTAAGTTTATTCTCGCTTTCCATCAATTTTTTCTGTGCCTTTTTGCTTTCGCTGATATCAACGAATGAGCTGATTATACAGACGGATCTATCTGATCTATCCTTGACAGTGCTTATGGAGAGGTGAACATCCATGTATGAGCCGTCTTTTTTCCTGAAAACCAGCTCACCCTCCCATCTGCCAGTTGCAGATATTTGCTTTGCTATTTTATCGGCATCTTTGGGGTATTGCAGGAAATCATGGAGAGAATGCCCCACAATTTCTTCTCTTTCATATCCCATCTTCCTCAGCCAGGATTCATTGGCATAGAATAGATCTCCCGACGAATTGGCCAGAGATATGGCATTCAGGGACGATTCAATTGCCTCGTCCTTAATTCTCAGAGACTTCTCCTTCTCCGCTCGTTCAGTGATATCGCGGGTGACTACTCCTATGCTAAAACCATTCTCCGTCTTTATGGGGAAGAGCACCTCGTGAATGGTTCTGCGCGTTCCATCAGCTAGCTGGATCTCCTGGTCCTCAAACCATCCCTTCAGGGCTATTCGTCCCTTATCAGTAAGCCGGATCAAAAAGGATTTTATCTTCTCGTAATCTTCCTCGGTTTTTTGATCATCCGGAATTAATTGAAACTCGACATCCCATGCAAATTTGCCTAGCACTTCTTCTCGCTTTAAGCCGGTGATATATTCCTGGGAGTCATTCCATTCTACAATTTTGCCGCTGTAGTCTATAAGGCTTATGCCGTCCTCCGAGTTCTCTACAATGCTGCGGAACTTTTGTTCGCTCTCTCGCAGCGCCTCATCGATCTGCTTGAGCTTCGTGATCTCCATATGATGCCATAATCGACCGTAGGATTTTCCATCGATGAATATAGGAATAAAATCTCGCAGGCATGTCTTCCCACCTTGCAGAGAGACTTCCTGACCTTTTACCGGTTGCCCTTGGTTCACGATCTCCTCGATGCGGGCGACTTCCTCATCTGGATTTAAAAAAGAGTCCTTTATCTTTCCGATAATCTCCTGAGAACCGAGCCCAACTAATTCTTGAGGCGCGTCCTTCAGATCAAATAGGCTGCAGAATGCTTGATTGGCATACTCGATTCGATCCTCATCAGTCACAAGCAAGATGCCGGCATACAGGCTGGAAAGAATAGCGTATGAGCGCTGCAAAGTAGTGCGCAGTTGGTCTTCTGACTTCTTTCCACCGGTGATATCCTCAAAGGTGCTGTAGACCCGGTAAGGTTTTATTTCTCCCGGTAGAAATTGAGGTATAGCATTGATATTTATCCATCTATATTCCATGGCATTAGAGTTGAAGATCCCCATCACAATGTTCTCGACAGTCTTCCCTGTAGCTAAGGCGATCATGGCGGGATGGGTCTCTCCAGGAAAATCTGAGCCATCTTCATGTATTGCCTTCCACCCTGGATCATTGGATGTCCTGCCTTCAATCTGGCCCGAGGTCAAGCCAAGAATCCTTTGCGCGGCAGGATTTGCTGAGATTATGTTCCCATTATCATCTTGATATACTACGCCCTGCACCATAGTCTCAAAGAGCAGGCGGTATTGTTCTTCAGATTGCCTTAGCTGCTCTTCTGCTTTTTTGCGATCGGCAATTACCTGGAAATATACGGATATGCCATTCTCTCTGGGGTACACCCGTACATCATACCAATTTTCATAAGGCTTTACCCCAAAGTAAGTCTCGAAAGAGATAGAGCGTTTTTCTTTATTCGCCCAGTTATATGTATCATCAAAAATGGATCCCTTAATTTCAGGAAATGCATCGAATATATTGTATCCAACAACCTCTGGGCCAGTCCGTCCCAGCAGCAACTCCGCAGCTTTATTGAAGTAGGTGATCTTCAGGTTCTCATCCAGAACAAAAAATCCATCGCTAATGCTTTGGAGAATTTCTTTATATTCCTTCTTTGCTGCATTTGCCTCGCTCTCAGCATTCTTGAGGCTGGTTATATCCAGGAGAGCAACTTGCATAGCGGTTTTTCCCTGATATTCGATAAAATTTGCCCGCACATCTAACCAGGCAGTGTCCCCATTTTTCCTGATAATTCGAAACTCCTGACGCAGGGGCAGTTTGTTGCTAGAAATGCCGTCTATCATGGCTCCAAGGATGCTATTTTGGTCATCGGGATAGATCATCGACATGAAATCATTAGCAGAAAGAGCAAGCATATCCTCCAGAGTATGCCCGGTTATATCGGCCAAGCTCCTATTAGCATAGACCAATTTTTTGTTCTGAATTATTCCCATTCCTAGGAGGGCGTTATCAATTAATTCACGACAAATTTCCTTATTAAGCTCAATATCCGGGATCTCAGAAGACATAAATGCCGGCCACCTTATCTCGCATATGACTTAGGACCAACCTATATTCATAACTTTCTCTCATAAAGGATTTTGCATCAAATTCCCGTTCGATAATTGAATACTTGACTGAATAAATGAGTCGCAGATCAGCTAATCATAACTTTTCATACTTTTATGACATTGCCTCAAATATGTATATAAGTAATTATTCGAATTATAGGGATAGGGGATCTATGATCATGGAAGAAATTCAAATTTTATTAGTAGGATTTACCGGAGATGACTTTATAAGGAGAGTCCTTCCTGAACTTCGGGCCCTGAGCGAGAAGGGCTTTATCAATATAATCGATCTTCTCTTTGCAAAGAAAGATATTAAAGGCAATATTTTAGCCTTGAAAAAACGCGAACTAACTGCCGATGAGGCAGTGCGCTTTGGATCCATTGCCGGAACTTTAATAGGTTTAGATATATTCGATGACGAAGGTGGAACGGATACTTCCGGGATGGAACATATAGCCGTAAAAGAGAGTGATTTTGGATCCGATCTTAAGGATATCGCAATTGTTATCGAGAAAATTCCTAAAGACAGTTCATTTGGGATAATTTTAATCGAGTACTGCCGGACTATCGAATTGAAGAAGACCTTAAACGATGCAGGCGGAGTGTTGCTGGCCCAGGGGCTGGTATCACCTCTTGCTCTGGCAAATATTGATGCGGAAATAGCTGAATATTTGCGGGCTTCAGCCAAACGTAAAGAAACGTTAATCGCGCAAGCAAGTTGAACAACAGACCGGACCTTCATACCTAAAAACATCCTGGATGCTACCGCCTGAATGATCCTGAGAGTTGAGCAGTTATTGTAATCCAATTATCTAATTAATTCTCTAAATTTGAATGGTGATACAAAATGGCGAAAAGATGGAATGGAAAGCTGGCAATAGACATTCGTGATGCTAAACCTGATTGGACCCCGTTCTTGCAGCCCCAGGCGCCGGAAGGAGCGCCCAATATCCTTATGATCGTCTGGGATGATGTAGGTTTCGGGGCTCTCGATGTCTATGGAGGGCCTATCGAAGTGCCCAATATGCGCCGCATCTCAGATATGGGCATTCGCTACAACAACTTCCACACAACGGCTCTGTGTTCACCCACCCGATCCTGTCTGGTCACAGGCAGAAACGCTACCAGCAATAACATGGCTTGCATTACCGAAGCCACAAGTGGATTTCCGGGCTTCAGCGGCCGGATACCTTTCGAGAATGGCTTCATCTCCGAGGTGCTGAATGAGCGGGGCTGGAATACTTACGCTTTGGGCAAGTGGCATCTGACCCCTGAGGAGGAGACTGATCTATCGGCCTGGAAAGGGCGCTGGCCGCTTGGAAGAGGCTTTGAACGGTTTTATGGTTTCCTGGGCGCCGAGACTCATCAATGGTACCCGGACCTCGTCTACGATAACCACCCTATCGACCAGCCCTATCCTCCTGAGGAGGGCTACCACCTCTCCAAAGACATTACGGACAAGGCTATAGAATTCATCATGGATGCCAAGACAATAGCTCCGGAGAAACCCTGGTTCATGTATTTCTGCCCGGGCTGCGCTCATGCTCCGCACCATGTATTCAAAGAATGGGCTGATAAGTACAAAGGCAAGTTTGACATCGGCTATGAGAAGATCAGGGAGCAGATCCTGGCCAATCAGAAGAAGATCGGTCTCCTGCCGGAGGGCACCAGGCTTTCGCCCATCAATCCTCATGGCGAGCCTGATGTGACAGGCCCGGAGGGCCAGCCCTGGCCTAAATTGGACTTCGTGCGCCCCTGGGAATCACTGAGTGAAGAAGAGAAGAGACTCTTCGTACGTATGGCTGAGGTCTATGCGGGATTTGTATCCTACACAGACAGTGAGATTGGACGGCTGCTTGATCATCTGGTAGAGTCTGGCCAGCTCGAAAACACCATAATAGTAGTAGTATCCGACAATGGTGCCAGTGCCGAGGGTGGACCCAATGGTTCATTCAATGAAAACAAAATGTTTAATGGTATACCCGATTCAATTGAGGACAACCTTGAATTTATCGATGAACTGGGTAGCCCAAAGACTTACAACCACTACTGCAGCGGCTGGGCCTGGGCCTTCGATACTCCGCTACCATACTGGAAGCGTTATGCGGGTTATGAGGGTGGTTCATCCGATGTCTGTATCATCGCCTGGCCCAAAGGCATAAAGGCCCGGGGAGAGATTCGCAATCAATACATCCATGCCATAGACATTGTTCCCACCATCTACGATATGATGGGAATCGAGCCCCCTGAAGAGATCAAGGGATACAAGCAGAGCCCAATAGAAGGAGAGAGCTTCAAAGCCAGCTTTGATAACCCAAAGGCCCCGGAGCGCGAAATCCAGTTCTATTCCATGCTCGGCCAGCGTGCCATATACCACCAGGGCTGGCTGGCGAATACGCTACACCCCACCATATCAGGCTGGAGCAAATTTGAGAAGGACGTCTGGGAGCTCTACAATCTCAAAGAAGATCGTTCTCAAATGCGTAACCTTGCAGGTCAGAATCCGGGAATGCTCGAAAAGCTCAAAGGGCTCTGGTTCTACTACGCCGGCGTCTACAAGGGACTGCCAATCGACGATCGCAGCCCGCTTGAGATCGTCAATACACCACGACCCCAGCCCTCCAAGCCTCGCAACCGCTACATCTACTATCCCCACACGGCTGATGTCCCTGAATCGGTTGCGGTCAATATTCGCGGCCGATCGTATACAATTGCAGCAGGAGCTCTAATAGATAAGCTCGAAGCCGAAGGGGTGCTCTTCGCCCAGGGCAGCGGCCTGGGAGGTCACAGCCTGTACATAAAGGATAGGAAGCTGCACTATGTCTACAACTGGCTCGGTGTAGACATCCAGAAGATCACGTCAGATGTGGAGATTCCAACTGGAAAGCACATCTTCTCAGCCGAGTTCCAGAAGACCGGTCAGGACCCACAAACCAGGAGTTTCCTGGGAACTCTGAACCTCTATATCGATAACAAAAAGGTCGGCGAGGCTGGGATCAAGACACAGCCCGGCAAGTTCTCAATAGCTGGCGAGGGACTTTGTGTGGGCAGGGACAGCGCTTCACCAGTCTCTCCGGACTATAAGCCGCCCTTTGCTTTCATCGGTGGAATGATCGAGAAGGTGGCAGTGGATGTAAGCGGTGAGCCATTCGTGGACCATGAAAAGGAGGTTTCGGCCTGGATCATGAAGGACTGAATCGGAGAGGTTGACTCAGGGGCCAAAGGGCCATCCAGTCAATTCTTTCTCCGAGTGGATGCAGATGATTTAGAAGGGGGGAACGCATATGTCTACAGAGGTTGTAGCGACAAGTAACGCGACTGCAGGGGCTGCAGCAGCGAGCCATGAAATCGGCGTTTGGATTGAACTATCGGTACGTCTGATAGAGGCAATTTCGGTCATCGTAATCGTTCTTGCCATTCTTTATGCGACCTATATCTTCATTCGCAGGGCGACAGGCCGCAAGGGCACAAAGGACCCCATCGAGGAGTACAAAGAAAGAATTGGGAAATCCCTTCTGTTGACTCTGGAAATTCTGGTTGCCGCAGATGTGATCGAGACTGTTGCATTTTCGAAAACGATGGAGAGCGTAGTGCTATTAGGTGTGCTTGTTATAGTCAGGATTCTCCTGAGCTGGTCTATAGTTGTGGAGATGGAAGGAACCTGGCCCTGGAGGAAAAAAGAATTCGATTTAAAAGCTGAACAGAAGGCGGCTGCCTCAAAGAAGGAATAAAATCATCTCAGCTATTGCCAGTGGATGCGATTAGCTGAGTCTCATTTTTTATGATAACCTCTGCGTTTTTCAGGGCGTTATAAGTCCTTATATCCAGCTTATATGGCTGAAGCTCGTATAAAAAAACCTCTGTAGGATCCCATATGGCCATCCAGATGAGAATGGTGAGAAAACCAACAAAGACTGCAAGAAGGGTGTCACCTAAGGCATCCAATCGATAAACTGTTAGAGCCACCAACAGACAAAACGCGGAAAAAATCAGTCCAATCGTCAATGCCCGCCAGCCAGCAGCCCGTCCTATCTCAAGCTGGCGGTGGTTCTCCGATATTTTAAAATCACAATACCTGGATAAAGCATCTGCTGTCCTGTCTGGAGATCGGGCTCGATCTGCTCGCTGGGAAGGAAGATGGTTAGCCTTATCCTGTCCACCTTCCTCTTTTTTGTTCTTAGATAATTGGCCGCTTCTTCCGCCCCGGATATTTGCAGCCTCTGATAGGCAAAGGGATTCAATTCCGGGTCTACAAACAGGTGCTTAATTTCCTCTAGATGCAAATCAATATCTAAATAGGAAGTTTCCATGGCTGTGCACCTTTTGATCTTCTCCCGTTAAATGTGCATTTAATATAAACTTGATGCACAATCTGGATCAAGGTCTTGCAGGAGAGCTGGAGTCTTCATAACAATTCATATATTTATGAAGACGCCACAAATATCTATATCTGTTCAAAGCGAAATATATGGACCGTGGAACCGCCCGCTATTAGAGAGAATGATAGCAGGACTCGGGAGCTGAACTACCTATGACTCAAATAGATCCTTTCTTGATCGCCATAGGCACTTTGGGAGTGCTGGTCTTCATCATCACCAGCATGGTTGGTATGGGCTTCAGCCTGACAATTCCTCAAATCATGGCTCCTCTCAAGAATAGACGGCTGGTTCTGTCTTCCTTAGCGGCCAACTTCGTAATAGTACCCATCCTGGTATTATTGATCGCCCGGGTCCTCCCTCTGTCAGAGGGGCTGCAGATCGGCCTGATTCTGACAGGCATGGCGGCAGGTGCGCCTTTTCTTCCCAAGCTGGTGCAGGTGGCCAAAGGCGACATGGCCTTCACAGCAGGGCTGATGGTCCTGCTCATGGTGGCAACTGTTGTCTACTTGCCCATAGTCCTGCCGTTTGTATTGACCGGAGTGCAGGTCAGTCCCTGGGAGATCGCCAAGAGCCTGATTTTTTTAATGTTAGTCCCGCTGGCGATAGCACTCTTCGTTCGAGCCAGATATGAAGAAGTAGCTAAGGGTCTCATACCTACCATGACCATGGCCACCAATCTATCTCTTGTGGTCTTGTTCATCGGATACTTCGTGGCTTACTTCAGCGAGATCATCGGGACGATTGGGACAGGAGGGATTCTGGCAGCCATCCTCCTCATCGTGGGAGCCGCTGCTGTGGGATTTCTGCTGGGCGGAAAGAGCATGGATACCAAGAAGGTCCTAGCCCTCGGAACCGGTCAGAGAAACTTGGCGGCTGCATTTGCTGTCGCCACCAGCAACTTCGCAACCGATCCCGAAGTCCTGGTAGAGATTATGGTGGTGTCGCTTATGGGATTGGCTATATTGATGGTCATTGCCGGACAGCTTGGCAGGCATGGCAAGGCAACTGAGGTGTCCTGAAAATTATTCTGCATCCTTTTCGAACACACTACCGATCAATATAATAAGTATGAACATGCAGTTTTATGAAAGAAAATCGATTCGGGAGAGAGCCATTTATGGAAAAAGCCGCCTATAGGGCATTGATCCTTCCGCTGGCACTTGGACAGTTCATCTGCAGCTATGCCGGCTCAAATATGAATGTGGCCATCAGTGCCATAGCCGAAGATCTGGGAACGAGCGTCAGTGGAATTCAAGTAACGATCACGCTCTTCACCTTGACCATGGCTGCCCTGATGATCCCCGGCAGCAAACTGACAGACATCTGGGGACGCAAATTCTGCTTCAGGATCGGCCTCATTATTTACGGTGTGGGGGGGCTGATAGCGGCGCTCGCATCATCCCTGGGCATCCTCACCCTTGGCTATTCCCTGCTGGAGGGTATCGGCTCTGCATTTTTAATCCCACCCATCTATATCTTGCTCACGGTCTCTTTCCCCGACGTGAAGTCACGAGCCAAACAATTTGGTATTGTAAGTGCCGCTGCAGGAATCGGATCTGCGGCTGGACCATTGATCGGCGGTTTTGTCACAAGCGCCTGGAGCTGGCGAGCTTCTTTCATCTTACAGGTCCTGGGGGTCGCATACATTCTCTTCCTCAGCAGGCGGATTGCTGATCCCGGGATAACAGGTCCAAAGCCTCATTTCGATCTACTTGGAGCTGTCCTTTCAGCTGCCGGTCTGTTCTTTGTTGTGCTTGGCGTACTTCTATCCTCGACGTATGGGTGGTTCACGGCTGCAGAGGATTTCACAATAGGGAATACTGTCCTGATTCCAGCGGGTGGAATCTCGCCTCTTTGGGTGTCTGTTGCCATAGGCGCCGTTATCCTCCTGTTGTTCTTCTTGCACATCAGATCCAGAGAACGACATGGCAAGGAGCCCCTTGTCGCAACCCATATATTCCGGAACCGCACCTCTAACCTGGGGCTGGTGACACAAAATGTCCAATGGCTCGTCCTGCAAGGAAGCTTCTTCGTAATCTCTGTCTTCCTGCAAACGATCCGCGGATTCGACGCCATTCATACGGGCCTGATACTCACAGCGACGACTATCGGCATACTGATCTCCTCGATGGCCGCAAGGAAGCTTGCGCTTAAGCATTCTCAAAGGAGACTCATCCGGGGTGGCTTTATTCTCACCATCCTTGGCATAGTCCTTCTGTTGTGGCTGGCAAGTGCTACCTCGCCCATCCTTAATTTCGTCCCCGGTCTCTTTTTGATGGGACTGGGCATTGGGGTCATGCTGACTTCATCGGTCAATGTCGTGCAGTCCGCCTTCCCAGAGAAAGATCAGGGTGAAATATCGGGAGTATCGCGAAGCGTTTCGAATCTGGGATCCGCGCTGGGCACTTCAATCGTCGGCTCAGTTTTGCTGATGACGTTCCTCCCGGAGACCAAGACTTTTGGTCTGGCGCTCATCGTGATGACCGTCATTGCTGGAATTGGTCTGATCGCAGCGATCCTCCTTCCCCCCGATGTTGTTCAATCTGATAAAGCCGGTAAACCTGGGGAAGCGGTTTGAATATCGTAAAGCGGCGGCTGAGGCCAGCCGCTTTCACGAAGAGCTGCTGATAGTTCTTCAAAGCAGTGGGGAGAGGCAGATCACACAAGGATAAAAAAAGGTGATTGGACACTCTACGAATGGTTTTTACTTCTTTTTGGAACCGGAAGTGAACGCCGCTCTTGTCCCCGAATTGAGCAATTCATCTGGATCCAGATTGCCGAAAAGGTGAATGAGCTCGGCCACAAGCCCTGTCCAGCCGGTCTGGTGGTTCGCACCCAAACCCGCTCCGTTGTCTCCGTGGAAATACTCGTAGAACAGGATATGGTCGCGCCAGTGAGGATCGGACTGGAACTTTTCGGTCCCGCCGAAAACAGGCCTCCGGCCATTTTCGTCCTTTAAGAAGATGCGTTCAAGGCGATCGGCGATTTCTTTGCTTACCTCGAAGAGATTCATCATCTTTCCTGAACCTGTCGGGCACTCCACCTTGAAGCTATCTCCATAATAGAGATAGAATTGAAGAAGCGCTCTCATGAGAAGGATATTTACCGGGAACCAGATTGGCCCGCGCCAATTGGAGTTTCCGCCAAACACGCCGCTGTCCGACTCTGCTGGGAGGTAATCTACCCTGTATTCCTTGCCTTCCAAGTAGAATACATAAGGATGCTTCTCATGGTACTTGGAGAGGGAGCGTATCCCATAGGGGCTGAGAAACTCATCTTCGTCAAGCATTTTGGTAAGGACCATCCTCAGCCTCTCCGGCTTCAGCAGGGCGAGAATTCCCCTATCAGCTACGCCAAGATGTTCAAGTCCCGTGGGATGGATTGATTCCATCAGTTCAGGCATTTGTTGCATGCGCTCGCGCAGGTGAGTCATGACACGGGGGATGCGATCCCTTTGCCACTTTTCAATTTGAGTTGTCGCACATAGGGGGAGAAGCCCAACCATTGATCGTACTTTCAGCCGCTTGGAACTGCCGTCTGGAAGTCGGAGGATGTCATAGTAAAAGCCGTCTTCCTCGTCCCACATCCCTTCCGCACCCGGCCGGTTCATGGCTGCGGCGATCCACACGAAATGATCTACGAACTTCTCGGCCATTGCTTCATAAGTGGAGTCGTAGCTGGCAAGCTCCATTGCGAGTTCGGCCATATTCTGGGAGAAGAGGGCCATCCAGGCTGTGCCATCTGCCTGCTCCAGGTATCCGCCGGAAGGAAGAGGAGCGCTTCGGTCGAAGACGCCGATGTTGTCGAGTCCCAGGAATCCGCCCTCGAACACATTTTTGCCAAAACGGTCCTTGCGGTTCACCCACCAGGTGAAGTTCAGCATCAGCTTGTGAAAGGCTGCCTTCAGGAAATCCATGTCCCCCTCTTCTTGCAGGGCCTTCTCGGTGCGGTGGAGGAACAGAGTCGCCCAGGCGTGAACAGGCGGATTCACGTCGCTGAAGTTCCACTCGTATGCCGGGATTTGGCCGCTTGGGTGCAAGTAGAGCTCGGTGAGCATGAGATCTAGCTGATCTTTGGCGTAGTCCGGGTCCACAATGGATAGCGCAATTGCATGGAATGCCAGGTCCCATGCGGCATACCATGGGTATTCCCATTTGTCAGGCATAGAGATGATGTCGTCATTTACCATATGGAACCAATCACGGTTTCGGAACTAGGCGGCTTGCAAGATGAAGCGGGTGGGCGTGGTGCTCCTCCAGCCACATGTCAGCATCAAAGTAGTAGTACTGCTTGGACCACAGCATGCCGGCCAGAGCCTGACGCATCACGTCTGCCTCTTCGGGAGAAACAGAGGCAGGAGTCAATGAACTGTAGAAATCGTCCGCTTCCTGCTGACGAGCCTGTAAGATCGCCTCAAACTCCTCGAAGGGATTATTCAGCTCTTCAGGCGGTGCCCGGACAAGACGCAGATACAAGACTTCTTCTTCTCCCGCTCCAATGGTCAGCTGGTAGTGAGCTGCGGCCTTTGTTCCGACAGCAGCAGGATTGATGGCGTCGGACTGTCCATGCACCACGAAGTCATTGATTCCGTCCTTGACAAACGGGCTGGCATTCTGGCCTCCGAAGAGCCGAAGGTTATTGGTCTCGTTATCAGTAAAGAGTAGCGGAGAACGGCCCAGGCCGTAAAGATAGTAATCGGGCAGTGAATCCCGGAACTGGGGATCAGTGTGGTGCGCATGGATCACCCAGTCACCCGCTCCATTAATGGCTTGGAGCACAGGCTTGGAGCGGCCGCTGGACCATGACCAGGTATTGCGGAACCAGAGCGTGGGCAGCACATGGAGAGAGGCAGTCTCAGAGCCGCGATTGTGGATGCTAATCTTGATGAGCATATCTTCTGGGCCGGCTTTGGCGTACTCCACAAATACGTCGAAGTAGCTGTCACTGTCAAAGATCCCCGTGTCAATGAGTTCGTACTCCGGTTCTTTGCGGGAACGTCCGCGGTTAGTCTTCACCAAATCGTCATATGGGTACGCCCTTTGGGGATATTTGTACAGATATTTCATGTACGAATGAGTCGGAGTGGAATCGAGGTAGTAATAGTACTCTTTCACATCCTCGCTGTGGTTGCCTTCGCCGTTGGTCAGGCCAAACATCCGCTCTTTGAGGATTGGGTCCTTTCCGTTCCAAAGCGCCAGGCAGAAACAGAGCATCTGGCGTTCGTCCGAGATTCCTGCCAGACCATCCTCTCCCCAGTGATAGGCGCGTGAGCGCGCCTGGTCATGTGTGAAATAGTCCCAGGCGCTGCCGTCTTCACTGTAGTCCTCCCGTACTGTTCCCCACTGACGCTCGCTCAGATAGGGGCCCCATTTTTTCCAGTCCGCTTCTTTGTTACGCGCTTCATCTAAACGTTTTTGTTCCGCGTTCATAATACCCTCCCTTAAATCCAATCTCAAAATTTCTTCTTTTCGATAAGAGTCCATGCTCTATTCACTTCAGCAACTGACCAGGCCTGAGAGATGCATCCATTCGGCCTGTGAGGTGCATCTGCATCAAAGACCTCGGGTATGGTGTTGAATCCTCCCATATCTGGCTTGATCAGAGCCTGAAGAACTTCGGATGCTCGTTCTCTACTATCACTTGAGAAATCGTCAATCGCAAGCATGGCTTCCACGTAATGCCCCATCAGCCAGGGCCAGACTGTGCCCTGGTGATAGGCCGCATCCCTTTGCTTGGGTCCACCCTCGTACTTTGGTATATACCTGGGGTCTCGAGGTGAGAGCGTCCGGAGTCCATACGGAGTCAGGAGATCACGCGTTACCACCTCCAAAATGCTTCGTCGTTTGATTAACGGGAGGAGATCTGGGACGGCAGCAGCTATTATCTGGTTGGGTCTCACCGAGGCATCCTCCGGGTCCAGCACGTCAAAGAGACAGCCGTTCTCGGAATTCCAGAACATTTGAAAACTATTCTTGACCCTATTAGCTAGACTCGGGTCCCAGGATTCTTTCAATGCCCGGGCAAGACCTTCCAATATTCCAAGACTCTTATACCAGAGAGCATTGATCTCGCAAGCTTTTCCGGCCCTGGGTGTGACTGGCACTCCATCCACTCTGGCGTCCATCCAGGTAAGCTGAGGGCCTGAAATGATGAGTCCGTCAACGTCCATGCCGAGATCCTCACCCTTGCCTGAATAACGAATTATCACCTCAAGAAGCTTGGGCCACATCAAGCGGATAAAATCCAGATCCTGAGAATAATTATAATAGCTGCCAACTGCATTTATGAACCAGAGGGAAGCATCTACGGTGTTGAAGGACGTAGCACCAAAATCGTTAGGCAGCACGCCGTTCTTCATGCCAGCAGCAAAGGCTTTCAATACTAATTTGGCATCCTCAAATCGTCCTGTGACAAGCAGCAATCCTGGGAGCGATATCATGGCGTCCCTTCCCCAGTCATCGAACCAATGATAGCCGGCAATTATGGACTTGGCTGGCCCTCTCTTTACAATGAAAGAATCTGCAGCCCAGGACAGCTCAGGAACAGGCGATGTGATTGATTTCAGCCTGGAAGTCTCCTTTGATAACGCCTCATCGACGCTGGGCATTGAAGTCCTCGAAGTTGTTGCCATTATACAGAAGGTATCATCGCCCTCCAATTCTTTCTCGAAATAACCCGGGCTGAAGAGGTCTTCTCTCCAGGAGAAACCACGCTCTCGCTCGATGTCGTACTCAAAGTTGTTATATGTCAGCTCTTTCGGCATGAACTCTGCCTCATCCGAAAGAAGAACGATCCGGCAGTTCGATTCCAAAACGGTCCCTCTTTGCAGGGGGTATTGTTTTGTATCTGATAGTGGAGATACAGCATGAAAGCTGCGGCAGTGCACCAATGGAGTGATGCGTATGGTGCCCTGAATCCCTTTGATTCTGTAACAAACCAGAGTTGTATTCTCTCCATGTATCATGAAGATATTCTTTTCAATAAGCCCGTCTTCTATTTCATAAATATAATGCGGAAATGGATCGAGACGGAACTCTTTCTGGAACCTGAACCCTTGCGGGTGGATTATGCCTGGATATTGATGATTCGCCAGCTCGTATCCGTTCAGCTCCTCATCCAATGATGAGAGCAATAGTCTCCTATCTGTGGGGGGATCGAGTGCTGCCACAAGAAGGCCATGGTAGGCACGGGTGTTGGTGCCATAGGCCGTGGAGGAAGCATAGCCTCCCAGGCCATTGGCGATCAGCCATTCGCGTCTTTTTCCTGATTCGTAATTCGTTGGATTAAATTCAGTTTCCATCATGATTCTTCCTCTTCGCCAGATTGCTTGAATTTTGGAGTCGCTGGACGGTCCAGATCATCCATAATACTTTTAGCGTCTTCACGTCCGAATATGTCCAGGAGGACAGCGGTCAGACCGGTCCAACCCGTCTGGTGGCTGGCCCCAACACCCGCTCCATTATCGCCGTGGAAGTACTCATAAAACAGGATCAGGTCTCGCCAATGCGGATCTTCCTGGAACCTGGCTGTTCCTCCGTAGACAGGCCGTCGTCCATTGGTGTCACGCAAAAACGTTCCTGTCAGCCGGCTCGAGATTTCCTCTGCAACTTCGAACAGTGTCATGTACCGGCCGGAACCGGTCGGACATTGAACCCTGAATTCGTCCCCGTAAAAGCTGGACAGGTTCAATAGCGCGCGGATGATCAGAATATTGACCGGCATCCACACTGGACCTCGCCAGTTAGAGTTCCCGCCGAACATCCCTGAATTAGATTCGGCCGGCAGGTACTGCACCTTGTACTCCTGTTGACCCACCAAAAACGTGAACGGATGATCCAGATGATACCGGGAGAGAGAACGAATACCGTGAGGCCCCAGAAATTCATTCTCGTCCAGCATATAACCGAGAACCCGCTCAAGTTTCTCCTTATTGAGGATCGACAACATCTTCCGTCCTTTATATCCAGTGAAATCCTCGCCAATAGGAGCCACATGAGAGATTAGCCTGGGGTGGCGCTTCCGGAACAGGTCCATACTCTCCATCAGTTTCGGATAGCGAGTGACAGCATCCGCCGCGAACACCGTAGACGCGCACAGCGGCAACAGTCCGACCATCGACCGTACCTTCAAACTGATCGCCTTGCCGTCCGGCAGTCGCAGTAGATCGTAGAAAAATCCGTCCTGATCGTCCCACATCTGGTCGTGATGCTCTCCGAGGCGATCCATGGCATAGGAGATCCACATGAAATTCTGGGCAAATTTGAAGGCGACCTCCTCGTACATGGCGTTGTATTCGCTCAGAATAAGGGCCATATCCAGCATGCACTGGCAGTAGAACGCCATCCAGGCCGTCCCGTCCGCCTGCTCCAGCGATCCACCAGTGGGAAGCTGCGCGCTCCGGTCGAATACGCCAATGTTGTCCAGTCCCAGAAATCCTCCTGCGAAGGCATAGCGCCCGGAAGAATCCTTCCGGTTAACCCACCAATTAAAGTTCAGCATCAATGCCTGGAACGATTGTTCCAGGAAATGAATATCAGCCCGGCCTAGCTTGCGTCCCATTTTGTAGAGGTAAAGCGCTGCCCATGCGTGCACTGGAGGATTTACATCGCTGAAGTTCCACTCGTAGGCTGGAATTTGCCCGTTGGGGTGTAAGTATTGATTGTGCAGCAGCATCAGAAGCTGTTCCTTGGCGAAATCGAAATCCACCAGTGCCAGGGAGAGTAGTGTGGAAGGCCAGGTCCCAGGCCGCATACCAGGGATACTCCCATTTATCCGGCATTGAGATCACGTTGGCGTTGATCATGTGAAACCATTCCGTGTTCCGAACGCCAGGCCTGGCTGATTCGAGCAGCGGATGGCTCTTATGATCGTACAGCCACTGTTCCACGTCGTAGTAGTAATACTGCTTGCTCCACAGCATTCCTGCCAGCGCCTGGCGGTGCACCCGGCGCTCGTCTTCGCTAAGCGTTTTCGGGGTGATACTCTGGTAGAATTCGTCAGCTTCTGCAATCCGGCTTTCGAATACCCCTTCGAAGCCACTGAAGGCGTCGCCCTGCAGGCGGAGCGCCGAGCCGCAAGCGGACCGTTTGGCTGCCGCCGCCGGGCACTTCAAGGACGTAGTGGGCTGCGGCCTTGGTCCCCACTCGAGCTGGATTCACCGCCTCCCCCTGTCCCGAGATGATGTAAGCGTGGAACGCATCCTTGACGTAAGGAGAAGCATTGGTCTGACCCCAGAGACGCTGCATATTGCTCTCATTCTCAGTGAAGAGCAGCTCCGGGGCCCCATCGCAATGCAGCCAGTAATTGCCAAGCTCATGATGTGCGGCTAAAATCGCGCCCGGCCCCGCCTCGTGCAGGGAGGGCTTTGGATCGTCCTGGCCCCACGACCAGGTGTTCCGGAACCACAGCGTCGGCAAGAGACGGAGCCGGGCCGCTTCGGGCCCGCGATTGTGAACGGTTACACGTATGAGTATGTCTTCTGCATCACTCTTGGCATACTCCACGAACACGTCGAAATAGCGGTCCTGGTCAAACACGCCCGTATCGAGCAGTTCGTACTCGGACTCCTCCTGCGACCGTCTCCGGTTCGTCTCGACCAGGTCCAGATAGGGAAACTCCAGCTGCGGATATTTGTACAGGTACTTCATGTAAGAGTGGGTGGGAGTGCTGTCGATGTAGAAGTAGTACTCCTTTACGTCCTCCCCATGGTTCGCCTCGCTGTTGGTCAGGCCGAACATCCTCTCTTTGAGGATAGGGTCGCGCTCGTTCCACAGCGCAAGGGCGAAGCACAGCCTCTGCTTCTCATCGCAAATTCCCCCCAGCCCGTCCTCCCCCCACCGGTAAGCCCGTGAGCGTGCATGGTCATGGGGAAAATATTCCCAGGCGCTGCCATCCTCGCTGTAGTCCTCGCGGACCGTGCCCCACTGCCTCTCGCTGATGTAGGGTCCCCATTTCTTCCATGGAATTCCCGCATCGTGCGCCTCATTCAATCGCTTCTGTTCCGCTGTGTCGATCTTTTTTTTCTTTGCCATTGTCTTCCCTGTGAGTAGCGAATACGCAGTTGATGGGGTTCCTCTATCTTTCTTGGCCTTGATTGCAAACTTACGTGGCTTCAGACAAACAGCATTGCTTTGGGCGGCCATTAAGGGAAAAATGCCCTACTCGCCTCATACATGGGCGAGCGGGTCGGGTAGCCAACCAGCTCAGTCGTTCTTAATAGCCTTGGCTTACCACCCTATCCTCCTGGACAATCTTATGTAGAAATGCCCAAACTAGTGAATCATTTCTCTTCTTCTTTCTTGGCTTGATCTTGAGCTTTTGCCTCTTTTTTTGCTTCCTTTTTGTCCCTATGATGTTCAACGCCCTTTGCAGCTACTGCAGCTCTCACTAATCTTCCCATGCTCAAATCCTCCACATAGTCTTAGTTATCAAAATCAGCCTCAACGAGATATCAAGTATGGCTGATTTGACGCTGAGAACTCTTATACCTTAAAGTATTTATAAACATTTAATCCTGACACATAAAAGTATGAAAAATTATGAATCGTGAAGCCGTGGATATTTATAGGAATTTTATTATCTAATAAGGCTGTCGTTTCGGAGATGCAGCAGTCTTGATCACGTCTGCGGCAACTATGATTTCCATAGTCACCAGAAGGGATTTCTCAATTATGGATTCGTGCCGGCTTGAGAATCACAGCGCCTTTTCATATTTTCGAATGTTCGTGCTACACACCCGGCCCCGGGCCTACAGCTCTCAATCGAGTGTAGGGCGCCAAACGCCAAAGTTTTGCTGTTTGGTGCCCATTCTTCTCTTACTTCAGCTGTTACTTGTTTGCCAAGACCTGCTCATTCTTTGCTTCCTCCCGACTACCCGAGACGCAGACCCTCGGCTTCGAGCCCTCCTCCAGTGGGAAGCTTGCTCCAGCTCTTTCGGGCCCACTCTTCCTTGAGGACTTCAACCGCTGCTTGCTCCAGGAATTCCGGTCGTGCCCACTTATCCACATCGTAGTCGTTCTTGATGTAGCCGTGGCTGAGCATGAAATCCTTACCGATCTTAATGCACTGCATGTTCTGCGCACTGAGGCTTGGCACCATGTCGACGTGCTTGATGCCCTCATACGTATCCTCAGCGTCCAGGTAGAAGGTCTGTCGGTTGAGGATCGCTGCAGCGGCGTGCTTGTGCTCGTTGGCCCAGCGTCCGACCTTGATCATGGCCTTCATGTAGGCGATGACGAGCTCGGGATGCTCATTCGCCATCACGTCGGTGCAGGTGATGACGGCAGGGGTATTGGCAACCTGTACAGTGAAGTCCGGGTACCTTGACAGGTCCTCGATCATCTTGATCTGCCCTGTCGCCTCCTGAAGATGCTGGAAAACCTTGCTCTGGGTATAGATGGCATCGACGACGCCACCAAGCAGCGCCTTCTCCAACGGGCGGAAGGCCAGGTCGTGCTTGTGGTCGCGGCGCATCCACAGCTCAGACGGATTGTTCATCGGCGGTACCAGCATCTCGGGCTTGTCATACCAGTCATCTGGGTAGGGGAACTCCACGAGCTCGATATCGTCCATGGTCATATCGTTCAGCCTCAGCATATTCTCGATGCCCATATGTTCCTGGATGCGCCACCAGTCGTTCTTGATGGTGTTGAGGCTCTTCGAGATGCCGATCTTCTTGCCTTTCAGGTCCTTCATCCGGAAAATGTTGTCGCGGGCGCGCACCGCCATACAACCGCCTTCGTATACCCACGTCGCTCCCAGTAGCACTGTTCGGCGGATGTCCGCATGAACATGGATTGGTGGATACAGGCCGCCGAAGCGGATGAGGTTGTCGAGGTTGTGGATGTAATGCGGGTACCAATTGTTCTCGGGGGCATGGCGGAAGTAGGCGTACTCAACGCCGATCTTCTTGAACTCCTCCCGGCACCACCCCAGCTCCTGATCAACGTTGTTGGCGGACACCATTGGGCAGTTGGTGAACCACACCTCTTTCCAGTTTAATGGTACTGTTGTCGATACTCTTTGCACATCTGCCATAATTCATCTTCTCCTTTTATCTATTCTTTGGGTCTCAATTTTTTTTAATCTAAAGAACCAGGTACTATCTTCTCCTTCATCAGCACTGAACGTGCCAGCATGCCCCCGGAGATGTTCTTGGCTTTGAAACCATTCTGCAGAAGTATGCGCGTCGCATAGTAGGCGCGCTGGCCGGAGCGGCAAAATACCAGTATATCGCGGTCTTTGGGCAGTTCGCCAAGGCGCATTCGGAGTTCATCCAGCGGTATGTTGCATGCGCCCGGCACATTCTCTACGGTGATCTCCTCGGGATGACGCACATCGAGCAGGAACCCGTCCTCTCCGGAATTCCAGTGGCGAAGCGGCATATCTCCCCGGAGTACATCGGCTGCAACCATCCCGGCGAAGTTAATGGCAGACTTGGCCATTCCGAACTGGGGCGCATAGCAAAGCTCAGATTCTTCCAGGTCATAAACCGTCAAGCCCATCTGGATGGCCATGGCAATGACATCGATCCGTTTGTCCACTCCCTCCAGACCCAGTGCCTGTGCCCCGAGAACGCGTCCGTCTGATTTCCGGAAAATCACTTTCATCGCCACCATCTTAGCATCCGGGTAATACCCTGCATGGGCATTGGGGAAGATGTAGATCTTTTCATAGTCCTTCTGGCCGAGCCGGATGAGCTGATTTTCGCTAATTCCTGTCCAGGCCACTGCACCTTCAAATACTCCGACGATTGAGGTTCCCTGGCTTCCGCGGAAACGGGAGTCACGCCCTGAGATCACATCGGCAGCGATTCGGCCCTCCCGGTTTGCCGGGCCTGCCAGCGGGATCAAAGACGATTCACCAGTCACAAAATCTTTGATCTCAACTGCGTCTCCAACAGCAAAAATGTCCGGATTGCTGGTGCGCATGTGTTCATCCACGAGTATTCCTCCACGCTCACCGATTGTGATTCCGGCCATCTTTGCAAGGGCAGTCTCCGGACGCACGCCAATTGCCAGTATCACAATATCCGCAGGATGGGCCTTGCCGGATTTTGTGAGAACCTGGAGCGATCCGTCAGGAGATTTCTGGAATCCTGCGGCCCCATCGTTGAGTGCGAGCCGAACACCGTTCTTCTGAAGGTATCGATCAACGAAGCGCGACATCTCCGGATCAAGCCGCGGCAAGAGCTGCTCATGCTTATGGACAATCGTCACCTCAAGCCCTTGATGCATCAAGTTTTCAGCCATCTCGATGCCGATGAACCCTCCACCGATCACCACCCCGCGCATTGGTCTCTTCACTACCTGATATCCAGTGTACGAATTCATCCCGGCTTGTTCCTGTTTATATTGTTCAATCCAGGCGCGTATCTCCCGAGCATCAGGCACGTACCTCACCCTAAAGATTCCCGGAAGATCGATACCGGGCAAATCCGGACGGACCGGAGCAGCACCGGGAGCCAATACGAGCTTATCATAGGATTCAGTGCTAACTTCGCCGGTCTTGACATTCTTCAGCTGCACTGTTTTCTGCGCTGCCGAGATCCCGACCACCTCACAGAGTGTCCGCACATCAATGGAAAACTGCTCATGGAACAGCTTTTCATCGGCTACCAGGAGGCTTGATTCTTTTTCGATCACCCCTCCGCAATAGTAGGGCAATCCGCAATTGGCGAACGAAACATAGGTCCCTCGTTCCACCATGAGGATTTCTGCATTCTCATCCAGCCTGCGCAATCGTGCCGCACACGACGCACCACCGGCCACTCCGCCAACTATGACTACCTTCTTTCCCGTCTTCTTACCAACTGGTTCCATGGTTGATCCCTCCTTTAGACCTCATTAAACTGGATGATCACTTTGATGTCGCCGGGTTGTCTCACGAGAGCCTGCTGGAAATTCTCCGGCTTCTCACGGCGGGTGATCAGGCGGTTCAGCCATGTCCGGTCCGATGCAGCCAGATTCTGACCCGCTCTATACCAGTGACGCTTGTTTGCATTCACGCTGCCGACAATCAGGTTATTCTTCAGGACCACTGCTTTTGCGATGTCGCCCACAGCCCGACTTTGGACGCCGCCGGAGCCGACGCCCGTGAGACAGATGATCCCGCCCGATGCAACTTTCTGGATCGCGTCCCCAATCACCGATCCCACACCGGTGCACTCGACGATGATATCTGGATCGAAATCCAGATCCAGGACACTCCCGGTATGATACGTCGCCCCCAGGGCATTGACGAGATCTGGCTTTGGTCCGGTGTCATTGCGATCGAGCACGTGGACATCAATGTTATTCGCTTTCAAACGGAGCGTCGCCAACATACCAATCGGCCCTGCGCCGGTCACCAGCGCGGTCCTGGGCTCCCAGAAGGCGCGTTGGCCAGCTCGTAAGACCTGTTCCAATGCCTTGGTGATCACCGTCATCGGTTCGAGCAGCACGCCGAGGATGCCCAGGGAAGAGTCCACCTTGATGGCGTATTCGGGTTCGATCCGCCAGCGTTCCGACATAAATCCGTGGATTTCTTTGATTCCGCGCTCGGTGTACTGGCCGTTGGTGCACATGTCCCACTCGCCCACCGCACAGTTGGGGCAGGGAACAGGGTCCGGACGGCGGACGATGCCGACCACCAGGTCGCCCTTTTTGAAAGAACTGCGTGGCCCCGGATCGATGACGCGGCCGAGGGACTCGTGACCCAGCACCAGCCGGGACTTTCCAGGCGGCGCCCAGCCGTAATTCCCCGAGACGATGTCGACGTCCGTCCCGCAGACGCCGACAGCCACGGCTTCAACAAGGATCGAGCCCTCACTCTCATCGGGCTCCGGGAAATCCTCGTAGCGTGCTGACCCTGGCTTCATAGGTTCTACAGTGATTGCTTTCATTCATGTAATCTCCTTGCACTTAACTAATCGAATTGTTTTGCTTGCAGATTGTTTCAAGCACTTGATAGTTGGATACAAACCGGCGTTGGCACTGCGGCCACGTGCCCGGTTGCCTGCAGCATCCCGGAATCCTGATCGATCCAGAATGTGACCACGGTGTCCGTATCCTGGTTTGCCACAAGCATCAGTGCACCTGATGGATCGATGATGAAAGCGCGGGGACCTGCTCCCTGCGTCAATTCATGCCCGACAACCGACAACAGGCCGGTCTCGGGGTCGACGGCATAGATCACCAGGCTATCATGCCCCCGATTTGAGGCGTAGACAAAGCGACCGGAAGGCGCAACCATGATCTCCCCGCCCAGGTTCTGGCCTGTGAAGTCGTAGGGGATGGTGGAAATGGTCTGTAACGCCTCAAATGTGCCCTGATGCTCCTGGTAGCGGCAAACTGTGACCGTGGATTGTAGTTCGCTGATGACGTAGGCGAAGGGTCGGTGTGGATGAAATGCCAGATGGCGCGGGCCTGTGCCGGGCGGCAGCTCTGTCCAGGGAGGATCGGCAGGGCTTAGCGTGCCCCGCTCCCTATCGAGGCAAAACGCCATCAGCCTGTCCGTGCCCAGGTCAACCGCCAGTATGAAGCCGCCATCGGGGCTTGGCACAACCATATGGGCATGCGGGCTTTCCTGACGTTCGGGATTGGGCCCGGAACCGGAAAACTGAACTGTATCGGTTGCCTCTCCCAGGCTCCCGTCCTTTAGGATCGGCAAAACGCATATGTTGCCTGTCTCATAGTTGGCCACCAGGCAATAGCGTCCTGCAGGATCAATGCTTGCGTAGCAGGGAGCCGTGCCATGGGTTGATTGTTCATTCAGGTAGCTCAGATGCCCTGTTACCGGATCGATGGC
The DNA here is from genome assembly GCA_963843555.1 of uncultured Methanosarcinales archaeon. Classification (GTDB taxonomy): domain Archaea; phylum Halobacteriota; class Methanosarcinia; order Methanotrichales; family Methanotrichaceae; genus Methanothrix. The sequence continues at coordinate 171,773 of CAWJKV010000007.1, forward strand.
AAAGACGCTCAAAGTCCCGTTAGGGGCTTCGCTTTTATAGAATTCGTTGACGGCGTACAGACGGTTTCTGTCCGGCCCCAGGATCAGAAACGAGGGATTGACCGTTCCGGCACCGGCTACAGTGGCGGCGTAGGTCAACTCACCTGAACTCAGATCCAGGTGATAGATGTAGATACCTTCGGCTTTGCCGTCAACAAATGACTCGCGCCGTGTATATGTTCCAATGTAGGTGATGATGCGATCTGAACTTACCATATCTGCAGCCTCCTTATGAAGAATTGCATATGAATCTAATCAGGAATCAGATGGGGTGAATCCTGCTCGTTCTCCTCTCATTGGCTATGTATTCGGACTTTCCATATGGATGTCCGCCAAATCCATGGCGAATTATGGCTATTGCTCTGGCTGCATCGCTATCCTTATTTCTGGACCTGAAAAGCTCAATGACCGATTGGGTAATTACCGGCAGAGGAATCTCTTTTTCGATACCTTCCTGAACCAGCCAGTTGACCTCTCCTGTGTCCTCGATGTAGTCAGGAACTTCTTTAAGATCCTTGAAGTCTCCCAGACCCTTTTCCATCAACTCCACCAGCCAGCTCCTTATAACTGATCCATGTGACCAGACTCCAAAGATGTCACGCATATTCAGGTCGAAATCGGCGTGTTGCAGAAGCTCTACCCCTTCGCCTATGGCCTGAAGCATTCCAAACTCAATTCCGTTGTGCACCAGCTTAACAAAATGCCCGCTCCCCGGTTTTCCCGTGTGCAGATAACCTCCTTCAACTGCCAGAGCCTTCAAGATCGGCTCGCAGATCACAGCTGCTTCGGGCCTTCCACCAATCATGAAACAGGCTCCGTGACGTGCACCATCAATTCCACCACTGGTGCCGCAATCAACGAAATAGATACCTTGCTTCGAGATCTCCTCTTCTCTGCGGATGGAATCTTTGTAGTAGGAGTTGCCTCCATCCAGGATGACATCACCTTTCTCCAGGTGGGGAATTAGCTCTTTCAAAACCAGGTCAACTGTAGGTCCTGCTGGAAGAGATAGAAATATGACTCTAGGGTGGCTTAAATTTGCCAAAAAATTTGTGTAATCCTCTACTACTAATACCCCATTTTGGGTCAATTCAGGCTTTTGTCCCCTCGCCTTTCCCACGATCTTGATGCCCTTTTCCACACCGTGGAGGGCGATGTTCGCACCCATTTTGCCAAGACCGATAATTCCAAGTTCCATCTCCAGTACATCCAGATATTATCAAATGTTGATATTTCTGGTAATTTATAGATATTTGAGATGCAATCATAAAAGTATGAATAGTTATGAAGGCTCCAACGCTCCTGGGAGACAGGCTCATTGGGGCTGGCTTTATTGGTTTCCAAAGACCGCTGGAATCACCATCATACGGCAAAGACATCCGCGATTTCGTTAATTAGCTATGCCTCCTTATCGCCAGTGAGATGGGGAGAGAAAGAGTAGTATAATTGCGCCGCAATATACCCGGCAAGAGCGATCTTTGGAGAGATTAATGCAAGGATCATTGCAAAGCCAGTAATAGCGGCGGCAAATTGCCGCCTCCTCTTCAAAGCATTAAGCTCGCCTCTTGCCGATTCATCGACGAGGATATGGGGAGTGGTGACTGCTGAACGTATGATTGTGTTCATCATAGCCGATGCCGCCAGTAGATTTAAACCGTAGATTACCACCGGGAAAGCTGAATAGAGGCTATTGATGTGAGTAGCCATGAACTTCGTAGTGAATGGAAGCAGCGACACGAAGAACAGCATTAAAAGAGTAAATCGGTATGTCCGGGGGGTCTCTTGTTTGGTCAAATAGGTAATTTCAGAATGCGCCAGCCAAAAGCTACCGATAAATGCAAAGCTAATGATGTACGCGATGAAATCAGGCCATAATGGCATGAGCGCTGTAATATCTTCGGATACCTCTGGTATAGGAAGATCGAGCACCAGTAATGTGATGACTATTGCAAACACGCCATCGGCGAATGCATCTAAACGACCTTTGGGCAGGGATTTAATCATTGTTATCAACCTCACACTAGAACCTGCTTCTTCCTTCTGGCTTTTGCCCTCTCGCCTTTCCCATCTTCATCCCTTCATCTATCTTTTGCATCAGCTCCGGTCGTGACTGTGGCGAACTGCCGTGTCCCTCCGTCGCGGTCCGAGAGGGCGCTGATCAGGATCGTTTCCTCCGGTCTGGGCGTGTCTGGCAGTTGGACGTGCACGATCACGCTCGCCGATTCGCTGGGATTCAGAACTGGTGTCCGTCCCGGGATAAGGCTGGCTGACCAGGGCGGAGGAGCCGAAGGCCAGGTGAAGTCCTCGGCCATCAGGGCGTAATCGGTAGGCTGCGTGTCCTGGTTGGTCACCGTGACGCTGTATGATACCACGCTGCCAGGTGATCCCTGGCCCGTCTGGTTGGCCGGGCTGAGGTCGATCCCAGGATCTGACTGTAGCACGACTTGAGGATCGTCGCCCTGCTCAGGTCCCCACACCTCTCGCCAGGGACCCGAATCGGGTTTCAGGTACAGGTCAAAGAAAGTCAACATCTCGCGGCGCGCGATCTCCAATTGTTCCGCACGCGGCAGCGAGCCTGAGTCGCAGAATGGGATGTTGCTGTCCAGGAAGCCACAGTGACACCCTCCCTGGATGAGCAATAATTGGCGCGGTGGCCGGGCCACGGTGTACATCGCCTGCGTGTTGGTCTGCCAGTCCACGATGTCGTCCTGATCGCCCGTAATCAGCCGCACTGGCGCGCTGATGTTCGGCATTTGGGCGATGGCCGAGGGATTGGTCTCGGCAGCAGCCAGCGTGATCAGAGCCCGCACGCGCGAGTCGGCTGCCGCGGCCAGGATGCTCGAGCCGCCGCCCATCGAATGACCGGCTATGCCAAAATGGGCGGTGTCCACCTGCCCGAAGAGCCATGAATCGGGATTCGCGTTCTCCGACTCCAAAAAGTCAAGGCTGTAGCGAAAGTCTTCTGCGAATCCCTGGTGGCTGGGGAACAAGAAGGTCATGTACGACATGGGAGCGATCACCAGGTAGCCATGGGATGCCAGGTGTTCCAAGGTGCTGCGGTAGGAGTTCGGATGCACCGTGAAGCCGTGGCCGAAGGTTACAGCCGGATAGGGTGCGCTGCTGCCATTGTACGGCGCGCCGTCGCCTGCGGTCGTGGCGGGATAGTACAACTGGGATGTGAAGGTCTGGCCGTTGGGGCGGAGAATGGTCACGACCTGAAGGCCAGCGCCAAAGGGACCTGGATCGGCCAGATCGGCGTCTACGGCTGTGCTCTGCCCCAGCACCCCCAGCAGCAAGGTGAGCAAGCAGGTCGTAGAAATCCAAACCGAGTTGTGCGTGGACATGGAGTCACCTAGAACTTGTTATTGAAGGCAGTAAAGACCAGATTTGATACTGGAAGTACTTCAGAGCTATTCTGACTTGCATTGTCATGACTGGTTGGTTTAGTGAATTGGTACTTAATGGATTCTCTTGCGAGAGGGATTTGGCGGATAAAGTAGTCTTGCCGAGGTTATCTCTGACAAACTCGTCAAAGCTGGACATGCCAATGTTAATGAAGGATCGCCCATGAAGTTGTATGAAGAGCTAAACGCGAATCTTCAAAATCCGGACAATGATGTTGTCATCAACTCTTGGTCCCCCTTTACGCTCACCTGAATGGAAGAGCTTCGTTTTAACATCTCCTTCATCCAAATAGAATCCTTCACCATGCCTGCCCTGCTTACCGGATCATAATACTCAAACGACCACGATCCATTATTCTGGGAGGCATTTACGGCTACAGCGCAAGCCCTCCACCGGAAAAGCACAACCTTTGGGTCAGAATCAGCGAGATGCAAAGCCTCTTTCAGATCCGAAGCTGAATTTGGATCTCCAGAGTCCCGTTCTACATGCAGTCGAGGGTAAGAAGCAATGTATGACATATTGTTGCTGAGAGAGTTGTAGCTATAGACCTGGAAACTGCTTTCATTCTTGTTCAGAATATTCCATTGAAAAAGGCTCCAATCGGGAAAGATCTCAAAATCTCCTTTAAGGTTTCCCGCAATATTTCCATGATTTTCGAGAGCAAGAGCCCTCTCTTTTCCCTCCACTCGCGCGCCTCCGACCACCAATATCATGATCAGAAACAGCACTAAGAGCTTGTTATTTGTGTTTCGGGAAACGGATTTCCTTCCAAAGAAACCTCTGATTAACCACAGGGCTATGCACACGCTGGACACCAAGATTATGATCTCATAATGGAAGAGCAGCTCCGCTGAGAATCTTGCTGTATCCAAGGGATAAAGCAGGGGCACTCCCTTAGTGATGAGATAATCCAGGAATAGGTGCATAAGGACTCCGGCGAACGCCAGAGCTGCCACTGGCCAGGAGAGGCTGAAATCAATTCCAGTCCAGCGCATGAAGATGTCTCTGGCCGGTGGTCGCGAGATCAGGAGCATAGCTACCAGAGCTGTCAAGGAACCGAATATCAATGAATGGGTTATCCCCCGATGTACCAGGAGAAGATCTGGCGAGGGAAAGATTATTGCGAGCCAGATGATGAAGACATCCAGGTCCGGGGCCACTCCTCCGATTACAAAGGCCGCTAGCAGCTTTCTATCCAACTTGAAGGAGCTTCCCAAAAGATACGGCAACACCGCATGAGAAATTATGTCCATTCAATTCTCTGGGCTTGATATCTCTTAATCATTCATTTTCCGATTGATGGATTAATTTCCGCTATACCTTTCAAATAACATCTTGGATACATATAAATGCTTTGCAGTAGCAGTCAACTTTTCGGCATCCACTTGAATCGCTTCCTATGACTTGGCCGGGGACTGGCTCGCTTCACGCAAAAGTCGTCACTTATGTCAAGCGGTCACGGCTCGTTTAAGCCTTTCTAATGCGAATACTGTCGCTTAAAAGGAGATGATGGTCCAAGTAAAATCCCTCATTTGAGTTTTTCGAAACATTTATTTACCATTACTCAGATACCCAAACTCTAGCATTATCGTCAGATTGGCAAGCAATCAACTGGATAGACTGAGGGAATATGCGACGAAAACGGTTTCTGAGATGGAGTTGAATCGCGATGACGGTAACCTCTGATATGATGATAGTATACGCCGTAATCATAAGTCGCTTCTTGTTGCCTCTTGCCATTCCGCGATTTCCTCTTCCTGCAGTCGTGGCCTGCATGCTGTTGGATGCAGCAGACTACCAAATTTTCAACTTCTTCACAAGTCTGCCTATTGAAAGCCTGGAATTCTATCAAGGCTATGATAAATCTCTTGATATCTATTATTTGGGCATAGCCTATATTTCCACGCTTCGCAATTGGACAAATCCCTTCGCGTTCAAGCTTGACAAGTTCCTCTTCTTTTACCGTCTTGTAGGTGTGGCCCTCTTCGAGCTGACTCAGATTAGAGCAGTTCTGCTCATCTTTCCCAACACCTTCGAGTATTTCTTTATCGCAATCGAGGCCTTCCGCATGAGGCAAGACCCACGGAAGCTCACCAAGAGATTATTGATTATCATTGCAGCATTCATCTGGATCTACATCAAGCTCCCACAGGAGTTATGGATTCATATCATCCAGCCAAATTACCCCGATCTGATCACTGATAATCCATGGACTATATTGGTTGCAGCAGTATGGTTTGCAGGAATAGCAGCATTTGCATGGTGGCTGCTGAAAGAGAAGCAGGCCGGTAGGCAGGTTTCATTCAAGGCGGATCCCATTCCCCAGGATTTAGCATTAAAAGCCGAGCAAAGAGGCACGACTTCGAAGTCCAATCGCTTCCTCGATGCAGCGCTCATAGAAAAGATTGCAATGATCTCGCTTCTCAGCGTTATCTTTGCCCAGGTACTCCCGGATGTAAAGGCCAGCGGCATCCAGATCGCCATCGGAGTGGCTTTATTAGTGATAGTTAACACTGCACTCAGCCACTGGCTTTCCAGGCGCGGGACTGAGTGGAAGTCCATTTTACAGGAGTTCGTCGTCATGGCGCTGGTGAATTTCAGCCTGATCCTGGCAGCTGACTTTCTGCTGCCCAGATTCGATGGCTCAATCAATCTTAGCACCGCGTTGTTCTTTGTCCTGCTCCTGACTCTGAATGTTACCCTCTATGACAGATATCACCAGATATATGTGCACCGATTTGCAGACAGTGGATAGTTGAGGTTGCGACGGCGGACGGCGGAACCCTCTGCAAGCTACGGGATAGTCCTTAAGTTCGATTTCCCTGACCAACCCAGCCTGCAGTTCGAACTACCCTCCCAGTAAGGTCGTTATTATTTGCGATTATGATTCCGATAATGGCGGTTCCTAATCCCATCGTAACCTTGGCGGATGAGTTGCGCTCATGTGCTCGGTAGTATACGATTTACAGCAACATGACACGCTACCGTTCATAACTTATCATACTTCTATGATTCTTTCTTAAATAAGTATTAATTTGATGGAATTCCAATAAGTCTGATTAGGTGATAAAATGAAATTCACTGGAAAAATAGCCATGGGAATACTAATCGCCGCAGTTGCGCTAATTGCGGTTGGCATCGCCCAAAACGAGACTGCAACAGAGATTCCCGAAGCAATAGTATTTTCAGGTACTATGATGGAGGGTAATCACAGACATGTCTTTATGAGTATACCAGATTTGACTGTTGGCTCAAATGAGTGGAACGATGACATCTCATCGATTGTAGTCATTTCCGGGGAATGGACTTTCTTTGAGGCTCCTCTAGGCGCCGGGGAAGTGCCAAATCCATCCGTTACATTGGGGCCCGGAGTTTATCCTGATGTAGCGAAAGAGAAAATACCGGACAATTCTATCTCACAAATCCGTTTAGAAGCCTAGACGAAAAAAGCAGGTAAGGCCTAAGCAGGATCCTTGGGGTCCAGGCTTTATCTGTTCTATCCTTTTTCCTTTGAGAGTGTAATAGAAAGCATCGATGAATCCTGATTCGCACCCAAAACTATGAAAACGATTTCAGGGAAACATATTTTGATATGGTTGAAGGCTGCTGAATAGCTAGGGATCTGGATCCCATCATAAAAGTAGCCCGACTCTCTCTTGAGCGTTGACTGAGCAATAAACAAGATCAAGAATCGGGCCTTCTCACCATTGCCACCACTCTGTCTCCAGATTTTAGCGATTTAATCTTTCTTCTGTTTCTGCGACTTTCTTTTGAGTCATGGCAAGGCGTTTTTAAAGGCTCATTCTCGGCATGAGCCTGTCCGAGCAGCCTCTCAACTCCGCAATCCTTGCCTCGTACTTGTACCTCTTGCCATTGCCGCTAAACGCTTTTTCGGGATTCTCGCCCAATTCATCTCTTGAAGTCCCGGTCATAGCGCCGCCTCGTCTTCTTCATGTACTTCCCTCCATGAGTTGATGTTACTTAACTCATTTTCCACTGGGCGGGGTTCACTCCAAAGGAGTAGTATAATTGCGCCGCAACATACCCGGCAAGAGCGATTCTTGGAGAGAATAACGCAAAGATTATCGCACAGCCAGTAATAACGGCGGCAATTTGCCGCCTCCGCTTCAAAGCATTAAGCTCGCCTCTTGCCGACTCATCGACGAGGATATCGGGAGTGCTGACTGCTGAACGTATGATCGTGTTCATCATAGCCGATGCTGCCAGTAGATCTAACCCGTAGATTATTACCGGGAAAGCTGGATAGGGGCCATCGATGTGAGTAGCCATGAACTTCGTAGTGAATGGAAGCAGCGACACGAAGAACAGCATTAAAAGAGTAAATCGGTACGAACGGGGGGTTTCTTGTTTGGTCAAATAGGTGATTGAAGAATGCGCTAGCCAAAAACTACCGATAAATGCAAAGCTTATGATGTAAGCGAAGAAATCAGGCCATAATGGCATAAGCGCTGTAAAATCTTCGGATGCCTCTGGTATGGGTAGATCGAGCACCAGTAACGTGATGACTATCGCAAACACGCCATCAGCGAATGCATCTAAACGACCTTTGGAAAGGGATTTCATTATGTTATCCACTTCAATGAGCAATAGGCCGGAGGCTGTACCTTTTGGCATGGGAATTCCAGTGCAATCATCTTTGCATGACTCATCTCATCCCTCCCAAACAATGGTCACAATTGTAAGCGTCACAAACAATGCTTGGGCAGCTCCCAGCAATGCCAGGAGTGCCAAGATCGTCATGATAAATGACAGCCTACTTCTTCTTTTTTGCCTCTGCGAGCGCTGCACCCATCAAGATTATCGCTTCAGGTTGAAGCAGACCCTGCGAGATCAAGACCCCGTTCGAGTTTCGAAGAGCTTCTTTTATGCCCTTTGCCCATAAATGCTCAACGAGCATTATAAGCGCGGAGCTATTATTGGGGATCTTGTCTGCCCCTAAATTCAAGATATCGTCTATTGAATAACCAAAGCTCCCATCAGCCGCCAATTCTGCACCAGCCTCTGCACCGGCTTTCGCCCCTTCAATCCCGCCTGCGCCCAAACCAAGAAGTGCACCAACCGCGGCCCCCAGTTTAATAACCTCATCTTTTCCTAAATCTGTGCCTTCAATAGAGGTGATATTTCCTTTCGCATCCTTTGTTACGAAAAGGTAGTCAATTAAACGAATGACGCCCTTCTTCTTGGCATCATTTAGAGCTGGAAGGATCTCTCCACTGAACTTGTTACCAGGAAACCCGATAACAAACATCTGTATTGGTCCATACATCACTGTCATGATTCATTCCTCTTATTTCTAATTCCACTAATAACAATTATACAAGCTTTTTTTGAGATATATAGCTTTTTGAGATTCCTGCATAAAAGTATGAATAGTTATGAAGCATGAGGCAATAAGATCATATTTAACAGGACGATCGGAGACCTGAAGATCACCGGCTGGCTGACATCTTTTATATGATCGGCATGCTGTAGACCTTCATAATTATTCATACTATTATGAAAGCATCTCAAAAATCTCTATCTACTTCAGTAGTTAACATTGAAATCCTATTAGAATCATGTCCAAAGAATACGAAAAAATTTGAAATAAAGATGCAAGGAGAATCACAATGGCAACAATCAAGACTTATAAAGACGGAGCGCCGTTCACCGGCGTTATCGGACGTACCATAGAGGAATCCTCGCCTGCCTGGCCGGAGCCCCCGCGCTCCGCAGCAGGTGCGCCCAATGTCATCTTCTTCGTGCTGGATGATGTCGGCTACGGGCAGTTGTCGAGCTTCGGCGGGCTGGTCGAGACTCCCGTGCTTGACAGCCTGGCCAAAAGAGGCCTGCGTTATACCAACATGCATACCACGGCTCTCTGCTCTCCGTCCCGAGGTTGCATCCTGACCGGCCGGAATCACCACTCGCTCGGGCTTGCATCAATCACCGAGACCTCCACCGGCTACCCCGGCTACAACGGAATCATGCCTTTCGATAAGGGCATGCTCAGCGAGATGCTGCTGCAAAAGGGCTACAATACCTTCTTTGCAGGGAAGTGGCATCTCTCGCCTCCTGAACACGAGACGCCGGCCGGCCCCTATGATCGCTGGCCGCTTGGCCGTGGCTTCGAGCGTTTCTACGGCTTCCTGGGTGGCGACACAAATCAGTGGTACCCGGAACTGGTCTACGACAATCACTCGGTCGAGCAGCCCTCGCAGCCTGAGGAAGGTTACCACCTGAGCATCGACCTGGCTGATAAAGCCATCCAGTTCATTATGGATGCGCATGTCAACGCGCCGGACAAACCTTTCTTCCTGGAATACTCAACAGGCGCCGGTCATGCGCCGCATCACGTTCCAAAAGAGTGGGCAGACAAGTACAGGGGTAAGTTCGACATGGGCTGGGACGAGTACCGCAAGATCGTCCACCAGCGCCAGATTGAGATGGGTATCGTTCCCAAAGGGACCGAACTTTCTCCGCATGACCCAGATATTCCCGTCTGGGATACGCTATCACCAGATGCGAAAAGACTCTTTGCCCGAATGATGGAGGTCTTTGCTGGATTTGTAAGCTTCACCGATCATCATTTTGGGCGCGTCGTCAAATTCCTCGAAGAGATCGGCGAGCTGGAGAACACTCTGATCATCGTCATCTCCGACAACGGTGCCAGCGCTGAAGGTGGCCTGGTCGGATCGCTCAATGAGATGTGCTTCTTTAACAATGTGGCTGAATCGGTTGAGGATAACCTCAAGATGATCGACAAGCTGGGCGGGGTGGAGCTTTTCAATCACTATGCCTGGGGCTGGACAAATGCAGGTAACACACCGTTCCGCCGCTGGAAACGTGAGACCTACCGGGGCGGCAGCACCGATCCCTGTATAGTCTTCTGGCCTAAAGGTATAAAGGCCAGGGGAGAGGTGCGCTTGCAGTATGCGCATATCATCGACCTTGTCCCAACGGTCCTGGAGGCACTTGGTCTGGAAGCTCCGACCAACATCCGGGGCGTGGCCCAGGCACCTATTGAAGGCGTAAGTTTTGCCCATACCTTTAACGACAATGCTGCGCCCAGCCATCACCACACCCAGTACTTTGAGATGTTCGGTCACCGCTCCATCTACCATGACGGCTGGCGGGCGGTCTGCCCGTGGCCAGGCACGAGTTTCGTCGAGGCCGCCAAGAAGGGCCGTCATTTCGGCTCTGTCATCACTAACGAAGTTCTATTGGATATCGAACAAAACGACTGGGAGCTATACAACGTGGCCGAAGACTATTCCGAATCCCACAACCTGGCCGCCACGCACCGCAATAAATTGATTGAAATGATAGGTCGATGGTATACTGAAGCGGGCAAGTACAATGTGATGCCGATAGACGGCAGTGTCATCCAGCGTTTAACTGTGGAACGTCCGACGATATCCAGACCAAGGGACAGGTTTGTCTTCTACCAGAACGGGTCTCCAGTTCCATTTGCTGCAGCGCCCAAGACATACAACCGCCCATGGTCGATCACAGCCGAAGTAGTGGTCCCAGAGGGTGGCGCCGAGGGCGTTCTAATCGCCCAGGGCGGCCGGACTGGCGGATACACCTTCTTCGTGAAGGATAAGCGACTCCACTTCCTTTACAATTTCCTCAACCGCGATAAATTCTGGCTGCATTCCAACGAGATGGTTCCTGAGGGTGAAGTCGAACTCCGCTACGAGTTCGAGCCTACCGGAAAACCGGATTTTGCGAAAGGGAAAGGTGTGCCGGCCCGAGGTCAGCTTTACATCAACCGCAAGCTGGCTGCAAACATCGACATGCCCCATACAGTTCCAATCATGTTCGGGACAGAAGGCCTGACCTGCGGCTACGATGGCGGCGCTCCCGTTGCCCCAGAGGAGTACAGCGATACATTCCCCTTCACAGGGACTATCAGCCGGGTCACCCTGGACCTATCAGGAGAGTTGATCAAGGATGCTGAAGCCGATCTGAAGGTGGCAATGGCCCGGCAGTAAGTCGCTTGAGAGGTACCAAGAAGCATAGGCCTGTATGTCATCCAAAGTGGTCGTCGAAGGATAGCCGTATCGAATCCTGCGCCTGAATAATCCCCACCAGGTAATTGTGGAAGCCTGGTGGGGGCGCCTTCATTATAAGGAGGCTCGGCCGATATCGTATGTTATTATTCCGAATTATGCTTCCAAGGCGCATGAGAAAAACTGAGAAATTTGTACCGGGGATAGGACTCATTCGCGGCTATAACCGAGGTTGGCTTAAGACCGACACGGCCGCAGCAGTCACTGTTTTCGCCATTCTCGTCCCTTCGGCTCTGGCCTATGGTGAGCTGGCCGTTTCGAGCCGGTGATAGGACTGTATGCAGTTCTGGCCGCCATGGTCGCATATGCGCTCTTTGGCAGTTCAAGGCAGGTCATCATTGGGCCTGAGGCGACAACTGCTATCCTGGTGGCAACTATAGTCTGGCCGTTGGCTGGCGGAGATGTTGCCCGTTATGCCGCCCTGGAGGCGGCTCTGGCCATATCCATCGACTTCTTATGTCTTCTTGCGGGCCACTACAAGATCAGTTTTGTGGCAGATTTTCTCTCAAAGCCCATCCTCACAGGTACATAACCGGGACCGCCCTGATAGTAATCGCCAGCCAGTTGGGCAAGCTTTTCGGCATCTCAAGAATGCTGAGCATCAAGGACAGACCATGCCTGATTCCTGGCCACAACGTTTTGGCCTATACACCCACCCGGCATTCATAGCTCCTGATGTAGCTTCAGCGATATTCTGCCAAATAGGCATCAGCTCCCTCGCGTACCGAAATGTAGAAATGGTCGGCACCGATGACCTTCTCCAGCCCAGATTTTCGAAGGTATTCCCGCACATCCTTGTTCATGCGAGAAAAGCGCAGTTCGACATTTGATCTGACCAGTTCGCCATGAAGCTTCTCCAGCATATCAAGGGCAGTGGTATCGATGTCAGAAACGGATTCAAGATCGACGAGCACCATTCGGACAGTCGGATCCTCTGCCACAAGTGATCTAACTCTATCCCGGAAATTGGGGGCATTGGCAAAGAACAGCAAGCCGTCAAATCGCAGGATAAGCAGGCCGGGATAAGTTTCGACCCCGGAGTAGTTATCAATATTCCTGAAAACGTCTTTACCGGGAACTTTTCCCAGGATCACGGTTGATGGCGCTTTGATCCTTCGTAGCAGCTGTAGAAGCGATAGAAGCACAGCAAACACCAGTCCAGGAAGTATGCCGAGCACCAGCACACCCAGCAAGGCCACAGACGCGGCCAGATAATCGTCAAACCGGATTCTATGGAGACGGGAGAGCTTCGAGAAGTCGATCAAATGCCACACGGCATGAATGACTATAGCGCCGAGCGTGGCTTCAGGAAGGTTTTGAAATAGTGGTGTGAGGGCAACAATAGTGATCACCACCATTGCTGCAAAAATAATAGAGGACATCTGGCTCTTGACCCCTGCCTGGTCGGCGGCCGATGAACGGGACATGCTGCCATCGACCACAAATCCCTGACTGAGGCCTGCTCCAAGGTTGGCAAAGCCAAGGGCAACCATCTCCTGGTTGGAATCCACCTCATATCCGTGGTTGGTGGCATAAGACCGTGCAATAGCCACCGATTCCGAAAATGCCACCAGCACGATTCCGGCAGCTCCTGGCAAAAGCATTACCAGTTCTGAAAATGTAATACCTGATGGCAGTCCGAATGAAGGCAGTCCTGTTGGGATGTATCCCACGACCTGAACCCCATGCGCCTCTAAATTTAAGAGAGATGACGCCAATATGCTCAGCACCATGACTGCCAGAGCAGCCGGTATTTTCGGAACGAATTTGTGGATGGCAAAGAGCAGGACCAGGCTGATAATGCCAACGGAAAGTGTTGGAATATGGGCCAGGCCCAGGTCACGGATGAAGAACCATAGCTCTTGAAAAAAGCCTGCACTTTCAACGCTGTAACCGAGCATTTTGTCCAGCTGGCCGGCCACAATGGTCAAAGCCAGCCCTATTATAAAGCCGGTCAGGACCGGATTGGACATGAAATCGACCAGAACTCCAAAGCGCAGCAGCCCGGATGCGACCAAAAGGACTCCGACCAGAATAGCCAGTACAGCTGCCAGGATGACAAACCGCTCCGGGTCGCCGGTCGCCACTGGAGCCAACACCAGCGCAGACATGATGGCCACAGTGGAACTGGGACCAACTGTCATGTGACGTGAGGTGCCGAAGATGGCATAGCCGAGCGCAGCCAGCGGAGCGGCATAGAGTCCTGCTTCAGGCGGAACTCCCGCGAGCGATGCATAAGCCATTCCTTCCGGCACGAACATCGCCCAAACCGTCAGAGCAGCCACCAAATCCCAGCGCAGCCAGGATCTGTCGTATCTTGGCAGCCAACTTAGAATAGGAAGAAAGGATTTGATTGATGACCTGGGTCGATGATTTTGTGGCTTTTCGGACATCTGATCACTTCTGTCTTTTTTGATTTTTCAGCTCTCCGAATGGCTGTTGTCTCCCGGATTAAATAGACCAACATCATGATGAGGGCCAGAATCCCTACCAACATCCCATTCTGGGAGAGCGGAGGCCTATCTCATCCAATAGCTGAAGGATTTATCTCAAAGATTCAATCTCCAGAGGGAGTAATTCAAGTAGGCTGCAACGCTTACCCATATAATATAAGGCACAAGCAAGAGCGCCGCCGTTTTGTTTATGGGCCAGAATTTTATGATAGTTATGAGAATCAAGATCCACAGAACGGCAATTACCAGGAGACCGCTGGCCGGGGATCGGAGGGTGAAAAAAGCCACGTTCCAGAGAACATTGACTACGAGCTGGGCAGCAAAGAAATATAGAGCGGTTCTTGCGGCCGGATTTCCGGGAACTTCCCGCCAGATAAGAAAAAGAGATACGCCCATTAGAGTGAATAGAATGATCCAGATCAATCCAATAGTCGAGCCGGGTGGCGTAAAAGAGGGCTTGATAAGAGTAGGATACCAATCGGCTAGAGATCCTGCTGTCAATACCGAGCCTACTATGCCTGCCGTTTGGCATATGATGATGCTCAGAATAAGACGAAAGAGGTCGTTCTTGTCCATATACCAGCCCTCAAAGGAGATAGCCTCTATTTTTCAACTTTAGGTCTTTAAGTTCCAATTAGTTAAATGTTTTGGTGTTTCTACTTAAATTTAAATTTCTTACCTGAAACCTGCAGAAAAGTTACCATTCCATGCTCTATTGAGGCAAAAACGAGAACCATAAAATTCTCTATAGATGCTTTGGCCAAGACAGATAAGGGCGCAAAGCCCTGTCAACCGCAGACAATATATACAAAACACCATCTATTATTATGTTGATTCTTATGTTCGAAAATATCTTAATCGCAACGGATGGATCAGAACACAGTGAGAAAGCTGCAATTGCTGGTATTGAGCTTTCCAAGCTCACAAAGGGAAAGGTCACTGCTATATACGTCGAGGATCGAGACAAAAAAGGCATTGAGGCTACGGAGCACATAAGAGATTTGGCGAGCAAAGCAGGGATTCCATTTGAGGCAAAGATAGCCAAAGGAAATCCTGCAAATGAAATATTGAAGTTTGCTGAAGATGCCAAAATGGATATCATAGTCATTGGTAGTATTGGTGTCACAGGTCTAAAAAAATTCATGCTCGGGAGTGTCGCAGAGAAGGTAGTTCTTCACTCGGGAGTACCAGTAATGACAATCTATTGAGGTCTTGGAGAAGAAAGAAGGAGCCCTTAAAGAATGATTTCGGCGTCGAAATGGGCGGTGAAGGCTTCGACGAGAAGGGAGATGGAGCGGTGCCTGTGAATCGTGGTTCCCCCATTTAGCGCCGGAATATTTCATACAAGAAAAAGCATAGCTCCATTATACTAACAGCTAGCAATGCAATTGAGCAGATCCAGAAGGTAGTATCATGAAAAAATTTCGATTGTTAAAGGCCACCCGCCAGAGCACTGAATACTCCTGCGGGGCATCGGCCCTGCAGGCAGTATTGAGCTACTGGGGAAAAGATCTGGATGAGGAAGAGCTAATGAAGCTGCTCCATACCACTCCTGAGACCGGGACTTATCCAGAAGATATTGTTAAGGTTGCTCATGAGCTTGGGTTTGATGCCGAGGTTAGGGACAATCTCAATCTAGACGATGTCGAGAAATCCACACAAAAAGGATGTCCCGTAATCATTCTGGGTCAGGCCTGGAAAAGCCGGCAAGAAGCGGAAAAAGCCTGGTCGGATGACTGGGAAGATGGTCACTATGTCGTAATTCTGAAAGTAGATAAGGATTATGTATATTTCGAAGACCCTTATGTGAGATTGGGGAAAGGTTTCATGCCCCGTCAGGCGTTCGAGGAACACTGGCATAATATTGCTGGGAAAACACCATCCGATAGATCAAAGCAGATGCACGTAGGGATATTCATCAAAGGAGAGAAACCGGCTAAGCCCCAGTCGTTGAGGCAAATCGACACTTCAAAGCTGGATCTTGAAAAGATTCCTCCTCTGCAGCTTATTGTCGTTACCTTCAAGGGGGAGATATTGCCGTATGATTTCATTAAAGAGGTAAGACCTATTGCTGAATCCGGGCTTATCAGGCCGGCAGCGTACTTTGTCTTGCGCAAAGACAAAGATGGAAAATTAACGGCAATTGAAGGGGGCAACTTGCAGGAAGAAGAAGAGATGATAGAAATTGATGCTCTGATAGCAGTGATGGCAGGTCTGCGCCTGGGCGAACGAGTAAATATCAAAGTCAGAGAAGAGAATGCCAGAGAGAGATGCATCCAGAGGAGATTTTGGGCTGCCTGCAGAAGATTTGGTGAGAATAGGGGAGAGGCTACCTGAAAACTCCTCGGCTTTAATCCTGCTCTTAGAGCATCTCTGGGCAAAGAAATTTAAGGATGCGGTCGCCAATTACGGCGGCGTCATAGTTAATAATGAGATGATTAAAGCGGACACGCTGGCCGGCTTATCGAAAAAGCTTTCTAAAGATTAATTCAAATAATTTCGTGGTGGCAAAATGCAAAAAGAGATTGGCTCAGGTATTTGGCAGTTTTCCGGAAATCTTCCCGGAACCCATATCGTGGTGCTGGGTGGAGTGCACGGAGATGAAAAGACCGGTATTATTTGCGTAAAAAATTTGTATGATATGTTTGCCTCCGACGAAAAGAGGGTGGACCGGGGAAAACTGACATTGATTTTGGGAAATGAAGAAGCCATCAAAATTGGCAAACGAGCAACGACTCCTGAGAACAATCTCAACCGCATGTTCTCGGATAAACATCTGAATGGGCCCATTCTGGACTTCTACGAATCCCGCCGGGCTCATGAGCTGGCTCCGATTCTCAGGTCTGCTGATATATCACTTGATATTCACTCTACTTCTGTGCAAACCATTCCCTTTTTGCCATGCGCTTTTTCACCCCGCCACGAATTGGTCTATAGGTGGTTTGATGCTGATATCGTGCTCTCGGACCCGGATTTTGTCCTTGGCGGCGTTCGTTCCACTACTGACGAATATGTTGATCATTCTGGCGGCATTGGCATCTGCTTTGAAACCGGCTTTGCCAACGATACCAGCCGCTTGCCAGCCGTAACAAATGGCGTCTTGAATATTCTGGCCGATCAGAAATTAACTGAAGTGCCAGCATCGTTTGCGCCGCCCCAGCCTACCTACAGCGTCTACCGACTCGTAAGGAAGATAGTCCTCACAAAAGCAGGTTTTGCTTTCGTCAAAGGTTTTCCTCAATCATTCCAGGAAGTCAAAAAGGGGGAATTGATCGGATACCACGGCAGTATTCCAGAGGCTGCTGAGGAAGACGGAGTGATCGTTTTTCCAAGAGCCGCCGATCAATGGAAGATGGGTCATGATATCTTCTTTCTGGCCAGAAAAATTAAATAGTAAGGCTGCATCAATTCAATCAACTTGCTATAACTCTTGAGGATAAGCGGTAAGATGGAAAATATATGATATTCCCTCTGATTTGGATAGCGATAATTCTAATTATCCTGGCAATTGTTTTAAGCCTCCTGGGCATCAACCGCATTCCTCCTCGAATAAAGGAAACCAGAATCGCAAGGCTGATTTTGAGGAATACAACCTTAGGTGACAGGCTATGCGAGATATTCTATGGAGTCACCATGGTTACCGTGGTAAGCGGCATGGTAAATGTCGAAGCCTCAGGCTATGAGAACATAATGGCTGCCCTGCTCATCGTTTCCCTGGGCGTAAATATCACCTGGGGAATAATTGATGGAGCGACTTCCGTTTATGGCGGTCTGGTAGATAAGGCTGAAGAAGACAGGTTAGTAAATTCGCTGAGAACGGACAGGAATAATAAGGACAGGGAATCCGCCTCTGAAATCCTCCAGGGGACCATTCTCAGGAGCTTGAGCCAGGAAGATCAATCCAAAGTCGTTGACATGCTCCAGGCGGGAACGGCCGAAAAGCCCGGCAAATATGGTGCCTCAAGCGAAGACTTTAAAATGTTTCTGGCAATTTTCTCGATGGATTTCATAACCGTCTTTCCCGTGATAATTCCATTCTATGTCCTGAAAGATCCTCAATCGGCGCTGTTCTGGTCGCACTTCATAGCCATTCTCCTCTTCGTGATAATAGGAATGGCCTGGGCGAAATACTTGAACAAAAATATGATTAGAGCCGGTTTAGCTCTGGGAGTATTGGCGATAGCGACCATCTCCATTACATATTACTTTGGCTGGTGATGGTGTAATATCGAATAAAAAATAGATATGCAGATCGCTGCTTTAACTATTTCAGACAATAGACAAAGTAGGTTCCATCGATATTTTCAACGCCGTGGCTCTCATGCCCGAATCCTGGAAAAAGGTGATCCCAGGCCTGAAGGGCGCGCAGGTAGCTGAGATAAGGTCCATCGTCCGGACCTGCATTTTCACCGGGCATTAGCATGGGAATGCCGGGCGGGTAGGGCACAATACCCACTGCAACAATCCTCCCATCCATTTTGTTAACTGCAACAGACTCCACTTCATTGTGCACCAGCCGGCTGTAAGCATCACCTGGTTTCATTACCGGCTCGGGCAGCGTTGAGAAAGCCTGCGAGAGGAACTCTGTCTGCTTCGAATCCTTCATTTGCTTGAACATTTGATCGGACAAATCACGCAAACCCATGCCAAGATAGCGTTCTGAATGGCTGGAGACAAGGTCTGGCAATACATCTTTCAGAGGGACATTGGAGTCATAGTCTTCCTTGAACCTCAAGAGAGCGTTTGCGAGTGTACCCCACTTTCCTTTAGTAACACCGATGGAAAACAAGAATAGGATAGTGAAGTCAGTGGTCTTCTCCGCCACAATGCCACGGTGATCGAGATAAGCAGAGACCAGAGTAGCGGGTATGCCGGTCGCCTCCAGGCTGCCGTCCAGCGCAATTCCTGGTGTGACTACAGAGACCTTAATGGGGTCCAGCATGCAGTAGCCGTCTTCCAGGTTATGAAAGCCGTGCCATTTGTCACCGGGATGCAGCACCCATGCATTCGGATCGGTGATCAAGAGCGACTCAGGTGCATCCTCAAAGGCCATGCGCTTGCCTGTAGCGGGATCAGTTACTTCATCAGCATTCCAGGTATTGAAGAACCATTCACCTTTCGCACTATACTGCCGGTGGACCCGCCTGAGCGCCTGCCGGAAGGCGACCGCTTCTGCTATCGACTCATTGGTGAGGGTCCTGCCACCTGCTCCTTCCATCATTGCTGCCGAGATCTCATTAGAGGCAATGATGGCATATTGGGGTGAGGTCGAAGCATGCATCATGAAAGATTCGTTGAAGCGCTCGTGCTCCACGGGACTGCGCCCGTCTCGAACATGAATGAAAGAGGCCTGAGAGAGCGCAGCTAGCAGCTTGTGGGTGGACGTTGTCGTAAATACCGTAGGTCCCGTTATGTTCTGCAGGGTCTCCGTTCATGCCGTAACGATCCTGGTAGATGGGGTGGAAGCGGGCGTAGCCGTACCACGCTTCGTCGAAGTGAATGCGGTCCACGCTCCGGCCTAACAGATCCAAAACCCGGGTGGCATTGTAGCACAGGCCGTCATATGTCGAGTTCGTGATAATGGCATGCATGGGTTTATGATTGGCCGCTGTTGCCAGCGGATTCTCGGCAATAGATGCCTGGATGGCCTCCGGGTCTATCCGCTCCGGGTAAATCGGACCGATAAGGCCCAGATGGTTGCGAGAAGGTACCATGTAGGTGGGAATAGCCCCTGTCATGGTGAGAGATTGTTCGATGGACTTGTGGCAGTTGCGATCCACCAGGGCAATGTCATTTCTTGTTATGCAGGCCATGAAGATGACGCGATTTGATGTTGAGGTACCGTTGGTCACGCAGTAGGAGCGATGGGCTCCAAAGATGTGAGCCGCATACTTTTCGCTCTCGCCGATTGGGCCGGAATGGTCCAGCAAAGAGCCCAATTCCCCTACCGAAATGGATAGATCAGATCGAAGCAGGTTCTCGCCGAAGTACTGGAAAAAGGCTCTGCCTATAGGCGACTTGAGAAAAGCAGTGCCTCCGGCATGTCCCGGTGTATGCCAGGAATACTCATAGACCTGGGCGAACTTCACCAAGGCTCTGGTAAAGGGCGGGGTGATCTGATCCCGGTAGCGGAGCATAGCGGCAATAATCCGTCCGGCAATAAAATAGCTGGTATCTTCCAGGATCCAGATGATCTCATCCACTATGCGCATCTCTTCGGAGGTTATGGAAGTGGCATGGCCGCGCTCGATCATCAAAATTATTGGTATATGCACATTTCGCAAACGAACTTGAGACAGCAGAGACTTGGCTTTGGTATGAGTCGTGGGATCATCGTCTCCCAGGCTCCAATCCAGCAAAATGCATTGTATTGATGGATCGGAGATGACAACGGCCTGGCCGTCGTCTGAAGATGTCGATTCTATCACCTGCACATCTCTACTGTGCAGTTCCTCGATCAGCGAGCGGGTAGCACGGCCGTTAGCGGTGGGCGATTGCAGCTCGTCATCTACTATCAACATTTTCATGCTGATTATTCTTTCACCCTTTGGAGTCATTGATCCTCAAACCTTCTATATTTGGGAGTATTGCTTCATAAACGGAAGTTCCGCTCAAAACTTTTCTATAAAAATTCCTTCCTCAAAACTACTTAATACTTTCTAATTAGGATACAAGATAAACACCGGCTACTATTAAAAAAACTGCTGCCAGCTTTAAAACTAGCGTTCTTGAAGTCAGCTCCTCTATTAAAGCTCCAGGAATAAATATACTGAGCGTCACAACATAAATCAGAGTCAAAAATGGCTGCAGTGCAGCAACGCTTGAGACTAAAGCTACAGATCCCAGAGCATAGGCGAAGATCAGTGCACCTCTTCCCAAAAAGTCGAATATCTCTTCTGCAATTAAGGCTGATGATAATAGCCTTCCCTGCCGGAAATATCCAAATGCTTCATCTCTAATTTCCTTTATCCATAAAAAAGGAAGAATCATCAAGAAATTTCCTGCGGACGACCACATAATCAGGTGCCATTCGTCCATGAAAGAGAGCAAATACTTGGCAGCTACGGCATAAAAAGCTGAGAATATCCAGAAGACGACCATGTACTTCAGTGCTGGAGATAAGATCGATGCTTCTCCTTTGGCTGGAGGCTTATAGGATACCAATATGGCGCTGATCACCAGAAGGATTCCTCCGGCGTAATCTCTCAAATCTAAAGTCTCCCCCAAAAAGATAAATGCCGCCGGGAAGACAAAGATCGGGTAAATATAAACCATGGCGGACACTCTGGAGGTCTCCTCAACTTGGAGTGCTCGGAGGTAAGATGCCCAGAGGACAACCTGTGCGGCCCCGGCTACCATGGCATAAATGGATTGAGGATAAACGAATCCATGCCCAATCCAAAGGAAAATCCCAATGGTAAAGATCTGTTGTAGAATTATTAATGTGATGAGATAACAATTGCAACTGCGTATGTACTTATCCAAAATGAGCTTATCAATAACTCCCGTGATGGCCAGGGAGGAAGCGCCTATAAGGGAGAATATGAACCAGTCCACATATCGATCCTTTCTCAAAGGATATTATACCTTTCTTCTTCTTAGCTTTGGATATCATTGGAATTAAGATATCAAATATATTCCTATTACTATCATAAAGACCGCTATCAACTTCAAGGACAGCGTCCTGCGATCCATTTCCTCCTTTAACAATCCGGGCATCAATAAACTCAGGGCCGCAACGTAAACGAGCGTAAAGAAAGGCTGCAAGGCCGCCACACTGGAGACAAGTGCAACCGATCCCACTGCATAGGCAAAAATAAGAGCTCCTCTGCCCAGGAAACTGAAGATCTCCTCAGCCAACAGAGCGGAAAAAAATGATCCGCCTCTTTGCACGTATCCGCAAATCTCGCTCCGGACAGATTTTGTTATGAGAAAAGGCAGCACGGCAATTAGATTTCCCAGGGACAGCCATATCATGAGATGCCATCCATCCATAAAAGAAAGCAAGAGCTTGGCAGATATGGAATAGGTGGCGTAGAAAATCCAGAATAGTAACATGTACCTGAGAGCCGGCGAAAAAATTAAAGACCTTCCTTTGGTTGAAGGCCTGTAGGATATCAACAGGCCGCTGATCACCAGGAAGAGGCCGCCGATGTAATCTTTGGGGCTCAGGATTTCGTCCAGGAAGAAGAAAGCAGCCGGAAAGACAAATACAGGATAAACGTATACCAGGGCAGCTATTCTTGATGTCTCCTCAACTTTTAGTGCTCTCAAGTAAGCAGCCCAATAGGCAATCTGGATGACTCCAACCACAATCGCATAAAGGGAGTGAGGATAAACGAAACCTGATCCCATAGTCAAGAAAATGCACGCGGCCAGAGCCTGCTGCAAAAAGATGAGGGCTACGAGATAGGCATGGGAATTTTGGACATATTTCTCCAAAATGAGCTTGTCAATGACTCCAGTAATGGCGAGAGAGGATGCGCCGAGCAAGGAGAAGAAAAACCAGTTCATCTTGGAACCTCAGCGGCAGAGACTCAGTTCTTCAAGCCTGGGAGCAGCCGCGTATCTGGATACCACAAACTGCATATCATCTAAAGGTCGATAATCACAATGCATCCTACAAGCTCACCCGCCAAAGCATTCCATTGCCTTCGCTAATCACTGGAATCTAGATTGTGCCCTCCCATTCATTAAACCCTTCAAAAGTAATAAGTATTTTGATACTAATGCCTTTAAAACATTCGATTTATCACTATTGTTTCGTCCAACCAAGAGCCAGAATATTCGTAGTTCAGTTTAAGGACTCATGACTGGTTACAAGAGATAGAGACCTGCAAGAAGTAGTTGAAGGAGACCTTACGAATCCACAATTGAAAGTTGATGCATTGCTGGGTAATCCCTTTCGCCAGAGCTGATCATCCAAATCCTAGCCCCACTTGCGCAGCAGGCAACGACCGGGTAGAGGAAAAGCTCATCTTCTCGATGAGCCCAAAAACTTTTTATCAACCCTAAACGTCAGTACTGATATCATCTGATCAGGTTTGGGAATAAAATGATAGCTAGAACGTCCTTAGGGGGGGTCAACAAACTTCGCACGATTTTTTATATATTATTTTTCATTTATTTATTATATCTCTTATATGATTTTTTTTACATGGAGTCAGATCGCTACCTATGGACGTTGTTTGCTATCTCTTTGATATTAATCCCCTTTGCCTTCGAAAAGCTGACCGGAATGTACTTTCCATGGGAAATCAAAATTTTGATAGTTCTTTCTCTGCTTCTTCATACGGCAGGAGAGTTTCACAGATGGTATTATACTTTGCCTCATTTCGATAAAATCTCTCACATAATTTCTGCTGCCGGAATAGCATATCTGGTATTTATTTTTATCATTTTAGTTGAGCTTTACTATGGGCTGGAATGGAAAATACCCCGAATAATTGTCTTCATAATCCTCATGACTGCATCCTTCGCCCTCTTCTGGGAATGGTGGGAGATATTTAGCGATAATTATTTCGGTTCAAAATTCTTTTGGGATTTTAAGGACGGCGTCGGAGATGCAGCAGCAAATATCGCAGGGGTAATTATTGTATCTTTGGATGTAAATAAATACCTAAAAAAAAGGACTTACAAAGAGGTTGCTGAGGATTTCATAATTCCGGATGAAAGCGGGCATTATGCTATGAAATGGGCATTCCTACCAATCAAGAAGGAAAAAGAATGAGAATAACAAGAGGGATATATTCATAAAGATATACTAGAGGATATTATGTTTTCTGATTTTCTTATTGGGTCAATTATTATTCTTGTTCCGTTGGGAATCTTAATCCTCACTTTAGCAGTCGATCTCAATATGAAAGAGCAGCAGCTTTCTCGAAGAATTAAAAAGCTCAACATGATAGCTAGTAGTTTGACAGAAAAGAAGATAACGGATTTGAATAGCGTTCTAGGCGGCCTCGATTTAGATGAACAAGATAGAAAACAGGTCGACAAGCTGGCTAATCAAGAGGATATTATAAATAACAAAGAAAACGGCCCTGCGAATGACCCTATTGAGGACTATGCTCTTGCAGCCAAAAAGGTAGCCACAATAAGATTCGAAGAGAAGCTGCTGCTCAGTGCCAAAATAAGGTATTTCAAAATTTATGCGGCAATTATGTATATATTAATATGGGTTACTTTAGGAATTTTGCCTCTACTCTATAATTTGGGATTTCATTGGGATTGGAAATAAAACATTTAAGCAATATGCGATTACATACTGATGCCTACCAGCCGCAGGGAAGATTCTAAGATAGCTTGCCGTTTCCTCCCAGACTACTTCATCTTTTCCAGTCTTTGCCATACGTTCTCTGAGTAGTCATATCGTCCGCAGTTATGATTAATTTATCCCCAGAACCTCTTCGTCCTGGCATATTCCCTCTCCGCCTTCAGGATATCCCTGTAAAACTCCAGCTCATCCCTTTGCCGCTTTCCAACCACCCGCGCTGCCGTCTCCGGCCCCAGGCCCCGGCTGGCCAGGGCTATTGCGGCAGTCTTGCCATAGCTCAACACCAGATTGGCATTCCGAAAGACCCTTTTTGTCCTGCGTTTCTCCTCGGCGGTCTTCTTCTTCTCCGGCTTCTTGACCACCTTGATCTCCTCCTCCTCCCAGGGCTTGAGTGCGGCCACCATGCGTGACCCGCATAAGGGGCACTCCGGCTGCTCGGGCACGCGCTCGACCTGGCGCATGGACTTCCACTTCTTGCAGTTCACGCAAAAAAGCAACACCCGGTCGTTCATGATCCTATTTTTAAGTAGGTTGATTACTGCGGCATCAGCATGCTCCGGT
This sequence comes from uncultured Methanosarcinales archaeon, assembly GCA_963843555.1. Classification (GTDB taxonomy): domain Archaea; phylum Halobacteriota; class Methanosarcinia; order Methanotrichales; family Methanotrichaceae; genus Methanothrix. The sequence goes on from CAWJKV010000007.1 coordinate 196,582, forward strand.
GAGGTGACGTCTCTGCCTCCACCACGGCCGCTGGTTCCAATGGGCGAGAGCCCGCTGGTCGTGATGGCTATCGTTCCATCCCGTATCCGCTCCAGCACCCGTTTTGCAATGCAATATGTCCAGGCGGTCGTGGTAGATCTCCCGCAGCGCTTCCCGGTACATAGGCGTGCCTTCGAAGACTGCCAGCAATTTCGCCATGCTCACCCTCTGGTAGTCCACGTCCCTGGAGAAGGCGCCGAACTTGCGGGCCACATGCACCATCTTCCAGCGCAGGAGCGTGGTATTCTTCAGGGTCATCTCCAGGATGGGCTCTACATAAGTCGGGTCCAGCTCCAGGATCATCTTCTCTATCTCCTCCGCCAGCAGGACTTTGGGCAGCGTCAGCTCGATTCGATAGGGATCTATCTGCAGGGCTATGCTGGACCCAAAGCGAGCAGAAAGGATGGAGGTCATGACCCTTCCCAGGGTATCGTTGGTCTTGTGGCCAAAGCAGGCGTTGATGATGGCTCCCTCGCCTCCGCTCTCCACAACGATATGTGATTCATCAGGAACAGGCAGGTTCTTTTCCATCTGCTTTTTTATGAGGTCGACAAGCTCCTCTGCCGCTTCCTGGTCTACAGGATACTTTCCTCGCAGCTCTTCTACGGCAAGCGTGCACCCATTCCCGCTTCCGCCCCCGTCCTTCTCCAGAGTCTCGCGGATCTCTCTCCGAATCCGGCCGACCTCCTGTGCCACATCAAAGGGAACGGGAATCTCCTCTCCAGTCCAGCTGGGAATCTCGCCACTGCGGTGAATGGGGACGACCTTGATCTCGTTCTCCCCTATCTCCGTGATCTCCCAGATCTCTCCCTTGGTGACGAAGGTGGCTCCAGGCTGGGCGAAGCTGATCACGAAGGCTTCGTCCAGAGTTCCCACAGACCGGCGTCCCACGATATCGTAGACGTTGAACCTCTTCTCATCCGGGATCATGGAGAGGTTCTCGATGTAATACTCTCGCGCCTTGCGAGTTCTCTGCAAAATTCCGTTGTACTGTCGGACCAGCCTGTGTTCTTCCATCTGGTCGACGACACCTTGCAGTTCCTCCGGTGTCAGATCCCGGAAGGGGTAAGCTCGGGTGACAATCTGGTGGGTCTTTTCCAGACTGATATCCCCAAAATCCATCTCCAACCCAACAATCTGGTTGGCCAGGACATCGGTGGGCTTTTCATGAATCTGGATCGACTCCAACTCCATGGCTGCCGCCCTGCGGGAGATGGCGCAGGCCTCGGCCACGTCGTCGGCACAGGTGGCGATTATGGTCCCGGAAGAGATGAGGCCGATCTTATGGCCGGCGCGGCCTACACGCTGCAGCAGCCTCGAAACCTCGCGCGGCGAACTGTACTGGATGACGTGATCCACATCTCCGATATCAATTCCAAGCTCCATGGACGAGGTGCAGATGAGCCCCCGCAGGGCTCCGGCCTTGAAGGCCTCCTCCGCTTCCACCCGGGCTTCCACAGAGAGGCTGCCGTGATGGACGCCGATGGGCTCGCCCAGCTGCCTGAATCGTGAGCCCAGAACCTCAGCCGCCTGCCGGGTGTTGACAAATATCAGGCACTTTCTGGTATGCACCATCTCCCTGATCCAGCGAATCTGGGCTGCCAGGCGGGGATCGCACTCAAGCTGGCTTGCCATGGCATAGTCTGGCCGGGAGGCCTGAGGGCTGACTACCCGAAAGTCGCTCGCTCTCTCCATCTCGGTCTGGACGATTTTGCAGGTGCGACCGGTTCCGACAAGCAGTTTGGCAACGACCTCAGGCGAGCCGACGGTGGCAGAGAGACCTATGCGCTGAAAGTCGCCCGCAAGCTCTGCCAGCCTCTCCAGGAGCACGGAAAGCTGCGAGCCGCGCTTGGATGTGGCCATCTCGTGCACCTCATCAACTACAACCATCTTGACCGTGGTGAGATTTTGGCGCAGGCGCTTGCCGGTCAGCATTATCTGCATCGTCTCTGGCGTCGTTATCAGCAAATCAGGGGGCTTTAGCGACTGCTTCCTCCGATCACTCTGGCTGGTATCGCCGTGACGCACAGCTACGGTAATGTGAAGCTTCTCTCCCCAATCATGAAATCGGCGCAGCATATCCCTGTTCAGCGCCCGCAGGGGTGTGATGTATACTGCCTGGATGCCCTTCCGCTCGCCGGCAAGAATCTTATGAAAGATAGGCAAACTCGCAGCCTCAGTCTTGCCGGTGCCGGTGGGCGCAATGAGGAGCACATTTTCTCCGGCTAAAATTGCAGGTATGGCCTGCTCCTGCGGCAGCGTCGGCTCAAGGATAGACTCCTCCAACAGCCTTGCCCTGATCTGGCTATCAAGCTGACCGAAAACGTTCACAAATAATCATTCCTGGAACCGGGTATGAAAACCTTGCGGCAAATGCGATAAGAGATTACGTCGATAAACGATTGATTACTGCACTGGGTAATGCATGAAACTCTTGAAGCAACGTTTTTTTCATTCTGAAGAAATTTATCTTACAGACAGGGGGCTTCGCCTCAGGCGCGGGTCAGTGCTCAAGACGGATGGCTCTCGGAAAACCGCTCACGCATTGGGACGCATTTTGGAGTCAGGCCAAGAGCTTTCGCTATTCGAAGAGGAAGTGCCGCGCGAAGGCGTCCGCGTCACGCGCAGCTATCAGTTCACGCGATGGATTGATGCTTCATCTCACCTCTGGGTGGGGCGCCGCAAAGCTGTTGGACGCGGTGAAGGTTCAAGCGGGCTGCAGTTCGACTCTCTGGATGCAAAAGACTGATTGATATCGTTTATCTTGCCCCGGGCTGCTGCTGGCTGATGCAGTGGATCGTCCCCAGGCCCTGCACCACCTCCCTGCAGTCTATTCCCACGACCTTCCTCTCCGGGAAAGCCTCCTGAATTATCTGCAGTGCCACTTCGTCGTTCTCGTCTTCGAACACAGGCACCATGACCACATCGTTTCCGATGTAGAAGTTGGCGTAGCTGGCAGGCAGCCGGCAATCCCCGCCAACGGGTCCTGGCATGGGCAGCTTGATGACATTTAATGGGTTACCATCCTGGTCCGTCTCTCTGCAGAGCTGCTCATAGTTCTCTCTGAGGGCTGCGTAGTTCTCATCCTCGGGATCGTCCTCATAGGCGCATAGCACCGTCGTCGGATTCACGAAACGGGCGATGTCGTCCACATGGCCGTCTGTGTCGTCTCCGGCGATTCCCTCCTTCAGCCAGATGACCTTTGACGCACCCAGGAATTCCTTCAGATAGGTCTCGATCTCTTCTTTATTCATGCCGGGGTTTCGATTCCCGTTAAGCAGACACTGTTCTGTGGTCAGAACCGTCCCGCAGCCGTTGACGTCGATGGAGCCGCCCTCCAGGACTATTCCCGGCAAGAAGCATTCCATCTTGAGGTCGTCATTGATGAGGCAGGGAATCCTCGTGTCTGCCATCAATCCCGGGTACTTCTCTCCCCAGGCATTGAAGGTCCAGGCGACCATGGCAAGGTTATTCTTCCCTATCTCCTTTTCCTGGTTTACGACAAAGGTGGGACCATAGTCCCTGAACCAGACATCCGCATAGCCGATCTGGTGGAATCTGACTCTATGCAGATCGACCTTTTCTCTCCGCAGCCGATCAAGGACAGCGCTCTGCATCATCTCGTCTTTGACCAGCAGATTGACAATCTCGCTCTTGTGGATGGCTTTGATGATGGCAACGTATGCATCCTCCACTCTCTCGATCACAGGGAAGGTGTCCTGATCATAAGGCCAGGAGAGCCAGATGGCAGCATGCTCTTCCCATTCGGCAGGCATGTGGTAGCCGAGCTGCAGAGGTGTATCCTTCAAACTCAATCCAACTGCCTCTTTCTCTCTCTTTTTTCCTGAAACGTCAACCTTCACCATCTCGATCAGAGGCCAGTAAACATCGGGCCGGCGGTTCCGGAAAAAGCCCCAACCCTCTCGCACCAGTTCGTTCTTGACAAGATCTATCTCTGCTATCAGAATCTCTTCCTCGCTGCTGCTGGCTCTGGCCACCATTTTGCCGAAAGAGTCGCACACAAAAGAGCTGCCCCAGAATTTGAGATCCTCCTCCCAGCCCACCCGGTTGGCTGCGGCAACGTAGACGCTGTTAGCAATGGCGTGGCCCCTCTGCACCGTCTCCCAGGCATCGTGCCAGTCTCCCTCAGCCTGATCCTTCACACCCTGAATCCAGCCGATGGCGGTGGGATAGAAGATGATCTGGGCTCCGTCGCAGGGCGGCCGCCCTCGCGGCCTCGGGAAACCACTGGTCATAGCAGATGAGGACGGCAAATTTCGCATAGCGCGTATCGTAAATCCGGATCTCCTCGCCAGGTGTGAAGTAACTCTGCTCGTAAAAGAGTGGATCGTGGGGAATGTGGATCTTGCGGTAGGTCTCCAGAAGGCTGCCATCGCTATCGATCACTGCCACGGAGTTGTAGTAATCTGCCACATCCTTTTCGAAGACGGGTACTATTATCACAATCTCCAGCTCTCTGGCCAATTGGGAAAAGGCCGCTGTGGACTCGCCAGGAATGGTCTCCGCCAGAAGAGAGGCATCCTTTTGATCCCATTGCGGAAAGTAACGCGTCCGGTAAAGCTCCTGCAGGCAGACGATCTTTGCGCCTTTGCTCGCTGCCTCTCGTACCTTTCTAATGGTCTTCTTCAGGTTTAGATCTCGATCTTCTGCTACTGTGGTTTGAATCAATCCAATGGTGACCCGAGTTGCGATACTATCTGCTGCCATTTTCTTTTTCCCCATAATAGAAGGAAGCCCGTGGGTTAACTAGCTTTCGGGATTTTCTTTGGACTTTTGAAGATCTCTCAAAAAGGCTTTCTTCCTGCCATCAGCCCAATGCAAAGGTACTGCCAGAGCATATTGACGTCCGATAATCCCGCATCCCGCCACCACTCCTCTTTCTCTCTCTTGCTGGTGTAGTAGTGAGTCTCCAAATCATCCCTCAGCCGGGCCACAAAGTCGGAAGTGGCCGGATCAACTTTCAGGCGCCTCGTCTCCATCTCCTGGAAGAACCACTCCTGCATATCGCTTCCCTCTTCGGCGTAGCCTTCCGCCGCCAGGAGCCAGCCGCCTGGTTTGAGCAAGCGAAGGCATTTTTTTATGGCTGCCTTGTAGCGATCAAAGGGCAGGTGCTCCAGGACCAGGGTGGATACAATGGCATCAAACTTTTCGTCGCCCAACCCCTCATCCCAATCATCCCGGGAGAGGTCCGCCACCCTGGAGCCCAGGATCGCTTTCGGATATGTGCGGGAGATCTTCTCTTCGGCTATGCGCACCATTCTCTCCGAGCCGTCGATAAGAAAAACCGATGCCGGAATTCTCTTGAGGATGGCAAGCGTTGCATTGCCAGTTCCGCAGCCCAGATCGATGATCCTCGGCTCCGGCGGCAGGTATCTGTGAGCCGCCTCTGCCACGAGGTCGATCATCTCCAGGTAGCCGGGCACAACCTGGGACTGATAGTGATCATACGCCTGGGCATGCTTGTCGTAGCACGAGACGGTTGCATCCTCGCTCATCGCTTTTCACCATCGTCATCAGTTATATTTAATTTCGCGCTTTTTTTCCTGGCTTTTTGCGGTCAGAGAAATATCCAGTAGACCAGCACATTCAGGACCGTCAGTGGCACGCCCACCCGCGCGAAATCCAGGAAGGTCAGCGTCTCGCCGCTCTTCTCCGCATTTTGGATTATTATCACGTTGCTTGCGGCGCCCAGGATGAAGAGGTTCCCGGCGATGGTGCTTCCCGCGGCCAGGGCCATGAGATCCTTTGAAGTGGGATTCAGCAGGAGCGGCTGGAAGAGGGCGACGAATGGCACATTGGAGATGATCTGGCTGAAGAGGACGCTCAGAGCCAGGATGGCGGGAATGGATGTGAAGCTTGCAGAATTTCCCACCAGGAAGGTCTGGAAAGCTCCCGACCTCCAGACGCTGTCCATCAGTACGAACATGGCCGCAAAGAAGACAAGAGTGCTCCAGTCAATATTTTTCAGAACATCAAATCTTCTCCCAGATAAGAGGATGATGGGCAGGGCGGAGAGAACGGCGATATAAGTCAGCCGGAATTCCTCTCCACTGCCGAAAATGACGGCCGCGATCTTTGCCGATATCAATATGAGTAACAAAATCACTGAGATCCGGGAGAGACGGGCAAGCTTTGGATCCCGGATCTGCTCCTGGCAGATCTGCAAGGGACGGTGCTGGAACTGATCCCTGTAAAAGAGCCGGAGCAGCAGATAAGCCAGCAGAAGGTTGACGACTGTAGGAATAAACAGGTATCGCAGGAAGACCAGGAACGGATTGGCCAGACTTCCATTGATGGCGATGAGGAGATTTTGCGGATTGCCGATAGGACTCAATGCGCTTCCGGTGGTCACGGCAAAGGCCAGAGTCAGGAGGAGCAGTTTGGGGGATATCCTGAGCATCCTTGCCAGGTAGAGCACGAATGGCGTGCCGATTATGGCCAGAGTATCATTCATGAGCAGGGCGGATAGAAACCCCATGACAAAGAGAATAAGGAGCACGAGCTGATCCAGATTCTTTGCCCGGCAAAATATCTGGTTGAAGAGATGAATGAGATAGCCGCTCTCCGACATGGCCTCTCCTATCACAAACATCCCTGCCCAGGAATATCATCACATCCAGATTTATAGCACGAGCTGCAACTTCAGGGGTCGTCTCGCCAAAGATGAGAACTACCAGAGCGCCCAGCAGCATAATCTGCCAGATCTGAAGCTTGAATTCCCCAAACTGCCTAATGGCTATGAGGATCAGAACAGCAGCCAGAGCTACGACGGAAACATTAGTATCGAGCATACAATCTAGAATTCCAGGGTTTCTTGACTATTGTTCCCCGGCTCTTCTCACTGCCATTTATAAAGGGATCGCTATCAAAAAGTTCTGAATCGAGCCAGATAATATTATAAAATTACTCCATTGACCTCGTAATCTCTTAGAGAAAGATCATAACATATAATCCTGACCGACATCCTTATAGCTTGCAAAAATGCTACATGCTACCACATACCATGACATTTCGTTGAGGGGATGTTGTGTTGTAGCGGCTGCATAGAGAGCAGCCAAAGGGTTGGTGTTAAGCATGCTCGGCATTGATGATCCTTGGGTCTGGGGCGTCTATCTTCTTTGCATTTTTAGTACGCTCTTGTGCGTGATTTACGGCATTATCAACTGGAATCGAGGCGGAGAGCAGGAATCCCAGCAGATTGAAGAGGAAGCTGCATGGGAGACCGGCGAGGAAGAGATGCAGGAAAAAGAGCTGGGGCTGTGATTTAGATGAATCTCCTTCTTTTAAATGTCATTATCCTGATCTATCTGCTGGCCACGCTATATCTCGGGTACCGAGGTTGGAAATCCACCAAGGACTCGGAAGGCTACCTGGTGGCGGGCAGGAAGACCCATCCCTATATCATGGCCATGAGCTATGGTGCCACATTCATCAGCACCTCGGCCATAGTCGGCTTCGGCGGCATAGCCGGCCTCTACGGCATGGGCCTCTTGTGGCTGACTCTGCTCAACATCTTCGTGGGGATCTTTGTGGCCTTCATAGTTTATGGGAAGCGCACCAGAAAAATGGGTCACAACCTCAATGCCATGACCTTCCCCGAGCTCTTGGGCAAGCGATTTGATAGCAAATTCATCCAGTATTTCAGCGGTCTCGTGATCTTCTTTGGCATGCCGCTCTATGCCGCGGTGGTTTTGATCGGAGCAGCTCGCTTTATGGAGGCAACTCTGGCCATAGACTTCAATGTGGCATTGCTCATTTACTCTGTTATCATCGCTGCCTATGTGATCTGGGGAGGTCTGCGCGGAGTCATGTACACCGACGCCTTGCAGGGCACCATAATGTTTGTGGGCATGGCCCTTCTCCTGGTTATGACTTACTTCCAACTGGGAGGCGTAACGGCTGCTAACCAGGCCCTTACGGATATGGCTTACCTGGTTCCGCCAAATCTCGCTGCCCAGGGTGACACCGGCTGGACGTCGATGCCCGCCTTTGGAAGCCCCTGGTGGTGGTCTCTGATATCTACCATTGTCATGGGAGTGGGAATAGGAGTTCTGGCCATGCCTCAGCTCGTGGTGCGATTCATGACCGTAAAGTCCAACAAGGAGCTGAACAGGGGCGTATTGATTGGAGGCATTTTCATTCTGGCCATGACCGGCGTCGCCTTCGTGGTGGGGGCTCTCACTAATGTGTTCTTCTACCAGACACAGAACAACATATCCATAGAGGTTGCCAAGGGCAATGCCGACAGCATAATTCCCATCTATATCAACGCCGCCACGCCGGAGTGGTTCGTCTACATCTTCATGCTCACGCTTCTGGCGGCAGCTATGTCGACCTCCAGCTCCCAGTTCCATGCCCAGGGAAGCGCCATAGGCAGGGATATCTACGAGACGCTGACCCGGAAAAAGGGCGGTAGCTCCATACTGATCACGAGAGTGGGGATTGTAACTGCCATAATAATTGCCGTCACCCTCGGTTATATCCTTCCCGCGAACATAATAGCCCGCGGCACGGCGATCTTCTTCGGCCTATGTGCTGCCGCTTTCCTTCCCATGTACTCCTCTGCCCTCTACTGGCGAGGAGCCACCAGGGCCGGAGCCATGGCAGGCTTAATTACCGGCACATTCGTAACCGTCTTCTGGTATCTGTTCATCCACAAAGCCGAGGCAGTACCACTGGGGATATGCAAGATGCTCCTGGGCAGAGACGTCCTGATCACTCAGATGCCCTGGCCCGTCGTGGATCCAATCGTGGTAGCCCTGCCTGTGGCGATACTGGTAACTGTGGCCGTCAGCCTGGTGACGAAGAAGATGAACGAAAAGCATCTGGAGGAATGCTTTAAAGGATTGAAATAGATTCTTATTTTTTCGACTTCAGCTCCTTTGGAATAACCCTCGGCACCTCTTTCTGGTAGTCTTCGTACTCTTTGCCGAACTGATAACGCAGCCTTCTCTCCCAATGAAGTGATCCCAGGAAGAGGTAAACCGATGTCATGGCGTAAAGGACCAATAGCCTGGAGGTCATAAATGGAGTAAGCCACATCTGCAGGAGACCGGAGAGGAGGAACGGGTCCTGCACGAAGCAATAGATGCCTCGCGGATTTGAGAGGCTCCGGATTCTCGGCCTTGCGGAGCTGCTGGCTTATGGAGAATCTGTGAGGTGCATTAATGAAGGCGAGGATGGTCGCCATGCTCGCCATGAGCTGACCGGTAACCATCAGCCATCGCCAGGGCGACTTGATTGTGTAGAGCCTCTTGCCGGGAGACAACAAGAAAAGCAGTGCCAATGGCGCCAGGGTGATGGCGGCGAATATACTGAAGAACTTTACATACCAGCTATCCATGCCTGGCCCGAAGATGTGCCAGACGAGACTCTTGAACTGCCTGCTTACCAGGAGGCTATGCAGAGCCGCATAGGCGGGCAGGTAGGCAAACTGAATGGCGCTGATCATTGACATAGAGATCAGATCTCCTCTACATTTTGAACTGACTATCCAATCAAGTGCTATTATCTGTAAATCGCATTTAATCAGGTTTTCGCTTCACCTGCAGCCTCGTCCCCGCCTTTGCCACAATCACTACCTTCTCACCCTTCTCCACCGGCTCCCTTGCCTCTGCTCTCCAGTACTCACCCTGGAAAAGCACATAGCCTTCCGGGTCCAGCCTGTCGATGGCCTCTGCTTCCTCGCCATCAAATCGATCATTTTCAGGCGGAGCAAATCTGGCCCGGGCCACCTTATAAATGGCAAGGGCCAGGAATAAGCCCAGTATCAGCGAGGGCAGAATGAGAGCTAGGGCCATCGACTGCTGGTAGCTTCCCGGTACGTACCACTGGGGAAAGCTGGTGGGCACGAAAAGGACGCTGCCGACGATAACGCATATCAGGCCGGCCACGGCCAGAATTCCAAAGGAATGGCTGTGAAGTTCTGCCAGGATCAGCCCCAATCCCAGCAGGAGCAGGAAAACAGCTCCAATATTCACATTAAAGCCCAGTCCAATCAGGCCCAGTGCTAAAGCCGTCACGCCAAAGACTTCTGCACCCACTCCCGGGCTGGAGAGTCCGAACACAAGGGCATAAAGGCCGATCAACATCAGCAATCCGGCAATCGTGGGGTCCGACAGGAGCGACTGGAACTGCAAGTTGAGTGGCGGCTCAAAATACTCTACCTTTGCCCCCGAGGTGATCAGGGTAGCATTCTTCGCCCTGCTGCCGTTGATCTGGCTCAGCAGATCCTCGGGCGAGGCTGCAATGTACTCCACGACGCTGTAGTTCCTGGCCTCATCAGCGTTCAGGTTCAGATTGGAGAGCACGAACTCCCTGGCTGCTGTCGTGTTTCGCCCGTGCTTTCTCGCTTTCTCCTCGATCAGAGCCACGATAGCATTGATGGTCTTGCTGTCGTTTATCGGCACTGTTCCGCCTGTGGGAGAGAGCTGCACCGGCTGAGCTGAGCCGATGATAGTATGCGGCGCCATGGCTGCCACATCGGAGCTGACCAGAATGATTGTTCCCGCAGACCAGGCGAAGGCGTCTTCCGGGTAGACATAGACGACAACAGGCAACTTCGTCTCCTCCATCTGCCTCAGGATTTCCGTGGTCTCTGCCAGGCCGCCGCCCGGTGTGTCCAAAAGAATCATCAAAGCCAGGGCCTCTTCCGCCTCCGCTGCACCAATGGCGGCGAGAACAATGTCATCGCTGACGGGCGTAATAGCACCCCGCAACTCGACAGCCAGGACCGACCCGTTCGATCCAGCAGAGGCCGAGCTGGCAGGGTTAACAGAGAGCAATAAAATTAAAATTAAAAATAGAAGGTCAATAAAGCCCGCTCTGTTCCCTGCTCCCGAGCCGGGACCGGATTGCCTTCATATGCCTTTTAACTCCTGGATCTTGCTGCCTCAGTATCCGCTTCTCTTAAGGCCGTTCGCTTTGCCTCATCCGCCCGGTTCGCTTCCTTTTCGGAAAGCTCCCTGTTTAGAGCCGCCGTCAGACCTGCAATTGAGCCCGTTCCCGTATCGCCGGCAGGAGTGACGACGATGAGCGTCTTCTCCCTGGCGATATCTACCAGAGTCTGCAGCTCCCTCAGCTTCAAGGCTGCAGGAACTTCTTCATAAAGCCGGGCGGCATCGGTCATTGTCTTGGAGGCCTGGAACTCGCCATCCGCCAGAATGATGCGTGACCTCTTTTCCCGCTCCGACTCCGCCTGCTTGGCAATTGCCCTTCTCATCGATTCAGGCAGAGCGACATCCCGCAGTGTGACTGCTGTTACCTTGATTCCCCAGGGATCGGTATGCTTATCCAGGATCTCTTGCAGCTTCTTGTTCAATTCATCGCGCTTGCAGAGAAGATCATCCAGTTCGATCTGGCCCAGAACGTCCCGCAAGGTAGTCTGCGACAGCAAAGACGTGGCCATCTTGTAGTTCTCCACCTGAATGACAGCTCGAGCGGGATCGACCACCCGGTAGTAGATGACCGCATCCACTTCCACGCTCACGTTGTCCTTGGTTATGACCACCTGCTTGGCCACGTCGATGGTGAAAACTCTCAGGTCGAGCTGCATCACTCGATCGATGATGGGAATTATAAGAAATATGCCGGGCCCCTTCACACCACTGAAGCGTCCCAGTCGAAATATGACCACTCGTTCATACTCTCGAACGATCTTTACAGCCTGGGATAGTACGACCAGCACAATCAGAATCAGCAGAGCTATGATAGCATTATCAAATAAAGCCAAATAAACACCATCAGGTAAGCGTCCTTCTTATCTTAAATACCTACCCTGCAATATCCAGAAAAGAGTGAATCAGGTCCGAGAATAGAGACCTGGGCTTAGACCTGGGGCACGAATAGACTATTTCTTGAACTCTGTGTAACCGCACTTTCCGCAGCTCTGACGATCTCCATGCTCCGCCAGGAATACGCCGTTTCCACATCGCGGGCAAACAGATTTCTTGGTCTTGATGGTGTCTCCGCTCACTTCATAGTATTTGGCTGCACCATTTACCTCACCCTTCTTGCCCTTCTTTGCGGCTGCCATCTAGCTTGCCTCCGGCTTGGCTTCCTCGGGCTTGGTGAATGTGTTTCGCTCTATGATATGAACTCTCTCCACCTGCTTGGCCCTTTCTGCAGTCTCGTAGATCTTGGCATAACCAATGGTCTCGCGCTTTCCAAACTCCGTCTTCATGCTGTCCACGAAGACGAGGCTGCTCTTCGAGTTCATTGTTGCAGCCAATCTCTCCACAACGCTCTTTCTGGAAGGTGTGGACTCATCGTGAATAACCTTGAAAACAATCTCCCGCCGATTCAGGTTGGGGTTGTTCTTTTCTTCTATAACCTGTATATCCAACTTTCATTCCTCCACTATCATTTGTTTCATAAATTCATCAATTCGCGTCTTCATCTCAGGTGTAACATCGACCAGGACACTTCCCTCATCGGGCTGGCCATAAACCACCACGGAACCCAAGGGGGCATAGAGTATGGCTGGAAGAGTCGCCAGATCCTCTTCGCCATCTACTACTATCTTCACCCTCTGGTCGCCGTTTAGAGATTCTCTGATCACGTCTATGAGCTCTTTTGTCAGAGTTGCCGCAGGGTTTTTTACTTCAATCGTCTTATAGCTATCGTGATCCAGACTCGTTACGATGTGATCTGGGACCGGCATCCTCTTGGTTTTGTTGTCGACGACGGCCAGGTCCGGCACTATGGATGCGGTCAAAAGATAGAATGCCGTCATATCACCAACTGCTGCAACTTTCTTGGCGGCCATCAGCTTCTTTTTCATAGCTATTGTGCAGTCCAGGCCATTTCCCTTGAACAGCCTGCCCAGAGGATCTTTCAGCTGAAGTCGCAGCTCTTCTGGAAGACGGAGTAGACGCAATCTATCGCACCTTCAAAGCATACCTTCCGGGAAGGGTAATCTCCAGCTTCTGCGCGATGATCGACTCTTTGGGATCGATGATCACGACATATCCACTCCAGTCTTTGCTGAGCGAGGCTGAGTTGCAGATGGGACAGACCTGCCCCTCAACTATTCTGCGACATTCTCTGCATGCCTGCTCTGTCATTTCGCCTCTGCCTCAACGCTTACTTCCGCTTTAGTATCGGCTTCAAGCCACTCCTGTTTTCCTAAGCCCGTCTGCCTCATGGTGAGCCCGATCTTGCTCTCGCGAGGCTCTTTTTCATTCAGGCTTACGGCTATAACCCTGGCTCGAACCTTATCCCCTTCTGCTAAGGACTTGTTCGACTCTTTGCTGACCAGCCGCGCGTTCTTTTCATCATAAGATATATACTCATTGGTGATCTGGCTGACATGCAGAAGGCCATCGAATGGTCCTAAAGAGAGGAATGCACCGAATTTGACGATCTCCACGATCTCGCCTTCGATGATCTCCTGCATCTCGGGATTGAAGACGAGGGCATCGAAATTCACTTCGTAGTAAATGGACCCGTCTCCGGCCAGGATGTGACCTTCTCCAATATTATCCGCTCCGAGCACGGCCACGATGGTTCCTAAAGACTTGTCAACTACTGCCTCGTATTTGTCGCGCAGTGCCTTGTCCACCGCCGCCTCGAGGGGATCACCCAGATGATCCGGCTCGATCTTGGCCACACCCTTAAGCTTCATCTTCTTATACATCAATACTCCTTCTTCGTCGCCTCTAGATACCGTCCCTGGCGCAGGTATATTACGGTGATGCCTTTACTAAATAACCTTTTCTTCAGAGCTTTGTCATTGGTGAAGACGGCTGCGCCTTCGCTTATGGCCAGCTCCTCGATGGCTTGATCGGCATCAAAATTGTCTTCTCCAACGATATGGCAGCACTCGGAGAGTCCCAGTGCCACGCGGGCAGCAATTTTGTCCCTTCCTTTATCGGCCTTGGTTGCCAGAGAACGGAGCTCTCCCAGGACCTCGGCCGGAACGATCCACTGCACATATCCCAGACGCTGCAGCTCGTTGAAGATATCCACTCCGAACTGCTCGGGCACCATCAATGCGTTTGTGTCGATGATTACCTTTATGCTATCTGTATCGAGGATTTCCTTCATGCCGCTCGATTACTCAATTATGGTGCCGACGCCAATGAGCCGCCATCTGGCGCCAATGCGCCTGCTCACGGCCACGCGGTCTCCCTTATCGGCGCAGACGGGCCTCTTGAGCTGCACCTGCACCACGCCGCCCTCACGAGCACTGGTGACGACTCCCACGGTTGTGGCTGTGCCGACGTTGAGCATGAGCGGCTCGCTGGAGTGGATGGGCTCTACATTGGATTCGTCCGTAACTCCCACGACCCTTTCCAGGAGCTGCATATTCATGGTAAAAGTGCCTCTTGCGGGCGGAAGTTTGCCGGGTTCGCCTGCAACCTGGCCCACCAGAGCATCACTCTTGGTCATGATGGGGTCGAGCAGAGTGCCTACGCCCATCAGGCCGCCGGGAGTTATCTCATCCTGGACATGACTTCCGGCCAGAAGAGTTACAACTTTGGTCTGAATGGGGACCCATTGTTTCCTGCCTTCGTATTCCACCAGCCTGCCCGGGCAGATCTCTATCTTGTCGCCTATGTGCAGCACTCCCTGGCTGAGGGAGCCGCCGATGACTCCGCCTTTGAGGGCCTCCGGCGAGGCTCCTGGCCTATTGATATCGAAGGATCGAGCGACCTTCAACAAGGGGGGCTTGTTAATGTCTCGGGACGGCGTGGGTATTTTCTCCTCGATGGCCTGTATGACCATATCGACATTCAGGTTCTGCTGAGCTGAAATTGGAACAATGGAAGCATTTTCGGCAACGGTTCCTTTTATGAAATCTTTGATCTGGCGATAGTGCTCCAGTACTTCTTCCCGGGACATGAGATCGATCTTATTTTGCACTATCACGATTTTATCGATACCTGAGATGTTGAGGGCCATGAGATGCTCTTTGGTCTGCGGCTGGGGGCAGGGCTCATTGGCAGAGATGACGAGCACCGCACCATCCATAATGGCGGCTCCGCAGAGCATTGTGGCCATGAGCGTTTCGTGGCCCGGGGAGTCCACGAAGGAAACGGTTCGCAGAACTGCAGTCTCTGTGCCGCAGTGGGGGCATTTCTCTTCTACGCTATAATTATCCGGCTCCGGGCATTTAGGGCACTTTCTGAAGGTCGCATCCGCATAGCCCAGGCGAATGGAGATGCCTCTTTTGACCTCTTCGCTATGCTGATCGGTCCAGACTCCGGAGAGCGACTTAACAAGAGTGGTTTTGCCGTGATCGACATGGCCAACCATGCCGATATTGACCTCTGGTTTTTTGGGCGCAGGCTTTTCTGCCTCGGTTTTTGGATCTGATTTAACCTCAGATTTGATATCGGATTTTGCCAAATTGAAATCTCCTTAAGGATTGTAATGATCAGGGGTTGATGGTTATCACTATATAAATACTTCATGGCTCAGCCGTTAGCCCGGGATTCGATTATTTTTCAGCAATTCTACCTTGTCCAGAATCTCTTTTGAACTCCTTCCACTTCTCAACCGGGATGCGAAATTCCGTTCTTGGACCATCCTGTGTACCTCTCGCTGGTCACATACTCGCGGATGTCAATTCCTACTGTTTCGTGAAATTCGGTCTTCTCAACAACGATTCTCAGTGGTATCGCTCTTCTTTAATCTTCCCGTCTCCACCATGAAAATGCTCCGAGGTTTGGCTTTCGTCTCCCTGCCATAATTGGCTTTCCAGAAAAGGATTTGGGATCAGATCCTTTTGCCAGAGGCTGCTTTCTACTCTATCTGGAAATGTCTACATGGAAGGCTCTTGTGTCTGCCACAATGTTCTCCCAGGACCGTTTGTAGACGAAGTAGATGGTCGTCTTGCCCGGCTTCAAGGGCGTGAAGACAAATACAGATGTGCCGCCTGAGCCCAGCGCCCCGGATGGGGACTTCTCAAACTCAGTTCTCGCTTGCTCGAGGAGGACGTAATCGTAGTCCGCGGTCCAATTATATCCTGTAGTGGGATTGGCAGGTATGGAGATGGTGAACGATTCGTTTACCCGGGCCTGGATCAACTGCACCTTCGTCTCCTTATCATCGGGAATTATGTAGTTGTCCACGGGCTGCATGAGTGGATAGTAGTCTACATTCTTATCGTTCAGGATCATGGGCTCATCGCCAATTCCGTCGCCGTTCCCGTCCGTTCCGGCATAGTCGGCCCAGTAGTTGCCCAGGCGGCTGCGCAGCACGCGGCTATTGAACTGGTAATTTATCCCTTCGCTGGAATTCCAGTGAGCAGTCATCTTCCGCGCAGACGCCGCTCTGGCTATTGAAATCGTTGAGGAAGATGGTGGCGGGAAGGACGACCTCCAGGGTGCAGTTGTCACTATTAGCCCCGTCGCAGCAGGGCCGCCGAACAACAAGGAAGCCCCGCAGAACTGCACCATTGAGCAGCCAGAATTACCCGTCCCTTATCCGGATCAAGGGTGGGCTTTCCGCTGCCCGTGTCCAGGCCGTGCAGATTTACAGGTTTGCCAATTATCAGGGATTCGCGGTAGGTTCCCGTCTCCACAGTTATGGTATCTCCAGGCGAGGCTTCGCCCAATGCGGCCTGGATGCTGGCATAGTTGCAGCCCTGCGGGCAGACGCGCGTCTCGGCCGCGGACGACGGCGGCAGAATTGCGAGGAGCGCGGCGACGCAAGGAGGGCGAGCAGGACGGGAATAAATAGTCTTTTGTAATCGGGCATGGTAATATGCAGTAATTAGTCTTGAAATTTATTAGCTTTCTGATCGGCTTGGCAAGGGAAAAAGGCGGGCGAGCATCCATGTCTCAAGGAAATGTTATGGGAGAGCGGGAGCTGATCCGGCGCATATCGGAGATCCTGGGCGGTGTGGAGAACGATGACTGTGCTGTTATTGATGCCGGGGACCGTTATCTTGTAGCCACCACGGACATGCTGCACCAGAAGACCGACTTTCCCGATATCATGAACCCCTGGCAGATGGGCTGGATGGCAGTGGCAGTGAACCTGAGCGACATCGCTGCCATGGGTGCAGAGCCTGCGGGCGTGCTCATCGCGGCGGGCCTGCCGCCGGAAGCGGATCTTTATTTTATCGATGAGCTTTTCAGCGGATTTGCAGATTGTGCCGCCTTTTACGGCACAAGGATTCTGGGCGGCGACACCGACTCGCATCAGGAGCTGACCATCACCGGCACGGCCCTGGGTTTCGTGGAGAAGGATCTGGTGCTGCGGCGCAGCGGCGCGCGTGTGGGCGACCTGCTCTGCACGACCGGCGCGCTCGGCCGCGCAGGCGGAGGGCTGTGGGCCTGGCAGCACGGAGTGGAGAGCGAGTTCATAACAAGTCTGCTGGAGCCCGAGCCCCGGCTGAAAGAGGGTCGGGCTCTGGCGAAGAGCCGGGCGGTCACGGCCATGATGGACAACAGCGACGGTCTTGGTCTCTCGCTCTCTGATCTATCGGAGGTGAGCCGGGTGGGGTTTGTGGTGAAGGAGGAGACGTTGCCGGTGGCCAAAGGCCTGGTGGAGATGGTGGGGCACGAAAGAGCTGTTGGAGATGGTGATGAGCGCTGGCGGGGACTTCGAGCTTGTCTTTACGGTAAAGCCAGAGGCACTGGAGGCGGCCCGGAAGGCGTGCGAGCTGACGGTTATCGGGGTTGTGGTGGAAGAGGGGATCTGGATGGAGAAGGGAGGCGAGAGGAGACGGATCGAGGCGAAGGGGTACGAGCACAGGATCGGAGAGTGATTGCGGGAATCTGAACCTATGAGGAATGATGCCTGCAGTTGATCGAAGTTAGCAAATCTTATCTAGACGAAAAAATTCCACCACTTCTTTCGGGGTTCCGCGCGGTGAGACGCGGCCCACCGGCCCACTCAAGGCCGTGGCGGCCCCCCTGACCCCGCGTTCGCGGGGGACAATCTGTGAAGCTCTTCCCTTTACGTTTAGACGTTTTTAAGAAGGTCCAGATGAAGCGCTTACATGCCATTATTGTGAGAGAATGAACGAGATGCTTGACATCATTGACTAGTTTTATGCCAACGGAGGTGGATTCATTAAAGCTATGCCTCGTGGAAATTTCGCATTAAGGTAAAAAATTTGGATTCTGAACCGACGAACCAGATATCCGGCATTGATATCTTCCGAACCACATTTCCATTGTTGAAGATCCTTGAGGGTGCGCCATTACCTATTCTGCTCCTTCAAGATCGATCCCCATTACCACAGCAGCCCACAACCGGGAGGCGTCGCCGTTTAATTCTCTCGATTCCTGGCATTTACCGTTGGTTTCATGTCGCCTTCACCTTCCCTATCGGCTCCTTTTCCGAAGTCGACGTTGCGTTCCCGGTGGAGACCAGCTCCTCAATCCTCTCCGCCAGCAGTGCTTCGGGATTCTTCGCAGTCAGATAATGTCCAGCCTTCGCATACCAGAGATATTTCTCATGCTCCAGCGCTTCAGCAGCAGATCGATAAGTTATCCAGTTACCATGAAACTGGTAGATGCTCTGCAGCGACTCAAGGATGACTACTATTACGCCCAGAGATCCCGTTACAGCCGGCGTACTCAATCCCGCAGCAAATGGAACCAGTGCTGCGGCTATGATCTCGACCACCTTGAGCCTCTTAAACCAATCTTGATTCCAGGCGCTCTTTTCGCTGTACCATTTAATCTGGTCTTCCATCCTCTCCAGTGTTATATTCATGACCATTGCCCTAACCCCCATAGCTCTAAATAAGACCGCTCGATTTGCGTTTGGATTGCTCGGATTGCTTTGGATTGTTCCTCCAATCCCTTTGGGCTATCTGAATATATTCTGCTCAGGATTTCAAATCTTCGGAAGAATCTATTTGATCCCGGATTCATTGAACATTGGTGTTGGCCCGGTCACCGGCTTCGTCCCAAAATATGGCTCTCTCCTCGCATTAGCAGCCCTGAGCAGCTCTTTGATCTTCTCAGTGTCGCAGGTATCAATCTCGATCAGATTGTCGCTGCGCAGCAAGCAGGGCTTGATCTTCCCGTCCGAGGTGACGCGAAGACGCGTGCAGTTGGCGCAAAACTCTGTGTTGTCCATTGGCCGGACGACCTCCACCTCTGCCCCGTCCAGGAAGTACTTCCGGCGTCGGTGCATCGCGCGCGTGCGGATGCTGTCCGCCCGGGCCTGCAGGCCTCGTTCAATGCCTTCGATGTCTCCCGAGATGCCCAGATTCTTCAGATCGAGAAGCTCGATGAGCTGCAGTATCACGCCCTTCCGGCGGCTAAAATCGATCAATCCCGGGATCTCATGCTCATTCTTCTTCAAGACCACCACATTCAGTTTGATGGGCTCGAGGCCTGCTCTTTTGGCAGAATCAATTCCTGCCAGGACACTCTCCATGTCTCCAGCTTTTCCGCCTGTGATGGCACAATAGTTCTCCGGGTTTAGCGAGTCCAGGCTCACATTTACTCTGTCCAGCCCGGCTTTTGCCAGAGATTCGGCCTGATCGGCGAGAAAGATGCCATTGGTGGTCAAAGAGATATCCAGATCCGGAGGCATTTGCGATATCAAACCAGCCAAATCTTTTCGTAGGAGCGGCTCTCCGCCCGTGAACTTCAGGGAGCGAACTCCCAGTTCGGCTGCCGCCCTGGCGACATTCACCACCATCTCGTCCGGGATCTCTTCTTTCGGCCCCACCTCGCCCTCGTGGTGGCAATAGATGCACTTCAGATTGCAGCGAGGGGTCAGAGCGATCCGCAGGCCCGTTACCGGTCGGCCGAAAGAGTCCACCATCTGGCAGCGCATTGATGAGCAGCTTGTATGCTGCTAGTATTAGAACTCTGTTCCAACTAGTATTCTATCTCACCCAGGCTGCGCTTGAGATAGCTGAGCAATATCATGGCCACTATTATGCAAACGGCTAGGCCGGAGAGCAGTTCCTCCCCTGATTGGGGCGGGGCCTTCAGGTATATTATGCCACCGGAAAGCAGTGTCAGCATAAGGGTTACAATAAGCGACACCAGCATGGACCACATAATTGACCCCACTTCGTATCGCTCGAAGAAGGACGCAGAAAGGACGAAGGCGATCGCCGCCAGGATCAGGATTATGGAGAAACGTAAAGCCGGACCATCTCGGAAAAGCTGGATCAGCCCGAGGGCCAGAACCATCATCACTATTGACAGGAGTCCTGAAGCAAGAAAAGCCTTCAGAATGTAGTTCTCAAACCGAAACTCCATCCTAAACCTCCAGACCTTTATAGAGACTATATTGAATATAAAGATTGTGTTTAGTTGCCTTCAAATAGTTTCGTATCCGAGTCTTCAAAAGCCAAAATCTTCAAAAAACTAAATTCTACCTATTCAATTCCAGCCTTAATCTCCGCATCCAAAGCCGTCATGACCCGCATATGTTCATCTTTCAGCATTTCAGCCTTCTCTTTTGCCCCGTCCATGACACTGGACCGGCCCATCATCTCCAGCTCCTTGCTCATCGCCGAAAGGCGCATCGCCCCCACATAGGCGCTGCTGGACTTCAAGCTGTGAGCTGCCACTTGCAGCCCCTTTGCATCACCCGATTCTACAGCCTGCAAAATTGCTTTTACCTTTTCTGGCGAATGCTCGATAAAAAGGCCGCCCACCTCAGCAATTATATCTGGATCCCCAACATCCTGCAGCTCCCGCAAGCTGGCCAGCACCTTTCGATCAATAACCTCGCAGAAACCTTCTTCTCCTTCCTTCATCTCTAGCACTTCCACTATAACCACAATCCCTTCGATATAGAAGTCTAACTAATTTCGTACTATTTATTCTTACCTTTTGTCCCTTCTTCCGGCCCTTGATTTTTCAGAAGAAATTCAAATCAGATCGATCATCCATGTCCCTTTGAAAGTTTGAAACTTCTTCCGATAGCGCTAGCAAGCTATCTCATGCTAACGGATTTGCTGACATAGTCGTCCATCACTGCCTCGATGCTCTCGCGAATGGCCTTTAGAAGAACTTCATCCCTTTGCAGCTAATCTGCTCTGCTCCCCAGCTATTGATGCGGTCATCGCCGAGGTGGAGAGGATATTCGCTACGAGTATCCGCGGCATACTCAATAAATTGAATGCATTCCATGATGAAGACTACATTTCATTAGACGGAAACACGAGTCATGGGCCTCTTCGCAGAAAATTATGGAGGACAAGTTTAAAATATATAACGAATATGCCACTGTTGTGAAAGATGTCGCTGAATATAGTGAACAGATCCTGCTGAAGCTGGATAAGCTTCCTGGGAGACCTCATGCCTAAAATGCTGGAGCGCGGCCAACTGGAGCAAATGGCCGGCATTCTACACAGAAAGATCCGAGGGCAAGAGTACGTGGACAGAAAAGAGCTGATTGGACTATTGAGCCTGAATTTAGGCATTGCTGCAGCCAACATAATTGTCTTCGCAATAATAGGACTGGAGTTTCCCGGGGCCAGTGCATTGGAAACGGCCTTTGGCGGCACAATAATCGTTTTAAGCGGCGTCGGGTTGACCTACGGCAACTATAAGCTCCTTACCAGAGAGGAGATAATAATTCCACCTCCTGAATGGACGCTGGAATATTGTATTGAAGTGCTGAACAATCACCTGGGGCTCAAGACATTCGAAGAAACCATTGGCTTTCTGCTAGACCAGATTGAGCGGCTGAAGAAAAAGAATAGGACTATCCGGGATATCCTTCAGCAGAAATTCAGCGACTCAGAGATAAGCTACCGGAAATTTGATGCGGTCATCACTGAGGTGGAGAAGATATTCGTCAAGAATATTCGCAGCATCCACAATAAAATGAATGCATTCGATGAAGACGACTACAATTCCATCAGAAAGAAATACGAAGCAGGGGCCTTTTCGCAGCAAGTTATGGAGGAAAAATTCAAGGTCTATGACGAATTCATAACATTCGTGAGGGCTGCCACTGAATATAATGAACAGATCCTGCTGAAACTGGATAAGCTGCTGCTGGAGATATCAGACTTTGACGGCGTAGATCCCAGCCAATTGGAGCAAATGGCCGGCATGATCGAGATCGATAATTTGATCAAGCAGGCAAAATACTATAAGAATTGATGGGTGGAGCATAAACATGATTGACAAGAGCAACCAGAACGTAATTTTAAAGATAATCGGATTAGCAGTTGCGGTATTTATCTTGATTTTATATAGTTGATGCTATGATAGGGAGGCCCGGGCCCGATCCTAATCTCCCTCCGGATGAACAGCTGAAGGCCATGATCGGAGAAATAGATGTGAAAACAGTCCCGCATCAGATGGGCAAGGTTGATATTCTGCCCCCTGAACTGATCGATATCCTGCCCCCTATCTCCAAATATCCGCCGCAGGTGAACAGCAGCACACCCAGCTACATCGAAATATTTTCCTCAACCGAAAAAGCGGGCAGCGGTACTGATGGCTGGCTGACAGAGGTGGCCAGAGACTTCAACGACGAAAAAATAATGATCGACGGCAAACCGGTATCGGTAAGGCTCAGAGGAATCGCTTCCGGGCAAGGTGCCGATTATATTACCTCTGGCAAGTATTTGCCGGATGCCTATACGCCGTCCAATGAACTCTGGGGCGAGATTATCAACTCCCGAGGGGTTAAAGCGGAAATGGTGGAAAAGAGACTTGCTGGCAATGTGGCCGGGATCCTGCTCACCAAATCCAAGAAAGACGAGCTGGAAGCCAAATACGGGGAAATCAATATCGAGACGATTGTGGATGCTGTCGCAAACAAAGAAATGACTATGGGCTACACCAATCCTTTCGCCAGTTCAACAGGGCTGAACTTCTTGATTTCGACACTGCAGACCCTTGACAGCAATAACTCATTGAGCGATAAAGCAGCAGCAGGATTTGAGAGCTTCCAGTCCAATATTCCCGTGGTTGCCTATACAACTTTGCAGATGAGGGATGCAGCCAAATCAGGTCTTCTGGATGGTTTCATCCTGGAATACCAGACCTACATGAATACACCGGATATCAGGTCCTACGAATTTATTCCCTTTGGAGTCAGACACGACAGCCCAATGTATGCGATCGGCGAGCTATCGGAAGAGAAAAAGAAGATCCTGAATGAATTTGTTAAATTCTCTCAGCAGGAAAAGTACCAGAACCTGGCCACCAAATATGGCTTTAACGGCCTTAATCAATACAAACCCGAGGCTGATGCAGTCAGTGGCGACGTGATCATCCAGGCCCAAAAACTCTGGAAGGAAAAGAAAAACACCAGGAATATCGGCGCCGTCTTTGTGGCTGATGTTTCCGGCAGCATGATGGGCGAGCCGCTCAATAAACTGAAGGAGTCACTGCGCCAGGGTCAAAAATACATTGGCGAGGACAATCTGATTGGCCTGGTATCATATTCCGATGATGTCAATATCGATCTGCCCATTGCCAAATTCAATCTGACCCAGAGGTCCCTGTTTGCCGGAGCGGTTGATGACATGCAGGACGGTGGCAGCACGGCAACCTTCGATGGGATTGCTGTCGCCATGCAGATGATCCTGGACCAGCAGGCAATAAATCCCAATCTGAAACCGATGATTTTCGTTCTCAGCGACGGCGAAACCAATAGAGGCTATTCTCTGAACGATATCAAAGACATAGTTAAGAAACTCGGAATACCAATCTACACAATCGGCTATAATGCAAATATCCCGGCCCTGCAGGAGATCTCCAGCATCAATGAGGCTGCCAGTATTAACGCCGATACCGAAGACGTTGTCTATAAACTGGCCAATATGTTTAATGCCGAATTGTAATCCTGGGAGGAATTAAGATGGCCTTTACAATGGAAGTCCCAGATGAAGCGGCGATCAAGAGCGAGGTCATAGAACAGGTCAAGCCGGTACCGGAAGAAGTAGCCCAGCTTCAGGCTGTAGCGGAAAGCAACGTCGCCGAGATCATGACCATGGATATCGATGAATTTGCCAAGAAGAAGGATATCCTCCAGTCAATCGAGTCTTTTGGGGCTGACTCGATGAGAAGATCGGCCGCAAAAAATTCTATGCTGCAGGTTACAGTCGGTAAGCTGTCCAAAGACGGCGATGAAGGCAGCCTTGTGGCAAGAGGTTTAGTGGATTTGCAGCGGGAATTGGAAGACCTGGACCCCAGCCTGATTGACTTCACCAAGACCGGCATTCTCGGCAAGCTTTTTGACCCGGTCAGGGCCTATTTTGCCAAATACCAGAAAGCAGATGCCGTGATTGCAGATATCATTGTCTCTTTGGACAGAGGTAAGACAACTCTGAAAAACGACAATACTACTCTGGAAATCGAACAGCAGGGAATGCGCGAATTGACCAAAAAGCTGATGAAAGAGATCCAGCTCGGAAGCCTGATGGACGAATCGATTGAAAAGCAGATCGAGGCGGCCAAAGCCAGGAATGAAGACCCGGAAAAAGTTAAATTTGTCAGTGAAGAAGTCCTCTTTCCCCTGCGGCAGCGGTTTATGGATATGCAGCAGATGATAGTCGTCAATCAGCAGGGCGTAATGGCGACAGAGATTGTTATCAGAAATAACAAGGAACTGATGCGCGGGGTAGAAAGGGCCAAAAATGTGACGATTTCCGCTTTGGGGATCTCAGTGATGGTTGCCGAAGCTCTCTATAACCAGAAGATTGTCCTGAAGAAGATTCAAATGCTCAATGAGACCACGAATAATATCATCAGGAGCAACGCGCAAATGCTGAAGGGACAGGGGGCGGAAATCCAGAAACAATCAATGGAAGCCAATATCTCTGTCGAGACGATGAAGACTGCCTTTGCCGATGTCATGGAAGCAATGGATTCCATCAGCACCTATAAGCAGGAAGCTCTGCCCAAAATGCGGGATACTATCAATCAGTTCAAGGAATTGGCCGCCATAGGCGAAGAACAGATTCAGCAGCTGGAGAAGGGACATAAACTAATGCCATAGCTCTAGAAAGCCGATGCCTGAAGGGCTGCTCAGGCTGGGGCAGAGTTTTATAAATCCTTGGATATTCTTCAGGCGGTCCAGGCTCCATTTTTCAGGTTCCTCGAGCTAGTTGAGGGATCAGAGTCAGTAGATCAATCGATCTTTGGAATTGGAACTCTGCTGCAAGACGGCTGATTGATCCATACCAGCTTCTTTTCAGTGGGTTACGCGCGATTAACGCGGTAGGGTCTGGCCCCCTCAACGATATTGGCTATTTAAGCGGAATTATGACCTTGCCTCCGCTCTTCTGGCAGAAGGATTTGTTCGCCCGGGTCAACCTCCGTCGATTCCCGGTCCCTCTCCAGTATGGATGAGCCAGTATTCCATGGGCTCTTCCCATTTCTGTATCTTTATTTTTGCATCTTCTCCAGCAGTTCATCGAGACGGTCATACGAATCCTTGAGACCTTCTTCCATACCACTTTGGAGCATACCGTCACGGTCTTCAACCGACAGGAAGACGGATTGAGAGACCAGCTTTGTCCTATTGTTCGGCAACTCTTCAAACCTATCTTTTCCGAGGATGACATGCCCTGTCTCCGGCAATCCCTCGAACTCGAAGGTGCTGATGATTCGTTCAGGCGGCAAGACCTCGTGATTCACGCCATGAGATGCATACTCATTGCCTTTTTCATCTCTCTGGATAAATCGATATGAACCACCGTTTCTCGGTTCAAACGTCTCAAGCTTCATTGTGAATCCGCGTGGCCCGAGCCATTGCACATAGAGCTCCGGATCGATATGGGCCTTGAAGACGAGTTCTCTTGGTGCATCGAACTCCCGGATGACAATGAACTCTTGCTTTCCAGGCTCTGCTATGAGTGTCATCTTATTTTTTGTCATACGAGTCCACCTTCATTGATCTCTGGTCTTGACCATCATTGTGCATTCTCATCGCTCTGCATCATGCCAAAGATGTTGCCCTCGGTATCCTTGCAGTAGGCCAGCCAACCGACGCCTTTTATCGCCATCTTGGGGACGGCTATCCTTCCGCCGGCTTTGAGAGCGCTGTCAACGTGCTCGTCCAGGTCGGCAACGGACACTGTACAGACAAATGCGTTAACCGGTTGTCCTTCGACTGGGCTCTGGCCCCCGCCGGAACAATAGGCCGCCGTTGATGCCAGGTTCGGTCTCGGGTCCAGTCGTCACAAGCCAGTAACGATTTTCATCTTTAATCTCGACTCCGGGTATTACCCACTCGGTTATCTCCCAGCCGAAGACATCTTTATAAAACTTCACAGCCCGTTCGGGATCGGCGGCATGTATCTCAAAATGTACTATTCTGTTCATACGATTGACATCTCCCGCATAATTTGATCTATTGTTATCGGTTCGATTGATTTAGCTGCTAGGGTTATACTTATGTCTGATCGTATAAATCTCTACGGATCGATTCAAATCTTTGGCTCTCTCTGTGAGCTTTGGATCTCTGTGGTTGAAAACGTCTCGAGCACGCTGGTTATAACCAAATGGTTACGGACGTTCACCACAAAGGGCCCATGATCCTCAGGCGGGGATCATGCCCAAAGCATGAAAACCAGTATGCTTTAAGAGTTTTTCATGTGGAGAGCACAAAGCTCACAAAGAACGCACAAAGACGATTTAGCCGGAGCGCTGGGAACGCAGCGAGGGATAATTGAGTTGGACTCACTGACTGTGGATAAGACCATATACAAAGAGTGTGGAATTTCTATATGATGAAGCTCACCGCATTTGTATCTGGCAAAGTCCAGGAGGTCGGCTATCGAGCCAGGATAGTCGATAT
This sequence comes from uncultured Methanosarcinales archaeon, assembly GCA_963843555.1. GTDB lineage: Archaea > Halobacteriota > Methanosarcinia > Methanotrichales > Methanotrichaceae > Methanothrix. Next base: position 223,342 of record CAWJKV010000007.1, read on the forward strand.
AGCCAATGCATTTGGCCTCAAGGGCATGGTCGAGAACCAAAAGGATGGCCGGGTGAAGATAATAGCCGAGGGCGAGGATGAAAAGCTCAAATGGTTTGAGAGTGCCATAGACATAAAGAATAGCTTGATCTATGTCTCGTCCATAGAAAAGGAGTACTCTCCTGCAAGCAATGAGTTTGAAAATTTCGGTAAGCTGGTGGTCAAAGGCGAGACAGACACCAGGCTGGACACGGCTGCAGTCTATCTTAAAGAGCTCGTCTCTGAGGTCAAGAATCTGAATGATAATCTGGGCGGCAAGATGGACCAGATGCTCGATAAGCAGAGACTCTTAATGCTCGGCAGGCAGGATCAAATGATCGACAAGCAAGACCAGATGCTCGGCAAGCAGGACGCACTTCTGGATGAAGTTAAGGATATGAACAGGAAGTTCGACAGGGTACTGGAAAATGATATCGTAGAATTGAAAAACGATATGGCCGAGGTAAAAGCTGCATTGAGAGAAAAAGGAATTATCTGATAGAAACTGCATGGCTCAGTTTCCATCTGCCTTTGGAAAATACTAAGGCTTACGACCTTCACCACAAAGAGCTCATGATCCTCAGGCATGGATCATGCCCAAAGCATGAAAAACCAGTATGCTTTAAGAGTTTTTCATGTGGAGGCACAGAGAGCACTGAGAACTCACAGAGGCGTCTGTTATTACCCACTCGATACAGCAGCGAGGAACCCTCTCAAGCTGAATCTGGAAAATACAGTATTGCAGGAATGCCTGTAGGAACAATCCGATATTGCAGCCTGCAGCGGCTTTTCCCAGAAAATAAATAAAAAATTCAGATATAAATAAGGTGCATCTAGAGTGGTACGAATCCGTACTCTTCGGCAACCTTCTGGCCCTTAGCCCCTACCATGAAATCAATATATGCCCTGGCTCCGGGAGTAGCATCGCCAAAGGTATAGAAGTAAAGTTTGCGAGCCAGCTCATAGCTTCCGTCCTTGATGGTCTCGGCCGCAGGCGTGACACCGTCCAGGGTGATCATGCCAACCGCACCATCCTCTGCGTAGCTGAATCCCAGATATCCTATAGCTTTATCACTGCCCGTCAGGATCGTCCTGATCTCGGCATTGCTTCCGGCAACGGTACCGACACCGGGCGTCTCTGCCTTCGTGTCCCCCATTATCACTTCATTGAAGGTGTCTCTGGTGCCGGAGGCCTGCTCCCTGGCTGCTACGAGTATTTGATCATCGGGGCCGCCCAGGTCCTTCCAGTTGTCGATCTCTCCAGCGTAGATCTTCTTGACCTGATCCCTGGTAAGAGAGGTCACACCAGAATCATAGATTGGCTTGCTCACGGCAATGACTATGCCGTCGTAGCCCACAAGATTCTCCTGAAATTTGTCCCCAAACTGACTTATCTCATCAGCAGTAACCTCACGGGAAGCGATTCCTATATCGGAGTTGCCCTCGACAATATTCTTTATGCCTACTCCAGTGCCGCCCCCGGTTACAAGCACCTCATAATCGGACTGCACGGCGTTAAAGGCCTCAGCTCCGCCTTCCGCCAGAGGCAATACCGTTGTCGATCCAGAGATACTGACTGTCTCCTTAGCCATGCCCAGCGTTGCACCGAATGCGCTTACGATCAGCGCTATCAATATTGCGCAAATTAGCTTTCCCAAACAATTCACCGGCGGAGATAATGTGGGAGTGATATGTAAAGTCGATCAAAATAGAATATATATCGATCTGTATTTACATACCTGGACATGAGACTATATAGAGTATATATCCGGCGGTATTGATATTTCGGTTGGACATATGCTTGTTTGCGCGCAAGTGAATTATGCAATATTGATGTTTCGGATGTTGATTTAAAAAATTTGACAATTAGGATAAATAATGGCAAATGTGGCAAAGATGGAATATCGCTTATCAATAACGAATGTGCAACCACATTACGCCGCTATTTAGAGGCAAAGCCAAAGCTCATTATCGAAGGAAGAGAACCACTATTCTTTACGGACTATGGCCAAAGATGGCAAAGAACAGAAGTGCATCGCTTATTCTCCAATTACAAAGCAAAAGCTGGTATTGAAAAGGCTGGTGGTGTTCATGTCTTTGCCCGCCACACAACAGCAACCATGATGATTGCAAATGGTGCTGATATAAGAATAGTTCAAAAAGTACTAAGGCACAATGATATAAGAACAACTCTTCGATATGCACATGTTAGCGATAAAACCAAACGGGAAAAATATGAGCAATGTTTGACTCTGTGAATCAGCTAATATTATTTAAGATCCTAATCAGTAGCATAACAAGATAATTTATGTCTTCTTTTTTATCTTCAATTTCTTTTTGGGTGATATCTCGCTTATTGAGTGAGCAGAACTATTACCTCTATCCCTATAGAAGTCTATTCTTTTTATTACTTGTTTATCAAAATTGGGATCAATTGGTTTAAAATCATCTATCTTAGTTTCCTAAATTATCCAGTAATGTAGAGAAGCTTTGGAACATTCCTTTGAGCGATTGTAATATAGGTCAATTTGTTTATTGCCATATTTTTTCCTTAAGATATCGATTACAAGATTCTCTAATAGCTTCCTTAATAGCAAACAAACAGGAATATAACGATCGTTATCATAGAGGATGTTTATTTTATTAATTAGTATTTCTATAAAAATCATCTGGAAATGATGCTACAGATATTAGATTACCGAATCATTTTTAGCTTTTATAGTTGGACTTCCCAATGAAGGATCTATTTTCAATATTTTTTCCCTGGAAATATATAGTACTTCCATCAAAATTTTTACGCGATCTTTATAGTCTAAAGTCTTTGAATCACTAAGATGATAATAATTAGTTCGGGTATATATGATTTAAGTCCCCATATTAAAGTCATGATATCTTGAATGAGTTTATCCGTTGTTGATAATGTATTAAGAAATTCCTTGTCAGGAATTGCTCCTTTTTCCTTAGGTAATGCTTCTGCAGTGCTTATGAATCCTTCAAGCTTTATGAAGTCTGTTTTTAGTGTCATTCAGTATCACTTTCCTGAATTAATACTAGTTGGATTGATAAAGCTTATCCTAGTTGTTTTATGGTAATTGACTAAATTATCATGTTTAATAATATTGAAATTGGAGAATATGCCGATGGGTGAAAAAAGAGTGATCATATGCCGCGAATGATAACTATTCTAAGTGAGAAGTAGGAATCAAAGCATTAGATTTGGATTAATTTAGGTGTCTTTCGCTAAAGAAGGCCTCTTGAATTTATTGCATAGGAATTTATGCAATTATACGATATTGATTGCTTTGAGAAGAAGATAAATATGGAGTAATATATTATAAAAACGAAGTAATAGCGTTATTAGAGAGAATTGGTTGTTAGTTATGTACAGCCAATTTCAATCGGTTATTCTTATATTAGCTAGAGCTTATTAGCAAGATGTGTGGATAGAGCATCACGGTTCAGTCTGGTTCTTAGTTTCATCGCAATCATCATATCCATATATGCAGCCTACAATTCTTATGAGCAGAACAGATTAACTGAAACTCTTAATTATCTTACAATCGATCCAGAGGTGTCACTTACTTCTACTGATCCAGATTTTAACAATTCTAATTCTAGCCCAAAAATCCCGGTGGCGACTTGGGTCTACAAGTATGGTTGCTTTGGATAATAATTCAACTTCAGAAAGCCCTATGATCGTAGTGAAGAATAATGGTCCCATAAGTATAGTTTCTTCAGGTATTAAGCATAGATTTTTTTCCTTTAATAAGCCAGAATGAGTTAAATGCCGTCACAATTAGCAGACCCTATTAACGATATTGGCGGGGAATATATGGTCTTTGAGAGATATTAAATCCGAAAGAGTTTGTCTTGCAATCTCTTATCAATTCTGCTGATGAGCATGATTCATATGATAGATCATATTCGATTTTGGTTTACTTATTCTTTATAGATTATTATAGGGAATCCGATATGAAGGGCTATGGTATGAATGTCGTCTATTTTGTCGATAATGGTAGAGTCTATAACGGTAGGGATTTTATGAATAATCGCTATTATCAGACTATCATGAAAGATATAAATTCTACCTCATTTCTAAACGAGCCAAATTTTCCACCGGTATCTTTTCTGACGAAAAATGTAGCCAAATCTAATGGAAGGTAGCCGACCAGGCGAAATTATGATCTACCGTTTCCAGAACTTCCACTATACGTCTTTAAATCTTCATAGATCATGATAGATTTTACATGATCTTCTTGTATTGATCACTCTGGGGATATATGATAGATATAACGTAATATATCATAAAGTAGATATGGAAAAGAGTGACAGAAATTAGTTAATAGTTAAATTTAACTAATATGAACACGTTAATTTTCAAAAAAAACAGGTTAATAAACTGGAAAGTAATACAACAATTATTCTTTATAGAAAATGTTATAAACGATGACCGATATTTTGTTGCGATGACAAGTAATCCAGTCTTATTTAAGATAGGACCATATAATGTTCAATTTAATTCAGACAAGTATGCTCTCGAACAAAAAGACGATAATTCTGTAATAGCAACAGCTATAGGTTCATCTAATCAGACGGCAACAATATCCATTTGGCCGAATGACGAATCTCCATTATTAAATCTTGATGATTTAAAATTAATGCTAAGAGATACTTGGGTAATAGCTAGATGGATAGAACCAAGTTTGCCAAGTTCTAGTATAACCGCCCACTTCCAGAATCAAAAAAAGTAGATGGATACGAAGGATTTTATGCCTGTATCCGTTATGGAAATGTTCCAAGAATATCTGCCTCATGTGAGAGAGTAATTTGTTCATTAGATAATGGATATATACTTAATATCATTTCTATCTACCCTGTAACGGTCATGAAGAGCCAAAACCAGCCTTTATTGGAGACATAATTAGTTCTATCCATATTATGAGGCAATGATTTTTGTGCTTGTTCCATTTTTCATTTCCAAAATCTCCGCAATCCCTTGTTTTATTCTCTTCTTTGCCTGGTTTTTAGAGCAATTGGCCGATGCTTTGGGTGAGCTGCGATACATGACCGCGAAGGAAAGATACTTCATCTCCTTTGACAATTATGTGGCGCATAAATTTTGCACAGGTTATCCTGCTTATTCGATGTTTGCATGGTGGCTGCTTGTCATTATTATGATTCTTCTTTTAACTTTGATGGAATGTCTATGATCTCATCTGGAAAGCAATATTTATTATAAAGTTATTCCAATTTCCATAATAGATTGATGTATACTTCAACCATTTCGGAACCTTGCGAATTAAATAGATGATAATCTGCTAATCTCTCTTTATTAAAATTCATAAATGAGGGAAGAAGCGTTAAAGCAAAGCCCATAAAATATGAATCCATGACTGATTGCAATAGTCCTAATTCTTCTGGTTCCAAATATAATGCATAATTTGTAATAATTTTACTGATTGATTCATTAAAATCTCTTGATTTGTTGTCTATATATTCCGCCCAACTCATGCTCTTGCCAGAATTACTCCAGATTCCTGGTCCCATTGAAGAAAGATCCAATTCTTTTAGATAGTCATAATAGTTTTTATTGCTTATATCCGAATACTTGGTGATACTTCCTTTGGAGCTAATGATTGAACCATGTCTCTCATAAGACTTAATTGACTTTTTATAGTGAGCCTCTGAAATACGGTTTGAAGCAGCTATATTCTTCTCACTTCTGCCTCCTCTTTAATGCTTTTCTCTATCAGTAGCACCGCAATAAGAATACCTAATATTTCTGAAAATAGATTTAATGAAAAATCTTTTAATTCACCTTCAAAATTTAATACTAAATACAATAAAATAATTAATATACAAATAAGTATGCTAAAAGATAAATTACGAGAGTATTTTATCATTCATAGGAAATTGTTTATTTATTCCTATTTAGCTTCTATGTATGAGATACGAAGTTATTCGATGTTTGGATAATAGCTGCCTATCCAAAATTAAATATCGTCCTATCTTTTTTATATACATGATATTATTGTAATTTTAAGCCGATTTTCAAGTGGAAACCATTCTCGAATTAAGTTAATTTCTTTATAAGTTTTAGTGATTGAACCTGCAATATCGATATGCTCAAAACCGATATCCGCAAAACAAAAAGCTCTTTGGTCTACTTCACTCATCGGGAAGTTGGATTATAGGTTTTGTCTATTTTTATAAAGTATGGTTGGAGCAGTTACCAGGAGAACAATTTAGACAAAAGTATAAGTTGCTTAAAACTATGAAAGTTAAAGTTTTTGCTGGAAAGTTTTATCTGTAAACCCAACGTAATGGCTTTGATATGGATAGAAAGTTAGCGTTAGAGCAAGTCAAGGCTTTAGTCGATAAGTACCAAGATATTGTAAGAACTGGAAGAATCTCAAAGTACAATGAAGAGATGACTAAGAAGGATTTTATTCTTCCATTATTTGAGGCTCTTGGCTGGAAAACTTCAGATTCCGAAGAAGTTTCGGCGGAAGAAAAAATCTCTAAAATGCGTGTTGATTATGGTTTCAGAATAAATGGAATACCAAAATTTTTCTTAGAAGCAAAGTCCTTTCAGAGAGGATTTAGATAACAGAAAATTTGTTGAGCAAGCAATAAACTATTCATGGCATAAAGGTTGCACATGGGCTATTCTAACAAATTTTGAAGGTCTTAGAATTTTTAATGCAGAGGTAAAAACTGAGAATCCTTGGATGAGTCAACTTAAACCAACACTTCATTGCAATGAGTTTATTGCAAAGTTTGATGAATTATATTTGCTTTCAAGAGAAAGCTTTGAAAACCGACTTTTAGATTCAGAAGCAGAGAAGTGGGGCAAAAAAGCAAAGAAAACAGCAATAGATAAACAACTATTAACTGACTTTACACGGTTTAGAAGCATTCTGAGCAGAAATATTACTAAACTTAATTCTGCCAAAAAAATTACAGAACAAGAACTGGATGAATGCGTTCAGAGAATTTTAGACAGATTAATGTTTATTCGAAACTGTGAAGACAGAGAGTTAGAACCTAAGACTCTTATCGCCAATTATAGAGAATGGGAAAGCAAAGGTAAAGGAAATCTAATAAAAAGTCTGAGAGCAACCTTCCTTCACTTCGATGATGAGTACAACAGCAAAATCTTTGCCAAGCATCTTTGTGACGATTTAGAAATCGATAACGAGGTTCTTCATGAAGTCATTGAGGGATTGTACACTACCAAAGGATAATGAAGCATACGATTTTGCCATAATTGATGCGGATGTTTTAGGAACAATATACGAACAATATTTAGGTCATATTCTAAGAAAAACAGAAAAGACAGCAAAAGTAACCGAAAATCATGCTCATAGAAAGGAACAAGGCATCTACTATACGCCACCTTATATCGTAAATTACATAGTTAGAAGCACTTTAGGAAAAATACTGAAAGGAAAGAAGGTTGATGTAGAACATCTTAGAGTATTAGACCCAGCTTGTGGTTCTGGAAGTTTTCTTATCAAAGCTTTTGATGTGTTAAATGAGTATTACAAAGAAAATGATGAGGATTACAAACAGACTCAACTTGATTTGCAATCAGGTATTCCTTTTAAAACAAAAAGCAGAATATTGCAAAATAATATTTTTGGCGTAGACTTAGACAGACAAGCGGTTGAGATTGCACAACTCAATCTATTGCTGAAAATTGCAGAGAAAGGACATAGATTGCCATTATTAGAGAAGAACATTAGGACAGGAAATTCTATAGTTGATGACGAGAATGTCGCAGGTTCGAAGGCATTCAAATGGGAAAAGGAATTTAGCGATATTATTTCAAGCGGTGGTTTTGATGTTGCAATTGGGAATCCACCTTATGTTCAGACAAGAGGAATTAAGCGAGATAAAGCCTTACCTTGAAGCAAACTATTCAACTTATCAAGGAACGGCAGATTTGTTTGTTTATTTCTTTGAAAAAGAATTGAAACTGCTGAAAGAAAATGGCTATTTTGCAATGATTGTTTCCAATAAATGGCTTAGAGCAGGGTATGGAAAAATCTTACGGACGATTTATCTCTGATTTTTGGATTGAAGAGTTGATTGACTTTGGCGATTTGAAGGTTTTTGCCGATGCTACAATTTACCCATGCATAATCATTATTAGAAAAATTAGGAAGCAAAATCCCAAAGATGAGAATTTGTAAAATTGAAACATTAAACTTTGGTTCGCTTGATGTTATGTAAAAAATAATTCTTATTCAATCAACCAGTCAGAATTATCGGAAAAAGAATGGAATATTCAGAAGAGAAGAAGGAAATGAACTCATTAAGAAAATACGAAACGCTGGATTGCCAATTGAGAAGTATGTTAACGCCAAAATAAATTACGGGATTAAAACAGGATTTAATGAAGCATTTATAATAGATGAAAAGAAAAAGAGCGGAATTAATAAATGAAGATTCCCAAGAATGCTGATTTAATTAAACCAGTATTAAGTGGTGCAGAATCAAAAAGGTATTCAATTAAGTCAAAGAAAAACTATATTATTTTTACCCGAAGAGGTATAGATATACTTCAATATCCTTCAATTTTAAAACATTTGGAACAATTCAAGACTGAATTAACCCCAAAAACCAAATTGAACTCAAGAAGAATACTCAACAAGACGAATCGGTCGTGACGGAGCACGGAGTATATAATCATCCAGTCCTCAAAGAA
>CAWJKV010000008.1:0-51710 GCA_963843555.1 uncultured Methanosarcinales archaeon
ATGGAATAGTCTGGATTGAGCGATTAGAAGGTTGAACCTGTTGCCAAAATGAAGCATCTCTTGAAAACATCAAAAAATGGATATATTCAGGAGTAGAGGAGTCCCGGAGTGGAAGACAATTTGCGATAGGATGATGGAGCGTATAGCCGAGAATCCTGGGCTGAATGAGGCTATTTACCAAGTTAGGGCCAACCCAGATTGCTGATGAATATTAAGTTGAAGGCCTATTTCTTCATCGTCTTCTGCGCCTGATCCAACATCATCTGGGCGGCTTTATAATAGGCATCCCGGGGCATCAGCTCCCGGCTTACTTCCTTTTGGAGCTCCTCGGATATCTTGCCCTCTCGTACCAGTTGCCGGCCAGCTTCTCTTGCCGCCCGGAAGATGCCTTCCACCAGACCCGTCTCCCCTGCTTTCATCATCTCTTTCATGCCTTCTGCCATGGGTCGGAGCAGTGCTCCAGCGAAATCGCTGCTTCCATCCGGCCTGTTGTAAAGAGCTTTCATTTGAATGAGGAGGGGATCGAACATAGACAGCTCCCAGGCGCCGCAGGTGGAGACGAGAACGATCTTCCGTTTCTTGGATCCCAGCTCCCCTTGCATATGGAGAGGCAACTGCCTGTCCATCAGGTTCTTGAGAGGGCCAGTTATGCCCGCAGTAATAAACCGGACTCGCCCAGACGATGACATCGGCCTCTTTGAGCTTGGGAAGAAGCATCTGCATGTCATCCTTCTGGCCGCAGGTTCCCGGATTTACGTACCAGCAGCTCATGTCTCCATTGCAGGGTCCTATCTTCATTTTTCGCGTGTAAAAGACCTCCACATCAGCTCCCGCTTCCTTCATACCTTCCAGAAAGGGGTTGAGGATCAAGGCTGTGTTTCCCTCATCCACGTGAGGACTACCGTTTAGAGCTAGAACTTTCATGGGTTGCCTTTTTGGGTTCTATCAATAAATACTATCTCCTGGAAGATTATCCCTCGACGGCAAGTCTTATCGGTCAGGAACTTCTATTCAATGACTTTGTGGGAAGGCCTGAAAATTGTCATCATATTCGGCATACAGCGGCACCGGTCGGGATCAGATAGACCCCTTTGACACCAGCGACTCCAACCTCTGGCGAAAGGCTGAGTACCTGGGTCGTTACCTCTTTGCCGCAGACTTTCTCCGCATGCAAAAACCTCGGTAATAGTAGCCGATATCTCCTGCGGCATGGGATACGGAGCGCTGGAGCTAAGCGGCATCGCCGGAAAGGTTATCGGAGTCGATGCCAGCCCGGAACTGATGGAATTGGCCTCTCAGAAGTGCAATAGACCCAATATCCATTTTCTCCATAATGACCTGGAAGAAGATGACCTGTCTGTGCATATCGGGGAGGGCTCGGTTGATGCTGTGGTCAGCTTCGAGACTCTTGAGCATCTGAATGATCCCAACCGAGCCATGGATCAATTCCAGAGAATCCTGCGGCCGGGCGGTTTTTTCATATGTTCCGTTCCCAACGTCCTTTCTGAGTCGGGTGATAGCGCCGGCCTTCCCAGGAACAGATCCCATAAGCAGTGGTTCAATTTTGCATCCCTTCGCCGGCTGGTGCAGGGAAATGATATGCAGGTAATCTATAGACTGGGTCAGTCCTGGTCCAAAACGCTCTTTCGAAGAGAGCAGAAGCTAATAAATGCCAAGCGGATCGGGCGCAAGCTTTCTGATGAGCCGATGATGCATTCGGCTGAGATGATTCGGTGGCTCTCTTATGTTGCTGCCTATCCCAACGTCGAAGATGTCGATGGCTCCTACTCTCTCATCATTGTGGCTCAAAAGAATGATGCTAAAGAATCTTAACTAACGAGCTGCCCCCCCCAACCATAGCGCCGGAGGCCAGCAGGCCGACTCGCAGCACCCCGGAAAAATGTGCTGATGCTATCCTTGAAGTTTTATGTGAAAAAAATCTCTTCGAAAAAGAAGATGATTAAGGCTCTAAGCCTTCTTGTCCAGAGCCTTGACGACCTCGCCAAAGATAGCCTTGATATCGCCCACACCAAAGACGGTGACGACGAGTCCCCTCTTGTTGTAGTAGTCGATCAAAGGCTACGTCTGGGCGTGATCAGGCCTGAAGCCTCTGCTTGACTGTGGCTTCGGTGTCGTCTGCCCTCTGGTAGAGGTCAGCGCCGCAGGCATCGCATTTTCCTTCTACCTTGGGTTTATTGACTGCATGTGGTAGGTATAGTCCCGCACTTGCACATCCTCCGTCCAGTGACGCGCTTGACGAGCTCCTCATCGGGAACGTCTATGTTCAAGACCACATCGATCTTCTGGCCCAGAGCGGGCAGGATCTTATCCAGAGCCTCTGCCCGGTGCATGGTCCTGGGGAAGCCGTCCAGAATCCATCCGGCCTTGACATCATCCTTGGCAGCATCTATTTCAACCTCGTTTTCCGTGTATGACCTGAGGTTTATCTGATTATCCGGGTGGTAGCCCCTTCATGAGCAAAATTTTTCGCTAAACCGGACGTCATAAGCTCCTACCTCTTTATAGCAGGAATGATGAGGGCGGGGAATTCTGCAATGAAACTCAACTGGTGGGCGTCCTCAACTGAGCTTGAAAATCAAAGCTGATGCTTCCACTGGGGCGATTTATATATTAAGAAGAGCCATTCGTGCCAATTGTGCTGTCCCAAGAGCTTCCGTTAATTATTGTTAATATTATCAAAGGAAGCAGCGTGATTGGAATTCTCTTTCAGCATTGCTGATGCATCAGGAAAATAAGATCTTACTTAAGTATAGCAAAAATATATGTCTTCTGATGACATTTTCAGACTAACATATTGGAGGAAGAAATGACCGCCTTGAAGAGCATGTTTTATGTGGCAACGTTATCATATATTTTGATAGCGATCGTAGATCCTTCGCAAGGCATTTCTGTGTCTTTCGGAGCGAACGGAGTATCATCGTCTTCGAACTACCACCTTGATACCTCTACGACTTTGAATGATATGGCCACATTGGGGGATGGCACAGTAACTCGAACCAGCCAGATGATTGGCTCAGGAGATAATGAATATAGCATTCAGACATCTGCAAAAGGATCAATGGCAGAGAGTTCAGTGAAGAGTATTGGTGCAGTTCAGTGCCACTACTTCGACTACAGCATCTGATGTTGGTGCCAGTCTCAGCCATGATGTAGCTGGCACTGGCGACCTCAGGGTAGCAATATCGGGCTCATCCGGCTCAGCAGCCGCGGACCAGAACGCAGGGGTGGCGAACGGTGTTCTATCGACGTCGCAAAACCTGGCAACAGGCGGCGACATAGTCTTAGCTAACCAGAATACGCAAATGAAAGGAGATGCTGCTGTAGTGGAATCCCGAGCATTCTCTGAGAAGAATTATATGGCATCTAAGGGAGGCTTTTCTGGGGGAGACGTAGACCTGAATGCACAGATTGATGTCAGCATCATATGACGGAGCGATTCTAGACGGCAAGGTATCTGTGGCCGGAATCCAATGCATGAGAGATGGGGATTTCAGGAAGATAGCAAATGCTGAATCTGGCGGAGCAATTGTATCCACAAATGGCCTTGTCCTGGATAAAGATGATAATCTTGTGGACTACGGCTTCAAGGTCGTGAATATGAATATCAGGCCAGGGAATAAGCAAAGATCGGGAACCTTGACCGGTCAGAGCGACGTATCCGGGGCTGGATTTGGCTGTGCGCCGAAATCCATCGGACCATCAGATCGGGAAAAGAGCGTGGCAGGCGGAAAGCCCAATAACTACGTACTCTTCAATGAAATAGAAAATATGTATTATCCTGAATCCTGGCCCGATGATCTCTATCCCACCTGGAGGATCGATAGACCCATGCAGTTCTATCTGCAGGTGGATGATAACCTCCGCAACACAGGTATGGATCCCCGTATTGTGCGCTCACAGGCGGATTTGGCTATGGGAACATGGGATTACTGGACTTCAAAACAGCTCTTCAAGCGCACGATCTCCATCACAAACGACTTGCTCAATACATGGGATGGAAAGAACGTAATCGGCTTCCTTGGTTATGATGATCCAGGCGTTGCATCAGCATGGACATATTACACAATTTCGAAGGCAGTGATGTATTCGTAACAGAATCGGACATATCCTTCAGCCAGCGCATATGGCCCGGTTACCTGGGTCCCGACTGGGGCGAATGGACAACCGATTACGCTACAGCAAACGATCCAAATAACCAGAAGGCTGATTTCCAGACAGTACTGCTGCACGAGCTTGGCCATACAAGCGGCCTGGCAGACCTGTATCTTCTGCCCGGTGATGACCCCAGACATGGTGAACGCGAGATAATGAACGGCGGCGATCTATGGGATGATCACATCGCACAGCATAATCTCGGCAAGGGTGACATAACCGGACTCCGGAAGATCTATGGTGACGCGCCGATCAACTGGGGCTGGGGCTGAGCTTAAAAGCTTCGCAATCCGACTAAGGATCTCTATTTTTTTTGTAAAAAAATGTTCAAGAAAAGAGACTAAAGGTTCTAAGCCTTCTTATCCAGAGCCTTGACGACCTCGCCAAAGATGGCCTTGATATCGCCCACACCAAGGACGGTAGAGACGAGTCCCCTCTTGTTGTAGTAGTCGATCAAAGGCTGGGTCTGGGCATGATAGGCCTGAAGCCTCTGCTTGACAGTGGCCTCAGTGTCGTCTTCCCTCTGATAGAGAGGAGCGCCGCAGGCATCGCACTTTCCTTCTACCTTGGGCTTATTGAACTGCACATGGTAGGTGGTACCGCACTTGCACATCCGGCGGCCAGTGACGCGCTTGACGAGCTCCTCATCGGGAACATCAATGTTCAATACCACATCGATCTTCTGGCCCAGAGCGGGCAGGATCTTATCCAGAGCCTCTGCCTGGGGCATGGTCCTGGGGAAGCCGTCCAGCATCCATCCGGCCTTGACATCGTCCTTGGCCAGGCGGTCCTTGATGATATCAATGAGAAGAGTATCTGGAACGAGCTTCCCGGCATCCATGAACTTCTTGGCCTCAACTCCCAGAGGAGTGCCGCTGCGAACATTCTCTCTGAGTATATCTCCGGTGGAGACGTGCTTTACATGGTATTTGTCGACGATCATCTTGGCCTGTGTGCCCTTACCTGATCCCGGTGGACCTATTAGAATAATATCCATTTCCTTTCCTCCTTTTCCCATAACACGGCAGCTATTACCGCTTGTGAGCGCTGAATGGATACAATCCCATACTTTAAAAAACCTTTTCTAGCCAGCTAAATAGGCAGCTAAATTGCTGCGATGAAAGCAGCAGCGCTCATGAGGAGGCCCGCAAATATCGGTATGGATAAGTTGTCATCCAGACTTTGATTGCGGATGACTATGGCCACGCAATCGGCGAATGTAGCACCCACGGCTCCCGCAAAATAGACCGGAAAGGAGAGCTGGGTTATCCCGGAGGCGAAGTAGCCGATCAAAAGGCACGCGGTGAACATGGCGACGACTATGGGCATGGGCTTGAGGCTCCACATCTCTTTCCTGCTTCGCACATCGGCTTTCGACAGAACGGAGCCAACGAGACCGCTTACTGCGTCGCCCAGCGAGAGAAGCAGCATGGCATTCACCGCAATCATTGTCGGAAATAGAAGAACGCATAGAAGGCTGCCCGTGATGTAATAGATGTAGCTGGCTACCTTGTGCTCCTCCTGGACCCGCACCTCGGGAAGGCTGACCTTTCCTTTGAGCCTCTGCCATTCCAGCACCAGGGCAACAACCAGAGCCAGGGCGATCATAGTGGCTGTAAAAGTCCGGCCGAAGACGAGGAGGCCAAATGGGACAGATAGGCCTAAGAGGTGGATGGCCTTTCTTCGGATCTCTTTGACCAGCTTGGTTTGCCACTCCTCATCTATATCAATCACGGACTGTATACCTCATCATTCCTCTTCCTTGCCTCTCACTCTTTTTTCACAGGACCAACCAGGTCTCCTGCCTCATGAAACTTTATGATGCCGTTGAGCAGCGCCTGAAGCTTGTCTGCCACCTGCCACTCTGGAACCTTGATCTGCTGCATGGAGTCCCGATCCCGGATGGTGATTGTCCCCTGCTCCAGGGTCTCGTAATCCACGGTGACCTCGTAGGGCGTTCCCGCCTCATCGTTTCGCCGGTACCTGCGGCCGATGGACCCGGATGTGTCATAATCGACGCGCATGCCACGCTGGCGCAGCTCCCCCAGGATCTTCTGGGCCGGCGCCACCAGCTCAATTCTATCCATCAGCGGCAGAACTGAAACCTCAATGGGGGCTACAGCCGGCTTGAACCTGAGCACGGCACGGGTTTCACCGTCTACAGCATCCTCATAGTAGGAGTGGTCCAGGACGGTGTAAAGTATCCTGTCGATGCCGAAGGACGGCTCGATGACATGGGGAACGACCTCAACGCCCCGAACCTCCTCCTCTATGCTCTCGAAGGAGACAAGATTCTTTTCGATCTCGATGGTCTCTCCGTCCACAACCACTTTTATCTTGTCGTCCGTAGTGTTGCCCGTTAGCTCCTCGGCGGACATAGACCTGAGCGCCTCGGCCACCGCCCTGGCCCTGGCCTTGAACCTGGGTCCCAAAGCCTTGAAGTCCGGCTTGACCACAAGCTTCTGGCGTTTCACAGGCTGGTCGTAGTGAACGAAGACCTTGAGATCCACTTTGCTTACAGACGAGTGGGCCTTGAGGTCATAGTCCGTCCTATCAGCCACGCCCACGATCTCAATCCAGCCCAGACGGTCCAGGAAGACCTCGGCGTCCCAGCAGTCTGCAGCATAATGAGCCATCTCATCTGATTTATGCTGGCGGAAACGGAGCTTATCCGGCGCCACGCCCACCGCCAGAAGGAACTGATAGGTTCTGGCCACATAGTAGGCCAGAGTCTGATGAGCCACGATGCTCCTTTCCACTGCCTCGGCAAAGGTCATCTCCTCTTCTTCCCCTATCTCCTGCGCTTGCTGGGAGTAGAACTTCATCTTGATGTCCTTGACTTCCGGGAAGCGAGGATGAGTCTTGTCCCGCGGATCTATGAAGATCTCCGCCTCAGCCTGAGTGAATTCCCGGAGCCTGATCACACCCTGGCGGGGCGAGATCTCATTTCGGAAGGACTTGCCGATCTGCACTGCCGCAAAAGGCAAAGAGTCCCGGAAGTAGCGCAAGAGCCGGGGGAAGTTGATGAACATGCCCTGCGCCGTCTCCGGCCGGAGATAGCCCGTCATCTTGTTTCCCGGACCGATCATGGTCTTGAACATGAGATTGAACTCGTAGACCTGGGCGAGCTCGCCTCCGCACTCCGGGCAGCCGATCTCGTTCTCCTGGATGCATTTGTAGATCTCTTCGTTGCTGAGTGCATCAGGGACCTCGACAATATGTTTGATGAGGTGGTCTGCCCGGTAGACCTCTTTGCACTCCTTGCAGCTGGTGAGGGGATCAGAGAAGCCGCTCAGATGGCCACTTGCCTGGTAGATTCCCTCCACACCGATGGTAGGCGCCTCGATCTCTGCAAAGCCCTCTGCAATAACGAAGTACTGCCGCCAGATGTCTTCAATGCGCCTCTTCAGGGGTGCGCCCAGTGGGCCGTAATCATAAAATCCCGCTGCTCCGCCGTAGAGCTCAAAGGCAGGCCAAAGGAAGCCGCGCCTGCGGGCAAGTTCGTTTACCTTATCGTTCTTGTCCATGCCAATCCTCGTTATGGTTCTAAAACACCGAGGTGATTTAATCTTTGTTATGCAGATGGCACTCATCCGAAAACGCTTTGAGAATCAAGAGAGATAGGGCTGAGTCCAGCACGAATAGTAATGCACAGGAATTTATTAGGGGCTGAAATGAAGAGGGGCAGCGATCTCCTGCCTGTGACTCATCCCGTTGCCGAGAAGGCCAGAAGCATACAGAAGGCCGCTGTCAGGGAGCAGAGAAGAATTATGTCGCTGTATTTATAATGCATCAAACCTTTCAGGCCCGATAGGATGTTGTTTGCGTCTTCATCGCAAGCGTCACTCCCTTGCCCCCAGAATTCATTCACCCGCTGCATGTACTCCACTTGGACTGGGGGATTTAAGTAGCTATTTTTCACATTGGTGTTTTATCAGGGCTTAATCCCTATATTTTAGATCATGTGAATCCCATCTAGCCCTTATGTAGGTCAATGCAAGTGCAATCGAAAAATTGTATAAGATGAACTGAATGAATTGAAGAAAGAAAAAGAGCCATTGGGCCGGACCGCATCCATCCTGCCCATCCTGTTTTTCACTCTATCTTGATCTCTTTGCCCTTTCTCTTTTCTTTCTTGTCCAGCTCCAGCGTCAGAATGCCATTCTTATAGGATGCTTTGGAGCTATCCGGGTCTACTGCCGAGTCGAGATAGATCATCTTGTAGAACTTTTTCTCGTCTTCGGTCTTGATCTCAACGCTGTCTTCGGCCACATCCAATTTAACCATATCTTTGTCTACACCGGGCAGCTCGACGAAGATCCTGAACTTGTCCTTCTCGCTCATGACGTCGACCAACGGCTCTCTGCCCTGGCTGGGCTCGATGCCCCGGTGCGACGGCTTGATATTGCCAAATTCCTGGAAGATGGGCTCCTTTCCCGGTTCTGCTGTATAGCTGAAGCCGTAAACAAAGGGGCCATACCGGCGTGATATGCCTCCTGGCGTATCCTCCTCGCGCACGAAACTCTTGAATTCCGCAGGCATGGATTCCTCAAACCTCTCGATCATGTCCTCGAAGGGCTCTTTGAACCAATCATCTTCGAACCTTTCCTTTCTCTCAAAAGGAAAACCTTTGGCGAGATTTTCGAATATATCGAATATTGACGGATATTTCTTGTCCCACATTGATTTCACCTCACGATCACTTCTACATACTAACCTAAGGATAGTGATAGGATATAAATTTTTGCTTCAGACTCTATTGAAGAGCGAAAAGAAGGCTTTCTGCCTAACTTCGGGTGTGGACGTGGTGGAAAATTCGCGATAGAAATGAGGTATTGGTGTCGAGAAACATCAGCAGCAGGTGAAATAATGGCAGAACGAACGCCGATCCACAGCGCCCTTTCAGAGGGACGGCTCCGCACAATACGGTCGCCTCATCCTGCCCATATCTGATGCGTGAGACTTAGGCCAAGGCAGCACTGGAATTTTGCACAGCGCCCGTTTTACAAGGACCCAATCACCGGTCGATGAGGGATCTGCTCTTAGCTTTTCCTCGACACATTCCTGCACCGCGTTTTTCTTGCGGACCATGGCGATTTCTTGATGTTAACGCCCATAAGGCGTTTTTTCGCCCTTGCCGAAGACCTGCACCTGATAATTGAGTGGCGCCTTCCGGCTCATTGTATCAATCGATCTAGCCCTGATGGAGGATGAAAACAATCATCCAAGGCCAGTAGTATTGCCGGATTAGCTTAATCGGCCCCTTGGTCCAATACCCTTCAACCCAAGACGCGGTAAACTACCTATTTATCATTATCAATATATCTAGTTTTCGGGCAGCGGATTGCGTCTCGCATGGCAACCTTCAAGAAGAAAGAAGGCCTAAAGGAATATCATAACCGCAGGATAATTGTATCGAAATAGCATGGCCAATATCGACTCTAACGTGATCCGGATGTGATTCCTATGATTGATGGCTTAGTTCAGTTCGAAGCAGAGGTCCAGAACCTGAATCAGATCAGGTCCAGGGTGATCAGTCCCGACTCGGATGGCCCCTGGATTGAAGGCGGAATGGAAGACCTGATGGTTCATTTCACCTATGCAAGCTGGACCGCTTATAATCTGGGGTGCGCATTGTCCATGGCTCTGGCCAGCAAAGAGGAAGATCTGGGCAGGACGATCTCGGACATGATGACCAGGATGATCTCGACCATGGGTGCCATCCAGCTGGCCGAAATCAGGCTCTCGCGCGACGCCATGGATGAAATGAAGAGAGATCGCCTCGAACCCTGAACGTGGCGACTTCAAGAATTCGCTTCCTTTTAGGTAGCACCTTAGGCGCTTAAAAGGATTGAAAAGCTCCGAAGAGTGATCTTGAAGATGGAAAGTAGCCCGGCCAGGATTCGAACCTAGGTAAGGAGGTCCAGAGCCTCCTGTGATTGACCGCTACACTACCGGGCTTCGGCACTAACCTTGCAGCAGGTGGTTATTAATCTATCGATCCGGGCATCCACCACGGTGTGAACCACTCCGGGGGAGTACTTCTTGACCCGAACGCACTGCAGGATCTCGGCTCGCCGTCCTAAGATTTTTGCCGCGTCCGTAACATCTCGCACCGCCTGGGCCGGATGCATCAGAGATGGAATGGTCTGATGATAGTGCAGTATGCCGCCAGGTCGCAGGGCCTGGATGCCCTTTTGCAGATACCTGTCGGTCACCTGGACCATGCCCATCACCACCCTGTCAGCAACGCCTACGGGCGTCACCCTGGCGCAGTCTCCAAGAACTGGCTCCACTATATCTTCGACGCGGTTTTGCCTGATATTCTGGCAGAGATAACGGTAGGCGTTCGGGTTTAACTCAATGGCCATAACCTTCCGGGGCCGGGAATGAACCGCCATTGGCAACGTGAAATAACCAATTCCGGCAAACATATCCACAACGAACTCGTCCTTCCCAAAAAGGCTCATGCGCATGCGTTCCTTCAGGTTGCCTGCCGAGAACATCACCTTTCGGGCATCAAGATTGAAGATCACTCCATTCTCACGATGCACTGTTTCGGTCTTGGTCCCGGCAATCATCTCTCGCACAGGCTCCCGAAATTGGCCCTCGATGCCATAGTCGCGCAAGACCGTGCAACATCGAGGATAGAAGTCTAGAAGAGCCTGAGCGATACGGTATTGGTACCTTGACAGGTCGGGATGGATCTTTACAACTATTACATCTCCCTGGATATACCAGCCGCGAGGGAGAAGATCAATATCTTTCTTGGGCATCTCGCTTTGCAGTAATTCCGCAAGATCGGGCGTTCTCTTGTAGAAGGCCGGCCTCTCCTGGATCACCACCTCGCAGCCAGGGACTGGCTTGGTGACAGGGATCTCCACAAAGCACCCCTTTTCCAAGACCTTGCGGCTCCGATCGAGAAGGCCGAGGGAAGCCACCCTTTTCAGAGTTGCATCCGTATCCTTTCTCACGGCTCTTACAGCCAGCTTAACGTTTCCTGATGTAGCTCTGCTCAAATCGTACGCCTTCTCCTGTCAGGTTAAACATGAGGATCAGGGATTCATTCTTGCGCGTGACGAAGTAGTCCTGGCCGTGAACCTGAAGGCTGGTGTCATAACCATCTGGTTCGGCAAAGCTGAGGGCTACGGGAATCGTCGTCCAGTTGCCCTGCAGATAGATCTTCACGTTGGCATCGCCGCTGGAGTTCATTCGCACCATGGTATTGGCTCCATGAGAGATGGTCACAATGCCGCCTCTTGCACTTATGCTCTGGTCGATATTGGGCGGCAGCGTCATCTCCATGTCACCGGCCATCCCTTCAGGATTGATGATATCCAGGCCAAGATAGCTCTCGTTACTGGTGTTGGAAAGGTAAGCTGAATAATCGACAAGAACCGGTGGCCCGATGGGCGAGGAATTTGTAAAGAATACAAGGGCGGCAATTGCCAGCAAAATGACAACCCCGAGCAAGGCAATAGCTCTGGATGGCACTCCCGTCTTCCTGGGCGTGGCAGGGATTTCAGGCTCTATTTTGGAAGGCGAGACCGCCGCCACCTTCTCTCTGGGAGGTTCCGGCGCCTCCTCAACCGTCGTCGCGACGGGTTCAGTTATCTTATCGAAGATCTGGGAGTACGATTCAGGTTTGGCCTCAGAGGAGTCTGGCGTCGCCGGTAATGCCTCTGGCTCCTGGACTTCGTGATTTGGCTCCAGTGCTTCTATCTCCTCTTCTCCTGGCGAAGGCGTCAGAGGCTCCGGCAGCGAGGGCGTTTTCCTGCGCGTGGGCAGCACAACTGTACCCTCCTCGAAGCTCAATATCAAATCTGAATAGGTGCCAGTGGAATCCACAAACTTGAGCGCGCGCGGAACCAGATAGGAGACCCCTGAGATCTTGACCTCTTCGAAGAACTCGGTGTTCTTCATCAGACGGTCCTTGAATGCATAGACAGCTCCGCTTTCCATCTTAGCATCTATCTCGCTGAGGCTCGGGAAGCGGTCCTCCTGCGCGGCCAGCTCTTTGGTGGCAACGACATAGGCTTCGAAGAAAACACGACTCATTCTATTGAGCCGATTGGTGTAGCGCCTATCGAAGAGAAAAGAAAAGCTATCTCCTTTGAGCTGCAAACTTTCTTCGCGCGAGTTCCGCCAGGCCGAGAAAGAGACGTCCATCAGATAAGCATATCTTCAAACCAAATAAGTATTTTATGTATGGCAATAGGCAGGATGTCCTGGCGTCGGAGAGAAAATGGGGATCAAAGCATCAAATAAATCTCATATCAACCTCGTATGACAGCTATCTTTAAATCTCGCTAGCTAGAGACAAGAGAGTTGATGAAGCATTTGGGATTGGTGCATATTCTTCTGCTCTTCATGGTGGCGGGGCTATTCCTTGGACCTGCAACGGCAGAACTGACGGCCAGCCAGAACGTTCCCCCATCGGCGAATGTAGGCGAGAACGTAATGGTAACTGTAGTGCTGACCTACAGCGGCAGCAATGCCGCTCAGGCCATAATTACACCTGGGCTTACTCCTGGCCTCGAGACCAATTATCCTGGAGGCCAGGCGATGGATCTGTATCCAGGGTTATCGGCACCCATCAGCTATCCTATAAGAGCCGTGCAGAGCGGTACATATCTGGTGACCTCTCTGGTATCGTATTCCGAAGAAGGAACTTGGCGAAACTTGCGTCTGGAATCACCCTTCACGGCCTCTGGCCAGCTTGAGCCAGGGCAGATGCAGCCCTTTCCAGGACAAGAAATACCCGGTGTTTTGCCCCAAGACGGCAACCCATACGGAACAAATCCATACGGAATAAATTCGAATGCAACAAATCCATATGGGACAAATCAGAACGCGACATATCCGAATGCAACAAATCCATATGGGACAAATCCATATGGGACAAATCCTTATGGCACAAATCCGAACGGATCCAATCCCGGCGATATGCCTCCCTCTAGTGGTTTCGGCCAGAATGAAGGAATGCCAAATGATTCGATAACCAACCGAGGCCAACCTGGGCAGTATCCAACCGGTGATGCAGACCAAGGATCCTGGCCGGAAGGGCAGTAGGTTCGAGCAAATCCCAAAACATTTTTCTCTTCACCCAGAAATATAAGATTCGAGATGATTCTCGAACCGGCGCTGTAGGGAATCTTATCCTATTTATTGTCTAATTTTAGATCGTCGCGGGTGAAGAGGGCTTGCAGCGCGAATCCCCGCAACTCGATGGCTTCTCTTCCACCTTCCTGGCGATCCAGTATGGACAGGGCTTGTACAGGCTGGTAGCCCGCGGCCGCGATGCGATCTATGGCCCTGATGAGAGAGGCACCCGAGGTGACCACATCTTCCACCACGGCAACCTTTGCTCCTGTCTCCAGGGCAGGCCCTTCCACGTAATTCATGGTGCCATGCTTCTTGGGCTCTTTTCTAACAATCAGGGCTGCCAGCCCTCTGCCCTGTAAATGGCTTAAGACCGATATAGATGATACAATAGGGTCTGCACCCAGGGTAAGACCACCTACGGCTGACACATCCGGCCGGATCATCTCCAGCATAAGCCCGGCTGTTAAATAGGCCCCCTCCGGGCTTAAGGTAACACGCTTGCAGTCAATGTAGTAGTCGCTGGTCCTGCCAGAAGACAGGGTGACCGGCCTTACCTCCAGGGACTTCTCCACCAGCAGCTCCAAGAGTCTCTCTCTATCATTCACTTTATCGCCCTCTGAAATTATCCGGAAAAGCATGCGGAGGCCGAGCTAATAACTCTTGCTGCTCAAACCGGCATCTTTCGAGCCGCTTTTATCTCCCTCAGCAGACCGAGGTCGGTTCCATCCCGTAGATAAAGGCGCGCGTGCTCGCAATCCATCATTGTAAGGAGCGGGCCGCGCAGGTCATCGGAGGGCTCATTGAGGGGCAATCCGCCGCATAGATCATTGAAGGCGGGCATGATGATGATCTCGGCATCACTCGCAAAACCGTAATGCTCTTGCACCGACTCCGGCAGGAGAGGTGCTTTGGCCCAAACGGGTCGGGTCAGGGAGTATCCCAGAGGATCTTTCAGTCTCACCGCGGGGTGCAGGTGCCCCGCTACCAGTCGATCGGCATGCATGATCTCCTCATCAGGCCAGGTGTGGCCATGAAAATAGCCCACGCCGTCCAGCACAAAGCCAGAGGATGGTCGCAACCGTACGCCCAGAGGGGCCATGTCTGCCAGGTTGCTGTCATGATTTCCCGGAACGATCTCCACCTTTACCTGATCCGACAGCCGGCGCAAAAAATCCGGTATCTCCCTTCTCTCTTGCCAACTCGTTTTGGGAACATTATGCTTCAGGTCTCCCAGAAGCAGGAGTCTGTCCGGAACAATCTCTGCCACATATCCCTGCAGTCGCGCCAGAATCTTCTCAGTCTGACTGGGAATAGAGACTCCGCCCAGCCACAGTTCGTGCTCAAGACCCAGATGGAGGTCGGCCGCAACCAGAACTCTCTCCCTTCCTTCCACCAGGAGTAGGGTTGTATCAAAGATGGGCGCGATCAATCCAGGAGCCTCTCGAGCTCGATATAAAGCTCATCCGTGCTAGATGCCACGGTCACGCAAGAGCGCTCGATCATGAGGTTGACCCTGGACCCATCCGACTCGCCCGCGCGCCGAAAGTCCGTTCTGATCCCCAGGATTTTCTTGCCTTGACTGAAAAAGTAGCCGATCTCCCAGGCTGTGCCGTCGTCCACCTGCGCGCCATCCAGGACGGCAACCATCAGATCGCATTCGTCTAAAGCCTTAAGATTTGCCCGAAAGACCCCTTCTGGCAGCGCCCTGTCAGGGACAATCTCATGAGGCCATATGACCTCCATATCCGTCAGATGTTCCCTCAGAAAGGCGGAAAATCGCTCTCCCCAGGCAATTTCGCCCGCGGAGAAGAGCGGGCCTGAGAGATAGATCTTGTGGACCGTCATCATCCAGTAGAGGCGGCTGCTTCCATGAGCCTGGTCTTCACAAAATCTCTTTCCAGGCTGGCCAGGAACCATCCCACTTTTGGGCCTTGCCGGTCGCCCAGGAACGCCAGGTAGATGGCCTGGAAAAACTTTTTGGAATCCAGGTTCTGCTCTTTGGCCACAGCATAAACCAGCTCGTGAATCTCGGCAGCGGTCTTTTCGTCGATCTGCTCGGCCAGAAGGCCCAGGCCCCGGCGTTCTGTGGGCGTGAGGTTGTTTATGGCCGAAGGGAGCGTCTCTTGAACCTGGAATTTGACATAGGCAGGTGCATGCTTATCCAGCCACGTCTGCACATTGTGAGCCCGTCCCAGGATCTCTTCTCGCCTGGAAATCACATCGTATCCGGATCTCTTCAGGGCCATGAAGAGGCTATCCTCGTCGCCCCGGGCGATCTGCACCGCTGTGACCATATGGCGGAAGGGTATCTCGAACGGGCCGCTGCGGCTGATGTTGGAGAGCTCAATGGCCCTCTCATCCCCTTTTCTCTGGTCATACTCATCGACCAGACTGAGCAGGGGCAGCCCGGGATCGAACTCGATGTGCTTCTCGGGCTTATTTCTGATGATCAGGTAGCGCAGGACCTCTGGAGGCACGACATCGAGCATATCCTGGATGGTGACCACTATCCCTGTGGAGCTATGCATGGCGCCCACGCCCTTGAGATGAATCCATTCGTAGACCATGGGGAAAGGAGCCGGGTAGCCATAGATCTCCTCGCTGATCCTCTTGCCTGTGTCGTATGAGCCGCCTGCAGTAGCATGATCCTTGCCGAAGGGCTCTACGGTGACTCGGAAGATGGGCCAGCGGGCTGGCCAGTCCACGCGCCAGACCAGTTTTCCTCCACCGCGGAATGAGACTTTGCCAACGCTTCCGCAGGAACATACATAGTCCACCGTCTCGGCATCCAGATCGAATCCCGTGACGTGCGTCGTGTTCGTCCGGCCGCATGAAGAGCAGATGGCATCAAATGGGCTCCAGCCCTCGGGGACGTCGCGGCCTGAGACCTCTTTCAGGATGCGGGCGATGTCGTCCTTACGCTGCAGGGCCGTCTTTATGGCATCGACATACTTGCCCTCTTTGTAGAGCACATCAGCCCGGAAGACCTCCGGCTTTATGCCCAGCCGCTCCATGCTTTTCAAGAAGGGATTGAGGAAGTGGTCGGCATAGCTGCCGCAGCATCCCGTGGGGCAGGGAATCTCGGAGAGAGGTTTGCCGATGTGCTCATTGAAGCTCTCCGGCAGGAATGGGTAGAGCCTGCGCAGCCGGTCGAAGGTATCGGCAATGTAAATCAGGCGCGCTTCCACACCCCGATCCAGGAGAGCGCGATAGACAGCTTCTGCCGTCATGACCTCGCGCATGTTTCCGATGTGGACCGGCCCGGAAGGGGTTATGCCTGTAGCGATGGTGTGGGGGCCAGAGCCTTCCAGCTTCTCGGCGATGACATCAGCCCAGTGAATTGACATGAAAGGGTTTCGATGCAAGAAGGGAATATTAAGCTTCCGTTGCGCCTTAAGGCAATCTGCATCAAGTCTTGCTGCCGGAGATCTCGTGGAGAGGTTTTTTTAAGCAGTACTGCAACTATCAGTCCGATGCCTCTCATCGACCGCCCCGGTCTGGACGAGTATTTCATGGAGATTGCAACTGTGGTAGCGAAGCGGTCCACCTGTCTGCGTAACCAGGTGGGAGCGCTCTTCGTGAAGAACAAGAGAATTCTCACCACTGGTTACAACGGCGCGCCCGCTGGCCTCGACCACTGCGACATCGTGGGCTGCGCCCGTGAGAATGTGGAGAGCGGCACGCGCCACGAGCTCTGCCGGGCAGTGCATGCCGAGCAGAACGCCATCATTCAGGCGGCAATGCACGGCATCAGCATCGAGGGGGCAACGCTCTATTGCACTCACCAGCCCTGCATCCTCTGCTCCAAGATGATGATCAACGCGCGGGTGAAAAAGATCGTCTATCAACAGAGCTACCCCGACCAGACGGCACTTGATTTCTTGCAGCAGGCGGGAATTGAGGTGGTGAGGGCAGAGGAAAGGGTATTGTGAGGGGAAAGCTCGCAATTGAGGGCCCATTCTCAGTGAATGATCAAAATCATATCGCGCAAATGCTCAAATCGCCAATTGATCACTCCCAGGCCAGAGCTCAGTTCCTTGAGGCAATTTCCTGACCCTCAACTTCTTCAGGAGCGCAGCCTTCGCCTCCTTTTCTGATACAGCCTATGCAAATCTCATATCCACTGGACAATCCATCCCAGCATATCGAAAACGCCACAATGAGGATTTGGTCTTCATTCTATGCCTCATTGATGGATCATATAATAGCTTATAGAGTTTATCTTACGGATAATGCGAGATTTGGCGGTTTAACTTGTTGGTCTGCCTGAGCTTGATTCATTTCGCAAATCTGCCCGGCACGAGACCTATCCTTGGTTGCAGACTTACGCAATCTTCCTGTGGCCGACTCTTCGATAGTCTGGTCGCTTTGAGGCTTTTCAAAGGCTCCCGTAACCATCTTGGATAACAACTACCGCGGATAGTACCCAAAGATATAAATATAATGCTGAGAAAGAAGTAATGGAGGTTCCTCGCTGAATCACTGAATCATAACCAGTGGCCGACGACGTTTCAACTGCAGAATTTCACAGAGGACGCACATAGACAAACTTAACGATTGGAGAACCATAGTAACCCAAGATTAGCACTGAAAATGCGAAGAGCCCATTAGGGACAGAAGTCCTAATACAGAAAGGAGAACGATCTCAATGGAAGTAAGAATGCAACCAATGAAAATTGACGAGGAGCAAATTAAGCGTGCTAAAGTGAAGACGGATCCCGCCTACAGGCAAGTAGCAGAAGGTTTGGCGAGAGAAGTCACGGATATGTTCAATCATCCGGATGCACGACTGAAAATTGAATGTTGCATTGAAGGATGCTGTGTCAGCTGGTGCTGCATTCAAATATCTTAAGACGATGAAGATCGTTTCATCTAATATTTTTTGGCAGCGGAGGACACTATGTACTATCCTAGTCGTTACAATCATCTTGTCGAACTAAAATCAAAGGACAATGGAACTATAAGGATTCTTAAAAACCTGCTCTTTGGAGCGACAGACATCGTTAATGAAGAGGTTTACAGGACTTTTCTGGAAGGAGAGAAAAATGGAGTGCTATCTGAAGACCAACTCTCTGATGACATTTGGAATCATTACATAGAACGTGGTCTTGTTTGGCTGGATCCCGATGCAGAAGAATCGTTGGTCAGAACGGGAGGCAAATCCTACGGTCAGCGTGATGAAATCGCAGCCGGATTGAATGGTGGTTACTATGGCTTCATCACTTCACTTCACTGCAACTTAGCCTGCCCGTATTGTTTCCAGAGAGCTAAGGCATCATCCTGTGGATTCCTCTCAAAGAAACAAGTGGATCTTGGCATAGATGTCATCAATGAATGCGAAAATAGGTCAATGGAGCTGAATAAAGGGAAAAAGATGTTGCCCAAGATCTCCATCACGGGAGGCGAACCCCTGCTGAGACACAAAGCGAATCTAGAAGTTCTTGATTATCTGATGAGCAGGTTATCGGAACTGCACTGGCCCTATAATATAACCACTAACGGCACTTATTTAGAGGAGTTTGTGGCCGAGCATGATCCACCAAAGAATTGCCGCAATGTACAAGTTACTCTGGACGGCCCTCGCGAAATTCATGATCAGCGTCGTCGCTATCGCAACAACAGTGATTCCTCATTTGATAAAATAATAAAAGGAGTGGATTCAGCACTATCTGATGGCTGGAAGATCACTCTGCGCGTAAATCTGGATATGAATAACGTAGAGCATTTGCCGAGGCTTGCCGAATTCGTGCAAGAACATGGTTGGCTTGAGTCCAAAGATTTCTCAGCATATGTGTCTCCGGTGACCGATCATGGGTCTCTTGGCAATTATGATACACCCAAGGACGAGGCAGATCTGCTCCTGGCGCTATTGCAGGTAGTTGAAAAAACGCCTTATATCCGTGAGGTATTCGACATTAAGCATTTCAGGGGCTTCAATTACGTTGAGCGCATATTGTTGCACAATGATCCACGATATCCTGTGATCTATCGTTGTGAAGCAGTATTAGGGATGTACATCTTTGATCCTAAAGGAGATGTGCACGTCTGTCTGGAAGGGGCAGGAGATTCATCAATGAGAATTGGATCATACGATCCGAAATGGGAATTGAATGATGCTGCTGCAGCACGTTGGATGGAAAGGAACGTCCTAAAAATGGAGGAATGCGATAAATGCAAGGTTCGATTTATCTGCGCCGGCGGATGTACCATGGATGGTATCAATCATGGAAATACTGCACGTTGCATGCCGTTTCTTAGAGAAATGGATATTGCATGGCAATACTATGCAAGAAACAGGCCAGAGTTATTCGCATAATTGACAGCGTATCTGATCCTGTTAATCCCCTGAAAACACTGTCAATTGCTGCCACGAGAGCAACAATCTCGGCAAACGCATTTGCAATGTTATCTAGAAGATTGTATAAAAATGTGCGTGAAAAATGCACACTGCTAGATGATGAGGACCTGGAGATATTGAAGGGAGGCTCTCCAGGATGCCTCTTCGATTTAGGCTTCTAAACGGATTTGTGAGATGGAATTGTCTGGAATGCGTTCTTTCGTCACATCTGAATAAACTCCGGGCCCGAGAGTGACACTTGGATTTGACACCCCTCCCGAACCAACAGGATCCGCAAAGAAAGTCCAATTCCCGGAGATTATTACCATCGATGAGATTTGGTCGTTCCAAAATCTTCCATCCGAGTTAGTGGTCAAATCTGGGTCGCTCGCGAAATAATGTTTATGCTGGCCCTCCATATTAGTATTCTCAAAAACTATTACTTGCGGAATCGCCTCTTGGGCGACAGAGACCGCAATCATTGCAATCATCGCAACCGCTGCGATGAGTATGCTTGTGGCTAGTTTTCCTGCAAATTTCATTCTATGTACGTGTTTAGCTCTCGCTTAAATTTCTAAAATTTCCATCAAAATTCATTTAGACCAGAAAAATTAAGTAATATAATCGCAATATTCTTTTATTGGGAGTATGGACGAAGGAGAAATTAACAGGCAGCTTCGTGAGCTTGTTGAACAATTGAAGCATGAGAATGAGCTGCTTAAGGCAAAAGTTATCGAACTTGAAGCTCGACTAGCTCAATATGAGAATGCACATACTCCACCAAGTCTAAGACGTGGCCGCAATCGCAAAAAGGATCGGGAAAAAGACATCAAGGGAAAACCTGGTCAAAAAAGCGGGCACAAAGGCGTAACAAGGACTTATGTGGCTCCGGATAGGCAAGTGGAAGTCACAATGGATCACTGTCCCGATTGCGGGACAAAGCTTGGTTCTCCTTTTCGAATTGATTCGAAGATCATTGAGGAAATTCCTGAACCTCAGCCGATCATCGTTACTGAATACAGAATCTCGCATTACAGATGTGCTTGCTGCCGGAAAGAAGTTGCTGCAAAAGATCCAGGCTGCCCACATGAAGGCAAATTCGGAAACAACGTAATTGCGCAGGCGACACTGCTAAAATATGATGGTAGAATGCCTCACCGAAAGATCCACGACGCAATGATGAGACTGTTCGGTCTGAAAATAAGTCCTGCTACGATACTCGATTTAACCCGTCGCGCTGCTGATGCGGTTCAATCGGAATACGATGCGATTCTAAAGAAGATTCGAGGCGCTCCGATCCTTTACGTGGATGAAACGTCAATCCATGTCCAGGGAGAAAGACATTGGATCTGGACCTTTTCCACACCATCTGAGTCTTTTTTCGTGATTCGGAAGAGCCGAGGCATGAAGGTTCTGACGGAAGTCTTGACGCGGAGATTCAAGGGAATAATCGTGTGCGACGGTTGGAAACCTTATGCCAGGTTCACAAATCGCATTCAGCGATGTTGGGCACATCTGCTTCGAGAGTCAAAAGAGATTGCTGAGAAGTTCGAGGAAGCGATTCCACTACATAATGCACTCAAAGAGCTTTACGAGATACTAACCGAGGCTCTGGAAAACGATCCTCCGCCAAAAGTCAGAAAGAGACTATGGCAATTGGCGCGAGAAGCGCTTCGGCACTGGATCATGAAAGAGTACTCTATCGAGAAAGTCCGGAAATTCATCGGGAAAATCAACAACGGGTTTGACTACTGGTTCACATTTATCATTAATCCAGGTGTAGAGCCGACCAATAATCGAGCCGAGAGAGCGTTGCGACCACACGTGGTTTTGAGAAAGATCTTGGGCACACTGCGCAATGACAAAGGAACTTCGATTCATGAGCGAATCATGACGACACTGGCAACATGGGGACAGAAAGGGTTGAATAGTCTCCAAATGCTAACCGCGAAGCTGGCCAGCTAAACACGTACCATTCTATCACCTAATTAAATCATTGGAATTCCATGAAATTAATACTTGTCGGAGAAGCATCTTAATTGACATGGAAAGTTGCGAACTATGATTAACAGCATAGTACCTTAATCTGTATCCATCGATCTCCATGATCATGGAGGAAGGTCAGCGGCAACAAAACATATCGCGATGGGATAGCTTCTTGTAGTCTCCCTTACCATGCCTGCTAACTATTCGACAGGGCCATCGAGATTTGTTCGCAGGATGCAACCATATGGATAAACAAGACAATGCTCCTAATGCGTTCGGTCGTATTAATTTTGCAGATTAAGATAATGCCTTTGGAGTTTTACTCTGGCGTTATCTTTATTGAACCTCCATCTTACTGTTGCGCCGATTGCATTCCGCTTTCGTTCCCAGCGCTAACCTCATCGGCAAGCTTCTTCACATCGGCAATCCTGCGATCCAAGCATTGCTTTGAAAGTGCAGAGAGTTCTATCTCCGCCATATTGAGCCAACTTCCCTTCTTGGGAGTATAGTGATACTCAAACCTCTTTGCGAGTTGGAAAGCATCATCTGGAGATAGGGCTTCATAAAATGAACCAGCCGTATGTGTGTTTAGGTTATCCTGGACCAAAATAATGGTTTCAGCTTCTGGATAATGGTGAGCGAGCAATTTCATAAAATCTGCATAATCGACTTTCGTCCGGCGTTCCTTAACACGAATATCCTCTTACCTGCGCGAGGCTCAAAGGCCAAGAATATACAGCATGTGCCATTTCGGATATATTCATAATGCTCTTTCTTTGGGCTTCCTGGTTTCATGGGAATCGGAATAATCGCATCGCCGATCAACTGGCATGGCCTCTCGTCGAAACAGATAACCGGGCGTTTCGGATCATAGGGTTGCTCATAAAGATCCAAGACATCCTCCATGTGCCAGATGAAATCACTCGTCATCTTTCCTATGCACCAGCGAGTCTTTAGCCAAGGTTTAATTTCATTTTTTTCAATAGCCTTTGCACACTCATATGGGAGATGGAATCTACGACCTCCATCTCAACAAGCTTATCTGCCAGAAGTCTGAACGTCCATTTTGATCTGCCATCAGGCGGCTCAGAACATGCAAGAAGGGTCAATTGTGCTTCGATCTTTCCATCTATTTTTGGAGGGGCACCACTGCGGGCTTTTTCATGCAGTGCAAAATCCAGACCACCCTCGCAATATCTCGTTCTTATTCGACTCACTGTCGACTTGCTCACCTTTAATGCTTCTGCGATCATTTCATCATCGCGCCCTTCATCCGCTAAGAGAAGTATCCTGGCCCGAGTCAGACTTCTTGCAGAAGACTTGCCTTTACGAAGATATTGTTTCAGCTCTTCTCGTTCTTCTTCTTTCAAGCTGACAATGTGCAATTTCTTCCTTGCCATGATCTTTATTATATGGCAAGTTCTAAAATTTAAAACTTTTGTTACAGAGCACTAGTGAGGATAATGCAGCTTTTCGCCAAAGCCAGGGAGCTGAGGTACATGGGCTAATCCCGTCTCTTAGCAGTATGCATAACTTGTTATCCTGCCCTTCTTTTTTCGGATTTAGTCCAATCTTGGGTGGTTGTACAGGCATTACGAATAACCAGCAAAATTGGACTGCATCTACAGTGTGTAGCTCTCCTCCAGGATCTCGATGGTCCATCATAATTGCAGCCTGGCCTCTGCTCAAGGAACCTCGGCCAGCTTGTCTTGGCATGCCGCTTTTTGCACAAATCCATGGCGCTCGGGCCCGAGCACCAAAGCCGGATTTTGGTGAGAGCCAACTCTTGGCATTAATTATTACCCCAGGCATAGAAACGATTTAGTAATGCGAGAGATCTGTTAAAATCATGTTCGGACCTAAATCTCATCTCACCACTCGCAGCAATCACCTCTTTATCGAAGACGTGGACTGTTTTCTGCTGGCACAGCAGCACGGCACGCCCCTTTATGTCACATCCGAAAAAAGACTTCGAGAGAACATTCGCGCCTACCACAGGGCTTTTCCCGATGCAGACAAGTACTTCGCAGTAAAGGCCAATGGCAATCTCACAATTTTGCGTATCGCCGCCCAGGAGGGCATGGGAGCAGACGTCTTCTCTGCCGGCGAGCTCTCTGTGGTTCGCATGGCCGGCATCCCCAGGGATAAGATCCTTTTTAACGGCAACTCCAAGAGCGAGAAGGATCATGAGATGGCGCTACAAGCGGGGGTGCGATTGTCCGTGGACTCTCGTGAAGAACTGGAGCATCTGGCAAGAACTGCCCAGGCTCTTGGATTGGAGGCCGAGATCCTCTTCCGGGTCAACCCTGATGTCTCTGCCAAAACTCATCCCAAGATCGCCACTGGCCTTCGGTCTTCCAAGTTCGGCATTCCGGCTGAAGAGGTTGCTGAGACTTACCAGAGGGCCATGAGCCTGATAGGCATAAAGCCGGTGGGCCTGCACTGCCACATCGGCTCACAGATCCTGGATACATCTTCTTTTGCAGAAGCGGCAGATAAGATGATGGACATTGCCGGTGCAGTGGTGGAGAAGGGCGGCGAGGTCAAGAGGATAGACCTGGGTGGCGGCCTGGGCATCCAGTATCACCCCGACACTCCCTCTCCCGAGCCCGCAGACCTGGCTAAAGCCATCCTGCCCATCTTCCTGAATCGAAGCCGGGATTTGGGCATCGCTCCCCAGCTTATCCTGGAGCCGGGCCGGAGCATTGTGGCGGATACTACCATCATGCTGACGGGCGTAAACGAGGTCAAGAGGGCTCACGTCAACTTCGCTGCCATGGACGCCGGCTTCAATGTCCTGGCCCGTCCCATGCTTTACGACTCCTATCATCATGTCGTAGTGGCCAACCGGGCAGGTGCGCCTTTGGAGGAGACCTACACCGTTGTCGGGCCGATCTGCGAGACAGGTGATGTGCTGGCCCGCGACCGCCAGCTGCCGCGTCTGGAAAGGGGAGACGTGCTGGCCTTCCTGGATACCGGAGCATATGGCTTTTCCATGGCCTCGCAGTATAACGGTCAGCCCCGGCCGGCGGAATTGCTGATCTCGGGAGACGAGGCTGAGGTCACCCGCCGGGCAGAGGACTCGAGCGCTCTCCTGGCCGGTCAGAGGATTTTGCCCCGGCTTATGTGGTAGGCTGGTATGAAGACCGAACTGGAAAGCGCCATCGAGGCCGTGCAGAGCATGGTACTTCCCTTGCGGCAGGGCGAGTTCGCTGAATGCGCTGGCAAGATCTCAGTTTATGTGCAGTCCGTGGCAAAGAGCCGCGATTCATCTCGCACTGCTCTGCAGGCTTTGGAGCAAAGAATGGCCAAAGATTCCGAGGGGTACAGTAAGGCCAAAGAGACAATCAAGCTAAGCTTTCAGAAATCCCTGCAAAACTCGCTGCGTTTTGCCCGCCTCAACCTGGATCAACTACGGTTGCAGGCGCTGCAGGCGCTGGTCTGCAGACCCAGGAATCCCACCAAGACAGACGAGCAGAAGAAATCAATCGCCCTGCAGAAGACCTTCGACCGGCTGACGAGTCCCCAAGAGGCCATGCTGGAGCACTATCTCTCCAGCTCTGATCCACTCAATAAGTATCTAGTAGCCGGACCGTGGGGCCACCAGTACCTGCAGAGGAGAAAGATCGATCTGGAGGAGTACGATCGACGGCTCTGCGAGATGCTGGCCTGCCAGGATACATTGGCGGGTAGAGTCGTGCTTAGCTACACAGGGATTTGCCGGGCTTTCGATGTGGTGGAGGAGCAGGCGATGGAGGCTTTGGATTAAATTATATCAATTCATGCCTCTGGTGATTCTTTACTTATCAAAAAAGGATTCTTGCCAAAGCCCGAGGGCACTGGCAACTAGTTTATCAATTCTGAATTAAAGCCACAATACTTTTATTCCTGCAGCTCATATGTGTATTATGCCATTCGAGAGTACACGACCAAAGTTGAGCTTCAATTCTGAGGAGATCGCCATTTTAGTTGAAGTAAGCAGATCTAGAACCCATCCACAAAGAGAAGTGGAGCGCGCAAAAATATTGCTTGCCAATATCGAAGGGTCAAATGATTCCCGCATCGCAAGAGATTTACATACTAATCGTTATAAAGTAATTCGAACTATAAAAAAAGCTCTTGCCTATGGTTTAGAGGATGCTCTTAGAGATTTACCAAGATCAGGGCGTCCCAAAGAGATTTCATCGGAAGCACGCGCATGGATCATATCTATTGCATGCATGAAACCAAAGGACCTCGGGTATCCTCATGAGCTATGGACCCAAAGATTATTGGTGGAATATATTAGAGCACATTGCCATGAGAAAGGATTTGGAGAAGTCTCAAATATAACACAAGGGACCGTATCTAAAATTCTAAATGCAAGCAAAATTAAACCACATAAAATTATATCTTATATAGAAAAGAAAGATCCAGATTTTGATTCCAAGAGTGCGGTAGTTCTGCATACATATAAGCAAGTAGAAATGATGAAGAAGAAAGTTGGATCTGGTGAAGAAGTCCTCTCTGCAATAGTATCATATGATGAAAAGCCTGGTATTAAGGCACTTGGAACAATAGCTCCAGACCTACCACCAAAGCCTGGAGAATATCCATCTATTGCTCGTGATTACGAATATATTCGATATGGGACGATTTCTTTGCTTGCGGGTATCGATCTAATAACTGGTAATATACATCATAAGGTATTTGATAATCATCGGAGTAAGGAATTTGTAGAATTTTTAAAATATCTAAATGAGGTATACCCGTCTTATATCAAGATTACTATCATTCTTGATAATTTGAAAGTCCATACATCAAAAGAAACGAGAAAATATTTGATGTCTGTGCCAAATAGATTTCACTTTGTTTTCACGCCAAAACATGCATCTTGGCTGAATATCATTGAGACTCTATTCAGCAAAATGACTCGAAGCATGTTGCGCGGAATCCGAGTGGGGTCAAAAAACGAGCTGATAGATAGGATCGACGAGTATTTTAATTATCTAAATAAAACACCAACGATCTTTACCTGGAAATATAAAATGGATGAGATGCCGGGAGATATATGACTCTATCTTATTGTTGTATCAATTCAGAATCGATATACTAGCTTATCGCAACTGAATTGGATTTCAATACGATATCGCATCTGCGGTCATTCAGGGTTATGTAAACGCTCTTTGGAGGCACCTCTCCTTTGGGAACTGCGAACCAGAGGCCATCGAGGTCAGAAGGGCTGGATAATGCGCAAAAACCGTAGATGTAGCCTCCATCAAATGAATTGTAGATGTTCACCCAGGTCCGGGCGGAATTGGTGTTAAGCCCACAGGGCGGCAGGTCCGGGGCAGGCTTGAAGAGGCTGGCGGGATAGTCGTCTCTATTGGCAACAGAGAGCTTATACCGGGTATATGTAACGCCGCCCACGGTGTAATCCTCCTTGCCGGTGTAGGTCAGCCTGGGCGCGGGCAGGCATTTGAAGCAGTAGCTGTATGAGGCGACTGGTCGCTCCAGGACGGCGGAGGCAATCGGCACCTTCGAGCTGACTTGCGGGGTGTATGATGCCATAGTTTCGTCTGAAGTAGGCCCATAGTCATACTGAGCAATTGTCGTTCCCATGAAGATCATGGTCATGGAAATGATCACAAGGAGGGTTCGAATATTCCTGTCGTTCGAATTCATTTATCTCACCTGACTACTCATATGTTTAAATATTTTAGTTTCAAATAAGCTCTTATCATATAAACAATTTATGGTATCTTCAGATGAATTGTAGAGTCAGATGAATCGAGTTACATCGCCGAAGAAGTCCAGCGGATTGATTGTGCCGTAAGAGAG
Organism: uncultured Methanosarcinales archaeon; assembly: GCA_963843555.1. Lineage (GTDB taxonomy): Archaea > Halobacteriota > Methanosarcinia > Methanotrichales > Methanotrichaceae > Methanothrix. The sequence goes on from CAWJKV010000008.1 coordinate 27,422, forward strand.
ATAGTCGAGACATAAGATCGAGCGCACTACAGATGATCGCAGTTGCTGATACGAATCGGATGAAGCATTCTTACGTCATAGCTCAAATCAGATTAGATAATTTCTGTAAATGTGGTAATATCGGTGAGATTAGCTGGTTTTGGACGCTTCGGCAAAAGATATTATAATCCCTAAGTTAGATTGATATAGTCATTGGAGGTGATGCGGCTGCTGGAGATTGAAGATCTGTCGGTCAGCATCGGCAGTAAACAGGTTCTCAAAAACTTCGACCTTAGAATAAACCGTGGTGAGACCCATGCTCTCTTCGGACCCAATGGGACGGGCAAGACCACGCTCTTAAATGTTATCGCTGGAATTCCCAGGTACACAATCGATGGAGGGCGCATTGTATTCAAAGGAAAGGATATCACTCACATGTCCATGGATGAGCGGGCACGCCTGGGCATAGGCATGGCTTTTCAACGCCCGCCAGCCATCCGCGGTCTGAGGCTCAAAGACCTCATCAAGATCATCAATCCCAAGGCCGATGCTCCGACCATTCTGAAGAAGATGGATTTCGAGGCTTTCGGCGACCGGGATGTCAACCGTGGTTTCTCAGGTGGCGAAGTAAAGCGTTCCGAGATGGTTCAGCTCCTGGCGCAGCAACCGGATTTGGTGATGCTGGACGAGCCCGACTCAGGCGTGGACCTGGAGAACATCAAGCTCATCGGTGAGGCCATCAACATGCTTACGCAAAAGGATCTGCGGCCCAGCTCCCGGACCAAGTCGGGGATAATAATAACCCACTTCGGCCATATCCTGGAGTATATGAAAGCCGACAGGGCTCATGTCATGCTGGGTGGTGCCATCGTCTGCAGCGGAAACCCGACTGAGATCCTGGAACAGATCAAGAAGAGCGGATACGAAGGGTGTGTGGGATGCCTATGTCCAGCATAGAAGAAAAAGCCCTTAAGGCACGAGAAAAAAAAGCCCTCTACGGCACAGATGTGGACCTGGAGAGCTATGATACCGAGTCCAAACCCCAAAGCGTTGTAGAGGATGCCGAAGATCTTCCAAGTGCCGTGAAGAAGGCGGCATTGGACGTGGGCGTGAAGCTGGATTCAGAATCCTCCGGCGCTTATGTGCAGATGGATCAGACGCCGGTGGTGGCCAAGTCGCTTTATGATGGCGTGGAGATCATGGATATGGCTTCCGCCCTGGAGAAGTACGACTATTTGCAGGACTACTGGTGGAAGCTGGTGGCACCGGATGCCGATAAGTACACGGCCGATGTGGCTAATTCGCCTGCCGGCAGGTTACTTCATCCGCGCCAAGAAGGGCATGAAGACCGTCTTCCCTGTGAAGAGCTGCCTGTATCTCGGATCCACCAATCTCAACCAGCGTGTGCATAACATCATCATCGCTGAAGAGGGCTCGGAGCTGCACGTCATCACCGGCTGCACCACTCCGGCACATGTGCAGCGCGGACTGCATGCCGGAGTCTCGGAGTTCTTCATCCAGAAGAATGCCAAGGTGAGTTTTACCATGGTGCACAGCTGGGGAAAAGAGGTCGAGGTGCGACCGAGAACGGGAATCACCATCGCAGAGGGCGGATCTCTCTCCAACAACTATATCCTGCTCAGGCCTGTGAAGACCCTCCAGACCTTCCCCACGGCCACGCTCGCCGGTCGGGGTGCGGTGGCCAGCTTCAACACGGTGATCTACGCCACTATGGGCAACATCGATGTGGGAAGCAATGTAAATCTCAATGCTCCCGATACCAGTGCTGAGTCCATCTCCCGGGTGGTCTGTGTGGGCGGAGAAGTCATCGCCCGGGGGAGGATGACGGGCAGAGTCCCTGGCGCCCGCGCTCATCTGGAGTGCGTTGGCCTTCTGTTATCAGACAAGGGCAGAATCTACTCCATACCCGAGCTGGATGGCCAGAGCCGGGATCTGGATATGTCCCATGAGGCGGCGGTAGGCCGCATCTCAGAAGAAGAGCTGGAGTATCTCATGTCCCGCGGGCTGTCATCTGACGAGGCCACCAGCGTCATTGTGCGCGGCTTCCTGGATGTGGAGATCAAAGGGCTGCCCGAGGAGCTGAAACAGGAGATCAAGAACATCACCCAGAGAGAGGATCTGAAGGGTGCCTGAGGGCTCTCTTTTTCTTCTTTTTTTGGTGATCTGTCTGATAAGAAGTCACGGGTGAAGATGTTTGCCGCTTTCTTTGCGTCTGGAGACTATTTATAAGCACCTCAGGGAGGCCTTTTCCGAATGGCTCAAAGACGACGCATCGCTTCTCGCTGCAGCTCTGGCCTACTATGGCCTCTTCTCCTTTGTGTCGCTGTTCATTTTGATACTGATATCTATAAACTCTCTATTCCAGCAGGGACTTCTGGGACGCGATATGGCGGTACTGGTGGAGAGGCTGGCCGGCCAGCAGCTGCCATCGGCGGCGGGTGAGCTGATCGATCAGGTCGGAACTCTGGCAGCATTCCTTCCCACTCACGCTATTGAGCATATTGCTCCTGTCGCTTGGTGCCGCCGGTCTCTTCGTGCAGACCAAGAAGGCCTTTCACATCATCTGGAACCTTTCGGATGACGATATGCCGTTTCTGAATATGATCATCTCCTATCTACGATCTTATCTGCTCATTGGCCTGGTTGCCTTTTTGCTCCTGGTGACATCGGTCTTCACGGCCCTGCTCATTCCGGCAGCTTTGCAGATTGAAGATGCTTCTGCCGGTTCACCTGATCAGCCTTCTCACATTTGTTGTCTCATTCTCTTTTGTCACTATGCTGTTCGCTGCTACCTACAAGACCCTGGCCGGTGTGAGGCTGTCATGGAGTGATGTGCTTCCCGGCTCGGCCCTGGCGGCCCTTCTGTTTGCCATTGGAAACTTCTGCATCGAGGCTTATGTGAAATTTGCCAACATCGGATCGCCCTATGGAGCGGCAGGCTCGCTGGTGGTCTTCCTGGTCTGGATTTATTACTCGGCGCAGATCTTCCTGTTTGGAGCGGAATGGATCAAGGTGCAAGGTAGAATCTCTGGGAGAGAAGATAAGGTGGCCGGGTGATCCCAGGCAGAAAAGGGGTCGATCATGTTCCAGACGGGCAGACGTTACCTACTGACAGGAATTCATTCTCAACATCGGTTACAGATACCGATCAAGCCAGTCGACTGCCATGTCTTCTATCTCAGATGAGGCAGGGATTATTCTGGAGGAAGGCCAGGAGAGAAAATATCCTGAGCCTTTCCAGAGATTAAGAGAGGAGATGAGCTAGAGCTAAAGGCTGATGGCAGTTCTAGAAATAGGCGAAAGGACATAAAATATGACATAGATGATCAAGGAGAACGAGAAAGATGATATTTCGATATGCAGATGCTGCTTCAGTTGAGATGGTCCCGGGGCTGCTTCGTCGCACGCTTGTTGAAGGCAAATCAATGATGATTTGTGAATGCACATTTGCGCCCGGTGTTAAAGTTCCTGACCATTTCCACCCACATGAACAGGCGGGTTATGTAGTTTTGGGGAAGATACAAATCACCATCGGCGGCAAATGCTTTGAATTGGAGGCAGGAGATAGCTACTGCGCGCCCTCGAATGTGACCCATAGTGCATTTACTTTGGAGCGTTCGGTGGTTATAGACATATTTAGCCCACCTCGAGAAGATTACCGCTCGCCTGGAACAGCATAGAACGCTCTGGAAACGATTGGGTCACAATTCGCACTTAAGCTCCCCAGCCTTGATAGGGAAAAAATGTTTTATCGCTGCCGTGAGGTAGCTTGAAAGTGGTTCGGCTTAAGTTGGAAGATAGTTTTTAATAGTTTCGAGACCCTATATACTTTGGGTGAAATATGTTATGCTAAAACTTATCAAGACGATTATAAAGATACACCTTATCATGATTGGTTTGATAGCTCTCATTTGTTTCGTGAAAAAGAAGCATCACTGCAGTCATAATGAGAAAGAATAGATAAATCCGAAGGCTACTACTCCGGAGACAAGCCCAACCCCAACCTGCTGGCCTGCATGGAGGTGCACCTGCAGGAGCAGCCTTACGATCCGGAGACTGACAAGTACAATGTACCGGCCTTCGACCACGCCATCGAATCTTAATTTGGTATGACTGATAAATGAATGTCAACCTTGAACTTGAGGACTTAGAACCCATAATGTGCGAAAGCAAATCGTTAGCTGCAAAAATAGAGCAGTTGCCCAAAACAGAAGGTCAGACTCTGTAGACAGGCTCTACCTTCGAGCCACAGACTCCCCTGGGTAGGCGACTCTGGTCCATCCGAAAAAGGATTGTCGCTTCAGAGGAGACTCTTCTCGGATGGAATGAGATCGAAAAAGAGGTCGCAGCACGCCAAGGAGAAGCTAATTGATCAGGAAGAGGACATTCATTGACACTGTCTCAGGGAGACCTTCTTCAAGCTCGTGATTTCACGTGTGCGAAAGATGATTATGGGCGGCCCGGATGCCGTCTGCAGTGTCATTGGACTTGATCCGGATGCAAGCCCCATCCTCTACCGGGCGTATTCATTCGGCCTCGAATAGATTAATGCCGGTCAACTCAAGACCGGATCGGGGTTTGCAGAGCTATTGGATGGCGAAAGTGCTTCATCTACTATTTTGATTTCGTCCTCAGTCAGCCCATAGAGTTCGTAGACCAAATTATCTATCTGTCTATCTGTTGCCTCGATTTGCCGTTGGATCGCTGTTCTCTCATGCCCGGCCCTCACATTTGCCAATTGCTTATGAAGAGCTAGCATCCCATCCACTAAGGCGATCATTCGATCATGGAGTGCATTATCCTCTGCATTAGAGAAGTCAATAGTGCGGATTGGCGTCCTTTCGATGAAAATTGCAGAGAAATTGAAGCTGTTGCCCTGGAGATCGGTGCAAACACTATGGATAAAAAGGCGAAGTAACGAGGAGTTCAGAAGTCCTAATAGATATAAATCTGCCTTTGGTATAAGATATGTTTTATTGTTGGCATAATACCCATTCATATCTAATGCAAAACGGGCACTTCCTGCAATCTCGGGCCAAAAGAGTTTTGGCTTCTCGAACTCGGGGTAATAGTCACATGCTCTTAGCTCCCACCAATATTCTCCCTTATCATATCGCTTCTCAGCTGCCTCTGCGTATGGAAGCAAATGGTTTGATATTGCAGGATAATTTCTTTTGAGCCATCCCAATGCATCATGCCCTTCATCAAACCTCTCATAGGTCCAACCTTTCGGTATTAAAATAAGGTACTTATCGCTAGCTGGTAGTTCATAACGCTTAATATCCCTGCCTGCAAGGAATGGCTTGATCAGCTCCACACTCTTTGCATCTTCCGCAATCAAACGTTCTCTTGTAGTTTTATCGATAACAAAAGCTTCGTTGAGGCCGGTTAGCACTCCTCGATAGATCTTTCCGCTCACGTACTCCTTTAGAGGTACGCCCTTCGCCTTGATCTTAGCGAGCAGAGTCGAAGTCTTCTCATCAGCTAACGACCACCCGTTGTCATCAAGAGTTGATCGGCTTACATTGTATTGATGATCTTTGACATAGTTGCTTAAGCTCGTGAATTCCAGGGTTTTTACTTGGGTTACCTTGAATCCGTCATTAGGTTGCTTATTGGTAATGCGAATGATGCAAGGATATGTAGTGGCTGTCTTAAAAACGGGAAGATCCCCAAAGTCGATTATTTCCTCAATGCACTGCTCTTTGAGCCATCGTCTTAGAGGTTCGCCGTAGTTGGCCCGGAGCCACTTATTGGCTACAATGTAGGAGAAGATGCCACCATCTTTTAGGAGCGATACGCCACGTTCGATAAAGTAAGAATAGAGATCGGCTACCCCATGATAGACCTGGTAGTGCATCTTAAAGTAATCCTTGAATTCCCCTAAAGCCTCCTGCCTGACGTAGGGTGGATTTCCGATCACCACATCGAATTTACCGCCTGGAAATTCGCTTTCCCAATCGAAGGCATTTAATTTCAGGCGTTCTTCCATATCGAAGGTAGTTCGGCCATCAAAGAATTCCGGCCCGATAAGGGAGTTGCCGCACTTGATGTTGTTGATCAAATCGGGCAGGACACGCTCTTGAATAAGTTTTTGTTGGGCCTCCATTGATTCCCTATTCTCTCCTTCCAGCACTTTGAGCAGCAAGGATAGCTTGGTAACTTCCACCGCTTGTGGATCGATGTCCACCCCGTAGATGTTGTTGAGAAGAATGCGCTTCTTTTCAGCCGTCGTCAGCTTCCAATCAAAACCAGATTTCTGATCCGTTCCTGCCGCTCGGGAGAGGGGAAGATCCTGATCATTCCTCTTTCCCCTTGCACTGTTCCTTCCTCTTCCATTGTGCTCTTCAAAATCACGGGAAGGCGGAAGGAGCCTCTTGACCTTAGGAGACGTCGCCGGTTCACCGGCATCCAATAGCGGAGCCAAGTGCTTCGCATACCAATCAGAATGCCATTCCAGCAGATACTTATAAGCCCCTAAAAGGAACGACCCAGAACCGCAAGCAGGATCTAGTATTCTCAAATCGGACGCTTGAGCGGGCGTCTTGCCCTCCAGCACTCTCCCCACTGTGTTCAAAACATTGTAGTCAACGATGAAGGTAGGCGTATAGAAGACGCCGCCCGCCTTCTTGACCTCTGGCTTATCTTCTACCTTTGCCTGATGGCCTTCGGTGAGCCTTATGATCTTTCCCAGGAATTGCTCATAGACTTGACCCAAAATCTCAGAAGGAAGGAACTTGAAGGCGTAAGGGCTGTCTGGATAGTAGAGGCCCTTTATGACTTCTTTGAGGATCTTATCATCTATTTCCAACTTGAGGGTGAGATTGTCTGGGTCTTCCCTGCCGGACTCCTCTTCGAAATGGAAAAGCCCTGAATTATATCGCTCGTCAGCCCGCCGGAAAAGCTCACGAAGACGTCTGTAAACACCTTCCCCGCTTATGAGCGCCTGAAGTTGACCATAGCGTTCTATTCCTCGATCTTCGCAAATGCGTAAGAAGACTATGCGGTCTATAATCACCTGCACGGCATAGTTGAGATCCCTGATAGTGAGGTCAAGGTCTTTATTTCGAAGGGCTATATTCTGAGCGAATTCCTTTCGCCATTTGCTGATCTCTTCCAGGAAGGCAGCATCAACTTCAGCCGTACCCCTCTTTGCTTTATTATCCTGGGCATACTTATCAAAAGACCCTCTGAGTACAGACTCCTTCGAGAAGATCGATGCTATCTCATCCCATTTTTCGATATACTCTTTATAATCGTAATAGAAGACTCGGGCAGTAGATGACTTATCCGTCTTAACAGGCTTGATACGGCAATCATAGACTGCTAACTCCTCGAAGTCGGTAAGCACGCTTAGGGGTAGCTTTGCAGACCATCCATATCTACGAAGCTGGAAGGCCGGGCTTATATCGCCCTTGAGGTTAACTGAGGGCTTTTTCGCTTCAACGAAGAATTTGGGAGTACCGCCAATACGGAAACTGTAGTCAGGAGCTTTGGTGCCTCCTTCCTCCATCCGGAGAGACCTCTCACGAACTACATCCTTGTAATCCTCAGAATAGCGCATTTCATTGTAGAGATCCCAGCCTAGAGCTTTGAAAAAGGGATCTATGAACTCGGACCTAACATCTTCTTCATTATAACTGCCTGACTTGTAGCGTTCGATATTGCGGTCAAACTGCTCAATTAGCTCTATGATTTCCTTGGGAGCTGGCAAATTAATCTTCCTCCGATCCAAAGTATTCCGCTGTATCCTTGAGGAATTCAGGATTTAGGGATTGAGCTAGCCCAAGTTTACGGATTCCCTCCACCTTCTCGATCAGCTTCGAAAAGGACAGGTAGCCGCAAATCTTATGCAAAGGCTTGGGCCGAAGTTGGAAAGTCGGACGTAGGATCTCTTGTTCTACCTTATCCCGACGCTCATCAGGTGCGACTAAATATAGATTGATATCGAGATTCGGCTGAAGTGCAAGTAGATCACTCATCCGAAGTAAGCCCGAATAAATGGATGTGGTAGATTCTACCTCGAAGGCTGATACAATAGAGTTGCCCTTTAACCATAGGACATCTATTAACTCGATAGTCCGTTGTGTGGCTGCATTGAATTGAGTAGGCAACTCTTGGGACATATGAGGAAGAGCACCTAAGGTCCGGTCTTGATAGTAGCGGGATCGATCATTGCGGGCAACCCATACATCTAGGCCCATTTCCGCCCCTAGAGTAAGTAGCTGATATTGGATTTCGGTGTGAACTCTAATCGATGGTGGCGATTCTTGCTCAATAGTTTCTAAAGGCTTCAATTCATGGTTAGATTCTTCCGTCTCTGGTATGCTTACTAGGACTTCCTTCTTCTTATCGCCCACTTTGCCCTTTGTCCGATATAATGGCCTTCGCGATAGCTTTCGTGAATCTATTGGGCGAATTACGGGGTTATAACCAGCTTCTTTTAATAAACCAATTATAAGCTCGCCATCTTCATGATGTTCAAAAAGGGCGGGGCTGCCTCTTAAGAAGCCCTTGAATTTGCCGGCATCCTTTGGCCCGGAAAAAAAGGACACTTTACCCTTTAGCTGATCCATGGGCAATCCCTTTTCTGGATCAATCATTAATATAGGCTTTACATCTAAGCGGGCGGGGAAATCATCAACCTTCCATATCTGGCTAGTATCTTTGCTAGGGCCTACCACTTCTAGAGCCCCGACCCATCGCATTACCCCTGTAAGATAGCAGAGAAGGATATCTCCCGGCTTAATCCTTTCAACCATTGAACGTCTTCGGTATCTGAAGCCGCTAACTTTAGCACCTGCTTTTCGAAATTCTTCCCAAGTCGTTCCTGTGAATAGATCAAGCCAATAGTCCATGTTTCCTCCTAATAGAGTCCTATGAATGGTTCACTTTATAAGACCTTTTAGAGTAGAACCTTGCATATTTTTATTGAACCTAGCCGAATTCCAGCTCCTAAGCCCGGTCACGCCAAACCCTAACGGTTTCATCGGCAACATTGGCGCAATCTTGGAATCGTTTTAAGTGTCATGATGCTGCAAAAAGGTTTTGGACTATTCAGAGGTCACATTATCACGGATCATGATTGTAGCAGGGGTATGCCGAGCAAATAAATGATACACGACTGGCTCTTTGGACCGACTTGGACCTGTAACCGTGAAGATTTTGCATAGTTTCCGCTGGTCCAGTCGAGTTCGAGCCTTCAAACCCAATTCTTTGGAGAAAAAGGCTGCAAATCCTGCATCCCTTAAGAAATGAAACAAAAAAGAGATCCATAGCGCCGAGGGTGAGATTCGAACTCACGGGGCCCTTTCGAACCACGAGCTTTCAGGGATTCATTCCAGGCTCGCGCCATACCGCTAGACGACCTCGGCACATGTTTGATTAAGGTTCTATCGCTTGGCTACTGTTTCCTTCGCAGTGGAGCCATCCCTCTCGGCCAGCTTCCACGCCTTGGGATAGGTGCCCGGCTCCATTATTACCCTTTCGGTCGCGGCCACAATTCCAGTCTTGGAGGCCAGCATCTCGTAGCTCGTCAGCTCCGCCCTGGCGATGGCCACAGCTTCTCCTTTCAGGGTAAAGAGGGCAACTCCGTCCCCTTTATTTATATCCGTCTCCAGGCTGAGCAGTCCCGGTGCCGCCAGCGGCGCCCCATGACAGATGGCATCCACGGCATTGTCGGCAATAATGAGATGTGGCAGATGCTTTAGCGCCGTCTCGACGGGCTGGATGACTCGCCGCAGACCGCTCTCATCGCCCGTTTCCTTATAGGCTACATAGGCATCGGTAAGCATATGCAGAGTGACGAGCGTCTCGTCCTCCCGGAAGGGTCCGGCCTTGGTCCTGCGCAGCTCCTCCATGTTGGCGCCGGTGCCAAGAGCCAGACCTATATCGAAGCATAGCTTGCGAATGTAGGTGCCCGCCTGGCAGCCCACGCGCATGAGCACATAGGGCCCATCGACCTCCAGAACCTCCAGGTAGTAAATGGTCCGAACCCGAAGCTCTTTGACCACGGACGACTTGAGGGGCGGCTTTTGGAAGATGGGGCCTGTGAACTCCTGGCAGACCTCAAGGATGCGTTTCCTGGGCTGCGGTTTATGGACATGCATGAGGCAGATGTACTCCTTTCCTGCCAGAAGAAGAGTATCCATCACACGAGTTGCATCTCCCAGGAGAACGGGCAATATTCCCGTCACCTTGGGGTCGAGAGTCCCGCTGTGCCCAGCTTTCTCGACTTCCAGAATCCTCTTTACCCAGGCCGCCACCTCATGGCTGGTCGGCCCGGAGGTCTTATCCAGATTGATGGCCCCCAAACGTAGATGGGCCTCCAGGCTGCGTTGCAAGGGAGGAGTGCCATAGGCGGGATCTGTCTTGCCGTTCCGCTTCAGAAGGACAGATCTGACCCTGTCTGAGGGGAGCATCCCAGGGGCAATATTAGCATTATTAGCATTCCTGCCACCGCTGGCTGGCGGAGATGATGAGGACGATGTGGAAGGGTGCGATGAAGATGATAATGATGATGGAGAACGATCCTCCCTCTTTCCCGCACGATGAATCACGGACATGGTCGGGCCCTCACTGCCGCCAGCACGACTGCAAGCGTTCCAGCCTCATCAAACCTGCCCGTATCCACTACCAGATCATAAGCAGAAAGATCATTAATGTCTATATTGTAGTACATCTTATACCGTCGCGCCTCGCTCTCCTCCCGGATGCGCGTCTCCTGCATGGCATCATCCAGCAGCTTCGACTCGCGCCTGGATATGCGCCCGGCTCTCGTCCGCAGATCCGTCTTTAAGAGCACCTTCAGATCGCCCTGGAGAAGATGTCCGGACAGCCTCCCCTCGAATACGCCCTGACCCTCTCTGGCCAGGGCCTTCTGAGCATCATCGATAAGATAGTCGATCTCCGGACCCTTCTCCGCCAGGCGGTTCATCTCCTTAACAGATATATTCTTCTCGCCAGCAATCTTACGAAAGAGCTCCCCGGAGTTGACCCACCGCAGGCAAAGCTGCGCCGCTAGGGCGCGGGCAAGAGTTGTGGTGCCAGTGCCCGGCGAGCCGCTTACGGTTATTATCATCTTCAGGCCATGCTCCCAATGTTCAGAGCCTTGCGTACGATCTGCGATACGGGCAGAGAGCAGACGAAGTACCAGTAGAACCAGTAACTGACTGGCCCGATCACCGATGCAGTGATCTCATACGGCCCCCCCCAGAAGGGAAAGGTCATCACAAGGGGAGCATGACTCGTTAATGGTATATAATAATAAACCCACATCAAGAGTGGAATGGAGATAATGCCGATGTAGAGCATGGGCTTGAACTGCATCTGCATCATCTTGCCCTGCTCCGAGACCTGTTTCATCTGTTCAGTTTGGAGGGCTTGAATTCTGGACTGATCACCAGATAGCTGCGCTTCTTTCATATTTCTTTGCAGCGTCTTCATCTTCTCCTGCTGGTTGCGCAGGAATTCCCAGTCCATAGTGTACTTCTGAATCAGGCTGGCATACAGACCGGTAACTGCCGCCAATATGAAGAGAACCATGTGGAATGGAAGGATGCCAGGCATCCATCCCATGACGTAGTTCATCCCCTCGCCCAGAGACTCTCTGGGTGCTTCCAACATTACTCCAAAAAAGAGAGCTAAGCCCAATATCAGGGCCACTCTGTCCAGAGATTTGTTCAATGATGCGTTCATGCGGAAGCTCCGAAGAACTTCTGCATCGCGGGGTACATCTCCTGAATCTGCTCGCTGGCAATCTGCTCATAGAGCCGATAGACTATGCTCACCGCCAGGAGTAGACCGGTACCGCCGGCTCCTCCCAAAGTTCCCAGGAGGCTGGCAATCACAGTCAGTAAGCCGATGATTACACCGCCAATCACAGTCACCTTGGGGATATACCTCTCCATCAGCTTCTCAATGGAGGCCGGGTTTCTTCTGTATCCAGGAACTTGCAGCCCCGAATTGTGGATCTTCATGGCAACGCTTTTGGGTCCCATGCCTGTGGTCTCAATCCAGAAGATGGCGAAGAGAACGCCGCCAACAATCAGGAAGGTACAATCGGTCAACACATGCAGCAAGATCTGGAGGTTGGTAATCGGCGGGAAGCCCAGCTCTATCATTCCCGCCGTGGACGATACCATGCTCGGTATCCAGTCGCTCGGCCCGTAAATTGGCGAGAGATAGTACATCAAGCCGGAGACGGGCTGAGGCGACGATCCGCTAACAGCCGCGCCCGTGGCCGAATTGTAGCTTGCTTCGGAGATGAAGCTGCCAATCAGGCTGGAGTAGCCGGTATATACAGTAGTCACTCCCTCACCTGTTACCGAAGCCGTGGTTATCGTGCCAAGCTTGGATGTCAGCAATGCTCCTATCATCTCGATATTGGCCTGAATGGCCCTCACCAGAATCATGGGAAGAACTGATGCATAGACCAGCTTCACCGGGAATCGGCCTCTGGCACCGCGCACGCGGCTATGCGCCAGAGGTATCTCAATTCTCGTAGACTCCACCAAAACGACCAACAAAATGATCACTATGGTAGATATCAGAGCCAGAATTCCTCCTGTGATCAGGACGAACTGCATGCCTTCTGGTGTGAAGAGGGTATCGAAGCTGATGAGCCCCTGACTGATGATGGCAATCCATTTGGGTATGATGCCCACAGGCAGGCCGTTAGGGCCTATAGCCGGGTTGATGAGGCCTGTTACCAACTGTTGGCTTATTCCCGCTACGATGAAGAGGCCCACGCCTGAGCCCACGCCCCATTTGGACACGACCTCATCCATGTAGACGATTAATGATCCGCCTATAAAGACCTGAATAAATATCAATAAGGATAGGAAGCCCACGGATACTCCCAAAGCAGTGGCTAAGTCTGTATCAGGAAGCAGATAACCACCCAATACCTGCGGCAAAGCCTCCACTACGATCATGACAAATACCAGAGCCTTTTGTGTGCCCTGATAGATGGCCTGATCTCGGGGATCGCTCAGATTGAGCTTGATGATCTGTGCGCCCACGAGAAGCTGCAACACAATGGATGCCGTGACAATAGGACCGATGCCAAGGAGCATCATTGTGCCGAAGGATCCGGCAAAGAAGGCACGATAAGAACTGAAAATATCTACGGAAGCCGCGGAAAGCCCAAAGAGAGGTATATTGCCCAGGATGAAGTAGAGGAGCAATATAGCCAGTGTCCAGCTTAGCTTTCTCTTAAAATGGACGTGCCCTGTGGGCCGCTCCACAGAAGGGAGCCGACGCACAAAAGGCTCTATCGCATAAAAGAAACTCTGCTGGTTCATACTACTACTGCCTGACCACCAGCAGCCTCAATCTTGTTCTTAGCCAATGCTGTGAATCCCAAAGCACTAACTTCAAGCTTTCGGGTTACCCTGCCTCGACCAAGTACCTTCATCTCACTGATCTCAACCTTGCCGTCCGGGCCGGCCATCTGGTCCAGCACGTCCACGTTGACAACATCGACCTCATCGCTAAGAGGCTGCCGGACGAAACCGTGCTTGCCCATCTGAGTTCCGAGAAGCATGGAGCGCATGAAGTGGTGTTTGCACTTGCCTACATCTCCACGGCCGCCGCGAGACCCGCCTCCACGCGCGTTCTTATGCTTTCCATGATAGGTTCTGTGCCCCCTCTTCTCCTTCGTCTTTGGTCTAACCATTGCCGTCTACCTCATCCTCTTGATAAGATCTGCAAGATCGGGGCGGAATCCCAGATCTCCACCCTGTTGTGCAGTCTTCTTGGTAGTTCTTAAACCCTTGCGAGGCGGGTGCAACCTGAAGATGGGCTTGATTTCCAGATCTTTCAGGCTGGTTGAGCCGGAGTTGATGGCAGATGCCAATTCCTTGAAGGAGGTATAAGATGTGCTATCCTTCAGGTACTGCTCTGTCAGACGTCGATTTGCGCTCAATCGTCCCCGCTTCTCCAGGAGCAAGGCCAATGTATCGTCATCGATCTTGCCCCAGGCCACATAATCCTTTATCTTCTGGATCATGCCGCGGTAATGGGGGTCTTCCTTGACCACGATGCAATGATTGACCCTATGCATATGCAGCATAGCCAGGGTGGCCTTGATCTCTGGCCTGACGTTCACCTCTCCTCTCAATCTCACTATGGCAAACATCTTCAAGCCCTCACAGTTATGGTATTGATGAGTGCATTGTAGGTAGCCTTGGCGAAATTGATGGTGGTCCTGGTGGAGCCAGCCGTCCGGGTCCAGACATCCTTGATGCCGGCCATGTCCATGACCTTCTTGGACGTTTCGCCGGCAGCGATGCCGAGGCCCCGGGGCGCAGGAATAAGCACTACCCTGACGCTTCCTGACTCGCCTACCACTTGATATGGCACGGTGTGCGCCTGACCGCAGCCGCATTCCCAGCTGCCGCAGCCTCGCTTCACCTTCATAATGTTCCTCTTGGCGTTATCAATGCCCTTCTTGATGGCTTTGCCCACCTGGACATCCTTTCCTTCGCCAAGACCTATGTAGCCATCTCTGTTGCCTACTATTACCGTGGTTCTGAATTTGACTCTTCTTCCGGAGTCAGTCATCCTCTGAACCATGTTTATATCCAGAACCTCATCCTCTAGCCCTGGGATGAGCGCATCTATCAGACCTGCCTCTTTTATGGGCAGGCCTGATGCAATGGCCTCATCGAAAGTGGTTACTTGACCCTCATAAACGAGCTTGCCAAGCCTTGTCTTAGGGACCCACTCTTCCTGGTAGAAATCGCGTTTCTTTCTCTGATCCATAGTCTCACCCCAATATCTTTTCCCTGGCAGCCTCGAATTGGGACACGATATCCGCTCCAGTGAATTTCTTTATGTGCTCGCCGCGAATCCTCTCCTCATCGGGGAAGATCTCTGCGCCGTGAGGCACATCTACGCCTGCATCCACGACGCCTTTGATGGCAGCATAGATCCTGTTTCCTTTGGTGGAGGCATGCAGCCCGATGTCTGCTACTCCCTCCTCAATGCCCAGGGCCAGCATCTTCTTGCCGAAGAGAAGGCCAGTGAGATAGGCTGCGGGCAGATTGCCGAGGCTTGAGGTGAATCCGAAGCTCTTGAGCTCCTGGGACTTTACCGTGAGGAGGGTTTTGTCTCCCATCTGCTCCGCCACCACCAGTTGCAATGTAGTGCTGGCGTTGCTTTTCCTGACAACGACACGGGGTTTTTTCGAAAGTATCAGCTTATATCTGACGTGATAGTTGGTTTTGCCCTCTCTCCGCCTGCGGAAGGGCACTTTGTATCTAGGTCCTGTTGCCAAGTCACTCACCCCTGGCAAGGCCCTTGGCCTTGATAAAGGAGTTCATATGCGCCGTGCTCCTGTACTCGCCGCCTTTGGATTTGCGATAGAGCAAACGGTAAGCATGGCGATCAATCTGGCCGCCTTCACGAAGCTCCCTGAGCTTCTTGCGCAGAGCGCGGATCTTGGTCATCCACTGCTCTTTGCGCGGGCTCCGGGCACCTTTGGCACCTCTTCGGTGTCCTGCCCCTTTGCAGTGACCATAGGCGCGCTTGATGTTCCTGGCCCTAATTCTACCCCGGCTGTTACCCTTTTTGGGCTTGGCCTTGATATTTCCGTCCTTGATCTGAGAGCGGATATCCTCCCGGGTGATGGCATCGCTCAAATCGCCAGCCAGCTCTGGGTCAGGATTGATCCAGACCCGGCTCTCGCCGATCTTAAGCTCCGATGCCGCCAGCCTGCGCTGAGTTGTGAAACCTGGCACTTCAGGCACCACCCTTGGGGTTCAAAACCCTGAGGCCCATCTCGGCCGCTTTGGCCTGGATATCCAGGCGCTTCTTCATTCCCACCGCGGAAGCGATGCGCACTACGGAGCCCTGAGCCTTCAATAGCTCTGCCACGTTATTCACCAGCACCTCAGGAAAGCCGCTGGGATGAAAACCGCGAACTGCCTTGGGGCTTCCAAAGCCAGGTCTAACCAGCTTGCCTTTAGCAGCTATCTGCTGCCGGAGCTTGTTGTGCAGGCCCTGAGGCTTCCGCCAGCTGGTGCCCAGCCGCTTCTTTTTATGTGAATCATGAAAGTTGAACTCAGGCTTCTTTGACTTCTGCCGGGTTCTAACTCTCAGCAACCTCTCTGCCATCCTAAATTCACCTCTTGTCCACCAGATATATTCCATCCTGGAATATCCTGATATCGAAACCATGCACCCTAGTCGCCTGCTCAATATTGGCCATGGTTTGGCCAACGTGCTCCTTATCGATGCCTGTAATCACTACTTCATCTTTGCCGATCTCGACCTTGGTTCCCGGTAGGATCTTAGCAGATCGAGACTTCCTTTCGCCAAGGAAGTTGTTTATGATGAGCTCGTCGGAAGCTGCCTTGAGCTGTATGGGAAAGTGTGAGTACACGACCTTCATCTTGTACTCATACCCTCTGGTTACGCCCGCAATCATATTGCTTATGTGCGAAGCCAAAGTTCCCACCATCGCTCTGTGGCGCTTGCGATCGACCCTGGAATTCACGACCAGTTGAGCATCCTCTGTGCGGATCTCTATCTCAGGATAAGAGAGAGTCCGGGAGACCTCACCTTTCGGTCCCTTCACCGTGACGAGATTTCTGTCTACGGATACATTAACTCCTTCCGGGATCTCTACCTGTCGTGCAATCTGTTTGACCATGAGACCACCTAATACACGTACGCCAGTAGCTGGCCACCCAGGGACTGTGCCCTGGCATCAGAGTGGGCCATAACTCCCTTATTGGTGCTCAATATGAGCACTCCAAAGTTTCTGGCGGGGAGAAATCGCTTCTCCCACTTCTCCATCTCTGAAGCCTTGGTGGAGAACCGCGGCTTGATAACGCCGCAACGGTTGATCCTTCCCAGGAGCTTCACTCTGAACATTCCCGACTTTCCGTCGTCAATAAATTCGAACTCGCCGATGTATCCTCTATCCGCCATAACCTTCAAAGCCCTTCCTATGACCTTGGAGGCGGGATGGATAATACATTCAGGCTTGCCTACGCTCTCCGCATTCTTTATTACGGACAGGGCATCGGCCAGTGGATCCAATAACAAAGCAACCACCTACGAATACTTTTCAAAACCCATTTCAGGGGCGATCTCTCGGAAGCACTGCCTGCACAGGTATATCCCGTACTTTCTCACCAGTCCGCTCTTGCGGCTGCAACGCTTGCACTGGTTCGCACCTCTTCCGAAAATCTTCTTGCCTTTCTTCATGCTGCCTCCAAGATCTCAACGCCGAACTTCTGGTGGACGAACTCCATGGTATCGTCCTTGCCCAACCTCTGCCTACCTGGAAGCTTCTTTTGCGCCACACGTCTCCGGGCTATTCTGTAGCCGGCCCTCTTCAGGGCCACGGATACGTCCATGCCGAAGATGCCTATCTCCGGATCGTATCTCATGCCGGGAAAGTCGGTGTGCTCCTCAATGCCGAAAGAGAAGTTTCCCTGCTGATCGAACTGGCTCTTCTTCAGGCTATTGCCGGCGGCTTTAAAGGCCAGGATAAGAAATTCCTCGGCAGCCTTTCCTCGCAGGGTCAGCTTTGCACCGATTGGCTCCTTCTTCTTGATGCTGAAGGTGGGCAGAGTCTTCTTGGCGATGGACCGGACGGGTTGCTGGTGGGTAATCGTCTTCATAATGGTTTCAGCGTTTACCAACCTCTGGCCGCTCTCTCCTACGCCCACATGCACGACAACCTTGTCGATACGGGGCTCAAGCATGACATTCATCTAACTGCCCCCAGCTTGATGACAGGCTGATCTGTTCCTATCATGTAGACGTACTCCTCGATGGTCTCAAACTCCTTATCGCCGGATATTATCACACGATTGGGCTGAGAGCTCTTCACTTTTATGATCTCTTTGATCTTACCCATCTGCCCGGTGTGTTTTCCGCCCACGACCATGGCCAGGTTGCCGAGCTTGAACTCGATCCTTTCCTCGATATTCTTCTCGGGGATAGAGAGAACAAGGGAATCGCCAACTTTGAACTCGCCCTCTGCCAGCTTATTTGAGCCGTCGGAAAGGTTGAGCTGCAACTTCTTGCCGTTAATGATGGTCTTGTTCTCAATTCTTGCCAGCTTCCTGACATTTCCGGATTCAAGAAGGCTCAGATAGAACATTCCTTTCTCATCTTTCAGCATTCTGTATTGCTGGTCCAGAAGTGGAAGGGTTATGACATCAAATATGCCTATGGGCAGCTTGTAATCCGTCTGGGCCTTTCCATCCACCAGCACCTTACCCTCGTACAGAATCCTCTTTGCCTCGCGGGCGTTATCCACCAGCTTGAGCAGATCTCGGATTACCATCACGAGAGGCATGCTATCCGCAGAGGAATGAGGCCCGGGACTGGTCTTGGCAACCCATACATGGGTCTTTCTGGCAATGGGCCAGCTCACGGGAACAGTTACTCTCTTCTGATGTCGGCTCAAGTAGATCGCCTCGCAAAGATCTTCTCTCTCTCAGCGTCTTCTAGGTTGAGCTTGACTATCATGACGTTGGAGGGATGAATGGTTCTCGGCACTTCAGTTCCATCGGCGCGATAGTTGCTCACGCCTGCAACTTTTATAGTGCACCTCTTGAGGTCTACATCCTCGACGGCTCCTTCGGTGCCGGCGTGATCTCCACGCATAACCTTGACAGTATCGCCCTTGCGGAGCTGCGCACTGCGCTTCTTCAGCTCTTCACGGAGGGCCTTGCTCAAGGGTGCGTGCACGTACTTCTGACGCCTGTGCAGCGGCGCAGTATACCTTTCTTTCCGCTGCTTCCTTGGCTGTGTTGTAACCATATAATCATCACACAATGATGGACGCCGCGGAAGCAATCTTGCTGAACCGTTCAGCTACCTCGCGGGCCACTGGTCCCTTAACCTCGGAGCCCTTGGGAACGCCTTCGTCATCTACTATAACGGCGGCATTATCCTCGAATTTCACTCTGAGGCCATCGGGCCTTCTGAACTCCTTCCTCTGGCGGATGATGACTGCCTTGAAGATCTGCTTGCGCATATCTGGAGTTCCTTTCTTCACAGATACGACTACTACGTCCCCGATTCCAGCGCAGGGCTGTCTATTTTTCACGCCGCGGTAATTCTTTACCGCGATAACGTGTAGCGTCCGCGCACCTGTATTGTCTACACAATCCAGGTATGCGCCAGTGTTGATCGCCCTTGGGATCTTGGCCTTTTGTCCTCTCATTTCAAGACCTCCACTACCACGTAGGATTTGGTCTTGGAAAGGGGCCGACACTCCGCTATCTTGACACGATCCCCAGCCTTGGCATCAATGCAAGGGGGATTGTGCGCATGGATCTTGGACTGCCTCTTTTCAAATCGTTCATACTTCGTTGCTTTCTTCTCGAACTTGCGCATGACTACCACGGTATTTTCCATCTTGTCGCTAACCACGGTGCAGCTAAAGACCTGGCCGCGTACAGGCAGGGTACCATGGAAGGGACATTTCGGATCGTTGCACTCCTTTTGCGGCGCGCTAACGTCCAGTCCGATATCCCTCATAACTTCCACCTCGTCCTCTGCATTCTCTTGCTTATTCTGTTCTCGGGCTGCGAGATCAAGATCGACCCCGCTACCCTTACTTTTTGTCCATTGGGTAATAAGAAGATCAGGTTCGCATTCTTTTTTGGAATGCGCAAGACTCTGCGCTCTGTCTCCAAGAGGAATGTGTTCCTGGTCTCGTCAACAACCAGGGCCCTGAGCCCGACGATCCCAGGTTCACTGCTTGTCTCAACCAGGACATCAAGGCCGATCAACTCGTGCCTCGCCAGGTTCTCAGGGTTAAGGTTCATTTCTTTCGCTCCGTTTGGACCGTCTTGATTCTGGCGACCGTTCTGCGGATGTCTTTGATTCTTCCCGGTTTTTCCGGAGCGCCACCCGCAGTGACGATGCCTCTCTCGCGGATGAGCTCGCTATTGAGCTTTCGCAGCTCTTCAGCAATCTCTTCTGCGTTCATGTTTCTGATCTCATCAATCTTGAAGATAGCCATTTTTGGATCACTCCACCTTGGCGCAGGGCTCGCAATCTGCCTTCTCCTCTGGGAGTGGCGCGTCCTCTGCTACGCCCTCGTCTTTAGCCACAGGGGCCTCATCCAGGGGTGTCGGCTTGACCTCAGCCAGATTCGGCTCTGACTCCAGGAGCTGATCCAGATCGCTCTTCTTCTCCACAGCGGGCGCAGGAGCTGCAGCGGCTGGGGCCGGAGCGGGCGCTGCCACCGGTGTTGGTGCTGGGGGGGCCAGTGGCTTCTCAATCTGGAAATCGTCGGGAAGCCGTACGTCGGGCGGTATGATCCTTACCTGACAGCCGATTACTCCCAGCTTCTTGACAGCTACTGAGTAGCCTTTATCCACGAGATCGATGGCCGGCTTGCCGGAGTGCTTGATATATCCGGAGATAAATTTCTCCGTCCTGGATCTGGGGCCTGTTAACTTGCCGCTGATCACTATTTCGCACCCAAGGGCTCCTGCATCCATAACTCTGCGCATCATAGACTGGCCTGCCTTTCGGAAGTACCAGCCGCGCTCCAGAGACGAAGCCAGGCGATTGGCCACAACTCTGCCGTTCAAGTCGCCCCGGCCCACGTCCTGCACATCTATCTGGGGGTTGTCCAGATGGAACTTGCGATCCAGGTCTCGGGTTATCTTGCGGATAAGTTTGCCGCCTTTTCCTATGACCATGCCCGGCTTCTCAGCATAGACAGTTATCTGGGTGCCCATGGGCGTGCGGTTCATGAGCATGCCGCCATATCCCGCGCGCTCCAGCTCTTCAGCCAGATACTCATTGACGAGAGCTTTGGTGATGCCCTCTGCTACGAACTTCTTTTCAACGGACATCAGCTCTTCACCTCTGTCAAAACCATCTCCACGGAGACGGTCTCTGTATTCTTGGGGGTGGCTCTTCCCATAGCGCGGGGCATCCATCCTCGAATGGTCCTGCCCTTCAGGGTACCGGCATGGAAGATCCTCATCTTGTCGGACTCCATTCCCTTGTACTCCGCATTGGCGAGGGCATTATCCAGGACAATCAAGACTGCCTTGGCTGCCTTCTCCGGATATCGGCCGGCGTCCCACCCCACAAGGTCATGCCTGTGGGCTACATTTCTCCTATAGCGCTTGAAAGGAATTGACCTCTTCAAGGCTATGACATCTTCCAGATAGGCGCGGGCCAGGTTTGCCCGCATGCCTCTTAGCGTCCTGCAGATCTCGCGGGCGTGCTTTGGTGAGATGTGAAGCTCCATCCCCATGGCCCTTGAAGAGCGTCCTGCAGGCGTAAGCGAATAATTCAATCTGCCCAATCTCACACCTCACTTCAGCGGCACATATTTGCTCGATCTGGTAGCGCCCACACCTGCGGCTCCGTGCTGAACGCGACCGCGCGTCATAGCGAACTCGCCGAAGAAGTGCCCGATCATCTCGGGCATGACCTCTACCTTCTCAAAGCTTTTGCCGTTGTAGATCTCGAGATTCTTGCCCACCATATCCGGCAGAATTATCATGTTCCGGATGTGGGTTCGAACCGAGTCTTTGTTTTTCAGGTTCGCCAGGAGATTTTTGTTCTCCTTGGCAAGACCTCTCTTGATCGATCTGCGCTGCCGCGCTGGAAAGAGCCCGGCAAGCTCCTCTATACTTAACTTGGCGAGGTCGGCCATCTTCCGGCCCCGATACAAGAATTCTTCCTTCCTCTTCGGAAGCTTGGACCCTGCTTTTTTAGCCAAAACCATCACCTAACGCTTACCGGTTCTTCTTGCTGCAATTGAACCAACCTTTCGGCCGGGGGGCGTATTCCTGCTGACCGTCTTTGGCCGGCCGGGATGCTGGCGACCGCCGCCACCGAAGGGGTGGTCTACAGCGTTCATAGCTACGCCTCTGACGATAGGCCACTTCTTGGCCTTGGACCGGAACTTGAAGAAGCTCTTTCCTGCCTTGACCAGAGGCTTGTCCAGACGGCCGCCTCCGGCAACGACTCCTATTGTCGCCATGCACTTCGGGCTGAGCCACTTCATCTCTCCGCTGGGGAGCTGGACGACTGTTTTGGGCCCATCATGAGCCACCAGAATGGCGCAGACTCCCGAAGACCGGGCGAACTGGCCGCCGTGACCTGGCTGCGATTCGACGTTGCAGATTGGTATGCCCTCAGGGATCTCCGCCAGGGGCAGAGTGTTTCCCGGTTCAATGGGCGCCGATATGCCGCAGGCCACTTCCTGGCCCACGTACATGCCCTCGGGGACCAGGATGTATCTCATCTCACCATTGTCTAAGGCCATGAGAGCAACCGGAGCGGTCCGGGCGGGGTCGCGCATTATCTCCTGGACCACGCCCTTGATAGTCTCGTCCTGGTCGACTTTGATGTGCTTGATGTCCGCCCTGTACCTGTGAGAGGGTGCCCTGTAAGTAGGACCTCCAGCGCCTCTATTTTGAGATATGATTCGATGTCCCATAGTTTTACCCCGCCTACAGCAGTCCCAGCCTTGTGGCTAATTCGTTCGCACTGCCCTCTTTGGCCAGCTTCACGATGGCCTTCTTCTCTCCCCGGGAGGTTATCATGGTCCTGACTGTCAGGACATCTATGTCGTAGAGCTCCTCCAGGGCCTTCTTGATCTCCGGCTTGGTGGATCTTATGTTCACCAGAAACTCTATGGTATCGTTGGAGTCGATCATACTGGTGACTTTTTCTGTAACATAAGGACTTTTGATGATCATTGCTTTGCCTCCGGGGAGCCCTTCATAGCGAGCTTTTCCAGGGAAGATTCTGTCCAGACGGTCAGTCTGCCGGCCTTGGTTCCAGGGGCAAGCAATTCCGCGTTCAGCCTCTCGACGGTGACGAAGTCCACGCCGGGAAGATTTCGGGCTGCCTTTCCGAGGCCCCCGTCATTGCCGGCGACAATGAGCACGCTCTTTCGGCTTTTAAATTTCCTTCCCCGCAGTTTGCCCTTGCCGGCACGAATGTGTCTCCCATTCTTTGCTCTCATGACATCATCCCAAAGGCCGGCTGCCATCAGGAATTTTATGACATCAGAGGTCTTGTCCAGGGATTCAAGATCATTCTTGGCGACGACGGGCAGCGCTCGGGAGAACCTATGGCCCCGAGCCTCGACAAGTCCCTGTGACGCTGTGGCGGCTATGGCGGAGCGGATGGCTTTTCTCCTCTCCTTCTTGTTGACCTTCTCAGTATTGTCCTTATTGGGCTGAGGGGCATGAGACCTGCGACCGCCTACGGCCATGGGTATGCCGGCTGCTTTTCGGCCGTTCTTCAATCTTGGAACTCTGGAGACGCCGTGTCCTGGACCCCAGGACTGGGCCGAGGTGTTCATGCCTGCATAGAAGTGAGGTCCATAAGGCTGGAGACGGTTAGCTTGCGCGGCCAGCACTGCTCTCTTGATGATATCCGGCCGGTACTCCTCCTCGAAGACGGGAGGCAGCTCGATCTCAGCGCCTGCATTTCCCGATAGATCAATGACATTTATCTTCATTGCCTAGACCCCCTGCTTGGACTCTTGGCTTACATAGAGGAACTCGGGTGCCTTCACGAAGTTCTTTCCGGGTCTTATGGCGTGTCTGATCCTGACCAGCCGCTTGATGGGGCCGGGAACGCTTCCCTTGATCAGGACGTATTGATTGCGAACCAGGCCGTAGCCCGGGAATCCGCCTTCCGGAGTGATTTTTGCGCCGTCCGTTCCTATGAACATGAGCCTTTTATTGAATTCAGTCCTCTGGTGGTAGCCCATCTGGCCCAGTTGCGGAACGCGCCAGCTGATATGCGATGGATGCCAGGGACCAAGGTTGCCCACGTGCCGCAATTTGCCCGTTCGCGCGTGCTTGCGCTTGGCGATGGCGATTCCCCAGCGCCTGACCGGGCCCTGGGTGCCTTTGCCCTTGGTGACGGCAGAAGCGTCCAGCAAATCGCCCAGCTCGAAGACGCTGGATACCGGGACCTGCTGGCCGAGCAGTGTTTGCGCAAAAGCGAGACGATCCAGCATGGATCCGCCGTTGATGGGCATCTCCATGAGCTCAGGAACCTTCTTGGGGATTCCGGATACGAGCGTAGGATTGGTGTGAACCAGGACCCGGACCTCCACGATGTCTTCGCCAATAGCCTTCAAGTCATCGGCTGAGGTTCCGCGGGTCTTCTTGGGAACCGTCAGAGCGCGGGTCAGATCCGGGCTCAGGTTCTCGGCCCAGGCCTCGCCTGCAGGGCGGAGCCCGCCGTTGTAATTCTCATAGGCGCGCACGGCCACCACGTTCATGGGGGGAACCTCAAGAACAGTCACGGGCATGCTGATCTC
>CAWJKV010000009.1:0-86749 GCA_963843555.1 uncultured Methanosarcinales archaeon
TGCCATCGCCATCCGTGGGTAGGTAGTTATGGAACTTCACACGCACGGGAACGCCCCTCTCCACCACAATCGACGGACCCAGGTACTGAGTTTCATTATGGGCAAACACAGGCAGGTTTGTTGTAGCGTTCTTTATGGCAGTGCCGTTGGGGTACTTCAGAGGGATGTGCCTGCTTGTGGCCGCGTTCTTAGGGGTCTCAAGCTGCACGTATCCCCGCAGGGTAGTTTTGGGGATGTCCTTATGCATCTTCTCGGAGTACTGCACGACTGCGATCTCATAATAATCGCTGCCCGGATAGGTTGTCTTATCCGGAATCGCAACCGGTATGTACTGTCCAAGGTCGTTCATTCCAGAGGCCGTCAGACCCGGCAGCGAATCGACGAATTTCCTTATGCCGCCGGTTAGAGGACCGCCTATCGATGCCGTTGCGCTGGCGGGATTTGTATTTGTGCCGGTGATAGTGACAACAGGAGCGGTATATCCACTGCCACCTGAATTCACTGTGATGCTGGTTATAACGCCTCCTGCACCAAGCACTGGCGCGACATTAGCGCTGGTAACGCCGACGTTGTTGTAGGCATCCGTAACGGTGACTACAGGTGCTGTGTAGCCGCTGCCTCCGTCCGTGACCGCAATACTAGTTATAACTCCCTTAGGCATCGGGCTGTTGGCCCAGTTCGCGTACGGGCCGAAATAATGCGGTACCCCGCCGGGATTGAGGGCAAGCGGAGCGATGAGGAGCGCCGAGAGGAGCGGCAAGAGCTTGGGCCCTAGCCTGGGCCGAAGCCGGTTCATAGATCTCGTTGAAACGCTCGGCTGCGGCCTCCCTCTCCTCAGGTGTTGGCCTTTCTAGTCCTGAAGTGGAGTTCAGTACCAGGGGATGCGCCATTTGCACTGAGGGTCTGGCTGTCGGATACGTTGATCACATTGCTGACGGAATCATCGCCCTGAGCAGCGCTGTTGATCGACATCAATATAAGAAGTAGCATCCCGGCAAAAAGAAATACTCCGGCAAAACCGATGCCAAAAAAGCTTGTTCCCTTTAATTTATGCCCGTTCTTCGTGGATAGGTTACTGACTTTCATATCATACTCCTTTAAGGTCTTAGATCGTAACACAAGGATATTAAGAATTGAATCAATGGATTCTTGCTACAAAGCCATCACCCCATTCCGGTGGTCTGGATCCATGTTGAAAGCATAGACTAAATATTTTTTGATTGAATATAAAGATGTCGCTTTCACACCACACAAAAGACCTGAGAGGAAAAAAATAATTTTTAATTTATCAATTTATTTAATTTTAAAAAAATATTTTTAGTAGCCCGTCAGATCTCCTCCGCAGCGCGCCAGAACTATTCGATCATTCCTGGAGTTCCGGGAAATGCCGCAGAATATTTGTGATCTGGACATAGTATAGTACGATATTATCGTGTCTTTGATTCTGGATTCAAGGCAGTTTTTAAGGTCGAATATTGAAGATTTCTTTAATCTATGGCCAAGAATTTCTTAGGAACGAACCGAAATAGTGGCAAATGGCCTCTACATTCTCCATGTTACCGATTTTCTTGAATATCATCTTTTCTATCCCTTCTTTATCTCAGCCAGATCATTGATAATTTCTACGTACTGCCGGACCAGGGATTTACTCATCTCCAGCTCAGAAGCTATATTCTCCGCGGGAATCCCATCGCCATGAAGCTTTAGAACCTTTTTGTAACCCTTGATGTACCGATCGCATGCTTCTTCGCTATGGGAAGTCCTCCGCGCGATCTCAGGAGTTGGGACGTTCCTAACAAACTGCTGAATGATTATCTTCTTGTGAGTCAGTGTCGGACCGATATCATGAATAGTCCCACGGTACGGCAGGATAACGCCTCGCTCCAGTTGGAATTCTCTGATGTCCTTGCCGATAGTGCCTGCACTCACTCCAATCAAGAGACTCACATCTGCTTGGTTCAGGACTCCATCCTGCTCATATGCTTCACGGAGTATCCTAGCCACCTTGCACTTTCGGATCTCTTTGGCAGAGTAACCATCAAGCCTCAGCTTCAAGTCATCCTGACTAGCGATGGACAAAATTACGGGAACCATCTTGGTGTTCTCGATGGTCTTATTCCGGCCGGGATATTCGTCTTTATGTGCCGCCCACCATACAACCTGACCGGCATCAAGCTTCCATCCGTCTTTTAGATGCCTGTTGAACTCTTCAAGCAGGTCTCTGATGAACATATCCTGGATTTTGTCACCTCCAAGAAACTTGTATTCCTGGTTGAGCATCTGCTTCACGGAGTTGGCGAACCCTTTGTACTTTCGGAGCATTCGCTCTGCATTTGAATCTTTCATGAGTTCATCACTCCGTTGCTTTCTTGCCAAGGTATTGAGCTTTTTTTCAAGGGCAATGGCTCAGCAAGAATCTGCTGAAGCCTGATTTGGGATTCTGGATGATCTTTGCACGTCTCGTAAAGATCCAGATATTCCTTAACGAGCCTCTCGGACATGTCAGTCAGTTCGCGTATTTCAGGCAAAGAATATCCACGACAGTGGAATCGAACTGATTTAGCGAAGCCCACAAGATACCTTTGAACAGAGAAGCCGGAATGGCCTGTCTTGCGCTCGATGTCTGTGTATTCGTAACCTTCGAGCCACATCTTCACTACTTTCGATTTGTGTGTTACTCCTGGACCAATATCTTGAAGTGTTCCGCGGGTAGGAACATCGATATCCTGTTGTTTCAACTCCTTGACATCGCGTCTGATCGTTCTTCTGGAGCTGCAGAGAAGGACCGCCAGATCCTCTTGTGTCAGAAGACCGCCTTGATCCAAAGCCTCGCTTGACATGCGAAGAATTTTATGCTTTCGCAAACCGGAAGTGCCTTTCTCGGTTAGGATGTTCATATCGTTTCTATCATGAAACGTTAGATGGACCGGGACTGATTTAATCTCCGAGAGCCTTTTTCCAGGAGGCTCTGATGCAGAGGCAGCATAGAAGGTTATCTGACCTTCATGAAGCTTCTCACCAAAGGTTTCATTGAGAAAATCCCACATCAGATTTACCAGGGATCGGCAGGTAGCTTTCGGGAAGCTATAATCTGCTTCAAGTGTTTGGAACAACCTTTGCTGAGCACTCCTCACCCAGGGGCCTTTGTAAACCAGATCAGTCTCATCTACTTGTACCATCTGTCCCACCAATGCTTGAATTTGCACGCGAAGATACTTTAATGTAGGGGACATTTGGACGGATAGTAAATCATCAATATACACGGGTCAGCATCGGAAAGAGGGTTGCCCGAATAGTTTTCTTGACCCAAAGCTAATTTATTTGTTAGATGACCTAGATATCGATAAAAGGGCTATACCACATTGGTGACCTTGGGGAGAGGAGCAATCTAATAAAATAACCTTTTGCTGTTTTCCGTATTGGGCTGTCGAACTATCACCACACGGCTCACCAACCAATCCTCATTCAGCAATGGAATTGTCCAAAAAAGTGCTGGAGCTGTTGTCAGCTCCAGAGGCCTATTACAGGTTTATCGCCGTTAGATCCAAAGGTTACAATTTTATCGGCTAACCCATCCAGGTCGTTGTCCAGGTGGAACATCTGGGTAGAATCCCTGAAGATACCAACCCCATATCTTCCGTCTCCGTCCCAGTCCCCGGAGATGGGCTTATCACCGGCGTTTCCGTAGACAAAGCTCTTATCGGCAATTCCATCCAAATTGTTGTCCAAATAGAACATTTGGACTGAACCTCTGTAGACACCTACTCCATCCAGACCATCTCCATCCCAATCTCCAGAGAGGGGTACATCGTCAATATTTCCTAAAGCAAAGATCTTGTCTGCAATTCCATCCAAATTGTTGTCCAGGTAGAACCTGCGGTCTGAGTTCCTATAGACACCTACTCCATCCAGACCATCTCCGTCCCAATCTCCTGAGATTGGTTTATCTCCGGCAAGTCCGAAGACAAAGTTCCGGTCGGCAATTCCATCTAGATTGTCGTCGAGGAAGAATCTCTGGTTTGAGTCCCTGAATTGACCTACTCCATCCCGACCGTCCGCGTTCCAATCTCCTGAGATGGGTTTATCACCGGCAAGTCCAAAGACAAAGCTCCAATCGGTGACACCATCCAGATTGTAGTCCAGGTAGAACATCTGGTTTGACGGCCTGAAGACGCCGATTCCGTCAGCTCGGGGTCTGGGTATAGCCGGTATTGCCGGTGTAGCTGTCATAGCTGTTACTGTATTGGAGAAGGCAGACTTTGCGTACTCTCCAGGGTAGCCCACCACAGCAGCCGGATAAGCCCTGTCTCCGACCACATTGAAAGCCTGTACTCTGTAGTAGTAGGTTATACCCGGCGCAGCTGAAGTATCAATGTATGACACCACATTGGGTCCAATTGCGATGTTCGACAGACCCGCTGTGAAGCCGGGATTTGTTGCTCTCTGCAAAAGGAAACCGGATTCACTGGCAGAGTTGTCCGTCCAGCTCAAGATCACGTATGGACCAACCCTGGCCATGAGGTTGGATGGAGCCCTCGGCTCTGCTACAAAATCAACCCCGTACATCTTGTCCATCTCTTCGTTAGAGAAAAGATGGCAGTAATAGACATAGTCCCTGCCATAGTCTGGCATGGCAGGATCAACAAGACGTTCGCCGTACCCTCCCGGCTCTACCTCATAATAGTCGCATCCTAATAACTTGATCTCAGTGATGACACCTCCGACAACAGTTGCTTTTCCTGCTGCCTGCGTCGCGGCTCCGCCACCCAGGAATGTGATGACCGGATTTGGAGAATAGCCGCTGCCGCCACTGATCATTGTGATTCTGGTAACAGTGCCGCCGGAAACCGTTGCCGCAGCACTGGCTCCGCGACCGGTGTTATCGGTGATGTAAATTGCAGGTGCTGAGGTGTAACCTTTGCCTCCTGGCGGATATGTCATCGTTTCCGGAATTGCAGCCGGAATATACTGTGGCAGGCTGTTCATGTTAGCCGCTCCCGGGCCTGGTTGCGAGACCATGAACTTTCTGGTGCCCCCGACTGGTGTACCGTACATCCCGGCGGTTGCTGTTGCTTTCCCACCAGTTGCATCAACATACTGCCAGGAATCGAGGGTGACGCCGTCATAAAGCATCTGGTTGTACGGTTCGCTAAATGCTGCGCCGGGAGATGGATTGACCTGGCTGGCGACACTGCTGCTGAGAAATAGCACCACAAACAGTATTCCCGCAGCAAGCAACACTGCAGTAGATCCCAATCCAATATGGATTGAGCTCTTCGCTCTGGTCTTGTTCTTGGAAGACATATGACATGAGTTCATATATTATTCCTCTAGGATTTTTTACATTATATGGAAAGGATCTTACGAATTGAATCACCAGAAGACTGGTACAAAGCTCCAGTCTCATTCGTCTGGTTACATCTATGCAACAAAGTATAAACTAATATATCTCGATTGAAGATAAAGACGTTGCTTTCATATTACCTTCATAGAAATAAGAGTACAAAAACAATTTGTAAATTTATAGAAATTATTTAGATTTATTTAAAATTATTCTTATGAGCTCCGTCGGTATCTCCTCCGCTTCTCCTCAGAACTATGTCTTCTTCCCTGGAAGCTGCCTTGAAATGTTATA
Organism: uncultured Methanosarcinales archaeon; assembly: GCA_963843555.1. Taxonomy (GTDB): domain Archaea; phylum Halobacteriota; class Methanosarcinia; order Methanotrichales; family Methanotrichaceae; genus Methanothrix. The sequence goes on from CAWJKV010000009.1 coordinate 5,636, forward strand.
GTGTATTGCGATCTTGATCGTGAACATAGTCAATATCAGATTCCGGACAGGGATCACAATATCATTTACCTTTAATCAATAGCCTTGCTTTCTGCAAATAGAGTTCATAATTTCTCCGCCTTCCAGTTCCCTGTGGCAGCAGAGAGCATATGAGATGGAAATGCAACCACATCACTGTCTGCCACACGATGCTCCTCTGCATTTCCGCGATCTCATTCTGCAAAGCATTTATGTATGCCCGTTCATCTCGCTGGATCTCGGCCAAAATGGCAAATTGGCTGAGAAGAAACGCGCTATCATCTTTTATATCATTGAAATATTTCTTTAATAATAGAACTCTTGCAATGCAGAGTGCATTGATGTCGGTTGATATCCCTTCAGTGGAATAATATCTGCAAAGAGGCTCCTTGATATGATAGAACTCATATCTCTTGGATAGCCTTATAAAAAACTCCAGGTCTATAAATCTGGGAAAGCTTTCGTCAAAGAGCCCCACTTCATTGAAGCACTCCCTCTTTATCATGGCCGACTGAATTCCCAGGCCAGCCACCTGATAATCCAGAGTCTCCTGGTTTACAATGCATCCCTTCCTCACCGTGGGCGAGGTCCAATAATAGCTCCTGCCGTCTTCGCCAATACGCAGCATATCCACATATACTATGCCCGCATCACGCCCCGCTCCCTTGAATGCCTCAATCTGTCTCTCCAATTTTTCCGGCAGCCATTCGTCATCGCTATCCTGAAAGGCGATGTACTCTGCGCATGAAGCCCCAATACCCGTGTTCCTTGCAGCCCCCGCCCCCCGGTTCGCCTCATGTCTGATGTACTTTATTCTGCCGTCATCAAGGCTATTCACAATCTTTTCTATATCTTCTGTCGAGCCGTCATCCACTACTATCAGCTCTAAATCCCTTAAGCTCTGGTTCAGAACGCTCAGTATGGCTCTCTTTATCAGATGACCTCTATTGTAGATGGGCAGGATGACGCTAACTTCAGGGCAAATCATCTCTTCTTTGGTACGAACGGCTATTTTATATATTTGACTGAGAAGTCTCTAAACTTGATAATCGACTGAGGAGAAAAGATGAAGGTCTCTGTGATTGGAGCAGGCTATGTCGGTCTGAGCTCTTCACTATGCCTGGCTGAACTGGGCCATGATGTCATTCAGATAGATATCGATCTGCAAAAGGTAGAGGCTATAAATTCCGGCCGGTCCCCCCTCAATGAACCGGGATTCAATGATCTCCTCAGCCGCCACTCCGGGCACCGCCTCAAGGCAACCACAGACTATGGTCCTATATCCGCGTCGGAGGTCTGCATCATTTGCGTAGATACGCCCTCGAGCCGAGAAGGAGAGTCCGACCTCTCTCGGATCAAGTCGGCCTGCAAATCCATTGGGTATAGCCTCAGGAATAGTCATAGCTATCATTTAATCGTCGTGAAGAGCACAGTGCCTCCCGGCACAACTCAATCTCTGATCAGGCCCTCGGTGCTGGAGGCATGCGGCGAAAATCCCAAGTATAGGATTCGCCGTGAATCCCGAGTTTCTCAGGGAAGGCCAGGCCCTGAAGGATTTCATGAATCCGGACCGCATAGTCATCGGCTGCTGGGACCACAAGGCCGCTGATATTCTGGAGAAGGTTTATGAAGGCATAAAATCTCCAGTCGTTAAGACAGATCCGTTGACGGCAGAGATGATCAAGTACGCTTCAAATGCCTTTCTCGCAACCAAGATATCATTCTCCAATGAAATCGGCAATATCTGCAAGAGACTTGGCCTGGATGTCTACGAGGTGATGCGCGGCGTGGGTCTGGATCATCGCATCTCGCCATATGCACTCAATGCAGGAATCGGCTTTGGCGGAAGCTGCCTTCCCAAGGACCTTCGATCTCTGATCTATCTTGCGGAAAATCTGGGCGAAAATCCCAGGCTGTTGAAATCCGTTCAAGAGGTAAACAATCACCAGCCGGAGAGGATCATAGAATTGCTCGAAAAAAGATTGGGAGATCTGAGAGAGAAGAGAGTTGCGGTCCTGGGGATCGCGTTCAAAGGTGACACAGACGATGTGCGGGACTCAAGAGCCATACCCGTAATCAAGGAGCTTCTGGAAAGAAATGCATCCGTCGCGGCTTACGATCCAGTGGCTCTGAATAATATGAAATTATTGATCGGCAATATGGATCATTTGGAGTATTGCTCCAGCGCAGCTGAGGCTCTTCAGGATGCAGATGCCTGTCTGGTTCTGGCTGAATGTCCTCTTTTCGCAGATTTGGATAGGGAATTTGATTTAATGAGGTCCAGGATAATAATTGAAGGTAGGAGAATTCTCGAATTTTCAGAAAAAGAGGGGATATGCTGGTAGAGGCTGAACTGCCATTGCCATCGAAGCCTGGATTTGGCGGAACGGGAATGGATTATGCCATCCTTGCAGATTGGGAGATTAACAGATTTTGCAACTTCAAGTGCCAGTACTGTTTCGATGGGTGCGAAGGCGGATCAGACTTGCAAAGAAAGAGTTTCAAAGGGCATAATATTTCAAAAATAATAAAGGCATTTAACAACTTCGACCTGATTTGGTGGATTCATATGAGCGGTGGCGAGCCTTTTATCCAGCCGGATTTTGTGAATCTTTGCAAAGGACTTGAAAAGCATTACATAAGCTTTAACACTAATTTGAGCGCAAATAATATTGGTGATTTTGCTGAAAACGTTAATCCGAAACGTGTGGCCTTTCTACACTGTTCATTGCATATCGATGAGCGAAAACGCCTCGACTTGGTGCCAGACTTCATCGAAAAATACCATCTATTGAAGAATTGCGGCTTCAACGCCTACATTACTCAGGTTATGCATCCTCCAATCATAAAAAGGTTCGACAAATTATTCAACTACTTTTTGGAGAAGGGACTTATCATCCGGCCGAAGACATTCCGGGGATACTATCATGGCAGGCTCTATCCTGCCGGTTATTCGATCCAGGAGAGACGATGTATCCAGAAATACTCCAGGCTTTCTGAAGAACTGTCTCCTTTGGATATGGCAACTCAAATTGATCCCCGGTTGGATAAGGAGTTTCTCGAGGGAGATTTATCCTTCAAGGGTGTTCTGTGCAATGCAGGCAGGAAATCTGTCACTATTTCCTGCAATGGAGATGTGAGAAGATGTCACGGCTCATCAGCCAGAATGGGTAACATCTTCGAGGGAAAAATAGAATTCCTCCCGGAAGCCAAAATATGCTGCAGCGACATTTGCCCCTGTCCATATTATGGTCTGAATTTTTCATTGGGTGACGCAAGAATAATTAAAAATAGAAAAATTATAGATAGACTGAAATATGCATTGAGTTATGGATAAAATCTGGATCGGTTTGAATGGCCGATACAAAGTCGTGCGCCCATACATTCCAGTTGAGACGCCAGGAGATTATCGCACATGATAACAGCTATCCGGATCTTCAGCTTCTTCAGACCACACCAGCCTCGCGTGCAACTGCCGCCCTTCCCTTACTCGCTCGCGGCCCTCATCCTCTCGTACTCCGCCAGCACCTCTTCCGTCTCTCCCAGCGCCACCATCCTGCCCTGTTTCATGAGCAGGCAGCGGCTGCAGAGCTTGCGCACTGTGCCCAGGGAGTGAGAAACTAGGAGTATGGTCTTGCCCGCTTTGCGGATCTCGTCGATCTTCTCGCCGCACTTCTTCTGGAAGGACTCGTCTCCCACGGAGAGCACCTCGTCCACCAGCATGACATCCGGGTTGGTCTGAATGGCCGTGGCAAAGGCCAATCGCACATACATTCCTGAGGAGAAGTTGCGCAGCTTCATGTTCTCGAAACGCTTCAGCTCGGAGAAGTCCATTATCTCCTCGTAACGCTGGTCCACATCCTTGTGGGTCAGACCCATGATGGCCCCATAAAGATAGACATTATCTTTAGCGGAAAGCTCCGGCTGAAATCCCACTCCCAATTCCAGAAACGGGGCAATCTTGCCGTTGATCTGGACTCTTCCGCTGTCAGGGTAAAGAACACCTGCCAAAACTTTAAGTAATGTGCTCTTGCCGCAGCCATTGGGACCGATAACCCCGAAGGTCTCGCCGTGCTTCACGGCAAAATTGATGTCCTGCAGCGCCAGGAATTCGTCGTATGAGGTGACGCCCCTCCCCAGCAGCCCTACCAGATGCTCGAAAACTGTGAGCTTCTTTTCTTTGGGTATTCTGAACTTCTTGGAGATTCCTTCAACCACTATGGCATTGCTGTTTGTATTCCTGTCTTTGCCCGGCTTCGCCAGGTTCAGTTTGTCGAGGCCAATATTAATGCCTGAGAAGGGCAAAGGCACTTTAAATCTCCTCCGCAAACCTGCGCTCCAGCCTCTTGAAGACCAGAGATCCTGCGGCCATTAAAACCAGCCCCACGGCCAATGTAAAGACCATATATGTCAGCGAGGGCGGCCGGTGATAGAGCAGCACATCCCGGTACATCTGCATCAAAGCTGTGATTGGATTCAGCATGTAATACTTCAGGTACTGCGGGGGCACTGTGGAGAGGGGATAGACGATTGGTGAGAGGAAGAATCCGATCTGAATCAGCACATCCCATATCTGATTTAAGTCGCGGTAGTAAACATAGAGCGAGGCTAGAATGAGGCTTATGCCGTACACAATCAGGAAATAAATTATGTGGATAACCGGAAAGAGCAGGATGTAGGGAGAAATCCCCGCTCCCAGAATGATGAGCAGAGGCACCAGCACCAGGAACTCAAGAATTGAGCTTATGAAGCTGGATAGAACACTGCTCATCACCAGAACCTGGCGGGGAATGTAGATCTTCGTCACCAGGCTGGATTTGCCGACCACGGCCATCATGGAGGCCGAGGTTCCTATGGAGAAGAAGCGCCAGCTTATGATGCCGATGAGGATGTACAGTGCAAATTGATCCTGATTGGTCTTGAATACATTATTGAAGACGAAATAGAGGACCAGCATCATGAGGAGCGGGTTTAAGAGCGACCAGGCAAATCCCAGAACTGAGCTCTGGTACTTCACCTTCAGATCGCTGATAGTGAGAATCTTGATCAGTTCACGGTATTCGACGATCCACATCTTACTGCCTCTTTATGCTGCTCCAGGTCTTCACAAACCTTTCGATCTCGGAGTCATCTGTTCTTCGCACGACATCCTTTCGCTTTCTGAGCATCTTTGTCGCGCCCTTCAGAGCATCTACCTTCGATTTAAGGATAACCCTGCCCTGGCCGCGCAGAGCATAGTAGGGAATCAGTGCCAGATTCCTGGCTATGATAAAAGGCAAAGAGGTGATCAGAAGCCTCGTGGGAAAATCCTTAATCACGTACCAGATTACATTCCTATTGCCGTAATAGACGGAAAGATCCGATCCGGCGCCCGCTGTTCCGCCATGATGGTGGAAGACCTTTGCCTCCGGCACATAGATGCAATTCCAGCCTGCCAGGCGGGCACGGAAGGCCAGATCCACATCCTCCATGTAGAGAAAAAAATCCTCATCGAAAAGGCCGATCTCATCCAGCATCTCTCTTCGGTAGAGGGCTGCTCCTGCGCAGGCTCCAAAGACCTCCTCCTGGGCATCGTACTGCCCAATGTCCGGCTCGAACATTCCTCGATCCCAGGCCGCGCCGCTTCGAGAGAGGCAGATTCCCGCAGAGTTGATGCGTCCATCATCAAGCAGCATCTTGGCGGCACAGACGCCCACTTTTGAATCGGCCATGGGCTTATGCAGATATTCGAGAAGGCGGCTGTCAGCTCTTGCATCGTTATTGAATGTGAGGATGAACTCCCCCTTCGCAGCCCTGATTCCCGAATTAGTCCCCCCGGCAAATCCCAGGTTCTCCTTGTTTATCACCAGCCGCACCCAGGAAAAATTAGATTCGATATGCTCAACGCTGCCATCCGTGGAGGCATTGTCTACTACTATAACCTCAAGGTCGCGGAATGTCTGCGCCGCTAAAGATGATAAGCAATCGTCCAGGTATCTCTTGCCATTGTAGTTGAGCACCACCACGCTTATCATAATCTATACCTGGAAAAGATTTATCTTAAATGTATCCTCTTGTTGACCGGATGGTCTGGGCTGCGGTCTGCAAGCATATGCAGAATATCGAGCGGCCCGAAGGACTGGCGGCAAATCATGCAAGAAGAAGTTATGGAGGATAGCCGGGTCACTAAACCGCAGCCAAGAGTATACACAATAGTTCTCAATTACAATAATTTCTCTGACACCGTAGAGACTCTGCAATCCGCTCTGATGCTTGCTTACACGAATAATCATATTCTTCTTGTGGAAAACAGCACGAAAAAAGAGATCCCGGAGAGAATTCGCCAGCTTTTTCCCGACCTGGAGATCATTGAGAACGAAAAGAATCTGGGATATGCGGGCGGCAATAATGCAGGCATACGCTATGCCATGCAGCAGGGCGCCGAATACATTTTCGTTATAAATAATGACGTAATCCTTCAGCAGGATGTCCTGGATAAGCTCGTTCTTGCCATGCAGTCCGACCGGACGGCAGCCGCCTGTCAGCCCCTTGTCACTTACTATGATGATAAAGACAAAATATGGTCGGCGGGAAGCCAGCTTTTCCTTGGTTATCCCAGATTGTACTATAGAGGGAAAACGTAAACACGGCAAGGGCACAAAGAAACCGCCATTTGGCCTGGTCGGCTGCGCCCTTCTCTTTCGAGCACAGTCTCTGCAGGAGATAGGCCTTTTCGACGAATCCCTTTTTCTCTTGCAGGAGGAGACCGACTGGTGCATGAGAGCAGTTGGAAAGGGTTTCAATCTCCTGGTGGTTTGCGATGCCGTTGTTCATCACAAGGTATCGGTGACCCTGGGGTAGTTTAGCAAAGAATATCTCTACTATGTCTCACGAAACTGGCTGCTGGTGGGGAAGAGACATAACAGTAGGAGTGGCTATGCATACATTTTGCTCACAGAGCTATTCACGAGAATTCCTTACTATCTATATCAATTGGCCAGAAAAAAACAGATCGCTATGATGAAATACTATTATTATGGATTGATGGATGGTCTGCATGGAATAAGTGGAGTAAGGGATTTTTAGCGGGCTGGCAAAAAAAGAAAAGGGGCTGTAATGATCGAGCTGCTTGTAATAGGAGGAGGCCTTCTGGGACGCGCTGTGGCGAAGTGCTTCCAGAGAAGAGCTTCAGGACTGCTGTGACCTACAACTCTCATCCGCTGCAGGTGGAAGGTTGTGCGACCTATCAGATGGATATGACCGGAAGCGTTGATCTTATCCGAAGCCTGAAGCCGCAGTACATAGTCCTGACCGCAGCCATGACCAATGTAGATGCCTGTGAAGCGGACCGCATCGCTGCCTGGAAGGCCAATGCCCTGGGACCCAAAAATGTCGCATTGGCGGCCAGGGATATTGGAGCAAAGCTGATTCACGTCTCCACAGATTACGTCTTTGATGGCGAGAGGGGAATGTACCGGGAGGACGACCCGACCTCTCCCATCAACTACTACGGAGAGAGCAAGCTTGCCGGCGAGAGGTCGTTCGGGAAATCTGCGGATTCTGCAATCGCCAGGACCTCCGTTCTCTATGGCCAGAATCCCGTCCGGCAGAACTTCGTCACATGGGCCGTGGAGGAGATGAAGAAGGGAAACAGGATTAATATCGTAAATGACCAGTACACATTCTCCCACCCTGTCCTCAAATCTGGCAGACATGATCTTGAGCCTAAGGGATGAGACAGGGATCTTTCACACCGGTGGAACGGAGCGAATCAACCGTTACGATTTCGCCATCAAGATCGCCAGCGCCTTCGGACTCGACGAATCTCTGGTAAACCCCATCACTTCAGACCAGTTGAGCTGGAAGGCGAGGCGACCCATGGATTCATCCCTGGACACCTCGAAGGTCTCCCGTTTCACAAAACCTTTAAATGTAGAAGAAGGACTGAATGCCATGTTGATGGAAGAATGGTGGTGGAATGAAGGGTTTGGTGCTTTCGGGCGGCTTTGGCACAAGGCTTCGCCCTCTGACTTATTCTCAACAAAAGCAGCTCATACCGGTGGCCAATAAGCCCATTCTCTTTTATGCCATAGAGGATATTATTGCAGCCGGAGTGCACGATATTGGGATAATAGTCGGGCCCAATCGCGACCAGGTGGAGAAGACGGTCAAGAGCAGAGATTGGGATGCTAATATCGAGTTCATTTACCAGGATTCACCACGGGGCCTGGCTCACACCGTGCTAATTTCTGAAAAGTTCATGGATGGCGAGCCTTTTGTCATGTATCTGGGAGACAACCTCCTTTGCGACGGCATAGTCGATCACGCCAATCGCTTCAGAAGCTCGGGAGCCGATGCATCGATTCTGCTCACTGAGGTCTCCCATCCCGAGCGGTTCGGCGTGGCTGAGCTGAATGAGCGCGGAGAAGTGGTCCGGCTGGTGGAAAAACCCAAGGTTCCGCCGTCCAACCTGGCCCTTGTGGGGGTCTATCTCTTCAAGCCCGTCATATTCGATGCGGTGAAGAATATCAGTCCTTCCTGGAGAAACGAGCTGGAGATAACTGATGCCATTCAGTGGCTGGTAGAGAAGGGCTATCATGTCCAGGCATCTGTCGTGAAAGGCTGGTGGAAGGATACGGGTATGCCCGAGGATATCTTAAGCGCCAACAACCTCATACTGGATGAGATTCGAGACCATCGTGCTCCGGAGAGGTCGTGGATGGATCCGTGGTCCAGGGACGGGTTGAGATCGGACTAGGGCACGATTCTGGAAAATGGATCAGTGGTCCGCGGACCGGTTATCATAGGCCGAAATTGCAAGATCTCAAACTCTTATATCGGCCCCTACACGAGCATCGGAGATGGCTGCGACATCGTCGACTCCGAAATTGAAGAGTTCCATAGTGATGGATGGAACAAGGATCAATGTGAGGCGCATGATTGTTGACAGCTTGATCGGCACAAATGTAAGGATTTCTGAGAGCAGCAAGAAGCCCAATGGATTCAGGTTTGTGATCGGCGACAGCTCGGAGGTCAGAGTATGATTGAGGGTGTCAAGACTAAGAATCTCAGGGTAGTTCCGGATGAGCGCGGCTGGCTTATGGAGATCCTGAGGTGCGATGATGAATTCTTCCAGAACTTTGGACAGGTCTACCTGACCACCGCTTATCCGGGAGTCGTTAAGGCCTGGCATTATCACAAGAAACAGACAGACAATTTCACCTGCATAAAAGGCATGATGAAGGTAGCCCTTTTTGACGATCGAGCCGGCTCCAGGACGCACGGGGAGATCATCGAATTTTTTGTGGGAGACAAGAATCCCTTGCTCATCAGCGTTCCGCCGCTTGTCTATCATGGCTTTAAGGCGGTGGGCAATGAGACGGCCTACTTCCTGAGTATTCCCACCTTGGCCTACAACTATAAGGAACCTGATGAGTTTCGTCTGCCTCCGGATACGGATAAAATACCTTATGACTGGCTTCTGACCCCTGGCAAAAAGCATGGCTGAATCGTGGTAATATCGAGGTAATGATATGAGATTACTGATCACGGGCGGTGCGGGCTTCATCGGCTGCAACTTCGTTCGCCACGTGCTGGAAAAACATGCCGGCTATGATATAGTTGTGCTGGATAAGCTGACTTATGCCGGCAGGAGAGAGAACCTCCAGGATATCATGGAAGACATCACCTTTGTGCAAGGGGATATCTGTGATAGAGATGCAGTCCACAGTGCGATGGAAGGATGCGATAAAGCTGTAAACTTCGCAGCCGAAACCCATGTTGATAGATCGATCGATAATGCGGATGCCTTTCTTACCACAAACGTTTTAGGCACTCACACTCTGCTGGAGGAAGCAAGGAAATCGGATCTGAAGAGATTCGTGCAGATAGGAACAGACGAGGTTTATGGAAGTGCCCCATTCGGCTCCTTCACAGAAACCGACCCCTTAAATCCTTCGTCTCCTTACTCGGCATCCAAAGCCAGTGCCGATCTTCTGGCGCGCTCCTATTTCATAACCTACGGGTTGCCCATTTCTATAACCAGAAGCTCGAATAATTTTGGACCTTACCAGTATCCTGAAAAGCTGATTCCCTTTTTCATCTTAAGAGCCATCCGAGGCGAAAAGCTACCTGTTTACGGTTCAGGGAATAACGTACGTGATTGGTTGTATGTGGCGGACAATTGTGAGGCAATTGATCTGGTTTTGCAGAAGGGTCAGCCGGGAGAGATCTATAACATAGGAGGCGGTAACGAACTCACCAACCTGGAAATAACAAGAAGGATTCTGGGTCGCCTGAATAAATCTGTGGATCTCATTGAGCATGTCAGTGATAGGCTGGGCCACGATTTCAGGTACTCTATCGACAGCAACAAGATTCGCAGTCTCGGCTGGAAGCTGGATCGCAACTTCGATGATGCTCTTGATAGAACTATCGATTGGTATCTTAACAACGAATGTGTTTGGAAAAATTGACAATTATTCATTATTCAATATCTTATTATTATCAATCACAACCCTAGTAGAAGCTGAGAAGCTCCTTCACCCCGTCCTCCAGGCTGTATTTCGATCTGAATCCAAGCGTTTTTTCCGCTTTGGCGGTGTCAGATAGAGTGTGCTGCACATAGTTCTTTATGGGATTCTCCACATATTGCGGTGTCACGGATAGGTCCATGCTCTTGTTCAAAATCTCAATCACTTCATTGAAGCTATAGGCTTTTCCTGTGCCCACATTCAAGATCCCATGGTAATCCGAATCCATGGCCAGCCTTAACGCTCGCGTCACATCTTTGACATAAGTGAAATCCCTGGTTTGCCCCCCATCTCCGAATATGAGCGGCGTCTTTCCTTCGCGCATCTCCCAGAGAAATTGGGTGACCATATTGGCATACTCCTTCTTTGCCGTCTCCTTCGGCCCGTAAACGGAGAAGAACCTCATTCCCACGGAGCGAACGTCGAAAAGCCGCTTGTAGAGCTCGGCCATTCTCTCCATGGCCAGCCTGGCCTCAGTATAGTAGTCTGTCACCTGAATTGTCATATCTTCATGATGAGGCGGCAAGAGGCCGCTGTAAAGAGATGACGAAGAGGCATAGATAACCCGGGCTTCAGATTTCCTGGCCAGTTCGAAGACGGCTGTAAAGCCGTTGAGAGCAACTCCAACCAGGTAGGGATTCTTCTTGTACATGGGCGAGGATGAGGGTATGCCCAGATGGTAGATCTTCTCGGGATGAAGATCCATTTCAGGCAGATCATTGCAGCTCCCCTGGATCAGTTCCAGGCTGCCCTTCAAATCCGCCAGGTTGCTGGGGCTTCCTGTATGCATGTTGTCCAGAACCACCACATCTTCGCCTGCTGCCAGGAGCTCCTCCACCAGATTGGAGCCGATAAATCCAGCGCCGCCTGTGACCAGTGTACTCATGATTATCAGGTTCTCTTAAATCCATGAACCTATATCCATCTGTCGCAAATACAACGGATTGCAATAAAACCGGATCGCATATTCATTCTATCAAAAAAACATGATCGGTAGCCCAAATACAGGTTTTCGAATCAGCTTTCGACTATTCAGGTACTCAAACCGCACCATTTCATCCATCTTTCTTGGAGAAGGTACTGAAAAAGGTAATATATGATGAGAAAGAACCATTCTCATGGTGAGAGAATGAAACGTTTCATGACAGTTTTGCTTGCGGCATTCATCATGCTTGTGGCAGCAGCTACAATTGCGTATGCTGAAGAGAGTGAAGACAACGGGGCCAATGATACCGAGACAGGTTCTGAAGACTCCGGAGACGAAGGAAACCAGACACCCGGCTTCGAGGTCGCATTTGCTGCGGCCGCGGCTCTGACTGCAGCTCGTCTTCTCAAAAACCCGATTGCTTTGAACCATTTGAACCTTTAAAACTCTTTTTTCTCGAATATCGAAACGGTTAAGGTCTATTTAGTAGATAGACTCCTCATGACTTTTGCATTCTTTCCCGCTGTCGACCTGCGCGGCGGCAAGTGTGTGCAGCTCGTGGGAGGCGTGCCGGGAACAGAGGTTGTGGCCCTGGATAATCCTCTAGAGCAGGCAGAGCGCTGGGTCAATGAAGGCGCAGACCATCTGCACATCATCGATCTGGATGGGGCCATTTTGGGAAAAAGAGTGAACGCCCCAATTCTCGCCCAGATCGTGAAGAAGCTGGACCTGTACACTCAAGTCGGCGGCGGCATCAGAACGAAAGAGGATGTGAAGACCAGTTCTCGATCTGGGTGTGGATAGGGCGATCCTGGGCACTGCGGCACTGAAAGATCCGGAGATGATTTCCCAACTGGCAGAGGAGCACGGCTCGGATAGGATCATGGTCGCACTTGGATGTCCGGCGAGGAGATGTAACCACGGAAGGCTGGCAGAGAACTCTTGGCAAGAATGCCGTTGACCTGGGAAAGCTCTTTATGGAGAAGGGCGCGGGCTCCATCCTCTTCACCAACATCGATGTGGAGGGCAGAGAGCGGGGCCTTGACCTTGAGCCCACCCGCGCTCTCGTGCGGGCGCTGAAGATACCTGTGGTCGCTGCAGGGGGAGTGACAAGCGTAGAGGATGTCCTGGCCTTGCGAGAGGTCGGCGCCTCCGGAGCCGTGGCAGGCACTGCCATTTATACAGGAAAGCTGAGCGTGCGCCAGACTCTGCAGGCGCTTCGAGAGGAGAGGCAGATGAAGTGAGGGTGAGATGAGACGATGACGATGAGAAAAGGCGAAGCAAAGGCGGAGTTTCGAGGCGGCAGGGCCGCTGTCAGTCTCGATCTGGACGGCTCGGGGAAGGCGGAGGTTTGCTCAGGATCGGGATTCCTGGATCACATGCTCACTGCCCTGGCAAAGACGGGACAGCTGGACTTGACGGCGCAGGCGGAGCCGGGCTTTTATAAAACCGAAGCCATGGGAAAAGCCATCGGCCAGGCCCTGGATGGGGCTCTGGCGGACCGCAGTGGAATTCGCCGCTATGGCAGCGCCTCCGTTCCCATGGACGAGGCTCTGGCCGATGTGGCTCTCGACTTCAGCGGCCGGTCCTATCTGGTCATGGCCGGAGAGTTTCGGGGCGAGAGGATAGGCGACTTCGAGGTGATGCTCCTGCAGCCGTTCCTGGAAGCTCTATGTGTTGGCGCCCGGCTGACACTGCACGTGCGCTTCTACGGCGAGAACGACCACCACAAGGCGGAGAGCGTCTTCAAGGCATTGGGCATGGCTCTCCGCGCGGCGGCAGCGAAAGAGGGGGCGGGCATTCCCAGCACCAAAGGAGTGATTTAATACAATTTTTCAATTTGCTTGAAGTCTATCCTTGCCGTTGAGTCCAGGGTGAGCGGCGTCAGGGAGATCTTCCTGTCCTGAGAGATCGTCTGCACATCGGTGCCCTCCTCATCGCAGCAGATCAGTTCGCCGTCAATCCAGTAGTAGGGCCGGCCCCGCGGGTCGAAGCGCTCCTGCACAGTGGTCTTGAAGATCTTGCGCGACAGCCGTGTGACTACGATTTCAGTATCCTCTGTGGCATTGACAGGCACATTCAGGTTCAGAAGATCCACGCCTTCGGGAAGGCCATGCTCTAAGACCTTGCCCGCAACGCGGCGCAGGACTCTGGTGGCTACATCAAAGCTGTGCTTCTCACCGTGGTGCATATCGAATTTATCGCCCTGGTCTGCGACCTGGATGGATGCGGCGATGGCGGGAATGCCGTAGCTGGCAGCCTCGAGAGCTGCTCCGATGGTCCCGCTGGTGGTGACGGTGTCGGTGCTGATGTTCTCACCCACATTGATTCCCGAGACGACGAGATCAGGCAGCTCCTTCAGGATGGCGAAGATGCCGATGATGACGGAATCGACTGGCGTTCCTGTAACGGCATACGCTTTGAAGCCGTTCAGGTTCACCTCTGCGTAGCGCAGCGGCTCAAAGACAGAGACCGATCTTCCTACGCCGCTCATCTGCCCGGAGGGTGCAGCAACTATTACCTGGCCCATGCCCTGCACGCTTTTCGCTGCTGCCTGCAGCCCGGAGGCGTAAACGCCGTCGTCATTGCTCACCAATATGCGATGCATCGCATCAATCCAGGCAGCCCGAGGTATTAAATCATGCGGCTTCTTAATTGAACATCTCCAGCAGTCTTTCCACAATCCGGCCGAAGCTCTCTCCTGCCTGGGTTCTGCACCCCGCAAACGTCTGCCCGCTGTCGCCCAATGCGCAGACCTGCGGGTCGATGGGTATGGAGCCAAGAAATGGTACATCCACTTCCTCTGCCATTCTCTGGCCGCCACCGCTACTGAATATGTTGATGGTCTCCTGGCAGTGGGGACATTTAAGGCCGCTCATGTTCTCCACGATGCCAAGCACGGGCAGCTTCATGGCTTTGACCATGTTCACCGCCTTGCGGCTGTCGAGGAGCGAAACCTCCTGGGGGGTGGTCACTATTATCGCGCCTGCCAAATCGGGTATGAGCTGCAGCACGCTGAGAGGCTCGTCGCTGGTGCCCGGCGGCAGGTCGATAATCAGAAAATCCAGGTCGCCCCAGTTGACATCCTGGATGAACTGCTTGATGGCGGCCATCTTCATCGGCCCGCGCCAGACGACAGGCGTATCCCGGCTGGAGAGGATCAGAGCCATAGACGCCGCCTCGATTCCTCCGGCGTCAGCCGGCTCTATTCCCTCCGGCCCCTGCATCAGCTTCTGATCTTCGATTCCCAGGAGCTTGGGGATATCAGGGCCGGTGATATCGGCATCAAGAACGCCGACCCGAAAACCCTTCATCTGCAGAGCACGGGCCAGGTTGACCGAGACGGTGCTCTTGCCCACACCCCCTTTGCCGCTGGCGATGATGATCTTGTGCTTGATCCTGGCCATGCGGTCTACTATGCATGTGCCAACCTTCTCGGCGCCCTTATCTTTAGCAGGAGTCCTTTTGAGCGCAGGAAAATATTCGCATTTCTTATTCATCTTCTGTCATCGAAAATCATCCCGATCATAATGTGGTTTCGCGACAGCGGCCTGGAAGCATAGCTTGTCTCCACAGAGCCTCCTTGAGATCAGGCAATCGCGCTCCATGATCTTACAGTACTTGATGGCGTCGCTGCTCGTCAAATCCAAAAGACGGCAGATCTCCTCCAGGGTGCAGGGTTGGGAGGAGAGCAGGTCCATTAATCGATCGCGAGTCCTGGGCGGAACACTCCAGTCCCAATCCGGAATCAGTTCGGCACCAGGAAAGATCTCCAGCATCTTCTTCATCTCCTCTTCGCTCAAAGGCTCGACGGATTCCGCAGGGGTCCTGACCACTGTGTTGAGCTGGATTCTATCCGGCTTCGTCGAATCCGCGGCTCTGGCGATCAATTCCGCATCGCGATCATTGATTCCCTTTACCAGCATCACCTCCAGCCAGATCTCGCCGGAAAATTCTTTACGAAAGTCCTTGAGCCCCTGAATTATCTTATCTATCCCGAGGCCCGGTGCAGGTCGATTAATGGCCTGGAAGGCATCATTGTCAGATGCGGCATCTAAAGACGGCAAGACCACATCCGCATTTGCCACCTCCCGTCGCACAACTGGGCTGGTAAGGAGGGTGCTGTTTGTGATCACAGCCACTGGAGCCTCAACTATCTCCTGGCCTCTGCCACTACCTCTCCCAGGTCCTGGCTCAGAGTCGGCTCGCCTGATCCGGCAAAGGTGAGATGATCGAAGGGCTCGTCCTTCCTGGCTCTGAATCTCTTGCAGGACCTTATGCGGCGGCACAAACCGATCCCGGCAGGCGGTGAGGCAGTCGGTTCTGCCCAGCTCGCAGTAGATGCAATCCAGGTTGCAGGTTTTGTATCTGAGCAGATCCACGCCCATGGAGAGGCCCAGGCGACGAGAGAGCACAGGTCCGAAGAGGTATCCCATTTTTCTGTCCCGATATTCCAATTGCCCAGCGATCTATTGCTTGAACATTTACATGCCGTGCAGTTTCTCCAATATAACCTTCTTCCCGACTGATCTTCCTTCCCGCCTTTTTCCAAATCTTTTATTTCGTTCAGCAAAGCTTAAAAGACGGCGGTGTCGATGAATCAGCATGGACAAGGCTCTTGAACTGGTCAGGACGCTCGGCCAGAGCGACGACTATTTTGAACGCCAGAAGGCGGCATGGGCCCTGGTGAATCTGGGTGAAGATGCCGTAGACGACGTTGCCGACGCCCTGGAGAAGGGCGAGTTCTCTGACCTGCGGTACAAATCGGCCTGGATCCTGGGAAAGGGCGGGTCCTCCAAGGCCGTAGAGCCCCTCTGCCGGGCTATGCTCAACGATCCTGATCATGTGGTTCGCGAATGGTGCGCGGCCGCGCTGGAGGCGCTGGGAAACCGGGACGCCAGTGCAGCCGCTGGTCCTGGCCATGAAGCTGCGACAGCTCCAAGGATGTCCGTCTGCGGGCAGCGATGGCGCTGCGGAGCCTGAAGGCCGCAGAGGCGCTGCGTGAGCTCTTGAGCTATCGCCGATCCCGAGATCCGGGGTATGGCCGTGACGGGCCTGGCAAAGATTGGAGACCATGAATCGATGGCGGACGTCGCCAGGCTGCTGCAGGATGAAGACCCGGAGGTTCGGCGCAGAGCCGCGGCCTACATGGCGGAGTTTAACTGCGATGAGGCTTTGGATAGCCTGTCTCTGGCGCTGCAGGACACGAGTCAAGTGTGAGATGCTGAGGCTCTGAAGTCCCTGGGAAGGATAAAAGGCGAGAGAGCCTGCGAACTGGCGCTTCCCGCGCTGAAGGATGAAGACTGGCAGGTTCGCTACACTGCCGTGACGACTCTGGGTGAGATCGGCCATAACAAAGCACTGGAGGCTCTGGTCGATGTCATGTTCGGCCAGGAGGACGAGGAGATCCGGGCCTGGGCAGCCTGGAGCCTGGGCGAGATTGGCGACGAGAGAGCAGTGGAGCCACTGCAGCGGGCATACAAGACCTGCCCCATGGAAGTGATGAAGAAGGCCAGGGATTCGCTGGTGGAGGTCTTCGGGCAGGAGTTGTAGGGTCTAGTTTATAGTAAATATCATTAACATATTTTTTTACTTTATCGGCGCAGCCCGTTCAACGGATCTCTTCTCAATCACACCTGCCATCCAGGGACCGATAATTTCGTGCGCCTTCACCAGAATTGATAGATGTGTTGCACCTCGAATGCTCCTGGCCTCAGAATCGGCCCGAACGGACACAGCCAGGTCTTTAAAAGCCACCACTTTGTCCGGCAGGAACAGTTCGTCCTCTGCGCCGATCCATAAACCAAAGGGACGGTCGAGGGCCGCAAACTGCTCGTGAGGCGCAGCTGGCATGAGCGCATTGGACATATTGACGGTGATAGCGGCCACCATTCCCGGATCGGATGCCAGCATTTCCGCTGGATAGTTGAAGCTGACCGCATAATCATGGCCGTGCGTTGTACCACCGCTCGCAGCATTGGCGATGAAAGCGGACACATCGACCCTGGCAAAAGGAGAAATCAGTTCTGGTCGATCGATCTGAGCGCGGCTCCCTAGCTGCGGTGAGAGGAACACGTAACCACTGACTGGTTCATGCCCGGGCTGGCTGGCATAGTTGAGCACAAGCGAGGCGCCGGAAGAGTGGCCTCCCAGGAACAGAGGAATATGAGGAAACTCAGCTCGAATATGATGGATGAATGTCGTGATATCGTCCCAGACCTGTTTCGGAGCCGGCGAGTCACCGCGCGGTCCGCCTGATGCGCCGTGTCCTCGGATGTCAGGAGTGCAGACTACTGTGTTGAACTGACTTTGCAGGCCATGTCCGAGATGTTGATAGCCTGCCCCGCTGTGTGCCCCACCGCCATGGTAGAAGAGAAGCACCATACGAGGTGCAACAGGGGTGTAGCACCGATAGGCGAGCATAACACCGTCACTGGCTGTGAGGAATTCGAGAGCGGCCAGCTCGACCTTGCTTGCCTTGCGCAGTGCCTGGAATGAAAAAGGTGCATCGGACATCATCGTCCTCTAAAAGTTCAATTGGCATTCAAGGATATGAACATTCGCCCCTGCTTTAGATGGAGTATCCTCAGCAATGTGCTGCAGCAATGAAGAAGCATACAGCATCGAGTGGCAATAGTATGAGGCGGCAGTCGGCTACGATGGCAGAACTCTCAATGGGTTCAAGCTCAAATCGAATCCAGCGCGCTCCGGAGCCGCTTTTTGGCCTCTCTTACCTCATCGGGATCGATGCAGAGTCTAGGCAGAGTCCAACTGACCTTTGCGAGCCTCTTCCACCGCCTCCGTCAGGATCTTCATCGTCTCCACCGATCCCGGACAGGACTCGTTCACCTTGACCTGATTCGGAGATCCGTAAATTCCCAGGAACGGAAAGATGCGACAGGACCAGGGACGGATTTCATAAATTTTGCAGCCCTTCGCCCCCTGATTATAAAATTTGCAGGGCAGGATGTGCTTGAAGTCCAGGACGCCCGGCCTGTCAGGGTCAGGAATGGTGTACTTCTTGAGTGCCTTGTCGAAGGGGATCTTGAGGTGCTTTGCCAGGAGGGCCGCATCCTCGGGCAGGAGCCTGATGGGGTCGCCGGTGGTGCAGCACGTCCCGCACCTCTGGCACTTGAACAGAATGTGGCAGGCCATGCGGACGTAATCGACGGAGGTGTACTTGGGCGCATCCAGCTCCCTGAATACCTGCTCGTCCGTCAGTGCTGTGGCCTTGAGGAGCAAAAGGGCAATTTCTTTGGGATCTTTTTCTGATTCCATCATTTATGACGCCTTTTAATAGACATCCTTTTCAAGCTTGCCCTTCCTCTTGGTACCATGTCCAAGGAGATTGTCCTGATCGGCAGGTCCAATGTCGGCAAATCCACCCTCTTCTGGGAGCTTACCGGAACGAAAGTTCGTATCGGAAAGCGTCCCGGCATCACCCAGTACCCTTTCAAGACAAAGGTCGGAAACGTCTTCTATGTGGACATGCCCGGCTACGGATTCATGTTCAATACCACCAAGGCCGACCAGGAGAAGACCAAGGACCTGATTGTTCACTACTTTGAGAGCCATGCCGAGGATATTCTTATGGCGGTGCAGGTGATAGACGCCGCCTCTTTCCTGGACATCGCCGACCGCTGGGAGGGCCGGGGCGAGGTTCCCTTTGAGATCGAGCTATGGGAGTTCCTGAATGACATGGGACTGGATGTGGTACTGGCTGCGAATAAGATGGACCGCATCGCCAAGAGTTGACCTGGACGGGGCTCTTGACCTGATCTGCGAGAGGCTCGGCATGCTGCCCCCCTGGACCCAGTGGCAGGACAAGATCGCACCCATCAGCGCCAAGCGCGGCCAGGTAGAGCCGCTTCGAACCATCATCTCGAAAAGGGTGTCAATAAACCATCCCTGACTAGAGAATCATCCAGACGAGGCCATACCGGCTTTGACATACCGGCTTTGACATATCGGTCTAGGGCATTGGAGCCGGTGGTATGCCCTGCACCTCGAACTCTTTCTTTACCGCCTCACGTATCTCGCTGCCAATCACTTTGGCCACATTCCGCCCAGGGATGGTTACCTCCAGTCTGAGAGTCAGCTCCGAGTACCTGGAACTCATGAGCAGCACGCTTATGGGTCTGTCCTTGAGCACCAGGGGATGGCTGCGAGCCTTCTCGATGATTATCGCTCTGGCTCGATCAATGTCTCCGGCCTTCTCCAGATCGAAGTCCACCGTCCAGACAATCTCCGGCTCCCTGATGGACCAGTTGATGATGGGTTCCATGCTCATGATGTTGTTTGGCACAATGATTCTGCTGTTGTCCGCTGTGCGAATTATGGTATGCCTCAGTGTCAGGTCCTCTACCTGTCCATAATCCGCTCTGAAATCCACAAAATCACCTACCCTGAAGGGCTGAAAGATGGCAATGAAGATGCCTGATGTGAAATTGGAGAGAGAGTCCTTGGAGGCATAGCCTATGGCCAGACCCGCGATGCCGGCACCTGCCAGCATGGCCGTCGCCAGGCTATGCAGTTGCGGTACCTGAAGGATGACGAGCATCATGCCGATCAGATAGATGGTTGCAGAGACCAACCTCCTTATCATGAGCTGCATGGTCTCATCCATCTTCACTTCGACTTTGTGTACCACCTTGGGGATGTAATTCAAGAGTATGCGGTCCACAAAACGCACTGCAGATCGTGTGATTATTATTATCAGAATAATTATTATCAAATTTACTATAATATAGATAGTATATTTATGTCATCGACAGTATTTGCCAGAACCTGAAGAGGGACCAGATCGATGTGCTTCCCTGCGATCAAATCGACTCGATTTTGAATCTGATCGGCCAGATATTGGGGATCAGCCAGACTCGTTGCCGCAGAGAGATCCATCAGTGAGAAGACAGAAAAAGGATACTTAAAAGTTTCTATAAAAAAGTAATACGGTTTAGTAGTTTTCGTTAAGAACCTCGAAATAAGCTCTCTCATGCTTGCATGCCGGACATTCCTCTGGTGCCTCATTGCCCTCGTGAAGGTATCCACAGTTGCGGCATCTCCAGACCACCTTCTCGCTTTTCTTGAAGACGGTTCCTTCTTCCACATTCTTTAGGAGGGCACGATATCGGTCCTCATGACCCTTTTCAACAGTTGATATTTTATTGAACGTATTGGCAATATCAGCAAACCCTTCCGCCTCGGCAATGGCTGCAAAACCCGGGTACAACTTTGTGTTCTCGAACCTCTCACCGTCTGCCGCTGCTTTGAGGTTTGCCCTGGTATCTCCGATAACTCCCGCAGGGAAGGCGCCCGTGATCTCTGCTTCACCGCCCTCCAGGAGCTTAAAGAAAACCTTGGCATGCTCCTTTTCGTTGTCCGCTGTATCCAGGAATATTGCTGCTATCTGCTCGTACCCCTCTTTCTTGGCCTGGGAGGCAAAATAGGTGTATCTGTTCCTGGCCTGGGATTCTCCCGCGAAAGACAGCATTACGTTCTTCTCAGTTTTCGTTCCTTTTAGACTCTTCAATTTTCCATCTCCATTTCTTTATATTTTGAGGCCATTGCCCAAATTGAGCTACCAGATGCGAAACGCATTGATTTCAGCAAATCTGTAATTGCAGAGCTGCAAACTTATAAAAACTAAAATTTGTAAAAGCGGCAAATCGCCGCTTAAGAGAACATGCGCAGAGCTTCTTCCGATCCTTCGACCTCATCCCCGAGTACCTTTCGGATGGCTTTATCGAAGTCGTCTCTGGCGACGGAGGTCGCATTTCTTCGCAGAGCATTCATGCCCGCCTCCACCACGATGGCCTTGAGGTCGGCACCGCTCGCTTCATCGGTATTCTTCGCGATCTCGGCTAAATCAACGTCTTCATCCGTCCTCATCTTCCTGGAATGTATCTCCAGGATCTTGAGCCGGCCCTCCATGGAAGGCATGGGGATCTCGATGATCCTGTCAAAGCGTCCCGGTCTCAGCAGAGCGGGGTCGAGGATATCGATCCTGTTCGTAGCTGCGATGATCTTAATGTCACCACGGGTTCTGAAGCCGTCCATCTCCGCCAGGAGCTGCATCATGGTCCGGTTTACCTCGGCGCTTCCAGTAGTGCCGTCATGCGTCCTGATGCTTCCCACGGCATCTATCTCATCGATAAATATGATGCTGGGGGCCTTCTCGCGGGCCATCTGGAAGATATCGCGAACGAGCTGCGCGCCTTCGCCGATAAACTTGTGTACCAGCTCTGAGCCGGACATGTGGATGAAGGTGGCCTTGGATTCGTGGGCTACGGCCTTGGCGAGCATGGTCTTGCCTGTTCCCGGCAGACCGTAGAGCAGGACACCTCTGGGCGGCTCAATGCCGATATCCTTGAAGATCTCGGGATTGGTCAGCGGCAGCTCCACAGTCTCCCTGATCTCCTGGATCTGGGTTTCCAGACCTCCAACCTGTTCATAAGCTACATCCGGAAGCTCAACCAGCTCCATGACTTTAGCCCGGACATCCACGGAACGATCCAGAATGCGAACTATTGTCAGCGAGTTGTTGATGGCCACGCGGGAGTTGGGCTGCAGCTTCTCCATCATCTCTGCCGCAACAGTGGTTATGAACTCCTGGTTGTTCCCGTGCTGCCTCAACAGGACATAGTCCGGTCCCATCTCCACAACCGTCGCCAGGAACAGCGGCATCCTCTTGAGGAGAATATTCTCTTTCTTAAGCCGCTCTACCTCACGCAGATATTTTTTATTGGCGATGAGGGACTCGAAGAGCTTTGCCCTTACCTCTTCCCTCTCAACCCTCGTGGTCTCCAGCTCTTCGGCGAGACTTTTGGTATCGGATTCGAGAGCGGCTATCCTCTTTAAGAATGACTCCTGGATCGTGTCTTGACCAGAAAAGGCCGTTGATTCACTCATATAAGTAGAACCTGCGTTTTTCAAGCTTATAAATTCATGCCCAAGGTAGTCCTAGAAAGATATTAATCTTGACTTGCCAAAATAATATCCCGTGGTTTAGATGATAACCCTGCAAAAATATGTTGTTCCTCCCTTCGAGGTTGTGGAAAGAAAGGGCCTCGGCCATCCGGACACCCTGGCGGACGGGATCTCTGAGGCTATCTCTCGCTCTCTATCCAGGTTTTATCTGGATGAATTCGGCCAGATATTGCATCACAATGTGGATAAGGTCCTGATAATAGCCGGCAAAAGCGCGCCTCACTTTGGAGGCGGCACAATTCTGAAGCCCCCCTCAGTGGTTGTGGGAGGAAGGGCAACCAGGCCCTCTGGAAAGCCGGTGAACGAGATCATAGAGGATTCCGTTTCCTCATTCCTCCAGAAGACCGTGAAAAATCTGAATGCAATTCCAGGTCGAACCCCGGGTAGGAGAAGGTGCCCCGGAGCTCAGAAGCCTCATCGGCAGGGGAGCCAATGATACCTCAATCGGTGTGGGCTATGCGCCTTTGAGCAAGACGGAGCAGCTTGTCCTGGATCTGGAAAAGGAGGTTGGTAACGTGAAAGGCGTGGGGGAA
The DNA here is from genome assembly GCA_963843555.1 of uncultured Methanosarcinales archaeon. Taxonomy (GTDB): domain Archaea; phylum Halobacteriota; class Methanosarcinia; order Methanotrichales; family Methanotrichaceae; genus Methanothrix. Next base: position 28,609 of record CAWJKV010000009.1, read on the forward strand.
GATACCAAGCTCATGGCCGTGCGCATAGGAGATCGGCTCACGCTGATAGTCGCCGCAGCCATGGTCGACCGCTTCATCAGTTCGCAGAGAAGAGTACGAAGAGGCAAAGGCCCGCGTTTTGGAGGCAGTCATAAGAAAAGCCGAAGCCGAAACCGAAACAGAGGCGTGCGTGAATTGCGCAGATAATGGCGAGAATATCTATCTGACAGTCACAGGCACCTCCATAGAGATGGGCGATGACGGTGCCACGGGCCGGGGCAATCGCGGCAACGGGCTGATAACGCCCATGCGTCCCATGACCATGGAGGCCATAGCCGGAAAGAACCCGGTGAGCCACGTGGGCAAGATCTACAATGTTCTTGCCCAGCGGGCAGCAAGCGAAGTCGCAGAGCTTGACGGAGTGAATGAGGCCTATGTCACTCTGGTCAGCAAGATCGGCTCGCCCATCAGCCAGCCGCTGCTGCGTGGAGTGCAAATATCGGGCGATTTGCAGATGACTCCAAAAATGGAAGCGGAGGTGAACTCCATTATCGACTACTGGCTGGAGAGCTCGGACAGGATGGTGGAGGAGTTCGTCGAAGGGAAGCTGAGGCTATACTGATGTTTCAGTCCGCTCCCTATGTTGCCTCTTTTTTAGCCATCTGCAGCCTCTGTTTGGCGGTATAGCCCGTAGCCTTCTCCAGGAAATTTCGAAACCGCTTGTTGGTATCCAGGGCGACTTCGTCGCTTACGCCGAGTTCCGACTCCGTGGTCACATTGAGCTTCTTGCCGTTTAATCGATACATTGATGCTTTTCAGGGCTCCGAAACTGAGGAATAGCGAGCCCTTCTCTTGCTTTATGTCAACCGGAAATTCTTCTTCCAGTGCTTTTTGAATTCGTTCCATATCGGGCTTGAAGCCGCGCTTGAATGAGTAATCCATGAAAGCCTTCAGGACGCTGATCGAGTATAGATGTTTCGAGCCAAAATCACCCCAACTGTGCTAATAATATGAAAACATATAGATTTCAATCCACTTCGAATCATTGATGCTTTTGAGTGTAAAAGCAAAGAAGCTACATAATGGTCAACGGGAGAATAACTCTGAAATTTGAGCATTAGGATTTGGTCTGCCCAAAAAAATTGGGCTTTTCCCTGACTTTGCAAGGGGAAAAGCTCTTGCGCATGAGGTATGCGATCTAAATTACGGTATAGCTTGCTGCCTCGTCCAGTTCCTCCTGGATTCTCAGGAGCTGGTTGTACTTGGCTGTGCGCTCGGACCGGGCTGGCGCGCCGGTCTTGATCAGTTCGCATCCCAGTGCCACCGCCACATCTGCCAGAGCCGAATCCTCTGTCTCTGCGGAGCGATGACTGGCCATGACCTTCCATCCTGCCCGGAAAGCCATCCTGGCAGCGTCAAAGGCCTCAGAGACTGAGCCTATCTGGTTGAGCTTGAGCAGCAGGGCGTTGCTGGCGCACATCTTGATGCCCTTCTCCAGGCGGTTTATGTTGGTGACGTACAGGTCGTCTCCTACTATTATGGTGCCCGGCAGCTTGGCTGTCAGCCTGGCAAAATCGTCGTAGGCCTCCTCCTCGAAGGGGTCCTCCAGCAAAATAATGGGATAGGTATTCACCAGGTCTACATAATAATCGATGAGCTCTCCAGGAGACAACCGGTTTCCATCCACGAGTAGCCGCCTTCCATGTAGAAGCTGGAGGCTGCGGCATCAAGGCCGATCCGGATCTCTTCTCCGTAGCCGCTCACATCAAGAGCGCTCATGATGGCGTCCAGAGCATCGCGGGTCTTTATGAGCGGCGGGGCATAGCCGCCCTCATAGCCGACGTTGGTGGCGCCCACGCCGTACTTTCCCTGCAGGATCTTTCCCAGAGCATGATAGGTCTCTGCAGCCATGCGCAGGCCTTCGCTGAAGCTCTTGGCTCCAGTGGGCTGAATCATGAACTCCTGAATGGACAGCTCATTTCCGGCGTGCTGTCCACCATTGAGAACGTTGAAGGACGGAATGGGCAGGGTTGATGTATTCACTCCACCCAGGTACTTGTAGAGCGGCATCCCGGAAGATGAGGCAGCAGCTTTGGCCGTGGCCAGGGAGACGCCCAAGATCGCATTCGCGCCCAGGTTGCACTTGTTGGGAGTTCCATCCAGCTCGATCATGAACTCATCGATCTCCCTCTGGGCCGAGGCGTTCATGCCCAGCATCTCGGGCGCAATTATCTCATTCACATTCTTGACCGCCTTTAGAACGCCCTTGCCATCGTATCTATCGCCGCCGTCGCGTAGCTCCAGGGCCTCGTGCGTGCCCGTGGACGCGCCCGAGGGCACAGCCGCGCGTCCGAAGCCGCAGCATGTATAGACATCGACTTCGACGGTAGGGTTTCCTCGTGAATCAAGGATCTCACGAGCATGAATTCTTTCGATCTCGAATGACATGGTATACCACGCCAGCCACTTTGCAGCCTTATTTATTAAAGTTTGGGCGAGCCCAGAAATAATCGTCAGTATTTTCTATCCTTGCAGCAAGCTCGCGAAATGGAGATATGGAGAGATGGACAGAGAATTCTGAAAAGGCCTGCATCTTTTGCGAAATTGTGGAGGGAAGAGCCCATTCTCATAAGATCTACGAAGACGATCTGACGCTATGCATCCTGGATATCAATCCCTTTTCGAGAGGCCACTCTCTGGTGATCCCCAAGAGACATGTTCCCTGGTGGCATGAGCTATCAGTTGAAGAGAATGCCAGCCTCTTCCGGGTGGCGAAAATTGTGGCTGAGAAGATGATGCATTCCCTCCAGCCGGACTTTGTCTGCATGTTTGCTCGCGGCAGAAGAATTCCTCATACGCATATCTTCCTGGTTCCGACCTACAGCGGAGATGTGCTGGATAGGTTCTTCAATGCTCTGGAGCTATTTCAGGAGTCGCCGCCAGGGCTTGCAGCTCTGAGTGAATGCAAATCGATGGAAGAGACAGCCGAATCAATTCGAAAAGCCCATATCAAGCCTGGCCAAACTGATCAAATCTAAAAGTTATATGGCAGACTCCTCACGGCGTTTTATAAGGGCTGCAATAATAGTAATATAGCAGATCCACTTTCTGATTGGATCGATGGATATGAAGCTAGGAATCTCAACCTGGGCCTATCAGGATCTGCCGCTGCCGCAAGCACTCGAAAGAATCTCCCTGCTCTCCGACCGAGCCGAGATCCTTTGTGAGGCCAGGCACAGCCTTCTTTGCCCCGAAAACCTGGAGTCGACATTCTCATTCTCCTTGAAATACACCGTGCACGGTCTCGTGGCGGATGTCAATATCGCCAGCATATATCCTGAGTTAAGGGAGGCCTCTGTAAATTTGCACCGCCGGGCCATCCAGGCCAGCGCCGAGGCTGAAGCAGAGCTTTACGTCATCCATCCCGGCTTCACATCCTGGAGCTTTTACAGTTGTGATGCCCTGCAGTCTCTGGATCGATCGCTATCAGAACTTGCTTCTTTGCAGGAGGAGCTTGGGATTCGCCTGGCTGTTGAGAATATGCCCAATAGCGATTGGCTTTTCTTCAAAAAACCTGACCTGGAGCTGCACGGCATGGGCCTTGTGCTCGATGTGGGCCATGCCCAGACCTGCGGCACTCTATCGGATTTCTTGAGCCATCCGGCCCTGGCGCACGTTCATTTGCATGATAACTCAGGAAATAGCGACGATCATTTGCCCCTGGGCAGAGGTTGCATAGATCTTAAGTCCGTGCTCAAAGTAATAGAGGAGCAAAAGATCTCCGCCGCCCTGGAACAAAAGACGGAAGAGGGTGTGCTGGAAAGCCTTGAAAACTTAAAAAATCTAAAAACCACGTCGAAAAAAGCAAAATAGAGTTGCCGCCAGGGAAAGGAAAGAGGAATAAGCTGAGCCAGAGCATGAACTCAGTCTTTCCGAAAAAAGATGTGTCCTAAATGCTTATTCCTTCTTCCGAAGTGTTCATGTTCCAATCAGGTGGCTGCCATCCATCATATCTTGTAGTCTTTGGCGCTATCCCTGTATCCTTCACATCCACATAGGCAGATGCTTCGGCAGTATCGCTACCTGAACCATCTACCGCACTTGCATCCAAGTGCACACTGTTGGTGTAAGCTCCATTCCTTGTGGCATGTACGGTATACTCGATGGTCACCACTTCATTTCGGTTCCAGTTCAGGAAGAACCCAATAGATGTGATTCGCATCATAGCTTTCTGGCATCAGAGAGGCTTCGATGAGGCTCATGCCTGCCGGAAGCTGATCAGTCAATCTGGCTGCCATAGTGCCATTGGCGTTATTCTTAACCATAATGGTGTAATGCACTACGGACGGATCTTGAGAGTCCAATTGAGCTCTTCTTGTCAATGGTTACCTGAGGCTGGCAGCAGCCCAGAAAACCAGATTCCAGAGACGAATAATTCGCGGCAGACACATAAATATCACCGGCCAATCCGACGACCTCGACGCGGTTTATTAGATTGCTCGACGCCTCATCGGTCACATTCAGTTTCAGAGTAATGGTCAATGTATTGCCTATGCCCAACTGGAGTATAGTCCAGTTTGCGTCACTGGATGAGAGCATCGATGGCTTGACTGAAGAGCTGATGAACTCTGTGCCGGACGGGAAGAGGTCTCGGACATATACAGGGGCCAGAGCGCGATTGCCGTCATTCGTAAGGGTAATTACGTATTCAGCTACGGTTGCATTGACCCGTTGAACCATTCTGACTTTGTCCGGCCTTCTTTGGCAACAGCGATATGCGGCTGATCGTACCTCGAAACACCTGCAAGGAGAACATGCCTCGACACGCCGTATTCGCCCAGATAACGCTCCTCGTTGTCCACTTTTCTGCGGAGCATCGGAGCCGGCCGCTTTCACCCTGTAATCCGCAACACCATTGAAGGTCGCATTAGACTTCATCTCATTCAAACCGAGGGAGATCGCATCTTTCTTCAGATACTCCAGAGATGAGTACTTCTCGCTGATAAGGCTGGCAGGAGATGTGCCGTTATTGGGCGACGCAACTTTCAACGATCTTGCCGCCCGAAGAATCCTTATCTGCGACTATATCGCCTCCTCGGAGAGAGCCGCTCTTGGACCACATGCCTTCGTTCCACTTTATGTCCTGTTTAGCCTGGCCATTCGGGGAATAGTTGAAGGTGCTGGGTTTATGAGCCAATTCGATATCTTTAGACATGTAATTTGTGAAGGTATCGATCTTTTCTTCGCTCTTATAGGCACCAGTACCAGATTCGGAGGTCTTCTGCGAATCACGCAGCCTCTTGTCTGCTGCCACGAAACCTTCACCAGATGCGAACTTCTCGGTGACAACATTTGCACCGTATTCTTTAAAGGACATATTCAACTGGAATTTGCCGCTGTAATCCTCCTCAGCCTCAAAGATCGGTTTCTTCTGTGCCCCATCTTCTGGCGAAGACTTCTTGGCAAAGCCGATGCTGCCCATCCCATCAAAGCTGGAGTCCACCTTCATCTCCGAACCGTTCTCGTCCATCTTAATATACGAATCCCGGTCTAAACTGGTGGCATAGCGATAAGACTCATGCATGGTAGCACCGGTGACAAAGTTCTTGCCGCGGCTTTCCTCGGTCCACTTTGAAGTGTAATTGAGGTCTCTACCATTAGGCAACCTGGAAGCTGGTCGGATGGTAGCTGGCAGAGACGCTCTTTTGAGACTCGATAGACCTGTTCTCCGTAACCATTTTCGTCTCTTCATCAGTCCTGTATTCACCGCTTCCGTGTTCCCTTGTTTCCAATTCGGTGCCAATGTCCTTTATGGCCACGCTGAGACAGGTTTGCTTCGACCATGACTCAGGCCCTACCGTCGCGGTTACATAGACGCAATTCGTAACCAGGAAGGAAGGCACAGCTGTGGATAAGTCGCTATGCACATTGACAAAACCTTTTCCGGATACACTTTGCGACATATCAAAGGTCATATTTGACTCTGGATAGACTGCTACGACTGTCATCTTCTGCGCAGCTCTTAGGCGGAATCTGAGAGAAGTACCATTGACCATCTTCATTGGGTTCCGGATCGCTGGACACGATTCTAACTCCAGGGTTTTGGAAGACATCCTTCACTATCACATCTTCCAGTGAGATGTATTCCAGAGGGTTGCAGACAGTGATGGTGTAGGTCATCTCTTCTCCTGGTCGATATGTCGATTTATCAGAGGTTTTTGATATGATGAACGGTGCGGGTTTGGCCGTTACATTTACATGTGCTTTGTCTCCCACGAGAACGCCGTCAGCTTGTCGCTGATGGATTGAATCTTTACTTTGTTGTCCAGGTTCCCCAGAACCGTTCCACTGATTGATGCCTCCAATTCAATCTTGATCATCTCCCCAGGCCCAAGGCACCCTAGATCATCCCAGGCTACCCGGTTCGGTTCAGCCAAGACACCGCCATGATCGTCCCGGATATAGCTTAGACCTTCGGGAAGGATATCCTGGGATGACACCTGGCAAAGCTCTGCCGAGCCTGTATTATTGATAACGATGGTGTAATTGATAACGGTTCCTGGTACTCCGTCCGGCTGGGAGGCTTCCTTTGTGACGTTTACACCAGCATTCTCTACGAAGACATCAGCAGTATCTGTAGCAAGGACATCATCACCAAATTCGGGAATTCCTGTAGTGTTAATCTCATTTGTGACTTTTCCCAGGACTGCTCCTGTGATCAGGGTTTTTAGGTCCAAATTGTGACTCTGTCCCGAATTCAGAGGGCCCAAATCATTCCAGGTCAAAACCCATCTTCCACCTATCTGGACCGCGCTGGTCGGTGACGGTGTACTGTTTGACAGATAATCCAGGCCAGGCGGAAGAACATCTACAGCCTTGACATGAACCAGTTTCACAGTTTCATTATTGGTGATCTTTATGGGGAAGGTCACAATGGTTCCCTTAAAGCCCTCATTGGGATCTGCGGTTTTGTCAACGGTTATGCCAGAAATCTGGGCCACGACATCAGCCGTTGCACTGGAGGTTATATTCTGGCCATGGTCGGGCTTGCTCATTACTTGTACAACATTTGTCAATTGACCTATAGCAGAGCCATCAAATTTCGCTCTGATGGATAACGCCTTTTCGGCATTGATCGCAAGAGGGCCTATGTCAGACCAATTGATATAACGACCATTATTTAGGCCTTCATTTGAGGAAGAGACGTAGCTCATGCCGTCCGGCAGGAGATCGCGGACGAAGGTATGAGACAGAGCTGTGCTGCCAGTATTCTTGATAGTTATTGTGAATGTGACAATCATGCCAGGTGTACCAAACGTGGGATTGGCAATCTTGCTAACGGATACATTGGCTTCATGGGCGTTCACGCTTGCGAAGGCATTGGCTGTAACATTCTGGCCATGCTCGGGTTTACCTGAAACATCGACTAAGTTAGTCAGAGCCCGGGTGCCGGATATGGGGCCGTCGATTTGGGCTATGATCTGCAACGATTTGCTGGAACCGGGTGCCATGGGACCGATGTCGGACCAGGAGACATGCTGGCCGACTCGTGTGCTGCCCGATGAAGATGCGATGTAGCTCATGCCTTCCGGCAGAAGATCACTGACAAAGACATGCGACAGCGGAGCGTTACCCGTATTCTCGACCTGCAGAGTAAAGGTGACGTTGGTGCTGGGAGAGCCGAAAGTTGGGTCGGCAATCTTGAGAACAGCTATCTTGGCTTCCTGGGAGTTCACGCTTGCAGAAGCATTGGCTGTGACATTCTGGCCGTGCTCGGGTTGGCCTGAAACATCGACTAAGTTGGTCAGAGTCCGGGTGCCGGATATGGGCCCATCGATGTGGGCTACGATCTGCAACGATTTGCTGGAGCCGGATGACATGGGACCGATGTCGGACCAGGAGACATGCTGGCCAACTCGGGAGCTGCCCGATGAAGACGAAATATAACTCATGCCATCCGGCAGAAGATCACTGACGAAGACATGCGGCAGCGGTGCATTGCCTGTATTCTCAACCTGCAGAGTAAAGGTGACGTTGGTGCTCGGTGAGCCGAAAGTCGGATCAGCAGTCTTGCTGACGGATATCTTGGCTTCATGGGCGTTCACGCTTGCGGAGGTATTGGCTGTGACGTTCTGGCCGTGTTCGGGTTGACCTGACACGTCCACGTAGTTGGTCAGAATCTTGGTGCCGGATATGGGGCCGTCGATTTGGGCTATGATCTGCATCGATCTGCTGGTGCCGGATGGCATGGGACCGATGTCGGACCAGGAGACATGCTGGCCGATTCGTGTGCCGCCAGGTGAAGAGGAGACATAGCTCATGCCATCCGGCAGAAGATCACTGACGAAGACATGCGGCAGCAGAGCATTGCCCGTATTTTCGACGAGCAGTGTGAAGGTGACGTTGGTGCTCGGTGAGCCGAAGGTGGGATCGGCGGTCTTGTTGACAGATATCTTGGCTTCCTGGGCGTTCACGCTTGCGGAGGCATTGGCCGTGACATTCTGGCCGTGCTCGGGTTGGCCTGACACGTCCACGTAGTTGATCAGATTTTTGGTGCCGGATATGGGGCTGTCGATGTGGGCTACGATCTGCAACGATCTGCTTGTGCCGGATGGCATGGGACCGATGTCGGACCAGGAGACATGCTGGCCGATTCGTGTGCTGCCCGATGAAGACGCGATGTAGCTCATGCCATCCGGCAGAAAATCACTGACGAAGACATGCGGCAGCAGAGCGTTGCCCGTATTCTCGATCTGCAGAGTGAAGGTGACGTTGGTGCTCGGTGAGCCGAAGGTGGGATTGGCGGTCTTGTTGACAGATATCTTGGCTTCCTGGGCGTTCACGCTTGCGGAGGCATTGGCCGTGACATTCTGGCCATGCTCGGGTTGGCCTGAAACATCGACTAAGTTAGTCAGAGCCCTGGTGCCGGATATAGGGCCGTCGATTTGGGCTATGATCTGCAACGATTTGCTGGAACCGGGTGCCATGGGACCAATGTCGGACCAGGAGACATGCTGGCCGATTCGTGTGCTGCCAGGTGAAGAGGAGACATAGCTCATGCCATCTGGCAGAAGATCACTGACGAAGACATGCGGCAGCGGAGCGTTGCCCGTATTATCGACGAGCAGTGTGAAGGTGACGTTGGTGCTGGGTGAGCCGAAGATGGGGTCGGCGGTCTTGTGAACGGCTATCTTGGCTTCCTGAGCCCGAACTTCTGCCGAGTCATTGGACGTTACATTCTGGCCGTGCTCGGGTTGACCTGAAACGCCCACGTAGTTGGTCAGATTTTTGGTGCCGAATATGGGACCGTCTATACGGGCCATGATCTGCAGCGATTTGCTGGCGCCGGATGACATGGGACCAATGTCGGACCAGGAGACATGCTGGCCCACTCGGGAGCTGCCCGATGAAGACGCGATGTAGCTCATGCCATCCGGCAGAAGATCACTGACGAAGACATGCGGCAGCGGAGCGTTGCCCGTATTTTCGACGAGCAATGCAAAGGTGACGTTGGTGCTAGGTGAGCCGAAGATGGGGTCGGCGGTCTTGCTGATGGAGATCTTGGCTTCCTGGGCGTTCACGCTTGCAGAGTCATTGGCTGTGACATTCTGGCCGTGCTCGGGTTGGCCTGAAACGCCCACGTAATTGGTCAGATTTTTGGTGCCGGATATGGGACCGTCGATATGGGCTACTATCTGCAACGATCTGCTGGAGCCGGATGACATGGGACCAATGTCGGACCAGGAGACATGCTGGCCGATTCGTGTGCCGCCAGGTGAAGATGAGACATAGCTCATGCCATCCGGCAGAAGATCACGGACGGAAACATGCGGCAGTGGAGAACTGCCCGTATTTTCGACAAGCAGTGTAAAGGTGACGTTGGTGCCCGATGAGCCGAAGGTGGGGTCGGCGGTCTTGCGAACAGCTATCTTGGCTTCCTGAGCCTGCACGCTTGCGGAGGCGTTGGCCGTTACATTCTGGCCGTGCTCGGGTTGGCCTGAAACGTCCACGTAGTTGGTCAGATTTTTGGTGCCGGATATGGGGCCATCGATATAGGCTACGATCTGCAGCGATTTGCTGGAGCCGGATGACATGGGACCTATGTCGAGCCAGGAGACATGCTGGCCGGTGTGCGTGCTGCCTGATGAAGACGAGACATAGCTCATGCCGGTGGGCAGAAGATCACGGACGAAGACGTGCGGCAGCGAAGCGTTGCCCGTATTCTCGACGACAAGCGTGAAGGTGACGTTGGTGCCCGGTGAACCGAAGGTGGGATCGGCGGTCTTGTTGACAGATATTTTGGCTTCCTGGGCTTTCACGCTTGCGGTGGCATTGGCTGTGACGTTCTGGCCGTGCTCGGGTTGGCCTGAAACATCGACTAAGTTAGTCAGAGTACTTGTGCCGGATATGGGGCCGTCGATATGGGCTACGATCTGCAGCGATTTGCTGGAGCCGGATGACATGGAACCTATGTCAGACCAGTAAACATGCTGGCCGATACGTGCGCTGCCTGACGAAGATGAGACGTAACTCATGCCATCCGGCAAAAGATCTCTGACGAAGACATGAGGCAGTGGAGAACTGCCCGTATTCTCGACGAGCAGAGTGAAGGTGACGTTGGTGCTGGGTGAGCCGAAGGTGGGATTGGCAGTCTTGCTGACGGATATTTTGGCTTCCTGGGCGTTCACGCTTGCGGAGGCATTGGCCGTGACATTCTGGCCGTGCTCGGGTTGGCCTGAAACGTCCACGTAGTTGGTCAGATTTTTGGTGCCGGACATGGGGCCATCGATATGGGCTACGATCTGCAGCAATTTGCTGGAGCCGGATGACATGGGACCGATGTCGGACCAGGAGACATGCTGGCCAACTCGGGAACTGCCCGATGATGATGCGATGTAGCTCATGCCATCCGGCAGAAGATCGCTGACGGAGACATGCGGAAGAGAAGAGCTGCCGCTATTGGTGACCTGCAGAGTAAAGGTGACGTTAGTGCCCGGTGAGCCGAAGGTGGGATTGGCGGTCTTGTTGACGGAAATTTTGGCTTCCTGGGCGTTCACGCTTGCGGAGGCATTGGCTGTGACATTCTGGCCGTGCTCGGGTTGGCCTGAAACGTCCACGTGGTTGGTCAGATTTTTGGTGCCGGACATGGGGCCATCGATATGGGCTACGATCTGCAGCAATTTGCTGGAGCCGGATGATATGGGACCGATGTCGGACCAGGAGACATGCTGGCCGACCCTTGTGCTACCCGATGAAGATGCAATGTAGCTCATGCCATCAGGCAAGAGATCGCGGACGGAGACATGCGGCAGTGAGGAGCTGCCCATATTCTCGACAAGCAGAGTGAAGGTGACGTTGGTGCTGGGTGATCCGAAAGTCGGGTCGGCGGTCTTGCGAACAGCTATCTTGGCTTCCTGAGCCCGAACTTCTGCCGAAGCATTGGCTGTGACATTCCGGCCGTGCTCGGGTTGGCCTAAAACGTCCACGTAGTTGGTCAGATTTTTGGTGCCGGATATGGGGCCATCAATATGGGCTACGATCTGCAGCGATTTGCTGGAGCCGGATGACATGGGACCGATGTCGGACCAGGAGACGCCCTGGCCGGTGTGCGTGCTGCCTGATGAAGACGAGACATAGCTCATGCCGGTTGGCAGACGGTCTCGGACTGAGACGTGCGGAAGAGGGGAGCTGCCCGTATTCTCGACGAGCAGTGTGAAGGTGACGTTGGTGCTCGGTGAGCCGAAGGCAGGATTGGCGGTTTTGTTGACCGATATCTTGGCTTCCTGGGCGTTCACGCTTGCGGAGGCATTGGCCGTTACATTCTGGCCGTGCTCGGGCTGACCTGAGACATCGACTAAGTTAGTCAGAGTCCGGGTGCCGGATATGGGGCCGTCGATGTGGGCCACGATCTGCAGCAATTTGCTGGAGCCGGATGACATGGGACCGATGTCAGGCCAGTAGACATTCTGGCCAACTCGGATGCTGCCCGATGATGATGCGATGTAGCTCATGCCATCAGGCAAGAGATCGCTGACTGAGACATGCGGCAGTGAGGAGCTGCCCGTATTCTCGACGAGCAGTGTGAAGGTGACGTTGGTGCTCGGTGAGCCGAAAGTGGGATCGGCAGTCTTGCTGACGGCTATCTTGGCTTCCTGAGCCCGAACTTCTGCGGAGGCATTGGCCGTTACATTCTGTCCGTTCTCGGGTTGGCCTGACACGTCCACGTAGTTGGTCAAATTTTTGGTGCCGGATATGGGACCATCGATGTGGGCTACGATCTGCAACAATCTGCTGGAGCCGGATGATATGGGACCGATGTCGGACCAGTAGACATGCTGGCCGATTTGTGTGCCCTCAGGTGAAGATGAGACATAGCTCATGCCGGTGGGCAGAAGATCGCGGACTGAGACATGCGGCAGTGGAGAACTGCCCGTATTCTCGACGAGCAGTGTGAAGGTGACGTTGGTGCTGGGTGATCCGAAAGTCGGGTTGGCGGTCTTGCGAACAGCTATCTTGGCTTCCTGAGCCCGAACTTCTGCCGAAGCATTGGCTGTGACATTTTGCCCGTGCTCGGGTTGGCCTGACACGTCCACGTAGTTGGTCAGATTTTTGGTGCCGGACATGGGGCCATCGATGTGGGCCACGATCTGCATCGATTTGCTGGAGCCGGATGACATTGGACCGATGTCGGACCAGGAGACATGCTGGCCAACTCGGGAGCTGCCCGATGAGGATGCTATGTAGCTCATGCCGGTTGGCAGAAGGTCTCGGACTGAGACATGAGGCAGAGAAGCGTTGCCCGTATTTTCGACGAGCAGAGTGAAGGTGACGTTGGTGCTCGGTGAGCCGAAGGTAGGATTGGCAGTCTTGCTGACGGAGATCTTGGCTTCCTGGGCGTTCACGCTTGCGGAGGCATTGGCGGTTACATTCTGGCCGTGCTCGGGTTGGCCTGAAACATCGACTAAGTTAGTCAGAGTACTTGTGCCGGATATGGGGCCATCGATATGGGCTACGATCTGCAACAATCTGCTGGAGCCGGATGACATGGGACCGATGTCGGACCAGGAGACATGCTGGCCAACTCGGGAGCTGCCCGATGTAGACGAGATGTAACTCATGCCATCCGGCAGAAGATCGCGGACTGAGACGTGCGGCAAAGAAGCGTTGCCCGTATTCTCGACGACAAGCGTGAAGGTGACGTTGGTGCCCGGTGAACCGAAGGTGGGATCGGCGGTCTTGTTGACAGATATTTTGGCTTCCTGGGCTTTCACGCTTGCGGTGGCATTGGCTGTGACGTTCTGGCCGTGCTCGGGTTGGCCTGAAACGTCCACGTGGTTGGTCAGATTTTTGGTGCCGGACATGGGGCCATCGATGTGGGCCACGATCTGCATCGATTTGCTGGAGCCGGATGACATGGGACCGATGTCGGACCAGGAGACATGCTGGCCAACTCGGGAGCTGCCCGATGAAGACGAGATGTAACTCATGCCATCCGGCAGAAGATCGCTGACGAAGACATGCGGCAGCGGAGCGTTGCCCGTATTTTCGACGAGCAGAGTGAAGGTGACGTTGGTGCTCGGTGAGCCGAAGGTGGGATTGGCAGTCTTGCTGACGGCTATCTTGGCTTCCTGGGCCTGAACTTCTGCGGAGGCATTGGCTGTGACGTTCTGGCCGTGTTCGGGTTGACCTGAAACATCGACTAAGTTAGTCAGAGTCCGGGTGCCTGAGATGGGGCCATCGATGTGGGCTACGATCTGCAACAATCTGCTGGAGCCGGATGACATGGGACCGATGTCGGACCAGGAGACATGCTGGCCAACTCGGGAGCTGCCCGATGAAGACGAGATGTAACTCATGCCATCCGGCAAAAGATCTCTGACGAAGACATGCGGCAGAGAAGCGTTGCCCGTATTCTCGATCTGCAGAGTAAAGGTGACATTGGTGCTAGGTGAGCCGAAGGCGGGATTGGCAGTCTTGCTGACGGCTATCTTGGCTTCCTGGGCGTTCACGCTTGCGGAGGCATTGGCCGTGACATTCTGGCCGTGCTCGGGTTGGCCTGAAACATCGACTAAGTTAGTCAGAGTACTTGTGCCGGATATGGGGCCATCGATATAGGCTACGATCTGCAACGATTTGCTGGAGCCGGATGACATGGGACCGATGTCGGACCAGGAGACATGCTGGCCAACTCGGGAGCTGCCCGATGAAGACGAGATGTAACTCATGCCATCCGGCAAAAGATCTCTGACGAAGACATGCGGCAGAGAAGCGTTGCCCGTATTCTCGACGAGAAGAGTGAAGGTGACGTTGGTGCTAGGTGAGCCGAAGGTAGGATTGGCAGTCTTGCTGACGGAGATCTTGGCTTCCTGGGCGTTCACGCTTGCGGAGGCATTGGCCGTGACATTCTGGCCGTGCTCGGGTTGGCCTGAAACATCGACTAAGTTAGTCAGAGTACTTGTGCCGGATATGGGGCCATCGATATGGGCTACGATCTGCAACAATCTGCTGGAGCCGGATGACATGGGACCGATGTCGGACCAGGAGACATGCTGGCCAACTCGGGAGCTGCCCGATGAAGACGAGATGTAACTCATGCCATCCGGCAGAAGATCGCTGACGAAGACATGCGGCAGAGAAGCGTTGCCCGTATTCTCGACGAGCAGAGTGAAGGTGACGTTGGTGCTCGGTGAGCCGAAGGTAGGATTGGCAGTCTTGCTGACGGAGATCTTGGCTTCCTGGGCGTTCACGCTTGCGGAGGCATTGGCCGTGACATTCTGGCCGTGCTCGGGTTGGCCTGAAACATCGACGTAAGTTAGTCAGAGTACTTGTGCCGGATATGGGGCCATCGATATGGGCTACGATCTGCAACAATCTGCTGGAGCCGGATGACATGGGACCGATGTCGGACCAGGAGACATGCTGGCCAACCCAGGAGCTGCCCGATGAAGACGAGATGTAACTCATGCCATCCGGCAGAAGATCGCTGACGAAGACATGCGGCAGCGGAGCGTTGCCCGTATTTTCGACGAGCAGAGTGAAGGTGACGTTGGTGCTAGGTGAGCCGAAGGTGGGATTGGCAGTCTTGCTGACGGCTATCTTGGCTTCCTGGGCCTGAACTTCTGCGGAGTCATTAGCTGTGACGTTCTGGCCGTGTTCGGGTTGACCTGAAACATCGACGTAAGTTAGTCAGAGTCCGGGTGCCGGAGATGGGGCCATCGATGTGGGCTACGATCTGCAACAATTTGCTGGAGCCGGATGACATGGGACCGATGTCGGACCAGGAGACATGCTGGCCAACTCGGGAGCTGCCCGATGAAGACGAGATGTAACTCATGCCATCCGGCAGAAGATCGCTGACGAAGACATGCGGCAGAGAAGAGCTGCCGCTATTGGTGACCTGCAGAGTAAAGGTGACGTTAGTGCCCGGTGAGCCGAAGGTGGGATTGGCGGTCTTGTTGACGGAAATTTTGGCTTCCTGGGCGTTCACGCTTGCGGAGGCATTGGCGGTTACATTCTGGCCGTGCTCGGGTTGGCCTGAAACATCGACTAAGTTAGTCAGAGTACTTGTGCCGGATATGGGGCCATCGATATAGGCTACGATCTGCAGCGATTTGCTGGTGCCGGATGACATGGGACCGATGTCGGACCAGGAGACATGCTGGCCAACTCGGGAGCTGCCCGATGAAGACGAGATGTAACTCATGCCATCCGGCAAAAGATCGCTGACGAAGACATGCGGCAGTGGAGAACTGCCCGTATTCTCGACGAGCAGAGTAAAGGTGACATTGGTACTCGGTGAGCCGAATATAGGATCGGCGGTCTTGCGAACAGCTATCTTGGCTTCCTGGGCCTGAACTTCTGCGGAGGCATTGGCCGTGACATTCTGGCCGTGCTCGGGTTGGCCTGAAACGTCCACGTAGTTGGTCAGATTTCTGGTGCCGGACATGGGGCCATCGATGTGGGCCACGATCTGCAGCAATTTGCTGGAGCCGGATGGCATGGGACCGATGTCGGACCAGTAGACATTCTGGCCGGTGTGCGCGCAGCCTGATGAAGACGAGACATAGCTCATGCCGGTGGGCAGAAGGTCTCGGACTGAGACGTGCGGAAGAGGAGAGCTGCCGGTATTCTCGACGAGAAGTGTGAAGGTGACGTTGGTGCTGGGTGAACCGAAAGTCGGGTCGGCGGTCTTGCTGACGGCTATCTTGGCTTCCTGAGCCCAAACTTCTGCAGAGTCATTGGCGGTTACGTTCTGGCCGTGCTCGGGTTGGCCTGAAACGTCCACGTAGTTGGTCAGATTTTTGGTGCCGGATATGGGGCTATCGATATGGGCCACGATCTGCAGCGATTTGCTGGAGCCGGATGACATGGGACCGATGTCGGACCAGGAGACATGCTGGCCAACTCGGGAGCTGCCCGATGTAGACGAGATGTAACTCATGCCATCCGGCAGAAGATCGCGGACTGAGACGTGCGGCAAAGAAGCGTTGCCCGTATTCTCGACGACAAGCGTGAAGGTGACGTTGGTGCCCGGTGAACCGAAGGTGGGATCGGCGGTCTTGTTGACAGATATTTTGGCTTCCTGGGCTTTCACGCTTGCGGTGGCATTGGCTGTGACGTTCTGGCCGTGCTCGGGTTGGCCTGAAACGTCCACGTGGTTGGTCAGATTTTTGGTGCCGGACATGGGGCCATCGATGTGGGCCACGATCTGCAGCAATTTGCTGGAGCCGGATGACATGGGACCGATGTCGGACCAGGAGACATGCTGGCCAACTCGGGAGCTGCCCGATGAAGATGCAATGTAGCTCATGCCATCCGGCAGAAGATCGCTGACGGAGACATGCGGAAGAGAAGAGCTGCCGCTATTGGTGACCTGCAGAGTAAAGGTGACGTTGGTGCCCGGTGAGCCGAAGGTGGGATTGGCGGTCTTGTTGACGGATATTTTGGCTTCCTGGGCGTTCACGCTTGCGGAGGCATTGGCCGTGACATTCTGGCCGTGCTCGGGTTGGCCTGAAACGTCCACGTAGTTGGTCAGATTTTTGGTGCCGGACATGGGGCCATCGATATGGGCTACGATCTGCAGCAATTTGCTGGAGCCGGATGACATGGGACCGATGTCGGACCAGGAGACATTCTGGCCAACTCGGGAACTGCCCGATGATGATGCGATGTAGCTCATGCCATCCGGCAGAAGATCGCTGACGGAGACATGCGGAAGAGAAGAGCTGCCGCTATTGGTGACCTGCAGAGTAAAGGTGACGTTAGTGCCCGGTGAGCCGAAGGTGGGATTGGCGGTCTTGTTGACGGAAATTTTGGCTTCCTGGGCGTTCACGCTTGCGGAGGCATTGGCCGTGACATTCTGGCCGTGCTCGGGTTGGCCTGAAACGTCCACGTGGTTGGTCAGATTTTTGGTGCCGGACATGGGGCCATCGATATGGGCTACGATCTGCAGCAATTTGCTGGAGCCGGATGACATGGGACCGATGTCGGACCAGGAGACATTCTGGCCAACTCGGGAGCTGCCCGATGAAGACGAGATGTAACTCATGCCATCCGGCAGAAGATCGCTGACGAAGACATGCGGCAGAGAAGAGCTGCCGCTATTGGTGACCTGCAGAGTAAAGGTGACGTTAGTGCCCGGTGAGCCGAAGGTGGGATTGGCGGTCTTGTTGACGGAAATTTTGGCTTCCTGGGCGTTCACGCTTGCGGAGGCATTGGCTGTGACATTCTGGCCGTGCTCGGGTTGGCCTGAAACGTCCACGTGGTTGGTCAGATTTTTGGTGCCGGACATGGGGCCATCGATATGGGCTACGATCTGCAGCAATTTGCTGGTACCAGATGACATGGGACCGATGTCGGACCAGGAGACATTCTGGCCAACTCGGGAACTGCCCGATGATGATGCGATGTAGCTCATGCCATCCGGCAGAAGATCGCTGACGGAGACATGCGGAAGAGAAGCGTTGCCCGTATTCTCGACGAGCAGAGTGAAGGTGACGTTGGTGCTCGGTGAACCGAAGGTGGGATCGGCGGTCTTGTCGACGGATATTTTTGCTTCCTGGGCGTTCACGCTTGCGGAGGCATTGGCCGTGACATTCTGGCCGTGCTCGGGTTGGCCTGAAACGTCCACGTAGTTGGTCAGATTTTTGGTGCCAGATATGGGGCCATCGATATGGGCCACGATCTGCAGCGATTTGCTGGAGCCAGATGACATGGGACCGATGTCGGGCCAGGAGACATGCTGGCCAACCCGGGAGCTGCCCGATGAAGACGAGATGTAACTCATGCCATCCGGCAGAAGATCGCTGACGAAGACATGCGGCAGCGAGGAGCTGCCGGTATTCTCGACGAGCAGAGTGAAGGTGACGTTGGTGCTCGGTGAGCCGAAGGTGGGATCGGCGGTCTTGTTGACGGAAATTTTGGCTTCCTGAGCCCGAACTTCTGCAGAGTCATTGGCGGTGACATTCTGGCCGTGTTCGGGTTGACCTGACACGTCCACGTGGTTGGTCAGATTTTTGGTGCCGGACATGGGGCCATCGATATGGGCTGCGATCTGCAGCAATTTGCTGGAGCCGGATGACATGGGACCGATGTCGGACCAGGAGACATGCTGGCCAACCCGAGAGCTGCCCGATGTAGACGAGATGTAACTCATGCCATCCGGCAGAAGATCGCGGACTGAGACATGCGGCAGAGAAGAGCTGCCGCTATTGGTGACCTGCAGAGTAAAGGTGACGTTAGTGCCCGGTGAGCCGAAGGTGGGATTGGCAGTTTTGCGAACAGCTATCTTGGCTTCCTGAGCCCGAACTTCTGCGGAGGCATTGGCTGTGACATTCTGGCCGTGCTCGGGTTGGCCTGAAACGTCCACGTAGTTGGTCAGATTTTTGGTGCCGGATATGGGGCCATCGATATGGGCTACGATCTGCAGCAATTTGCTGGAGCCGGATGACATGGGACCGATGTCGGACCAGGAGACATGATGGCCAACTCGGGAGCTGCCCGATGATGATGCAATGTAGCTCATGCCATCCGGCAGAAGATCGCTGACGAAGACATGCGGCAGAGAAGCGTTGCCCGTATTTTCGACGAGCAGTGTGAAAGTGACATTGGTGCTCGGTGAGCCGAAGGCGGGATCGGCGGTCTTGCTGACGGAGATCTTGGCTTCCTGGGCGTTCACGCTTGCGGAGGCATTGGCTGTGACATTCTGGCCGTGCTCGGGTTGGCCTGAGACGTCCACGTAGTTGGTCAGATTTTTGGTGCCGGATATGGGGCCGTCGATGTGGGCCACGATCTGCAGCAATTTGCTGGAGCCGGATGACATGGGACCGATGTCGGACCAGGAGACATGCTGGCTCACTCGGGAACTGCCCGGTGAAGACGAAACATAACTCATGCCATCCGGCAGGAGATCGCGGACTGAAACATGCGGCAGCGGGGCACTGCCCGCATTCTCGACGACAAGTGTGAAGGTGACGTTGGTGCTAGGTGAGCCGAAGGTGGGATCGGCGGTCTTGCTGACGGCTATCTTGGCTTCCTGGGCGTTCACGCTTGCGGAGGCATTGGCTGTGACATTCTGGCCGTGATCGGGTTGGCCTGAGACGTCCACGTAGTTGGTCAGATTTTTGGCGCCGGATATTGGGCTATCGATATGGGCTATGATCTTCAGCAATTTGCTGGTAGCCAGATGACATGGGACCGATGTCGGACCAGGAGACATTTTGGCCCACTCGGGTGCTGCCCGATGAGGATGCTATGTAGCTCATGCCGGAGGGCAGGAGATCGCGGACTGAAACATGCGGCAGCGGGGCACTGCCCGCATTCTCGACGACAAGTGTGAAGGTGACATTGGTGCTAGGTGAGCCGAAAGTCGGATCGGCGGTCTTGCTGACGGTGATCTTGGCTTCCTGGGCACGAACGTCTGCCGAATCGTTGGCTGTGACATTCTGGCCGTGATCGGGTTGGCCTGAAACGTCCACGTAGTTGGTCAGATTTTTGGTGCCGGAAATGGGGCCGTCGATATGGGCTACGATCTGCAACGATTTGCTGGCACCAGAGTGACATGGGACCGATTTCGGACCAGGAGACATTCTGGCCCACACGGGTGCTGCCCGGTGAAGACGAAACATAACTCATGCCATCCGGCAGGAGATCGCGGACTGAGACATGCGGCAGCGGGGCACTGCCCGCATTCTCGACGAGCAGAGTGAAGGTGACGTTGGTGCTCGGTGAGCCGAAGGTGGGATTGGCGGTCTTGCTGACGGTGATCTTGGCTTCCTGAGCCTGCACGATCGCTGAGGAATTGGCTGTGACATTCTGGCCGTGATCGGGTTGGCCTGAGACGTCTACGTAGTTGGTCAGATTTTTGGTGCCGGAAATGGGGCCGTCGATATGGGCTACGATCTGCAGCGATTTGCTGGCACCGGAGGACATGGGACCGATGTCGGACCAGGAGACATTCTGGCCCACTCGGGTGCTGCCCGGTGAAGACGAAACATAACTCATGCCATCCGGCAGGAGATCGCGGACTGAGACATGCGGCAGCAGGGCACTGCCCGCATTCTCGACGACAAGCGTGAATGTGACGTTGGTGCTGGGTGAGCCGAAGGTGGGATCGGCGGTCTTGCTGACGGCTATCTTGGCTTCCTGAGCCTGCACGATCGCTGAGGAATTGGCTGTGACATTCTGGCCGTGCTTCGGAATGCCAGTCACATCCACATAGTTGGTCAGATTTTTGGTGCCGGATATGGGGCCGTCGATATGGGCTACAATCTGCAACGATCTGCTGGCACCAGAGGACATGGGACCGATTTCTGACCAGGAGACATTCTGGCCCACTCGGGTGCTGCCCGGTGAAGACGAAACATAACTCATGCCATCCGGCAGGAGATCGCGGACTGAGACATGCGGCAGCAGGGCACTGCCCGCATTCTCGACGACAAGCGTGAATGTGACGTTGGTGCTGGGTGAGCCGAAGGCGGGGTCAGCGGTCTTGCTGACGGCTATCTTGGCTTCCTGGGACTGGACAATTGCAGTAGAGCTATTAGTGACATTATTTCCAAGTTCAGGCTTCCCATCCACATGCACAAGGTTGGTCAAAGTATCATTTCCCATCACGGGGCCTCTAATTAGGGCTTTGACCCACAATTGCTTGCTTGCGCCAATCTCAATGGGACCAATGTTGGACCAATTTACATGGAGGCCGCTATTTGTGCTTCCTGGTGGGGAGGAGATATAGCTCATACCAGCCGGCAGAAGGTCGCTTACGAAGACATCTTTCAGGCTTATATTTCCAATATTCTGAATATTGAGAGTAAAGTTCACAACAGTACCTGGAGAACCCGAGGCTATGTCAAGCGTCTTGACCACGGCAATGTTCTGCTTCAATGCAAGAACATCTACGAAGTCGGAAGAGGTACTGCTATCAAACACCTTTTGGTCATCATCGTCTCCGTCAGCGAAATATCGGAGGTTGTACCCTTTACCGGTCACGGTGTTGGTGAGCTTGCCACACTCATTTCCGTTGAATGAAGCAGTCACGTGGATAGTAAATTGCTCGCCGGGATTCAGGACTCTTCCAAAGGATTGACTGAGGTTGGCCCATTTGAGAGTAGTACTACCATTAATATTAGGGGTAGAAGAGGTTACAACAGGACTTGCATTGATGAAGGTGAGACCTTTGGGTAAGAGATCCGTAATCTCAGTTTTATTCAGGAGAACATCACCGCTATTAGTAACATTTATCTCAAAAGTGGTCAGGCTATTAGGTGCTCCATATACGGGATTTGCGGTCTTGCTTACCACTATATTCGTAATATAGTCTATACCTATGGTCAAGGCATAAACACCGCTGACTGTTTGACGCGGGTTCGACGGACTCGCCCAGGGTGGATAGCCATTGGCAAAGGCTGTATTCCTTATCGTGGGCGTATGGAAATCTGCCGGCCCCAGTATATCCTCTTGCGCTGAGGTGTATGACACGATGCCCGAGGCCGTTTGTCCTGCTGCCAAATTGGTTCGATTGAGTGGGACCGAAATGAAAATATTTGAAGGGTGTTCAATAACGTCATCAACGGTTATATTATTTACATCAAAACTAAAGGGATTTATAACTATAATGGTATAATTTACCCTTCCACCCATTGGCACGTAAACGAGATCGGGCATCTTTGTCACAAGCAAGGATCCTCCTATCCCCAGGCTAATGGCCCATCTCTTTTTCGTTGAGGTCACATCTGCACCATTAGGTTTCCGGCCAGTAGCCCATGCATTGTTGACCAATGGGCCAGGCATATCTGTCACGCTGATCTTGTGACTGATGGAGTGAGTCCAGGTACCACCTGCAGAGAGGTTTCCTATGGATATGGATCCTAAACGGTCATCAATAAAGACGACGTTAGTCAGATTTACTCCGTCGTTATTTGTTACTTTATAATCATAAACGACAGTGTCTCCGAATTGGGCTGACATGGTACTTCCTGTTTTTGTCACTGTCAAAGCCATAGCAGCATCAATAGAAATGAATAATAAATGTATGATGAGGACTAATAATAGCAACTTTTTTATCCTAGTGTTTATATTTCTCAGATTTTTTGAATCATTGATTTGGCATACTGTGCGCGATTGAACCCCACCTCCAGATAATGACCCCATCAGATACCTCCTATAAATTTGAACTATGAATGTAGTTAGTACCTCGGCGAGTATTATAAACTTATTGCTTAAGATAAGAAACTGATCAGTCTCGAAAAGTTTGGAGAATATTTATATTCTGAACTTCAAATTCCGGTATGAAATTTGAATCATCCAAAATATCCCCTGGAATACTTACCCCAATGAATAGGATGACAGGGTGCGAGATAGCTAGAAATATTTGATGATGCGAAGGCTAGTCCAGTAGATCTGTGAGGATTATTATGTATTATGTTATATTATACTACTGCAAGAAGAACAAGGTTCTGGCAAAGTTCTTTGTCATTCAAGAAATTTTTTTATATGTATAAGCAGTCGCGGTCTTTCTTGAATTCAATCAATTCACAGGCGATAGATAGTCCAGAATATTCATCATATGATCAGGAATTGCTAAACGGTCAGTGGGAAGGTGGATGTTCTGAACCGGTCTGCAGAGAAGAATGGGATTTGCAGTTCGGTGTGTTCCGATTAATAGGATCGGCCCGATACCCGGTCTATTGGTCCCCATTTAAGCTGCAGGCAGCAATGCCATGGAAGAATAAGGTGCCAAAAATCCAAGCCTCCGGCTGGTTGCCCTCTGGCCATCAGGCCCGATTCCATGTAAGATCCATATCATAATGCCCTGCTCTGATATGGTTGAGGTCTTCCTCAAGAGCTGATGTCAGGGAACTGGAACTGATCGGGCAGGAAGTTAGAGGCACCGGCTTCATAGAGATCCAGCTCGAAGATAGAGTACATAATCTCATCTCCTGCTTCATCGGTCAAAAAGAGCAGCGGAGTATTGTAGCGATAGTAGCCGTAAACGTTCTGAAATCTTCCTGCCTTTCCGTCCCATTGGTCTCCAATGGTGAAGTAGAGTTCATAATCTCCATCATTGATGCCCTTGATTTCGATGGATTCCCTGCTGCGGAGGTATACGACCAGCAGGGGCTTTAAATTCCGGTCGGTCAGCACAGCCACAGTGTCCATGGTCCAGTTGTTATGGATGGCGAGGAGACCGTAGCCGTCCCGCTGCATATCTCGGAAGTAGGTGCCGGTCTCCGTGCGGTCTGTGGGCTGCGATATTGCAGTTGAAGATAGAATAAAAGATGCGAAGGTGACGGCCAGCAAGAGTCGCGCCAGTGTGAATGTATTCGGCCAATTGTGGCAGAAAGATAAAGAGGATCGCGATGGCCTGGGATTGGTCTGGGAAGAACGGCTAAATGGCATCAAAACCTTCATTGTGGAGATACTGCCGGTATCTGGAAGATCGCATGTTGGCTGCATCGACTCTAGAGTACCATTTTGATAAGAGTTAAACTTTTCCTCGAATGTGATGGTATCTGTTAAAATTTACTCTTCAAGTTGCACACAATCGTCTATATGATTCTACGAGTCCAGGTATGACTATGGCATGGAAGGAATTAAGTGCAATAGGTATTGTCTCGATCGTAATCATGCTGGCTCTGCCAACGGTTAGTGCTTCTTATGATTCCCTCTCGGATCTGGAGTCCTCGATATCAGGCTTCGATGATCCTCGCATGGACTCTGAGGATCTTGCTTTCTACCTTGCCACTCACAATTTCGATGCCACTCCTAAAGGCGGATATGTTGAAGTCGATCTGTCTGACAATGTATACAAGCTCACTCCTAACGGCTCGGCTCCTGGACTCTGCAGCATTGCACAGTAGTGGATTGCCCTTATGGCCCATTGCTTCTATTCTGTTTGATCCTATCAATCCCTGCCTTCGTACTCGTACTCTTCCAGGCCATCGGTTGCGATGGTCATCAGGAAGTAGGCGAGGCAGTCTCTCTTGAATTCATTCTCCTGGGAAGGCGGCTTAATTCCCGTGATCCGGCAGATGTCTTCTGCCTCTTCGGTCTTTCCTGCAATCTTCTGCAGCCAGACGAATAGCATGACCTTCAATGCATTAAGCCTCTCTGCATCTTTTTGCAATCTCATTATGTCCTTCTGAACTTCGGGGTCGCAGCTCAGCTCTCGCAACATATCCGCGAATCTGGCGGTTCCCAGGCAGTCGGGGTAGAAGCAGATCACATCTCCGCATTCCGGATCCGGGTTAAGCATGGGGAATGTCCTGCATATACGAGGCCGGCTTTCATAGACCCTACACCTGTGCGTCTTTGCATCCAGAAAGCAGCAGTTCCTCTTCGGGCCGATGTTCTTCAGTACCCTGTATCCTATCCTCTCTTCCGGATCGGGATCTGTGAATCTGGCTTCTGCCTCGGATACACTCAATGCAAACGATCTGGCTATCTCTTGCATATCTTCGTGATCCACCAGAGTATAACCCTCGCCTCTGCAGCATTCACTGCAGTTCATACACTCAAAAAGAACCTGAGCGGCAATCTGAGGGAATTGGGTCTCAGGGATAACGTCATTGAACCACTCCAGAAACGACTCTTTTTCTTCACTCACATGATTCACCTTATCCGAATTTATGTCCCTGACATCGTCCGGAACAAATTCCACACACCTGTGGCCACGAAGTTGACTGCCACAGCGCCCAGCATCAGCCCCATAATCCTGGTCAAGACCATGATCCCAGTTACTCCCAGGACTTTGTCGATATACTCCGAGAACCTGAGGACGAATAAGGTGATCACAAAGGTCAGCACTATGGCCAGGATCACGAGCCCTTTTTCTGCAATGGTGCCGGCCGATCCCATCAACACTATCACTGTTGTAATGGCCCCCGGGCCGGTAAGGAGCGGCATGGCCAGGGGAAAGACGGAGATATCCTCCCTATGATTGGCATCCCGAAGCTCAGCTTCAGTGACCTTCTTTTGCTGGCCAACACCTCGCAGCATATCGATGGCCACCAGGAAGAGCAGGACGCCTCCTGCGACGCGAAGGTTGTCCGCAGTAATGCCGAAGATGCGAAGCACAATGTCTCCAGCCACGGCAAATAAAATAGCAATGGAGAAGGCTACCGATGTGGTCCGCTTGTGAATATGATTCTTCTCCGTGGAATCCAGGCCGCTGGTAAGAGTGACATAGACCATAGTGGCCTCGATGGGGTTGACTATTACGAAGATGGAGCTGAAGACGTACACGAAGTAGAGGAAGTAGTCGCTTATATCCATTGCAGTTTCCTTTTAACTGGTCTGATCACCCTGGTAGGGTATAATTTCCTTTCCATCTGGCACTGTTTCAACTATAGGCGCATTCCTGTTTTAATAGTATCTCTGAATAGGTGAGCAATCATTTATACAGCGATTCGTGTTCTTCTAATGCAGTCATTTCGGTCAGGCAATGAGATCGAATACAAACGGCCATAAACGTCGCCCGTCTGGGAGAGACGATTTGTTGTCAAAGATTAAATAAAAAAAAGATTTCTGGATTGGGTGGCTTAGAACATCCCGGGAGGCATTCCGCCCATTCCTGGCATACCACCCATTCCGCCCATGCCGCCCATTCCTGGCGGCATGCCACCCGCTCCGCGAGCAGGAGCCTTCTTGGTCGACGCCAGGACATCATCGATACGAAGGATGAGGCAAGCAGCATCGGTGGCCGACAAAATGGCCTGAATCTTGACGCGCAGAGGCTCGACTACACCAAGTTTGTACATGTCCTCGACTTCGCCGGTGTAGGCATTGAGACCCATATTCTTGTTTTTCGCGTGCTTGTTCTTAAGTTCTGCAACCTTGTCGATAGCGTCGAATCCGGCGTTTTCGGCCAGAGTCCTGGGCACGATCTCCACTGCTTCGGCGAACTTGGTGACTGCCAATTGCTCACGGCCCTTCAGAGTGGCTGAATATTCCCGAAGGCGCAGGGCGAGCTCAATCTCAGGGGCTCCACCGCCCGCCACCAGCAACTTGTCCTCAACTACATCGGCCACGGCATGCAGCGCATCATCCAGCGCCCTTTCCAGGCCGTTCAAGACCTGCTGAGTTCCACCCCTGAGAAGCAGTGTTACGGCACGATTCTTGGTGCCGCTGACAAAGGTCATGATGCCGTTTCCAACCCGCTTCTCCTCTACCAGAGCAGCAGTGCCAAGATCGCTGGGGCTGAGCTCGTCGAGGCTGGTGACGATGTTGGCTCCCGTGGCCTTGGAGATTTTGTCCAGGTCCTTTTTAATAACGCGACGCAGGGCGAGAATGCCGGCAGTGGCCAGGTAATGCTGGGCCTGGTCATCGATGCCTTTCTGGCAGAGGACCACTGTGGCGCCGCTGGCAATCACTTTATCTGCTGCCTCTTTTACCCTCTTCTTCTCGTGCTCCATGAATTGCTGGAACTGGGTGGAGGAGGTGATCTGGATCTCAGTCTTGGTCTCGGTATCCTTGGCTTCGATGGGCGCGGAAAGGAGGGCGATCTTTGCATTCACGATCTTGCGGGGCATATTCTGGTGGACGATCTCCTTATCAATCACTACGCCCTCGATGATCTCTGAATCCATAGTGCTCTCGCCGACCTTCTTTTCCACATTGACCCGATCCATGTCAAAGCTCTTTTTGCCGTCGTAGATCTCAATGGCGTTTAGGACCAGGTCGACAGCATATTTGGCTATCTCGTTGTCCGGGGAATCGGCCAATTTACCAGTCATGGCCGTCTCGGCAATCCTCTCCAGCAGGGCGCGGTCACCCTCCGGGGCCTCGAAGGCGATGGACTTTACGATCTCCACTGCCTTTTCAGAGGCCATTCTGTAACCCTGCACAATCATTGTGGGGTGAACCTTCTGGTCCAGGAGGACCTCCGCTTTCTTGAGCAGCTCGCCAGCCAGGACAGCCACAGTGGTGGTGCCGTCGCCTACCTCTTTATCCTGGGTCTTGGCAGCCTCGATGAGCATTTTAGCGGCAGGGTGCTGCACATCCATCTCTTTCAGAATGGTCACGCCGTCGTTGGTGATGGTCACATCTCCCATGGAGTCCACCAGCAATTTATCCATGCCCTTGGGGCCCATGGTGCTGCGCACGGCATTGGCCACGGCGCGGGCAGCCATGATGTTATTCGAAATGGCTTCTTTTCCCGACTCTCTGCGGGTGTCTCTTAAAATGATAACTGGTGTTCCGCCCATTCCTGCCATATATGATAATCCTCCAATAATGCTTCTACTAATCTCACGTTTACAGTATTTGATCTTCTATAAAACTGTTTCCCAAAGATACGGCAGCACAAGATTGTTCTGGGGAGAGGATCGACGGAGCTGCCAGCAACTATAAGTACTTGAAGATCACACAAGGGCGCTAACCGTATTGAGGAATCAAAAATGGTAAATGGAACAGTAAAGTTTTTCAACAGAGTCAAGAGCTTTGGATTCATCGCAGGCGACGACGGTAAGGACTATTTTGTTCACGTAACTGGCTTGAAGCCCGGTGTCACAATCGATGAGGGTGACAAGGTAAGCTTCGAGGTCATTGAGGGCGAGAAAGGCCCCAAGGCTGACAAAGTAGAGAAACAGTAGATACTCGCAGTTGAAACCAATAGGGATGCAATAGGGAAGCCGAGAGGCTTTTCTATTAATATCTTCTATTCTAACCAATACCTTTCTTTTTATTCTGGTGCTATTCAACCGTCCTGGTTATTTATTGGCTCTTATCACGGATAGCTATCCGAACCGGCCCTACCAGCAGACATCTCCAATGCTTTGGCAATTTTCCACGAAATTCCAATATTATTTGAGATCGGTATCCAGCGGTTTCGCACACGCTTTCCCATCAGGTAGGATCACAGATACTGCAATGGATGCGACCAGTATGAAGACGATTACCCCCAGAGCGATGACCGCCGGGATCTCTATGAACCCGGAAGCAAGCATCTTGGCACCTACAAAGATGAGGATGAGCGTGACTCCCTGGTTCAGGTAACGAAACATAGCCATGCATCCGGCCAGGGCGAAGTAGAGGGCGCGCAGGCCCAGGATGGAGAAGATATTGGAGGTGTAAACGATTGCAGGATTGAGGGTGATTCCGAGGATGGCAGGAACGGAGTCAAAGGCGAAGAGTACATCAGACGTCTCGATTACGAGAAGAACGATAAAGAGAGGCGTCACAAAGCGCTTGCCGTTTTTGCTGATGATGAAATTGCCGTCCCCATAATCCTCTGTGGTGGGCAGGAATCTCTTGCAAAGCCGGAGGACGGGATTTCTTCCCACATCCATCGGTTCCTCGTCCTTTCGGAGAGCCAGTTTCAGGCCGCTTACCAGGAGAAACGCTCCAAAGAGATAGACCACCCATTGGAACCTGTCGATAAGCTCAATGCCGGCAATTATGAATATGCCTCGCATTACCAGGGCAGCGATGATGCCCCAGAAGAGGATTTTGTACTGATGAATGCTAGGCACCTTGAAGTAGGAGAATATGAGCAGGAAGACAAAGAGGTTGTCGAAGCTGAGAGTTCTTTCCACCAGGTAGCCTGCCGCAAATTCTATGGCATGCTCTGTACCCATCCAGAAATAGACGAGCAGGTTGAAGGCAATTGCGACAATCAGCCAAATGCCGCTCCAGGTCAGAGCCTCTTTGATACCTACTTCATGAGATTTTTTATGAAAAACGCCCAGATCCAAAGCAAAAAGAATCAGAATTGCGGCTCCAAAAACGACCCATAGCATTGCCTCGTGGCTAATCAATATCTTTATCCCCCAAAGAATACTGCCAGCGTCTTAATGCGTTTTTTCTTCATACTATTTCTATTTTTTTATGAAATTTCATACTCGACCAGGTGCAATTCGTTTTCAGATAGAATTCTCTGGCTACAAGAACTTTTCTCTACAAATGCCGTGTTTCTTCTCAGAACATGTCGGCAAACGCAGGTGACATGACGGCAGAGAGCATGAATGAGAGGCCGATCAGCAAGAAGACGACTCCTGCAATTCTGGTAACCTGCTTCCTATCGATTCTGCTGGAGAGGAGCTTGCCCAGGTAGATCGCCATGGCTGATAGGATCAAGAGAGCAGTCATGACTCCAATGAAGACCATGATGGGTTCATACTCTGCAGCAAAAAGGGCAGAGGCAATTTGGGTCTTATCCCCCCATTCCGAGAGGAAGATCATGGTAAATCCGGATACAAATGCACTCCTGGGAGATATGGAGCTCTCCCGTTCCTCTTCTTGTTCACCCCTCAAGATCATTATGCCAAAGAGTGATGAACACCGCACCCGATATCAATTTTGCCAGATGGAGGGGAATGACATTGGTCACCCAGGAACCCACCAGAATGGCGAATCCGTCTACCAGTAAGAACGCGAGCATGATGCCGGCCAAGCAGTCGCGCATACTCCCGGGTCCGGGAGGACAGGAGGAGCACGGAAAGCTGAGTCTTATCGCCCATCTCGGCAAGGCCCACGGCGAGCAGCGGGATTATTATATCGTTCATTGGAGCGATTTCAGACACCTTTTGTTACCTTCCCCAGAAAGGATCCTTCTTGCGCTTGATCTCCAGGAAATCCTCCAGCACCTCGCGTTCATCCTCGGCAAGCTTCGGCTTCAGCTCCAGCTCTACGATGCGAGCGTGCTTTTCCGGAATATTGACATAAAGGATATCGCCTTCATGGATCTGGCGCCCTACTGTTGGCCCGTCGATGGATATGGCCACTTCCTGGCCGACGGTTGCCGATCCCTGGTTCTCGTTATGGGCCTGGATTCCTTTTACCACGCCCACGTTAGCACCGTCCTCTCGCATGAGATTGACCTGAGTCCTGACTATTCCACCGATGACCTGAACGCCAACTACTGCCGGCTTGGACTGGCGAAATACGCAGTCCGGCAGGATTCGCACTGCGCCAGGCCGGATAACCGCTTCCAGGCGCGCCTGTTCAATCTTAATCTTCTGGTCTTCGACCCAGTGCTCATAGTTCTCAATGATCGAGTAGATGATCTCGCTGGAAAAGACGGGCACATTGGTCTTCTGGATTTCGGTGATGGCATCGGGCAGAATATCCACGTTGAAACCCAGGATGGCCGAAAGCAATGGATCGTTGATAGCAGCGGCCCGAATCACGTCCCGTCTTGATACTGGCCCCACATCGGCATAGTGTATGTGTATGTCTCTCGCTTTCAGCTCGCCCACCAAAGCCTCCAGCGAGCCGAGGGTGTCCGATTTGAGAATTACGCCTTCGTTTTCTGTATCAATCCTGACAGCTTCCAGCTCTGATTTCAATTCCTTGGATAAGATTTCGACCTCATCCTGGGAAGAGACCACCCGAATGGTTGATCCCGCCAGAGCGTTATCGAGCTTTGGTGCCGATATCTTGACACCAGAGGCTGCAGCAACATGCTTCACAGGCAAAAATCGCTCTTCGCTCCGGATCTCAGACATCGGCTTGGGCTTGAGCAGGGCTCTTATCTTTGTGACCACCGGTTCGTGGGCCGTGCCCACAATTACCGTATCCCCGGAGTTGAACTCTCCATTGTAGAGGATGACATCCAGGGTCACGCCCAGGCCCTTCTCCTCCTTGACCTCCAGAATTGTGCCCACGCCCGGGCCCGAGGCGGTGAGCTTCAGATTGTCTTTCAGGAACCTCTGAGCCAATCCCACCAAAATCATGAGAAGATCCGGCACGCCTTCACCAGTGATGGCGCTGATGGGCACGATTCCCACCGTTCTTGTGAAATCTCCGATCCGATCGTACCGGTCCCCGTCGAATCCATATTTGTAGAGCTCTCCCACCAGCTCGTAGAACCTTGTTTCCAGCACATCTGTGACTCTCTCATTTTGCGCTTTGAGGCTCGTGGCAAATGGGGCATTGGCTACAGGGTGCCAGCCGCCGATGCGATCCATCTTGTTGGCAGCGACCACAAAGGGAGTCTTATAACGCTTGAGAATGTTGAGCGATTCGATGGTTTGGGGCTGAAAGCCCTCATTTATATCCACAATCAGCACGGCCAGATCTGCCAGAGAGCCGCCACGACTGCGCATGGAGGTAAATGCATGGTGTCCTGGCGTGTCGATGAATAGCAGTCCGGGAATTTGCATCTCCTTCCCGAAGTGCGACCCGCAGAAATCCTGGATGACATTCAACGGGACCTCTGTGGCTCCGATGTGCTGGGTGATAAGTCCGGCCTCCCCTTTGGCTACGGCCGTTCCCCTAATCTTATCCAAGAGCGTGGTCTTGCCGTGATCCACATGCCCCATCACCACTACGATAGGAGTTCTGAGGTTGGATTCATTGCCCTTCGTTTTGCTGGTTTTTTTTGACTTCTGTTGCATACAGATCGCTTCTCGGGAAACAGTAACTCTAAAAAATGGTTTTATTTTTTGAGAACTTAAAGGCTCTCATGAGACGGGGGCAGAAATGCGTTCCGCCCGAACTTACTCATAGAGCCATTCTTCGTCGATTCGCTTGAAGGTCACCAGTTCGTCAGCATTGAAGTGGAGAGCTATCTCGCGAGCTGCGGACGTGACTGAATCTGAGCCGTGCACGACATTTCGTCCGGTTTCAATTCCATAGTCTCCTCGAATGGTCCCTGGAACTGCATCCACCGGATTGGTAGCGCCGTTCATTTTCCTCATGGCCGCAACTGCGCCCCTTCCTTCTACCACCAGTGAGACCGAAGGTCCAGAGGTGATGAAATCCACCAGATCCTGGTAGAACTTCTTGCCCACATGTTCAGCGTAGTGCTCCTTGGCTTTCTCCACGGGCATCAGGGTCAGCTTCATAGCTACAATCTTGAAGCCTTTCTCCTCGATGCGTTGCAGTATCTTGCCCACCAGTCCACGCTGCACTCCATCTGGTTTGACCATGACGAAGGTTCTCTCGTTCTCAGCCAGGTCTTATGCCCCCTTTCTGGCCCACTTGATTCTTCTCGTTACTCGCCCCAGGGCAACATTATTCTCGCACTTGGCTGAGCAGAAATAAAAGACGGTTCCGTCCTTTTTGGCATAGAGCTTGCCTGTGCCCGGCTCGATGGTCTTGCTGCAGAAGGTACATTTTCTCTCTTCCATCTTTCTTCACCTGCTGGTAAGCTTCTTGGCCTCTCTGGCAGTCTCCAGCAGCATCAGAACATCGCCGATGCGGATGGGTCCCATGCTGTTCCTGGTGATGATGCGGCCCTTGTTATTGCCTTCCAGGATACGACACTTGATCTGCATAGCCTCGCCATGCATGCCAGTGACGCCGATGACCTCGATGACCTCTGCCGGTATGCCGTTATCATCCTCCATCGGATATCACCTACTTCAGAGCTGCGACTTTTTGGACGATTTCATCCAACAGTTCTTTTCCCTTTCCAGGCTCTACGATTGCTGCAGCTGCGCTCTTTACACCCAAACCGGCGGCAGCTCCTAGCTCGCTCTGCTTCTTGACATAGATATAGGGAGTCTTCTTCTCTTCGCAAAGAGCCGGAATATGAGCTACAATCTCAGGGGGCTGAACATCTTCGCCGACGATTACCAGGCGGGCCACACCGCGCTCGATGGCCTTGGTAGCCTCGTTGGTCCCTTTCTTTATTCTGCCAGTATCACGAGCCAGCTCAAGGGCCTCGAGAGATTTCGTGGCCAGCTCTGCTGGAACATCAAACCTAACATATATTGGTCTTGCCATAATTAATTCTCCTTCCGGGCCAGTTCGCCCATCATCATTCATCGCAAAAGCGCCTTTCAGATCAGACCTTTCAGATCAGCCTGAAGCTCCACATGTAAAAAGGTTGCGCTAGGGCGCGAGAAGGCCTACCAGCACATTTTGAAGATTTTCCTTTGCCACAGATCCTGATAGTTCTGCATCAGACCCGACCATAGAATAGCTGAGATTGTTATTCTCGGCGATTTCCGACGCCTTCTGGTTCACACTTTCCGTGGGCTGAAGATACTTGGCGTACAGATCGAAGCCACTGGCCTGATCCGTTGGTGCGCTTACGCCCAGGTAAAACTCTCTGTATCCGCCGGAAAGGGGCATACTCGCACCGCCACTGCCGAGAGCCCCCACCTGCAGATCAGCTTCGCCATCGTCAACAAGAGTGAAGTTACCTGCGGGCTGGCTTCCAGAGATCACATCTATGACTTGTCTTGTCGCGTCCTGCGACCCGAAGAGGATGGGCTTGCCCATGACTTTCACATATTCTGAGCCGGATGTTATGGGTATCATCATATAATCCTGGTAAGGTATGACAAGTCCGCTGGTGCTCGCGGGGAAGGGTCGAACCCAGTGGAATTCCTCCATTGTATTGTTGAAATAGATCTCAGCCAGCCTTTCGATCTCATTAGGATAAATCTGGGATCCATAGGTCAGGCCTAAGGATTGGGGAAGAGCGGCTCGGGCCGCATCGGTCAGATTCTGCGATGGAGTCATATTGATCCAATATGCCATCACAGTGCTCTGCGGTGACATCTCCAGGACGTCTTGCAGTCCATCGAAATTCCAGTCCACCAGGCGGCCCTGCACCCCAAAGGTCTGCAAGGAATCGGGGGTGGATACCACAATAGCCTCATTCTGGTTGCTGCCTCTGAGCACGAAACCTGCAAAGGCGGAGATTACCATAATAGCGCCTACGAAGATAGCGAAAGCTTTCGAATTCATCCGCAATTCTCACGGGACTATTATTATTTAACTTTTCTCTGAGGGCCAGAGCGGTTCGTCCTGAATATAGCTCCGTTTCAAGGCAAGGGCAATCTCCGCCTTCTCCAGTTCGCGGCCCAGGTACCCGGCATGGTCCAGTCGCTTGACCAACCCCATATCGATCAGAGTGTTCAGGATCTCCTTCGCACCGATGCCTGCCACAGTTACGCTGCCGTTTCCGGCCAGGATCCTTCCCTGGGCGAGGAGTATTCTGAAGCTTCCTGCACTGTCTGGTTCGAATTTGTGCTCATTTCCGGCTTGCATGAACTCCCTTGGCATTGGCTCTTCCGGAAGGTGTCGCTTCTCCTTCGAGATCAAGAGGTCAAGGCCCAGGTCTTTTGGCGGCGTTTTGCGCCATTGGGCTAGGATCATCATTCGCGAGGCAACAGCGAGTTCATGCACGCTTCCCCGGGCTTTTGCGCTGTACTCAGGAGTGAAGAGCAGCGAGGCCCCCGTCTCAGCTCCCAGAGACGCGAGCAGGGCGTTGGCACCTGCGCTATCGGCATCCAGCAGCTCTGTGACATTGCCCACTCCAAAGAAGAGTGGTATGGTTGGGTGAGCCTCTCGAAATAGGATGTACTCATGCAGTGAAGTGGCCAGACCCAGGGCAGGTGGATTGAGAACAGGATCGGCGATTGCCCGTATTCCATACGCAAGAGCCTTATCCAGGTTCTCCTCCAGGCCGATTGGCCCTGGTCCTGGAATGACCACTGCCGGTATGCCTGCGGCGGCAACGGCCTGGCCGACTTTGGGAAGATTCTCGCCGTTAAGGCTCAGGATCAGTTCAGCTCCCGCCTGAATTCCGGCCAAGATCAAATCTGGGACGACTGTATCCACGCTTACAGGAAGATTGGTGGCCATCTTGGCAGTTTGCAGTGCGGCTGTGACCTGGGAGGGTTCGGCATCAAGGGGGACTCCCAGGTCGATCAGGTCTGCGCCTTGCTCCTCAAAATAGCTTATTCTCTCCGCCAGGTCCGCGCCATCCAATCGCGTTGCATCTACAATCTCGGCCAGGACCTTCATCCTGGAGCTGCCGCCGATCTTGACCCCTTTGACCGCCAATTGGGCGGAGGCCATTGCTTCCAGCCTCTCTACCTGGGCGAGAGCATCAGATCTGTCCTTGCCTTCCATCAGGACGCAGGCGGGGATATTAGGGGAGAGCTCAACCTCATCCAGGTGGCGCAGCACAAATCCCAGGTCCACGGCATGCTTGGGCCCCAGGCGAATCTTGGTCTCAAGCTCGCGTTCCGCCTTCTTGAAATCAGCGGTTATGGCCCCGGGAATCAGGATGAGATCGTAGCCCCGCGGCGCAGCCCGGCAAAGCATCTCTGGGGTTATGAATGCCGCCACATCGACATCCAGCGCCAGCACGTCTGCATCTTTGGCCGAGGCTTTGACCTGGTCGAGAGCCAGCCTTCCTGTGACGAGGAGAACTTTCATGGCGAACGATAAACGATTTTGCACTAAATACCAAAAATTTTAGGGCAGAAAAAGTGTACTCTAGCGCGCATCGCAGTATCTTACCTCATCCACGTCCAGGGTCAGGGGTGTTGCCGGCTCGAAGGAGGCAATCCTTCTTACCCGGCCCACTCCCACCATCTGCAGCTGCAATCTAGCTGCCTGCGCTTCACTCTCTTCGTAGTAATCCTCGCTGGATTGAACTGTTCGGTGAGTGATAATCTGCAGAGCTTTTATGCCGGTGATGAGGCCGCTTGTGCCCGGAACAATGTCCGGTGCGCTTGCCTCGGTAAGAAAAATCCTCTCCCCCGGCTGGGCGCTCAAGAGCGCGAAGAAATTGTTGGGGCTCCTGATCTCAACCGTCCTGACCCTGGCGACAAGGAGTTCCTTCATAACATGTTTTGCTAATCCCGTTAGTGCTGTGTAGATCATTTGGCATCACCCGTACATGGGGAACTCTTTGGGCATCTGAGCCTGTTGTTCCTCGGTTGTGACCGCTTTCATCTGCTGGGACAGGTTAGCCATCTGCACCTCAATCTCATCCGCTTGCTCAGTCAGCTTGGCAGTGCTTATACCTAAATCGTAAATCTTGTTGAGAGTCTCAATGGTAGCGATTGCAGCTCTTGGGTCCGGTTCTGCTGATACTGTCTCACCCAAGAGGCAGATGGCAGGCAGATTATTAATGCGGCATTCGTTCATAATGCTGCCTGTGATGCCTGTAATTGTTCCCATCTCGAAGATCTCTGCTTTGTCTTTAATCCTATCAAGCAAATCCGGTTTGCTCACTGCGCCAAAGACCCTGTGCTGATCGTCCATCACCGTTATGCCTGCCAGGCAGATCATCTCTTGAACATTCATGGACTCGGCCCAGGATACTATCTCCTTTCCAATCTCATAAGAGGCCAGGGGATGTACGGGAATGTCGGCGGTGAGAACTACCAGGCCCTTGCCAGCATCCTCGTAAATGCGAACCGGCATATTCACCACTCCACCCAAGAGAACTGCCAGGGGCGGGAAGTATCTGGAGCTCATGGCTCCCAAATAGGTCATTTTGAGTTCGTTGACAATGTACTGGCTGGCGATATTCCCTACCAGGCCAATTCCCGGGAATCCTTCTATCAAGAGGGGATTCTTGACGGAGAGCTCCTTCTCAAGGATGACCTGGACGATTTCCTTATCCATGTGAATATACTGGCCCTTTATCTGAGATAAGAGCATCGCTTCCAGACCAAATCCGGTGGATAAGAGGCCAGTTTGGTGCAAAATGTTTATCAACATTATAACCGGGAACTGATTTCGGTCGCAAATGAATTTGGTTTCATTCTTGGAGTCAAAATGGCAGAACTATTTAAAGAGGTTATAGATCGGGCGAAGGCAGTCGGCAGGACTTATCTGATGGAGCATGAGAGCAAAGCCGTTCTGGAGAGCCTGGGAATTACCACTTCCAAATCCATTGTAGCAAGGTCGGAAGATGAAGCTGTGGAGATATTCCAGTCCCTTGCATCTCCCGCAGCCTTGAAGGTTCTCTCCCCGGATGTAGTCCATAAATCCGATGCCGGCGGAGTCAAGCTCAATTTGAAGGACACCAATGAGGTTCGAGAAGCCTTTCGGGATATTGCCCGGGCATTCCAGGGCAAAAAAGTGGAAGGCGTCTCTGTGCAGAAGATGGCCCGACCGGGTGTGGAGGCCATTGTGGGAGTCACAAACGATGCCACATTCGGTCCCATGTTGATGTTCGGTCTGGGTGGAGTATTCGTTGAGGTTCTAAGAGATGTATCCTTCCGATCCATTCCCATCACTGAATCGGATGCAGAGGATATGATAGAGGAGATAAAGGGTTATCCTCTCTTGAAAGGGTCTCGCGGCTACTCTGCCGATACCAAAGCTCTGAAGAATTTGCTGATGCGAATATCGAACTTTGTGGTCGAGAATCCCGAAATCTCGGAGATGGATTTGAATCCAGTATTCCTCTATCCAGAAGGCTACATGGTGGTTGATGCCAGGATAATTCTGGGCGCGCCCCGGCCTTCGCCTCCGGCTCCGGTCAAGCAGGATCTGCACGACCTTTTCTATCCGAAGAGCATCGCGGTCGTTGGAGCTTCCGGTACTCCCGGAAAATTGGGCTGGAACGTCTTCACCAATCTTGTCAGCCACAACTTCAAAGGAAAGCTTTATCCCATCAATCCCAAGGCCGATGAGATTCACGGCCTCAAGGCCTATCCGCGCATCAGCGCTGTGCCGGAACCGGTGGATGTAGCCATCATCCTCGTCTCGGCGGGCATGACAACGGATGTCGTTGAAGAGTGCTGCAAGTGCGGCGTGCGCTATATTGTTGTCGAGTCGGCAGGCTTTGCAGAGCTTGGTCCGGACGGCAAAAAGATAGAGATGGCGATGTTGGAGATTGCAGATAAATACGGTGTTCGGCTGCTCGGCCCCAACTGCTCCGGCATCATCAATACCCATTGCAGCATGGTTCAATCCATTGGCATTGTCGACGCCCTCAGCATGGGAAATATTGGCCTCGTCTCTCAAGCGGGAGTCTGCGCCGCAGGAATGCTCTGGGGGCTGCGCCATATCATGGACTTCGGCATCATCGCCACCATCGGCAACAAACTGGACATCAATGAGACCGATGTCATGGAGGCGGTGAGCAAGGACGAGAACATCAATGTCATCTGCATGTATCTGGAGTCGGTAAAAGGCGGGCGGCGTTTTATCGACGAGGCCCGTCGCATCACACTGGAGAAGCCCATGGTGGTGCTCAAGTCCGGACGCACCGATGCCGGCAAAACGGCAGTTGCATCACATACGGCATCTCTGGCAGGCAACGACCAGATCTTCAGCGCCGCCTTCCGCCAGTCGGGGATCATCAGAGCCCGCGACTACGAACACATGTTCAACCTGGCCCGGGCCATCTCCAAGCAGCCCTTCCCGGACCGGGAAGGCGTATTCATAATAACCTATGCCGGCTCCCTGGGAGTCATAGCCGCCGATGCCATCACCGACAACGGCATGCGTCTTGCTGAACTTGAGCCTTCCTTGAAGGAGAGATTGAAGAATCTGCTGCCCGATTATGTCTGCGGCATGAATCCCGTGGATTACACCTTCAGCCAGGATGCAGAGACTGTGAAGAGTACCATTGAGATCGGTGTGGATAGCGATGACGTGGGCAGCTTCATCGTGATCCTTCAGGCCGAGATACTGGAGAGCTACCCGGATACCCTGAAGAGCATCGATTATAAGGGCAAGCCCATCATCGCCTGCGTGGCGGGAAAGGAGTTCGCAATGTCAGGTGTCATCAAGATGGAGAAGGCAGGCATCCCCGTCTTCTCCACACCCGAGCAGGTGGCTGACGCTCTGGGAATAATGTACAGACACCATAAGAGGCTAAAGAGGGAGAAGGCCTAGGCGTTAGTAGCTCAAGCTGTGAGGCAAATGGGGGCATTTCCCTTTTTTTTTTACGGTTCACAGGAACAACCAGACTTCGAGTTGCCAGACTAAGCCAACTTCCATTTGGGATTGATCGAATCGAGGTACTGGAACTCGGCGAAGCTGTAGGGCGCCTCATAGTATTCAGGTTCTGTCATGGCCCCATAGTAGCTATCCACCGCCAGCCAGGTATCGGGATGATCTTTATTCTCCACAGCAACCCATATATGGCCCTGGGAGGCAAACCCGCTCGGGTCGTACAAGAAGATCACTTTGCATCCAAAGCTCTTGTAAGCGGTCTCCAGCTTTTGAGAGCCTTCATAGCACATTCCCAAAGGAGCCTCGGGAAAGATGACATGCCTGCTGATAGTCTTTATGAACTCGGCATCATTCGTTTGCGCATAAGTAGTGTTGATCCGGATGGCATCGCTGGATATCACCTGAACCGGACCTGTCTTGGCGGCGGGGGGAGTCATCCATAGATCCCCCAGCCTCAGGGAGGCGCCGTTCGGTGTAATATAGACCTCTTTTCCTGCCTTTAATTTGACGATAACATATGATTGACCCACCGCAGGCTCTGCATTGTATCCATGGGTCACGAGAAAAAATGCCAGATCATTTGGTGTGATGCCTATATCCTCATAACTGGATAGGAGCAACCACAGATCGTTCTCCTCAGAGGCCTGGCAGGCTGAGGGATATAAGATCAATAGCACTGATACAATGATGCCAATTCTTCTCAACCCCACCACCAAAGAGCCATAATTCTGGCCGCACATTGCGTCTTCAGAAAATATGTTAGTATCACGTCTATAAAGATTTATTGTTTTTTTAGAATGATAAGGGGGAAAAGAAGGATTATTGTAGATCTAGATCAGAGCAAGTAACGCTTCAATAGAATTCTTGCAGGAGATTCAGGCACTTGGCATGGTTAATTTTTTTTGATAGTTTGTCCATGAAAATTTCGAACCCGGCAAGACCATACAGGAGATAAATAAATAAAAAGCGAGCCGATCGCCTTCTTTAGCCCTAGAACAGGCTAGTTAAGAAGTAGAGGGGCACCAAGAATAGTATCACGAAACCTATAACCATCATAACAATTGCCAGCCCATTTCCACCTGCCATGAATATCCTCCTACTACATACGTTGGCTACTGCTTGGAAGAGGTAATATTAATTACTATCGGAACCCCCCGGCCTCTGATGCCTCCGATAATACTGCGGCTGAACCGCATCTCTGCAGTTTTCTGCTCTGGCTGCAAAGGTTGTTCCATCGATCAATTCCCTGTGCTCTGATCTGATCAACGATGAGACTCGACAATCCTTTTGTCGGCTTCAGATCCGATATCAGTGCATGGGTGAACAGGCCAATACATTTAACTATCTTCGCCGGCAAGATTTCTATTGTGCGATCTATACAAAAGAGCCAGACTAAGGCACAGGGGGCAAAGCCGGGGAGAAGAAAGACAATAGGCGCAAGATTTGTGCTCTTGCGACCGGCAGGCTACCCCTTGAAGAGCATTTTTCAGGAGCAACCGGTGGTATCCGACCCCAAGCTCTTTGAGCTTTATGCCCAGGAGCAGTGGTACGGAGAGGCATTAAAGCCTGGTTGTTACCTATTTGACCGCAGGCTCTATCCAGACTTCGCCTTCCAGGTGGTAAAAGTCTACCCCAGGCATTCAGTGGTAGGAACGGAAACCGCCATCAAGGTGGAACAGAAGGTTGAGCCCAAGAGCAAAGTGAAGTTTGACGTCAGCTTTGATGATGTCATCGGCCAGGAGTCGGCCAAGCGTAAGGTCAAGATAGTAGAAAAATTCTTGCAGGATCCGGAGAAGTTCGGACGCTGGGCTCCGCGCAACATTCTGTTTTATGGCGTTTCGGGCACAGGAAAGACCATGATCGCCAAAGCTCTCTCCGCCGAAGCGGGAGTGCCGATGCTGGCTGTGAAGTCCACCAGCCTGATTGGCGAGTTCGTGGGCGAGGGTGCCCGGCAGATTCACAACCTTTACGAGAAGGCGGAGGAGATGGCGCCTTGCATCATCTTCATCGATGAGCTGGACGCCATTGCTCTGGACCGGAGGTATCAGGATCTGAGAGGCGAC
Organism: uncultured Methanosarcinales archaeon; assembly: GCA_963843555.1. Classification (GTDB taxonomy): domain Archaea; phylum Halobacteriota; class Methanosarcinia; order Methanotrichales; family Methanotrichaceae; genus Methanothrix. The sequence continues at coordinate 69,756 of CAWJKV010000009.1, forward strand.
GTCTCTGAGATCGTGAACTCGCTGCTTACAGAGATGGACGGAATTTCCAACCGGCTCGGCGTCTGCACCATTGCCGCCACCAACCAGATCGAGGTTCTGGATGCCTCCGTGCGCTCCAGGTTCGAGGAGGAAATTGAGTTCAAGCTGCCCAATCTCGAAGAGAGAATTAAGCTCTTGGAGAAGAATGCCGTGACATTGCCAATTGCGCTGGAGAACGTCGACCTGCGAGAGATTGCCCGGCAGACGGAAGGCTTCTCGGGACGGGACCTTGTGGAAAAAGTCCTGAAGGCGGCGCTGCACCACGCCATCATGGAAGAGAGCAGCATCACGCAAAAGCATCTGGAAGAGACCATTCCCAAAGCCCGGAAGGAGTACCGGCAGCCTCCCAAAGAGATGTTCTCCTAAAGGAAGCCCTTTTGTACTCTTAAGCTAATTAGCTTTGGACGCATATGTGGCAGGAGATTTTAGACAAGTTCAAGAGGTTCCCGGCTCAGGAGAAGGTCATCCGCCTCATCCTGCAGAGGGGCTTCCAGATCAACGATAAGGCTCGGGTTGTATCGGGCCAAATCGAGATCCCTCACGCTCAGATTGCCAGAGAGCTGGATGTGGATCGTAGGGTGGTGGACACCACTGCCCAGGCAATCCGCGAGGATGAAACTCTCTGGAAGGTCTTCAAAAACGTGCATTCCATCACATTTCTCGGAGATGTAGCGCCCATTTTAGGCTTAGGCGTCATCGAGATTACGCCGGTGAATGCCGCGAAAACTGGCCTTTTGGGAGACGTGGCCAGCGCTGTGGCCGGATTTGGCCTCTCCATCCGCCAGGCCGTATCCGATGACCCATATTTTGCGGAAAGCCCCAAGCTTACTATTATCACGGAGGGCAAGATACCTGGAGAGCTGGTGGGGCTGCTCACGGAGATCGAGGGCGTGAAAAGGGTGACTGTGTATTAGCGAAGGGACTGGCTATACTGCGTCTCCTGGCAGAAATCTCTGAACTACTTTCTTGGGGTCGGCAATCGATTGACTCGACAATGTGACTTGTGACTTAAGATCTTTCCAATCTAAGAAGCGCTCGTAGACCTGAACAGTGCCAGCGCCAGTATATTGGCGAAATGCCTCCAACAACCGCCTCTGTTCTGGCAGTAAGAGCTGATCCGCCTTGCTGAGTCCAACGCCCAGGACTCCAACGGTCACCTCTTTTGTCCTCATGGGAAGGTAAGAAAATGTCGCCGAAGAAAGAGTCTCGGTGCCGTGTCCTGCGGGCTTGGCATGTTGAAAGACCCATGTTGCTACGCCCAGATTTCTCTCGTCAAAGATCATATGTTCGCCTATTTGCGATCGAACCGACAGACGTCCATTTTCATCAGGCAGCAATATCATAACCTCGCATTCAAAAGCCTCTGCAATCTCTTTGGCAGCATAACGGAGAAGCTCTTCCAGGTTCCCTGCTGCCATCAGGTCACGGCTGAAGGAATAAAGGGCAGAAACAAAACGCTCTCTCTGGCGGGCGCTCTCTCCCTGCCACCTGACCTGATCCGCCAGGAAGCTGGTTGCAATTCCTACAATGATGAATACGCCAAACATGGGAAGATAGCGAATGTCCTCCACAGCCAGATTAAACTGAGGGGGAACGAATAAGAAATCCAGAGCTATCACGGCCAAAAGCGATGCCACCCAGCCGGAGCGTCTGCCCCAGGTCATGCCGCTGTAAACTACCGGAAGTAGCAGCACCATTGCGGTGTTGATGAGACCCAGCCAGTGCTGAAATATCCAGCAAAAACCTGCCGTCACAGCCACGCTCGCAAGGCTGCCATAGAACGGCTGCCAGCTTCCGCCGACTGAGGGCGCGGGACGCGCGTCCTTCTTCTGATCGATCTCCGTGCTGCCTATGACCAGCACATGAATCTGTCCGCTCTTGCTTATGACCTCGTTGACCACGGAACCCCGCAGCCACCTGTTCCATAGACTGGAACGCGGCAGGCCGACAATTATTAGGGTCACATTGCGCTCTCGGGCAAAGGCAATTATCTCCTCGGCAATATTTCGCCCTATCAATACCTGAACCCGAGCTCCGAGTTCCCTTGCCAGTCTCAGATTACGTGACAGTTGGTCCTTTGCGGCTTCTGTAGAAGGTGCCTCCCGGGGGGACTCGACATAGACTGCAAACCATTCCGCATCCAGGTCTGCAGCCATGCGCTGACCTGTGCGAATCAAGTGTTCAGAGAGTGGACTGGTGCTGATGCATACGAGCAGCCTTGAACCAGCAGGCCATGGCCCAATGATGCCATGCCTCTCCATGTAGGAGCGCATGTCTTCGTCTACCTTGCGGGCAGCATACCTCAGCGCCATCTCCCGCAGCCCCAGCAGGTTGCCCTTGCGGAAGAAGCGCTGCATGGCCTGCTCGGCCTTGGGTGGGAAGTACACCTTCCCATCCCGGAATCGCTGCAGAAGTTCCTCCGGTGGCAGGTCCACAACTTCGATCTCGTCTGCCAGCTCCACTATCCTGTCCGGCAGGGTCTCGCGAACCTTCACGCCCGTAATCTGATACACGATATCGTTCAGGCTCTCGATGTGCTGGATGTTCAGGGTCGAGTAAACATTGACCCCAGCCTCCAGCAGCTCTTCGACATCCTGGTACCTTTTATCGTGGCGTGAGCCCGGCGCATTGGTATGAGCCAGCTCGTCCACCAGAGCGATAGCCGGGTGACGCTCCAAAACCGCGTCCAGGTCCAGCTCTTCCAGTGTGACACCACCATGCTCGATATGGCGGCGGGGAATTACCTCTAAACCCTCCAAAAGGGCCTCTGTCTCTGGCCGTCCATGAGTCTCGACGACCGCGGCCACTACATCGACGCAGCTCTTCCGGAGAGACTGCGCCTCTTCCAGCATATGGTAAGTCTTGCCGACGCCTGCCGCAGAGCCGAGGATGATTTTGAGTGCTCCCCTGCCCTGTTTTGCCTCCTGCTCAACGCTCTTCAGCCTCCGCAGTAAGGCATCGGGACTCGGCCGGCACTCCCTGTCCATCAGTGGCCGCTCCTGTTCAGCTCGTCCAGAGCAAGGTTGAGATTGAGCACATTCACCCTCTCCTGGCCCATTATGCCAAACTGTGCGGGCTCGATATGCTGGTAGACCAGCACTTTTACTTCAGATTCCGGTATGCTTCGGGCAATGGCCACTCGCGGCACCTGAAGCATCGCTCCTTCCATGCTTATGTGCGGGTCGAGGCCGCTGCCTGAGGTGAGGACCAGCTCACTGGGCACAGGTGCATTGGGGGAAAGGTTGTTTTCGTCTCTGACATCTGAAATTCCCTGGCTCGCCTGCTCCATGAGCTTCTTGCTGGTCGGTCCAAAGTTGCTGGCACCCGAGCCATTGCCAGCGTAGTTTACGGCCGAAGGTCTTCCATGGAAGTAGCCGGGGCTTGAGAAGTTCTGACCGATGAGTTCAGAGCCCACAACTTTGCCCGCCACGACTATCAAGCTCCCGCTCGCCTGCTCAGGCATGGCAACCTGGATTATGCCCGTCATGAATAAGGGGTAGACAAGGCCCGTGAGCAAAGAGAATGCTATAAAGAGCCGCATTGCAGTCTTTATATCTTCTGTAGTCTCCGTCATTTTCCTCACTCCAGATGCAGCATAACTACCAGGACGTCGATCAGCTTGATGCCGATGAAAGGCACAATCAATCCACCGAGCCCGTAGATAGCCAGATTTCGGCGCAGCAGCAATGTCGCTGTCGTCGGACGGTACTTAACGCCCCGCAATGCCAGGGGAATGAGCAGCGGGATGACGATGGCGTTAAAGATGACCGCTGAGAGAACTGCGCTGGTAGGCGTGGTTAGCTGCATGATGTTCAGAGTGTTCAGCATGGGATACTGCACTACAAATATGGCAGGCAATATGGCGAAGTACTTGGCGACATCGTTGGCCATGCTGAAGGTGGTAAGAGCACCGCGGGTGATCAGGATCTGTTTGCCTATCTCCACTATGTCCAGCAGCTTGGCAGGATTGGAGTCGAGGTCGACCATGTTGGCAGCCTCCCTTGCAGCCTGAGTGCCCGCATTCATGGCCACGGCCACATCGGCCTGGGCCAGAGCCGGTGCATCATTAGTGCCGTCTCCTATCATCGCCACAAGATGCCCCTCCTTCTGGTATTTTCGAATTGCCTCCAGCTTCACCTCAGGGCGAGCCTGGCCGATGAAGTCGTCAATTCCAGCTTCAGCGGCGATAGCTGCAGCCGTCATGGGATTATCTCCCGTGATCATGACAGACCTTATGCCCACGTTTCGCAGGTGAGAGAGACGCTCCTTGATGTTCTCTTTAAGCACATCCTTCAGCCGTATGGCTCCCAATATTCTGGAGCCTTCGGCCACCACCAGAGGGGTGCCACCTTCTTTGGCGATGCTTTCCACAGCGGTCTTGATGCCGTCCGGCATGATGCCGCCTTCATTCTTAACGTACTCTTCGATGGCGTCATGCGATCCTTTCCGTATCTTTCGGCTATCCCAGTCTATTCCGCTCATGCGCGTCTCTGCGCTGAAGGGAATGAAAGATGAACCAACCGGTGCCCGAATATCTCTGCCGCGGACGCCCAGAATCTCCTTGCAGAGATCCACAATGCTTCGACCCTCAGGCGTCTCATCGGCCAGAGAAGAGAGCATAGCTGCCTCCGCAAGATCTTCTTTGCTAATGCCATTCGCGGGAATGAACTCCGTGGCCATTCTGTTGCCAAGGGTAATGGTGCCGGTCTTGTCCATCAGAACGACGTCCACATCTCCTGCAGCCTCAACGGCCCTGCCGCTCAGAGCAATGACATTGTGCTGGAGAAGCCTATCCATTCCAGCAATGCCGATGGCAGGCAGAAGTCCTCCAATGGTCGTGGGCATCAGACAGACCAGAAGGGCAACAAGAACCGGCACAGATACCACCATGCCCATATAGCCAGCAAATGCCTCGAGGCTGACAACAACTACCAGGAACAGACCTGTTAGGCCTATGAGCAGTATCTCCAGCGCCTGTTCGTTGGGTGTCTTCTGGCGTTTGGCGCTCTCAACCATGCCGATCATCTGATCCAGGAAGGTCTCCCCTGGATCTGCAGTGATGCGGATCTTTATCTTTCCGGAAAGAACCCTTGTGCCGCCTGTCACTCCGCAGAGGTTTCCTCCAGCCTCCCGGACTACAGGCGCGGATTCACCGGTTACCGCCGACTCGTCCACCAGGGCTACTCCTTCTGCTACCTCTCCATCGCTGGGGATGATCTCGCCATCTCCCACCAGGACCAGATCCGCCCTTGCGAAGTACAAGAGCCGTCACCTGCTCTGTTCTGCCATCAGGAAGCAACCTGCTGGCGGAAGCCTCGCTGCGAGCCTGACGCAGGGTCTCGGCCTGGGCTCGACCTCTTCCTTCCGCCAATGCCTCGGCAAAGTTGGCAAACAGTATGGTGAACCATAGCCAGATGCTGATTTGCGCGTCGAATCCATAGTCCGATTTAGCGATTATATCGTGCAATGTAATCAGGGTCGTCAGTATTGCCCCAATCTCTACCGCGAACATCACCGGATTTCTCCAGAGCCTGCGCGGGTCCAGCTTGGGGATTGAATCCTTTACAGCCTGCCACACCTGTTCCGACTGCCAGAGGCCCGACATTTTGGTCTTCATGTAATCACCTCAGAAGGTCACTTCCTGCCTGCAACAGCAGATTTTCCAGTATCGGCCCGAGAACAAAGACCGGGAAGAAGGTCAAGGCGCCTACTATTAAGACCGTTCCCGCCAGCATTATCACAAAGAGCGGACTGGCGATAGGCAGGGTAGCAACGCTTGTGGGCACTATCTTTTTCTGTGCCAGAGAACCTGCTATAGCCAGGGCCGGGAGGATAGTGGCAAGCCTTCCTACTATCATTCCAAGGGCTGTCGCCAGGTTGTAGAAGACTGTATTCGCATTAAGCCCGGCGAATGCAGATCCATTATTGCCGCAGGCTGATGCGAAGGCATAGAGGATCTCTGACAGACCGTGGGGGCCAGCATTATTCAGGCTGGAAAGACCCACTGGAAGCATTATGGCGATTCCGGCCAGAATCAGCACCATCACAGCTGGTGCCAGCATCCCTATCACCGCCATTATCATCTCAAAAGGTTCAAGTTTCTTGCCGAAGATCTCAGGAGTCCTTCCGATCATCAGCCCGGCCAGGAACATGGTCATGATGGCATAGAAGAGCATTCCGATGAGGCCGACACCAACCCCTCCGAAGATCACCTCGCCAATGGCCATGTTGAAGAGGAACACGAGTCCCGTCAAAGGTAACATGCTATCGTGCATGCTATCAACTCCTCCGTCCGAAGTCACGGTGGTGGACTGGGCGAAGAGCACGGATGGTATGATTCCAAATCTCGTTTCCTTGCCCTCCATGTTAGCGCCTCCGGCTATGCCCAGATTTTCCAGTAGCGGATTTCCCTGGGTCTCAGCCCAGAGTGCCAGACCGAGGCCCATCAGGTAGAGCAGCAGCATGGCCGCGAATATCGCCCGGCCCTGTTTGGGGTTGTTGATAATGTGCCCAAGTGCGAAGGGAAGCGAGGCTGCTATCAGCAGCATCCCCAGCACCTGCAGAAAGTCCGTCAAAGGCGTTGGATTCTCGTAAGGATGGGCTGAATTGGCATTGAAGAAACCTCCTCCATTGGTTCCCAGGAATTTGATGGAGTCCTGCGAGGCGGTGGGTCCCACTGCGATAGTCTGCACTCCACTGTCAAGGGTTTGGGCGGTGACGTAAGGTCCCAGGGTCTGAACCACACCTTGGGATGCGAATATCAATGCCCAAATGATTGCTAGAGGAAGCAGAAGATAGAGAACCGATCGGGTGAGGTCGACCCAGAAGTTGCCGATTGTTGCCGTATTCTTGCGAACGAAGCAACGGACTACGGCCATAGAAGCAGCTATTCCTGTCGCCGCAGATAGGAAGTTCTGCACAGTCAATCCCAACATCTGAGTCAGATAGCTCATCGTCTGCTCGCCGCTGTAGGACTGCCAGTTCGTGTTGGTGGCGAAAGAGACCGCTGTGTTCAAGGCAGTATCCCATCTGACGGGACCCAGGGCCTGAGGATTGAGCGGAAGCAAAAACTGTGCTTCACAAAGCAGAAAGACCGCCAACAATCCCAGCGCATTAAAGATCAAAAGGTTTGCCGCATAGGTCTTCCAGGACATCTCCCGCAACTCATCCACGCCGCAAATTCTGTAAAGCCTTTGCTCCGCGGGCCGCAGTAGCGGCGAGAGCAGCGTACGATTGCCGCTGAAAACGTTCGCAATATATCTTCCAGTAGGCTCTGCAAGTACTATCAAGACAACTAGCAGCAGCGCCACATATGCTAATTCCATTAACATTTATATCGCCTTCGAGGGGATAATAATCCAAAGTAAATGAGTGGTTTAGTATGATTACTATCGTAGTCTGTTTCGACTATAATAGGATTCTGAATTTATCTGGGACGTCGTCCCGATACAAAATGGTTTACAATTGCAGAATATCTGCAAGTCATAACATAGGCATCGCTCTTGCGTAACTTGCCCAATATTGTCGTTGCCCCTTCAGCCGTTGGCAAGCGGGAGATCGAAGAGGAATCGCCTTTGACCCTACCCTGAAATATCTTCATGCAACATTCCTCTGGAGAAAGTGACGGATTTTTTTTTATTGACTCCAACCATTCTCCATGAGAGGAAGCGAAATGCCGGCCTCAATATATAAATATATCCCTGCAAACGAAGGAGAAAGGCATACTTTATGTGCGAATTCCAAATCCTCATCATGGAGAGGATATAAGTGTCAGGCTCTTATCCAGAATTTTGCGTGATGCCAGAATAAGCCGTGAGGAATGGCTCTCTGTAGCGTGAACTACTATCCGGACTGCATGAGACATTCTTTAGCAGAGAGATGAATTGCCAGGCATAAATCTGGGGATATTGAGCGGCAAAGCGCTTTCGATAAACAGACAACAGAAAAAGAACGCGCAAAGGTGATTAACCAATCCGAAAACCACAGTTATAATTTATGAAGCTACAATTATTAACCACAAAGAACAAAGACACGAAGAACAACTATCAAACCAAAATTCCGCCACAGACCCAAAGGGGCGGGAGGTACGTCTTTTGCCTTCGTGCCTTTGTGGTGAGCCCCCCGTGAAGACACATAGAAGACCCGAATTAACCTCCGTTCGTTCGTCCTCAGCGCGCTCTGCGACTCTGCGGTTCTATTCCGTAACCCAAGAGGTTTAGCTATCAGATTATCCCGCTCCCAGCTTAACCGGGATTGCACTCCACTCATCTCCGGACCGCGGCAGTTGGCGGACTTGGCGGCAAAGGAGGCTGGCAGACCAGCGCATGGATTTCGGGCGCTACAGGCGGTGAGGTTGCCATTATTGAAGATGGTAGCACATAGACCGGATCGAAAAGAATAGCTGGCCCAACAGCTGGAAAGGGCGAACATCTCAGTTACGGGATAGTCCGACAAAGACGCGGCAGCATTTCCGTGCACTGCAAAACATGGTGAACTGGATTGTAAATTTCAAATTGTCGTGAGTTGGGATGAAAAAGTCTATAAGTAAAAAGCGATTAAAGTTGCATAGTGGTTGACAGTGGGTGAGATTTAAAAGTGGATGTACCCGAGGGTCTGCCTTTAAACAATCTCCGGAAGAAGATCCTTGAGCTCATCAAAGAGGAAGAGGACAAGTTGTCGTTGCTTGACAGGTCAAACAAGATGAAGGTGTTGAGCAAAAGAGAGCTTGACGAACTAATAGAAACAAAGGAACCGCTGCAAAAAGAGGAGCGAAAGAAGATCCTAGATAAGTATTATGGAATGCATCAAGCTTGACAGAACTGTAAGCATAGAGGAGATCCTGGATCTGGAGGAAGATACCTGGCGATACTGATAGACACTAATATCATCGTATCTTTTCTATTCCCAACAGATAAATCAGAGAGGGCCAGACGAGATCCTTGAAATGTCGAACGGTCCGATCATAACCATAAGTATTTTGGAAGAAGCGGCATATGTTGGACTTTCGACTCATCTATGGTTGCCATGGATTTAAGTTGAGAGATCAACTGAAAAGGGAGCTTAAAGAGACAGCCATGGTCTTTCTTGAGCGGCTAAAATCATTCTTGGTCGAATTCAGGATTAAGCTCTTATCAGTGCCCGAAGACCCAGATCTTCTTTTGGAAGCAGTTGAGGCTTACAGATTGCTTCCAAATGATGCAGCTATCGTTACTGCCTGCCAATATTACGGGATAAAGAAAATAGCCACGTTTGATAGCGATTTCAATAGAGTTGCGTCTCTAGATGTGATTCGATAACTGCCCTAGGGTTACGATTTTAATCGCAAAGCTAAGAAGTCTTATAATTATAAAGCTACGATTATTAACCGCAGAGACGCAGAGTTCGCAGAGACGTGAAATTTATCTTATTACAGCACTTGAAAAGAATAGCATATTTGCTTCTGAGCAATAGTCGTCTCCGTTCGTTCGTCCTCAGCGCGCTCTGCGACTCTGCGGTTCTATTCCGTAACCCAAGAGGTTTGGCTATCAGCTTATCCCGCTCCCAGCTTAACCGGGATTGCACTCCACTCATCTCCGGGACCGCGGCCGTTGGCGGGCTTGGCGGCATTGGAGGCCGGGAGAATGCACAAGAATTTTGGGCGCTGAGGCATATGCCGGAGCGAGAGTTGCTGATGCCGGAGAAGGGTGGCGAGATGCAGCTTTCTCATATCAGGACATGCCCAAGCGTTCCTTAATCGCTCGAATATCGGCTTGCACCAGCCTGAATTGCGTTGCATACCCTGGCTGAATGTCCTCTCTCATGCCTTTGATTTCTTCATGAATCTGAGGTATTATGTCGGTGTTCTTCCTCACAGCTTTCATATCGCCCTTCATCTCTTTTAGATCATCCCTCATATCCAATAGCAGCGGGATAGCCTTGTTTAGCTGGAAGGCGGTGCAGACTTGAGCATATTCTCCTGTTTTCATAACTTCACTGTCGGTTTCCTCAAAGGCAATATTCGATACCAAGGAGCGCTCCGGCTTTTGCCTTTCTATCAGCTTTTTAAAGTCTGCAATTGCTTCTTCATTGCCTTCGACCAGGGCAACTACTTCCTGCTCATTTCCACTCATCGTATTGCGGGCTTGGAAACCGCGAAGAGCAAAATCTATGGCACTACTCATGAGAAAATATCTATAGCCCACGTTATGCACGTTTTGACCTGTAATCTTGATCTTTAGCTTCATGCTCATCAGGATATGTGTTCTTTGAACTATTTGGTTGTTTCCCCAATCTCGCCCGTATCCTTCAATCAGAAACTTTTATATGAGTCTTAAGTCTCATAATTAGCAAATAAGTTAAAGGTGTGAGAATCCTTGACAGAAATCAATCCTGATGTAGCTATCGAGCGCCCGGGAGAATGATATCTCCGGGAAAATCGGCGCGGCCATTGAGTCCACAGAGGCACAGAGTTCACAGAGACGCTCAGCATTCCTTTCCATCCAACCTAAGAAAGCCCAACCAATTGCTTCCGGGATAAATGGTCGTTCTCCGTTCGTTCGTCCTTTGTGCGCTTTGTGAGCTTTGTGGTTAAATTCCGTAACCCTTGGTTCAAATTATCCTGCTACTAATATCAACCACAAAGAGCACAAAGCTCACAAAGAAAGCACCAAGGCAAGTTGGTCTAATCTTCAGTATAATAACTTTCTTCGTTCGTCCTCTGTGCGCTTGTGTCTCCTTCGTGAAGTCCGTAACCCAAGAGGTTTAGCTATCAGATTATCCCGCTCCCAGCTTAACCGGGATTGCACTCCACTCATCTCCGGACCGCGGCCGTTGGCGGGCTTGGGCGGCATTGGAGGCCGGGAGAATGCACAAGAATTTTGGGCGCTGGGGCATATGCCGGAGCGAGAGTTGCTGATGCCGGAGAAGGGTGGCGAGATGCAGCTTTCTCATATCAGGACATGCCCAAGCGTTCCTTAATCGCTCGAATATCGGCTTGCACCAGCCTGAATTGCGTTGCATACCCTGGCTGAATGTCCTCTCTCATGCCTTTGATTTCTTCATGAATCTGAGGTATTATGTCGGTGTTCTTCCTCACAGCTTTCATATCGCCCTTCATCTCTTTTAGATCATCCCTCATATCCAATAGCAGCGGGATAGCCTTGTTTAGCTGGAAGGCGGTGCAGACTTGAGCATATTCTCCTGTTTTCATAACTTCACTGTCAGTTTCCTCAAAGGCAATATTCGATACCAAGGAGTGCTCCGGCTTTTGCCTTTCTATCAGCTTCTTAAAGTCTGCAATTGCTTCTTCATTGCCTTCGACCAGGGCAACTACTTCCTGCTCATTTCCACACATCGTATTGCGGGCTTGGAAACCGCGAAGAGCAAAATCTATGGCACTACTCATGAGAAAATATCTATAGCCCACGTTATGCACGTTTTGACCTGTAATCTTGATCTTTAGCTTCATGCTCATCAGGATATGTGTTCTTTGAACTATTTGGTTGTTTCCCCAATCTCGCCCGTATCCTTCAATCAGAAACTTTTATATGAGTCTTAAGTCTCAAAATTAGCAAATAAGTTAAAGGTGTGAGAATCCTTGACAGAAATCAATCCTGATGTAGCTATCGAACGCCCGGGAGAATGATATCTCCAGGATCGGCGCGGCCATTGAGTCCACAGAGGCACAGAGTTCACAGAGACGCTCCGCATTCCTTTCCATCCAACCTAAGAAAGCCCAACCAATTGCTTCCGGGGTAAATAGTCGTCTCCGTTCGTTCGTCCTTTGTGCGCTTTGTGAGCTTTGTGGTTAAATTCCGTAACCCTTGGTTCAAATTATCCCGCTACTAATATCAACCACAAAGAGCACAAAGCTCACAAAGAAATGCACCAATGCAAAGTTGGTCTAATCTTCAGTATAATAACTTTCTTCGTACGTCCTCAGCGCGCTCTGCGACTCTGTGGTGGAAGTTCGTAACCCAAGAGGTCTTGCCTATCAGATTGACAAGACCCAGCTTAACCGGGATTGCACTCCACTCACCTCCGGGACCGCGGCCGTTGGCGGGCTTGGCGGCAATGGAGGCCGGAAGACCGGCGGATGGATTTCGGGCGCTACAGGCTGTGAGGTTGCCATTATTGAAGATGGTAGCACATGGACCGGATCGAAAGAATAGCTGGCCCAACAGCTGGAAAGGGCGAACATCTCGATTACCTGACAAGTCCGCCTCAGACCCGCATCATTTGCCGGCACAGAAATCGGTGGAGGAGGAGCCCTGGTGCAACAAGAATGATCGGGGAACTGCAAAGCTGCGCACAATATTTTAATGAACCATCTCATATTTGCCAGTAAATCAAGAGGTCCCATCCATGAAAAGAAAATTCAGCGTTTTGGTTGAAAAGGACGAGGATGGCTACCTCGTAGCGACAGTTCCAACCCTTCCCGGATGCCATACGCAGGCAAAAAGAATGGACGACCTCCTGGCAAGAGTAAAAGAAGCGATCGAGGCGTATCTAGAAGAGAAAAAGAGGTAGATATTTCTGAATTCGTGGGTGTGCAGTTTGTCGAAGATGAAAGTCGGTTGAAGCTGATACGATAGTGAAGGCCTGACGAAGATCGGAGCATATGAAATACCTTAGAAGGTTTGACATATTCGACTGCAATATTGTCCAATGGCTCTTTTCAAAGCGTCAAGAGTATAATCTTTAAGCCCCAACACATAATAGGATCATTATGAAAATTAAAGCAATATACGAGCATGAAGTCCTAAAGCCACTGGAAAAGCTGGATCTGAAAGATGGCGAAGAAGTCGAACTCATGCTAACGAAGAAGATCTCAGAGAGGACCTTCGGCTTGATCACGCTGGATCATGATACCATTGAAGAGATCATTGAGGATACAGAATATGGGTCCTGGTAATCTTCGGAATATCCCAGAAGATGAAAAGGTTTTTATTGATTCCAAATATCCTAACTTACAATTTATTGAATGATAGCGTCTTTGGATATGAATGCAATAATTTTATTAAGAAGATTGAAGGCGGAAGATATTACGGATTTGTATCTCCATTGGTTATTTCGGAGACACTTTTTAATGTGATAAAAGCATGGGCGTTCAAAGAACATGGAGTAAGGCCCAGAGATCTTCCCCGTGTGATAAAAGAGCATCGAGAGATTCTACACGATATGCCAGTTGATCAAACATCAGAGCTTTTCGATCTATTTTTTGTGCTATCTATTGGTGAAGCAGAGGTTAAAGAATCATATAATTTTATTAATAAATATCATTTACTTACCAATGATGCACTAAATGCTGCAACGATGAAGGTTAATAGAATAGATCATATGGCAACGAATGACAGAGACTTTTTTGATATAGATTGGATAAAATGCTGGCGACCTGATTCCCACAACCGCCAGGGTTGATTTTTCAGCTACGATTATTAACCGCAGAGGCACAGAGTTCACAGAGACGCTCAGCATTCCTTTCCATCCGACCTAAGAAAGCCCAGCCAATTGCTTCCGAGATAAATGGTCGTCTCCGTTCGTTCGTCCTTTGCGGGCTTTGTGAGCTTTGTGGTTAAATTCCGTAACCCTTGGTTTAAATTATCCCGCTACTAATATCAACCACAAAGAGCACAAAGCTCACAAAGAAATGCACCAATGCAAGTTGGCCCAATCTTCAGTATAATGACTTTCTTCGTTCGTCCTCCGCGCGCTCTGTGACTCTGCGGTTCTATTCCGTAACCCAAGAGGTTTAGCTATCAGATCATCTCGCTCCCACCTTAACCGGGATTGCACTCCACTCATCTCCGGACCGCGGGCGTTGGCGGGCTTGGCGGCAGGAGGCCGGGAGACCGGCAGATGGATTTCGGGCGCTACAGGCTGTGAGGTTGCTGCTATTATTGAAGATGGTAGCACATAGACCGGATCGAAAAGAATAGCTGGCCCAACAACTGGAAAGGGCAAACATCTCGGTTACGGGACAGTCCGACAAAGACGTGGCAGCATTTTCCGGCACTGCAGAACATGGTGAACTGGATTGTAAATTTTAAATTGTCGTGAGTTGTGGATGAAAAAGTCTATAAGTAAAAAGCGATTAAAGTTGCATAGTGGTTGACAGTGGGTGAGATAAAAGTGGATGTACCCGAGGGTCTGCCTTTAAACAATCTCCGGAAGAAGATCCTTGAGCTCATCAAAGAGGAAGAGGACAAGTTGACGATGCTTGACAGGTCAAACAAGATGAAAGTGTTGAGCAAAAGAGAGCTTGACGAACTAATAGAAACAAAGGAACCGCTGCAAAAAGAGGAGCGAAAGAAGATCCTAGATAAGTATTATGGAATCATCAAGCTTGACAGAACTGTAAGCCTAGAGGAGATCCTGGATCTGGAGGAAGATACCTGGCGATACTGATAGACACTAATATCATCATATCTTTTCTATTCAAAACAGATAAATCAGAGAGGGCCAGAGAAATCCTTGAAATGTCGAACGGTCCGATCATAACCATAAGTATTTTGGAAGAAGCGGCATATGTTGGACTTTCACTCATCTATGGTTGCCACGGATTTAAGTTGAGGGATCAACTGAAAAAGGAGCTTAAAGAGACAGCCAGGGTCTTTCTTGAGCGGCTAAAATCATTCTTGGTCGAATTCAGGATTAAGCTCTTATCAATGCCCGAGGACCCCGATCTTCTTTTGGAAGCAGTTGAGGCTCACAGATTGCTTCCAAATGATGCAGTTATCGTTGCTGCCTGCCAATATTACGGGATAAAGAAAATAGCAACGTTTGATAGCGATTTCAATAGAGTTGCGTCTCTAGATGTGATTCGATAACTGCCCTAAGGTTACGATTTTAACCACAAAGACACCAAGACACGAAGAACAGACTATTAAACCAAAATTCCGCTACAGACACAAGGGAGCTGAATGGACGTCTTTGTGCTTTCGTGGTTAGCCCCGTGATGACACATAGAAGATCCGATTAACCTCAGTCCATTCGTCCTCCGTGCGCTCTGTGTCTCTGTGGTTTTATTCCCGTAAACCGCCAGTATCAAATTATCCTCCCCCAGCTTAACCGGGATTGCACTCCACTCACCTCCGGATCGCGGCCGTTGGCGGGCTTGGCGGCATTGGAGGCCGGAAGACCGGCGGATGGATTTCGGGCGCTGGGCCCTGCAGGATTTGCCATTATTGAAGATGGTAGTACATGGAACGAAACCTTTTTAAATCTTTATAATGATCGTGATCTTGGAAGAGAGTCCAGAACTCTAATAAGAAAATTATAGTTCTCTGAAGGCTATATCGGCCATCAATCTGAATTGAGGTTATGATAAGAGGGGATGGCTGGATAGCCGGGGCTTTAGACTCTTTCGCTAATATAGCTATTATTATCAACCACCAGGACACCGAGTCCAAAACATTTGTGAGCCCGAGAGATCGTTTTCCAGAGCTCTGGTTAGTGATTCATAGAGCTCAGTGAGCGCCTTATGCAAAGGAATCGCTTCCTCGAACTTCTCGGCGAGATCTTTCGATTCCCGAAAGTAGGTGTGCCCAGCATCGCTGCAAGCGCTTTGTGAATCTGGCATACGGTTTCCACCCGTCACATACGATTATGCCCTTGAATCTCCGCGTCAAACTTCTATCAGGACTTTCGTGCCTCGACTCTTTCGAATCACAAAAAAGGTCTCAGATGGTGTAGTAAATGTCCAGATCCAATGCTTTTCTCCCTGGACATGGATTCCCGTTTCATCCACGTACAGGATCGGAGCATCTCGAATCTTGTTCAAGATTGCGTCGTATTCCGATTGAACCGCTTCAGCGGCGCGACGGGTTAAATCGAATATCGTAGCCGGACTTATTTTCAGTCCATGCATTCTGTCTCAGTGCACCTTGGATTTTTCTGTGAGGCAGCCTATCCTCATATTTTAGTAGCGTCGTCTGCGCAATTATGTTGTTTCCGAATTTGCCTTTATGTGGGCAATTTGCATCGCTTCGCAACAACTTCTTTCCGGCAGCATGGACATCTGTAATGAGCTATTTTGTATTCAGTAACCATGACCGGCTGAGGTTCGGGAATTTCTTCGATGATCTTCGACTCAATTCGGAAAGGAGTGCCAAGCTCTGCTCCGCAATCGGGACATCGATCTGCTGTGACTTCTACTTGACTATCTGGAACTGCATTTGGTCTCGTTACGCCTTTATGCCCTATCTTTTGGCCGGGCTTTCCCTTGTTGTCCTTATCCTTTTTGCGATTGCGGCCACGTCTTAGACTTGGCGGAGTATGTGCATTCTCATATTTGGCTAGTCGGGCTTCAAGCTCAATTATTTTTGCCTTAAGCAACTCGTTCTCACGCCTTAATTGCTCATTCTCTTCTTGAAGTTGCTTTATTGTTTCTTCTTCGTGCATACTCCCAATTAATGAATATCATCATTATATTATTTAATTCTTTGGTCTAAATGAATTTTAGGGAAATTTTCGGAGACTTAAGTGGGAGCCAATATATGCCTTGGAAGATCAAGGCTTCAATGGAATCGCACGCGAGCGTGGTCCTTAGTAGAATGCGAATTCGTCTTCCAGGGGATGGTAGATATGTGGAGGAGGATACAGGAGAATGTGAGCGATGACAGGAGGGGTTAACGGATGCACACTAGAATGTGGTGCCCGTTCCATTTGGGTCTCGCACAAATTTCGCATGGTAGAAAACGACGGCTCTGGAGCTTTAGGAACTCAAGAATGAAGAAATCTTTTATGGAATGGACACGGGGAACAAATTTGTGGTCTGACTATTTAAAAACCAGAAATATAACTATATTAGCTATACTTAATTATTTTTTACTATTGCTCACTTTGTACATAATTATAATTACTCCTACAGCAAAAAGTTATGAATACTCAATTTATGCAGCATACCCAAAATACTTTCTGGTATCTCTTGATGTCATCCATTTTCTTCGGGAATGAAGCTGGTGCAACTGCGCGAG
>CAWJKV010000010.1:0-144200 GCA_963843555.1 uncultured Methanosarcinales archaeon
TTCTTGCCTCACGTAAGGCGGATTGCCAATCACGACATCGAAGCCGCCTCTTTGGAAGACCTCCGGAAACTCCTTCTCCCAGTCAAAGGGATTGATCCTCTCGATCTCCTCCTGCCCCATGCCCGGATTGTCATTCAGGATATCCCAGCCGATCAACGAATTGCCGCACTTGATGTTATTGCTCAGGTCGGGCAATGCCCTTTCCTGGAAGAGCGTCAGCTGCTTGGAGATCGTCTCCTCGTTCTCTCCTTCCAGCACCTTCAGCAAGAGGGAGAGCTTTGTCACCTCCACCGCCTGCCGGTCGATGTCCACGCCATAGATATTGTTCAGCAGAATTCGCTTTCGCTCTGCAGTGGTCAGCCTCCACTCCCCGCCCCGGCCCTGGAAGATGGGCAGCTCAGGATCTCTTGTGCGTCCCTTCTTGCCTTTGGCAGCAGTTGCCCTCGGAAGCAGCCTCCTGATCTCCGATTTCTGGCCGCTCTGCATCAAGGGCACAACGTTTTGGATATACCATTCCTTATGCCAGTCCAGCAGGTGCTGGTAGGCCACAATGAGAAAGGACCCTGAACCGCATGCTGGATCCAGGACGCTGACCGGCACCATTTCCAGCGGCGTCTTGCCCAACAGCTTTTCACCAAGCGTGTTTCCAACGATGTATTCCACAATATAGGAGGGCGTGTACTTGACCCCGCCTGCCTTCTTTACCTCAGGCTTATCCTCCACCACAGCGCCATGGCCGTCGGTGAGCCGTATCACCTTGCCGAGGAATTGCTCGTAAATCTGCCCCAGGATCTCTGCCGGAAGGACCGAGAACTCATAAGGGCTTTCAGGGAAGTAGAGGCGTTTGATGATATCCTTCAGGGTCTTGTCGTCGATATTCAGATTGAGGGTGATGTTATCCGGACTATCCCGGCCCGATTCCTTATTGAAGTGGAATATTCCCGAGTTGTAGCGTTCATCGGCCTGCAGGAAAAGCTCACACAGCCTGGGGTAGACCCTCTCGCCGTTGAGCAAATCCTTGAGGCGCATGTACCTCTCAATTCCCCGGTCCTCGCAGATGCGCAGGAATATTATCCGATCTATGATGGCCTGGACTGCATAGTTGAGGCTCATGGTATCGAGCATAGGGTTGCGCAAAGCGATGTTCTTTGCCAGCATATCACGCCATTCGGATATATCATCCAGCAATGCAGCGTCTACCCTTTTATCGCCCCGTTTTTGCGGCAGAGAGCTTACGTATTTGTCGAGCGATCCATTCAAGACGGCTTCTCTTGAGAATAGGGCTTCGATCTCCGGCCATTTTTCGAGGTATTGGTCGTACCGGAAGTACAGAAGCCTTGACTTCGTGGGTTTGTCATCCTTGGAGGGTCTCGCGCGACAATAGTAAACCGAAAATTCCTCAAAATCGGTGAGGATGGATATGGGCAGGTCTGCGGACCAGGCATAGCGCCTTATCTGGTAGGCAGGATAGACGCCTGATTCAATGTTTATTGAAGGCCGTTTGACTTCAACGAAGAATTTTCTTTTCTCAAATAACCGGAAGCTGTAGTCTGGATTCTTGGTTTTGCCTTCCACATCGATTGCGTCTTCTTCTTTGACATCTCTCTTATCCGGGCGGCATTCTTCTTTGTGGTAGACATCCCACCCCAATGCCTCGAAGAAAGGATTGATGAATTGCGTTCTCAGCTCAGTCTCATTGTACTGGCTGGATCTATAGAACTCCTGGTCGCTGTCAAATTTGTCGATGAGCTCTTCAATTAGTTTGGGTGCCGCCAATTATCTCTCCTCTGGTGCATCAGACAATCGCTCAGGCGAAAAAGCTTTGCATCAAACATACATAAGTTAAGAAAACAGTAAGGCTGCATTGAAGATGCCAGCAGAGATAATCGCAGCCTCTGACTGCTTGCGGACTGGGTGGAAAAAGGATTCAGGTCGAGACACTGCCCCGAATTATTTTTGATGTCAACACGACTATTTAGCGGAGGCACTGCATTTGGATCTATTCACCAGGGCACTGCTGGCAATTCCCAAAACACCCTCAGCTAGCCTTTCGCTCCGATCTGTACCATATCTTTATATCGTTGAATGACGAAGTAGTTATGGGCAAAAGCCGGCCAAGATTATTTCCTCCTACATGTTTCATCATCGGCTTTGCCCATCCCTCCCATTTTCTCCTTGCAGCTATCCCTCCAGCAGCCGGCTTTTTGCGCCCGGGATGGAACCTGCCGTTCAGCCTTTCCCCTGCATGGATCCCCAAAAAATCCGCTTCCAGGCGCCGGTAAAATCTCTTCAAAATCAAAAGAGTAAGAAAGATCGTAAAACCTGATCCCTGGTTCACTCAAAGCTTCACGGCCGTTGCATTTCCATTCACCCCGGACTGCTCGCCTGACCTCAGGACATAAGTTCCCGACAGAGTATTGTTCACCATAACCAGGTCGAGATCATACTCATCAGTTTCCTGGCTGTTGTATTCCGGTGTGGCCGACTTTGTGGACAATATAAGCTCCTGCCCGATTACAGATCCGCTGGCTGTCACGGAGTGCTGTGCGCTTCCTTCGTTAAGAGTGCCATAACCCATGATTCTATTTCCGCTGGACGACCATAGGTTCAGGTCAAGAGATCTGCCGCTTCCTTCATCAAGCTTTATCGACCATCGGCCGCTTACGTCCATTGGTGTGTCCTCTTGCGGTATTTGAATCGTTTGGGTCTGATTGTTGCTCATATTGCCGGTTTGGTTGAGAATCTGGTCTGCGCTGTTGTCTGGCTTGACAGGCTGCTTGGGTTTTGGATCAGGCATATCCATATTCGGAGTGATGCGAGGCTGTGGCATATCCATGTTCGGCACACTCATGCTCGGCACTGCGATTGCACCAGGCTCAATAGCATAAGCCTGAATAGATATACATATACATGTCAGCAATATAGCTGATACCAGTATGCCAGACAATCTCATCCTGCCAATCTCCATCTAAAGGGTAGTGACACGCAATCAATTTTAAAGGTTGCCCTGACCGAGATAGATCCAGGCTCCGGACCGCAGGGGAATCCTGACAATCCTGCTCGACTGGAACGCGGCCGGCGGCGAGAACGGCCTCTGGCGAGCGGATGGCCTCCTGCGCGGACGGAGAGCACCTCGGGCTCCAATATCATTCTTTCTTTTGTATCTTATTCATACTTTCTATTATGTAAAAATGGTTTGTTGATATCTTTTTCCGGCAAAACTACTTATGCTTACACGTAGTATTATGATTCTATGGCAGGTGTCCTTGGGGTGCTGACTAAGCAGCAGAAGAAGACAATGTATCACTCTGATCCAAAGGCCATGGAGCTGGAGACTGCCAAGGAGATCCTGGCAGAGGTCTTCCGGATCAGGATCTCGGAAGTGGAAGAGATGATCCAGAATCGATTTGAGAAAGCTCTCATCCCGGAGGTTCACCATGAAGAAAATGGGCAATGGCCGCAGGAGTTCCGGCTGGATGGGTAAGGTTTCTTCATTCTTTTCTTTGCTTAAGAAAAATATTTATATGTTGGTGCCAAACGATTTTCGAGCAAATTATTTTATGCGGCGGTGATCGAATAGATGTCAAGAAATGCAATAATGTTTGGAGTTCTTCTGGCCCTGATAGCGCTGGCATGCGCCTCCACTGCATCGGATGAGGTCGTATCAGCTAACGAATTTGCAACAGCTCCTGCTGGAATTGCTGCAATTATGCCCTGCACGAATACAGCGTCAGGGATACCATATGGCATCGCGACTCTGTATTGGGCGGAATTGATCTCACCTGGAGAGAAGGCCTTATGGCTGTATGTCAATGGCTGCTGGCGCTCATCATATCAACCAACTGATTTGACTATGGCCTCTGTGCAGGATGCATTCAGCAATCCGGAGCATTTTCAGGTGGTTGTCTGGTATGAAGATACCAAGATCATCGGCCTGGTGGTGAGGTCTCCCATGCCTTGTGTATGATTCAGGGAGCCATTCACTTCAACTCCTCGAAAAGGTGGGCTGGTGATGTGCCTGCCTCCTTTTCAACTAGGAGTTCTTTGACTTCGAAATATCTAAATAGTAATGAGCACAAATAATTAATTTTGTCGCAAAGGAAATCGAGGGAGGAATGAGGGGAGATATGTTTGCAGAACGTCCTCTCGTTTATCAAATGTCCGCTTATAATTATTTGTAAATGTATTAACAGACGGTGAAATTATGGCAAACCAAGATCAGATGGATTTGGCAAATCCCGGGGCCATGGCATATCAGGGAATAAGGATAAGGTTTGTATCGTTGCTGATAGACAGCATAATCATTGGCTTCATAATTGGAATAATAGGAGCTGTCCTGGGCGTTGAGATGATGGAAAACGGGACTGCTCCTTGGGCTTGGGGTTTATTCTCTTTCATCATCTTCATAGGCTACTTCACATACATGGAAGGATCGCGGGGCCAGACCATCGGCAAGATGATCACCAGGATAAAGGTCGTCCAGGAAGATGGCAGGCCCATAGACATGAACCAGTCTTTTAAAAGAAATATCCTTCGCATAATTGACGGCCTTTTCTTCTACTTAGTCGGTGCAATATTGGTTTGGCGCTCCGATAAAAGACAGAGGCTGGGTGACAGCGTGGCCAAGACCGTTGTCGTGAAAGCCTAAAAAAAGAGAATTGCATCGTGATCATGGATCGACCGGTAAAACGGCCTTTCCATAAATTTTCCTCAATAATCAAAGTCCGAGCACTGCCCTTCCCGGAACCTGTAAATCAAATAGTCTCCGAAGGGGTTCTCCTCTTCGTCCATAGCCAGGAACTGGCCTCTGTCCACTTCATCAACTGCTGCATCGATCAAGCTCTCCAGGTCGCCGCACTTTGTAACTATGCTTAAGAGAGCCTCATTCAGGATTTCTGTCTCCAATTCCTCATCCAATATCTCGCAGAGCCTATCTACAACTTGCACATCCCCAGGCGAAAGATTTGCCGTCTGGCCGATAAAAACCGAATCTAGATCCCCGAGATTGTGCTCGAAACATCCACGAATTCCAGCATTGACTTCTTCCTCTGTGCCCACCAGATAGATCATACCTCTGGCCTGGAGAGTCGTTACATCGTTGATGCGAGAGGAGCAGGCGTTTATCTCATTGGGGTTTATCTGAAGATAATCAGCCAGGGCCTGTCTTCGTTTGTCCAGATCTATCAGCTCCATCTTCTCGATCTCTTCATCGCTTTCCACTTAAAATCACCTCAAAAGGGCAGATTGGCATCAATCCACCAATCCTCATCTAAAACATAATTATGTGAGATTCAAATTTATAATTTGCGATCCGAATGACAATGAATGAACTTTCCAAGTGCACAATAGAAGAAAAGGCTTCCCTCGCAGCAAGCTGCGGGGGTAGTTGCCGCCGTCTTTACTGCCGCTAGATCTAATGAGCCTTGAGATTTAGATTGCGATTTAAATATGATGCTAATCGTTGCCATGCGGACGGATTCTACTTGTCCAAGTAACGCCTTAGTTTGGAGGTCGTAGGTTCCATCCGTTTCTCATCATGGTTGAAATGATGATGCATCTTTTTTGCAAACCACGAGATGGCTACCAAGGTGATCGCCAATTTTATAAGGTTCTTTATCATTGTTCAGTTCACCCCATTACTAATATTACCCCTTAAACCTATAAGAATATGTGGGTTGCATTCTCATCAAGGCTCTAGATGCTGAACCCGGGTTCCACCACCCAAAGCTATTTCTCAATAGGCGTACATATCTATTAGGGAGGGCTTCATCTTGAAGAGAGGACTTATTCTTATATTGATAGTATTGAGCTTATCGGAGGTTCAGGGATCTGTAGGATTCAATACGACGATAATGGAATCGGGCTTTGATATGAAAGGCACAATCACAAACATACTTTCACCTTCGAGCATTGTAATTGGGAACTACGTGGTTAACCTGGAGGGAGTGGACCCCTCCGGTCTCTATGGGCCAACATACTTCTACCTGATGGAAGACTTGAAGAGCTATTATATCGGCAAGGATGTGCTCGTGAAAGGAAATTATGTATATTTCGATCTGAATGGAGCCTATAATTCGCAAAGTCTAAACGAGATGATTCAAAACAAAATTTCGGACTTGCAGATGGGACAGAATTACAGCAAACGGTATTATGGAGGGTATTATAAACTGTCATCCGGATTATATTATACAGGATATTAGAAGATGGTATTAAAGAAAGGTTGTTGGATTGGAAGGTATTCGGGAAAGAGTCCTGCCCTTTGGGACGGTCTTCAATAATGTTTCGATTACTATTTTCAGATAGTAATCAAAAAAGTAATTTTCATTGGAGGCTCTTTCCCGGTCATTGGAAATCTATTGTCCTTTCTGGCACCTTTCCCGGAACCGCCGCTGCTATATTTTCATTCTCCTGGAAACCCTTACTGGACGGATCAAGTTCACTGGCTTTCTCAGAGCTATTGATAGCTTCCGTAACATTGTTCAGCTTCATCTGGATAAGTCTTTTATCATTCCAGGCATCAGCATTTTGGGGATTGAGCTCAATCGCTTTTTCCAGAGATTGCAAAGATTCCTCATACCTCTCAGTCAACATGAGAACATGACCCTGGCGGTACCATGCCCTTTCGAGAGAGGGATCCAGAGTTGTGGCCTGGCCATAGGCTTCCAGAGCCTCGCTGTACCTCTCCATCTTTTCCAGAACCATGCCTTTGTTGAACCAGATGTTGGCATTCTTGGAGTTTATCTGCAAAGCCGTATTCAGAGAATCCAGAGCCTCATCATCACGCCTCATCCCTCCAGACAGGATCAGAGCGCGGTCGTTGTAGGCCTGATAATTGGAGCTGTCTAGCTGAATGATCTGGTCAAAGCTGTCTACAGCGTCGCTGTATCTTTTCATCTTAATCAAGAGATTGGCCTTGAAGTTCCAGGCCCACAGATCGCTGGAGTTGATCTCCAAATATTCTTCGATATCATCCAGGGCTAGTGAGTAGGAGCCGTTATTGTAATCGCTCTCAGTTTGGGCAAGCCAATACTGGGCATCCTGGCTCATGGCGGGTAGAATGGACATCAGGGACAAGGCCAGAAGAAAGATGGCTATGGACTTCATGCTTCCAAATGTATTCGAATAAGTGGATATAGCTTGCGGTCAACTATTGTTATGTGCATAGTTTTGAATCAGGATATTAGGATGCATTTGCCATGAAATTAATTAATTCTTTAAAAAGAGGTGAAGGTCGCTTCAGAGGACGACCTTCTCTGCCTCTTCTGGGGTAAAGCCGCTGTGGACGACTGTGCTCAGCTTCTTGACCAATAACGTGGGGTCCTGCGCCTGGAAGACGTTGCGGCCGAAGGCTACACCTGCTCCCCCGACCATTATGGCATCGTAGACCATCTGCAAGAGGTCTCTCTCCGTGTCCATCTTGGGTCCGCCGGCAATGATAACAGGCACGCTGCAGCCCTTTATGACTTCCTGAAAAGTTTCTGGCGAGCCGGTGTAGTTGGTTTTAACTATATCCGCCCCCAGCTCTGAACCGATGCGAGCGGCGAGTTTGACGTACTCCACGCCGTGCTCAGACTGAACCTTTGGCCCGCGAGGGTACATCATGGCAATAAGAGGCATGCCCCATAAGTCGCAGGTGCGTGCCACTCTGCCTAAATCGTGTAGCATTTCCGCTTCGTCATCAGCGCCGACATTGACATGGATGCTAACCGCATCTGCTCCTACTCTTATGGCGTCCTCCACATCAGTCACCAGAACCTTGTGGTTGGGGTCGGGCCCGAGAGAGCTGGATGCAGAGAGGTGAATGATCAGTCCTACATCGCGTCCATAGCCTCGATGACCGTGCAGTGGCAAGCCCATATGTCCCAGAACGGCATTAGCTCCGCCTTCAGCCACTTTGTCCACTGTGGCGAGCATGTCAATCAGTCCGGCAATAGGACCAACAGAGATGCCATGATCCATGGGAACTATAACCGTTCTGTGAGTCCTGCGATCCAGGATGCGTTCCAGCCTGATCGCCTTTCCTATCTTGCTCATGGCCAAATGCATGTGAATACTAAGATTAAAGATGATGGTCGCGCAGGCAATTGTCTTTCTTCCCGAAGGCCTATCCCAGAAAAGTCCCCAGACTTCAACCGCGTGCTTTAATATCTTTGGACACTATACATAAATGGGGATTACATGAAGTGGTTAGCTGTCATATTCTGCATTTTGATCTTTGGGCCTATGGCAATTGCGCAGGATGCGGAACACACTATAACTATGTTTGGCGAGGGAACGGAGACTGTTCCCGCAGATACCGCTATGATTTCCGTCTCAGTCGAGAGCAGCAATGAAAATATGACCGAGGCCCAGGCTGAGGTCCAAGAGAAGATGGACCATCTGCTGGATCTCCTGAAGAAGGCAGGAGTCGGAGATGAGGATATTCTGCCAGGCCAGTCCAGCGGGATTTCCAGCTTTCAGTCCAGCAGCAAGGTCTGCAAAACAGTGAACAACACTACGGTATGTGAGAATAATACGCAAAAAGCCTCTTCTCTGCAAAGGTCGACTGTAGTCCGTCTTAAGACTACCGATGAGTCCAGGATAAACCAGGTGCTGGATGCAGCCAGGTCCGCAGGGGCGGATGCATATGTAGCTGCATACAGCCTGAGCGATAGCAGCAAGGCTATGGCCGAAGCTCGCCAGAAAGCCATGGCAAATGCCAGGGAGAATGCGGCAGAAGTCGCAAGCGAGGCCGGCGGGAGCCTGGGAAAGGCTCTTGACGTCTCAGATTATGGCTATCCAGATGTTGAAATGGGGAGTCCCTATAGCAGCAACGGTGAAATGAAAATGATAGATGTTATCTCCCGCGTGGTTGTAACCTATGAGTTCGTAACATAACGGGGAACGGCATCATTTTTTAATATATTTCTTTCATATCTTAATAAGATCCAACCGTACGACGATCTGCCGAGGAAAATCTATAAGGCGCTTTAGGACCATTTCATAATGGGGTTTAATATGAAAAATTCAAGTATTGTGCTTCTAGGGATGATTCTGCTGTTTCTGGCGATACCTTCTGCCATGGCGGCAGAGGAGAATAATGTGTCCAAGCTAACAGTACAGGGTGAAGGGAAGGTGACCATAGCTCCGGATATGGCGACAATCGTGCTGGGCGTGGAGACCCGCAATGCCAGCGCTGCAGGAGCCGTCCAGGAAAATGCCGGCTTGATGAACGAGACCATCAATGCCCTGCTGGCTGCAGGAATTGCCGAGAATGCTATCCAGACCAGCAGTTTCAGCCTGACCACAATGCCTGAGGAAGAGCCCAAGACGGCGAACGAAAAGCCGAAAGCTCCAATCTTCCTGGCAACCAACCAGGTCACTGTGAAGTTGAACAATACGACTGATGTGGGCCGGGTTCTGGATGCTGCAGTCTCCGCGGGCTCAAACAGCATTCAACAGGTCAGCTTCGACCTGAGAGACCCCCAGCCTCAAAAGGATGAGGCCATGATTCTGGCAATTCAAGACGCGCAGAGAAAGGCAGAGTTGGCAGCCAGTGCGGCGAATGTCCAGCTGGGCCGTGTTCTTGAGATCACCGAAGGCTACGGATATGTAGCACCGATGGCGAAGAGCGTTGCATATTCCGAATTTGCCACACCCATCCAGCCAGGGGAGCTTGAGATAACGTCCAGCGTGACTGCGATCTACGAGATTTCTTGAGATGCATGGCCCCAAAGGACGATTCCTCAAGGCCCGAATCTCATTTTCATTTTTTAATTTGAATTTCAGCTATACATCGGCTCCGGCGGCTTTGAGACCCTATTTGCCAGGCCCTCGCCAAAGATCTCCTGGAACTTCCAGACCACATAAAGCTCGCATTTGAAGTTCTCCCTGACGGCTTCCATCAGCTTGTTCTTGGTCAATCCATCGTAATAGATCTCTCGCGTAAAACGAATGCTTCGCATATCTGCCCCGACGGGCTCGATCTCGAAGCTCGAATCCTGGAAAAGGAGGTCATAACGCATTCGCCAGAGAAGTTGCTCTTTCTCCCGCGGAGGCAGGGCTGAAAAGGCCTTTTGGTGAATCTCCGCGAGCATTATCCTGCTGAAAACCACAATCATGTCTTCATGATCCCGGGGCTGAATGATTGACAAATGTCTCCCTGACGAAGCCGGAAACTCTGCTGCTATCTGATAATAAAGATTCTCGCCCGGGACCTCTTCCTTGAAGAGACCCTCCTCTGTGAGCCAGCGTTTTATCTTATCGCGGGTATCAACAACTTCCTGGGCCATCATTGTCAAAATCTCATCTCCTTAAAAAAAGAATGCTTCCCGGCTGCCCTGGCTTACTCAAGCACTTTATGCAAGGGAAATTGATGGATACCGAGCTTTCCTTCGTAATTGGCCGCCGTTATCTTCAGAATGCCGGGCACATGGCACGCTGCATTGATGCCTGCCTTCATGGCCATTTGAATGGCATCCTGGCTCACGCCGTTGATTACGATCTCATAGACGCTGGAGACATCCTCAGCCAGTGTGCAGACATTGTCCGATCGCAGCGAAGTGCAGAAGACTGTGTTGGTGGAAGCCTTGAGGAACTTATATTTGGAGCCAACTTTGGAGCCGCTGGACACAATGCCACCCGGGAAAGGAGTAATAGTGCCCTTGAGTTTGCGAATGGCGTCCACTGCCGCCTCGGCCGCAGTCAGAGCTGCCATCTGGTTTTGGCCCAGTATCAGAAAATTACCGCCCGCAATTCCTTCTATTGCTCCAAAGCTCTGCTCGACGATGAAGTCACCGGACATGAGGGGTATCGTCCAGACATTCCTTCCAAACATCTCAGCCTGCTTTTGGTAGCCGTCTCCAAAGAAGCTCAGCTTCTTGCCGGTATCAAACTGCTTTTCTGCATCCTTCATGCCGCTGAAGGCGGCCGCGGTGGGCGCGGTCAGAACGCACTGCCCCAGACGAAAAATCAGAGAGCTTTCCAGGTTCTTGTAACCCATATTGCATATCAGGATATTGACCCCGGGCCTGCCATCGACGGTCTCGCTCCCGTCTACAATGCACTCGATACCCGCCTCTGCCGGACATCCTATGACTGACGTCCCAAATCCAGTCGCTTCGCGCGCCGCTTCCAGAGCCCAGTGCTCTGTTACAGCGGTGATTTGCACCCTTGCCATCTTTATGGGAAATGCTTCGGCAAAGGTGTCGTCTATTTGCACACCATTGATCTCCATAACATACCTCTACATCGGATTATAAACCGCCAGATCGAATCCATTCATTTGCGCATCGGCGCCCGCCATGGCTGCCGCTGCGCAGACAGGCCTCTCAAAGTCCAGGTCATAGGCTTGTCGGGCGATTTCGCCTGCATTCTTTCCGTCAAAGGAGACTGCTTCGAAATCGGTCTTCTCATAGGTCGCGACCAGAAAGGCCCGGGTCTCTGCAAGCTTGAATTCGTGGACTCGAAACTCATCTCTCCTGGCAATCCCCAGCCACGCTTTATCCCGTCGCACCGCGCCTGCGATGCGAGGAGTGTCCAGCTCGTCCCGCTCATAGCCATAAGCTACCAGGCTCAGGGCGATGGCATCACCGGGCTTCTGTCCGTCATCGATCCTCTCCAGGATCATGTCCGCTTGCGTGCCATTCGCTACAACTGCCACATCATCAACCACGCGGATGCAGTTATAGGCGATGTAGGGATTCCTTGCCAGGTCCGCCGGGTCTCTTGGCGAGACGAGTATGCTTTTGTTGCGCACTTCTGCACTACGATTAGGAAAAGAGCGGGAGGAGACTCTGTAGGCGACAAAACTCCTTCCCTGGACACGGCCTACTACCACGATTCGGCCTACATACATCTCTAGTCAACCAGCTTGAACTTGGCGATGTTCGCATCCGCCTGGTCTTGAATCTGCTTTAACGTATCCTCGCAGTCGGACTTCTTGAAGAGGTGCTTATAGCGGCCCTGGATCTTCAGATACTCCTGTACCGGCTTTGGCCGGCGAACTTTCTTCACATCAACCAGCTCTCCGTTGACGTATTCTGTGAGGGGCCATAGACCCGTCTCGACAGCCAGGCGCGCCAGTTCGATCATTGTGCCGGCGTCAAAGGTCCAGCCGGTGATGCAGGGCGCATTGACCTGAATATAAGACGGCCCGTTTACCTGCAGAGCCTCCTTGACCTTTCTTCTCAGATCGACGGGATAGGCCACTGAGGCCGTGGCCACATAGGGCACTTTATGGGCCAGGGCAATGGCAGGCATATCCTTCTTTGGCCTTGGGTTTCCCCGAGATTCAGAACCTGAGGGTGTGGTGGTCGTTTGGGCGCAGAAGGGCGTGGAGCCGCTGCGCTGCACTCCGGTGTTCATATAGGCCTCATTGTCGTAGCAGACATAGAGCATCTTGTGGCCGCGTTCGAACATCCCGGAGTTTGAGCCCATGCCGATATCGAAGGTGCTTCCGTCTCCGCCTATCACTACCAGGTTGGTATCCTGGTGGCGGCGTTTGAGCATAACCTCAACGCCCGATGCAACTGCTGCAGCATTCTCGAATAAGGAGTGAATCCAGGGAACACACCAGGCGCTCTCCGGGAAGGGCGTGGTGGTAACCTCCAGGCAGCTCGTGGGCGAGACCACGATGGTATTTGGTCCGGCTGCATCGAGTACCAGCCTGATGGTGGTAGGCATAGCGCATCCCGCGCAGGCCCTGTGACCTGGTGCCAGCAAAGATTTTTCCATTTTCTTGAGCCTCCTAAAGAATCTCCTCTCTAAGATCGAGGAACTCGAACTCGGATTTTATTCCCTTGCGGGCAGCTTCAGCCTTCTCCACGATCTTCATGATGTCCTTGATAGTGATGTCGCGACCGCCCAGGCCGGCTGCGAAACCGATAATTGGGGTGTGAATATTGCTATTGTAGAACGCCGCTTTGAGATCGGTCACGAGACCTGCTTCGTTGCCTATGGAGACATCCTTCTCCACGACTGCGATTACACTTGCATCTTTCAGGGCCTTGCGCAGGGCCAGAACTGGGAATGGCCTGTAGCTTCTGACCTTGACCAGGCCTACTTTCTTGCCCTCAGATCGCATTTCATCAATGGCGTCCTTGATGGTACCTATGACCGAGCCCATGGTAACCAGTACCACCTCAGCATCTTCTGCGTAATAGCTGTCTACGAGCCCGCCATAATTCCGACCGAATGTCTCCTCGAACTCTCTGGCCACCAACTCGATCTTGCCGAGTGCTTTTTGCTGAGCCTCGAACTGCTGATAGCGGAACTCGGTGTAAGTGGAGGGATCGGCGAAGGCTCCAAAGGTCTTGGGGTTGGCCGGGTCCAGAATATCGGCCGGCTGGAAAGCGGGCAGGAACTCCCGGGCCATTTCCTTGTCCAGAAGCTCCACCGGCTCATAGACGTGCGTCAGGATGAACCCATCCATGCAGACCATGATGGGGGTCCTGATCTCGGCACTTTCTGCGATCTTGTAGGCTTGAAGCGTGGCATCAACTGCTTCCTGCACATCCTCCACATAGATTTGCAGCCATCCTACATCGCGGGCTCCTATGGAATCCTGTTGATCGTTCCAGATGTTCAGCGGCGCGCCCAAGGCACGATTGGCCACATTCATGACGATGGGCAGCCTCATGCCGGAAACGTTGTAGAGAACCTCATACATCAGGGCCAGACCCTGGCTGGTGGTCGAGGAGTAGCTTCTAGCACCGCAGGCGCTGGAGCCGACCAAGACGGACAGGGCTGAGAATTCGGAATCAACCGTCAAGAATTCACTATCAAGCTCACCATCAGCCACCATCTGGGAGAGGTTCTCCACGATATGGGTCTGAGGCGTTATGGGATAGGCCGAGATCACATCCGGCCGGCAGCACATAACTGCGTGGGCCACAGCATAAGAGCCCTCCACCACTTTCATATTGGCAGTATTCCGGCTCTTACCTGAATCGTTTCCTTTGCTCATCACTTCTCCTCCAGGACCATTGTAATTGCCAAGCGTGGGCACTCATGAGCGCACACGCTGCAGCCCTTGCAGTAATCCAGGTCGGGCACAAATTGTCCCTCTTCCTGGTGGATACAGCCCTCGGGGCAATAGATCTCGCAGAGACTGCATTTTATGCATTTCTCATGATCAAATACGGGCACGAAAGTCCGCCAGGCACCGGTCTTCGTTGCACGGGTGCTACACGGATCTACCAATCTCCCTGCCTTTATTTCCATCAGATAACCCTCTCGTAAGCCGCTTTAATGGCGAGCAGGTTCTTCCTGCCTAGCTCTCCCTTGAAGCGATCGGAGATGGCTTTATTAAGGCTCTCCAGACCCACCTCTTTGCTAGCTCCACAAAATGCACCCAGCATGGTAGTATTGACGATAGGCCTTCCCAGGATCTCCATGGCGATCTTGGTGGCGTCGATGGTGATTACCTCGGCCTTTGTATCGAGCTTGAGCATTTCACGGGACCGATCGGTGTTTATTATTATCTTGCCGTCCGATTTAAGTCCGCCAGCCACATTGACGACATCAAGTAAGGTAACATCCTGCACAATGACGTAATCAGGCTCATAGATCTGGCTTCTGATTCTAATGGGCTGGTCGGCGATTCTGGCAAATGCCATTACCGGCGCCCCCCTACGTTCTACTCCAAAGGCCGGAAATGCCTGGGAGAACCTCTTGTCCTCAAAAGCCGCAACGGCTATCATCTCGGCCGCCGTGACAGATCCCTGACCGCCACGACCATGTAAGCGTATTTCCTTCAAGGGCTGACCTCCTATATTTGCGGGCTGATCTCCTCTTCCACGCGGAAAAGAGATGAGTAAATATAGCTCTTTCGGAGCCACGGCAAGTTCTTATGTATGATGCTCTTCTTCTGTAGAGTTCAAGCCGCCGGAGCCAGACTCTGGCATATGAAGGGCAGCCTATGGATAACAAGAACGAAATACTCTTTGCGGCCCGAGAAGCCAAGAGGATCCTTGGGGATTGCGCGGACTTTCGCGTCGCAGATGTGCTGGCGATCTTAGAAGGCATCGCGCCTTTCCTGGACAAGGAAGTCATCATTGAATTGAAGTGCAAAGGCTGTGATAATTATTCGTCTGCATCATTTCCTTTGAGCAAAGACTTCTGTATGGTGGAAGATAGCGATCATTGCCATGCAAGAGATGTATCTCTCAAGAATCTAACTGCCATCAAGCTCGCCGGCTGCCCCCAATATTCAGATAAGGAGCAGGTGGATCTGGCGAATCTGGGCCGGGCCATAATGGAGGAGGACCTTCGGCCTGCCTTCAGTGAACGCAAGCTCTATGATCGAAGCAAATTTGCCAGCTATAGCGTGGCCTTCAGAATGCTGTCCAACCCGGGAAATGTCTGCATCGAGTTTGGGCATAGAACGGATGAAGGATTTGCTTGCAGCGATATCAAGCTCTGCATCTTGAGGAGATTGGACCCCGGATTTGGTGCCGCAGACTCCCAAAAGATATCAGAGGCCATGAAGACAGGTCATATCATGGTGGTGAAGGCCGGCCTACAGACCCGAAGGCAATTGGATATCGACTACATGCTGGAATGGATTGCTAAAAAGCGAAAGATGGATATAGTATATCTCTAGCTTTATTTTAGATTTAGCCGATAATTGATAATTAAAGGATGTTTTAGACAATGGCGCAACCGTTAGTGCCAGATACCAGTGTGGTAATAGACGGCAGGGTTTCTGCGAGGATCAAAGCAGGAGAGCTCCAGGGCCGGAGGATCGTTGTGCCCGAAGCAGTGGTTGCGGAGCTGGAAGCGCAGGCCAACCACGGGCGAGAAATTGGTTTAAGAGGATTGGAGGAATTAAGAAAGCTCTCAGAGCTTGCTAAGATGGGCAAGATCGAACTGGAATACGTGGGCATCAGGCCGAACCTGGACCAGATCAAGCTTGCAGGTGGAGGAGAGATAGATGCCATGATCAGGGATGTAGCCCTCGAACTTGGGGCATCTTTTCTCACCAGTGACCAGGTCCAGTCCCGAGTGGCTGAGGCCATGGGGCTGGACGTGGAGTATGTCCGCCCCCAGCGCGAGCCTATCAAGCCTTTATCTCTGGATAGGTACTTCACAGAGGATACTCTCTCCGTTCACCTCAAGGAGAATGCGCTGCCCATGGCCAAACGCGGCCGTGTGGGTGACTTCTCCCTGATAAGATTGGGCGAGCGGCCCCTATCCGAGAGGGAGCTTAGAGACCTCTCCAGGGAGATCTACGAGCGAGCCAAGGCGGATCCAGAAGGATTTATCGAGATGGAGAAGATAGGTGCCGCCATAATCCAGATCGGGCCTATGAGAATCGCCATAGCCAAGCCTCCGTTCTCCGATGGCCTGGAGATAACCGCAGTCAGGCCAGTGGCCAAGGTGAGCTTTGATTCTTACCGGCATAATGCGATGCTCAAGACACGGCTCAAGGAGGGCCAGAGAGGAATTCTAATCGCCGGGCCGCCGGGTTCGGGCAAGTCCACATTTGCGGCCGGTATTGCCGAGTATCTTCTTAACTGCAACTATGTGGTCAAGACGCTGGAATCGCCTCGCGATCTGCAGGTCCCTCCCGAGATCACCCAGTACGGGCCTCTGGAGGGCAGTATGGAAGCCTCGGCTGATATTTTGCTGCTGGTTAGACCGGACTACACCATTTACGATGAGGTCAGAAAGACGCGCGACTTCCAGGTCTTCGCAGACATGCGGCTCGCCGGTGTGGGCATGATTGGTGTGGTGCATGCCAACAAGCCCATAGATGCCCTGCAGCGGCTCCTGGGCAGGGTCGACATGGGCATGATACCGCAGGTCGTGGACACCGTGGTCTTCATCGAGAAGGGTGAGGTCACCAAAGTCCTGGATGTGGAGTTTGTGGTCAAGGTTCCATCGGGCATGGTGGAAGCGGACCTGGCCCGGCCGGTGATTGTGGTCAAGGACTTTGAGACAGGTCTTGCCGAGTACGAGATGTACACTTATGGCGACGAGATCGTGGTCATGCCAGTATCCAAAGAGGGTAAGAAGCCTTCCTGGAAGCTGGCAAGCCGCGAGATCGAGAAGGAGATATCCCATCATGTGCGAGGGCCCTTCAAGGTGGAGATGCTTACCGACTCCAGCGCCGTCATACATGTTCCTCAGGATGAGGCGGCAAGAGTGATAGGGAAGGCCGGCAAGAACATCGACCAGATTGAGAAGAACCTGGGGATGCATATTGACGTCCGGACCAAGGATGAGCCCGACCTTCCTGTACCCAAGATGGAGGAGACAGCGAAGCACATCATCATCTGGCTGGAAGGCATGGCTGGGGAGTCGGTGGACGTCTGCGCTGGGCGAGGAGCCGGTGTTTACTGCCACCGTGGGCCGCAGAGGAGACATCCGGGTCGCCAAATCATCGGAGATGGCGAAAAAAATTCTGAAGCAATTGAAGAAGGGAGAGAAGATCGGGGTGCAGCGGGCGGGGCCTGAATGAGCTCTTTCTTCGGCCACAGCTCATCAGTCTGCCATCTCATTTTTCGATTCCTTCTTCTGGTTTCAGTCTCCCGGGTGGGCGAAAGCGCCAGGTTTATGTTCCTAAATACGAGACCAGCGCTTAATTGTTTTCAGACTAAAGGGAGGCTTATCATGAATTGGATGAACTATCTGGCTATCATTTTGCTTTCTGTCTTCCTGGCAGCAAACGCTGTTGCCCAGGAAATCGATCCACTGGGGTCCGCCACCGATGCCGCAGCGAAGGTGGACGTTGGAGAGACCATGGCGGATGATCTCTTTAATCCCCCGCAGGATCAGAAAGGCAGTGCTACGCCTGTGTTAACGGGAAGAAATGTGCCTGAAAGCCTGGGGTCCTCACAGCCCAAGGCACGCCTTTTGAGCCCCTCGAACAAATGGCATCTGGATCTGCGGGACACCGCGGATAGAGTCGTCGAGCTGGAGATGTATCAGTCAAACGATGTCATATTTGGCAAGGGCACAATAGCGGTAGGAGGCGATGCTCGGAATGTCACCGCAACCGGGACCACCACAGGAAATAAACTGAATCTGGATATTCTCACCGACGAGCTCTCACTCTTCCGCCTCGCGCTGACTATGAATGGAAAATCTCTGTCGGGAGACTATCATATTTACAGTGCAAGTTATGTGCCCGGGAAGGGGATTGCCATGGGAAAGATCAGCTAGAACCTGCGTTTTCATTTTTTGACGCTATTTGTCGTATAACCATTAAGCTTATCAACTAATAAATTTCATAGCAAATGCGAATGGGGCACCAAAATAACATACAGACGGTCAACTTACCAGAGAACTGCATCCATTCATAAGGATTCAATCCATTTGAGAAGGTCGAGATGTCATGAGATTTAAAGTGTTAATACTATCATCAATGCTTTTCATTGCCTTTCTGGCGATGACGGCTCTTTGCGCTGATTGGGCAAATCAGCAGTCTTTAACTGCGGATCAGTTGCTTGAAGGAGGGGAGGAGATTGTTCTTATACCGCCGCCAGGACAGGCGGCAACTCCCCAGCTATCCAGAGAGGCACAAAAGAATAAGAGCTCGCAGAATTGGGACCATGCCCAACACTCTTTCCGCAGGCGGAAAGACTCCCTGGGCCTCCCGGGATCAGGCCGAGGCGTCATCCAGTGACGCCGCAGAAGATGTGACTTCAGCAACACAGACCACCACTTCCGGTGAAGAAGCAACCCCAACGGAAACATCGGAGCTGCCGCCATCCCAAACAGCATCCGAGTCAGTCCCGGCATCTCTGGGCGGAAGCTGGTCCTTCACACTCAACGACAGCGTCCAGAGGGATCTGGCACTGACTCTCTTCCAGACGGATAGCAACCTCTTTGGGGCCGGCAAAATCAGAGAGGGCAACAACACCCTCGATGTGACGGTATCGGGATCGGTTCCGACGGATGAAACGGTGCAGTTGGATGTAACCACAGCGAACCCAATCAGCCTCTATAAGCTCAATCTAACTCTAAATGGAGACATGGCCTCCGGAGACTACCAGGCATTCTCCCCCAGCGGGGACTCCTGGAAGGGAAGCGTCGAGGGCCAGAAGATGGCTTAGGTGTGAAGCAAACCAAGTGCCGGGAGTGAGACCGGCATTTGTGCAACTATTTTATTTGCAATAGCATTATTGTAATATTATTGCCAGAATAGCATTGCAGGGCAAGTAATTTTCTACCTGATCCCATGGCATCAAAGCAGCCAGCGTGTCGGATTGGCAGCTTGCCGCCCATAGAGATGTGTTCTTCGAAAGCAGTCATATTGCGGATGGCATCTCATGCGGGCGTGCGAATACTCGGGCGCGTGCTGGTGGTTGTGGTGCCGAAGTTACATGCCCTTGTCTCGCTGGCCGAGGCCCGTAGCAGAAGACCAGAATTTAGCGGAGATGGGATTGTCGGATCCTGACAGAGAGCCACTCCCTATGGAGGCAAGCCCCGTCCTTCGCCCGGGGCTGCATCCGCCTCTCCCTTGCAAGTCTCTGCAATCCCTCGCAAGATGTGGCCCGGGTATTTCCTGGGCTTCTGCGGGGC
Source organism: uncultured Methanosarcinales archaeon (assembly GCA_963843555.1). GTDB lineage: Archaea > Halobacteriota > Methanosarcinia > Methanotrichales > Methanotrichaceae > Methanothrix. The sequence goes on from CAWJKV010000010.1 coordinate 19,510, forward strand.
TTCCTGATCTCATGCCTCGGCTGATACGCCAGACCCTGCAAGTTATTCATACTGCTATATACAACCTTCTCAAATCGGCCTGAATCATCTTCTGGCAGAGTCCTTATTCCACCCACTATGAGAATGAAGATCAAGTAGAACTGAGTGGTTGCTGATATCGATCAATTGATTGTACTGCTATCGATTCCGCAATGTGGAATGTGGAGCAACGTTAGGCTTTTGAACTCAGTATGAGTGAGAAATTTCTTAGGTTCCATGCTGGCTCAAATTAGTTCTAATCCTACTTCAAATTTCTGATTAAGCTAGAAATCAGAAATTATGATCGATAGCAACGGGACTATATCGCGTCGCGTCAGCTAGAGCCTGGACCCGGGCATATAAACAGGGCTCATACATTGAAAATTAATACTCTAATTTTGCCATGTACTTGACCTTGAGATCGCATGTAGGCTTGCACATGAACTCACAGTTTCAATTAGATTCGGGACATTTAGGGACCTAAGGATCAGTAGACTGTTGGATGTTTAAAGTATTTAATATACATTGGGCGTCCTATTAATTAACGTGATGTATTATGCGTATGAGACTAATTCTAAGCATTATCTTCTGTATGCTAGTGATTTCAGTAGTATTTGCGTGCTGAATACCAATTTGATGCCGGCCCTTATACGGTGAAGCTTTAACAGCTCCCAGGAGTTGGTCGGAGTTTACCCCCACTCCCACATGAGGAAAGCGGTTCACATGCGGACGGTTGGGATATAAGCATACAAGACAACATGTCCCATTCTATTGCTTTTTTAGGTATTGTAGAAGAAGACCAAATCGTGCCGTTATCCAATGACGTGATGGCTAATTTATTGGACAACAATATGGCAGGTTTGTCTGGGCTGAAGTCCAAAAAGACTATCAAACTGAATGGGGTTGACGGCCTCATGACAGAAGGTTACAACCCTCAACTTGGAATGGACTATAAGTTGGCTATCGCCCCATTCGATCCATTCTATGATTCCTTCTTTAAACGAATAGCGACGAAGTGTTTCATCATACTTGGTGGCTATGACCTGCCTGTGTATGATGAGATCATCGATTCATTGAATATAACAACCAATCAATGGCCCAACACTGCCGTATCCGGGAGGACCTCAATGCCGAGACCTTGAACAACAAAGGCGTTGTTCTCTATGACCAGGGCAAGTACGATGAAGCTGTCAAAGCTTTCGATAAGGCCATCGAGATAAATCCACAATATGAAGCTGCTTGGATTGGCAAAGGCATGACTCTCGGTAGCCAGGGCAAGTACGATGAAGCTGTCAAAGCTTTCGATAAGGCCATCGAGATAAATCCACAACATGCAGATGCCTGGGCCGGCAAAGGCTTTGCTCTCCAACTGCTGGGTCAAACTGACAAGGCAGATGCGGCCTTCGCCAAAGTCAAAGAGCTTGGATTTAGTGACGCAGGGGGTTCTTGGCTCCTGCTCAAGCCATTGGGAGCAATAGTACAAGTAAACGCTACTCCTGAGAAGATTCTAGAGGTACAGTTCAACGCCTCCTCTGTGGAGAAGCACGATGATAGCTATATTCTAACTGTGCCCGGCAGACTGAAAGCTACCCTTCCCGATGACCTGGGATACTCGGGAGCGAATGCAGTGAAAATGGACAACGTCACTAAAGTGACCATAATTGCGACGCCAGAGACGGTTATCACCAACTACCTCAAGAAAAATCTGGATGCAGACGTCAAGATCGTAGGAGTTGCGCCGGTTCTGTACGAGATCAGGACCAATGTCACAAGGGAATCGCTTGATGCGCTACTCGCCCCGGTAGGCGGAAAAGTACCGACCGGCGAAGATACCTTTGTTGCGGGTGTGACAGTAGAGACGATGGACGAGGCCAAGACGGTGCTCGACTCCAAGCTCAACCGGCTGGGCTTGCAGGACATAAGGGTCGAGAGTCGTCGATAATAAGTTTATCTTCATCGATATGGCGGAAATGGATGTGGCCAATGCTCAGGATGTAGTGGGCAAGCCCGGCAAGTTTGAGATACGAATCCAGACCGAGACAACCAGACCACACATGTGCTTTACGGCGATGAGGTGGCGTCTGTGGAGATACCCACCGAAGATCGCAGCGGCTCATGGGGCGTACCCTTCGCTCTCTCTGAAGAAGGAGCGATAGTCTTCCAGAAGGCGGCGATCGATGCAGGCGCCATCAAGAATCCCGACGCTCACCCCATATCCATGTATCTGGATAAGGATGAGATCTTCAGCGCACCTCTGGCCGCGGAGCTGGCAGGCAGCCTGGCTAAGGTTCCCGTGCGAAGCCTGGAGGCGCGCGTGGGAACGGGAGATACAGCCTCCCAGAACGCCAAAGAACTTTACATTCATCTTAGAGAAGGAGCCGTTCCAGTTAACTTCAAAGTAATTTGGGGTGGTACGCGCTGGATTGCATAGCACATTTTGCTTTAGAGGTTATATAAATATACAATTTTTAATTTTAATCTATTTGCAGCCGATATATTGTATTATTATTCGGAGATATAATCTCTGTACGCCAATCCTAAAATTTAGCTCGTAGGATCGGATGTTGCGCACTGGATTGTAGCCTTATAATAATGTTTTGCGCTTTAATGGATCTCGAAAAAAGAGGGATGGATTACAGGTTATACATACGGCAAAGATCTGGGATCAGCCTGTATATCCCAGCTCTTTTGCCTTGGCGAAGGCGGCATTGGCTTCTGTTGTCTTGCCTAATGCTTCAAGAGCTAGCCTTTGTTGGTCCAGGCTGCTGCAAGGTTGGGATCTATCCTGATAGCTTCGTCAAAAGCCTTGATGGCCTCATCGTACTTGCCCTGCTCATAGAGAGCATGCCTTTGTTGTTCCAGGCTCGGGCATATTGTGGATCTAGCCTGATGGCCTCGTCAAAGCTTTGATGGCCTCATCGTACTTGCCTAGGTCATCGAGAGCATGGCCTTTGTTGTACCAGGCTATGGCATCGTTGGGGTCTAGCCTGATTGCCTCATCATATGCCTGGATGGCTTCATCGTACTTGTCCTGGCTATAGAGGGCATTGCCTTTGTCGGACCAGCAGCTTCAGCAAGGTTAGGATCCAGCCGATGTACCCCGTGCTTGTTGTATTGCCCAGACATAGAGGACTATTTGGATCTAGTCTGATGGACTCATTGGATAAGCCTCGATGGCCTTGTCGAAAGCTTGAACGGCTTCGTCGTACTTACCCAGTTTATCGAGAGATTAGCCTTTGTTGTGCCAGGCTTCGACATTTTTGGGATCTAACCTGATGACTTCATCACAATGTCTGTATCGCTGCATCATATTCCCCTGCATCGTAATGGGATTTGCCCAGATATATCATGACCGAGTTACTACCAATATAACTTTGATCTATGGTACTTGCTCTATTGTATGCTTGGATGGCATCATCATACTTTCCCTGATGATCGAGAGCAAGGCCTTTATTCCTCCAGGCATTGGAATTGTCTGGATCCAATCGAATAGCTTCATCATAGGCTTTGACGGCCTCGTTGTACTTGCCCTGGTTAGCGAGAGCGATCCTTTGATGACCCAGTACCTTGGTTCAGTTGAGTTCAGCTTTATAGCTTCATCATAGGCCTCGATGGCCTCATCGAACTTGCCTTGAACAAAGAGAGCATTGCCTTTGTTGCACCAGGCATCGGCATCTTTGGGATCTAGCCTGATGGCTTCGTCATAAGCTTTGATGGCCTCGTCGTATTTGCCCTGACGATAGAGAGCATTGCCTTTGTTTTTCTGCGGTCTGCTGACATTGTGCAGACGTCATCAACACAAGCAGAAGAATGAAAACGACGTAGATCAATCTCATAAGATCTAATAAGTGTTAAGCAAAGATATGTTTTTGGCCTCTATCATCCTACTTCAAATTTCTGATTATTAACATACTCAGAAATTAGCCGTATGCTGTTCCAATTGCCATAATCCACGAGGCCATCTCTCAGAGCGCACCAGGCTTGGTTATCTTTTGGTCCTAAGCAATCTCGATCCGGGACTGGAGAAGGAGCTGATATTCACTTACCACTTCCCTCCACCACGATCCCTCCTCCACCTCTTCCTCCGCCCACGCCCGCCGCCAAAGCTCTGAACCAGAGCTACCAAATCCGTTGTGATGACAGCCGTGGCTTTCTCTCGAGCCCGTGCCCCTGCCATCTGACGGGCCTTTTCCACTGCTTTCATATGATGCTGGTAATTTGAAAACGGACAATTGTCGATAAATCGTTTCATAGTGCTGGAATGGATAAGATTGAGATTTAATGAAAATAATGCCAGAGTAAACTTAAGAGACATTACCTTAATTGCAGAATTAATGTTCCAGAGCACTAGAAGATATAACATTCTCGACTAGTATATGAGGGAACCACAATTTTAGAACATATGCTTTCAAAACCTCGAAAGGTTTGATGTTGCGCTCTGGATTTCCACAACAAATTTTTGGTTTAGAAGACGATGCCTGGTAATTCGACAGACAATGTCGATAAATCATTTCACAGTGTACCAGAATCGATTGCTACCCAGAAGAAAATTAGGTTTTGCTAATTGAATGTCAAAAAGAGGGATGGCTTCTTGCAGATTACACACACATTCTTCAACTATAGTGAGGCGAGAGATGACGATGCCGCTAGAAATCCTGATGAGCCGGATGCCGGGAAGCTGCAAAACCCGGCAGGCGCTTTCATCGCATAACCCGGACATTGACCCGGGGCCGTGGCATCCTCGCCGTCCTTGCCCCGCTGGCCAAGGCGTGTCAGTCGCGAATCGTTGATTATGGATCATGAATTCCCACCACGAAATCGAATGGATGGGTGAGGTATCCTTTCCGAAATTTCGGACATCTCAGGAACCGTCCCCCGAAGAGAGGCCGGGGCAGCCCGCGCGGCGACTCCGTGCGCCCCCGCCCGACGATCGGAAGAGCGCGGTGTCGCGGAAGAAGAGACTCCGAATGATCCCAATGTAGTGTAGCTTATCTCACTCACAAACTCTTTTCCTTCACCCTTAGTACTTTGAATGCTCTCTTTGGCAAAGCTTTATATTTTCAAAAACTTAGACATTAATAAGGCAAGTGGTTAGAATGGAAGCTACTCTTTACGAAAGGCTTGGTGGCTATAACGGCATTTCAGCGGTTGTCGATAGTCTTTTTGAACGATTGACAAGCGACCCGCGATTTACCAAGTATTTTGGCGGACGTGGTGAGGACTCAAGGAAGCGGCTACGTCAATTACAGAAGCTTATGGTTTGCCAAGCCACAGGAGGGCCTTGCTTCTACCTGGGCCGCGATATGAAGACCGTACACACAGGGATGGGAATCGACGAGGCAGATTGGCAAGCGATGGTTGCCCATGTGAAAGAGGTGACTTAACTCCTTCAAAGTGCCGGATTTGGACCAGAAAGCGGTACTTGAAATGCTCAATGGCAACAAGAATGACATCGTTGAGAAAACTTAGGCTATTGTGAGGAAATTGTCTTTGGAGCTGCCCCTTTGCAGCGGAATTTTCTTTTATGCGCTCGATAGAATATTTTCGGAGCGTTCGGCACGGCTAATCAAAGAAAGGTGAGCGACCTCGCCAGAACGTACCCTGCCTTTGTCGTCTCGCAGAATGCCGTTAGAGGTGTACTGCGGCCAATTTCTAATAGTGAATCCACAGATGGCCAGGAATTAAATCAGTGGCAGGCCCGGGCCTCTGAAGCGTCCTCACGTGAGGCCAAATATCCCCTCAACCAAAGCCTTTTTTGTCTGGAAATGCGGAAGCGATAGATGGTGAACTTTGAATTGCCTCTGACGCTTTGAGATTGAGAGAGGAATAGGTTACACGAAGACCGGTTCAAACGGAAATGAAATATGCTGGAAGAGAGAACTGAAGCCCTAGATCCTGCCAATCAGGGTTCGCTTTCCCTGCGCAAAAGACGACACGAAGGAATATGACCAAAAAAAGAAATTCACGATCATTCGACTACAATGACGGCATCTAAGCTCCGCCCCTCATGGAGCAGTATTACAGGGAAAAGTAGCAGTATCCGGATGCACTATTGCTATTCCGGGTTGGCGACTTTTACGAGACATTTGCTGAGGACGCCGTCACTGTCGCCCGGGATCTGAACATCACTCTCATCTCCCGCCAGAAGGATGACGAGGGCAATAAGATTCCCCTGGCGGGCGTGCCCTACCATGCTCTGGATGCATACCTGGCCAAGCTCATCCGGGCCGGGCACAAAAGTTGCCATATGCGACCAGGTGGAGGACCCAAGCTGGGCCAAAGGCCTGGTGAAGAGAGAGATCACCCGCTTGGTCACACTATTAAGATCTCTAACCGTAACATTATATGAGAAATATGATGATCGGATACCGAAAGCGTGTAATTATAATTGCTCGTCGCCAAATCTAACGGATATCCCCGCGCGGCTCATGCAAGAATCTCATCCCCTGCACATGAAGCTATGGTTGGCTGCACCATCGGCCTTTTCTATCAATCATTGCGAAGGCATTTTCTGTTAAGACTATCCGTTGCGCTTTGTGCCTGCCACTCTTGACTATAACCACAGGATCGCTTACCTTTCTTGCCTCTGCTATGATCCTGTGACCGTGGATCGAGTCGCCGATCTCATAGCCCTTCATTCAATGGTCTCCATCTTGCCTTCTTTCTCCAGGTCATCCATGATCTTGCATACCAGCTCGTAATCTAGCTGTAGGTCGGTGCTGGCATCTGAGGCGTACGCAACACCCTTCATCTGGAAATACCCAGCCACTTCTTTCTTGGCGGTCTCATAGTCTACATCACGGTATTCCATGACTTTTATTGCCGCCAGCTTTTCCCTGACAGCATCACGGATGAAGTCAGAGGGATTGAGGTAGAGACCAGCCTCTACAAGCTTATTGATCTGGCCAATCTCATTTCGGGTAAGCTTGGCACCAACTACTTTGCCCACACTGCCAACAATGCCTACATCTGCGCCCATATCCATTTTATTAGTTAAAACTAATTTATAGGCTTGTCGGTTTTACATGTTTTCACGCACCATTTTTATACAACCATCTAGGCGGAATCAGAGGCCCAGGTATTTTATAATTATGCTTTTAAAATTTCAGGGACCGTTCCCCGAAGAGGGGCCGGGCAGCCTGCACGGCGAGTGAGTGCACCCCCGTCCGTTCCGCGCGATGACCGGCAGCGTGCGGTGTCACGGAAGAAGAGACTCTAATGGCCTCAAATGGAATATGACATTCTATGCCCATGGCATCAGGGACTATCCCTCACGCCATTAATTTCTTAATTCATTTTTTTTTGGATCGACCGTATTGCTTATGTGCCTGTTCGATGGTGCCAAGCCATAAGATTTTCACGGTCTTTTCATCGAGAAAGATGTGATAAAAAGCAGTATAAGATCGGGCAATATGGAGTCTATAAAGTTCTTTGTGTTTTGGAGAATTAAGCAGCTCTTTGTCACCGCCTTTGCCCGGGAACGGATCATCCTCAAGGACCCGGAGCTTAGCCTTGACTATGTCGTGACTCTTCTTTGGCAGATTATCGAGGAACTCCTGCGCATCTTCATCGATAAGGACACCGAAGTTTACCATTTCATTGCCACAAACCGGCCTCTCTTCTCGATGCGATCCATATCCTCAAATAGCCGGTTCTTTTTTTCTCTTTCTATCATCCCCTCTAAGAGGTGATCGTAAGTTTCTCCTGGTTTCTTGAGCCCTGCCAGCTCACTCCAAACAACTTTCGATACGGGAATTCGGCTAGTCGCGGGCATCCTCGCGGCTGCCTGATCACTTTCAGGCGCAAGTACGCTCCTGGCTTCAATTCCGCCCGTTTTCTTGTGCATGGCAACGCTGTAAGGACTGTAAACTAGATATATCTTGCGATCTCTTCATTAAGCCAAAATATATTTAGGAACCGTCCCCCGAAGAGGGGCCGGGGCAGCCGCACGGCGAGTGTAGTGCTCCCCCACCCGTCCCGCGCGATGATCGGCAGCGTGCGGTGCATGGCTGAATATCCCCTCACACTCAACCAAAGCCTTTTTGGTTGGCGATGCAGAACGGTAATGCTGAACGATGAATTGACTCTCACGGCCCGGGATCGATAAGGAACGAATAGGTATACGAAAGCCATTTCAACGCTAAATGGAATCGATTGAAGATGAGCAAAAGAATCTTCGTAACGATGGAACATAATGACGGCATCTAAGCTCTCGCCCCTCATGGAGCAGTACTACAGGGAGAAGAAGCAGTATCCTGATGCACTATTGCTATTCCGGGTTGGCGACTTTTACGAGACATTTGCTGAGGACGCCGTCACCGTGGCCCGGGATCTGAACATCACTCTCACCTCCCGCCAGAAGGATGACGAGGGCAATAAGATTCCCCTGGCGGGCGTGCCCTACCATGCTCTGGATGCATACCTGGCCAAGCTCATCCGGGCCGGGCACAAGGTGGCCATCTGCGACCAGGTGGAGGACCCCAAGCTGGCCAAAGGCCTGGTGAAGAGAGAGATCACCCGCGTGGTGACGCCGGGGACAATAATCGAGCCCTCCATGCTGGATGAGGCCTGCAACAATTTTCTTGCCGCCGTGGTGGAAGAGCGGGATAGAGTAGGGCTCGCTTTTGTGGACGTCTCCACCGGCGAGTTCCTGACTACAGAGATCCCGGCGGAGCGACTTCATTCTGAGCTGGCCAAGTTCCGGCCTGCAGAGTGCCTGGCCGCTAAACCTTTCCAGTGGGAGGGCACCAGCCTGCAGATCTTAGAGCAGGCCTGCTTTTCGCCTGAAAATGCCGCGGCTGCCCTGGAAAGCCGTTTTGGCCCCGATTGGTCCCAGAGGTTCCGGCTGGAGACGAAACCCCTCGCTCAGAGGGCCTGCGGAGCCATTCTCTCCTATCTGCACAGCTCCCATTTCGATGCATTGGGGCACTTGAACGATATCCGGTTTTACTCGGGTTCCGAGTACATGGTTCTGGATGAGGTCACCCTTCGCAATCTGGAGATTTTGAGGAATATCCGGGACCGCTCCCGGAGAGGCACTCTGCTGGAGTTTCTGGCCCAGACCAGGACCCCCATGGGCGCTCGCACCCTGGCTCGCTGGATACAGATGCCTCTGCTGAGCCAGGAGAGGATCAATAGAAGGCTGGATGCCGTAGAAGAGATCTGCCAGGACCCGAGGTTACGCACAAGCATTGCAGAGTGAGCTGAAAGGCGCCTGTGATCTGGAAAGGCTGGTAAGCCGGGTCACCTGCAAGTCTGCCAATCCAAAAGAGCTGGCTGTGCTGAAGAGCACCCTGGAAAAGTTGCCCCGCCTCCAGGAAGCACTGCGAAAAGCGAAAACATCTTATCTGCAAGACCTTTTCGGCGAGCTTTGTCCTCTGGAGGAAACCGTCTCCCTCATAGAAAGATCGATAATTGAAGATCCGCCCGCCCACCTGCGAGACGGCGGCGTTATCAAAGACGGCTTTGACCCGGAGATAGATGAGCTCCGGGAGCTCTTGCGAGATGGTAAGGGCTGGATCTCTCGTCTGGAAGGGTCCGAGAAAGAGCGAACCGGCATCAAATCTCTCAAGATCTCCTATAATAATGTCTTTGGCTATTTCATGGAAATCTCGCGGGCGAATTTGCATCTGGTTCCTGAGGACTACATCCGCAAGCAGACTCTCGCCAATGTGGAACGCTTCATCACCCCGGAGCTGAAGGAGATGGAATCCAGAGTCCTATCCGCTCAGGAGAGGTCGACCACCCTGGAGCAGGAGATATTCAATCAAGTGCGGGATAAGATCGCCGCCCGGGCGCGGGCTGTGCAGGAGAGAGCTTCTGCTATGGCGGAACTGGATGTGCTGCTCGCCCTGGCCATGGCTGCCATAGAAAATTCCCTGGTCAAGCCCGAATTCAATCTGGATGGGAGGCTGACCCTACGCGGCAATAAGCACCCAGTACTGGACAAAGCCATGCGAGGGGGCTTTGTGCCCAATGATGTTCTCCTGGACAATGATCATAACCGACTCATCATCCTCACCGGCCCTAATATGGCCGGGAAGTCTACCTTCATGCGCCAAATAGCTCTTACGTCCGTCATGGCCCAGGCAGGGTCCTTTGTGCCAGCCACCTTTGCCTCGCTCTCTCTCGTGGACCGCATCTTCACAAGGGTTGGGGCATACGACGACCTATCCGCAGGCCAGAGCACCTTCATGGTCGAGATGACGGAGCTGGCCACCATCCTGGCTGCTGCCACCAAAGACAGCCTGGTGCTTCTGGATGAGGTTGGCCGGGGAACGAGCACCTTCGACGGTCTGTCCCTCGCCTGGGCCATCTCGGAATACCTGCATAGCCATATCAAATGCCGGTCGGTCTTTGCCACGCATTACCACCAGCTCACTCAGCTGGAGGGCCTCCTGCCAGGAGTTCGGAACTACAGCATCGCCGTAAAAGAGGAGAAAGGCGCAATTACCTTCCTGCGTACTGTAGTTCCGGGGGCCACGGACAAGAGCTACGGCGTGCACGTCGCCCGCCTGGCCGGGGTGCCCGAGGCCGTGACCAGGAGGGCGGATGAGATCCTCAAAGAGATCGAGAAAGAGGCGGTTATAGAGCCCCTCTCCAAGAATAAAAGCCAGAAGAGGTCCTCAAGATACACCCAGCTCATATTCTTTGAGAGCCGGGGTGAGGGTGAAAAAATCCTGGCCGCACCAGGATTGGACCCCATCCTGGAAGAGATCATGGCTCTGGACCTGGATTCCCTGACGCCCCGCGAAGCCCTGAACCGACTAGCCGAATACCAGAAGAGGCATCGGGAGAGAAATGGCCAAGATCAGACTTCTTGACGAGGACACCATAAACAAGATCGCTGCAGGTGAGGTCATCGAGCGGCCGGCTTCTGTAGTCAAGGAACTGGTGGAAAACTCCCTGGACGCTGACGCCAGCCGGGTGTTGGTGGAGGTCGCAGAGGGAGGAAAGAGCTTCATCAAGATAACGGACGACGGCTGCGGCATAGATCCAGAAGATCTACCTCTGGCCTTTCAGAAGCATGCCACATCCAAGATCTCTGAAGCCGGAGATCTGGAGAAGATCGCGACCTTAGGTTTTCGAGGTGAGGCTCTGGCCAGCATCGCCAGCGTTTCGCGAAGCGTTGAGGTTCGAACCAAGACCCGGGACTCGCTCTCCGGCACCTATCTTCGAATGGAGAACGGCAAAATAGCGGAAATAAAGGAGATAGGATGTCCCGTCGGCACATCAATCACTGTGTGGGACCTATTCCACAACGTTCCTGCCAGAAGAAAGCACCTCAAGGGGGCAGAGGCGGAGCTTGTCCATATCACGGATACCATCACTGAGCTCGCCCTCATACACTTTGATACCTCGTTTGATCTCTTTTCCGGCAAACGAACTCTCTTCAAGTCTGCAAGATCTGCCAGCTGGGACGATGTGCTCTTGCGCCTCTTCGGCCTGAAGATCAGGCAGGGCATGGCAGATTTGCAGGCGGAGGGCCGGGGCTGGAGCATCCGGGGAGTCGTCGGAGACGCTCTGAGCCAGAGGAGCAGTCCGGACAGGATATTCATCTTCGTCAACGGCCGGGCAGTCTCTTCCAAGGCCATTGCCACCGCCTTGCGGGACGCCTATAGAAACATCATCCCCCTGGGAAAGAGTCCTATGGCCGTGATCTCCCTGGAGATAAGTCCGGAGCTCGTGGATGTGAATGTTCACCCCGCCAAAAGAGAGATTCGGCTCCTGCATGAGGATGAGATCAGCGCAGTCCTCTTCCAGAGGGTGACGGAGGCGTTAGCCGACCATGCCAAGCCCGCCCTCAATACCCCCGGCGAGCCGGGAATGCAGGCGTCGCCGAGCCAGGCCACTGTCGCCCAGAGCTGCGAGCAGAGTACGCTTCCAGTTGAGATGGCCCCAGAGGAGCCTATGCCGGCGAACAAAGAGGGTCCCAAGTTGAAGATCCTGGGCCAGATTCTAAAACTCTATATCGTGGCGGTGGGCGAACAGGGGCTGGTGCTTGTCGACCAGCACGCTGCAGCCGAGCGCATTCGTTTTGAGCGATTGACTGAGCTTTACCGGAAGCGGTCGATCCGGCAGGAGCTGGTCGACCCCATCACCATTGAACTCTCTCCCAGTGAGCAGATCATGATCTCATCCTGGCAGGAGACTCTGGAAGACATCGGATTTGAATTCTCGCCCTTTGGTGGAAACACATACAGCGTCAGAGCCGTACCGACATTGGGCCGAAGACTGGAGAGCGCAGAAGCGGTGCATGACATCTTGAGAGACCTCTTCCTGCGGGGCAAAGTGGCCCCGGGCTCCACGAACCGAGACGAGATCCTCAAGCTTCTGGCCTGCAGGGGCTCTATAAAATCGGGAAAAGAGCTCACTATAGCAGAGATGAATCATCTTCTGCAGGAGCTGGGCGAGTGCGACAATCCTCTCACCTGCCCGCACGGAAGGCCGGTGATGGTGGCGATAGACCAGAACCAGCTGGAGCGTCTCTTCGCGAGGAGATGACCTTATCTTTGGAGCAAGATAATGGCCTGCCATGGATCTGGAAGGGTTTGCGAAAAGGGGTCTGAAGAGGAAGGATCCGGAAACAGAATCTAAGCTCATCTCATTGATCAGAGAGGTAAAGGAGATACCCGAGGATAGGGCCGCAATCCTGGCCCAGGCAGTGCTGCAAGAGGCAGAAGCGACTCTAAATCCCACGGGGCGAGGTCTTCCAGCTGAAGAGTGTGGGCGTCAGCATGGGCGACTATGGAGTGGGCTCGCGCGGTTCAGGCGATTTTTATACTCATACCAAAATTGCTGAGGTCATCGGCCATACCCGCGCCGTGGTCGACTCCCGCCAGTTGGACGACTCTGGCGTGGTCATGGCGAACGGGCAGTACATAACTGTCACTGTGGACGGCATGCACTCCCGACTCAGCGATTATCCATTCCTGGCCGGCTTTCATGTCACGAGGGCCGCTCTGCGCGATGTCTATGTCATGGGTGCGAAACCGGTGGCTCTTCTCTCGGACATTCATCTTGCCGACGACGGGGACGTCTCCAAGCTCTTCGACCACATCGCCGGCATCGCCACGGTCTCGGAGCTCATCGGCGTTCCTCTCATCACGGGGAGCACTTTACGCATCGGCGGCGATATGGTCATCGGGGACCGGTTAACCGGATGCGTGGGTGCTATTGGTGTCTCCGAAAAGCTGACGCCCAGAAAAAGCGCCCGCCCCGGAGACGTGATCATGATGACTGAGGGCGCCGGAGGCGGAACCGTCTGCTCTGCTGCACTTTACTATGATCGGCACGAGGTTGTTGATGAGACTCTGAACATCAAATTCCTGGAAGCCAGTGAGGCGCTTCTCAAAGCAGATCTCAATATTCACGCCATGACCGACGTGACCAACGGCGGCATTCGCGGCGACGCCAAGGAGATCTCCTACACTGCAGGGGTGAAGCTTGTCTTCGAGGAGGAGAAGATGCGCCAATTGGTCAACCCACGGGTTCTGGAGATGCTGGAGGCATCTTGAGATCGACTATCTGGGCGTATCTATCGATGCGCTGCTCATCATCGCCCCTCCTCCGGAAGCAGGAAAGATAAAACGGATCATTCGAGGTTCTGGGGTAGCAGTGGACGAGATTGGCACAGTTGAGGCGGGTGAAGGTGCTTTGCTGCATATGAATGGCAAAGTAACTGACTTCAGCCCCCGTTTTCGCGAAGCTGCCTATACGCCTATAAAGAAAGCGGTGGGCCAGGACGCAGAGCGTGACGTGGCCGAGATGACCCGCAGGGTCGACGAAGCGGCAGAGAATGCTGTGGAAAAGAAGAGGAGATTTATCGAGAAGATAAAAAGAAGTTAATTCAAATTTTTACAAAGTTATTTATTTTCAATAGCGTTACTGAATGTAATAATAATAGTAAAAATTTATTTAACATAAATAAACTATTTATATCATAACGTACTTCATTTATTGCAAGGGTGTAAAATTAGGGAGGAGATAACAATGAAAGAATCTTTCGTAATGAGATTTGACGAAAAAGATATCGAGGTTGTAGAGACATTGAAGAGCCTGGGAGTTCCGAGAAAAGTCTCCAACATGATCGCCTATCTCGCCAGCGGCACGGAGGCGACCTCCCGCGAGATTGAGAGAGGATCCGATCTCCGCCAACCAGAGGTGAGCATTGCTCTTCGCACTCTGCGCAAGAATAACTGGGTGGAAGAGAAGATCAGCAGAAGCGATGGCACCGGCAGGCCCATGAAGGTATACCGTCTCAAAGCGCCCATAGAGGATATCCTCCATTTCTACGAGCAGGAGAAACTGAACGAGGCCAACCAGGCATTGCAGTCCATACAGAAGCTGAAAACCCTCCTCGGGGAGGCGGGATCGAGCTAAGCAGGCGGATAGGCCTCTTTTCTTTTTGTCTTAACTCCATCGGAATCGGGTATTTGCCCAACAGGCACCTCATAGCCTTCAATTTGTTCCATAGATCTCGATTTAGCTGAACGAATTTAAGGGTTAGGATGACTATCTTTGAATAAAAAATCTAGCGGACTTGGTTCGCAACAGGAACTGCTTTCCAAAAAACATTTTCACGATGGGGATATATAGAAGTAAGACGTAACATAATTTAGGGTAAGCCAGGGGCCAATGTGAATCATTGCCCAAGCAGATGTGGTCAGAACCAGGAAGACGTCAGATGATCCAAACGGTCTACAAGAAAATTGAAAGTCCAATCTTGGGCCGTTCCATCGGTTGGAATACGACCAGATATTAACCAGTCGATATCCAGGTAGTGATTCATTGGCAGTTATCGAAGAAGTTATCCAGAGAGCGTATCTCAACAAGCTTGTGGGAGAAGAAGGTTTACGCATTGTGGAATGCATACCGGGTGAAGAGATCACAGATGAGCGGCTGGCTGAGCTTACAGGGATAAGCTTGAACACCGTACGACGCACGCTCTATCTCCTTTACGAGCACAGGCTGGCCATATACCGGCGCAAGCGGGACCCGGATTCAGGCTGGCTCACTTACTTGTGGCAGCTCTGTCCCGAGAACTTCGACAAAGCCCTGGAATCGGAAGCAAAGAGGCTTCTTCGTAAACTGGATGAACGGCTGGTTTATGAGAAAGAGAACATCTTTTATGCCTGCATAGAGGGCTGTGCAAGGTTCATCTTCGATGAGGCCAGCGAGGCCAACTTTGTCTGTCCTTTCTGTCAGGGAAGCCTGGAGTACATGGAGAATGCCAAAGTGGTGGAGACTATAGAGAAGCAGATGAAAGAACTGAAAGCCTGCATATGAGCAATTCGCCAGAAATTTCTTGTGAATTATAAGTTCTCCAGGTTATTGGCTAGGATTGCCGTCCACCACCAGCGAGCCATGTCCATCAGATCGCGGCTGAACATCCCTGAGAGCCTGTATTCTCCGCCTTTGCTGGAGACCATGCCCGCCCCGAGCAGCTTGTTCCTCATGGCGTAAAAGGCAGATCGGCTCACATTGAGCTCCACCAGGAGGGATTTCCATTCATGGGTTTTCAATGGATCTCCACTCTTCTGCCTCTCCTCCACCAGTGCCAGGAACCTCTGGCCGCGCTCTGCCGTTGCTTCTTCCTGGAAAAGCCGAAGCATGAGCTCATGGTAGGGATCGCGCGAACGGCTTACAGCGTACTCCGATTTGGAGCGGACCTTCAGTGTAGTTGCGGTCCTGGGAGCCTTTTTCACATTGGTCATAAGGTTGCCAGTACTGCTCTGGCTATATCTGCATATTCATCCCTCAAGATATAGGTCTTGGGTGCACGATAAGACTTCTTATTGACATGCAATATTCCCAGGCGCGAACAAATATAGCCGATCATAGAGGCTACCACCTTTCGGGAAACATTATATCGTTTACTAACAATCTCATGAAGAGAGGCAACGGTAAACTCCCGGGCCTCGACTATGGACTCAAGGACAATTCGCCGGAGGCCATCCGGATCCAAATTGAGGAACCTTACCATCCTGCCTAATATCTCTGACCGCTGTGATTTCATAGAACCCCTCCCAAACTACCCCCCTGTACATTTATCATTACTTTAGTAATATGTATAATATATACCTTCCTAATATGAATTAATAAATGATATGGTAATACTATGCTTGAAGACGAGCGCGAAAGGGCAGAAAGCCTCTATGCCCGGGGAGATTATGAGGAGGCTCTGTCGGTATGGGAGAACATCGAGAGAACCAATCCTGAAAGCCTCCATCACTGGTACAAAAAGGGGGTGGCCCTTCGAAAAATTGGACGGTTCGAAGAGGCCATCATCGCACTGGAAAAGGCCCTCCGGCTGGACGCCGGAAATGCGAACGCCTGGAGAAACCATGCCGCCGCCTTGAACCAGGTAGATAGGAGTTCCGAAGCCCTGCTGTCCTGCAAAAAAGCCCTATCAATCGACCCGTACAATGCCCGAACCTGGATAGTGAGGGGCTTTGCTCTGCACCGTCTGGGCCGGTATGAGGAGGCTGTAGAGAGCTATGCCCGGGCCATTGAGCTAAATCCCTTAGGTGCGGACGGGAGGAGGGCCTGGAATAACCGGGGCGCAGCTCTGGACAACCTGCATAGGCACGAGGAAGCAATCGAGAGCTATGAGGAGGCGATCATGATAGATCCCTTTGACATTTATGCCTGGAATAATAAAGGCGTGGCTCTGGGTGCCCTGGCCCGGCATGAATGAAGCGCTGCAGTGTTTTCAGAAGGCGATAGAGATAGAGAAGGAATATGCGACTGCCTGGAAGAATCTGGGAGTAGCCTGCAAGTCGCTACACAGAGACGATGAGGCGGAAGAGGCCAATCGCATTGCTCGCGAATTGGGTTTGAAATGATCTTATGGATAGAGATATGAAGATGACAGCATCCCAATGGCAGTACCATGAGCCCGACCACCCAGGAGCAGACTTCGATGCCCTGGCTGAGAGCTACGATCAGGATATGCAAGAGCATCGAGACATCCAGGGCGAGATCGCCGAGATCCTGGATTTCCTCGACCTGTTGCCCGACCAGTCCGTCCTGGAGATAGGCACCGGAACCGGCGAGTTCGCCTTGCCGCTGCGCGCCATTGCCGGAAGGTATATGCCGTGGACCTATCTCTGGGTATGTTGAGATACGCCGAGAAAAAAGCAGCATTACGAGCTATAAACAATGTCGAGTTCTTGCCGGGCGGATTTCTTACCTACCAACACCAGGGCGCCCCTCTGGACGCTGTGGTGACTCAGATTGCATTGCACCATCTCCCGGACTTCTGGAAACAGGTTGCATTGCAGCGTATATTCGATATGCTCAAGGAGGGCGGGAAATTCTGCCTGAGGGATGTGGTCTACTCCTTTGATCCCCGTGACCAGGAAAAATTCTTCGAGGAATTCATAGCGAAAGCATCTCAAAAGGGAAGCGCCAGAGTTTGCAGCTCGCGTCACCGACCATATTGGCAAAGAGTATTCCACCATGGATTGGATTATGCAGGGGATGATCGAGAGGGCCGGATTCGAGATAGCGAGATTGAAGCATAGCAATGGATTTTTCGGCCTGTATTTATGCAGCAAGACCTCGAGAAATGTCATCTCTGGGGGACGAAATGTCGGTTGAGCTAGGCGTCTCTTCAAGGTTGTCGCCACCAGGAAGCCATTGTCAAGCCTTTCGGCACAGGCTTGACCACCATCATGCGATAGATGCACGGCTTTCCCTGGATAGCTACATGACCACGAACTCAAATCTGCTTGAACACTGCAATTGAATTTTGGCAGTGAAGGGTGCGATTGTAATCCCTTCCGGTCTTTATAAAGGAACTGGGCCTATTCAGGATGAATTCATCCATTAGGGCCAGCCAATTCACAGTAAATTGTAAAAAGATATACGGTATTAGCAGGAGCGATACCAGGTATCTCTGCCAGGGGCTGCCGGCCATAGTCCCTGCTATCCAATGCCCAAACCAGTATTGCGGTTGCGAATGGAGCGAAAGTAACAATCGCCCATAAGGATAGGGCTATCGTTCTGCTGAAAAAGGTTGTTTCATATCCAAAATAGGATAAAAAAATTAATGGAAATGTAAATATAGTAAAAATCGGGGATAATGATGCTGCCAGGCTGAAAAATGTATCCATTTTCTTGTATCTTGACATGTTTTTGCATCTCATTACATTCCAATTATATTTTCTCCATACCTGCATCCAGCCTCTTGCCCATCTCTTTCTCTGAGTCCACCAGGGTCCCACTCGCGTGGGTACTTCTTCCCAGGATTGCAGCTCTGGAATGTGCATTATCTCGTATCCGGCCATATGCAACCTGACCGAGAGATCGATATCCTCACATAATATCTCCTCGTCAAAAAGACCTATCTTTTCAAATATCTCTCTTCTAAAAAAACCATGTGCACCTCCAAAATTCGCAAATCCGCCCAGTTTATAGGCCCCATAAATGCCGATCCTCTCTATTGCGTCGCGTTCCAGGGCAACTACTCTGGATAGTAGATTGCTGTCCCTATTTATCACCCTGCACCGTCCTCTCACACAGCCTATGGATGGTTTATTGAACAAGGTTACAGCTTTCTTCAAAAGGTCGGGATTTAATGATTGATCGGCATCAAATACTCCTATTATTTGGCCTTTTGCAAAGCTTATTCCATAATTGTTTGCAGCTGCATGACCTCCGGACTTGGACGTCTTTTTGATGGGCTTAATGCGAGGGTCCTGCAGAGCATATTTCAGTATGATCTCCTCTGTTCTGTCAGTGCAATGCGCTTCGTAGACATAGAGGATCTCTACTTTATCTTTTGGATAATCCAATTTAAGAATTGACTGAATAGTGCGGTCTAGAACTGCCTCCTCGTAATAGGCGGAGACGATTATAGAAACGGACGGCCACTCGTTTTCCCTTTGAGACAAGGATTCGTAGGACCTCATGCTGGCAAATGCGATTACATAGGATCTTATTGCCATAAATGCCAAAAATAGAAAGACAACGGTTCCAAAGAACTTTACATAATTTTGATTGAGCATTCCTGGAAGGATCAATACAATTATAAATATTACCAGTGTTCCAATAATATAAGATAGATTGCATTTGATATCAAAGACTTCATTAGTTTTTGCATTCATCATTACACATCCTGGAAGGGACTTAATTTTCTAAAGCTGAGGTTAGACTGATGCACTATGCGGAGTCTTGATGACCACCACCCCAATGCGCAGGCTTAGTAACTTCGATAAGATCTCATCTTTATTTCTTTTCATACTTATCACCTCTCATTATGATAGTTACTTACTTTGAGTCATCATATAGACGATTGTATCCATTTAGCAGCATTTTATGTGCATGTTAGGCCAGAACAATACTAAGGATCATTAATCCAGGCGTGTCCAGGCATCCAATGACGTTGAGCAAGGCAGTCTTGCCCGAGCCGGAGGGGCCGATGATAGCGATGAATTCACCCTCATTCACCCTGAAATCTACATCCTTCAATGCATGGATCTCTTCCCTCCCTCGCCGGTAAACCTTGTTCAGACCAATGGCCTCGATTACGCTCTTCATTCCACACCACCCCGGATAGCCTCCATAGGCGTTAGCTGCGAGGATTTAAAGGCAGGATACAGCCCGCAAATTAAACCCAAAACCACAGAGAAGACCAGTGCAAAAGCAATGAGCTCAGGGCTCAAAGACACGAGCGATCCCTTCGGAGAATAGGGCAACATGCCCTTCACAAATCCCTCGATCAGGCTTGAGCCCACTATGGCCGCGAGAGTCCCAATTATGCCGCCAATGATTGTGATGAACACCGTCTCCGCCAGCACCATTCTGGCAATATCCAGACCAGACGCCCCAATGGCCTTCATCATGCCAAACTCCCTGGTCCTTTCATTCACGGACATGAGTAGCGTATTTATGATGCCAAAAGCGCTGATGATCAACGCTATGGCGATGACGGTCAGCAGAAGCGAGCGAGCAGACCCTGCCAGATTCATGATAGTGCCCATGATTTGCGTCATGGTCACAACCTGGATATCGGGAATATTCTCCATCTGTTCCGAGACAGCCGCTATTTTTCCGACATCTTTGACCTTAACCGCAATGGTGGTGATCTTGTCCTTCTTGTTGAAGACTCTCTGCGCCTCAGCTAGTGGCACGAAATGGAATTGATCATCCTGGTCTCCCGCCTGTTCCAGTATGCCGACAATGGTGAAGTCTTTAAGAGGCCCTGTCTGCATCACTGATCCTACAGAATAGTTCTCCTTTTCTGCCAGGCCATGGCCCACAAGCATGACACCGGTCTCGTTATCGGCAAAATACCTCCCTTCTACTTTCCACCAGGGTTTCAGTCTCTTTGTGTCATCGATCCTTATTCCAAAAACCACATGCGGTACATCCTCACCGCTTTCATCATTGCCTATGAACTGGTGCATGAGCATGGGTGTGGCCAGCTCAATCCCTTCGATATTGCTGACATTATCGAGGTCATAGGCAGAGAGATATTTGGGTATTACACCGCCATGCATAACCAGAGATGCCGCCTCGTAGGGACAGCCTTTGGGCACGGCCAGAATATGCACACCCATGCTGTTGACTTCCTTGTTAAGCTCCTTCTCATATCCCGAGTTTAGAGAGAGAAGGCTAAAAAGAACAGTTATGGCGATAGCTACACCCAAGACGGTCAGAAGCGTCCTCCCCCTCCGACGCAGCAGGTTCTTTGCTGCCAGGGTGAGGAAATTCATCTGTAGACCTCTCCATTGATCTCTACGATCTTGCCGATCATCATTGGGTCGTTGTCTTTAACTGTCACCACTCCGTAAACCTTGACCTTCGATCCCGCCTCTTGAGGGATGACGAAGTTACTGGGAAGGATATCGATATACAGGCTTGCGCTCTTATCATTCACAATAAACCAGCATCCTGCAGGACATTCTGTCTCGATCTTGCCTTCTATTACCACATTCTTTCCTACGAAAGTGGAGGTATTCTGAATTATGTCTCGAATTTTCACGGGCTCTCCTTTAAGTTCAGCAGGAACTTCCTTTGCGAGAGATACCTGCGTCGCCAAGGGTACTATGCTGAGGAGAATTATTGCAATCATCAACCTATCCCATCTCATCTTCCATCACCTTATTGCATCGTCGCGCGAATGGAGAACAAAATCTTTTCAATTTGCATCCCCTTTCATGATTCTAATTCGAGCGAAGTCGTTGAGATCATGCGATACTATCATTTTCTCCTTCATACTATTTAAAAATTTTTTATATTGTTTCAAGAAGTCATCGATAATCTAACGAACTAATATAATTTATTATTAATTTAATTAAGATAGCAATTCAATCGAGCTATATACTCAGCCACATTTATGAAATCCGATCCGCGTCATTCTAACTGCTGCACAGCCATAGTTTTCATGTTTCGCTTACGAAATAAAGTGGTGTCATCAGTAACTCATGACGAAAAAATAGTAAATGTACTATTTCGCTATTTTTTAAAAAAATATATGTATATATAATGTTCTCGAACCATATCCCGCATCGAACTCATCCTGTCACTACCAGAGGTGACCTGAATTCTCCAGAGATCTCCACTTTTTTGCCTATTATGTAAGGCGTCCCTGGTTCAAAGGTCAGCATCTTCTTTTCACCTACAACCGTTACATTTCCATATACCTTGGCGATATTGCCAACTAAATTCAGTGGCATAGTAAAGTTGTTGGGCTTCAGATCGACAAGCAGGCTCCCGGTTCCATCATTGATCACTAACCAGCAGCCTCTTCCGGGGCACTCTTTCTCGATGCTCCCCTCTATCTGAACTGCCTTCCCTTGGTATGGAGAGCTTCCCTCCATGATTTCGCTAATGGTTGTTTTCTCATAATCGATACCTGCAGCTTGAACTGCAGTACATGCCATACACAATAGGATGGCAATTCCTACGATCAAATAGAGTCCATTCTTTGGCATCTTGTATTCAACCTCCTTCATTTCGGGTTTCTGATTAGACGGATTTTCTTCGGATCTATCGATTGATCTTATCAGAGTGCTTATTCCTGGTCCTCTCAAGTTCCGTAGATGCAATCCGAAACCTTCTGAAATGGATATAACTGTTATATTATTTAAATTTTTTTGATTGTCAATACCATATTGATTTTCTGCAGCAGAACAATGGGGTTTATGGCTAGCACACCCGCTTGAACCTCACAAGCAGCTCATGTATCAGAAGCCCGCAACCTGGGACCCAGGGATTTTCGACATCTTGCCAAGGGCATCATACTCAAGGTGCCGTCTGCCAGGACGGAACTCGCATGTTGAAGAGCGGTCGCGAGGACCACGCCCCGACCTCACGCCCACGTGCCCAACCTGCCTTTGAACATTTTAAGCAAATGGAGTTGAGGAGTCAATTTTATAATCAAACGCATGAATAATAAAAACTGTTGAGATTCGTAGTGGCTAAAATGGCGGGCCGATAGCTATGGAGTTTTCAGCCTGTATCCATGCACCAAGTTCGATAGATAATGGTTTTCGTGGACGAAAAGGGCAGTTGGAATAAAAGAGATAATCGAATCAAAAGGTCAATGGGCAGTTTTCTGCAAGCGAACGGGGCTGAGCGGACGAGACCATTTCCTTGCCACATCGCTCCTGAAAATGAGGGGTTTTCAGCCCCGCCTCATCTTTAGCCGCAACCACAGCCTCCTCCGCCCCCTCCGCCTGAGGTGGAAGTCGTAGTGCCCCTTGATCCACTGATGGGATACATGATATTCGTATATCCGGCCAGGTTCTTGTTTGTCCTATCGCGGGAATAGCTGGACAGATCCAGCGGTTTCATGCCCGAGGACTGAGAGAGGCCAGAGACAGCCGCCAGGCCGGATGGGCCGACAACGCTGGAATTTTCCACTGAGCTGCTATTCATTGAGGAGTTGTCAGCAGTCATGTTGTTGATAGTCGAGTTGTTCATAGATGGTTGATTCATCTGAGAGCCGGCCACTGCCTGGGGTGCCATTACCCCAGAGACTGAAGGCGCTGCCAAATTCAGATCTCCCATATAAACCATCTCGCCCCCAGGAGACCACTGGGCATAGGCATTGAAGACCATGAACAGGAATATGAACACGATCCCCAGAGCAGTTACCGCATACTTTGCAGAGAGCATAATTTTATTCCTCCATATCGGAAATTATAATCGAGAGCTTAAAATAAAATAAAAAAGATATGTGCTCTTCCGAGGCACATATCAGTTTCTGTAGCCCAATATTTTAGGCTTTACTTGGGTGGCCAGAAATCCTTCATCCAGCCGATGATGCGTCCGGAGTCTTCTGGGCCGACCATGATCTTGGTCTTGCCCTGGAAGAGGTCCTCCAGCTCGCCGGAGAACTTGGCAGCCATTCCGGGCAGAACCATTGCGGGGTATTTCTGAGCGGACCAGTCGAAGGCAGCCTCATTGAAGGAATCCAGGATCTTGGTCGGGCTCAGCTGGCCTCCAGCCACAGACGCCTGCACGCCGATTCCATCGGTATTGATGGCGATGATGTAGGCATCAATGCCGTTGGAGGCGATATCCGACTCTACTGTGTAGTAGGTCAGGGCGAAGTTGGTGGTCAGGAAGACCGGAGACTCAGCTCCCGGATTGCCTACCTTGTAGATACCGGGCTTTACCTGCACTGGCGTTCTTGGGTCAGTAAAGATGTTGAAGCGCAGATGCATATCCGGCATCATGCTGTAGGCCTCGAGAGAGTGCTTGATCATGATGGCTCCGCCGCGGATGACGAAGGCAGCGGTGAGCACTGACTCCCAGTATGCGGCGCGCACGGGATCATCAGTGGTCAGCCAGGCATTGATGGGCAGAACCATGACAGGATAAGCGATATCCCTCTGAGCCTCTTCCACAGCCGCTCTCCTCAGGTTGATGAAATTGAGCAGTGTCTGCTGCAGCAGCTTGCCGTTGGGTGCAGTGCCTGGGTCCAGGATGAGATCGGTCAGGCCCATGCCGGCAAAGGTGACGGCCATGGACTTCAGGGCATCCAGATCGAAGGGAACGCTCAATGTGACGGGCACCTTGTAGTCGGAAGCCAGCTGAGCGACCTCTTTCCAGTTGTCCTTGTTGGCGGCGTAGATGAGCGGCCTGGCCTTGGCGGCAACCTCAAGTCCTGCCTTGAGAACAGCAGGATTGAAGGAGCAGAGAATGAGCGGGAAGTCCGAGTTGGCCATGACCGTCTTGACACAGGCTGCGAATTTCGCAGGGTCATCGCTCACGGAACGTACGGCAATCATCTCTACACCCTGCCACTTGCCGATGTAGAACTTGCGCCAGGTGGAGATCTTCTTGACGCGCTCCACGAGCTTTGCCTCATCCATGTTGTCAGCAACATCATAGGCAAATGGCGGCTTGTTGAAGAAGGTCATCTGGTGGCGGAACATGACGTCCTCGCCGCCGACCTTGACCTGCTTTTCTCCGACGCCAATGTATACCATTTTGAGCTCAGGAGCGACGATGCTCTTCAGAGCCTCAAGCTTCTTGGCGTACTTCTTCTCGTCTATCAGTGGAGTGCACTCCTCTACCTTCCGGGTCCTGGCGATCAGGCCGGCGGCAAAGGCCATACAGGTCTCCTCTCCGCACTTCTTACAGTTTGTCTGTGGAAGCTGCTTGTAAAGGTTAAGCGGGCTAGTTTCCTTCATTGTCTCTCACACCCCCATCTTGAGCCAGGCAGTGGTGTCCGGTGTCTTGGCATCAATTCTTCCCATCAGGGACTGAGTGATCTCATGCACATAGGCAACAGCCGTCGGGTGCATCATCATGAAGATGTCCACACCGGCCATGGCCAGAGAGTATCCGGTCAAAATCTCCCAGATTGGGCCCCTGAGCATTCTGTCTCCCCAGTCGGAGTCATCTTTATTGGGTGAGCGGACCATCCATGACTCTCTGACGCCCCAGGCGTTGGTGGTGCCGGAGGACATGGGGAATGTCAGCTCTTCGTCGCCTTTCAGAGCGCCGAGCCTGATCCTCTCCATGTTGGAGTAGGCGAAGTCCAATCCGTAGGCCAGAGCGGCTGTTGTCGGGTCCATGACGATGGATTCCCTTGGAACGCCGGCGACCTTCATGAGCTTACGGTTAAGCTCCTTCTGAGAGTTGATCTCAAGCTGGGTCCAGGCGAGGCATACATGTCCGTTATCTACACAGGCCTTGCCGATCTTTTCCCAATCCATGTTCAGGTTGGCAGAGGCGATAAGAACGCGCTCGCCCTGGGCAACTTCTGCTGCTTTGGAGAGGACTATGGGATCCTTGGTGGGGTTACCGGATCCGCCGATGCAGATTGGTACATCAACCGCTTGAAGAACCTCTTCCACGGTCTTGACTGCATCCTGGGCCGAGGTGTCCTTCAGGAGTGGATCTGTGCTGATCAGGTGAACGGTTACCATGTCGGCGCCGAACTTCTTGACTGCCTTCTTAGCCCACTCGCCTGGGGAGTTGATTACATCCTCGTAGTGCATCTTGACGGCCTTGGCCATGCCGATGGGCATGTCGAAGACGTCCATGGTGATCTTGGGCGCATGGGGCATTGGCGCATCCGGGAAGAATGGCATTGCCTTCTCGCCGCCCAGCTTTACCACGTGACCGCGGCTTCCGCCATCTGCCTTGGTGGCACCCAGAGTGACCTCTTGAATGGTGTTCCTCCAGGTCTTGTCTGTGCCGACGCTGAATTTGGCGCTGGCAAGGGCGCTGGCTACCTTAAAGGCGGGCACTGCGGCCGCTGCTGCTGCCAGGTCCTTTGGAGCCGGAGATAAGGCCTGCGCCATGGCCACGGGCTGAAGCAGGTTCTCTACTGGATAGCCTACCGCCTTGGCAAAGTTCATGAGCTGCATGGCGATCTTGGCCGCCTCCTGTCCGAAATAGTATGCAAAGAGCGGTCCCATGCCGCCAGCACCTGCATCTATCTCTATCTCTACGTCACCCTCGATTGTTAGTCCCTCGAGGGATTGAACATTCATCTCTGTTAATGTCTTATTCAGGTCAGATAAAGTGATCTTCTCTGCCATTCAAATCACCCTCATAGGCCCAGTTTCCCGACGACCTGCGTCATCTCTTGCACTGCAGGCGATTCATCAGGAAGGCCCATCAATGGATCTCCCACTAAATCGAATTTGGCTAGACTTTCATCATAGGGGATAGTGCCGATAACCTTCAAGCCGAGACCCTTGGCATTCTCCAGAACCTGCTCCCTTCTACCGGCAGTGACCTTGTTCACAATCACATACAGGTTCCTGTACTTCAGCTCGATCTCGCTGGCCGTGTCACGTATGCGCTCGCCTGTGGTGAGCCCTCTCTTGGACTCGTCCGTCACCACAATGAGATCATCGAGGTCCGGAATGGTCTTCCTGCTGAAGTGCTCGAGGCCCGCAGGCGTGTCGATGAGGACAAGATCATAGTTTGCCGTGGTCTTGTCCATAATGCCGCGCAGAAGGTTGTTGACAAAACAGTAACATCCGGATCCTTCCGGCTTGCCCATGACAAGAAGATCAAATCCCTCCTCCTCCAAGAGAATCTCGAAGAGCTTGGACTCGAAAAGTACCTGCTTGTCCGTATCAGGCGAAGTTGTGAACCGGGATTGCTGCATGAACTCTCTCATGTCGCCAATGGTTTTTCCCACCTTCACACCCAGCGCGTCGGCAAGATTGGCATCAGAATCTGCATCAATTACAAGCATCCGGTACTTTTTTCCGGAATTCTTTACGAGATGTCTTATGAGCATCGCGGTCACGGCTGTCTTGCCGGTGCCGCCCTTACCGGTTACCGCTATTACTTTCCCCAATGTCTAGCCTTCCTTATTTCTTCGGTTTTATGACAACTTCCGCTACATGGATGGATGCCCCTCTAAGTTCAATGGTCATTCCACCCGATGATGCTGCTGGCATAGCGAAAGCCGGAGCTGCTGCTGCGCCTGCTGCTGGTGCGGCCGCGGCTGGAGCTGCTTCTTTTTTCTTAAGCTTAAGCTGCATAATATCTCCCTCACTTTTAATCAAGACAGTTGCACTCGCGAAAACCGCATCTCCCAAAAAAAGGGAGAAGAAGGCGGCACTCTACTTAGCGAGTGTTACCTTGTCTATGCTTATCTTGGCATCCTTCAGAATCAGCTTGATACCGCCGGCGCTGCCGGACATGCTCATAGCTGGTGCTGCTGCGCCTGCTGCAGGTGCGGCTGCTGGAGCCGCGGCTGCAGGTGTCTTTGGTTTTAGTTTTAGCTGCATAGATATTCACCCTCTTTGATTTTACTCATTCGATAAATTGCTCACTCGAGAACGCCGTCAGCCTGCAGAGCCTCGACGACCTGCATGAACTGGCCTTCGGTCAGGGCGAGCTCGGACTTGACGACATCCATGTTGATGTCGCCGCCAGTCTTCTCGATATAGGCCATGACCTGTTCCTTGATCTCATCGGAGATGTCTTCGAGCTTCCAGCCCTCAGTGATCTTCTTGTTGTCGACTTTCCTGGTGACGCCGTTGACAACGGGGTGGTCGACCTTCAGCAGGAAGGCCTTAAGGGATGCGATATCCTTGGCATCTTCTTCAGTGGCGATCTTGGCCATCATATCCTCATCGATGCCGGCCTTTACTCTCTCCTTGAGACCCTTGGACATCCAGACGATCCTTCTCCAGCCGCCGTCTGCCTGGAGGAACTTGGGCGAGAAGTAGTACAGAATGCCCATGCCCAGGAATCCAACGACCTGCTTGCCGCCGCCTGTCTGGCCTGCCATGGTTGAGAAAGGCAGTCCGTTGGGGGTCGCGCCCTTGAAGTCACGGTCGGCTAGACCGATGCCGTCAACCTCAGGCATGAAGAAGCCGATGGTCTCGAAACATCCACAGGATGTGTGGGGCGCATCGAAGAATGTGTACAGCTTCATGACGCTGTACTCGCCGCCCGAGCGTTTTGCTGCCATCTCATTGATTGCCTCGTACTCGCCTGCAACGGCATCCGTAGCGGTTCCCTTGGGTATGGGGAATTGGGGGCCCTCGGGGTCCACCTTGGCGGCAGCGCGTCCATCGAACCAGGTGATAGCTCCGCACAGGGATGGCCTGTCGGGTGTGACCACGCAGGCGCTGGTGGGGGCGAATGCCTGGCACAGTGTGCAGCCGTAGAAGACGTCGACGTCCTCATCGTGCAGTCCCTTGGCGCGCTCGTCACGTGTCTTATAGACTGCCATGGCGTTGGCCAGCTCTGCCTTTACCTTGGCGGGGTCGGTTACAATTCTGATCTCCATCTTCTCAATGAAGGGCATCTCGGCCTTGTACAGATCGATGACGGGTGTGAATATCTCTACCCAGGAGGTGACACCCTTCTTCTGCAGGCTCTTGCCGATCCTCATCCAGATGTCGTATCTCTGGTTGAGGTGCATGAGGCCGCTGATATAGGAGAGGAGAGCGTGGTTGCGCCTCTCGATGATGGACTCCAGATCCTTCTCAATCTTCTCGCCGCCGACCTTGAATATCATGCCGAAGGGAATGGTGGAGCCTTCCTTGACATCCTTGAGATCCGGGCCGTCTACAGTGACCTTTCCATCCTGAATCTCATCCATCGGTGCAGACAGAGATAGCTCGAATCCGTCTGCCTTGGGGCCGCCCAGCTCTACCCATAGATCGTCCTTTCTGATGCGCTCGCCCTCATACATAGGGGATATGTCCAACTTTACATCTGCCATTTAATATACCTCTTCTGTTTATAAGATAAATTTTATTTCTTCATTGCTGCTATTACTTCATCCACTGCGGCGTGATAGTCGTCAGGAGTGAAGGCCATGTTGCCAAAGGTCATATTCGCATTGATGTGGTAATACCGATCAACGGATATGCGCTTGATGTCACGGTTGAAGTTCTTCAACGTGGCGAACATAGCATTGGCGAACTTGTAGAAGATGCCCATGAAGATAACGGCATCGTACTGTCCCTTTCCGTCCAGCCCCTTCCAGTCCGGGAAGCGCAGGTAGTTGGTCAGGGGATGCAGGCCTATCTGATAGACGTTCTCCATGTAGCCTCTGTCTACGAAGCCCTTCACGCTGTGGGCTGTTGCCGCGATCGGTATGCCCGTCTTGCCCATCTCGATCATCTTATCGAACATGATGGGGTCGTCAAAGAGCTCTGCTCCCACAACGAGCAGAGGCCTCTTGGCCTTCTTGATTATTGCGCCCATAACCTTCGGCATATAGCACTTAGCCTGCTCCGGTCCGGGAACCTGGGCCATCTCAAAGGGAATGGGGTTCTTGGTGGTGTCAATGCCCTTCTTTACATCTGCTGCCATTTTTATCTCCTCCTCACCCTCACTTCTTGGTCCTGATCTTCCTTGCCAGGTTGGTCGGGTCGAAGCTCACGTCCGCTGGTCTGAGTGGGCCGGATAGGAACTTCTTTGCCTTCCAGTCGACTGTCCAGCCGTGCTTTGCCTCCAACTCCTTCATCATCATATCCTTGTATGTGATGGGGAGGTCCTTGGCGTCGCGGACATAGATATGCCAGTCGTCGGGCAGCTTTCCACAATACTTCATGGAGATATCGCACCAGTGAGTCAGCTTGATCGATCTGCCGATGCTGTTATCGGACGGTCGCAGGCAGAGCTTGGCCATTTCCACCATAGCCTCTTCCTTGGACTCGGCAATGTATAGCATCGCCTCAGGTGCTGGCTCGATCTGTTGCATCTTGCCGTCGCGGGCATCGATTACCATCCAGTCCTCTGGCTTGTCTGCCCTGCCGATAAACGAGCGGCGGTACATGACAGAATGAGGCTGAACTACCACGGGAATGCCCAGCCGGTTGCAACCTGTTGCGATTGCGGCAGCCTTCTGTGAATATGCACCCCAGGCCACACCGCAGGCACCTACTTTGTTCAGGATATAATCTGCGATATCGTCGAAGTTGCCTCTATGATTGCGGTGGGCGAAGATGGTGGCGACCTTAATCGCAGCGTCCGCTATGTTGGCGTTGGAAACGCACGATCCGGTGTTGCAGATGTTCCTGCCATCGAATCCGCCGGGATACTGCTCCCAGATGGTCTTGCCGTCTACATCCGTGTAGAGTGACATATCCATGGCCATGCATCCGGATGTGACAACGATGTAGCCGCGGTCCACGAACTCCTTGGCCATATCGTAGCATTCCTTAGTTCCACGCGGATAGTTGCTGCATCCTACCAGAGCGATAACGCCGGGGATAGTGCCAAGCACAATTGGTGCTCCGACGGACCTGATCTCAGTGTCGCGCGCGGGGCCGCGTCCGGATCTCATCTTGAACTTCTGGTCCTTGACTGCCTGACGATTGGCATACTCAAAGAGGTCCATGATGTTTATGTCTTGAGGACAGACCTGCTCACATCTGCCACAACCCACACAGATCTCGTACATGGACGAGAAAGCTTCCATGTTGCCCTTCTTGGCCTCGGCAACAAGTTCGCTGATTCTGGTATGAGGTGGACAGACGAAGGCACACTCATTGCATCCGGTGCATTTCTCTATGCTCGCCTTGAATTGTTCCTCTGTCATGAGGTTTTGAGTCTTGGCCTCGGCGCGCTTGGGTTTAACAGCGATGGCCGTTTTGATGCCAACGATTCCAGCCTTGGCTGGATCCAGAATGGCAACGCCTGGTACTTTGAAGCTTACCAGGTCTTCCACTATTGCATCCACTGGGTCGTTGGTCCTATCATCCAGACCAAGCATTATTTTGTCAGTAGTGGCAATGAGTGGTATCTTGCGCTTCGATGCATCAGCCAGAACATCACACCAGACGCACTGCTCATCTACCATCACACAGTCCATGACTCCGGAGCGGACCATCTTTCTCCACCAGCCGATTGCGCCTGCGACCTTGGGCCTCTTGCCGATTCCAGCAGGAACCTTGGCTTCGCCCTTTCCGAGGCCGATTCTGTTCAGGTCATGAGCAGTACAGCAAACACCGCCGATGTCTACCTTGTCCCAGAGATTATTTTCTTCGGCATAGATCATGGCTTCGGCGCCTGCTGCCAGGTTATGGCCGTAGGCAATCAGAACGCCCTTGTTCTGGTCCAGGGTTCCCATGCCGATCTCGATGAGCGGAGCATCTGCAGCGCCGCGAGGCATGTTGTAGGCCACGACCTGCATAACATCGCAGATCTCCATGCCCAGCAGATCCAGCATACCGGCGTGTAAAGCCTTGGACTCGAAGTCGATGAAAGCGCTCTCCTGGCCGGTATGAGTCGCTGCCAGAAGCTGAACGACTTCCTCTTCCAGATAGTTCAAGCCCTCGGCGAAATCCTTCAGGGACTTGGGCTTGCTGCCCATGATAGTCTGGTATAAGGGAGAATCCACCAGAATTTCATCGCCCATGTCATACTTCATGTCGCCGAATTTGTCCATGCACCAGTGATAGAGATGCCTTCCATGGGCTGAATGCGCACATGTGCCCATCAGGCAGGCAATTAAAACGATCTTGCCGCATGCACCGGCCTGATCAATGCCGCATGCACCGCGCTTGTTGCCTGTAAGGTCGCATGGACCGTAGGTACACAGAGTACAAGTATCATCCGCTGGCGCGTACATGATCTTGTATCTGTTGGCAATCATATGATCCCAGTTCCGGAGCGTTGCCACACCGGGCTTGGGGCAAGGACCCATCTCCTGGTCCCACTCTTCCGCTTCCTTGACGACAGCTCCAATGTTGATCTGGACGTTCTTCATGTCCTCAACCGAGAAGCTGCCTTGGTTAGTTGCCATCGGGTTCTTAGCCTCCTCTTCCTTTGATATACGCCGCTTGAGTTCGCATAGAGTAGATAAAACACTTTCGGATACCAATTAATATTAAAATCGAAAGATGGACTTCGAGTTCATAGTAGTAATTTTATATATCGATCACCAGGGCGCGGCGTCCGGTCTGGTCACGATCGTTAATGGAGGATTTCAGCCCACAAGTTTGAAATGCCATCACAAGAGAAGGCCACGACAATTTATGATAAACCGGGTACGGAAGAGCTTTGCCTCGGCTGCGGAGTGCAAGCATGGAGGCAAAGTGCAGGAAGCGGCAGAGAGTTTAGGAGCAGAGCCGCTGGACTTTTCTGCCAATATCAATCCATTAGGCACGCCGCCTCTGAGAGAATTGTTTCTGGAAGAGCTGATGCATATTGGCCACTATCCGGATAATAGCTACAAGGACTTTCGTCGCGCCGCCGGAAAATTTGTGAATGTGAATATGAATTGCATTGTTCCCGGAAACGGCTCCTCTGAGCTGATCAGGCTCTTTGCCGAATGCTGCTTTGAAGAGGGCGACATCAGCCTTGTGCCCACACCATCCTTTGGCGAGTATGCCAATCAGTCCCTTCTGGCCGGAGCCGTTGTTAAAAAGGTGAATATCGGCGGTGACGGTCTTCCGCTCCTGACAGACGCCGATCTTGCCAAGGCCAAGCTGCTCTTCCTTTGCAACCCGAACAACCCTACGGGACACCTCCTGACCCGGGATCAGGTGCTCAGTCTAGCGGATAGATGCGAAGAAGCGGAAGTCTTTCTGCTCGTGGACGAGGCCTTCATTGAGCTCTCCGATCCTCAGCAGAGCGTGGCCGATCTTGCTCCGGAGAGGGAGTTCTTGTTTGTCATGAGATCCCTGACCAAGTCCTTCGGAGTGCCCGGCCTGCGGCTGGGCTTCGGCGTGACCAATCCCATCCTGGCAGAGATCTTGAACAGGGCCAGAATTCCCTGGTCTATCGGCTCCGTTGCCGCCGCAGCAGCAGTGCACCTGCTGGGCTGCGAGGAGCATCTGGAGAGATCCCGGCAGGTCATCAGAGCTGAGCTCAGATATCTCACCCGTGCTCTGCAAGACCTGGGCCTCGAGCCTCTGCCCAGCCGGGTCAATTTCATCCTGGTGAATGTCGGGCCCGCAGGCCTCAGCTCGGATCTTCTGGCCGAGCGGACCATGTCTCAGGGCGTACTGGTGCGGGACTGCCAGTCCTTTGGCCTGGGAAAGAGCTACATCCGGGTAGCAGTGCGAGGCCATAGCGAGAACGAGCAGCTTATCGCCGCCCTGGAGCAGGCCCTGGCATGCAGAGACTGAATTGCGAGAATTTTCCCTGCCACTCTCCCGAGCAGGACTGTTCCCTCTGCTTTTGCCCCTTCTATCCCTGCCTGGATGAGAGAACGGGCGGCAGAGAGAGGAACGGCTCCTGGTGTTGTGAGGACTGCCTGATCATACATCGACCGAATGTGGCTGAAATGGTAGTGGACGGGCTCATGAAGGGCCAGTCCGTCTCACGGGTCTGGAAGATGCTGGAGGAGCTGCTGTGATCCCCATGATCCAGGAGAGCCTGGCCGTATTTCTTCTGGCCGTAGCCTTCGATATCCTCCTCGGTGAGCCGCCTGCCAGGATTCACCCTGTGGTCTGGATCGGCAGATTCATCGCCTTCCTGCGCACACGGGCCGGGCCGAGCCGGATGCAGGGTTTTGCCCTGGCCTTCACAGTAATTGCAGTCAGCGTTCTGACAGGCTACTTCCTGGTCTATACCGCATCTGCAGTTCCATTTCTGCCCCTCCTGGTTGCGGCCTACCTCTTCAAATCCACCTTCGCGATTCGCTGTCTTCTGGAAGTCTCCAGGGATATAGGAAAGATGATCGATCAGGACATGGACGAAGCCAAAAAGATGCTGCCCGCGCTCGTGGGACGGGACACTGAATCCCTCACCCGCTCCCAGGCCAGCTCGGCGGTGATAGAGTCGCTATCTGAGAACTATGTGGACTCCATACTCTCTCCCATCTTCTACTACCTGGCTTTTGCGCCAGTCGGCCTGGGCCTGGAGGCGGCTATTGCCTTCAAAGCTATCAGCACCATGGATTCCATGCTCGGCTACAAGACGCCCGGGTTGAAAGAGTTGGGATATGCTGGGGCCAGGCTCGACGATCTGGCCAACTTCATTCCGGCACGCTTGAGCATTGTATTGATAGCCCTGGCACGGCCCGCGAGGGCGGGCGCGACCCTAAGGGCTGCCTTTCAATACCATAATGCCACGCCCAGCCCCAATTCCGGCTGGCCCATGGCCGCCACGGCCGGCGCTCTTGACGTTCGCCTGGAGAAGCCCGGCTACTATGTGCTGCTGGAAGATGGAAAGGAACCGCATACCTCTGATGTGCCCCGCGCCCTGGGGCTCATGAAGGCTGTCATTGCCCTGACCCTGGCGTCGGCGTTGATTATCCTGTTTTATTGGGCGCTATTCTCCGGATCCCGCGGATTTTAATTTGTCACCATAATGTTTATCCGATTCGAGAGAAAAGTCTCTGCAAATGGAAACCATGGCAGATCTCCTGGAGAAGGTTCGCGAATTTGC
The DNA here is from genome assembly GCA_963843555.1 of uncultured Methanosarcinales archaeon. Classification (GTDB taxonomy): domain Archaea; phylum Halobacteriota; class Methanosarcinia; order Methanotrichales; family Methanotrichaceae; genus Methanothrix. Next base: position 53,821 of record CAWJKV010000010.1, read on the forward strand.
AATGTACTCTTTTACAAAGGAAGAGGCCCAGAAGCTATTTGGCTGGAATGTATCGGAGTTCCAGTTTAAAGGCACACAAAACGACGAGACCCACGTCTTCATAGTCTTCGAAAATGGGCATATCCTTTTCATCAAGTATTTCCTCAACCTCGACCCCACGGAGACTGATGATACCTGCGAGTTTATCTTCGGCATGAGGACAGATCTGTGCTCTCGCATAAAATACGGAATCCATTACGGGAACTATATCCACGGCCAGGGTTACATCCGCCTTCGAGTCGCAGATATGAAGAATCGGATGCAACAGATGATGCTGGAAGAGTTCTATATCCCGGCCTTGAAGAACGTCTATAAACCTGTCATCATGCAGTTTAAAGGCTTCTTTGACAAGGATTTCTTTGGTGTGGAGGCGGACAACGCCAGCTCCCTGATCTACTATGCACCGGTTCGCTCCAGGAGCGAGCATAAAGAGGCCAGGATTGGAGAGGTTATAGGCCGCTTGAACGAGCTGAACCTGCTTCTCAAGGAGCCGCAGATAAGGCATGATCTGGCAGAGATAGATTTCCAGCTCAGCCTGCTGCCATCGATGATGGGGTCCGGCCTCTAGCCGGTCTTTTTGCAGCAATCCAATTGACCGGGCAGCTGCTCCAGCAGCTCTTCATAATCCCCTTTCTGAAGCTTCTCTCGCAAAAGGCTGGCTTGATGCCCCTCCTCCGGCCGGATTGCTGCCGTTTCCAGGAAATCGATGACTTTTCCGGCGATCTGATGAAAGGCGGCGGAAGGGAATCTTTCGCCCTCATTCCAGGCCATGCGAAGGGCATTGATGTAGTCCGCTCTGGCCTCTTCCTTGCGGCCGGTATGCGCTTCGCACTCTGCCAGATCGGCCAGGGCCTTGATATTCAGGTCGGCATATCCGAGCATTCTCGCCTGGCGCTGCCGCAGGATGGCCATCTCCTCGGCTCGCGCATAGTCCTCCTGGGCCAGGAAGAGAAAAGTCAGATCATGGTAGAGGGTGATGATATCAAACAATGCACCCAGGTGGATGAAGGCTGATAGCGCTTTTTGCAGCTTGACCAGGGCCTCTGCATAGTCCCTCCTGGCCAGGGCCAGCCTCCCCAGATTGGCAATGGCTTTTGCCTCCTCGTGGAGATTGGAGATCCTCCGGGCTAAAGAGAGAGCCTTCTCAAAGCAGCTCTCTGCCTCGGTGTGGAGACCATCCTTCTGATAGAGCTCCCCTTGAGTATTGTAGAGCAGGATCTTCAGGGGCGGGTAATCAGTACGTGATATCAGGGTCTCGGCCCGGGAGAGATAGAACCTGCTCTCCAGAGATCGACCCTCTCGAATCTTGAAGAGAGCTGCCGCCAAATAGCCCTCGCACAAATCAGGCAACGCACCGAGACCTTCCAGGAGATCTATAGCCTCGCAAAATAACAGATCAGCATCATTCAATTGACCCATCTGGCCGAGGATAGTGCCCAGGTTCAGCTTGGCCAGGGCGATACAGGGAACAGCATCAAGATTCTGAAATAGATTCAAGGCTTCACCAAACATCGCCTGAGCCCTGGCCAGATCGCCCTTGTCTTTATGGACAAGTGCCATATTGAAGATCACCTGAGCACGGTTGTAGAGTTCACCCGTCCTGCCGAAGAGCTCCAGGCTTTCTTTGTAGCTGGAAAGGGCCATTTCCCACTGGCAGCGATCCGTGTAGCTGCCTGCCAGTGCAGCGAGCACCTCGGCCTGGCCGGAGAGGTCGCCAACTGCCTCCAGCTCACTTAGCTGCTTCAGGTAATCATCGATTCTGGAAGGAGTGTCTCCCCGGCCGACCTTGATCATGTCGATACTGGCCTGCATCTCAGCCGCACCCTCTCTATCCCGCAGACGCTTCTCTATTTCCAGGCCCCTCTGGAAATGCTCCAGAGCCAGATCTCGCTCGCCCCTGCGGTGATAGAAGTTGCCGAGATTGCCAAGCACCTGGGCCACACCTGCCCAGTCGTCCAGCTTCTCGAAGAGATCCAGGCTCTTTTGGTAGCTCTCCAGAGCCCCCGACCATTCGCCTCTCTTATAACAGAGGCTGGCCACATTGCTCAAGACAGAGGCCTCGCTCTGGGCATCGCCCGCCTTTTCAAAGCCCTCCAGACTGAAACGGTAGTTCTCCAGAGCTCTTGTCCAGTCGCCGCGTCGATAGCAGATATTGCCCAGGTTGTTCCTGGCCACGCTCAGGGCGTAGATGTCACCCAGCCGCTCCAGGATGGCCAGACTCTCATGATAACTATCCATGGCATCATCCCACTGGCCAAGATCGGCACGGAGGTTGCCAAAGGAGCATAGGACGGTCGCCACCGCCTGAGAGTCGCCCATAGATCTGAGTATATCCAGAACCTGGGCGTATTTGGCTTCCGCCTCCTGCCACTGTCCACGCCGCAAGCTTACATTGACCAGCGGTCCCAGGACCTCAATCATAGCAGATGAGTCTTCTCTCTCGATCTCCAACGACAGGCTATCCCGGAAGTGCTGCATAGCTCCCTCCAGATCGCCTTCTTCGGCCATGATGATTGCCAGACCGAGCAATGATCTCCCCTCTCCTCTGGAGTCTCCCATCTCCCGGAAGCCCTCCAGGCTCTGGCAATACATCTCCCGAGCCTTTTCCTTTTGACCGGACCGGAAATAGACCGTGGCCAGATTGCCAAGCGTTGTGGCTATGCCGTGTTTATCATTCTCTGCACTCCTGGCCTCCAGGCTCAGGTTGTAGCATAAAACGGCTTGCAGGCTATCGCCCCGATCTGAGTGAAGGTTTCCCAGATTGTTTTGTGCCGCAGCAAATCCGCTAACATCTCCCAGATTCTCAAAAGTCAGAGCCGCTTCATCAAAATGGGACTTTGCCAAATCCCATTCTCCTTTGAGCTGAAGAGCCAGGCCCAGGTTTAGCTTTGCGGTGGCTGCGCCCAGCTCATCTCCTAGCTGCTCTCTCGTTGTAATGCTCTTCTGGAAATAATCCTGGGCCAGGGAAAAGTCACCCTTACTCTGATAGATCAGCCCCAGATTGGATTGGGTCTGGGATGATCTCTGCTTATTGCCCAGACGATCGAAGACTTCCAGCGCACGGCCATAGTAGTCCAGTGCAGTATCCAGTTCGCCCTGCAAATGATGCATGCTTCCCAGGTTGGATAGTGACTCAGCCGCAGACAAAGGTTCGCCGTTTTCCATAGACAAGACTGCAGCCCTCTGGTAGCACTCTATGGCCAATGCCAATTCGAGGCGTTCGGTTTGGATCAGCCCCATGCAATTGAGGGCAGCCACAGCTCCGCTGCGATCCTTCTGTTGCTCCTTGATCTCCAGGCATTGCCGGGAGCATTGCAGGGCTTCCTCCAGGAGACCTTGCCGGCGGTGGATGCCCGCCAATAAAAGGAGCGCATCCGCAATGGCGGAGGAGTCGCCCTGGCCCTCCATGATTGCGATGCCCCTCTGCAGATGGTCTTCTGCAGAGATGCATTCACCCTGCTCCAGGAAGCATTGGGCCATGCGAGAAAGAGTTTGGGAAGCGAGGGTCGGATTGCTTTCCTGCAGGGCAACCACGCACTTCCCATAATCGTCCAGGGCTTCCTTAAACCTGCCTTCATGGAAGTGCATATCAGCCAGGCGGTTTTGCATCTCGGCCGAGCCTGCCCTGTCATCGAGATCTTCCAGATAGTGCCTGGCCGCTTCCAGGCAGCTTTGCGCACGTTTGCCATTGCCGGTGAGCTGATAGATTGAAGACAGGGCGGCCAGAGCCCGGGCTGTGCCACTCAAATCGTGGGCCAGCTCCCGCTCGCCGAGACACTTCCGATAGCATTCCTCCGCCCGGGAAAGGTCCCCTTCCATCTGGTATAGATCGCCCAAATTGCTGAGTGCATCAGCCCGGCCGGCTCTGTCATCAGCCAGGAGCACATCCAGAATGCGAGAATAGCACGATACAGCTTGAGGGTACTCACCCTGCAGCCGGTAGATGCTGCCCAGATTTCCTAAAATCGGGCGCATAAGTGAGGATTTTTCGCATCCATCTATGGCCCGCAGGGCTTTTTCATAGCACAGGCAAGCGCGATTCCAGTCTTCTTCTTCGCCGTAGAGGCTGCCCAGGCTGAACATCACTCGCGAGACATTCTCATGGTCGCCCTGAATATTCGCAAGGCTTGCGCTCTTCTCATAGTATTCGATGGCTGCCTGATGGAAGAATAAGCGGTGAGCCAGAAAGCCCAGGTTGAACCAGGCCTGGAAGCTGTTGATGTGAGAGGCGTAATCAGCCAGTTCGGCAAGCTTTTCTTGCATAAGATCTTCATCGGAAGAGAGTATGGCCTCAATGAAAGAAGAAATAAGCTCGGGCACATTCTGGGATAGGCCCCTCAGCCGCTCCGGCTCGTAGCCACCTGGGTCAGAAAGGATCTCGGCAAAAGACCCGAGGCATGAGACAATGCGGTCGGTGGGCACGTTATTTGCACCTCGGATGTGAATCAGATGGATCTGCGAAGAAATTTAGGCAGGAAAGGAATCCTGGATCCTTCACATTTGTGAGACCATCGATATCAAACAACACATATTCCCCCAGAACTACCAGAATATTAACACTAACTTATTTCATATGTATAAACTGTTCGTCCATATAAATTCTTTGATTTCTTTAGAATGTTAGACACTTAACATACAAAAATTAATATTGATTGGCGACGAAATGGATCAGTTATATACAACTCCGGGGCCAGAAGATTCGGATCGAAAATAAGATGTGTTTTTTTACATTTACAGTTTTATATATATTTTGAGTCCGCATAAGCCCGGAACTGCTGGCCTGCATTGGACATGCCATGAGCCCACGACGTCCGACGCAAGTTGTCAGCCTCTTGCTCTGGAGCTACTTAAGTACCAGCTTCAATGCTCGCTGGGGGCAGCCCATGACACAGGCTCCGCACTGAATGCACTTACCTGAATCGGCAACGACCCGCCAATCCTCAAAGCGAAAGGTCTTCGTAGGGCAGATGGAAACACATGCCCCACAGTGGACGCATTCATTCTCATCCCTGATTACAGGTATCTCCAGGGGCACGACCCTAACGCCCCGTCTCTCGAAGGCCTCCTTTACCTCTACACACTTTTCGGAGGGAACTTCCAGAACGATCTCTCCACTCACGGCATCGATGCTGGCCCTCTCAATATTCACCAGGGCCGAGGTCTCCAGAATGACTGAAGCTATGAGTGGATAGCGGACGATACCAGGGGCAACATGAAGCATCAGTTTCATCTCTACCGCCTCCGCGCAAAAAGCCGGGAAAGGTGATCGCTGGTAATCATTCCGATCACTTTATCCTCTCTATCCACTACCGGCAATGCCGAAATGCTATGCGTATCCAGAGTTCGAGCAGCCAGCTCAATTGGCTCATCCAATCGGGCAGAATGAACCCGCCTGGTCATGATCTCTGCAATCCGGGAGGGCTTGCCGCTGGCTACTGCTTTGGATATATCCCAGGCAGTGATGATACCCATCAGCCTTCCATCCTTGGAGACCACCGGCAGATGATCAAAGCTGCCGCTCACAATCAACTTGGCCGCCTTATCCACTGGGATATCCTCCTGAACTGTGACCACGTCGCGGCTCATGACATCACCCACGTTTGGCGACTCCTTGGTCTGCTTCATGGGCCGGGAACTGCCCACGCGTGATAGAGGCTCCACAGCCTGACTGAGCAGAAACTCGCCCTTCTCGACCTCCTCCTTCAGAGTCCTGGCAACCTCTCTTGCCACCTGGAAGCTGGAGAGGGAGGAGCTTGCCACCTCCTTTCCATTCAATTCGATCGTTCCTGACTTCAGGTCTTCATAGCTTACCATTCTGATAGAGGGACGGTCCCGGCGCTGGATGCCGTAATCCACTACAGGAACAGTGATATCTCTATCCCGCACGGCAGTGCTCCTGGCCAGCTTCTCATTCAGGATCGGTATGGGAATTCCCAGGCCCAGGTACAGACTGGGGCCGTATTTATGAAATGTAGCCGCTCGCAGGAAACGGTTGCTCATCTTTTTCATGTCTCCCGTGACCATGAGCGTGGAGAAGTTATTCTGGGGATTATGCTGCGTGCCGGAGCCGATGACAAATCCCTGCGCTCCTCCCAGAAAAATGCGCGTGCCGATCCCGATGTAGTCGAAGTTTGGATCATTGGACAGGGGCGAGAGCACTCCTGCACCGCTATAGTGAATATTGCCAAAGCCCGGAAGCAGCGTGCCCATGTAGGTATGCATCGTCCTATCGGATGAATTGGTGGCCGCATTGTAGCGCTGGTAAGCGTTGCGTGGATTGACCATGGTGGCCTGGTTGAAGTCCTCCAGGCGTAGACTGGTCTCAAGTTCCATCTGGGGGTAGCAGTCAGTGGGTCCACCCTGGGCCTCAACTTCGATCTGCTTTCCCGAGACGAGATCTTCTATGACATGGGCCCCACCATACTCGATTCCTCGATCCTCCGAAGGCTGAGTCGCTCCCAGGAAGAGATCGACAGCCGCGATGCCGCCATAGGCCTCCACCTTATTGAGCATAGCCCGGACAATTTTTATGGGCGGGTCGCTGTGGCCCAGATTGAGAAAGACTCCCGAGGAGCACATGGCTCCAAAGGTTCCAGTGGTTACTACGTCCACCTCGCGCACCGCTCCTGCAGGGCCCAGCTCGTCCACGAGGTCTGGCATCTCTTCTGCTGTTACGACGCGGGCCGAGCCGTCACGAATGCGTTCGTTAATCTCTGATAACGACTTCTCTTGCACATTGGCTCAAAAGTCGGCAATCCGATAAAAACTTATTGGGCTTTTCCAGTCCAACAACGTTATCTGCCTTAACCAAAATGGAGTCGATCAGATGCCACAGATGCCCGGCAAGAGAATTGTTCTCACCAGCGACCCCACCATGATGAGCAGCTATCACGGCGGTGTAATGCTCGGCTTTGCCTCCATCATGCCGAGATCGATGCTGCCGGACTGGATATTCCGAAAATTTTTCTGCCCGCCCGTGCCCGTACTTGAGGACGGCTCTGCAGCAATCGCCCCCTGCGGCATGAGAAAAGTGGAAGCGGCTTTGCTGGACGCAGGCTTCACCAGGGAGGAAGTGATGGTGGCCCATCCCTATCACCTGGACAGGGCCATCGGCCCGGAGACGGAGATCGTGGGGATAACTCATGACGACCCCATGGGAAAGATCGCGTTTCGTGAAATCGAGGATATCATAGGACGCGGACCCCCCTTCAACCGTTCCAAGTTTCTGGAACTGGTTCGCCACCCGCTCATAAAAGAGCACAGGCCGAAGGTTGTTCTAGGAGGCAACGGCGCCTGGGAGGTGATGGGCGAGGACGTGGGCGTCGACCACATCTACCTTGGCGAAGGAGAGGGCGATTTTCCCGAGATTTGCCGCAAGATCATGAGTGGAGAGGCCGTCCCTTCTGTGATCCGGGGGACAGCGGTTCCAGGAGAGCGGATTCCCACTAATCGCGGCGCTACCATCGGAGGCATCGTGGAGATCGGCAGAGGCTGCTGGAGGGGGTGCGCCTTCTGCTCGCCGGCCATGCGCACCATGCGTCATCGGCCGCTGGAAAATGTCCTGGAGGATGTGCGAGTAAACCTGGCTGCTGGTCAGAGGGACATCATCCTGCACAGCGAGGATTTCTTCGCTTATGGCTCGGCCGGGATGATCTCCAATGAGGAGAAGGTGCTGGAGCTGGTGTCAAGAGTAAAGCAGCTCGGACCGAAGACCATGGACGTCTCGCACTTGAGCCTGGCTGCAATCCATCAGAACCAGGGGCTTTTGAGAAAGATCTCCGAGATTGTAGGCATCGGCGCGGATCAGAATCACATGTCCGCCTGGATCGGCATTGAGACAGGAAGCTGTCGCATACTGGAGATGCATATGCCGCGCAAAGCACTTCCAGGTGAGACCGGCAACTGGCCAGAGATCGTGAGAGATTGCTACCGTCTCTTCGCCGAGGAGTCCTGGCTTCCAGTAGCCAGCCTGGTCCTGGGCCTGCCGGGAGAGAGAGCAGAGGATGTCGTCCAGACCACAGAACTGGTGGAGTCTCTGATGGACTATACCGGGCTCATTCTGCCGCTTTTTTTCACCACCATCGCCGATACAAAGCTTGGCGGCACAAGAGGCTTTAGCAAAGAGGATGCTCTGCCTGAGCACTGGCAGCTGGTGGGATTGTGTCTGGAGTATAACCTCAGACACCTCAAGAAACTGCACCGTCTCTACAGCGAGAGAATGACCGCCAGTTCATTAGAACACGCCGCCCTGACTGGAATAAATCTGATGGCGGACGTTGTCTTGAATAGGTATATGAAGAGAATGAAAAGAGGCGAGCCCCCCAATTGAGTTTTGAAAGACTCCTGCGAGGCGATGCCGTCTATTAATAATTCTCCAGAACGGACCTCACCACACCCTTGTGGTCTCCTTTGAGGGAATATACGTTATGGTCTCCGGAAACATCAATGCTCAGAATGCCCAGGCGAGTATTCATAAGCCCCACCATAGCCGAGACTCCACGATAGCTGACGTCAAAACCTTCCTTCGCGAGGTATGTGAAGACGTCCTCAGTGGTGTAAGCTCCATCGCTTAAAAACAGCTTTAGGACGGCCTTCCTGATTCCTATACCGTCCCGCTTAAGATAATTCCTGAGTCTCTCCTGGATTCGTTCTTCAGCGCTCTCCATCCGGTAAAATCACCGCCTCGAAATAATGAATTTAAGGATTATAAAGGTATTCTCTCTACGACCAGCCCGTTCTCCAGGGGATACTTCTCAATTATACTGAGAATACATTTTGCGCTCTTTAGCTCCAGAGATATATCCTCGAGGATTGAAGCCGCAATATCTATCTGCCCGTTCCGGCAGGAATACATCTCTTCTGGAACCATCAGATCCCCAAGAATCTGCCGAGCCATTTGCAGATCGCCCTCGATTATGCCGTGAATTATGGTGCCGTCCGGGCTCACATAATCAAAGGGCCGGGCCGTGTGGTCCGCCCTGCGCAGCAATCGCTCTTTTAGCTGCACCGCATCCTTGAAGCGAGAAGGACAGTAGTGCACTTTGATGTCATCTCTGAGAAAGTGATCTCTGGCGACCTCTTCGCTTCCTATGGCCGCGCAGCCCAGCTCCTCTGGCAAGAAACCCTCCAGAGCGAGGCCAGCAAAGTTTGTCTCGGAATACTCCAGCTCATTGAGGTTAAGAAAGGCATCAGCATCTCGTACGGCCTCAACGATCTTGGGAGCAGATTTTATGGCGGGTATCTCCACTCCTGCCTCCAATCCGCTGGCCTTTGCCTCCAGCAGTGTTTCCTTCAAGCCGACCGGATTGGACCATTCCGAGACCGGGGGGTGAAAGCGGATCTCATCCAGACCGGCCTGTTTCAGCTTCTCTAGAACCGCTTTTTCAGGAAGAAGGCCGGAATAGAGGTGAATGTGGTGCTCAGGCCCAAACTCGTGCTTTAAAGCGGTGATGCATTCCAGGACATAGTCCAATCTCAGAAGGGGTTCTCCGCCGGTGATTCCCGTTCCCAGGGCACGAATTGCCCGGGCTTCTTCCAGGATATCCAACAATCCGTGCACGGGCTGCTCATCCGCAAATACTGCGTCGTGTCCTCTCCGTTCCTCGGAGATTGGGCAGTAAAAACAGCTGCGTATGCATCTGCCCGTGACGAATAGCACCAGGCCCGCGCCCTGCCGGCAGATCCGGCAGCCTGCCGGCAGATAGTTGTAAATCGACCCAACCGAATCGGATTGCCACTCGACCATAATAGAAGGGACCAATGCCCAGGGATTAATCAATTTTGTGGCATCAAAACGGTTATCAGAGAGAAGGGCATTAATCTTTCCAGAGAAAGAATATATTAAAAATATATTAAAGGATGGTTGTTTGTGAGAGAATATCTCCTCGGAAACGCAGCAATTGCCAGAGGCCTCCTGGAGGCGGGGATGGGTCTCGCTGCCGGCTACCCCGGTACACCCTCCTCGGAGATCATCGAAACGCTGGTGGATCTCAGGGGCGCAAGGCCGATGCATGTGGAATGGTCTGTGAACGAGAAGGTGGCACTGGAGGTGGCAGCGGGTGCCTCCTGGACGGGCACGCGCGCCGTGGCGACAATGAAGCATGTGGGTCTGAATGTGGCTGCAGACCCCTTTATGACCCTGGCCTACCTGGGAGTAGGTGCTGGACTTCTTGTGATCTGTGCCGATGATCCCTTCTGCCATTCCTCCCAGAACGAGCAGGACTCCCGGCGTTATGCCCAGTTTGCGTCCATACCATGCCTGGACCCCAGCGACCCCCAGGAAGCAAAAGATATGGCGATCTATGGCTTTGAGCTGTCCGAGAAGTTCAATATCCCTGTCATGCTCAGGCCCACGACGCGCGTCTCTCATGCCAGGGCGGACGTGGAAGCGGGAACTGTTCCGCCAGTATGTGGAGGCGGCCGCTTTGTCAAGAATCCTGCGCGACGTGTGGCTCTGCCCGGACATGCCCGGGCGCTGCATACGGAACTGATCGCAAAGCAGGCCGCCATAGAAGAGGCTCTGCAGGCCGCCCCCTGGAACAGGATCACGCTGCGAGGGAACACGGGAATCATCGCCTCGGGCATCGCAGGACTGTATGCCGAAGAGGCTATTTCGGACCTGGACCTGGACGTCTCACTGCTTCGCGTCGGTTCCTATCCCCTGCCCACGAAAATGATTTGCAGCATGCTGGAACATGTCATACGGGTCCTGGTGGTAGAAGAGCTGGAGCCGGTAGTGGAAGAACAGGTGGAGAGGCTGGCGAGACTGGTCAATCCAGCGGTTGAGATCCTGGGAAAGGCCGGATCCATCTCCCGCGAGGGTGAGCTCGACTTCTTGCTGGTGAGAAATGCCATCGCCCGAATGCTGGGGATTCCGGAAAAGGCCACCGTGCCGAACACTGCCGCTGGAATCCTGCCGCCCCGGCCTCCGGCGCTATGTCCGGGCTGCAGCCACCGTGCCACCTACTATGCCATGCGCAAAGTCTTCGGCAAGAAGGCAGTCTATCCGAGCGATATCGGCTGCTACACTATGGCCGTGGGCATGGGGACTGTGGATACCTGCCTGTGCATGGGCGCGAGCATAACTCTTGCCAGTGGAATCAGATTTGGCGGGGAGACGGAGGGCATCTGTTGTTCCCTGGGCGACTCAACTTTCCTGCATGGAGGCATGACCGGACTTTTGAACGCGGCCTACAACAAGGCCAGAATTACTGTGACCATCCTTGACAACTCCACCACGGCCATGACCGGCCATCAGCCCCATCCGGGTACGGGAGTCACTGCCACTGGAGAGCCAACGATACAGGTCTCCCTGGAGGCGCTTGTCAAAGCGCTGGGCGCAGGTTTGGTGGAGACTGTCGACCCCTATGACCTGGAAAAGACTCTGGAAAGCTTCCAGAGGGCGAAGGACTATCCAGGTCTGTCTGTAGTCATCGCCAGGCAACCCTGCGTGATCAAAGCCCGCCGGAGCGGTGCCCGCCCCAGGGTCTTCCAGGTGGGCGAAGGATGCCAGGGGTGCGGGATCTGTGTGGACTTTGGCTGCCCTGCCATCGAATTCGAGGGAGATCTGGCCAAGATAAATAATCTGTGCACCGGCTGCGGGGTCTGTGCCATGATCTGCCCCAGCTCCGTAATCACGGAGGTGGGAAGATGAGGACATCTGAATGCGATATAGTAATCGTAGGCGTGGGTGGTCAGGGAGTCATACTGATCTCAGACGTTATCGGCCGGGCTGGGGTTATGGCCGGGAAACCAGTGCGTGGAGCTGAGACGCACGGCATGGCCCAGCGAGGCGGCAGCGTCATAAATCACACCCGCATAGGGTGCCGCTTCAGTCCCATGGTTGCCTCCGGCGGAGCAGATGTGCTGGTAGCCCTGGAGCCTGCAGAAGCCCTGCGCTTTGCCTACTTCCTCTCGCCCAATGGCGTGGCCCTGGTCAACACCAGGCCGGTGCTGCCGGTTACCGTGACCACAGGAGTCGCTCGCTACCCTCTTCTGGATGAGATGCTTGCCCCCCTGGAGGGCCTTTGCCGAACTGTGAACGCAATGGATGCCACGGCCCTGGCAAAGAAGGCGGGCACAGCTCAGGCCATGAACGTGGTAATGCTCGGTGCCCTTGCCAGGTATATTCCATTGCCAGAAGACTTTATCATGGGGGCTCTTTGCGATGTGGTGCCGCCCAAATACCTGGAAGCGAATAAAAAAGCCTTCTCTTTGGGAAAAGCTGAAGTAGAATAGCCGAGAAATAAAAGGGTATGGAAGAAGAAAATAAAGCAGAAGAGATTACGACAGAAGAGCAGAAAACCGAGGACAAAGCTGTCCCCATAGTCACCCGTTCCATGGTGGAGGAAGCCTGTCCGACCTGTGGCGCAGAAGCGCCTTCCATGCCCGCGGTGCTCCCCGATCCGAATTGGTCCACAGAGAAGCTGATCGCAGCAACCAAAGACAAGCACATGCTGGTGCGCTCCAACGCCATCATCCTCCTATCAAAACGCGAAGCCTCCGAGACTCTGGAGGCGCTAATCGAAGCTCTAAAAGATGAAGAGTATCTGGTCAAGAGCAATGCCATGGTGGCCATCGCTGCATACGGAAAGCAGGTCTCTGAACGCATAATTCAGGCTCTGGGCGATGCGGATAAGGATGTACGCGCAGGCGCTGCCTGGATCATCGGAGAGCTCAAGGACAACCGAGCTGTTGAAGCTTTGGAGAAGGTGGCCAAGGACGATTACCCTCTGGCCAGGATTCAGGCCAAAGCGTCCCTGGTGGCTATGGGCAAAGGTCCCAAGAAAGAAGCTCGAAAGATAGAAGTCGAGGATGCCGCAGAACCAGTAGAACCAAATATGGCAGAACCAGAGGAGGAAAAGAAAGCAGAACCAGAGGAAGTCAAAGAGGAGACCGCGCAATAGAGCCGCAATCTCCTTTTCTTCAGGTAAGCGTTTCCAATCCCTGGCCAGCCGAACTTCTTTTCGAGTTGTATCCCGTGCTCGTCTTTACCGGACAAAATATATCAAGGTGAAGCGCCTCTTGATACATATGGGCAGCATAATTGGCGACAGCGTCTATGATGTGATCGAGTTAGTGGGAACCTCAACAAAAAGCTGGGAAGAAGCAGTTGAGACCGCAATCGAAACCGCAGACAAAAGGCTGACAAACATGAGGATCGCCGAGGTCGTGGACTTGGACACAAACCTTGCCGAGGGAAAAATAATAGTATATCGGGCCCGGGTCAAGCTCTCCTTCAAGCATGAGGTCGAGCCTGAGACGCTTTGAATTCAAACGCGTTATCCTCAGGAAAGGCTTTAACAGATAAAACCATAACGCTAAGAGACGTGCCCAAAATCAGCTTGATTATCCCCACCAGAAACGAAGCTGAGACCATCTGCGAATGCATTCATAGAGCCAAGCTGGCCTTTGCTAAGAGCGGTCTGGAGGGTGAGGTCATAGTTGCAGACAGCTCAAGCGATAAGACTGCCAGTATTGCTGCATCCTGCGGCGCAAGAATTGTCCTGCCCGGAAAGCTGGGATATGGAAATGCCTATCTGGCTGGATTCGAGGAGGCGCAAGGGGATTTTATTGTTCTTATGGACGGGGATCTGACCTATGATCCCGGAGCCATCCAGAGTATGCTCGCCCTGCTGCAAAGCGGCAGTTATGACATGGTAATGGGGTCCCGGCTGAAGGGAGAGATTCTTCCCGGGGCCATGCCTGCCCTCCATCGCTATATTGGAAACCCGGTCCTCACCTGGGTGCTGAACCAGCTCTTTTCCACAGGCATCTCGGATGCCCATTGCGGCCTGCGTGCCATCACCAGCGAGGGACTGAAAAGGCTGAGGCTCAAGTCGGGAGGAATGGAATTCGCCTCAGAGATGGTGATCGAAGCGGCTTCCAAGGATCTGAGAATCGCTGAAGTTCCTATCACTTATTATCCACGCAAAGGGGATTCCAAGCTCCATTCCTTTACTGACGGCTGGAGACATCTGCGTTTTATGATGCTCTACCGGCCAGGGCCTTTTCTGCTCATTCCCGGACTGCTGGCCCTTGGTTTCGGACTGGTCTTAGCCGTGGGAGTGTATCTGCAGGGAGGATCGAGGATGCATTCTCTGATCCTGGGTGGCCTCTTGCTCATCATAGGGTATCAGATGCTCTTGGCCGGACTCTATTTCGGGGCATTCGGCGTCACCTATGGCCTTTCCAGCCCGGGGAGAGTTGGAAAGTTGATAAGCTATCATTCACTGGAAAAGGAGCTGATTTTGGGGCTGGCGCTGCTTGCAGCAGGTGTAATTATTGGGCTGAGTGTCCTGCTGAGGTGGGGAGGGTCCGGCTTTGGGGCCCTGGACGCCGCCCAGAACGCCATGATCGCCATGATCTTATCGATCCTCGGAATCCAGACCATCTTCTCTGGAATGTTCATCAGCCTGCTCTTGCTTTACAATGAACATCAGGACGGCTAAAGGTGTTTGGAATTGGAGATTGCCTACATCTATGACGCCGTCTACCCCTGGGTAAAGGGCGGCGCAGAGAAGAGGATCTATGAGCTCTCGCAAAGGATGGCCCGGCGCGGGCACATTGTGCACTGCTATGGCATGAAATGGTGGCAGGGAGAGAAAGTGATCCAGAGGGATGGTGTGCACCTGCATGGCATCTGTGAACCCATGCCGCTATACTCCGGCGGTAGAAGATCGATGAAGGAGGCGGCCTACTTCGCAGGCAAGGTTCTATCCATTCGCACGGACTGCGAGATAGTTGACTGCCAGAACTTTCCCTATCTTTCCTGCTTCTCTGCCAAGCTCCTCACCAGCCTTAAGGGACGGGATTTATTCATCACCTGGCATGAGGTCTGGGGCGAATACTGGCACGAGTACCTGGGAAAGAAAGGCATCCTGGGTGAGTATATTGAGCTGGCTGCCGCCCGGTTGACGGAGTCGAACATCGCCGTCTCAGAGAGGACCCGCAGGGATCTGGAAAGGCTGGGTGTGAAAGCCGTCCAGGTGGTGCCAAACGGCATCGACTGGCAGAGAATTGAGCAGATAAGGCCCTCGGAGAAGCAGTCGGATATAATTTGCGCGGGAAGGCTGGTCAAGCATAAGAACGTGGATATTCTCATCCAGGCGCTCGGGATGGTGTTGTCGGAAGTCCCAGATGTGAGAGCCCTGATAGTCGGAGATGGCCCGGAGATTAGCAGGCTGAAAGCTCTGGTTCGCGAGAAAGGACTGGAAAAGAATGTCGAGTTTTGCGGCTTTCTGGAGAGCTACGATGATGTCCTGGCCCTCATGAAATCATCCCGGGTGTTCGCCTCGCCGTCCACAAGAGAGGGCTTCGGCATGGCGGCCCTGGAGGCAAATGCCTGCGGTCTGCCCGTGGTCACAGTGAGGCACAGGATGAACGCAGTGATGGATCTGGTTACAGAGCAGACGGGGATGGTCTGCGAGCCCACGGCCGGAGGCTCTGGCGGACGGGCTTTGCCGGGCGCTGCAGGAGAGCGATGCCATGCGAGGGCGGTGCGTGGAGACGGCAAGAAAGTACGATTGGGATGAGATATGCGACACGGCGGAGAGGGTTTATGCAGGAGGGATGTGACCGAAAACTCTCCCGCACCGGAGGAATAGGATATTTGGTCCACAATTACCAGATAAGAAGTTTTTTAACCAAAGTTAACCTAATTTAACATATGGCCGGTGCAACGAGACAGAAGGAATCTCAGGGATATGTATATAGGTTCGAAGATAACGCGCAGCGAGCTCGCGCAGATTCAAGACCTAATTGATGCCGGAGTCTATCTCAATGCATCGGACTTCGTCCGAGATGCAATCCGTGACAAGCTGGCTGCCATAAAAGTGATAAAATGCCGTGATGTCGATTACGAGACGGCAAAGAAGGAGATCACAGGGTACTTCCAGAGAAAGCATGAGGCCTATCCCGATGAGATCTCTCAAGATCTGGAGCTTGATTTTGACCTGGTGCGCAGGATTACTTCCGAGCTGAAGAAAGAGGGCCGCCTGGAGGCCGTTTAATGGAGTGCTACGAAGAGGGCGATGCATTACACGGTGCAAAGATCTACGCTGAGGCTCGAAAGATTCAAGGCCCAGCAGACATTGTGAAGAGCGGCAGGCATAGGGCACAGAGCATCACACTGATAGAGAATGCCCAAGCGGTAATCATCCAGAAGCTGAGATGGATTCCCGAGCATTAAATTGAACCACATTTCCACCACATAGCCCGACGAGCCGGGCCCAGCCTCCACATCGACAAAACATATTAACGCCCGGTTACGGGCGCATTTTTCAGTAGGTCAGCCTGCACTCGCACTTTTCGCGGGATACAGCCTATCGCTGAGGTCTTGCGTCCGAGGGCAAAGGCACCCTCTCCTGGCCGTGAGATATTCTCCAGCGAATTCTCTTTATAATGCCCAGAAGGCTGCGCGCCTCTCTTTCGGTCAGTTCGGCCCTGCCGAAGATGCGCCGCAGCATCAGATCTGCAAAATCCACTTTATGCTCGGGGTAGCAGACCTCCTGGAGCAGCGAATTGGCTCTTTCTTGGAGTAGATTTAGGCTCTGCCGGCTGGCCAGCTCTTGCTCCGCTCTCAGACCGGGAGAGTTCATAGAAGAGGATTGCAGCCGCATGAGAGAGGTTCATGACGGGATAATCGCTGCTGGTGGGGATGGAGACCAACATGTCGCAGATGGCCAGCTCCTCACTGTTCAGGCCGCAGTCTTCCCGTCCCAGCAGCAGGGCCACAGTCCCCTCTTTTCCATTCAGCTTCGCGGCGAGCTGTGCGGGCGTCAAGCACGGCACGCGCAAATGCAGTCGCAGGTGGTGCTGCTCACTCTCCAATCTCTTGCCGGTCGTGCCCACCACCAGGTTGGCTCCCACTACCGCCTCCGGCAGGGATGAGAAGCTTCTGGACATCTGCAGAACGTCCCTTGCATGGGAGGCCATGGCAGAGCCGTAGTCTTCTATCTTGCAGGGGTTGACCAACATCAGATCATGAAAGCCGAAGTTCTTCATGGCCCGGGCCACAGAGCCCACATTGCCCTCGTACAGCGGCTCGACCAGGACGACCCGCAGCTTCATCCTTTGGATACTCCCAGAGGCACAAGCTTGGCGACTTTGGTAGCGATTTTGAGGTTGTGTACCACGTCCACCACATCTCCGGAGGGCTTGTAGACCTGGGGAGCCTCCTCCGCCAGCATGGCGGGTGACGTTGCCTTGACCACGATTCCCTGAAAATTCAGGGCAGCCTTCACGTCTTTGCCGGTGAACAATCTGGTGGCCCGGCTCCGGCTCATGACCCTGCCTGCACCGTGGCAGGCGGAGCCAAAAGAGACATCCAGGGCATGATCGTTGCCGCAGAGAACATAAGAGGGCGTTCCCATGCTTCCCGGTATGAGCACTGGCTGGCCAACGTTTCTGTAGGTCTCCGGCACCTCCCTGCGGCTGGGACCAAAGGCCCGGGTCGCGCCCTTGCGGTGCACGTACAGACGCTCGCGCTTGCCATCCACATCATGCTCCTCGATCTTGGCCACATTGTGAGCCACATCGTAAACCAGATCAAGCTTGGAACCGGGGAAGTACCTTTCAAAGACTTCTCGCGTCCAGTGGGCGATGATATGCCGGTTGGCCCAGGCGTAGTTGGCGGCGCAGACCATTCCTCCAAAGTAGTGCTCCGCCTCAGGAGAGCCCAGAGGCGCGCAGGCAAGCTGCTTGTCTGGAATATCGATATTGTATTTTCTTACCGCCTGGTTCAAGACCTCCAGATGATCGGTGCAGATCTGGTGGCCGGCTCCTCGAGAGCCGCAGTGGATCATAATCGTAATCTGGCCTTTGAAGAGGCCGAACTGCTTTGCCTTTTCCTCGTCGAAGATCTCTTCCACTCGCTGGATCTCCAGGAAGTGATTGCCGCTGCCGAGGGTTCCCAGCTGAGGACGGCCTCTCTTGCGAGCTTTCACGCTCACCTGGGCCGGGTCGGCTCCCGGCATGTGGCCGTTCTCTTCGCAGTGAGTCACGTCAGCTTCCACACCATAGCCCTGCTCCACCGCCCACTCGGAACCGGAGATGAAGGCCTCTGTGAGCTGCTGATCGCTGGCATGCAGCCGGCCGGTGGCACCGAGGCCGGAGGGGATGGCCTCGAATAGAGCATCGATGAGGGTATTCATGAGCGGCTGCACCAGCTTTGAGTCGATGTCGGTGCGGAGAAGGCGTACGCCGCAGTTGATGTCGAAAGCCCACGCCTCCCGGGCTTATGATGCCGCCGTCTTCTCGAAAAGCTGCCACGCCGCCGATGGGAAAGCCGTAGCCCAGGTGAGCATCGGGCATGGCCATGGAGTATTTGACAATACCGGGTAGGGTGGCGACATTGGCCACCTGATCTATCGTTCCCGGCTCCACCATCTCCCGCAGCGCCGCGGAGACGAAGATTCGCCCTGGCACACGCATGCCCGGCCGGTAGCCTATGGGCACTTCGTAAGTATTATCATCGATCTTGTTGATATCTGCCATATTCACACGTCCAAAATCACCTGAATGCACCAGTGATCGTTCTTCTTGATCCGAAACTGGTGCATGGTGATGGCTTTGACCTCGTTCTCGAAGGCATGTCTTTTGAGGTCCATTCTCTCGCCGCCGATTTCAGCTACAAGCTTCCAGGACCCGTTTTGCCGGAGCAAGACCTCGAAGGTGGCAAAGACTGCTGACTCGGTCTCGAAGAGGAATACGATTTCCGAGAGCCACTTGTAAGCCAGATCCTCCAGCAATGGTGCCTCCAGCTCCACCTTCCAGGTCTCCAGGATCTGCACTGTGGCCGGGTCCACCATGGTCTTGAAGAGAGCGGCTGCGGCATTGGAGAGCATCTCGTCCGGGGTTTCACCGTAGGCGCGAAACTTTACATCGGCGGTATGCTCCAGGTACTCGAAAGGAATCATTTGATTATAATTGGGAGCCGCCGGGCATTAAAGGATTGCCAGTCCTCGGGTCAGCCCCGCTCGCGCGGCCAGGCGCAGGGCTTCGCTGTACTCCTGGCCGGTGATGGACCGACTCAACTCCGGAAAGCGGCAGGCATTGTACTCCGGACGGTACTGAGACATGATGTTCAGGTAGGTGTTCGATGAGATCTCCTGAGAGAGGAAGCGAACGACCTCAGCAGTGCCGGCTAGCGCCCGCAGGGAGCACCAGGTGGCGGACCAGAAGGCCCCGCACTGCGATGCCGTCTTCGTCCAGGACCAGGTCGCCCACCTGGCGGTGCATCTCCCGGATGGCCGACTTCATGAAATCGCGTATACTGCGGGGCCTGGAATACTTCAGCGCCATCTCGTCCGAGCCGAACTTTGCATCGGGCATGTAGATGTCGAATATGCCCTCCAGGAGCCGCAGCGTCTCCACTGAGTCGTATCCGCCGCTGTTGTAGACCAGAGGGACGTGGAGGCCCTCTTTTCGGGCCAGCACCAGAGCCTCCAGGATCTGCGGGACGACGTGCGTGGGCGTGACGAAGTTGATGTTGTGGCAGCCTTTGCGCTGCAGCGCCAGCATCATCCGGGCCAGGGCCCCGGCAGAGACCTCCGCTCCCCGGTTCTGTTGGCTGATATCGTAGTTCTGGCAGAAGACGCATGACAGATTGCAGCCGGAGAAGAAGATGGTGCCGGAGCCAGCGCGGCCTACCAGGGGCGGCTCTTCGCCGAAATGGGGCGCGTAGCTGGCCACGCGAGAGAGGCGGCCGGTGCGACAGAAGCCGCGCTCATCCTGCAGACGGTTCACGCCGCAGCGGCGGGGGCAGAGGTCGCACGACTCCAGGCGCGCCACGGCCGCGCGGGCGCGCTCTTCCAGAATTTCCATGGGCATGAGGTTATAGCTGGCCAAGAGAAACCACCTGGGATTTTGGAGGCGAATGTGTGATGAGCCTTTCGGCGGCATTCCTCGGCTTATGGTCCACAAGAAACCCTTTCAGGCGGGCTGGCTGGTGCAAGAAGGGTCCTCGATGAGACGGTCGCTCGATTTTGTTGCGGATGTGGCGCTTAACATTCGTCCCCGCCACGGATGAGAGCGATTATAGGGTCTGAGCTATGAAAAATGTGACGACGGCTCAGAGCTTGATTCCACGTCTGCGGCAATACTCTTCGAAGGTTATGCCTTGATCTTTGTTTTTGAGCAGATATTCGTACTCTTCGTCTACGTGGGCCGCCTCGCTGTAATCTCCTTTCTCTTGATGCTCTTTTACTTCGACGGCATTCATCTTCATGATCACAACTAGATTTAGGTATTATTAATATATACTCTCATCGGTAATCTGAGTCTCCAGATCTGAGAAATGCGTTAGTGACTGTTACTGTCTTGCCGTTTTCATCGATGAAATATTCCAGCCTGTGCCTTCCGACTCTCAGCCGGTACATAGGAGGTGACTTGAAGCCTCTCAGCTTTATGATATCGACCAGAGGCCGGGACCTGTAGGGATTCTTCTTCAATTCAGCAATACTTGACCAGATATTCCTTATTGCCCGCTCTTCCAAGGTATCAAGATATCTTTGAGCCTTCGATAGGATAATTACCGCATAGGTCATGTGGCCGCTTCCTGCAACAAACACCTGGATTCCTGCAACATCCTCACGGTTCTTGGACACCGCCCATTGCCAGGTCCCAAAGCCTCCATGCCTCATAGATCGCCCTAACTTACTCAAGATAGTTGCGCTTGTTCCTATCTTGCAGGGAATCTCTTTGTTGCCGTCTATCCAACCGCCGGACCTCCCGCGCCCCCACGCGCACGTGAGCCCAGTCAGCCGGCCGGCCCCCCGGGCACCTTCAAGTTCTTTGCTCTGGCCCTCCCTGCAACAGACTCCTGGATTTCTGAAAGCCTCAGCCCGGTTCATCCGTAAATCATTCCAACCGGCTATCCATGGCTGAAAAGTCGAGGTTTGTCCAGACGTTGGGGCTTCCGATCAGTCTGCAGCTTAACCGCCGTCGTCGCTCGGCCGCCCGCGGCCTGGAGCGGGGCCCCCACAGTAGCGCGGGAGGCCCGCAGGCCGACTCGCGGCACCCCGTAAGAATGCGCTGATGTAGTCCTTGCCTGCATCTACTCTGTCCAGTCTTCAGTTTAATGACATCAGCAGATTCTATTAAGAGCAAAAGATCTAACAACTACTTCCGGGGTTCCGCGCGGGTGACACGCGCTGGGGGGACGGGGTCCACATCTGGTCATGTATTCGTGATTTCCGCCAGGATACGGGCCCTCAAAGCAAAGCTCACGTATGGCCGTTAATGGTAGGGATAGGGTCTCCCATTCTCAGCCTCAAGACGATCCAGCCTTCGATAACGGAGATGAGTTCATTGCGACAATCCTCGAGGGTCTTACCCGTGGCCCATACACCAGGAAGATCGGGAATATGAGCATAATAGGGCTCAAGCTCTTCGCCGTCCATTATCTCGTACTCCGCGTGTCCTAAGGCTGACGCAATGTATTCAGCGAATATATTTGATCATATTAGCCAGAGAGGAGTGCTATTGACGGATAGAAATCATACTCGATGTGTCGCTATGGTTATGCGCATGGTTGAATTCCCGGCAATATTCACCGTTGCCAACCCCTGGTGAGATACAACATTTGGCCGCGCCCGCTCCCATTTCGCAGTCAGTGTGTGCTCACCCATTTGTGCGATGTCCCCGACCCAGGCATGCCGTCCCAATCCGGCATTATAGGTGGTCGTGCCAATTGGCAGCGATGAATTGTCAAGGTATATTCTGGCGTTATTGACAGTCATTTTGTGTTCATCTACGACATAAATTACGCATTTTGTAGCGGCTGCACCGTTGGCCAGCAGCAGCATGGCCAACATTAAAATCAGGGATGCATTTCGAAATCTCATACCCATTAAAGGCAATATTGGTACTTAAAGATTTTTGAATTTCATTCTTCCGTAACGAAGAAGGTTTGCCCGAGACAGATTCAGAATAAAACATAATCTTTAATTGTTTAGAAGACAATAACAATCAGGGATTCAAATGGCGACAAGGTACCCGGCACTATTGATACTGATTTTACTCCTGGCAGGAACTGCCACCCTCCTGGGCAGGGGAGAATTGGACATCTACACGACAGGCAGTGGACTAATGGGGCAGGTGGTTGATGTATCTGGAAGAGGCATATCTGGGGCCGGCATCTGGATAATTGGAAGCGAGGGCCAGGCCACTAACACCACCACCAATGCCACAGGCCACTATGGCATGAATGTGCCACCCGGAAACTACACCATAACGACGGCGCTTTCCGGATACAGCTTCACATCATCCGCGATGCAGGTTCGGACGGGCACGCTCGCCATCGCTCCGAGGATTACAGGCTATACTGCGGGCACAGTGGCCACGGCGCCCATAATTCCCGCGGCCACTGCAGGCTTCGACCAGTATGGGCAGCCGTACACCACGGCCGGTGTGGGATGGGTCCAGGGCAGAGTAGTGGATCAGAGCGGTGCAGGCATACCTTCTGCAAGCATAACCGTAGATGGTTTCATGTCATCAGGCGCTACCGATGAGCAGGGAAATTACCGGCTTGCGCTTTCACCCGGATTGCACACAATTGATCCCATGAGTTCAGGCTACGGCATTCCTCCACGCGCGGTCTTCATCACATCCGGGGAGACGACCAATCTCGACATTACTGCAAAAAGGACTGTTGCTCTGGGAGAAGGACGCTTGCGATGAAACTTTTGATTCATTGAGCGCGCGATGAATAAAAATGCAGATCAGGGATCAGAGGAACCTGATCCCTTTGGGCATCTCCCCGAAACGCTCCTGGAACTCCAGAGGCCAGTTCGCGGGGTCGAGGCCCTTCTGGCTCAAGAAGGCTGATGCCCAGCGCTCCAGGCCCACACCGCTGCAGCCCGACCAGAGGGCATCTCCTGATTGAGCTTTTACAGTGAAGCCTTTGGGATACTTCTCCCCATTGACGGACAGATTCTGGAACTCGATCCAGTTGCCGTTGTAGGGCAGCACGGCTTCATAGTCCACTGTGCCCGCGCCCGTCATCTCTGAGAGGCCGGTCTTTCCTTCCTGCGCCATGAACCAGGGCGTGACCCAGGCCGTCCTCCAGTGCAGCTCCAGGATGTCCTCGAAGATGTGCTTGTAGCAGCTCTTCAGCTTCTCAGCTTCCTCCAGGGCCTGGGCTTTGGTCCCCAGCCACACGATCTCGATTCTGTGGAACTCGTCCACCCGCTCGATGCCGTGAATTCCGCCGGACTCATAGCGATGGCTGGTGCCGGAGCGATCGAAGACCTTAATGGGCATCTCACTCCCAGGCAGAGTCATTCCCTGCAAGAATCCCCAGAAGGTGGGGCACTGCGCGTAGCACATGCCTCCGATGGGCAGGTCGATCTTATCCTTGATCAGCTCCAGCGGCACCTCATGGGTGACCTTGTAGTGGTCCATGACCTCTTCCCAGTAAGCAGGATCGCGGGTCTTGGGCGGGCAGACGAAGTAGATCTCCGGGTAGACCCCCTGGGCGTGGCCGCTCTTCTTCCAGACATCCCAGGTATCGAGCTTGGGAAAGATCATCTCCTGATAACCGAGGGGCCGGATGATCTCCTCCAGAACGATCTGCTCAAAGGTCCTGAAGACATGGGTGGCTTCCGGGCCGTAGATCCACTGGCCCCGGCTGGAGCCGTGCTTGATCCAGCCCGCCTTTTGCATCTCCTCGGTGGGGTCGCGCGTGAACTTCAGCTCGCGCTCCGGGCTCTCCCAGAGCAGCTCCCAGTGCTCGGTCTTGCCGCCGTAGCCGCTCTGCAGCTTCTCTTCCAGAAGGCTGATTATCCTATCCGGTATGCGGTTTTCGATCTCAGACTGGCCCAGTGTGCCGCTCGGGCCCACATCCAGGGAGAGCAAAAGCTTGCCGCCTTCGAATTTTATCTCCCGAACATAGGGTATCTTGTGCTCGATGGCCCTCTCGGACTCGACCTCGATCTCGAACTTGTTTACATCCAGGCCGCGCACGCCGATGCGGTACTGCTTTCCCAGGAGCTCAGACAGCGGCCGGCGCAGCCTGAGCAATGCATCATGGGCTCGCACAAACCTGTCGCTATCAATGACCAGATCGATTCTATTGCCGGCCAGCTTCCACTCGGCTATCTTCGCGCCTTGCCCATCCGGCGCGCCTTTCTGCAGCATTGGCCCAGCTTCTCTAAAGAAATCGGAAATGGCAGCTTCTGCTGCGCTAGCATCAGCGCTCAGCCGAAAGCTTGCCTCTAAGTGGAATTTCATCTCTCCTCCATACAAGATTGTGCATCTTCCGCTATTTTAATGTTCATCAATAGATCGTCAACCGTGGAGAGCAGAGTACCTATCTTTTCCGTCGAAAATTGCAGGCAAAGGCTGTCGGCATCGATCTGAAGACTCATATTGGGCAGGTTGTCAGGCTCAATGGCTCTTGCCACCTGTCCCGCCTTCTCTCCCCAGAAGACCAGCCTGGCCCGGATCATGTTGCATCACTGTTGGTGGGTGGACAAGGGGCGGGTGCGCCGGGGGCAGGAGCCTCGACTTTTGCAGTTCCATGCAGCTGCTCTCCCACAATCTCGTCCAGCAGCGCCAAAAACCTCTCCTCTGCGCCGGGCGGGATAGAGGCACCGCTGGCGATGGTATGGCCGCCCCCCGCTCCTCCTACAGCCTCAGCCGCCTTTCGCATGGCAACGGAAAGATCCAATCCTTTGGATATGAGCGGCTTGGTTCCGCGCGCCGATATCTTAACCATATCATCTTTGTGATTCAAGGTGATGAGAGGCATCTCGCTGTATAGATATCGAATTCCCAGGCCCGATACAATCGCACCCGCTTCCATATTCTCCATCATCAAATAGCGAATGTTCTTCATCACCTTATTTTGCTCTCGAAGAATAGTAAGCTCCCGCATGATATGGCCTTTGTATTCCTGGGCCAGCTTCCGGGCTTCACCAAAGGCACTCCGGTCCCGCAGGCAAAGGGTCAGGCCGAGGCCCGGAACATCTCTATTGCCGCAGGCGTTAAGAAGCTGCACCATCTGCAGTGAGTTCTCCACCACCTCGTGCCGCAGCCGGATCACTTCACCCAAAACAGAATCGGCGGCAAAGCTTCCCTGCATAAGCAATTTCAGTGTAAGAGCCGTGCAAATTCTGGCCAGTTCATCCCTTCCCAGGCCCTCTACATTGCCCTTTATCTTCAAGGTCATCCAAAAATTGGCGGGTCTTTTCCGGATCGCCGGTAAAGTCCAGGAGCGGCTCTATACTGTTTTGAAAAACCTCTTCCACAGGACCGTCTTCGGACATCTTCAGGCCTGCGTTCACCTCTACCGCGCCGCTGGCGACGGCCTCATCACAGAATAGTCCTGTTCGCGCCAATCATGCCCTGGCGGTCTCCCATGGCACCTACCAGGGCAAGGCCGGCCAGATCGGCATTGTCGCCCATGTGGCGCACCACGGAATACACTGTCCCCGCCGCGGATAGTTCAAAGGCCCCATCTATGCCATAGAGATGGGGATTGAGATGCATGCAGCTCAATGTGCCCACGGGACGGTGGTGATCCAGGACGAAGCAATCATCTTTGACGCGTGAGATCAGCTCCGGCTTGCCGCTGCCCATGTCGCAGAATACTACGGGCCCTGTCAGGCCATTGATCGCGGATTCATCCAGCCGGTTCAGTAGTGAGGCCTGAAAAGGTATCCCTGCGCGCAGGAGCGCATTGCAGATCAGCCCTGCGGATGTGATCCCGTCCGCGTCGTTATGCGAGATCACACGCATGCTGTCGCAATGCAGTATCGACTTGGCAATAGCTTCTGCAGCCTTGTCGAGCCGCTTCATGAGATGAGAATCTCAGCCGTCTCGGGCGAGTAGGTCCAATCCGGTGCCAGCCGCCCGGAGTCATGATAGTATTTAACCATTCTTCTGATCTTGTTTTCGGTTAGCTGCAGAGCTCTCTTGTTGTGAACATCCTTCTTATTGGCTTTGATGTGTTTGCGCACGTGAAGAGCTTTTCTCATCA
This sequence comes from uncultured Methanosarcinales archaeon, assembly GCA_963843555.1. Taxonomy (GTDB): domain Archaea; phylum Halobacteriota; class Methanosarcinia; order Methanotrichales; family Methanotrichaceae; genus Methanothrix. Next base: position 79,841 of record CAWJKV010000010.1, read on the forward strand.
GATTGGTCAGGTCCTCCGGAATATCCGATAGGGCCTTGTTCTCCATCAGGAAGCCGTTCATGCTCTTTCCCAGGACCAGCTTGGTGCTGGGCACTCCATACTGGTCTCGCAATGTCAGACCAATGCGGCTTGAGGGCAGCCCGCTGTCGTGCAGTTTCATGATTGTCTTTTCCAGCTCCTCTTTGGATATGTCGGACCACGCGGGTGCTTTGGCAACCGTGGGTGGTCGGGATCGGGAGGAACCCTTTTTTCTGCTGTGCATTTTTGCCATCTTTCAATCCTCATTAAATTTCATAAAGGCGAAGGTATAATGCTCAATGCCAGGTGGGATAAAAAACTTGCGCCGTTTTTCGTCGGTAACAGATTTATAAGCCAGGGGATTTGATGATCCAGACATGTTCCCTGAGTACCTGAACCAGCTATTCTATCTCGTGGGCGAAATCGTGGTCATTACGGCCGTCATCGTTCTGATTCTCTCGGTTCTGGTGGCTCTGCTCATCCTTTACTCCTTTAAGACGGGCAACTTCTTCGCGGCCGGTATATGCTTTTAGGCATCATTCTTCTGGAGAGCGTGATAAAAGCTCTCTTCTGGGCGGCCAGGGCGGACGATTCTATGGTGGACGATGTCGGTGTGCGCCTGAGAAATTACATCAACGAGAAGGAGTTTTCGAAGACTCCTCGTGAGAAGCGTTTCATCTTCATGCCCCAGTGTGTTCGCAGCATAGAGTGCCCGGCCAAGCTCACGCCAGAGGGCATAAAATGCGTGAATTGCGGACGCTGCAGTGTTGGTGAGGCCAAGAAATATGCCGAGGGCATGGGCTACAGATTCTTCATCGTTCCCGGCTCCAGCTTCATCAAGAGGATCATCAAAAAATACCGGCCCGGGGCCATTGTGGGCGTGGGCTGCCATATGGAGATAAAAGAGGGACTGGACCTATGCCAAAGCCATGGCATACCGGCTCAAGGGAGTGCCACTCTCCAATGCAGGATGTGTAGCGACGACGCTGGATTGGGAGCAATTCTATGAGGCCATAACGGAAAAAGGATCAGCAAAAAGACGCTGCCGAAAGCCGACGAAGAGAAAAAGAAAGCTGAAAAAGAAATCTAAAAAATGTGCTGAAAGTGCATTCACTCCATGCTGATGGCTTCAGATGGGCAAGCCTCAACACATGTCTTGCACTCAGTGCACTTTTCCTTATTTACAACTGCGATTTCCTCGTCGTCCAAGCTGATGGCTTCTTCCGGGCACTCCTCAACGCAAGTTCCACAGCTTACGCATTCTTCTCTGTTAACAACTGCAGGCATTTATTGAATCCTCCAATTTGCTCACTGGCAAATCCACCTGTAAGTATATCCGATATATACCTTTCGTTAGCTTATGCCAGTTCGTTGTATCTTTTTCGGTCTTTTAGCTCCTGGCGTTTGGCGCTGTTCCATCCGCTCACAGCCTGCAGATAACCGGTAATTCGGCTGATGTGGTCTACATCTTCCGATCCGCAGTTGGGACAGTTATCCTCCAGTCCTCCTGAGACCTGGGAGCAGCCGAGGCATACAGTCATATCCTTGGTGAAAGTGAAGTAGCCTATTTGAGTCTCTCTGGCCAAACGCATGCCGAAGTCCATCAAGCCTTTGGGGTCGGGAGTGGCCTCTCCCATGAAGACATGGAAGATATTGCCGCCATCGACGATGGGGAAGAAGACATGCTCAAGCTTTGCCCTCTCGAAGATGGTTACATCTGCACTGGGCGGCATATGGGTGCCATTGGTGTAGTAGACAGGAAGATCGCGTGTCTTATGCACGTTCTTCTTCACGGCATCCAGATCGCCTTTCACAACCCTCTCGGCGCAGTCCCTGAACTCCTCATGGATCAGGTCTGATACCGCGAAACGCTGGGCTGTGGTCTCTGCGGGCGTTCGCGCCAGAGCGATGGTCATGCCGTGCTGCTGGGAGAGCTTTTTGGCATAGATCTCCATCTCCGTCATAGCGCGTACGGCGAGCTTCCAGGACTCCCGGGATTCGTGCATCTGCTTTCCAGTATGGAACTGGGCCATCTCATTGACACCCACTACGCCTATGGTATAGACCAGGCCCTCCAGGCCGACGGCGATGGAGCCTTTCTCGCCCGTGCTGGGATCTCGGGGCTGTTGCGTGGCAAAGGGCATGCGGTGGTTCTTGATGATCTGGTTCATCCATTCGCGTTTAACCTTGAAGATCTCAACGGAAGTGTCCATCAGCTCTCGCAGGTACTCGAAGAGCAGCTCGTCGTCGCCGCGGGCGAGATAGGCAGCACGAGGACAGTTGAGGGATACTACCTGCCAGGAGCCCATGGAGAAGTGCTTGCCATCTTTGAAGTACAGCTTATCCTCGAACTGGTCATCGCTGTCCGAAGTGGCTGCAAATTGGTACGCGCAGCACTGGTAGCAGGATATTCCTTCCCCTGCACCGCGATAGGCAGGAAGCTGGTTATCGAAGTAGGGGGTGCCGTATTCGGCTGCCAGCTTGAAAGTCTGGAGGTAGAGGTCCTGATAGGTGGGAATATCCGGGTGGGCGGCATTAAAGGACTCGTCCTCTTTCATGAAATCAGGCTCGATGCTGATCTCGGGCTTGGGGAAGTTGAAGGGCTTGCCCCAGTAGTCGCCGGCCAGCATGACCTCCATGAGGGCCTTAAACGCCAGGCGCACCTCGCGCTCGAACTGGCCGTAGGTCTTCAGCGGTGCTTCAGGAGAAGAGCCGTTCCAGACCTTTCCTGCGTAGACGGCAGGCTTGTCCCTCCAGAGTTTGGGGACTCCCGGGGTGAGCTGGACCGAAGAGAAGACCAGCTGGCCGCCGCGAGCGACCATCATCTGTGTCATCTCGTAGACGAACATCTGCATGAGCTGCACGATCTCGGCGTAGGTGCGGTTTTCGAAATAGGGCGCAATGAAGGTGAGGAAATTGTAGAAGCCCTGGCCTCCGGCAAAGTTGGTCTGAGCGCTGCCCAGGGCCTTGACGGCATGCAGGATGGCAACCTCCGGTTTCTTGGCAGGCCCGGCCACGCTGGCTTTGGTTCCGAGACCGTCGGGCATCAGGCCGTAGTAGAGGAAGTAGCGCAGATCCCAATCCTGACAGAATGGTCTGGTTCCAAAGTACTCAAGATCGTGAATATGCAGGTCTCCGGCGAGGTGGCGGTCGGCCAGATAGGGCGGCAGCAGCAGGAGGTACTGCTCTTTGCTGATCTTGTCCGCCTTCTTCTTGTGGCTGGTTTCGGCGTTCTCCTGGAGGTTGGCATTCTCCTTGGACTCGAAACCGGTTCCAATGTCGATGAGGTGAGCATCAAAGACAGGCGTCCCGACGCGGGTGCAGATGTTTCGCCACTCCGTGTGGTGCCTCTCCAGAAGGATCACGTTCATGATCTCCCGGACCAAGGGGCCGCTCAGGTAACGGACATTCATCCACCTCACCCGGCGTTCCACCTCTTTGGCGATGTCCTTGGCCTCTTCTTCGGTTATACCCGGTTCTTTATAGAATTGTTCTGATAGTTTAGTCTCCTTCAGGAGCTGCTTGGCTATGGCCTCTCTGTCCCAGTCCAGCAGATGGCCGTCTGTGGTTCTAACCCTGGGCATGGCAGAGACGGCTAAACCTTCCAGGGTCTGCTGCACGATTCTGCTGCTCAACTCCCATCCCCTCTACGATAAAGCGACATGATACAACCTCTCGATAATCAACCTAATAGACTAATATCTCGCCTTGAGTTTATTCGCTTTGCGCTCCAAACACCCTCAAAATTTTTTAGCAAATATGTATTATCACTAAGTTATAAAGTCAACGCCTGATCTATCTTGGACAGAGTTATTCTGGCAGAGTTTATTAACCATATTCCGTGCGTGTGGCGAAAGTAATTTTAGTAATCGCGAAAACAAAGACAGATGGGGGCGATCTTCTCTGTCCTTTCTCTGACCTTTTTCAAATCTTGCGCCAGGCTTTCCACAGATCATTCATATCAAATTCTGCCAAATAGATGATCAAACTCATTTGAGCTTGCTTGATATCTTAATTTATTAAACGGACGTAATTCTGGCGGCTTCAGATTAAAATTTTATCTTTTGTACCATCATCATATGTCCTTATTATATTTCAGGAGGCTTAAAAAATTAGACTTTAGCATCACTGCTTCAGCGCCGCCTCCAGCCTCTTGTTCACCTCTTCCCAGTTCACTATGCTCCAGAAAGCCTCTGTGAACTTAGCCCGCTCATTCTTGTAGTCCAGATAGTAAGCATGCTCCCAGACATCCAGGACCATGAGGATTTTGTAGGTTGGAATTACGTTCACATTATGCTTCTCGATCTGCATGAGAAGGGGCCTCTGGGTGTGGCTGCACCAGGCAAGAGCTGCCCAGCCTGATCCTTCTGTGCTATTCGCCGCCGCGGTGAAATCCTTTTTAAAGCGTTCAATAGAGCCGAACTCCTTCTTTAGAGCGTCTGCCAGAGCGCCTTCGGGCTCCTTGAGTGTCTTATTCGCAGGAGCGAGATTCATCCAAAAGAGGCTGTGCAGCTTATGTCCGCCCACCTGGAAAGAGAGTTCCTTTAGCGTCGCTTTCATATCCACATCCGTTCCCGCCTGGCGGGCCTTATCCAGTTTCTCCAGGATGGCGTTAGCACCGTTTACGTAGGCTGCATGGTGTTTATCGTGGTGCAAACGTAGCTGACCCTCGGAGATCTGAGGTGCGAGAGCATTGTAGGCATAGGGCAGTTCCGGCAGGGAATAAAATTTCGTATCGGCCATAGTTTCATCACCTTTAGAATAACCTATTTATTTGGGACTGCTGACTATTTATCCTTTTTCGCGAATGGTCAAACCGCTCCGCGCAGATAATAGTCCAGAGCATTTTGCGATTCTTTTCACTGTACTGATAATAAGTACTTACAAAAAATTCGTAAATCAATTCACCATACGATTCAAGGACTCTCTTGCATCGCCTCATCGAATTCGTTCCAGAGCGAAGAAGTGCGAAGCGAGGATAGTTCTCCACATGCCCCAGCACGATGATAAAGGACGATTCCAGCTTTTGAGGATCTCTATATCCCGCTTGACCCAGGTGCGTGCCAATACCCTGGCGCTGCCATGCGGCAGCACGGCCACGGGCGCCAGGCCCATGCCTTCTATGGTCTTCGCGCTGCCTTCGATTTTGCAGGGGAGAAGAGGATGTGGCCACAACCTCATCACTGGCAAGGGCGACCAATGATAGCAGGCAGGGGCAGCTCTTACGCAGTTTGTCGACTATGCCGGCCTAAGCCGGCTGGCCGAAGGTCTGCACGTTCATTATTCGGATCGCTTCGATATCCTCCGTCCGCTCTTCTCGAACAAGATCAGCGCTACCAGAGCACAATATACACGTTGTCTCCTTCTTTCCTGCCCTTTAGGAGCTGGCAGTGGCGGAGGATGGCGAACTGGTTCTCCAGCTCCGTCGCCGGCAGCTTGAATCTCTCCATTAGTTCTCCCTTGGTGGCTTTTCCTTTCTCCTGGATGTACTCATAAATCTCCTTTTGCAGATCCGTCAGCCCTTCAGTTCCTTCCAGGCCGTGGCTCTTCCGGAAGATCTTCTTTGACCTTTCTCCCCAGGGATCACAGACCCTGATTCTGTGGCCCACATCGATGTAGCAATCCTCGCAGAGGGTCTTGCCCTCTGTCGCGAAGACCTCCTCCTCCGAGACCTCTTTGCCGCAGTTCTGGCACTTTATACCTTCCAGCATTTCCATTCATCTCTTCATTATGTCTACATCATTATTACATTCAGTTCTGCTCTTAAGTTATTGCTCCCTGACTGAAAAGGCATCTCATCTCCGGCAAGATCGTTCGCATATCAATTACTGAATTATTTTGGCGATATAGTGCCATGATAATGTTTTTAACGAAAAGTTCTAATAGAAAAACCCTACTAAGATAGGAATATATGCGAGCGTGCTTGATAATAATACTAATTCTGATCCTGGGATTTGCTAACGCTGCCAAAATAACAGTGGGGCCAAAGGATGCAAACTATTCTGTAATTCAGCAGGCAGTGGATAACGCCAGCGCAGGAGATGTTGTTGAAGTTCAGAGTGGAGTCTATCGGGAGAACGTCTACTTCTTCAATATGCCGGTAACACTCTTGGGGGTTGATACCGGCAAGGGATTGCCTGTAGTGGATGCAGGGGGATCTTCAAGTGCCATCACTATATTATCCAATGACACGACGATTAGTGGCTTCAACCTCACAAACTCGGGCCATTGCGGATGCGGGAACGCCGGAATACTGGTGGAGTCATACAATAATACTATCCACAATAACGTCATTTTCAAGAATAAATACGGCATATTTGTCCGGCCTGGAAAGACGAATAATACTTTCCTGTCAAACGACCTCCTGGAAAACGAGATATCTGCAAATGACACGAGCGGCAATCGATGGAGTGAAGAGGAGAAGGCAGGGGGCTTGCAGGGTCTTTTAGAATTCATAACCGGGGCGAAGGTTATAGGAAACCATTACAGTGATTATGATGAGCCGAGTGAAGGCTGCAATGACACCAACAACGATGGATTCTGCGACCTTCCCAGGAAGATCGGAGACGGTCCGAATGCCGACAACTATCCGTCGGTCTCCCCTCTAAATATTTAGCCGCAATCCTTCGGCGGATCCTCCAATAATCCTGGGACCGGTTAGATTATACATGTTCGCATGAGTGCATAATACGTCTTCGAATGCAGGTAAATAGGAATCCTCATGCCATATCTCCATAAAATTTTAAGACTGTGTATGCGTTCCCAACAACCTGTATTTCTGATACACCAAAGAACTCCCTATTCCAATTGGTGGGGAGGTATCTTGCGATCGCTAACGCCGCCCCACTTATTAAAAATGTTATGAAAAAAAACAATCTCTTTTCAATGAATGAAAAAGCACCGACCAGTAAGCAGATCAGGGACACAATCGCCATTGCATTTCCCCAGCCAACGTGTTTCAGTCCGCCCGTAATCTGGATTGTGCTGTCATCCACTCTCTCTGCAAGCAACATGATACTATTCATGTTAATAGCCATCGATTCTTCCACTCGATTATTGGTGCCTACAACGGTTGACGGATTTTCAAAATCGAATTGCGCTCCATTGTCTGTCATAACTACCAAAGGAAGATCGAAGCTTCCCAAGAAGCTTCCACTCGTGTGCTTGCCATCGACTATATACTCAGATACAAGTTCAAGCGGTTTGATTTTGCTGACCAATGCGACTTTTTCCGAGTCGGATGGAACTTTGACAAGCCTTGCCAGATTAACCAGGTCGCTGGCAGCTTGAGCGGAGTCAAAAGTTCTTAACCGATTCAAGGCGTCTTTACCGTTGCTGAAAATATACTCGTCTACGACCTCTGGGAAAATATTCTGCCCCGGCGTCTTGTAGCGATTCTTAATTGCTTTCTTCAACTCGGCAACGCTCACCAGGAACACTAGACCAAGGATTTCTATCTTGTTCTCGACGGTAATAATTTTGGGATTGCGAAGCTTTAAGACTCTCGCAGAAGCTTTTCCGCCAATCTTTCCAGAGGGCAGATCTGATGCGGAAGCAAGTGTTATTGCATGAATCTCTTTATCTATCAAATTGGAAATCTCCTGGATTTCATTCATGGCTTCACCTCTCCAGGATGACAAGATAGAACGGACCGCTCATGTACACCGTCCCCGTTTGGCGATATGTCCGATCGTCTATTTGCACTATGTCGGGATCCTTTCTGGGTAGGATCTCTAAAACCTCCGACCGGGTATCGAGGTCTTTTGTGACATCAGAGTACTTTGCTCCGGTTATTGAAGTCTCACCGCCCTTCACGTAAAGGATATCCGGGTCTCTGGCAGACTGCAAAACCATTTCGCTCTCCGCCATATTCACTTCGAGATTTTCTGGATTATCTATGTTGCTGCATGTCAATTGTCTCCCCTCGAAAGAATCGCCGAATCCCGAGATTTTTATGGACAGCAATTCGCCGGCCCCGGCAACAATGATTGCTTTCCTTGCAAAAAAGTATCGAATCGGAGAGGACTTAAACTCGAAATCCATGCATGCCGCCAATCGTCGAGCCGTTTCCGTATCGATTTGTCCATGTGACGCAAATTCTATTAGCTCTTGCCTCATAGTATCACTCCTTTTCTCTCGTCATAGAGGTTATATCTTTCTTTATTGATTCGATAGGGACAACTCCATAGGATAGAACCGGGCCACACAATCGTCAAAGACCTGCCACTGCAGCCCACCAGGGTCGTCAAATCGCATATCTCTTGAATTGAGATCTTATGAATCGAGAATTATTTGCATAGATTAATAAGTCATAAATGACAATATATTAGTATGTCTGAAGTCAAAATTTTTTGGGATCCCAATGGTTTCGAATTAGCCACCCTGGGAGACAGGAATTTCCTGAAGACGACTGATGGCGATACACCATCTGTGTCAATCCCCATTCGCATGCTCAGCATCGATGCTCCTGAATTGCATTATCCCGACAATAGGCCACCCTCCTCGCAAGATAGGAACCTGGCCCAATTGGCCGAATGGATTTTAGCTGGGAAGGCCCCCATAAAGAAGGAACTTGGCAAGTATTTATATCCCAAACTTGCCACGGGCACGGCAGGCACTCTACATGAAGAGCAGGGCAAAAAGGCCAAAGAGCATTTTGAAGAGCTGCTAGACAGGATGTTGGCTTTGCCAAATGGCAAAAAACGAAATGTGTTTCTTCGGGCGGCAGACGAACACTTCGACCAATATGGCCGTCTTCTTGCCTACATGGCCCCTAATTACAGCTCCAAGGAATTAGCTACCATGTCCAGGAAAGATCGAGCAACTTTTAATTACTTAATGGTTGAGTCCGGCTGGTCGGCCACACTTCTCATATATCCGAGCATTCCCAGTTATCTAGATCTGGTTATGCTACAGGAGTCTGCTAAGGATGCCTATCAAAAGGAAAGAGGGGCCTGGTCCAGATCCGATGACTCTGACCGGCTATGAATACCGTATGTTGGTGAGGTTGTACGAAATCACCAAGCAGATAATTGAGGGAAAAATTATCTCTTCAAGAGAACAGTACAGTTGGATCGATCGATTCTGTGCAGATATGACTACCAAGGAGATATTCTATCCCCAGGATTACTATCTAGTGGAACCTTACAACAGAATTTTCATCTGGCCGGAGGATGTGGCAGAGGCAGTTGGCAGTATGAACCTGGTCCCGCCGTTGTAGTTCATAGTCTAACAGCAGATAAAGACCTTGACCAAAATCGCACGTGGGGATGAAAACGGACCTCAGGATAGGGGCACATTCGTTCCAGACAACCAAAAAGGAAGAAATGCGAATTAAGATAATTAAAGACGGTCCATATCGGGTTACAGGCGGATTACCACTATACGAACAGGTAATAGTAACTGATGAGTCGGGCCACACCCGGGAATTGATTGATAAAAAAGAATACCCCTCGAAGGATACCTATACCCTTTGCCGTTGCGGTGCATCAAAAGATAAGCCCTTCTGTGATGGAACCCACAGGGAGATCGGTTTTGATGGCAGTGAAACAGCCAGCAGAAAACCCTACCTGGAAAAAGCGGAAGTATTTGAGGGTCCTGAACTCAAACTGACCGATGCCCACGAACTCTGCGACCACTCCCGTTTCTGTCTCCGGTCTGGTGGGATAAGAAATCTCATACAAAAATCAGATGACCCAGAAGCTCGACAATCCGCTATTGAAGAGGCCATGATCTGCCCCTCGGGAAGGCTGGTTCTGTGGGATAAGAAAACCGGCAAATCATTTGAGAAAGATTTTGTTCCATCTCTGGTGCTGGTACACGACAAACAAAAAGGCTGTGAAGGCCCCATCTGGGTTCGCGGCGGTGTTCCCATTGAATCCGCAGATGGCAGCATGTATGAATCCCGCAACAGGGTAACCCTCTGCCGCTGTGGAAAGTCAGATAACAAGCCCTACTGTGACGGCAGCCACTGGATGAACAGCCAACAGAAGCTCGAGTTCCGGAAGAAATGGGGGCTGGGCGATCTTTGAGCCTCTGCATTCCTTGCGAAGGGCAACGCAACGCTCATAAGCAAAGTACATAAACATAGAAAATTATGTCATTATGGGCCCCAGATAATACAGCAAAGGAGGCAAGAGAGCATTTATCCAGTTATAGAGCTAGTTGGATCGTCTCCTAACAGTTGGGAGGATGCGGCTAGAAATGCAATCGACACGGCTTGTGAATCCCTTTGGAACCTTAGAATAGGCGAAGTCACGGAACTGGACGTCAGGCTGGACGATAAGGGAAATATAGCCTCATATAGGGTTAAGATGAAATTTTCATTCAAATACGACAACTGGAAGGTAGAACTCGGCTGGAAGGCCGACAGGTGCAGGTCATCTCCGACTTCCTAAAACATATCGAGTTCCACGACTGACCCTATCTTCCTTCCATTGTCTTCCTCCATTATGCACGGTCAAGCTTTCAATCGCGGAGATCAAATGAATCTGGACAACGAAGACTCGACGACTTCTGAATTCCCGAAAACCGGGCATGCTGCATGAAGCATATCCCATCCTTTATGCCGAGATGGCAGCACTTAATATTTGATTGTATCAATTGCCTGGAGGATCTTTGTCTACAGTAGCGGAGGTCTCAGGAGAGCCCATGCCGGGGAAAGTTTTATCTCCTCGCAGTAGACTCAAATCCTGGCGTGCCGGGATAGGGTAGTGGTTATCCTGAGGGACTGTGGATCCCTCGAGCTGGGTTCGAATCCCGGTCCCGGCCTAATAGTTTATGTGCAGCGATTGTTTTCTCTTTGATTTCCGGGATGGATAGTTCCCTCATGGATCGTCACTCTCGGGTCTACTTACATGCTCACCGCTTTCTCGAAGGTGATGTGCTCTCCGGGTCCAAGCCTCATTTTAATACTCTGCCACTTGTTGAGATATTGAGCCAGATCGCTCCAGAAGGCAGCCATCCAGATTCGTTGCTCATGATCGCTCCAGCTATCTATTGTCATATCCTGCGTTCGCACCATGGCCTTGACCCGCGATTCCATATTGGCCATAGTTTCAATGATCTGCACCACAATGCCCTCGCCGTTTTCATCCTCGGCCACTATCAGCTCGAACTCTCCGATATTGATTATTTCTCCGGGGCCAAGTCTGCCCGCCCTGGCTTTGAGGGCACCCAAGGCAATGGCCCGGAAGATCTCCTCCTGAGAGAACATCTGCACCGCCTTCTTCCTCAGCTCAAACATGTTCCTTTGCTCCGAAATTTCTTCTTGGGATCGCTAAAAGTATTATAAGCAAGAAAACCAATATAAAATGCGGGGCTGAAGATCTCTGGAGAGGATCAAATACATGGGCTGCTTTGAGAATTATATGGAGTTTCGCGAGGAAGTGGATAATGTCAAAAAGGAGCGTGCGCACAAAGTGGCTCCACTATCACCAGATGATATCTCCAATTTCGCCGCGGGATCATGAAGATATCAATAGAACGCGTTGGTTACGTCAGTTGTACAAAATTGCTGGACTACCGGTCTGGTGAATAGAATGCTTTTCGCTCGATATTGGACTCCATGGCTCATCTAATATTTCTTTCACTACTCTGATCTGCAGTCAAATTGGTGTCACTTCCAGGAGGATGTGAAACATTAACCCAGAGATGAAGGTCTCTGTAAGGTTCTGTAAAATTATCCTCTTTGTAGAGCAGGAGCTCCAGCTTTTGCTGTTCTCCGGTATTATTGAGAATGTAGGTCACGGGCCGCTCCCATGTCTCGTTGTTCTGTAAGGTCAGATTCATGCTCAGTATAATGCCATTGACCTGAGAATCATCTTCAAGTGATGGCGCCTCTTCTCTCGAAGAATTATTCCTCGGAATGTCTTGCATCAAAGTGCTGTTCATCGAAGTGTTATTCATTGAATTATCGTCTATCGAAGTATTATTCAATGAAATTTGCATAGTGTAATTAACCTCCTCATATTCATGGTTCACCACACCCACAATCAATGTGCTCTTATTGCCTGCCTCGACACTTGTAGGGTAATCGTAGGCCTTTCCTCCCGCCCCCAGGATATAAAATTCCGTGAACTTCTCGCCCTGCTTGGGGGTTACTATGACGTAGACCAGAGCGGCGATGGAGGTTATTATGGCCAGTACTAATACTAAAGTCAGTGCTTTATCCAGCCGGCCCTTCTCATCTGCCAAGATCTCTCTTTTCAAAGAGCCAATATTTTCGCTGAATTGGATGGAGAATCTTTCATCAGCAGGAAGATTCATGCGTCGCCAATAGGCTGCCGCCGCCATGGCGATGGTAAAGATGACCAGGGAGACGACAACCGGAGTAAGCCTGATTCCCCAGGGGGTGTAATTGAGAGCGAGGCCCATGAGTGGGACCACCGCAATGCTCAAGCCAAAGCTCAGGGCAGTCCGCTCAATTCCTTCCAGATCCCCCATCCTCGGAAAAAGAGCGGCAATGAGTGTATATCCCGGCACAAAGAGCACCATAACAAGGCCCAGGGGTATGCGCACAGGAAGATCATTCAGGGGCGTAAGAGTGAAGACCAACGTCGCCAGTGCTAGAACGATTGCCGCCATCAGGTCTGGAGGTACCGCCTCAAATTTCTTTTTCATTCTTACCTACCGGGCTCAAGGCCGAGCAACTGCCGGATCCAGTCCAGGAGCATGCTAACGAAGCTCTTCCTCTGTATGGATTCGGATGCCTGGCTGGACGGGCTCTGTTTCGATGGGAGTGCAGGATGAAGAGTTGAGTTTTTGCTCGAATTATTCAAGGACGAGCCCATCCTTAAGATCATATCCTTCTCTCTGCATACCTTGCAAGCATCAGTTCCTCTGACCAGGCAATACTCCTCCTGGCAGTCGCCTGCCTCTTCTGTGAGCGGCTGACCCTGGGCTACTATCTCCCAGTAGCCTCCCGAGAGCCTCTTCTTGAGGAGCTTTTCGGCCATATCATACTGGCTGGAATTCACGACATTGAGGCCTATCTGCCGGGCATACCAATGGATCGTCTTCTGATTGATCTCCACCGGTTTTGTCCTCTGCCCGGTTGAGAATTCCTCACTCTTCGCCTTTCCGCTTTCCGATTTATTGGCACCGTCACTTCCGAAGCTCTCGGCTTTGCCTGTGAATGATGTCGATGTGGTGGATGAGTCTCCGCCTCCCAGGCGGATGATCTTCGAGTCCCCTGCCCCCTTGATCCTGTAATCACCGGCCGGAATGCCCGATGTATCGATGGCCAGATTATATTTTCCTGCCGAGTCGGCCTGAACCTGTGTCTGGGCCTCGACAGTTACGGGAATCTCTGTCGATCCCGGCAGAGCTCTTCCAAACATCTTCAGGTTGTACCTGCCCGGCGGCACATCGCTCTGAGAGATGCGAGCCGTTCCTCCATCTGCCTTAAAGCTCTTGGTGATCCAGATGCCTAACTTGACTCCTGCGTTGAAGTCCTCTACATTTCGAGCCGCAACACTGAAGCGGTTCGGCTTCTGAGGGATCTCCACCGTCGTTTCATACTCGTACTTTCCTGCCGTCACAGGCAGATTCATGGTGAAGCTGGACTGAAAGGAGAGCTGACTGCCTGGCTTCGCGACCCCGGTAAGAAGGATCTCTTGCCCGGGTGATACGCTGGCAGAGGACAGTTCAAAAGAATGGCCGGGAGATATAAAAATAGAGGCAAAAATTGCGGCCAGGATGAGGGCGCTCTCCATCACCTTCGGCCAAACTATCCTCACCGTCATTTGTCCTCTCCGATCTACAGCATAATATTTAATTTGTGGTCGTCAGATGGTTTGGTCGTTAAACTCGATCTCATCAAAATTGAAGGATCCATTCAGAGCTTTGGCGCTGATGGAGTAGCTGCCGGACGGGAATCCTGTGGTGTTTATAACCAGATTGAAGGGACCATCTACGACGAGCTTCTTCACCACAGACATCCTCAGATCAACCTCCGTAGCATTTTCTGAAGCATCCCCAAAGATCTTGACGTGATAGGATCCCTTAGGAGAGATGAGGTCGGTGTCCGCTCTGGCCAACCCAGAATTATCTGCTGGAAATTGTGAGCTGATCCAGGTGCGTTCCAGATCCCCCTGCAGCTTCATAAGGCCTACATTGATGTCCTTTACTGGCCTTGCCATAACTGTGAAATTGTTGGGCTTCTTGGGCATAAAAATGCCTGGCATGCTGAGATCGTATCCGGTCTTGGAGCCCTTGACAACGACGGGCGTGGATAGAGGTGGCATGTTCAGTCCCACTATGTCGTACATATATCTTCCAGAAAATACAGGTACGGTGGTTTTGATGGAAAGCGTAAGGAGGAGCTCGCCCTTTCCTGATCCGGAGAGATTCTTGTCCGTATTCGCCGGGCCAACAAAATCGTGGGCAAGGTAGGGACGGGTCCGGTAAGCATCGTCCATCCTCACGATAGGAATCAGTCCCATTGTTGCAGAACCCCATGTGAAGGATAGGTTGCCCAGGCGATACGGGCCATTCAGCAACTTCCTTTCGATGGTCTTGCCGTCAAAGGCCAGCTGCATGGTATGGTTGCCATAGGTGAGGTTCTTATGATCTGCCGACCACACAACTTCTCTATTATCTCTGTCATAGAGAAATCCGTGAAGGCTGTACTCCCCAGGATATATTATGTTCACTCCCACATCGATATTCAGATACTCGAATAGACCATCGCCATTGATGTCCAGGCCGGAATCATTGTATTCTCCCGTCAAGCTGGCAAATTCTGCGCCGTCAGGTATTATCTGGCCCGATGCAGCAGGAAGGCAGAATGCCAGCAGGAAGACCAAGGCAAGCCATGCCCCGCATGCAGCAGTAATGGATTTCATCCTCCATCAGGGAGCTTTTGCCTCTTGATACTGTCCTGTGTTTTGACAATAAACAGCACCGGGTGGCAGACCTGGCGTGGTGGAGATCTCCTTAGACATCACATTTCCATTCTGGTCTACCTTCGTAGTCAGGGTATTGTCGGTTGCCACTGAAGCATCCTGTACGATTTCCGTCGTTGTGCCATCGGAATTGTTGACCTCCGTATACTTCTTCAATCCGAAAGGCTCGAAAGTCTCCAGCTTCGCGACAGTGGTCCCATCCGCGCTATAAGTAATGGTCAGGACAGGCCCATTGCTTGGGGAGATGGTCAGGCTCTTAACAAGAATTCCATCCGGGCCGAAAAACTCTCTCAATATGGTACCGTCTTTGTTTTCATATGCAGTAACGTTGTAGATGATGTCATCCTCTGTCACCTGCATCTTGGTCACATTAGAGCCTGCTCTGTCGAAATTCTCGCTTATTGCAAGCATATCCGCCTGCACGCCTTTCATTCTCGTTTGTAATTCCTCTAGAGAGGCGACCCTCTCCGTTTGATTCGTAGGCTGATCCTGAGCCCAGGCTAACTGGGTGAGGGCCAGCAGAACCAGGATTGCCACGCAAGCACTGATACCCTTAACTCTTGTCATAATTTTGTCACCTTATTTGATATATTACCAAGTCATCTATATATCTTTATTTGGGCAAACATGTTCACTCTTGGGCATTGATACGACCCTAATAAATACCTATTACCAGTTACCCAACCTCATTGATATCCATCATGATGCAAACCGCTACCCTCAATAGTGACTGATCATTTGGGTACGCCCCTGGTACGCGACTTCTTCGTTTCAGCTCCTTGTTGATTCTCTCCAGGCCGTTCGTAGATCGGATCCTTCTCCAGTGTTGTCTTGGAAACGATTTGTAATTCCAAAGGTCGAAATCGGAAACTATCAATTGTATCTGCAGACTTTTTGTATCCTTTATCGTCAAGAACAACTGCCAGTTTCTGCATCTTGGCCTCATCTTCAAGAATATCCGCCAGCATATAAGCAGCCTCCTTTTTATCTTTCTTCGGTATGTTCTTGAGCACGGCAGTCAGATATGTTCATGGCTCTGTGTCCCCCCTAAAGTTTGGCGACTTGGGGATACAGGGCTACTATATCTCGTGAGAAATAACTAGCTGTTATCTGGTGAACTGCAAGTTGGTTCCTGGATATTATTGTGAAATTACATCAAAACTGGCACGCTACCAGGTATACTTGTGGAAACGTTCAGTTCTTTATACGAACATGCCCAAATATACTATCGTCTGAAATAAGCGTTTGTTGAAGAAGATTTCAGGCATAACTTGCCTTGAACCGAAGGTAAGGCGGATGGGAGATGAAAGATGGCAAAGTAAAGACATGGAGAGCAAACTAAATCCTCGTGGTGGGGATGCACCGAAGACAAAGCGACAACGACAGCGCTCAGGTTGTGTACATCATTCCGCCGATCGAGAGCCTGTCCGGATTGCCTATCTCAGGTTAACAAATGACAAGGGACTGGTCCGAGTGATCAATGACCCAAGGCCGATATGCTTGCCGCCGCAGGATTGCTACTTATTCTGGCGGAAGGTAAGTCCTTGCCGGAAATGGATGATACAGTGGCGATGACTGACTCCCTGAAAGCGGACCTGAACCACATGCTTCAGGAGCATAAAAAGATAGTTGCAGCCCCGGAAATTTGACGGAAGCTGCAAAGCGAGATAGGAAAAGATGAATTCGTGAACTTTGGACGAAAAATTGGCTCTGCATGCTCAGACCAAGGAAGAGGTTCTCTACCCTGCTTCGATCCTGGTAGGAAATACCTGAAAAAAAAAACAAAAATCAAGGATAAAAACAAGAGTAAAGGATGATTCATGTCTACAGAAGAAAACAAAGCCATTGTTCGTCGCTTCTTCATGGAAGGGCCTTCCATGGGAGACCTTGGAGCCGCCGATGACCTGCTGTCCCCGAACTTCACCCTGCACATCCCGTTGCCCTCCCAACCAGGCATCGCGGGCATGAACGATGTGATCACTGCCTGCCGGACGGCATTCGAGCATCTCAATGTCACTGTGGAGGATATGGTGGCGGAGGGCGATATGATCGCAGCCCGCTTTTCCGCCCGTGGCATGCATAAAGGCATCTTCATGGGAGTGCCTCCCACGGGCAAATCCATAATCATGACGGGAATAGAGATATTTCGCATCGAAGAAGGCAAAATCGCTGAACTGTGGGGCGAGGCTAACCTATTGGGACTGATGTCGCAGCTAGGGATCCTGCCGCCCCAGGAGGAGGTACAGGGTTAGAGACATCTCATTCCAATAGGCCTCAAATCCAATATGTCACACTTTGTAGGCCCGAACTATTTCAGGCCCTGGCTTCTGGCTGGATTTGAGGATGGCTTTATAATCAGGCTCAGCACTATGCCAGGGCTATCATGAATGACAAACGGATTGTGCTCGTCATCACCTGCATGGCTTCTTTTATTACGCCGTTTTTGGCCTCGTCCGTGAATGTCGCCCTCCCCACCATAAACAATGATTTCACATGTCCCGGACCAGGCGCTCCTGGGATGGATAGTCACAGGTTTCCTGCTTTCGGCGGCGATTTTTGTCGTGCCTTTCGGCCGAATAGCAGATATTTATGGAAGAAAGAAGAT
Source organism: uncultured Methanosarcinales archaeon (assembly GCA_963843555.1). GTDB lineage: Archaea > Halobacteriota > Methanosarcinia > Methanotrichales > Methanotrichaceae > Methanothrix. The sequence goes on from CAWJKV010000010.1 coordinate 97,370, forward strand.
TTTTGTGATGGGCCTATCGATCATTGCTGTATCATCGCTCTTTTGCGGCATCTCCAATAGCGTGCAGATGCTTATCGGCTCGCGCGTGGTGGAAGGCCTGGGCAGTGCCATGATCTTCGGGACATCCATTGCCATTCTAACCTCAGTCTTCCCGGCACAGGAAAGGGGCAAGGTGCTGGGCATCAACGTGGCCATCGTATATTTGGGTCTCTCCATGGGGCCGCTCCTGGGGGGCATCATCACTGCATACGCAGGATGGAGGTTCATCTATGCCGGGATCACGATCTACGCTTTGCTGGCGGCGCTCCTGGCGCAGAGGATGATCAACTGCGAATGGCGTTGCGCTCAAGAGGGGCGGTTCGACATCTTCGGGACAATCCTTTATGCAGCAATGCTCTCTGCTCTCATGTACGGGCTGGCGCTGATCCCGGATGTAAAGGGGGCCTATTTGCTGGGGCTTGCCCTGGCTATAATGGCCGTTTTCTTCCGGTGGGAGCTCAGAAATGAGAATCCCGTCCTGAAGATCAGCGTCTTTCGTAATAATACCGTATTCCTGTTCTCGAACCTGGCTGCCCTGATCAACTACAGTGCCACGGCCGCCCTTGCATTTCTGTTGAGCCTTTACCTGCAGTACATGAAGGGCTACGGCCCCGAAGTGACCGGTCTGATTCTGATCGCTCAACCAATAGTGCAGGCGGCCCTCTCCCCACTGGCAGGAAGGCTGTCGGACAGAGTGGAACCGAGGATCGTGGCCTCCGTTGGAATGGGCCTTTGCGTGGTCGGGCTCACCCTCTTTGCCTTTCTGACGCCGCAGACCCCCATTGAGACCATCCTCATCAGCCTGGTCTTCATGGGCCTGGGATTTGCCTTCTTCTCGTCGCCCAACGTAAACGCCATCATGAGCTCTGTTGATAAGTGCGACTTTGGCGTTGCCTCCGGGATGGTGAGCACCATGCGGCTGATCGGACAGCTGATGAGCCTGGGCATTACCATGCTCATCTTCTCGGTGATCATGGGACATGTGGAGATTGCGCCCGGGCAGATGGACATGCTCATGGTCAGCATCAAGCTGTCTTTTGGGGTCTTTGCCGGCCTATGCGTTCTGGGCACGATCTTCTCTCTGGCCAGGGGAAACCTGGGAAGGGATGTGGAGATTGCGGCGGGGCAGCCTGGGAAATAAACTCAGGAAAATTTTCCAAAGAGATTTCGAATACCCTTCACAGAACGCATTCGCTGCAGTCCTGGCAGCTGCACTCGATGTTTGTGATCTTCCACTTGAGTGCCCATCGCTTCATATCTTTGACGATATCGATGATCTCAAGGCCGCTTTCCGTCAGCGTATATTCGCTTTTCACAGGGAAGGAAGTGCTGTCCACTCTGTTCTCGACGAGCCCTTCCTTCTCCAGTTCCTTCAGCCGGGCCGAGAGAACCTTCTGAGTGATGCCGTCCAGGCAGCTCTTCAGCTCTGAAAAGCGCCTGGTGTGCCCGGCACCTTTATAGAGCTCGAGGAGTATGAGAAGGGTCCATTTTCTGGAGATATACTTCACAGTCAGGTTTACAGTGCATCCTTCCTGCATGGTATACTTGTGGAAACTTTCTAGGCTATATACTTTAGTATCATAAGTATACTGTGAAGTAGAGTGTACTATGAAGTTGAGGTAATTAAAAATGGCAGCTATTGAGAAACCCGATATGTTCTGCTACCAGTGCTCCCAGACCGCCGGGGGCACAGGCTGCACAATTAAAGGAGTCTGTGGGAAGGAAGCGATTGTGGCACGTCTGCAGGATAACCTGCTCTTCGCCATCAAAGGCATCAGCGCTTATCTTTACCATGCGCGTGAGCTCGGCTATACCGATCCCGAGATAGATGCCTTCATCGAGAGAGGGTTCTTCTCCACATTGACAAATGTCAACTTCGATCCGCAAGAGTTCCTGCGACTGGCCGTTAGGGCTGGCGAGATGAACATCAAGACCATGCAGCTTCTCAAGAAAGCCCACATAGAGACCTTCGGCGAGCCGACACCGACTAAGGTGAAGACGGGAACCGTCCGGGGTCACGGCATCCTCGTCACGGGCCACGATATGCATGCTCTCCACGAGCTGCTCCGCCAGGTAGAGGGCACGGACGTCTTTGTCTACACCCACTCCGAGATGCTGCCTGCTCACGGCTATCCGGGTCTACGCAAGTACAAGAACCTGGCCGGCAACCTGGGTAAGGCCTGGTTCGACCAGCGCCAGCTCTTTGCCAAATATCCCATGGCCATCCTGGGTACATCCAACTGTTTCCTCATCCCCAGGGAAGAGTACAGGGATCGCATGTTTGCTGCGGGGCCCGTTTACCTGCCGGGAGTAAAGCATATCGATGGCTACGACTACTCGGAGGTAATCGCTAAGGCCCGAACGCTTCCGGAGTTGCCGGACGCGCCCGGAGAGTACGAGCTTACCACTGGCTTTTCCACCGCTGTCTTGCTGGGCCATGCTGCCAAGATCAAGCAGCTCGTCCAGGAGGGAAAGATCAAGCGGTTCTTCCTGGTGGGCGGATGTGATGCGCCCCTGAAGAAGTCTGACTACTATCGCGAATTCGTGCAAAAGCTTCCCAAGGATGCTGTCGTCCTCACACTGGCCTGCGGAAAATACCGCTTCAATGACCTGGATCTGGGCGATATCGAAGGCATTCCCCGTTTGATCGACCTGGGACAGTGCAACGATGCTATTGTGGCCCTGGAAGTGGCTCAAGCACTGGCTGGACTCTTCGGTGTGGGAGTGAACGACCTGCCCCTGACACTGGTGGTCAGCTGGATGGAGCAGAAGGCGGTGGCCATCCTCTGGTCTCTCCTGGCTCTGGGGATCAAGGGCATTTACCTGGGCCCTATTGTGCCCGGTTGGATCAATGAGGATATGCTGAAGATCCTGGTGGAGCAGTACGACATCCGGCTGATCAGCACACCGGATGAAGATATCAAGAAGATGATGGGTTAGAAGTACTGGTATAAAATTTTATTTTTCTTATCATAGACATTAAATATTCCCCGTCATTTTTTTATCTGCAACAAGAAATTAATACTGAAAATAGTATATACATATTGATTACGTTATCTTTATATAACTTGCTGGCAATCCATTTTTGAGGTTAGTGTGAGATGGAGGGGTACCTGATATGGTTGGTCTTTCTAGCGCTGGCAGTATTTTCCGTCAGCATTATCCATCTTCAGGCGGGCCGTAATAATAAACTGCAAAGAGATTGCCGGCAGATACAGATGGATTTGCATAGACTGCAAGATCAGCTCAGGGAGCGTGAGACGAGGCTCGATCACCTCCAACGTGGTTACAGCCAGTTGCTGAAGTTGAAAACCCGCGCCTCTGATCTGGAAAACGAACTGAAGAGGACGAAGCATACTGCGAAGTTTGAATCGGCAGAGAGGCTGCAATACCTGGAGGATTATATCGCCCAGAGGCCTAATCAGGCAGCTCTATTCCTGGGCACCTTTCCGCCTCGAGGCCTTCACTCAATCGAGAGCCAAATATCCCGAATGCTGGAGACGGCAAGGTTCGAGGTGGTGGTGGTATCCCCCTGGATAAAAAGGCAGATGTGGGATCGAATTGCAGTGCCACTGCACAGGTTCTCTCGCCAGGGTGGAAGGCTTGTGGTATTCATGCGCGGCTGCGAGTCCGACTACAGCTCAGGATTAAGCGACAACATCCAGAGTGCGGTAAAAAACCTGGGCGGCGAGGTGCTGTTCGTACATTCACTTCATGCCAAGATCTACATGATAGATAGGCGTGAAGCGATAGTGACCTCAGCCAACCTCTCCAAAGGAGGAATCAATGACAATTATGAGGCAGGCATCTGGTTGAATGATCCCCATGTTCTCAAGGATATCTGCGCCTACATTGACGATCTGCGCCAATGCCGCCAACCTTGAAAAATGACGGCATCGATCTGGCCCCCAGGCGTTACGGGAAAACCATTTTAAGCTCGACAAAGGATCAAAATCGTGCCCGAATAGGCAATGCAGGAGTTAAAAGCATATCCCTACAATTTCGATCTCGGGAGGTCTATACTCCTGAAGAAGATACCTTTCTCCTCCTCAAAGCCGCCCTGGCCGAGGCGAGGCCCGAGGATCGGGCGCTCGAGGTCGGCTGCGGCAGCGGCTTTATCTCTCTAGAATTAGCTTCGGGGGTTACAAGCCTCCTGGCGACAGACATAAACCCACATGCAGTCCTGGCAACAAAAGCAAAAGCAACAAATGCAAAGGGAATCGAGGTCATAAGGGCGGACATGTTCCAGGGGATTGGAGGGAAATTCGATCTGATACTCTTCAATCCTCCTTACCTTCCCACTGCCCAGGAAGAGAGGAGCGATCAATGGATTAACTACGCCCTGGATGGGGGAGAAAGCGGCAGGGAGACCATCGATCGATTTCTGAAATGCTTGCCAGATCATCTTTATCCTGGTGGAAGAGCTCTTCTCCTCATATCCAGCCTGACAGGATTAAAGGATGTGCAAGAGATGGCTGTGGCCACGGGTCTAACAGCGAATACGGTGGCAAATGCTGGATGCTTTTTTGAGCAGCTTTATGTACTCAGGTTAGAGGTCGCGCATAAACATTAAGGCCTGGGATGTATATGACTATGGAATGGAGAGGACATCGACAATTTCCTTTCTATTAGACGGCAACCTCATCCACCAGCATAGAGTCCACCAGTAAAGAGACAAGATTTTCCAGTACTTCATTGACACCCTGACCCGTTTCGGTGGACATCTCAGTCACTTCTCCATATCTCAGTATGTCTGCCTTATTAGCCACAACCAGCATGGGCAGATGGATCCAGTTCTTCAGATCTTCTGCAAGACGGAGCTGCGAATCAAGCGGATAACCGCAATGCTCGCTGGGGTCGAGTATGTAAAGCACAACGCCCTGCAGGTGGCTCAGGGCAGCCACGGTCTGCCGCTCAATCTCATTACGCTCAGACATAGGCCGGTCAAGCAGTCCCGGTGTGTCTACAACCTGGTACTTCTGGTGGCCCCGATAAAAGTGGCCCACAAAGATTCCCCGCGTGGTGAATGGATAGCTGGCTATCTCGGGTCTGGCTCCAGTGACACGGATAATGAAGCTTGACTTGCCCACATTGGGGTAGCCGGCTATGAGAATGGTTGGCACTTCAGGATCAATTGTGGGCATCTTGCGAAGCCTATTTCGTGCTTCATTAAGGAATAGCAGATCCTTCTCAATGGATCTCATGACAGAAGAATAGCGCCCGAATGCTGACTTTCTGTCCGGAGTGCTATCCATACCTCGAGCCCGTTTAATCTTGACCACATACTCTCGCGTGATCAGTCTTATCTGTCTCGCAGCCCAGCGCATACGTGAAAGGCTGATTCGCATACGATCCACGCCCGCGACTATATCCGCCATCTCTCTGTAAAAGGGCGGAAGATTCTCAAAGGATGGAAATTTCCGGACCAAGTTGGTGAGATTGTCGGAGAGTATATTGCCGGCGTTTTGAACCATGGACTCATTGTCAGTGGCGCGGGAGGCGCGCCTGAAGGACTTATCAAGAAGTTCCTGCGATGTGGGAACGGTTGGAAGCTGCTCGAACATTAGATAACGGTTATCGGCATTAGCAGATAAACCTTTAGGCCTCGCCCGGAAGTCTTCATTTAATAAATGGTTTTCGGAAGGCTTAAATACTACTTCCATATCTATATAGATGAGGTGGCCTCTTGAAAAGATTAGGCACCGCGCTTCATGTGGTACAGAACAAATTAATTGTCCAAAGCGAGCAAATTGTTGGAAGCGAGACCAATATCCCCAGAACGAATTCCTGGGTTGTGGACCAGAAGAGGACCAAGGTCGGAAAGGTTTTCGATATATTCGGCCCCATTGATCATCCATACATCATCGTTCGACCAAATAGAGGAATAGATGCCGCTGCCCACGTCGGAAAGAAGCTCTATATCGACGAGGCGTCGGGGAGAGATAGCAAGTGGAAGAGATTGAGAAGCTGAGAGAGATAGAGAGGGCAGAGCCGGAGAAGCTTAAAGAGAGGACCCGGCTCAAGCGCGAGAAAGAGAAGGTAGACGAGTTCGAGAAGTTCACAGTTGAGTGCCCTGAGTGCAAGAGCCACACCCTGGTGCGAGACTACGAACGTGCGGAACTGGTTTGCTCCGATTGCGGCCTTGTTATCGACGAGAATTTCATTGACCAGGGGCCGGAATGGAGAGCCTTCGACCACGATCAGCGTATGAAGAGGTCGAGGGTTGGAGCGCCCATGACGTACACCATCCACGACAAGGGCCTTTCCACCATGATCGACTGGAGGAACAGGGACTCTTATGGCAAGACTATCTCCTCCAAAAACAGAGCTCAGCTCTATCGTTTGAGAAAATGGCAGAGGCGTATCCGGGTCAGCAATGCCACGGAACGAAACCTGGCCTTCGCATTATCAGAATTGGACAGGATGGCATCGGCCCTTGGCCTCTCTCGAAATGTGCGGGAGACCGCCGCTGTGGTCTACCGTAAAGCTGTGGACAAGAATCTCATTCGCGGGCGGAGCATTGAAGGCGTCGCAGCTGCAGCGCTCTATGCAGCCTGCCGCCAGTGCAATGTGCCCCGTACTCTGGACGAGATCGCTGAGGTCTCCAGGGTCTCCAGAAAGGAGATCGGCAGAACCTATAGATTCGTGTCCCGGGAACTGGCACTGAAACTCATGCCCACCAGCCCCATCGACTATATCCCTCGCTTTTGCTCCGGCCTTAATCTGAAGGGCGAGGTGCAGGCCAAGGGAATTGAGATCCTCCGCCAGGCGGCAGAGAAGGAGCTCACCAGCGGGCGCGGTCCCACGGGCGTGGCTGCAGCCGCGATCTATATCGCCTCCATCCTTTGCGGAGACCGGCGGACTCAGCGCGAGGTGGCTGATGTGGCAGGAGTAACGGAAGTCACAATCAGAAACCGCTACAAAGAACTGGCAGAAGAGCTGGATATTGAGATAATCCTGTGAAGGGGTTATCTCCCGGCATTTCTTTTCTGTGATAGCCTGTCTTCAGTTGTCAATGTCTATAAAGCATAGGCGGCAAAGCATAGATTATGGAAAATGGGCAGACGGATCGTTTCTGGGAGGTGGACTTCCTGCGAGGAATAGCCATCATCCTGATGGTTCTTTTCCATCTGGCCTTTGACCTCAATTATTTTGGAGTCTACGAGGTTGAATTGGCCTCAGGATTCTGGTTCTATCTGGCTCGCTTCACTGCCTTGCTCTTCCTCCTGCTGGTTGGGGTCTCCCTCACCCTCAGCCACTCCCGGGCCGTGATCGTGGGCCGAGAAGACAGATTTCGCGTCCATCTTTTCAAGAGGAGCCTCTGGATATTGGGCCTGGCAATGGGTGTAACATTGGTCACCTATCTCTTCATCGGAGAAGGCTTCATCGTCTTCGGAGTGCTGCATCTCATCGGCATTTCTCTCCTGCTGGCCTATCCCTTCCTCCGGCTACATGGAGCGAACTTCATTTTTGGATTATTATTTATACTATTGGGGTTATACCTGCAGAGCCTCAGCGTCGACTTCCCCTGGCTGCTCTGGCTGGGTTTGGCGCCCTGGAACTTCAGCACAGTAGACTACTTTCCCCTCTTTCCCTGGTTCGGGGTGATCCTGATGGGTGTGGCCTTCGGCGACTTCTTCTATCGAGACTACCGCCGTAGGATTCGTCTGCCGGATCTTGCAGGGACGCCTCTGGTGAAGCGGTTAGCGTTCCTGGGCCGAAATTCGCTGGCCATCTATCTCGCCCATCAACCGGTGCTAATTGGTCTAATGTATCTGGTCGGTGTCTCGCTGCCTGGAATCTGATGGCAGCAAGCCTGGCTCATAATTGAGACCATCCTCTTATCTCTCGTCCTGAGGCTCGCTCTCGAAAGGATCAAATGCTTGTACATCTTTAAGCGTCGGAGAAGAAGGAATGCTCATGAAGGTTCTTGTCAGTGATTCTTTAGCAGAAGAAGGAGTAAAGAGGCTGGAGTCGGGAGCCGACGTTGATGTTATCACCAACCTCTCTCCTGAAGAGCTCATCCAGAAGATTGGAGAATACGATGCCCTGGTCATCCGCAGCGGGACGAAGGTAACGGCTGACGTCATCAAAGCCGCAGACCGGCTCAAAGTCATCGGCAGAGCTGGTGTAGGCATCGACAACGTGGATGTGGAGGCCGCCACCAAGAAAGGCATCATCGTGCTGAATACGCCCGGCGGAAACACCATCTCCGCCGCCGAGCACACCATCGCCATGATGCTGGCCCTGGCCAGGAACATCCCTCAGGCCAATGCTGCGCTGCATAAGGGCGAATGGAACCGCAAGAAGTACACAGGTGTCGAGTTCTTCAACAAGACCCTGGGCATCGTGGGCCTGGGCCGGGTGGGAGCCGAGGTGGCCTCCCGCATGAAGTCCTTCGGCATGCAGATCGTAGCATACGACCCCTTTGTTACCGAAGAGCGGGCCCAGCAGATGGGCCTGACTCTCGCGCCGCTGGAGACTGTGCTGCGAGAAGGCGACTTCATCACTGTGCATACGCCCCTGACCAATGAGACCCGCAACTTGATCGATGAAGATGAGTTCAATATCATGAAGCCGGGCTGCCGCATTGTGAACTGCGCCCGCGGCGGAATAATAAACGAAGCTGCTCTGGCCAAAGCCGTAGCGGAAGGAAAGATTGCCGGAGCTGCGGTGGACGTCTTCACCAAAGAGCCTCCCACCGGAAATCCCTTGCTGGAGCAGGAGAAGGTAATAACCACACCACACCTGGGCGCCTCCACAGCCGAAGCGCAGGTCAACGTGGCTCTGGCTGTGGCCGACCAGATCCTCACTATCGCCAAAGGCGGCCTGCCCACCAATGCCATCAACATGCCTGCCATATCGCCTGAAACCCTGGCGGTCATGGAGCCTTTCATGGTATTGGCGGAAAAGATGGGCGCTCTTCTGGGCCAGCTAGTAGGCACCGGTTTCGAGGGCATGGAACTCATTTACAGCGGATCTGTGGCTGAGAAGGATATCCGGCCTGTGACCATATCTGCCATCAAAGGCCTCCTTGGTTGCCTGATGGGAGAGGGCAGCGTGAACTTCGTCAATGCCCAGAGGACGCTCAAGGAGATGGGCGTCAAGCTCCTGGAGAGCAAGACAGAGTCAGCTAATGGCTACAGCAATGCCATCACCATGAAGCTGACCAAGAACGGTGCGACGACTGTGCTGCAGGGCACTGTCTCCGGAAATAAGAAGAAGCAGATTGTGCAGCTCAACGATTACAAAACCTACATTCCCACCGAAGGGGACATGGTGATTGCCATCATCGAGGACAAGCCCAATATCATCGGCCCGTGCTGCGTCGTCCTGGGTGAGGGCGAGATCAACATCGGCTCAATGCACGTTGGCCGCATAGATGAAGGTATGCCGCAGCTCATGGTGCTGAGCGTGGACCACATGGTATCGGATGATATCATGAAGAAGCTTCTGGAAGTTCCGGGAGTGACGAGCGCCAAGATGGTAGAGCTTTAAAGCCCTATTATATAATTGGATCATCGAATCAGATTTGTTGGCAAGGGCAGGCGAGTTCCTGTCCGCCACTTTTTTATGGCCTTTGCCTTGAAGATGCTCAAAATAGAATCCAGCACCAAGTTTCGGAAAAAGTGGTCAATCCGGACGATGATCTTGTCAAGGCTCGTTCCTTGCATATTGATTTATGAAATGGCACAGAGTTTTGGCCTTGTTTTTATTTAAAAAAGTTTTATAATCAGGTGGAAAGGTACTTATAATAGAAAATCTTATATCTATAGGTACCTAAATTTAGGGGGTTCATTGATTATCATAGGCTATTGACACGTAATTTTGGTGCCACGCTATTAAAATAATAGCTATAAGATCGAATATCATTCAACTTATAGTTATCGTATTCAATCAATGTGGTAATATATCGAGGATTTTGGTTAGCGACCGAAACAGTGCTTGAAGAAGGAAATAGCGATCGATTGATTCATATGATGATTATCGGCCTGAACAATGGGTGGGTATTTTGATCGTAACTGCTTCACGGTATAATATATTAGTCCCTCTTAAAAGTGGAGGTTGTCTTGCCTACAACTCACTGAATGGTGGCATGGCACTATGGGAACCGCACGATCTCGAGATATTTGAAAGCATTAGAAGAGGGGTCACGATAGGAGAGACTGATGCCTCTCTGAAGGATTTAATCAATGGCGGTTTTGCATTTCCGGGATACGTAGACGAAGTTGAGGTTCTCGATCAGCAATACCGCAAGCATCGATTCGATCGCAGCACCATGATCCTCACCATCGCCCCTACCGTTGGATGCAACTTTGGTTGTGATTACTGCTTCCAGGGTGAGAAAAAGAATGATGAATCAATGAGCAAAGATATACAGAATCGAATTGTTGGCCTTATAAAACGTGTATCCCCTGGGCTGAAGCGACTGCATGTGGCCTGGTATGGAGGCGAACCTCTGCTCAGGCTGAAGATAATCGAGAATCTGTCCGACCATTTCATCTCTTTTTGCGACGGTCACGCCATCCAATACGACTCAATGATGGTCACCAATGGATATCTTCTTCGCCCGAACGTGGCCAGATCTCTTCATGTTCACCGGGTAAAGACGGTTCAGATCACCCTGGACGGACAGCAGATCTATCATGACTCCCGCAGGCCTCTGCTCTCAGGCGGGCCGACCTTTGATCATATATTAAAGAATATTAAATCGGTAGTGGATGAGGTCCCCATCAATTTCAGCATCCGGGTGAACATCGATTCTCGCAACGTCGCAGGAATCCACGGGCTTATCGAGAACCTGGCAGAGATGGGCCTGGGTAACAAGAGAAATTTTAAACTATATTTTGCACCCATAGAGGCGACAACTGAGGCATGTCATAGCATCGCCGGGGCATGTATGCCCAAGGGGGAATACGGCGCTCTGGAGGCCGACTTATACCGGCTCGGGTTCGAATCAGGTCTCACAGTTCTCCCCTATCCACCAAGGTTCAGAGGGAGCTGCGGGGCAGTCCGCCCCACGGGTCTGGTGCTGCTTCCTAATGGAGATATTCATAAGTGCTGGCACGCTGCAACAATCAAGGAAAGGCGTGTAGGTACCCTCTTTGATCTTGATGCTCTTAATCAGGATCAATTGCTGCGAGAGTGGCTGTTATGGAATCCTTTTGAGATCAGTGGTTGTCGGAACTGCAAAATCCTTCCCAATTGTGCAGGTGGCTGCGGGTATAAATTCCTTTATTCTGAGGATTCCAAGGGAGAAGGGGCAACTCTCCCGTGTATCAGCTGGAAGTACAACATCAATGAGATGTTGATCCTCAGAGCAATAAAATTGGGAATTATTAATGCGGATGATTATGATCCGGCAGCCATAGCGACCGATGAATCGATGCTGCAAGTGGATCTGGAGCATTGCAGATCACTGATAACAACTGACCCAGAGTCAACGGCAACCTGCAATTTGGTGTCTGAATCAGAATGTGAAACTGTATCTCAGGTATGATTCGTTTTATCAAAAATCTGAAAGAGGTGGAAAGAAATGAAATATATTACGCAGCCTGTAATAGACGGTGCGACAAATTTCCCTGGACAGAATGCCCAGAAGATGTACTCCGTGACATGCGTCAATAGTGGATTGGTGGCAAGCCTTAACGGCAATGCTGTGGAGCTGGTCCAGAAGAACTGGAAAGAAGACCCGACTCAGCAGTGGAGGTTCGAGCCTCTATCAGGGCAAAACAGCGGCTACTATCGAATTGTCTCTATGGTGAACGGAAAAGTATTGAGCCTGCAAGGAGAAACAGACGTCATCGTTGATGCCTGGAAGGATGCTCCCTTGGGTCAATGGAAATTGATCAACCTGGGATATGGCAAGTTCAGGATAGAATCCAGGGCGAATGGGGGAATTCTGGATGTCATGGGCTCATCCATGAGTGAGGGGGCAAAGATCAATCTTTATAAACCTGTGGCCAAGACCACCCTGAAGGCTGCCATCTATGAGCACGCAAACTATCAAGGTCGAAGCCAGGAGCTGGGCCTGGGAAAATATGACATCAATCATCTCACGATAGGCAATGACGTTCTGAGTTCTCTCAAGGTGCCAAAAGGGTTAAAGGTCACCCTTTACGAGCACGCCGGCTTCCAGGGAAGGATCAAGAGCTTCACAGCGGATACCGCTTATGTGGGCAACGATTTCAATGACATAACCTCGTCGATCGTGGTCGAAGAAGACGGAAAAAGCGTTACCATATATGAGCACGCCAATTATCAGGGAAGAAGTCAGATGCTGGGCGTCGGAAAGCATGATATGGGCAGTCTCTTCGCAAACGACATTTTGAGCTCCTTGAAAGTGCCCACCGGTTTCGTCGTCACGATCTTTGAGCATGCCGGCTTCCAGGGAAGGAGTAAGAGCTTCACGGCGGATACCGCTTATGTGGGCAACGATTTCAATGACATAACCTCCTCCATAGTTGTCGACTATAAAGAGGGCACCAGCCTCAGCCAGCAATGGATGCTTGCGGATATTGTTGTTAATAAACTAGAATCCACATACAACAAAAGCGCAATCATTTATGAACATGCAGTTAGTTCTATGTCGTGCTGACATCGTTCCGAAATTTTGAGACTCTGCTGCCAAAGCTGGAAAGTGATCCCGTGAAGAACGGCATCAAGATATTCTATGAGGTAAAGACCAATCTCAATCGTCACCAGATCAAGGCTCTGGCGGATGCAGGCATCATTTACCTGCAGCCCGGGATTGAAAGCCTTTCCACTCACCTGTTGCAGCTCATGGGCAAAGGAACCACTACCATTCAGAACCTCTCTTTCTTGAAATGTTGCCGTGACTATGGAATTTTTGTCTTCTGGAATAACCTCATTCGTCTGCCTGGAGAGAAGGAAGGGGACTATTTGGAGATGGAGGACTTGATACCGAAGATACATCATCTCTACCCACCAAGCGGAGGCGCAAAAAAGGTCGAATGCCATCGTTTCAGTCCTTACTTCTCAGGAAGGGCGAAGGGAGCGGAGAATCCACGGCCTCTATCCTGGTACTCTGCCCTTTATCCTGAAGGAAAAATTGACCAAAATCGGGTTGCTTACTACTTCGATGCCGATTGGACGAATACATTAGGGGATGATGCCTATGAGAGCGTAATCTCAAAGACCGGAGAATGGCTCCAAATCTGGCAAAAGGAGATGTTTTTGCCGGAATTGAGGTATCAACTTCAGGCGGACGGAAGTGCAATAGTACTCGATACCAGACAAGGCAATCCCAAAGAAATCAAGTTCGATATTCCTGAGGCTGGTGTTCTTCAGGCCATCGAGGAACCGGCGAATATTGATACAATCAGCCGAACCTTAGGAGATAGAGCACTTTCAAAAGATGCCGTCGAGGATATCTTGCAGGGTTTCATCGAGTCCAACCTGGCATTTAAAGAGAGGGGGAGATATCTGGGCCTCGCTCTTAAGCATAATGCTAAAGACCTTCCCCATTCCCTGCGCTGCGGCTTTCTTCCTCAGGAGTATTAGTTGCCCCTAAGAGGTTCGGAAATCTTTGTGCATCTCCCCAATGCTATCACTGCCCCAGTGCCAGCCTTTCCCAGCTCCTCGCGCAGCACCTGTTCCAACTCCTCCTCTGCCACGGGAAGCCCCAGCAAGCGCGTCGGCGCCAGCACCTCCAAAAGGGCAATGAGATCGGGCGCTTCCTGGCCGCCGGTCATGGCAGCCACCTCGTTCTTAAGCACGATTACCAGAACCTCTCGTTTCTGCCAGACGGCATTGATCAGGGCCTGCAAACCCGAATGCGCCAGAGCATAGTCCCCTATAATGGCGATGCCTTTTTTCCGGAAACCTGAGGCCACGCCTATAGAAGAGCCCAGACCGTAGACCACATCCACCGATTCGTAGGGCTCTCTTGTGGCGTGAATGGAACATCCCGCATCCCCGGCCACAGCCACATCCAAATTTTTCAGTGCTCGGAAGAGGGGAATAAAGGGGCAATCCGGGCAGACACCAGCATAGCCGCGCTCCGCCACTGTCTCATAAGCCTGCAGGCCCTTTTCCGGCTCTTCGTCCAGATTCTTCAGAGCCTGCACGATATCCGCTTTCTCTACGAGCCCCCGGGGCAGGTGGCCGGTGAGCTTGCCCAACACTTTGGGGCTCATGCCGAGCTGTGACTCGATGAAAGGCTCCGGTTCCTCTGCGACCAGGATCAAGCGATGGTCCTCGATGAAGCGGCTGAGCATCTTTCGAGGCAGCGGATTGGTGTAGGCTATAGAAAGAAGTGAGACCCCCAATTCCTCCGCCAGCGCGGCAGGAAAGCCGCTGGCGATGATTCCTACCTTTTGAGGATTTTCATCCCTGCAGACCTGCATCCGGTTCAGGTTAGTGGACTCGCTGGCCACTTCTGCCTTGACCAGGATCTGATCATGATGCCTCTGGTGGCGGCCCTGCATGGTAAGCTCCGGGCACGCCTTCTCAAAGGCCTGGCCCGTTCCGGGAGAAGGCCGCGGCTGAATTGGAGGGCCCTCCATAGACAGAAGGCGTGGCGTGACCCGGACGATGACCGGTATTCTGAGCGGCTCGGAAAGGGCGTAGGCCTCAAGGATAGAGGCATGAAGGTGCCCAGGAGATCTGGGATCAAGCACCGGCAGTTCGGCCAACGGTCCATAGAATCGGCTGTCCATCTCTGCCTGGGAGCGCCTGGGCCCCAGATCGTCGCCCGCAATTATAACCAGACCGGAACCAATGGTGTGCGTGGCCGAGATCACCATCGGGTCGGCGAGATTGTTCATGCCTACCTGCTTGACCAGGACCATGGAACGCAGGCCCGTCGCCGAACCGCCCAGAGCAATCTCCAGGGCTACCTTCTCATTTACTGAGATTTCCGCCTTCAGCGCTGCAGCGAGATCGGTTATGGGATAGCCGGGAACGTAGGTCCGAACCTTCGCCCCGGCATCATCTGCGGCTAAGAGTACGGCATCCTGACCGTTCATGGCATCCCGGGAACGATTGCATCATCCGGCCGGGCACAGAAGGGCAATGCCGCTACGGCTCCAATCAGCCCCTGACCGTTCATGAGAATCTGCACGCCCGCCTCGCCCGCGGCTTGCAGAGCATCCTCGTACTGCACTCTCTCCATCTTGCATCTCTGGCCAAAGGGCAGGAGCTCGGAGGGATCAAAATCCCTGAAGACGGCCATGCCCGTCTGCTCCGAGACGGAGTACTTGCGGAGCATTGCCTTGAAGTCGGAGAGCATGCCTTCTCCTCTTCCGGGCAGGCAGGCGAACTCCACCACTGTTGAGACGCAGTTCTGGGTCTTGGTGGGCACAGGAAAGAGCTGCACCAGGGAATGTGAGAGGTAGCGCGCCTCGGGGCGATCGACTTTGCTCGATATATTGTGAATCAAGGACCATGTCGCTCCCAGGGTCTTGGAGTCTGTATCATCCACACCGATGATCAATCTCTCTCTCCTGGGCAGGACTATGGTGCCCCGGGCGACGCGACCGCCACCGCATTCTGTTACATCATAGCGCAGGACATCGTCCGCCTTTGCCCTGGAGAGGGTAGCTCCCACGCCCCCGCCACCCAGGCCCGCATAAGTCACCTCCACTTCCGGACCCAGCACCCTGACCGACTCTATTCCAGCAGATCTCCTGGAGGAGGCCAGATCCAGGTCGGCCTCGCCGGGCGAGATCATGTAGCGGAACCATTCACCCAGGTTGCGTGAGCTCTGAACCAGGGGTCCCTTAGAGTAATGGTATCTGGCCCAGGCTGAGCCGCCGTAGCAGCTGGAGCGCTCCATGAGCTCAACATGTTTCTCCGCCGGATCAACTACGGCATGGATCTGCTTGTAGACCACCACATATGGATCTTCTAATTCTAGTTGCACGCCTCATTCCTTGGCTGAGCTCTCTGATAAGTTCTCCGATGAACTCAACGATGAATCAATCCGTGTTGAATTCTCCGATTGCGCCTCTTGATCCATCTCTGTTGCCGGCAGTGCCCTTCACGCCCTTCATATATTCTCTCAATACCACTGTGGCGTAGCTTCCTTTGGGTAGCATGAACTCCAGCTCAGCAATATCTCCCTCGACACTGATTTGAGGTTGGACGGGACATATTGCAGTCCGCCTTGTGCCTCGCGAGCCAAGATCTGCATTCTCCTCCACCCTGAAGTTCTCCTGGGAGACCCCCTCTTCCGCGAGGACAGCTCTCTCGATCTCGCCCTCTATGCCTTCTGCCAAAATCGTCTCAAAGCCGATAAGGGGCAGAGTTACAAATGCCCTGCCTCTCCCGGCCAGTCGGTTGACCGCTTCCAGGTTCTCTGAAGTAACCGCCTGTTGCTTATCCATATCCGGCAAACCCCCTCTGGCAAAGCAGACCACATCGCCCTCAACGGCTCTGTCCAACGGCAGTTTTGCATCCAGCCTGCGGCTGAGGATCTTATTGAAGAGATATGACTGGTAAGCGTGCAGAAAGAGCCGCTTCAGATTGACGGAAAGAACATCAAAGGATTGAGCATAATCACCGGGGTGCTCCGCCAGGTAGTTGAGCATAGCCATTTCATGGTGCAGGTACGCAGGAAAGCCGTTCAGGGCGGTTGGGATATCTCGACTCGCCCATAGCTCTTCGCGAGCCACTCTGGTCCTATCTGGCTCGCCGGAAAAGGGCAAGGCCAGATAGATATAAACCGCTTCTTCAATCTTGCCTCTCGCCAGAGCCTCGCCCACTTTATGGGTCACTGGCCTCGTGTCCCCGAACCTCTGCACGCCGAAGTAGTTGGGAACGCCCTTTTGCTGCACTATCTCCTCGGTGATGCGGGCCAGAATGGCAGTCGGCTCAGGGCAGGCGAGCTCTCGAATGGTGATGCGAAAACGATTGCCTAGCAGATCTCCCAGGCCCACAGAGCGGTTCGTCCTTCCCAGCACCCTTATTTTCAGGTCAGGCAAAGTGATCCTCTTCAGCTCCGCTTCATCCAGGTTCATGATGCTGATCCTCTGGACCGTCACCGCCCGCTTGTCCTTGGTCCCGGCCCAGCCGAATCTCTTCTGGCTGATGCGAAGTCTCCTGGACATCTCCCGGATGAGGTGGTGGGTATCCCAATCGGTCTTCTCCACTTCCAATACCAGGTACCTTCCGCCTTCGTAGTTCTGCTCCTCGAAGACTTCATCCACCAGGAAGTCTTCTGGACAGCTTCTGATAACGCCACCACAGCCAGGGCTGTTTGTAATGTAGTAATCCATACCCAGGAATCGATCCTGATCTGTTGCGGGTATCATATCGGCTCCAGAGATGCAAAAGATGATTTCAGACGAGCTTGAGCTTGCCTGTTACTTTATCCATCAGCTTATTATGGGCAGGGCCCAGGCCCAGAGCAGTTATGGTGCCGGCAGGAATCTCTGTCAAGCCGGCATCGGCAACAATGGCGCTGGGAATGCCGGCCCTTTCCGCATCCTCTCGCAGCCGGAAGAGATCAGGGACCCCAGGCACTTTCAGGATCACCTTTTTTTGGCCTTCTGCCTTCCAGCTTGAGACCGCCGACTTATCCATTTTTTCTGCCCTCTCCACAGCCATGACTGCGGCATGAGCTACCTGCACGGCCAGCTTTCCTGCCGAGAGCTTCAGATCCTCTCTAATTACTATGCATTGTTTGAAATCCATAAAAGGATGACCTCACT
Source organism: uncultured Methanosarcinales archaeon (assembly GCA_963843555.1). Lineage (GTDB taxonomy): Archaea > Halobacteriota > Methanosarcinia > Methanotrichales > Methanotrichaceae > Methanothrix. The sequence goes on from CAWJKV010000010.1 coordinate 115,084, forward strand.
GTGAATCAGAAACTCTGAGTGTCGGAAAAAGAGGCGAGAATGTTACGCCTCTTTGGTGAGCACCTTGACACAAGAAGGACTCTTGACGATATTGCCCATCTTCGCACCGATGAGGTACTCCAGGCCCTTATCGGCTGCAATATCCAGGACGCGCTGCGTCACTACGCCGTCGAAGATCACGCCGTTGACCTCTCCGTTGGATTCCTTCAGCTCTCTGGCCAGATCCCTAACTGCGACCTCTTTGAGGACGTTCTGGTTCCTGTCCAGGAGCCTGGCACATAGGGTGCCATCCAATTCCTCCATATGCTTTCTGAACCATTCCTTCACCGGCTCGGGCTCAGGAATAGGCTCAGGAGCCGCGACAACGATCTCTTCCACGACGGGAACGGGTGCTGCCTTCGGTACGACCTCACGGGGCATGACCCTGCGTGGTGCGATGGCTTCCGCCCTTTCGGCGGTGGTTCGAACGCATAGGGGCTTCTCGCGGATGAGGCTCTTTCTCTTGGTGGTGATTTCGCGCCTTCTCTTGGGTTGGTTCTTGATCTTGTATTGATCCAGCACCTGCTCGACAGGGATCTTCTGGCGCAAAGCCCGAACGATCTCCTTCTGAGTCATATCCTCTACGCTTTTGCCCTCTGGTGCCCTGGCCACATAATCGATGTCTGCAACCTGGAGAAGCTCTTTTACAATCAGTTCCCCTCCCCTGTCGCCATCAGTGAAGGCGGTAACGACCTTCTTGGCACAGAGGTCAGCGATAGTGGGAGGCACATTTGTTCCGCCCACAGCCACGGCGTTCTTGATGCCGTACTTGAGCAGATTGAGCACATCGGCACGGCCCTCAACCACCAGGATGGCATCCGAGTCCACCACATTGGGACCGGCAGGCAGATTGTCCTTGCCCAGATGGGTTATCTCCTCCACGCGCACGGACTGCTTTATCTCCTCGGTGATCTCTTCCGTCTCCAGGATGTTCTCATCAAACATCTCCACCAGGATGCGCTTGGCCCTTTCAATGACATACCTCCTCTTGGAGGCACGCACATCTTCGATGCGGTTGACGGCGATACGAGCGATGCAGGGCCCTACGCGGTCTATGGTCTCCAGAGCTGCAGCCAAAATAGCCGTCTCGACCTTATCGAAACTGGACGGAATAGAGATGGTGCCGCTGGACTTTCCTCCGCTGGATGTAATCTGGACGTCGATCCTGCCCAACCTCCCTGTTTTTTGAAGGTCTCTCAAGTCGAGGTCGCTTCCCAGAAGGCCTTCGGTCTGGCCGAAGATGGCGCCGACCACATCCGGCCGCTCCACTATCCCCTCCGCTGTTATATCCGCATAAATAACATATTTAGTTGTATCAACATTTTGCATGTATGACACCTCTTGTTTTAAAATAGTTAGATAAAAGTCACACCAACACTCAGAGAGCCAAAGCTATTAGCAGACCAACAGGAGCTGATTCGCGACCTATTGTCGCAATTCGACTACGCCTATAATAAGGCAGGCAGTGAGCAGTGAATGATGGTGAATGTGAGTTTATCCAACTATTTCAGTATCCATTTGTCAATATCATGGAATATATGATAGAAATGCCCACATATGAGCGTTCTTTTCTCCATTTTGCTGGCATTTCATCGCCCCAAGTTTCACTTAGGACTTAATTATCATGTGATGCGAAGCTCAAATGCGTACTTCTACCACTTAAAATTGCACGAAACTAGTTTATGAACTTTGTGGTGGAGATTGAGGTCTCCAGCTTATTCAAGATATATAAAAGTTCCTATAATACTATAAATCCATTTGCTGTTCTTACTACGTCCACCTCTTCGCCGGGCTCGACTTGCAGATCCCTGGGCCGAGACGCGAGAGCTGACTTGAAAGTCTCTGGATCCATGATCTCCAGAACGTCGTTATCTTTGGTGATAACCATCGCTTTCAGGGCGTCGGCTCTATTTCCCAGGATCTCCACGCCCTCGGAGTTTTCTTCGCTCATGCTGGACCTGCGACCCTCGTGAAGTGAGGTTATTTGCGTTGTTTTGCCATCGAATCCTGACACAAAGGAGAGCGACCCGCGGAAGGATACAATATCTCCTCTCTTCAATCTCGGGAACCTTACCAACAGGGTGGAACGGTACACATCGCGGCTATCCTTTTTTCCCACCAGTTTGCATGTTTCCAGGAGTCTGCCGCCGAAACGCTCCTGGAAAACCCTGGCCATACGCCTCCCCAGCTGCGTCGAGCCCAGTATTATGTCCAGGCCGCCTTTGACCTCCTTCATCTCCTGGATAAAGGATAGCTGGTCGCCACCATGGTAGCCTGAATCAGCCATGGACCGGGCGATCTTCTTGCACTCTTCAATCTCCTGTGCAGACATTGAGCGTATGTTGTTTCCCCGTGAGCTGCACTGTCGACTGGAAATACTTGCCGGCCATGCGACTGCAGCGATCGCAGGCTACTAGTTTAATCCAGACAGGAATTTCACATTGCTCATTTATGCTCTGGCCTCTGAAACTGCCATTGATATCCATTTTGGCCAGATATCTGGTTGCTCCAATTTTTCTGAGCTTGATCTCGACATCTGGCTGGCAGAACTCCTGATGAAACCAAAGTGCATCGACTGCTGCTGAAGACGCCAGTTCCTCTAATGGACGATCTTCCGGTAGCTGCCACTTTCCTTTTGTCTGTCGAGAGCTGCAGACAGAGCAGATGACCACCTCGACCATATCGGGACAGGTGATCAGTTTTGTCGAATCCCGGGTGCATTGTAGGCACAGCCCCTCTTCCACAGGCATACCGCATTTCGGGCAAACGACCTGCATCACATTCGCACCATCTGGGCATAGAGAACACCGTCGATGGTGAGGACGTTCTCCCGTTCTACGTAGCCCAGCCGAATGGCATGCTCAACGGCTTTGCAGCCCACGAAATTGGCCATAGTTGCCCCTTTGAGAGCCATCTCGACCTCAAAACCTGTGGCCTTTTCCTCTCCAAAAAAGTCCGGGCTGACTTCGATACAAAGATGGCCTTCTTTGAATTTTACGCCCAGAATATCGCTATCGCAGACGGCTATCAGCGTTTCTCTTCCTTGCTGGTAAGTTTTAAGACACATCTCTTTCCTTTCAATCTCATCGGACGTCTCGGACATGGTAATCGAAGCAAATCATATTTGTTGCTGTTTTTGTTAAGGCTCTATTTCAAATCCAGGGCCTAAATAAGCAGCGCTAGTATTTAAGGCAGCTTCAGCATTCCCGGCCGTGGCTCGAAGACGTCGCCATCTCTTCTCATGCGATCGATGATCTCTTCCGCTTTAGCTCTTTCTATGCCCAGCTCCTCTGCCCTATCCAGGACTGCATCTCTGGAAGCCGGGCCCTGGCTCTCGCGGCTCACGTCTCGGATGATATCTATCACCGATTTGGTTCTATCTCTGGTGCTCTTGGTCGTGCCTGAAGCGATGATGTCGGCATCCAGGAAACCTGTCTCGGGGTCCACGCCCACTTTTCGCAGACACGCCTCCAGGATCTTGACCACCCTCTGGGCGTCGGCAAGAGTCACTTTATCGCTCAGGCGAAGCCGGGCGCTGGCCTCGCCCAAACGTATCAAAGCCTCCAGCTGGCGGGCAGTGACGGGCACCGGCTTATTTGAGTCCTGGCCCTGGGTCCTCAGGCCGACGTAGTACTTCAGGAAATACTCTTTGGCCTCTTCGGTCAGGGTGGGGAATATATTCTTGCGAGCATAGGCCACATATTTCCTGAGCACCTCAGGCTCGATGGCAGGCATTATCACAGTAAGGGCATTATCGATATCCTCCTGAGATATATCCGGGTTCCAGGCCTTTTGGGTGGAGAGCTCACCGGCATAGTTGCTCTTCAGGATGTGCTGTGCGATAGCCGAATCCCTCTTGGTGTCCGGATCATCGGTCAGAACGAAGATCAGGTCGAACCGCGACATGAGGGCTGGAGTGAGATTGATCTGGGGGGCGATGGGCTCGTACTTGTCGAACCTTCCCAGTTTCGGGTTGGCGGCGGCCAGGAGAGAGCAGCGAGACTTCAGTGTAGCCATAACCCCGGCCTTGGCGACGCTTATCGTTTGTTGCTCCATCGCTTCGTGCAGGGCGCTCTTGTCCTCGTTGTTCATCTTGTCCATCTCATCTATGGCGGCTATGCCCTTATCTGCCAGAACCAGGGCGCCTGCCTCGATGGTCCAGCGGCCGTCGCCCAGCTCGTCCTTGACAGCCGTAGCGGTGAGGCCGGCAGAGGTGGAGCTCTTGCCCGAGGTGTAGATGCCGCGAGGCGAGATCTTGATCATGTACCTTAAAAGCTGAGATTTGGCGATGCCCGGATCTCCCACCAGGAGGATGTGAATATCCCCGCGGATGCGTGCCCCATCGGGAAGATGCTTCTCGAATCCTGAGACCAATTGCAGGCCCAGAGCCTCTTTTACATCCTCGTAGCCGTAGATGGATGGGGCAATGGAATTTCTTATATTTTCATAGATCTCCGGGTCGCGAGACATCTTCAGGATCATCTCCTCATCCTCCGGAGAGATGTCGATCTCTTCGAACTCCTGATCCTTCATCTCCACAGAGATGCCCTTATGGAAGAGGTCAAAGTAGGTGCTCTTGCCCTGCTGGGGGTTGCTTCGCTGGTAGGATTTGAGAACACCGTTGACGATAACACGGTCTCCGGGGAATATCCTGCCCGCAAGGTCATCCTCCAACTCGACATCCAGAGTTTGAGGCTGCTGTCCGCCCCGCAGTTCCTCGGGCGACTCCTGTACCCTGATCTTCTGGGCATCGACGAACTTGGATTGGGCCAGCATGAGCTTGAAAGGTCCGCCTCTGTCGCAGGCCTGATTCATGCACTTCAGGTTCTGGTCCTCGAACTTGTTGCCCGTCTGCTCCTTGAAGAAGGTGAAGCCGCACCTCTGGCACTGGAAGGCGGCAGAGGTGATCTTAGGCCTCACCTCCGTTGCCGTCCTGACCAGGCCGTCAATGGCCAGCAGCTTGCCGATGTGATCCGAGCGCAGCTCGCGAGTCTTGAAATGGCGGGGCAGCTCCTCGATGCGCACATGTGCCCGATCCATGTAAACATCCATAGGCAGGTCAAGCTCCAGCATGGCAGCACGCGCAGCTTCCAGAGTCGCTTCCGGGTTTTCCATCAACTCTTCGGCGAAGTCGGGGTCGAACTTGTCAATATCTGAGAAGCGAATCTTCAAGCTGCGCTCATCAGGGTAGGAGTCAGCCAGCTCCAGAAGATCATCCCAGTAACGAGACCGGAGGAATTCCTCCCATTTGGCGACAGGATCGGCGGGCATTTGCGAGGGGATGTAGGATGGGCAAAGTATCTAAAGGATTTGGAGCGGGGTGAGATTGCATGAAATTTTTTCACGACAGAAAAGCTAAAAGCCTGTGCCAGGAGTCCAGAGTGCGGAGATGATTATATTGAAGATGACGTGGTTAATTGCCGTCTTAATTATGTTCTTTCTAGCCGTTGCACCAGCACTCGGTGAGATGACCGAGTATCAGAGAGGGGTGGCGAACGGCCTCAAAGTCGGACTTTTTGTGGGCGAGTACTATGGAAGAGGCCAGTACGTAGTTGATTATGCGGGGCAGTATAATACCTATCTTGATACGTACAATCAATTTCTATGGTCGTCTTTCAGCACCAACCAGACTCTTAGGAATGAGTTCATGCTCAATCCCATTGCTGTCGCACCCAGATCCTCAGGCAGCGGCGGGCCGCTGCCGGATGCTAGCGGCAGAATTTATGGATATCCTGCAGCTTCTTACTATACCTGGACAGGTGCAGTTCCAGGAACCACCCCTGAAAATCCCGGGGCCGCTCTGCCTGGTGTTTAGAAGATAGGGCAATTTCCCGAATTTCCCGGGAAATTTGCGCTACCCGCTCTTCCGGGGCCCAGGTGAATTGTATATTCTCTTTTTTTGTGAAGTCTAGGATGCGCCTTTGCCCAAATCACCGAATATAGGATCATTTGTTGACTAGCATTTTGGTGATCCATAAACCGTCCTATTTTGCCAGCTCACTTCGTTGAAAGACGAATACCGAAAACTTTATATTCGTTGATTGTCTAGTATAGATTGGCAAAAGTCCAATTCTCTTTTCCCTCCTACATCACGACTTTTGCCTCCCTCCTTATCACACCATATGGATGAAGGGCGAACCAAAACGCCAGGTAGCCAGGCAGAGGAGACGAGCAAGGATTTTTCGTGAAGACATGGCTGCGAGGGTCGTGTCCTCTAATAAGTTCGAGTTTGTAATAGGGATAAGTCAGAAGTTCGCTCAATGACCAGATATGATCGATTAATCCTGCTTTTCTTTGCCAGACTGTCAAATCTATTCTTTCCCAATTCATCTTTGTATTTCAAGGATAAGTGCTCTCTACGGTAATTGAAGTTTGCAAAAGTATAGAATCATTTGTTCATATAGAGGTTAAGCCTTTCGATGTAACTGGTCGATATCATATAGAATCGATATCCTTTGCCATAAATTATTCTCTTGGTTACCTTTTTGAGAACGCCCCCTTCTCTTTCCTTTATTATCTGGGCATATCTTAATAAATCGCTTATTGCCAATCTTGGCGATCTAGGTCGTCCTCTTTTTCCTGTTCGTGGAAAGGCTTGTAACTGTCAGTATTGCTTAAGTAGGGCATTTGGATAGCACTTCAATCCATCGGTTACAAATAGCGGCATCGATCCCAGGTGTTTTAGCGATATTTGCAACAAGATTATCTGCCATTTCCTGTGATCTTTCTCCGATCACATGTGATACCACTAGCCTTGAACTGGTAGCCATGCTTATCCAGACCCAGGTTCCTTCATCCTCGAATTCTCTGTCTTTCGGCAATTGGTTTTTTCCACAAAGGTCCATAGTTCATCCATCTCTACCTTTTCGGTTACTATGTCCTTCATGACGACTTCGTCGACCTTCTGACTATGTTCAGCAGCTCTAGAAATCCATTTGCTTACTGCATCGGGTTTAACTTAAGAATCACTTCGATCTTGCGAAGGCTCATGCCACTCATGGACATCTCTAAGGGTTGAACAACTTTATCGTTACTTGTTCTGAGATCGTAAAAGGCGGTGTTGGTCCTATCACAGCCAAGGCCTATCGCGCCTCCGGCGCATCCGTAGGTCTCTCTGCTGAACACTGCTGTCCTCCCCTCGCGGGCGACTTTGGCATAGAGCCACATGATGCAGCCCCATGCAATCCTTCTTGAGTTCGAGTGCACCTTTAGGGTTTTTATCGCTCCATATGAGCGCGACAGGTTCTGTTCTCAAGCCCGGCTGCCCGAGCAATTGCGCTTGTCATTCCCATCTTCCTTCACCTCCGTTCTGTCGAGATTTGTGATGACACGTTCGGCAATCCGGTAGGCGATCTCTTCCTCCTCAGGCGAAAAGCCCGCGAGAACCTCATCGTTGAGCTGATCGCCGATATTGACAAGTTCGCGCTCGATCGACCATGCCTTCTCAGTTAGCCTCACTATTAGTTTGCGGCTGTCTTTTTCGTCTTTTTTCCGAACGATATAGCCAGCCGCCTCCAGTTTCCTCACCTCTCTGGAGCAGAGTGCCTTGTCTATCTTCAGATCGGAGGCTATCCGCTCCTGGCTTGTACCGTCATGCTTGTAGAGATACCTCAGGATTGAGTACTGCGTTATACGAATAAAGTAAGGGCTGATCTTTTCGTTCAGCCAAGCTTGCTGGAGCCAGTACATCCGCGAGATGTACTTCCCAAAGGGTCCGTCTGTGTCTCTCACAGATTTAGTTGATGAGTCAACTAATATTAATAGTTGATGGGTCAACGATAACTGGTTTCTTCAGTTTTACTTTCAAGTTTTTTTTACTGGAAAGCTAAACAAGAAGCTCTGAACGACGCTAAAAAGGATAGGGAAATTTGTGCCCTCTTACGAGAATTTTTAATCAATGCTTTTTCCAAACTGATTGCAGAAGGCAAAATCCCCAATATTCCTGCGTACCCTCAGGTATTTGGGCGGCTGGGAGACAGGATATCCCAGGCGGACGGCATAGGCGATCTTCATATACTCCGGAATCTTGAGAATTCGCTTCACCTCTTCCTCTACAGAGCCCCCGCCAAAAACGCTCAGTATATGATAGCCGATCCCAAGGTCCTGGGCCATGAGCCACATATTCTCCATGAGGCAGCCTAGGCTCACGAACCCCAGAGCATCCCCCTCAGATGCAGGGGCCCTCTTCCTTGAATCATAGACCACTATGAGCAGCACAGGGCTGCCCTGAATTCTGTACCTCAGGGGAGCAGGCCCGCTCTCCCGCGCCACCCTGGTCCAGTCGCCCGGAGTCCTCCAGGACGGCGGGAACTGGGCGCCCAGGATTCCTACCTTCTTTTTGCACAGCTCTTCCTCAGAGAAGGAGAGCTGTTGATAATTCTCCCTGAGGAATTCTTCTGAGATGCCTGACTTGATATTTCCTATTTCATCTAGGATTTTTTTGTCGTCAACGATGACGATATCGAAGTTCTGCATGTTGTGGGCTGTGGGAGCCCAGCGTGCCGCCTCCAATATTTTCCTCAAATCCTCCTTGGAGGGCGGACGGTTGGAATCAAAGGGTACCCTTGACGAATGCCTCTCCCGGATAACCTTCAAGACATCGCTCATGAGATCAAACCTCCATCATATCTTTACCATCCTTAGATCTTTAAATTGCTCTGGAATAAACCTTTCCTGACATCATCCTCTCGTAGGCCAGGGGGCAGTCCTCAGGCGGATATATCTCAACTATGGGCCTAACGACTGTGAGGACGCTGAAGCGCAATGCATCCTTGGATCTTTCTCCTACCCAATCCTGATGGACCTTCCCCCGCGCAGCAGCAGGGATAACGGGATCTGCAGCAATCTTCTGGGAAGGTAACGATGACCATCTCCCCGTTGTTTGCAGCTATCTTTTTCGTCCCTCTTCCTAACGAAAAAGCCTGCCTTCTCCAGTTTCCTCACCTCTCTGGAGCAGAGCGCCTTGTCTATCTTCAGGTGTGGGGCTATCCGCTCCTGGCTTGTACCGTCATGCTTGTAGAGGTACCTCAGGATTGAGTACTGCATTATGCGAATAGAGTAAGGGCTGATCTTTTCGTTCAGCCTTGCCTGCAGGAGCCAGTATATCCGCGAGATCTTCCCAGAGGGTCCGTCCGTGTCTCTCACAAACTTCGTTGATGTGTCAACTAACATTAATAGTTGATGGGTCAACGAAAAAAGTAGATGGTTATACGCATCGGCCAATGGGTTACCTTTCGAAAATCAATTCTATTTTGCCTCAAAAAGTTTTATCTAATATAAGTATTATTAGTGATCAACCATTGGTTGAGTCTTCATGATGCTTCGAGCCATGAGGTAATAGACTGTGAAAGAAGAGCTAGATAAGCTCAGGCAGGGTAATGGCACCCGAAACTGGCAAACATGTTCTGATGCAAACGTAGGACCTGAGCTGGATTTTGCCGACATCATGAACACAGTCGGTCAAGGATTATTGGTGACTGGCGAAAATGGCTCATTAAATATGTTAATCCTGCCTTTGCAGTCGTGAGAAATGACGCTTAACGGCGGGCCGCTTGTTGAAGGAAATAAGGATCTTCAAGCGCAATTGGGTATCAATTTTTATCCTCGCGATATGCTATTCAGCCGAGATGCGTCGCGCCCGGAAATAGCATGCACCGACAGTCTTTTTAGGAATAGTTCATATTTGTTTCGTTCCACCGGCAACCCGTAAATACCAAGCCGTTTCAACTTCATTTGAATGTTGAATGATGTTCGCCTTTCCATCGCGGCAGAATTGATCAGAGATTACATCTCCCTGGACGGGATTGACTCGTACTGCGCCGAGACGGGAGTAGAGAGCCGGGACTTCGTGGAGGTAGAGCCCTGCGATTTTGAAGGCGAGATATTCGCAGTAGACGGCTCCAATGCCCCGATATGCAGCTGGTCGGTTGCCAATCTGAATTTCATCCGGGCAGGCTATGCCGTCTACCGGGGAAGGGATTGGCAGAGGACGGTCATCACCTACGACGATATCTTCCTGGCCGACCCCAGGATGTGCAGGGAAGCCTTCGATCCCTATCTGGAGCAGATCTTCAACCTGAAGAGAATCGATCTCAAGGAATCAGATTTGGACAGGCTCTCCAGCTACTTCCGGGAGCTGCAGGAGTATGTGGCCCTGAATGAAGCCATAAACGATGCAACCCCTGGAGATCTGGTCCTCTACGACGGCAGCTTCGATGTCTTTGAGCCTTTGCGAGGCGTTCTTTCCACCATATTTGCCCGGGCTAGAGAGAAGCACGTTGCCCTCCTGGCCATAGCCAAGTCCAGCTCTCTATTCTGGGGCGAAGAGATATCATTGCCTTTTGTGCAGCACACCAGCATTGCCGGCAGCCTGCTTATGCCAGGAGCTGCCTGGTATCTTAGCCTGAGGGATAAAAAAGTGGACCACGGCCAGGGCAGATGGGAAGGCGAGACCTACATCGTCCGCTTTAGCGGCCGCTCTGAGAGCGCCTTCCGGGTGGATGCGCCTTTATTTCTTGCCAGCGAAATCGGCCCGACCCTGGGAAAGCTGTCCGCCTACTCCTGTTCCTCCGAATGCCCGGGATATCCTCATGCCCTCTTCCGGGCCCACCGGGATATCAGGATCACTGCCCAGGAAGGAAGGCACACTGCGCCAGAAGCTGATGGAGCGGCTCTCTGCTATGGGGCTCAGTCAGTCTCAGGTTAGAGTGCTGATGCAAGACTACCACGACGTCCTGGAGATGCGACAAAGAATCTAAGACGGATAGGAGAAACGAGGGATAATTGAGATGAACAAAAGGGAGAGACGAAGGTGGAGATAAAAGAAGATGAGAATCTGCCTCACCAAGGCGGCAGTCTGTTGAATCGAATGGTGATAGAAAAGGGAGATACTACCTACCGCATCGTCTCAAAAAGCGTTACTGAATATCATTTCATAGTGCCCTACGACCAGCCCGAGGAGGATCGAGTGGAGGTTGGCCAGATCTTCTCCGTCAAAGACCGTGGCTTGACTTTCCTTGCCCGCGTTTTGAACATTGAGCACAGCTCTAACTATGACGGTCACTGGGATACCACCATGAAGGGGACTCAATTCTTCGACCACGATCAGATCTTCAACCGGGTTATCGCCGAACCCCTGGGTTGCGTTTCTCCTGAGGGCGTCTTCAGAAAGTCCCGAACTCTGCCCACCAAATTCGCGCCTGTGATGCGCGCCGAGAAAGAGGAGTTCAAGTTCCTGCGCAGTGTTATGGGAGATATAGAGGTTGGATATCTGAGAAACGGCTCCAGGCTGGTGGAAGAGATTCCCGTGGCTTTGCACAGCGAGGCCATGGACCACCACATGGGCGTCTTCGCCACAACCGGCATGGGCAAGTCCAACTTCATGAAGGTATTTGCCGCCTCGTGCATGAGGCTGGCGGCAAGAGGCAAGTCCAGGTTCGGGCTGCTCATCGTCGATCCGCACGGAGAATACCTGAAAGGGAAAAGGACCGGCGAAAGGGCTCACCCATCTCAAGAGATACAGGGAAGGTCTTGCCTGCTACTCCACTGACCTGAAGAACGCCTCCGATCCAGGAGTGGAGGAGCTGGCCATATCCGAGAGTGAGGTCCGACCGGAGGACATCGCCCTGCTCTATGAGTGGTCGCCGCCACAAAGGGACGCTCTGGATGCCATCTCCAGAATCCTGGACTCGGGCAACTGGCTGGAGGAGATCCAGCGCCCGGAAGGGCTGGCCAGGATGGTCCAGGAAGGCTTCAAGGACACCACCGTCATGGTTCTGGTTAGGAGGATCAAGAATGAGCTGGAGAGAAACAAATACATAAAGAAGAGGTCCAGCCTGAACAACATCCTGACCAATCTGCAGAAAGGTTTGGTCGTCCTGGTGGATATCCCCAGGATGAGCGACCGCTCCGAGCTCTTCTTGCTCTCCGTCATCTCGCGCCATATACTGGAGGAGTACAAGAAAGATGAACAAGAGGGCCGCAAGAACTGCCTCATCACCATCGAGGAGGCGCAGAGGGTCCTCGGTGCAGACGGCAACATCTCCCGCTTCGAGAGCATAGCCCGGGAAGGCCGCAAGTTCGGGGTGGGGCTATGCGCCATCACCCAGCAGCCCAAGCTCATAGATAAAAAGCTCCTCTCCCAGTTCAACACCCTGGTGGTCATGGGCCTGGGAGACAGAAACGACCGCCAACAGCTCGAAGAGTCGGCCAAGCAGGACCTCTCCTCGATGGATATCGAGATTCAGACTCTGGAGAAGGGGGAAGCCGTCGTCTCCACGCTGAATATCCCCTTCCCGGTGCCTGCCAGGATACACCGCTATGAGGATTACTTGCGCCGTCTGGATAAGGAAGAAATGGAGGAGAGCCTTATAACCAGAGGAGGCTTCAAACCGTTTCTGGAGTAGGAGAGGGAAGAGTTGAAGATAATTCATCTGGCCGATTCGCATTTGGGATTCTCCAGCTACAGCCGTATGGATGAGCACGGCCAGAACCGGATAGAAGAGATGGTCTACTCCGGATTTGATCAGGCCATAGACAAGATCATTCAAGCCCGTCCCGATGCCGTTGTCCATGCGGGTGATGTCTTCCACCACGTCCGACCCAAGATCAGACCACTGGTGGTCTTCCAAAGAGGTTTGCATCGGTTGATGGAAGAGGGCATACCTGTGATCATAATCAGCGGCAACCACGACGCCCCCAAGAGCTTTTCTCTGACCAGCCCCTTCCGGCTCTTCGAGGGCCTGCGGGATGTGCATATTGCCCAGCGTTATAAGTACGAACGCTTTCAGGTCGGAGACCACGATTTTCACTGCATTCCCTTCTGCCTGGAACCGCAGGATTACCTGACCGAGTTTGAGAGAATCGAGCGCTCGGGGAAAGATGTGCTGGTTATGCATGGCCTGGTGGAGTCGCTGCAAAACCGTAAGATGAGGAGCGTGGGAGAGCATGAGCTGAAGGATAGCCTGCTGAAGAGTGACTTCGACTACATAGCTCTCGGCCACTTTCATGGGCAGGCGAAGATTGCCGCCAATGCCCGCTACAGCGGCTCGGTGGAGTACTTCAACTTCGGGGAGGCCCAGGACGAAAAGGGTATGCTTCAGGTAGACCTGGAGACAGGAGCGGCCACAAATGTGCCTGTGAAGCCAAAGTACATGATGGACCACCCGGCCATAGACTGCATCGGGAAGCACTCTGAGGAGATAGCAGAATGTCTCCTGGAGCTGTGCCATGAGGATGAGGTGAGGGATCGGATGGTTCGCATCACCCTGAAGAACGTCAATCGTGCCGCTTACAGGAGCATAGATCAGGGAAGGCTAAACCGGCTGGGAACGACCGCCCTTTACTTCAAGATTCGGCTGGAGTTTCTCGATGAAGAAGAGCATATCGAGCGACCGGTGGACAAGATGCTGCTCCATGAGGAGTTTGCCGGCTTCATGGAGGAGAGAGCTTCCCGAGATATGATACCAAAGGCGATTAAAGACGATGTCGTCGCCTATGGATCGGATCTCATGAAAAAAGCAGTGCTGTCCAGGCACAAAGAGGCGTTGGATGCATCTCAATAAGCTGGTCATGCGCAACTTCAAGAAGTTTCGCCGCGCCGAGGTGGAGTTTCAAGACGGGCTCACCGGCATCGTAGGCAGCAACGGCGCCGGAAAGAGCACCATAGTGGAGGCCATTGCCTGGGCTCTCTATGGAAACCGTGCTTCCAGCATAAAAAGAGATTTCATTCGCAATGCCCAGGCCGGGGAGTCAGATCCTGTGGAGATAAGGCTCGCCATCTCCCTGGGCAAACAGGAGCTGGTCATCTACAGGGCCATGAAAGGAAAAGGCCTCATGCCGGAGACCTTTCTAATACTGGACGGGCAGAGAATTGCAGCGGGCACAAAAGAGGTGGACCAGAGGCTGGAGGAGATCCTGAAGATCAGCTATCCGGATTTCATGAAGACCTTCTATGCCCGGCAAAAAGACCTGGACAATCTTCTAAAAGAGGGCGGGGCGGGCAAGAGGGAGTACCTGCTCAAGCTCCTGGGACTGGATGATATCAAGGAAAATGCCATAGTTGAGATCAAATCCGACCACGCCCTCCTGGAGGAGCAGAAGAGCCGGCTGGCAGGAGCGCTGGCGGAAATTGGGGACGTCGAGTCCCGGCTGCTGAATGCCTCTCAAGAGATTCTAATAGCAGGAAAGGGGCTGGAGGAAGCCGAGAGCGGCCGGGCAAGTCTGGCGGAAGCCTGGGAGAAGAGGCGGCAGGAGCTGGAGACCATGGCAGAGAAGATGCGCCAGCATGGTCTCTTAACAGAGAGGGCGAAGAGCCTGGAGGCAACGGATGGAGAGCTGAAAGCGATAGTGAAGGCGGCAGAAGAGCGGCTCTCTGAAATCCATGCGTCTAAGAAAAGGCTCTCGGATCTTCAGCCCATGCTGGAGAGGCTGGCGGGCATAAAGGACAGACTGGAAATTTTGCAGCCCAAGAGAGTGGTTTATGAAGAGACGGCCCGTCACATAGCCGCCCAGGAGGCTGCTATACAGGGCGAGAAGAAGGCATTTGCAGAAAGTCAGAGAGAGCTCCTGGCGCTGGTACCAGGATGCAGCCATGCTAGAAGAAATCCGTCCCCGGGAAGAAGAGCACACCCATCTGCAGGCCCGGCTCCTGGTCCTGGAGGGCTTGAGAGATAAATATTTTGAGATACAGGCCCGGATGAAAGAGGAGGCCGTCAGAGGGCAGGCGATCGAAGCCAACCAATCTCGCATCAATATGCTGATTGGAGATCTTCACAAAGCCCGGACCAGGCGGGAGGAGATTGCATCCTGCCGGGAAGAAGAAAAAAGGTGCAAGAGCGAACTGGCGGAACTTATGCGGCAAAGAGAGCTGCAAAAGGAGCTGGAAGGTCTGCAGGCGCGAGAGAATGCCCAGGAAGAGCGCCTGGCCAGGCTGAAGAGTGAAGCGGCGGGAGCACGAGAAGAGCTGGAAGGCCTGGGGAGAATTGAGGAGAAAGAGGCACAGCTGCGACGTCAGGATAAAGATCTGGACCAGCTGGTCAGCGAGCTCTCCCACGTCCTATCGGATCTGAGAGGAAGTTGCAGGGTCCAGGAGATGACCCTCAAAGATGCGGAGCGCTCTATAAAAAGGGTTATGGCCCTGGGCGCAGAAGGGCTCTGCCCCACCTGCGAGCGGCCTTTAGAGGACCAGCGCGATCTGCTCATAAAAAAGTATGAAAATTCCGCAGCAGAGGCAAGAGTGGAGCAGGAGAAGCTTGCCGCCAGAATTGCCGCTCAAGAGGAGTTGATCGAGGGTGCGACCAGGTCGAGGAGCAATCTGGCCCGGGCCTTCGACGAACTGAATGCCCAAAAGAGCCGGCGTTCGGCTCTGCAGGCCGATTTGAAGAGCCTGGCCATACAGATGCACGAGTCGCAAACCGAGCAAAAGGAGATCAGGGCCAGAATCGGGAGACTGGGAACCGTCAACTTCGACGCCGTAAAGCTGCAGCAGACGGAATTGGCCCTGGAAGCACTTGGGCCCCTGGTTATGGAGTACGCTGGCCTTTCCCAACGTCTGGAGGGGCTGCCCGGCCTGGAGATGGAGATGGCCCAGGGGCAGCGGGAGTTCGCTGCTCTCAAGGAGAGGCAGGGACAGCTCATCCGGCAGATACAGGACCTGGGCTACACTGAATCGGATTACATGAGTGCCAGAGAGTGTCATGCTACCCTCAAGCCGCTTCACGATCGATTTCTCTCTCTCTCGGAGAGGGTGGCACAGATTCCCGCCCTGAAGGAGAGAGTGATAGGGCAGGAGAAAGAGATAGAGAGGCTCGAACTGGGACTGTCGGCTCTGCACAGCTCGCAAAAAGAGCTGGGCTATGAACCTTCGCAGTATGAGGCTCTTTTTAGAGAATTGAAGGACCTCGGTCCAGCAGAGAGCGAGGCGCAGAAGATTCGCGTGATGATAGCAGGCGAGATGGAGACGGAGGAGAGGCTGGCTGCGGCCCATGCAGCCGCAGAAAAACTAAAATTGGATCTCAAAGTGTGCAGGGAGAATCTTCTGGCCCTGGCATACAGCCCGGATGAGCATGAATTGGCGAAAGATATGCTGGCCCGCGCGGAAGAGAAGCTGGAAATGGCCAGGAAGGCTGTTTCAGAGCACCAGGTGCGGATGGGCGTTCTGGTGGCAGCCCGGGACCGATTTGTCGAAGAAGCGCAGAGGAAGAGGGAGCACGAGAGAGCGTTTGGCGAAGTGCGCCGACGGCTGGAGGTAGTGGATACCGCCAGGGCTCTGGTCAACGATTTCATGGACCAGGTATTGATCCGGGTCAAAAACGATATCGCCCGCGCCGCCAGCGAGATCCTGGAGGAGGTCAGCGGCAAGTACAGCCTCCTCAAGATCGATGACGACTTCAACATTCAGGTAGAGGACGGAGGCGAATGTTATCCCATATCTCGCTACTCGGGCGGGGAGATCGATATGATCGCTGTATCCGTGCGCGTGGCCATCAGCGAGTACCTGATGCGCTTTGGGCCGGATGGGGAGAGCTATTCATTCCTCATTCTGGACGAGGTCTTCGGCAGCCAGGATCAGGAGCACCGGGAGAAGATGATTCAGATGCTCCGCAGCCTCGAAGAGCGGTTTCCTCAAATCATCGCCATCAGCCACATCAGCGACGTGCAGGGGCAGTTCGACAATACCTTGCAGGTCGTGGAGGATGAGCTGGGCAACAGCCGGGTGGAGGCGATTTAGGCTCTCCGCCTTTTTCCTGTGGCTAACCCCGGTTACTGTAGCGTTCCAGTTTTTAGTTAGCCTTCCTCGGTTCTCTGTGAACTCTATGAGCTCAGTGGTTGAAACGTAGCAAGCACGCTGGCTCTCAGCGGTTACGGACGTTCACCACAGAGTCACAGAGAGCACGGAGGACACACAGAGGCTTCTCTTCTATCACCCACTCGATAAAGCGAGGAACCCGTTTAGCCCAGCGCATATCCCAGCAAACGGGCCAGCTTTATGGCATCCCAGTCCAAATGGCGAAGCATCCTGGCCATGAGATGACTGGGCCGGTCGATATCTCCATGCTCTTCTATAGTTTTTATGAGCCGGGGTTTACTTGCCAGATAGCCGACGACCTCATCCAGCTCGGCAGCGCTCATTTTATTCAGCATGCGGTTGACTCTCATGCCGATCTCCAGCTCCCGGCCTAATTTGGCCCGCCAGAGCCGGTCGTACTCCTGCAGCCGCTCTGCGCTTCTGTCGCCTTCCATTGCGGCGGCTGCCGCAACGCCGCCCGCGATCTTGGCAGCGACCAGGCCTGGATAGATGCCGCCTCCGGAGGTGGGCTTGACCTGCGCTGCTGCGTCCCCTACGGCCAAGAGGCCCGCGACGGCCGTATTGGCAGCCGGGCCAAGGGGCAGACCGCCCACGTTCATGGTCGTTGCGGATCCACGGATTCTTTTTTTTATCCGATCCGAATTCAAGAAAGCCCGCAGATGATCGCATCCCCGATCGCGCGCGCATAGACCTATTCGGGCCGTCTCCTCGCCGGTGGGAACGACCCAGGCGAAGAGCCCCGGTGCCGGTCCCAGGTGTACCTCCACCGATTCAGGATCCTCCACAGCAAAAGGAAGCTCCACCTGCGCCCCAGAGAGGACTATCTCGGGCGGCATAATGCCCAATTGACGGGCCAGCCTGGCCCTGACCCCCTCTGCCGAGATGACAATCGATGGCCCGGATCTCCTCACCACCGGCCAGGCTGAGAGTGCATAGGCCCTCATCCCACCTCATCTTGCGAACATATGAGCGGAGTCGAAGCTCTGCTCCCTTCCGCAACGCCTCTCTGGCCAGAGCTCTGTCAAAGAGCCTTCTGTCCACGACCCAGGCCTTGCAGGATCTGGCTTTGAAGTTCAGGCGCGAGCCGCCCGGAGAAAAGATCGCGGCACCAGACATGCCTAGTTGGATGAAGGATTCTCCTGCCAGCTCCGACTCGGCTATAGCCCCTGCTCCCAGGAGGCCGGCGCACTCCACCGGCCAACCTACCGCGGCATGCTCTTCCAGCAGAATCACTCGCGCGCCGGCTTTGGCAGCATATTTGGCGGCCATGGAGCCAGCCGGCCCCGCACCGATGACGGCTACATCAAAATGATCCATATTCGGAGAAAGTGAATGGCGACGATATTGTTAGCTTTTTTCTAGAGCCTCGGGTCTTTAGCCCATACCATATCTTTCCGCGGAACGGACAGGAATTCACGGGAAGCATCTCTCAAGGTATGCCGCCAGATCCTCTACGGTCTCAATCTTCTCATCAACAGGAAGACCATCCGAGATGCGTTCGTATACTACATCCCAGGTGGTATATGCCCGGAGCCTCAGGACCGGCTCGCCCTTAGGCGTTGTGGCAATATCGGTCTCGAAGCGTTTCCACTGACCACCTTCCCGCTCGACCTCGAAGTTGGTGCAGGCTGCACAGGTGCCGCCATAAAAGCCAGCCTCCTCGACATCGATAAACAGCCTTATCCAGGAGATGCACTTTTGGTAGCGATAGACTCCCTCTTCGATGCATTCGGGACCGTCCCATCCGGCCAGTGGTGGTATTTCAGAGTTCGTGCTCATAATCTATCCATTCTTAGAGATTCGCAAGATGTTCTATGAAATCATCGGTATTCTTGAAGCGTTTTCCAAGACCTGCCTTAAGCTCGGCCTCGCCTCTCCGAATATTGGCGACGATTCGCGTATCATCTTCAATCGCTTTTTTGCTTGCAGTGGGTTTATGGATGATCTCTGTCTCCATTCACATCTCCTGAACAAAACAAGCCCTCAAATGATTAAAACGCTTTTCCTGACTCTTGCTGCAGCCGGTTTGCATCAAAGAAGCTGAAAAAGGTTCTGGGCAATTTGTGCAAAAGCATTTGTAGATTCCGCACCAATAATTGTTCATGCCCGAGGTCGTGCAGCTAACTGAAGAGAAGGCAGCAAAGACGGAGGAGGGTGCGTCTGGTGAGGATTCGACGCCATCCGTTCCTCCCAGAACCATCTGGTCCGGCAACCTGCGCATCGGTCTCGTGAACATCCCGGTGAAAGCATTGTCCATGATCAGAAATACGCGTATCAGTTTTCGAATGCTTCACCGGAGCTGCAAGACGCCCATCTCCTTCAAGCGCATCTGCCAGGAAGGAGACGAAGTCCCCCTCGCGGACACAGTTTACGGCTATCCTCTGGGCAAGGGCAAGTACGTAATCCTGGAAAAGAAGGAGATCGATAGCATGAAGCCCGAATCGAAGAACACAATAGCCCTCGATCGTTTTGTGAACTTCTTTGAGGTCGATCCCCATTATTTTGAGAAGACCTATCTTTTGCTGCCCGATAGATCAGAGGATGCATATTCCCTCTTAAGAAGCGTTATGGAGAAGACGGGAAAAGCCGCTATCGGCAAGATCACAATGCACTCGCACGAGAATCCGGTCATGGTCCACTACTACCGCCGGGCAATCGTCGCCACTATCATGAGGTATCCCGATGAAGTCCTGGATTCGGAGGGCTATGCAGTTCTAAAAGAGCTTCCGGTGCCGAAGGAAAACGAGCTGCAACTGGCCATGGAGATTGTAAAAGGCCTGAGCGGAGACCTTGATTTTGATACCTACAAGGACGAATACCGGAAGCGAATCGAGGCCCTGGTCAAGTCCAAGATGGAAGGAGTAGTCATGGTCCCGGAAGCGAAAAAGCACCAGCCCGCTGCCAAGAGCCTCATGGAGGCCTTGAGGATGACTGCAGAGTCGTTGAAATGATCGCGACAATTTGCCAAGGTTAACTGAAATGGATCCTGCAAAGCCCATGCTGGCTGTTTCCGGTCAGCCCTTCAACAAAGAAGGCTGGATCTTTGAGCCCAAGATCGATGGAACGCGCTGCCTCACAACTGTCTCAAAGGAAGTGCGCATGCAGAACCGCAGACTCGTGGATATCACTTATCGCTATCCTGAAGTGGCCGGGGCCCTGGCCCTGACGGCCCGGGAATGCGTTCTGGATGGAGAGATCACCGTCTTCGTGAAAGGCCGGCCAAGCTTTCGAGCTCTTGCCGAGCGAGACCATCAGAGTGAGAAAATGAAGATAGATTATCTCTCCCATGCCATGCCGGTAAGCTACGTTGTCTTTGACATCCTCTATGCGAAGGGGAAAAGCGTGATGGACCTGCCTCTTCGCGAAAGAAAGAAAATTTTGCATGAAGAGCTGGAGGAGAGCGAGATCGTAAGCATTGCGGATTCATTTCCCGAAAGAGGCGAGGATTACTTTCAGGCTGCCTTGAAAGCAGGAATAGAAGGAGTTGTTGCCAAGCGACTTGACTCCCAGTATTTGCCGGGAATAAGAAGCCAGGACTGGATAAAGATCAAAAAAAGCCTCAAACTGGACCTGGTCGTGGGAGGCTATATTCCAGGAAATGGAGATCGCGAACCGTATTTCGGCGGCCTGCTCATAGGAGCATACCGTCACGGTCAACTGGTCTATATAGGACGGGTTGGATCCGGCTTTTCTGAAGAAGAGCTAAAGGAGATTACAAGTCACTTTTTGCCAAGAATTCAGTCTCCATTCTCCAATCCACCGCCGACGCCTGATGTGATTTGGATCGAGCCGAATCTGGTGGTGCAGGTAACTGCCCTGGAGGTCACGCACGATGGTAGTCTCCGGGCGCCGGTCTTCTTGCGCACCAGGGATGACAAAGACCCGCAAGAGTGCACAATAGACCAGCTCGAATAAATCCCTTTAGGCAGAATTCCTGAACACAAATCTGCGACGCGTTCTCACTGATTCGAATCATTGTTCCTGATGATTGAGTAATTACAATCTGTCCATATTTTCGGTCAGATTTGTTCATAATCGTCTATATGATTGCTGAAATCCAATAAGGGTTTATGATGAGATCCATGACGAAATATCTGGCAATAATCATACTGGCATGCATGATGACTGCAATACCGACCGCGGCCTCCGCCGAAAGCGATGACCTCGACGGCCTGAGAAACCTCGTAACGTCCTTTGAAGACACCCGGTTAACCTCCACGGATCTGGCCTACTTCCTCGCCACTCACAACTACGACGCAGTCCCAAGAGGAGATCATGTGGATCTGTTCCTGGAGGGAACGCTCTACAGGCTTGTTCCCAATGGCAACGCCCCGGGTCTATGCGATATAGTGATTTAGAGCCAGTTTCGATCTCGAACTCGGATGATGTTTCGTCAAAGTGTCAAAGTCCATGACAAAATAATAAACAAACCGGATCTCGATCCAATCCCACTATTCTGGGCCTCTTTGCAGAGGCATTTTGACTCACGCCCATCCTCAATTGGCTGCCGATAATAAGCTTGGGGATGGGAATGATACCGTTTCGTTTCCGGCCCGAAACTTCTACCAAAATGACTGAGGGTGAATGTATAAATCTACGCCATCACCTGCTCCTTCAGGATGTATCGGATCAGGTCTTCTGAGAGCTTGGTCTCTCTCTGCAATTTCTTCACAGTCTCCTCGATGCTGTTGCCTTCGGACATGAGGCTGGATATCCGGTTCACAATCTTTTCGCCTATGGCATAGTACTCATCGATGTCCTTGCGGTGGCCCCAGACATCTCCTCTCAAGAGCTGTACACCCTGTATTTCCAGGAACTGTTGAGCGGCCTTGGACATGGTTTCATGGTATGAAGGCGGGATCTGCACAGCCCGCAGACGGGGACAGGACTGTACCAGGTTCATCATATCCATGTTAGAGGCTCTGAATGCCAGATGAACCAGCTGCTCATTCCTATTCAGATCAATAATCTCTTTCTTCGAACTAACTACCCTCAGCTTCATGAAACTTACTAATGCTCTTAAAATATTTATAGATAATGGTAATCATAGTACTCCTTAATTAGATATACTGATATAAGAAACTGATTTGATAGAATATTTATGTATCGGAGCTACCTGCCAGAAATATTTTCAGAATTATGTTAAAGAGTTGAGCTCGTTTTTATGATACACAAATTTTTATATTTAAAAAGCTACCTTTTGCTGGGTTAGCGATAGTACAGTCAATTGCGGTTCATTATGGTTCACTCAAGGAGAAGGATCTTACCGCAGCTGCACAGTTCGCCAGGATTTTGCCTGCCAGTTCCTGGCTTGGCCAGGACCCCAGGCCGCAGTCGGGACCCGTCGCGCGGAGCCGATCTCCAAATTGGGCATAGGCTTTCTCCAGCCTCTTCTTCATAACCTGGGGTGATTCCATGTCCAGGATCTCCTTCTCCAGCCGAACCACATCATCCCAGAGATTGATGCCGTATTTCTCATTCAAACGGGCAGACATAGAGAGAATATCAGTGCGGGCGATGCCAGCCCGCAGATAAGTGTCCGTCTCTTCCAGAACCTTCCTGTCGATCAGCTTCAGATAGTCGGGATGGGCCGCAGACTCAACACCTAAGATACTGATGCCGGGAACGCGGGCACAGGTCTCAGCATAAAGGGGCGAGTGCAAATGAACCTCACAGTCCATACCAAGGCATGGAGAACTGGCAATCTCCAGTGCCCGAAAGATCTCATCCTCAGAGAAGACAATGTTGGAGCTCATCCCAAGGCTCGGCTCGTCTATTGACGCCACAGTCATCTTTCTCTCGCCCTTAGCCCCGGCGAGGAACCTGGCCACACTCTCCGCCAGAGTGTAGAGAATATCAGGGTAATGCGTAGCCCCAAAGGCAGATATATAAAGCTCGATGGGTCCGGTGACACAGACGCGCACGCTCTGGCCCGGAGGCATCGCCTGCAGTTCCATTATCCTGGCATGCTCTCTCTTTATCAGATAGGGGCTCTCCGAGAGATCCGGGTTTTCGATGGGATCCAAGAACATGCGAATCATATCCCGGAACTGAGGATAAGTGGGAACCTCCACTCCGGCCAGCAATTTTTGATCCAAAACATCGCGCACAAGCTGCAGATACTGATCGTGAGATAGATTTTCCAGCCGGACACCTTTAGGCAGGGGAAAGCTGCCGATGTCATCGAAGAAGATGCCCTTCAATTGCCGCGACATCCTGGCCACCACTAAAAGAAGCGTCCCAGGTAATTCTTCAGAGAAGCATAATTTCCGTTCATCTTCTCGAAGTGCTCCTCCAGCTCATCCAGCCGGGCCATGGCCTGCGGCAAAGGCGGATTTATGCCCGTGAGTCTCACGATCTCCTCCGGGAACTTGGCCGGGTCGGCCGTCTCCAGGGAGACGCATGGACTCCAGTCCCCGCACTCTTTCAGATACTTCATGAGCCCTGCCCATCCTACTGCCCCGTGAGGCTCCAGAAGGACTTCATATCGATTGTAGGCTTCTTTTATAGCCTTACGGGTCTCTTCATCCGTGATAGAAACGGCATAAAGATCCTTACGCATAGCTGTGAGGTCCGGTTGCTTGGAAACCAGACCCATCTCGTCCATCCTACCGCCATAAAGATAGAAGAGCCTTGCCAGGTTGCTGGGGTGGCCGACGTTCATGGCATTGGAGATGCAATTCTTGCTGGGCCGGATAGGCGAGTAGACCCCGGTCTGCATAAAGCCTGGAAATTCGTCATTCGCGTTGGTCGCCACCACAAACTTGTGCACGGAAAGGCCCATATTCAAGGCAATGAGCCCGCCCATGAGGTCGCCGAAGTTGCCGCTGGGCACGGAGAAGACGACCTCTTCCCCGTGCAGAGCCACGCGAGAGGAAGCGTAGAAGTAGTAAACCGCCTGGGGCAGCAGTCTGCCGATATTTATGGAATTGGCTGAGGAGAGGTTGAGCCCCTGCAATTCGGAATCGGCAAACGCCTGCTTGACCAGAGCCTGGCAGTCATCGAACTTGCCATCTATTGCCTGCGGGAAGATATTCTTTCCCAATGTGGTCATCTGACGGCGCTGCCTGACTGTCACCTCCTTCTCAGGAAATAGTACGACAACTTTAATGTTCTCCAGGCCAAAGAAAGCACGAGCTACAGCAGAGCCGGTATCTCCCGAGGTGGCGGTGAGGATGATGATGCTCTTGCCGTCCTCCTTCAGGAAGTATTGTATCATCCGGCCCATGAGCCGGGCGGCAAAGTCCTTGAAGGAACATGTGGGGCCGCGATCCAGCCGCAGCAGATACTTTTCGTCGTAGACGCGCTCCAGTGGAACCTCGTAATCATAGGCGTCCTGCAGCATATCTCTCAGAGCGCTGTCCGCAATCAGATCGCCCAAATAAGGCTTGACGACTTCATAAGCGATCTGTGGATAGCTCATCCTGGGAAATTCCTCGATAGTAGTCCCGGGAATCAAGGGAATCTGCTCGGGCATAAAGAGCCCCTTGTCCGGGGCCTGGCCCATCAGGAGAGCTTGCCGAAAGTCCACACGCTCGGGGTGGCCGTTGGTGCTGAAGAACTTGATAGGAGACATGATCCAATGAAATTAGGCGTAATTGATCTTTAAGCCTTTGCCAACAAAAAAATTATTAAGTGGCAGTCTTCTCGCAGTGATCCACCAGGGCCCACAGGATGTCGGTGTCTTTTAGAATCCCCATCAGCTTCTGACTGGATGTGACCACAGGCATCTGGTCTATTCGGTTCTTGCGCATAATGGCCGCGCAAACGCTTACCGCATCATTTTTAAAAGCCGTTTTGGGCGGAACCATCACCTCACGAACAGGAATATTGCGAAGACTGATCCGAGAAACGGTGTAATACCTGCTGATGGTCTTCATCACCCGGTCCCACATCCAGGTGTCCTCTCCATCATCAGCAGACATATCTGTCTTCTCTACAGATTCCTCGATCACACTGGATTTGATGAGGTCCCGGTCTGAGATTATGCCTACCAGCTTGAGGTCAGTATCTATGACAGGACATGCTTGCACGGCTGCATACTCCATAATCGATCCGGCTACGGGCAAAGGCATCTCGCTCCAGAGCACCACTGTCTCCTTTTCCAGGTATGGCTCGATGCTCTCGGTTATATTCATCTCCTCTGCTACACGTATGATATCGGCGACAGTAAGTATTCCCACCAGCTCTTTATCTTCCACCACAGGAAGGCGTCTTATGCCGTGCTGAATGAGCAGTTCGGAGGCCTCAACTATGCTCTTCTCCGGGCTTATCACAACCGGATCTCGTGTCATGAGCAGAGCTGTCTGGTCTTCCTCGCGATTGCGGAGGAGGTCGGTCCTGGTAATCATTCCCACTACCTCTCCTTTCTTCACCACGGGAAGTCCGGACACCTTCCGGTCCTGCAGCGTCTTCAGAACATCGTCCCGGTTGCCAGGGATGGCGACATAGGCCACACTCCTGACCATCACGTCCCTGACCAGAATGCTCAAGATCATTCCCTCGGAACCGCCGGAACCGTCAAGACAGGAATCCCGGAGCTGCGAACCACTTTCTCTGCCACACTTCCCAGGAGGAACTTATCGACACCGGTACGACCCACAGCGCCAACAATTATTAGATCCATGCCTGCCTTTTTCGCTTGGTTGATGATCTCAGAGCTGGGGTGGCCCTCAATCACAATGCTCTCGAAGGCCACACCCTTTTCTTCGGCCAGCTTCTCCACATCTTCTACGGCTTCCTTTCCTTCTTTGAGGAGAAGCTCTCGCATGCTGAAGAGAAGCATGTCATCCGGCAGATGGGCCGTCCTTTCCGTGTCTGCCACATAGAGGGCAGTTACCTTTCCACCCGATATTTTGCCCAGCTCCAGGGCCACCTTGGCAGCTCTCAATCCGTGCTCTGACCCGTCGGTTGCAACCAGAATCTTCTCAAACATGATTTACCTCTAAATACCTTAAATACCACTAAAAGATAGCTAATATGTCAGATGGCCCGGCTCTGCGCACAATGCTGGCCAACGGATTTCTCGATCCCCACAGATTGTTCGAGTTCCTGTTTATGACCATCACTCTAGCCTCTTTCCCTTCCCGGATCGATCCGAGCCTCTGATCGAGTCCCATTATTTTTGCACCATTTAGCGTGCACATCTTAAATACCTGTCTATCGTCATGCAGCAGGGCCTTGGCGAGGAAGTGCATCTCCTCGAATATATCAGGCGAGTTGAGCATGATGTTGTCCGTTCCCACCCCTACTGTTATGCCGAGCTCCACCATCTTTTTCACATTAGGCAGACCCACGCCGGTCACCAGATTGGATCTGGGACAGACCACCACAGGAATGTTGGCGCGAGCCACATCTCTCAAATCTGAATCGTCTGCCCGGCTCATATGCACCAGGAAGTCGGGCTCCAGGGCGATGGAGTCGCCTATATCATCTCGAGCGGCCTCTCCGGCGTGGACGGCCAGCGCCTGACAGACTTTGCGAGCCGCAGCCGCAATAGTCTTGATATGTTCGAGATCGTGATCTCTGATGCTGCTTATCCCCAGGCCCCAGCAGCTTTCCGGAGCATTCGTCTCGCCCTCACAGGGCCGGCCGAAGATGCGCATGAGAAGCGGCAAATCCTGAGCCGCCTCCATAAGCCTCCTCAGGCCCTCCTCACCACCTTCCCGAAAGTCGGCAAAGGCATAGATGCCTGAGTCCGCCATCTGCATCAGGCTCCGCCTCATGCCCTCCACGATAAGCTCGCGCGGTGTCTCCTCCAGCAGGCGCCCTTTTAACCCACCCGGGCCGACCAAATCGGAGAGAGGCAAGAAGGGCGGATCCTTGAAAGCAGAGTCGCCCACATGGACGTGAGAATTGACGAAACGGGGGCAGATTATGCCCTCAAGATCAGCATCGACGTGTTCCGGCCCAAACTCCTTTATAAATCCGTCCTGAATGCTGATGTACCCATCCTGCGGCTCGAAATCATCACCATAGATTATGGTTCCCTGGAGCAGGATCTCGCGCGATTGGGGCATCACTCCCCGTTGGGCAGGTAAGCTATTTAGCTTCTCTTGGGCATACTTCGGGCATCTGATGAAAGACGCAGGCTGCAGACTGCAGACTGCCGACTTTCAAACTATTTGCGATACAGACCAAGACCATAGGCGGTGCAGACTATTGGCCAGGCCCTTCGTATTCATCAACAGCGCCATGAGCGCGGACGGAAAGATCAGCTCAGTGAATCGCACGCAGGTGAGAATCTCCGGCCTGGCGGATCTCGCCAGGGTTGACGGCCTGCGGGCATCCAGCAATGCCATCATGGTAGGATTGGGTACAGTGCTGGCGGACGATCCCGGCTTGAGGGTCAAGTCGAAAGATCATCGCGAGGCGAGACTGAATAAGGGTTGGCCGGAAAACCCGCTGCGCGTTGTAGCCGACAGCCTGGCCAGAACACCGCCGGACGCCAAAATCCTTGGTCCAGGGTGCCTGATCGCCGCCTCCAGTTCCGCCCCGGAGGATAGACTGGAGAGGCTCTCATCACGGTGTGAGATAATTAAATGCGGTATCGAGAGAGTGGATCTGGCGGAACTGATGGCAGAGCTTTATGAGAGGGGCATAAAGCGTCTAATGGTGGAAGGCGGAGCCCGGCTCAACTGGTCTCTTATCAGGCTGGGCCTGGTGGATGAGCTGTATGTCTATATTGGAGGCCTTATCATCGGTGGAGAGAGTGCACCCACCCTCGTGGACGGCCAGGGATTTCGAGAGTCTTATCCCCGTCTGAGGTTGGATTCTGCGGAGAGGCTGGATGAGGGTGTGCTTCTCAAGTGGAGCCTGGAAAAATATTAGGCGGACGCATGCCTGAAGGAAGGAGGCACAGCCGTCTGCTTGAAGGGGGCCATTCTATCGCACCGTTCGCATTTCCACATTCTACATCCTATCGCACCACCAGCACAGGCACTTTGGAGTTGCGAACTACCTTATCAGCGACGCTTCCCAGGAGGAACCTCTCCAGACCTGAGGCTCCGATGTAGCCGATGACAATAAGGTTCATGTTCTCCTTTTCTGCCACACGGATAATGGTGTCTGCGGGATGGCCTTCAATGATCTTTCTTTCCGCCTGGACCCCGGTCGTCTTTGCCATCTCTTCTATTCGTTTTATGGCCTCTTCACCCTGCTCGTTTAGGATTTCCCTCATGGCCGCAAAAGGATCTTCGACGGGTTTTGAGAGCAATTCCCCCAGAGGAGCATTCTCCTTGCTGATGTCAATCACGTAAAGGATTGTAACTGCGGCCCCATAAAGCCGGGCCATCTCTATTCCTGCGGCTGCTGCCTTCTCGCTGTGCGTGGATCCGTCAATGGCAACCAGTATCTTTTCAAACATGATATCACAAGTATAGATAGGCTTTTTTAGGTTATAATTATTTTGACCGACCCTATTTAACCGAACTGCGACCTCGGCGCCCTTTTTTATGAAGAATTCCAGATCCTTCACCGGTGGTTCATACCAGCATGCTTAGACCGCATTTGTACTTCAGCATGCAGGCCGGGCTGGAGACGGACGCCAAAAGGGATTAAGGGCTTTGAGTCCGATGTCCGGGAGATCGTCGAGCGGCTGAGAAGAGAGAATAAGAGGAAGCCGGCTTTCATCGATGAGCTGAAGACGCTGCAAATTTTGGCTTGGTGATAAACTCCAAATACGAAAAGAAATAACAGTTAAAAGAATGCGTAAGCTCATCGCCCATGCCTCGGGAAAGGTCCAGATGGCCGGCTACAGGTCCCGTGTAGTTATCATAGCTAAAGCCTTTGACCTCAAAGGATATGTTAGGAACCTGCCGGATGGCAGGGTGAAGATCGTAGCGGAGGGCTCCGAGGCCGATTTAGAAAGGTTTCTTGCAGCCATAAGGATTGAGAATTCCCTTATTAAGGTTGATGACATCAAGGCCGAGTTTTCTGATGCCGAGGGAGCTTATGAAGACTTTTTCAAGGTGGTCGGAGATAGGGAGACGGATGCCCGGCTGGATGTGGCCGCGGAGCATCTGAAAGAGCTGATAGCAGCCGTGAGAGAGGGGTTTAAGGAAACCAACTCCAGGTTAGGCGAGATCTCTGGAAAACAGGACCACGTGATCGACAAAATCGATGAGACCCGCGAGGAGATAGCCTCCACCCAGGAGGAGATGGTCTCTGAGGTCCGGGGC
This sequence comes from uncultured Methanosarcinales archaeon, assembly GCA_963843555.1. Taxonomy (GTDB): domain Archaea; phylum Halobacteriota; class Methanosarcinia; order Methanotrichales; family Methanotrichaceae; genus Methanothrix. Next base: position 144,109 of record CAWJKV010000010.1, read on the forward strand.
CTGCGCTCGGATCTGAAGGGCCGAACAGATGAGAGGCTGCAGAGGATCGAGAGCGATGTGACGGAGATCAAGGCCAGGATGAGGTCTTAACT
>CAWJKV010000011.1:0-103630 GCA_963843555.1 uncultured Methanosarcinales archaeon
CTCCCCACCGAGGAGACTCTGGTCACTGCCACAAAAGATACGGCAATCATCTGGGACTCGAATAAAGCAACTTCTGATGTGCGGTATGCTTACTGCTTGCAGACAGCTCCACAGCCATCTGATCCACCTGAACTGTCTGGCATAGTAGGAACCTGGTCCTGGTTCACTGGTGAAACTGTAGAGATCAGGCCAGATGGCACTTTCTATTCTGAGAAAAATAATGGCAGGTGGGAACAAACGGATCAATCCAGCAGGCTGTATACTATGCGATGGGTTGAGGGCGGATGGATAGATTCCCTAGAGCTCTCAGCCGACGGAAAAAGCCTAACCGGGCAGAACCAGCATGGGAGTAGTGTGACGGCCACAAAGGTGTAAATGCTAATGCACGGAAGGACAATATCTCCCATCACTCGGCTTATGTACAGGAATAAGCTCATCCGAGCTCATAACAGCAGTGGATAACATGCAATTCATATCCTCTTTTTTCGATATCCATTAAACAACTGGATATTATAAGAATACTTCTCGACTAAAATCCCCTCTGATGTTACGCGCCGGATTGTAGATTTTCTTTTCGCTTTACTGATATAAGCCTTCTCAAGTTGCCTCCTGTTTTTTAAGCTCATTCCTGGAGAAATTCGTTAGGCCCGGTATCAAGAGACAAACGACAAGCCCGGGGCCCGCTCTTGCGATACCCAAATTCGAAGGTACCCCAAATTCTGAATCAAATTCCCGAAGATTTAATAGCTTTAAGAATCAAATTATGCAGCTTAGTTCAAAGGAGGTCTAAAATGCGAATAATAACGCTAATACTTATGCTGCTGCTCATTTCTTGCACAGCCTGCTCTGCACAGTCCGAAACCTCGGCCAAAATTAATCAGTCGTCCGTTGCCCAAAATTTCACTGTGCTGGTGGGCGGCAACGATTCTGCCTACAATGCCGAGCTTCAGGGCTTTTTCCCCAAGAACATCACAGTCCATGCAGGCGATACGGTGACCTGGAAGCAGAACACCTTGGACATCCATACCGTTACCTTCACCCCGGGAATGAACAAAACCCCTGATTTTATCATACCGGTGCCAGGAGAGAATGGAAGCCTGATGATCAATCCCCTGGTAGCCTTCCCGGCCGAGCCAGAGAACGGCATGTACAACGGCTCAACCTATGCCAACAGCGCCGTCATGGGACCTGGTGAAATGCAGCCGAAGAACTTCAGCCTGACCTTTACCGAGCCAGGAACCTACAAGTACATCTGCATAGTGCATGCTGGCGAGAACATGACCGGCCTGGTAACCGTTGAGAACGGGAGCGTATCCATACCCCCTCCGCTGCAGGCCTCTGCCCAGGGCCAGAAGGAGCTGGATGCACTTCGATCGCTGACCAAACCCTTGCATGCCAAAGCCGTGGCCAGCGAAGAGAAGCCGGAGCAAAATGCGAATGGCACTACCACCTACTACGTCAATGTGGGCTTCGGCCAGGGCAAGGTTCATCTGGAAGCCTTCTTCCCGGACAGGATCAATGCCCATCCGGGTGACAATGTCGTCTGGACGCTACCCAAAGACGACATGGAGCCGCATACCATCACCTTCCTCAACGGCGCCGAGGAGCCTGAGCTCTTCCTGCCCGAACCTCAGCCCCAGGGCCAGCCTCTGATCGTCTTCAATCCCGAAGTTCTGTTGCCTCAGAATGCGACCATGCCCCTGACCGATCAGGGAGTCTACAGCTCCGGATTCATCGACCCCAATATGCCCGGATCGCACACCTTCACCCTGCAGATAGGGAACAACACAACAGGAACTCTGCCATTCGTCTGCCTGTTGCATGACGACATGAATATGAAAGGAGAGCTGATAGTTTCCACCCGAGCATGAAGCCGACCGTGTAACGAGCTGTTTAGAGTAAGAGCTAAATGAATACGAGCAAATGTGGACGAAATGGCTGCCGTCGTTGCCATTAGTCTTTGTTAGCGAGCCGATGCCTCCGGGGGGGCACGGCCAGGGAATTTTTTAGAAAATATATGACAACTATTTATAATTTCATCGTCAGCCGTTCTTCACTCCCACGTACATCATCCAGGCCCCGACTATTACCGTGAATCCGAAGAGCACAAGGCCCTGAATTGCGAAGCCTCTGGGCAGATCGTACAGGACCACAGCTCCCATGATCACAGTTCCCGCGCCTATGCCTATGACCCCCAGCCTTGCCGAGAAGGGATAAGCCAGTAAGCCGAGGGCGATCAGGGCAGCGGCTATCAGCAGTGGCGTTGAGTCCAGAGGGATGGATAAGATCATATTTTGCAGTCCCCGGCAGCATACTTATAGTTTCCTTATGGTCCTCATGCTATAGTTCGCCACCTATTTACCCCAGCGTCTCACAATTGTCTGCGATGAAGCCAATTTACATGGACCACTCCGCCACCACTCCTGTGGCGCCGAAGGTTTTGGAAGCCATGCTGCCATACTTCTCCGAGAAGTTCGGCAACGCCTCCAGCCTGCACAGCTTTGGCCTGGAGGCAAAGGAGGCTCTGGAAGAGTCCCGGGAGAAAGTGGCTGGGCTCTTGGGCGCAAAGCCGGAGGAGATAATTTTCACCTCCGGTGGCACGGAATCGGACAACCTGGCTTTGAAAGGCATCGCCCGCAAAAATCGAGAGAATGGAAAGCATATCATCACTACCGGTATCGAGCATCCTGCTATCCTGGAGTGCTGCCGCAAGCTGGAGAAGGAGGGCTTTCTGGTTACCTATCTGCCCGTGACCAGTGAGGGCCTGGTCGAACTAGCCACCCTTGAGTCGGCCATACGATCCGATACCATCCTCATCTCCGTCATGCATGCCAACAACGAGGTGGGGACCATCCAGCCATTGGAGGAGATCGGCCGCCTTGCTGCCGAGAAGGACATATACCTGCATACCGATGCCGTGCAGAGCGTGGGCAAGATTCCCACGGATGTAAACGCTCTGGGTGTCGATCTGCTCTCCCTTTCCGCCCACAAGCTCTACGGGCCCAAGGGCGTGGGGGCTCTCTACATTCGCAAGGGAACAAAGCTGGAGAGCATAATCCAGGGCGGGGGCCATGAACGCGGCCTGCGCTCGGGGACGGAGAACATCGCAGGCATAGTCGGTCTGGCAAAGGCAGTGGAGCTGTCCAGTGAGACCATGAACGCGGAAGCGGAAAGGCTGACTGATTTGCGCGACCGGCTGGCCGAACTCGTCCTGGGCAGGGTAAAGGAGGCCTGGATAAACGGAACCATGAAGAGAAGGCTTCCCGGAAACCTGAACTTCGGCTTCAGGTATGTCGAAGGCGAGTCGCTGCTGCTCTTCCTGGACTCTAAGGGCATAAATGTATCCACCGGATCGGCCTGCTCATCCCACAAATTGGAGCCCAGCCACGTGCTCCTCTCCCTGGGCCTCAAGCCGGAGGAGTGCCACGGCTCTTTGAGAGTCACCCTTGGCAGGTCGAACACCATGGAGGAAGTCGACTACGTGGCAGAGGGCATCGCGGAGGCAGTGGAGAGGTTCAGGGGAATTTCCGCGCTGGGCAGATGAGCCCGCCAGAGGATCGAGGGGAAAATCCCCTCTGCATCGGTCGTTCTGTCTTGGTCCGCATGTCCTGGTCCGCTGTTCTCATGTTCTTTGAGAGATGCGCATGCTGATGCATATGCTTTTCCCGTCTCCGCCGAAAATCAATGAGATATAATTCTTAAATATATGACTTTTACTAATTTAGTAATTCGAAATCATGCCTTCGGAAATTCTTCATTACCGTCAACATAAGAACGAAAATATTCTGCTGATCTTGCAAAAAGTTTTCAAAAGATCGCAAATCCTGATCATTTGAGCTGATCGGACACGCATATATACATGCAGACCGATTCCAAATTAATCCCAAATGGCCCGCATCATGCTGCAATGAGGCAAGGGCTCTGGAGCGACTGATGAAGAAGATTGTAGCCGCGACATCTATCATAGCTGTGTTGGTATTGGTGGGATTTGGTGCATGGTACCTTATGAATTCCCCGACAGCCTTTCCGGGAACCTCCGAATCAATCACCGTCGGATATTCGCCTTTTGAGTCAGTCGCACTTCTTTGCATTGCCGAAGACCAGCACTTTTTCAGCCACAACGGCCTCAATGTAACCTCACAGAAGTACGATACTGGAGTAGGCGCATTGGACGGAATGCTGAAAGGTGAAGCGGACATTGCTGTGGGGACAAACGAGTTCCCCCTGGTTGGAAGGGCGTTCCAGAAAGAAAAAATTAGCACAATTGGCTGCATCGCTAAGAGCGAGTTCATATATCTCGTTGGACGGAAGGACCGTGGAATTGAGAACGTAACAGATCTCAAAGGGAAAAGGGTTGGGACTACCTTAAGAACCATAGCACATTTCTATCTCGGCAGGTTTCTCGAACTTCATGGCATGAGTATGCAAGACATAACCCTCGTTGACGTCAAAACACCCGCAGAATGGGTGAATGCCGTTGTAGATGGAGATATTGATGCAATTGCGACAGCTCAACCGTATGCCAATTCAGCCAAAGATCGCCTGGGAGCTAACGCCATTGTCTGGTCTGCACAGAGCAGTCAACCTATGTATGCGCAGGCGATTTCCACCGATGAATGGATAACAAAACATCCTGAACTGATTAGCAGGTTCCTCAAATCTCTGGCAGAGGCGGAGGAATATGTCAACACCCATCCTGCCGAAGCCAATGCCATCATTCAGGAACGGCTGAACCTCGATGCCAATTATATGGACACGGTCTGGCGGCAGAACCAGTTCTCGCTCTCGCTTGACCAGTCGCTTATCACGGCCATGGAGGATGAGGCGCGGTGGATGATAAGCAACAACCTTACCACTGAAAGACAGGTGCCAGATTTCCTTGACTATATATATGAAGATGGCCTCAAGGCGATAAAGCCCGAATCGGTGAATATCATACGTTGATGTGTAGACCATGAAAATCAGCATCGATATCGCGGTAAAACCATGAAAAGAATTGTAGCCGCAATAGCTGCCATCGCAGCGATAGCGCTGGCAGGAATCATTGCCTGGCACTTCACAAGCTCACCGGAATTCTATTCGGGGCCAACTGAGCCGATCATCCTCGGAGGGCTGGTCAGCGATGCAAACACTGTGCTCTTTACCGCCGAAGACCAGCATCTTTTTGCAGCAAATGGGATAAATTTTACCCTTAAGACCTATGATACCGGTTTGGAGACGATCGGCGACCTGCTGAACAGCAAAGTAGATATTGCAGGCGCTGCCGAGTATCCCGTTGTTGCAAAAGCGTTCGAAAAAGACAACATCAGCATCATAGCAAGTATAGGCAAATCAGACAGTATATACCTCGTCGGGCTGACCGATAGGGGGATTAGAAACATATCAGACCTAAAAGGGAAGAAGATTGGCATCCCCCGGGGGACTGTACTGGAATTTTATCTAGGTCGATTTCTGGATCTGAATGGTATGAGCATTTGGGATGTCACTCTGATTAATTTGCCCCAGGGAGAGACTACCGACGCCATTGATGACGGGAGCGTCGATGCAATCGTAACCAGGGAACCATACTTAAGTCAAATACAGAAAAGACATGCAAACGGAATTATCAATTGGTCGGTACAAAACAACCAGGCCGTTTATAGTGTTTTGATTTGCAGAAATGACTGGATAAAAGAGCATCCAGACCTGCTAAGAAGATTCTTGAATTCACTTGCAGAGGCAGAAGAATATATAGTGCGGCATCCCTCCGAAGCAAAGGCTATCCTGCAAAAACGATACAATTATGATGACGAGCATATAGCCAAAATCTGGTCTGAGAACCAATTTTCTCTGTCGCTCGACCAGTCGCTCATTACAGCTATGGAGGACGAAGGACGGTGGATGATAACGAACAACATGACGAATGCATCAAATGTCCCCGATCTCAGGAATTACATCTACGAGGATGGCCTCGAGGCAATAAGACCCGGCTCAGTGAACATCATAGGTTAATTGATGGATGAAGATCTGAGTCACAAGAGGAATGAACCATGAGAAAAGCTGTAGCTGCAATAATTGCTGCGATAGCGCTATTAGGACTCGGCGCATGGTATCTCATGAACTCCTCTGCAACCTTTTCTGGGATGACGGAATCGATCATCATAGGGGAACCGGCCCTCGAACAGTCTGCCCTTATCTATATCGCCGAAGATCAGGGCTTCTTTGTCCGTAATGGGCTGAATGTAACGATAAGTGATGATTATCCCAGCGGAGTAGGGCCTGTAAAGGATATGGTGCTCGGAAAACTGGACATATCCGTTTCTGCGGAGTACCCCGTCATCGCACAGATCTTCAATAAGAAAAATATCAGCATAATCGGGGTCATCGATAAGTACCAGAACGAGAAGATCATCGGTCGGAGAGACCGGGGGATAGAAAATATTTCCGATCTGAAAGGGAAAAAGATAGGTCTACCCAAGAATACAATATGCGAATTCTTCCTGGGCCGGTTCCTCAACTTGCATGGCATGAGCCTGCAAGACGTCACCCTCGTGGACACTCCGGCATCACAATCTGTGGAGGCTGCAGTCAATGGTAGCCTTGACGCGATCATTTACTATCAGCCGTACGTCTACGCAATTGAAAATCAATTGGGCGTCAATGGTACGACTTGGCAGGCACAAAACAATCAACTATTGTACGGGGTCATTGCTTGCAGGAAAGACTGGGCCGCTACTCATCCGGAGCAGATAAACAAGCTCCTGAAATCACTCGCCCTGGCTGAGGAATACTTCACCGATCACCCCAATGAGGCAAAGGCAATCCTGCAAGAAAGGCTGAACTACAGCGACGCCTACATGGCGACCACCTGGCCTGATCACCAGTTTTCTCTAGCGCTTGACCAGTCGCTCCTCATTGCCATGAACGATGAAGGGCGGTGGATGATCAACAATAACAATACCCACGAGAGGACGATGCCCGATTTTAGAGATTATATATACACGAAGGGCCTGAAAGAAATTAAGCCCGAATCGGTGAATATTATCCTGTGAAGTGAGAACCCATGAAAATCAGGACCCAATTGATGATCAGCATGGTTTTCTTCGGAGTAGCCGTGCTGATGATCTCTGCATTGGTGATGCTCACATATCTGCAGGTGGAGCAGCTGAATAAACAGGAAGATCTTGCGAGAAATATTGAGCTTCAAGCCGGCGAGCTTGGCTATTTGTCGAATGATTATCTTCTTTACCACGAAAGCCAGCAGGTCGACCGCTGGGAAGCAAAATTTTCATCATTCTCCAATGATCTGTCGAATCTGAGTGTGGACAATCCCGACAGCCAGGTGCTGGTGAATAATATCAAGGCCAACCGGTTGCGTCTGAAGGAGATCTTCGAGGATGTAGCCAGAAAGACCGCGAATGAGAACGCGACTCAAACCTCAGATAGCGAAGTTGACACTGCATTTATTCAGGTCTCAGGAAGCCGTATAGGAGTTCAAGTCCAGGGAATAGTATTTGATGCCGCCCGCCTCACGCAGATGTTACGCCAGCAAGCAGATCAACAGAAACAGAGGAATTACTTCCTCATCTTTGTCTTGATGGGGGCATTCGTCGCCTTTCTGCTGAGCAATTACATCCTCTTCTACCGCGGGGCATTGAAGTCGATAGCAAATCTCCAGGCCGGGACAAAGGCCGTCGGTTCCGGCAACCTTGACTATTCTCTGGAAGAGAAGAGGGATGATGAGATCGGCGAACTATCGAGGTCTTTCAACAGGATGGCAATCGACCTGAAAGGGGTCACCGCTTCGAAGACGGATCTGGAGAAGGAAGTGGCCGTTCGGGAAAGGGCCGAGGATACGCTGCGTTTGAGCGAAGAACGCTACAGATCTCTCTTCAAGGGCATGACGGAGGGCTTCGCATTACACGAGATACTCTTAGATGAGAATGGCAAGCCCTACGACTACCGTTTCCTCGATATCAACCCGGCGTTCGAGAGGCTCACAGGACTGCTCCGGGAGGACGTGGTCGGCAAAACCCACAACGAAGTGCTGCCCAATGACAGCCTCCGCTGGGTTGAGACTTATGGAGCAGTTGCCTTAACCGGTGAGCCGATCCAATTCGATAACTATTCTCCTGCCCTGAGGAGACACTACGAGGTGTTTGCCTATCGCCCGGTAGCGGGCCAGTTTGCGACCGTGTTCATGGATGTCACAGAGCGTAAGCGCCAGGAGCAAAAAATAACCAGGCTGACTCGTCTATACGAGGTACTCAGCAGGGCAAATGAGGCAATAGTCCGAATCCGTGATTCGGCGTCATTGTTTACGGAGGTATGCCGTATTGTAGCAGACATTGGAGATTTCCCTCTGGTCTGGATCGGGCAGGTGGAAGAAGAGAAGGTCGTTCCTGCCGCCTGGTCCGGCCCCGCCGCCGACTACCTGAAAGAGATCAGAGTGGAGGTGCAGGGCGAGTTAGGCAAAGGCCCGACAGGCACCTGTATCCGGGAGAATCGAAGCGTGGTCAACGACGACTTTGAGGCAAACCCTGCCATCTCCCCATGGCGCGATTCGGCCATTCGTCACGGATTCCGGGCCTCGGCAGCATTCCCCCTGCGCCGCCGGGGGAGGGTCATGGGCGCATTCACACTCTACTCCACAGAGCCCAACGCCTTTGATTCCGAGCAGGTCAGCCTGCTCGAATCGCTGAGTTCCGACATATCCTATGCTCTGGACGCTCTTGAGCAGGAGCAGCTCCGCATCCATGCCGAAGAAGGCCTGCGCGAAACCCGCGACTATCTGGAGAACCTGATAGACTACGCCAACGCACCCATCGTCGTCTGGGATCCAACTTTCCGAATCACCAGGTTCAATCATGCCTTCGAGAGGCTGGCTGGTCTGAGAGCAGCGGAAGCTTTGGGAAAACAGCTCGACATACTGTTCCCCGAAGAAAGCAGGGATCTATCGCTTGATCACATAAGGCGCGCCCTATCTGGAGAACGCCTGGAAGCGGTTGAAATTCCCATCAGGAAGACTGGCGGATCAGTTCGAACTGTTCTCTGGAACTCGGCCAACATCTACGATAAAGAAGGAAAAACGATTGTGGCAACCATCGCTCAGGGACAGGATATGACGGAGCGCAAGCAGGCCATGAGAGAGATCGAGAGTCTGGCAAAGTTCCCATACGAAAACCCGAGTCCAGTCCTGAGAATAGCGACAGACGGCACCATCATCTACGCAAACCGGAGCAGTATTGGCCTGTTGAAGCTGTGGCAGCGTCAGGTGGGTCAGAAGCTGCCCGACGACTTTGGAGACCTCATCCGGGATACTCTCAGATCAAGAACTAACCGCGAAATCGAAACAGCATGCGGAGAAGTTACATACTCTCTTGTACTTGCACCAATTACTGACAAGGGTTACATCAACATCTATGGACGGGACATCACCAAGCGAAAGCTTGCCGAGGAGAATCTGAGAAAAGCGAGGGACGAACTGGATGAGAGAGTCCGGGAGAGGACGAAAGAGCTCTCCCTGGCCTCAGAGGAGTTGGCTGCCAGAGCCCAGGAACTGGCCAGGAAATCGGAAGACCTCACTCGATCCAATGCAGAACTGGAGCAGTTTGCCTATGTCGCATCCCATGACCTGCAGGAACCCCTGCGCATGATATCCAGCTACGTGCAGCTACTATCCCGGCGCTACAACAACAAGCTGGACAAGGATGCAGATGAATTTATTGCCTATGCGGTAGAAGGTACTAAGCGAATGCAGCAGCTCATCAACGACCTTCTGGCCTATTCCCGCGTCGGCACAAGAGGCAGACCTCCTGAGCCTACCGACTTTGAGCAGGTCTTCTCAGAGGCAATGGCCAACCTGAAAATAGCAGTTGAAGATAGCGAAGCGATAGTGACACACGACAAGCTGCCAACAGAAGTAGCCGATAAGATGCAAATGGTCCAGCTCTTCCAGAACCTTATTGGCAATGCCATCAAGTTTAAAGGTCATGATCGCCCGCGAATTCATGTCTCTGCAAGACCCGCAGGCGATGAGTGGATCTTTTCTGTGCAGGATAACGGGATAGGCATCGATCCTCAGTTCTTCGATCGAATCTTCACCATATTCCAGCGTCTGCATGGCAGAAACGAATACCCTGGCACAGGCATTGGCCTGACCGTCTCCAAGAAGATCGTGGAACGACATGGCGGGCGAATCTGGCTGCAGTCCGAGCCTGGAAAAGGGACCACGTTTTACTTCACCATTTCCCGGCAGATAGAAGTCAATTCCAAGAGCCTGGGTGAGCAAAATGAGGGCGAGTAATATGAACAGTGCAATAAAGTGCGGGCCGATCGAGATCCTCCTGGTTGAGGATAACCCGGGGGATGTGCGTCTGACAATAGAAGCCCTCAATGAAGGGAGATTTGCAAACATCATAAATGTCGCGGTTGACGGGTTTGAAGCCATGGCATTTCTGCGTCGGGAGGGCAAATACGAGAATGCCCCAAAGCCCGACCTGGTCCTTCTGGACTTGAATCTGCCGAAGAAGAATGGGCGCGAGGTGCTGGCCGAGATAAAGACGGACCCCAATCTCAAATGCATACCTGTAGTGATCCTGACATCCTCACAGGCAGAGAAAGATATAGTCGAGACGTACAATCTGCATGCCAACTGCTACATCACAAAACCGGTGGATTTTGAACAATTCATCCGGGTTGTAAGGTCCATTGAGGACTTCTGGTTTGCCGTTGTAAGGCTCCCGCCCAGAGAGGATTTGAATTGACGAATCAGTCTACGCAGATACTTTTGATTGAAGATAACCCGGGAGACGCACGCCTGATAAAAGAATTCCTGGGTGAGACCGGCGAGGTCTTTGAATTGGACTGGGTCGATAGTCTCTCTAAAGGGCTAGAGCATCTCGATGGAAAGGATGCCGTCCTCCTGGATCTAGCTCTTCCTGACAGCACAGGGCTTGATACATTCGAGAAGATACACCTGGAGGCGTCAGATCTCCCCATCATTGTTCTCACCGGCAACGATGATGATACGCTGTCCTCTCTTGCTTTGCAGGAGGGGGCTCAGGACTATCTGGTAAAAGGCCAGGTGAGCGGCCAGATTCTTGCGCGCTCTATACGATATGCCATCGAGCGCAACAGAATAGATAAAGAGCTTAAATCTGAGATTATAAAGCACAAGAAGCTTGAAGCCGATCTTATAATTGCCAAAGAGGCAGCAGAAGAGGCAGCCAGGGCCAAAGCGGAGTTCCTGGCCAATATGAGCCATGAGCTGCGCACACCCATGAACTCCATAATAGGCTTCACCAGCCTTCTCCTGGATGATTCCCTGACTTCTGATCAGAAAGAGTTTCTGGAGGGCATCAGAAACGGTGGCGAGGCTCTCCTGGCCCTCATCAGCGACATTCTGGACTTCTCCCGGATGGAGAAGGATAAGATGGAGCTGGAGCGCCAGCCATTCAGCCTCAGGCAATGCATCGAGGAGTCCCTGGACATGGTAGAGGTTCAAGCCGGTCAGAAAGGTTTGAGGCTCGATTACTGCATCGATAAGGAGACCCCGGACACCATAATTGAAGATCACGGCCGGCTCAGACAGGTACTGGTTAACCTGCTCAGCAATGCGGTGAAGTTCACGGACGAAGGAGAGGTTTCAGTATCCGTCTCATCGGAAGCGATCAAAGGAGAAATGCGCCAGATCCTCTTCGAAGTTAAGGACACAGGCATCGGCATACCTCAGGACAAGATGGACAGGCTTTTCCAGCCCTTTGATCAGCTGGAACGCTCCATAAGCCAGAAGCGGGATGGCATCGGCCTGGGCCTTGCCATTAGCCGCAGGCTTGTCGAACTCATGGATGGAGTGATCTGGGCAGAGAGCATTCCTGACCAGGGATCTGTCTTTTGCTTCACAATTCAGGCGGAAGGCATTCCCGGCAAGCAACTGAATTTGGGAGAAGGGATGCAGGATGAGGCCATCCCGGGTTCCTCGGAGGAGAAGCCCTTGAGAATTCTCGTGGCTGAAGATAATCCCTCCAACCAGAAAGTAATTCTGACAATGTTGAGACGGTTGGGCTATCGGCCAGAAGCAGTGGCAGATGGAAGAGAGGTACTTAGGGCACTCGAAATCCGGACTTACGACTTGATCCTTATGGATGTTAAGATGCCGGAGATGGACGGCCTTACAACCACACGAATGATACGCAGGCTTCAGCCAAAGAACGGACCCAAGATCGTAGCTATCACTGCCTACGGCCTAGATGGGGACCGTGTGAAGTGCATGGAAGCCGGCATGGATGACTACATAGCCAAGCCTGTGAAACTGAATGAACTGGCAAAGGTGGTCAGCAAATATCAGGCATTTCAGGTTGACTTATAAGTGCGTCAGTGCTCTGCCGCTTTTCTTGCCTGCACCGCCAGTCCTCGCTTGATCTGCAGCATCTCCTCCGGCGCGAGCACGGCCGTGCCTGTGGCCAGCAGCTGATCTTTGCCGTCCACAACCAGCACCTCTTCTCCAGCTCGAATCTCCGGGTCCAGGCTTACGACGTGCTTGGCAAAGACATTGCCTCCTTTGGCGACAAATGGGGCGGCATCGTCCGAGGCCACAACCCTGAGCCGCGGGCTCTCAAATAAAGCATGCAATCTCAAAGCGCCCAGCATGCTGAGCGTCAAAAGGTTGTCACTCGCCCTGACTGTGGCGATCCTCTCCTTTCCAGAGTAGAGATATCTCAGCCGGCGCGTCTTGGAGAGGCTGTAGGTCGTGTCATCGGGAAAGAGGGCAAAACCCGCACCTCTGCCAAACTGGTAGTCGGCGATGATCCTGGCGCGCTTTAGCATCTTTACACCAATTGAATGGAACTAATAAAGGGTTATGGTTAGGACTGCACAGTTCGGATGGACACCATAATCTATTTTGCCCTCCTCATTACATCTCCTCCAATCTCGCTAATTCATACCGGTGATTTGATTTGAAACCATTAAGTGTGGAAGATCCCAAAATCGCAGCCGCAATCCAGGCTGAGCTGGAGCGGCAGCGAAATAACATCATTCTGATTGCATCAGAGAACTTCGCGAGTAGAGCAGTTATGGAAGCCCAGGGCTGCATCATGACCAACAAGTATGCAGAAGGCTACCCTGGCAAACGCTACTACCGCGGCACTGGCTGCGTGGATGTGGCCGAGGAGCTGGCACGCGAGCGTTGCAAGAAACTCTTTGGCGCAGAACATGTGAATGTCCAGCCGCATAGCGGCACCCAGGCAAACATGGCCGCCTATTTCGCTGTGCTGAAGGTCGGCGATACCATCATGGGCATGAACCTCGCCCATGGCGGCCACCTCTCTCACGGTAGCCCTGTCAACTTCTCTGGAAAGATGTACAAGATCGTGCCCTATAGCGTTTCAAGGGATACAGAGATGCTGGACTACTCCGAGATGGCGGATATTGCCAGAAAGAACAGGCCCCAGCTCATTGTGGTCGGCGCTTCCAGCTATCCCAGAACTATCGACTTCAAAGTCGTCCGCGAGATTGCCGATGAGGTAGGGGCGAAAGTTATGGCTGATATCGCCCATATTGCGGGCCTCTGTGCGGTGGGAGCACATCCCTCTCCCGTGCCTTATTCGGATATCATAACGACCACCACTCATAAGACCCTGCGCGGGCCGAGAGGCGCTCTGATCATGTGCAAAGAAGAGCTCGCCTCAGCCATTGACCGCTCCGTATTCCCGGGAACGCAGGGCGGGCCTTTTATGCATGCCATAGCCGCGAAAGCCGTGGCCTTCAAGGAGGCTCTGGCTCCGGAGTTCAAAGATTATCAGTTCCAGGTGGTCAAGAATGCCGCCGTTTTGGCGAAGAGGTTGCTGGAAAATAAGTTCGAGCTGGTCTCGGGCGGCACGGACAATCATCTCATGATGGTCAAGCTGCTCAAAGAAGGCATCACCGGAAAGGTTGCTGATGAGACTCTGGAGAGGGCAGGAATCACTCTCAATAAGAATATGATTCCCTTCGATCCGGCCACGCCTTTTGTCACCAGCGGCATTCGCATCGGCACTCCCGCCATGACCACCAGAGGCATGCAAGAGCGGCAGATGGTCCAGATTGCCGATATGATCACGACCGTGCTCCGCGACATCGAGAATGAGGATACAATATCAGCGGTGCGCTCAGAGGCCAGGGAGCTGTGCGATCAGTTCCCGCTCTATACTGATATGGTGTGATTGGGCTGACAACGATAATTGATGGCAAAGCCCTGGCAGCAGATGTCGAAGCCGAGACGCGGGCGAGAACAAAGATGCTGGCCGGACGGGGAATTGTGCCGGGTCTGGCGACGGTTCTGGTAGGAGAGAATCCGGCTTCGCAGATGTACATCCGGCTCAAGCATTCCGCCTGTTCCCGGGTGGGTATCCGCTCTGAGAATGTAGCCTTACCCGCAGACAGCACAGAAGAGGAGCTCATCGCCAGGATCGAGGAGCTCAACTCAAGGCCGGACATAAACGGCATACTCCTGCAGCTACCTCTGCCTCGGGGCTTAAGCCCGGCAAAGGCCATGATGACCATTCGACCGGATAAGGATGTGGACGGATTTCATCCCCAGAACATGGGGGCTCTCTTGCTTGGCGCAGAGCGGCTGGTGCCCTGTACCCCTCTGGGCATCATCTATGCCCTGGAGAGGCTGGGCAAGAAGCTGGAGGGAGCGGAAGCGGTGATTGTGGGTCACAGCAATGTGGTGGGCAAACCTCTGGCGGCTATGATGCTCAATCGCAATGCTACAGTGCAGGTCTGTCATGTCTTCACCAGGGATCTCAGCAGAGCACACGCGCGATGCAGAGATATTGGTGGTGGCGGCAGGAGTTCCGGGGCTCATCAAGAAGGAGATGGTAAAATCCGGGGCTTATGTCTTCGATGTGGGCATCAACCGCGTGGGAGATAAGACCGTGGGCGATGTGGACTTCGAACCGGGTATGGATGTGGCTGGCGCCATAACGCCCGTTCCAGGAGGAGTCGGGCCGCTCACTGTGGCCATGCTGCTTCGCCAGACGCTGCAGGCGACTGAGAACCAGAACCAGACCGGTTCATCGGAGTAGGAATAGCAGATGCAGAAGGCTTTGTTATGTCCCTGGTCATAGCACTGGCAGGAAGCCGGGAGGCCGTAATCGGAGGCGACCAGCGCTGCATCACTTTTTTGGGCAGCTGCACCCAGCTGGAAGAGGAGCTCTACAGCGGCCGGATCAAGAACGACGAGGCGCTGCTGGCCAGAGCCAGAGAGCTCGGAGCCACGCTGCAGGTCTCTGACGGCAGGGTGAAGGTCTGGAGGCGCGGGGATTTGCTGGTGGGTGAAGTTACAGAGCTGTCCAGCCGGCTGGAGCGGCGCAGGAGGATCTATCTTGCTCCCGGAGCCAGACTGGAGGCGGATATCTGCGGCTGTGAAGCGAGAATCAGAGCCCGAGGCGGCGTGGGATGCGTGGTCTTTGGAAACCGGTTCACACAAGAGCTTGCCGGATCCACTGTTGCCCGCGCTGGAGGAAGAGTGAATGAGGACTTGATCAGGAGCATCTTTGTCGAGGCAGGAGAGAGGACAGCATCTGTCAGTCAACAGCACATAATTTTGAAGAGCAGTAATGTGCCTGCCGATCCCGGGGCTGCTCTGCAAAGAGCGCTGGAGGAGGACTGCCAGACCAGCGGCTGGATATTATGCGATCCGCAGTGATACTGGCCGGGGGCAATAGCCTTCGCCTCGGCGTGGAAAAGTCGCTACTGATGTTTGAAGACAGGCCGCTCATCTGCTGGACTCTTGAGACGCTCTTTCAGGCGGCTGATGAAGTGATAATAGTTGCCCGAGACAAGGGGCATGCCGAGCGCCTGGAGAAGATCATCTCTGCAACAAAAGCAGATGCAGGATTGCAGCCTTCTCCAAAAGCTGTCTTCACCTGGGACAGCGTTCCAGGCTTTGGGCCGGTGGCAGGCCTGGAAGCGGGCATGAGCCGGGCGAGAGGCAAATTAGCTTTTGCCACAGGATGTGATTTGCCGTTCTTGAAACTGGAAGTGATCAATAGGCTCTATGAGCTGAATGATGAAAAGGAAGGCTATGAAGCCGCAGTTCCCGTGCACCCCAATGGATTTTTCGAGCCGCTTCACTCAGTTTATAGCCGGGAGAAGATGCGGTCTGCCTGCCGTAGGGCACTGGAAAAAGGTGAAAGGAAAATTCATGTTCCCCTGCAGGAGCTGTGCGTCAATCGCGTCTCCATTGATCTCTTTCGGCCACTCGACCCGGAGCTATTCAGCTTCTTCAATCTGAATACGAGAGCTGACCTGGAAAAAGCCCGGGCACTCTGGCAGGATCAAAGGCAAATGGGCTTTCCAAGCCCCATGAGGAGCGCCCAGGGCCCACGAAGCGGAAACCCAAACCCGCACTAGATGCAGTCTGCAATGCAATCTACAGTGCAATCTACAATGCAATCTGCGGCCCCTTGTGGCTGCAATCTTATTCGTGTTCAAGCGTAGCGTTTCAGAACCAGATAAATTATGTAGACTATCACTACGAAGAGCGCAACCCGCATTAGCCACCAGAATGCATTCCAGAGGATAAGGGCCACAAGAATGGCCATCAGTATCAGCATTAGATTCTTCTCGCGGCTCATTGCAGGCTGCGGAAGACTGAAAAACCGACTATGCATTGCAGCCCATAAGTGCAATTGGTATTAATCGCTTTTCCTATCCAGCAGACTTTTCGGAACCAAAAGCATTATACATCCTCATTCCTCTTCAGGGGCAGGTGAATTTCCTTTGGATAAGCTTGAGCTTGTGATGAGAAATACGGAAGAGATAGTTACAGTGGATGAACTCAAGGGTTTGCTGGAAAGGACCCAGCGCCCCCGGGCTTATGTGGGTTATGAGACCAGCGGCAAGGTCCATCTGGGCCACATGCTGACCGCCAACAAGCTCCTGGACCTGCAGAAGTCGGGATTTGATGTGGTCGTCCTTTTGGCCGATCTGCATGCCTTCCTCAATGAGAAGGGAACTCTGGAAGAGGTACGCAAGACTGCAGACTACAACCGGGACTGCTTCATGGCTCTGGGGCTGGACCCGGAGAGGACGGAGTTCGTTTACGGCACAGACTATCAGCTCAAGCCTGAATATATGCTCAAGATTCTGCAGATGGCCAGGAACACCACCCTCAACAGAGCCAGGCGGAGCATGGATGAGGTCAGCAGAAACGCTGAGAACCCCATGGTCTCGCAGATGATCTACCCGCTCATGCAGGCCATCGACATTGCCGACCTCAAAATCGACCTGGCTGTAGGCGGCATAGACCAGCGCAAGATCCACATGCTGGCCCGGGAGGAGCTGCCGCGCCTGGGGCTGCCTGCGCCGGTGTGCATGCATACGCCCCTCATTCCGGGTTTGAACGGCGAGAAGATGTCTTCCTCCAAGGGAAACAACATCGCTGTGGACGAGCCGGCAGAGGATGTGGAGAAGAAGATCAAGAGCGCCTTTTGCCCGGCCAAGGTAGTGGAGAACAACCCCGTGCTGGCCATATGCAAGTACCACGTCTTCCCCAGGATTGAGGCAGGGATGACGATCAAGCGGCCGGAGAAGTTCGGCGGGGATGTGCACTATGAGAATTACGAGAAGCTGGAGGCGGATTTCGTCTCCGGGGCTATGCACCCGATGGACCTCAAGAAGGCCTGCGCAGAGTGCATGAACGAGATACTGGCGCCGGTGAGGGAGAAGATGAAAACAGGCCAAGGCTGTTGAGATGAATTTTCTGAACAAAGAGGGGATACCTGAATCAGTAGATGTCGAAGCGATACTTAAGGGTTTAAACATAGCGATAGAAGAGGATATTGATTTTCTATTCAAAATAGGAGATCTATTTGTTCAAAAGAAGCGCTTTACGAGTGCGAGACGGATATTTCATAAAATCACTGAATTAAGACCCGAGTCTAGTATTGCTTGGTTTAAAGAAGGCAATGTACTAGACGAGATTTGAAAGATTTGATGACGCAATTTTTTGCTTCGATAAAGCCATAGAGATAAACAGAAACTTTTTCGAAGCCTACTCGAATAAAGGAATTACTCTTGCGAAGATGAAGAATTATGAAGATGCATTAAGATGTTATAATAAAGCCACAAGACTAAATGAGAATAGTCCTCTTGTATTGTATAACAAAGGCAAAGTATTTAGCGAATTATGTAAATATAGCGAAGCAATAAAATTTTTTGAGAGAGCCATAGAATTAAGTGATATAAAGTCAGAAGTTTATTTAGAATCACTGTTGTCAATGGGTTTTGTGCTCTCGAGAATCGGAAAATATGATGAAGCTATAGATTCCAATGATAGAGCACTCAGAATATATCCCACGAATTGGAGATTATGGACTAATCAGGGAATAGCATTTGGAAAACTAAAGAGATATAACGAAGAAATCAGATGCTACAATAGAGCGCTTAGAGTAGATAAAAAACTGTTAGCACCTTTATATAACAAAGGAATCGCACTTACAAATTTAGGGAAATTATTTAGAGCTACAAACTTTAGAAAATCGCACAAATATTTTAATGTTGCATATAAGTTTCTGACCGAGCTCTAGAATTGAATCCCAATAGTACAAGTGTGCAGCTCAGCATGGGCGTAATATTAGGTGAGCTCGATAGATTTGATGATGCATTGGAATGCTGTAATAAGGTAATTAGCAAAAATGAGAATTTCCCAGAAGCATATGGGAACAAAGGTATCCTTTTTTTAAATGCCCCATAAATATGTTGAGGCTGAACGGGAATTACAGGTAGCTAGTGAGCTTTTTTTAAAAATGGATAGAAAAAATGATGCAAAAATAGCAAGTGATTACGCTTCTTCTTGCAGTAAATGCCAACGATTTAATTTGCCAGATGAAACCAATTGATGAACAATTCTTGAGCTGCCTAAATAGTCAAAGTTTGGCAAAACTAAAAGAAGATATTTCATACGTTTCCAAGCGCATGACTGAAGTAACTAACGATTTTACAAAGAGGAAGTTACCAGGTGATGCCAAAAAGCTTCTATTTTGCAAAGAGGTGTGTATAAATACGCTATTGAATGCGATAAATTTTCAAGAAATAGATTTTAAACGGCTGGATGAAAGCAAATTGGTATTTGAAAAATGGGATTTGTATGACTATATCATTGCGGTTAATTCCCTCGATTCATTTATTCGCTATTCACATAAAATTTTTTAAAAAATTTGATAGCATTCCGAGCGAAGAAGAACCCGTTGTATTATCATTATTGAGGAAGATATATGTATTAGATGGTAATCTTACAAAGATATTTCTGATAAATTCAAGGGCGAATCCTATGTCCCAAGGCCAATAGAATTAAACGGTCCAAAAATAATTGAGATCCCAATACCCTATGATATCAAAAATAAGTTTATAAAAATAGGTTTAGTTCAGTTAAAATTTGCATTAACAAAAACGTATCCATATGAATTAGAAAATAAAGAAATAGTAAAAGACAAAATATTCAGTGCTTTAAAGATTGCGGATAGTGAAGACATAGACATATTATGTTTTCCTGAATTATGTTTTTCTGAAGAATTCATAGAAGAAGCAAGGAAGTATAAGAATCGGATAATTATTGGAGGTACTTTCTACAGAGATGATTTTAATATTTGTCCAGTTCTGATGGGCGGTGAGGAATATGATGTGTTAAAGATAAACCCATCTCCATATTTTGAAACTGAATTGATTTCAGGAAAAGGAATGAAATCTGGCAATGACATCAAAATATTCTTTTCGACGAAGAGAGAGTTCAAATTTGCAGTATTAATATGTTGGGACTATATAAAAGAGAGCAATAGATTATATTTATCTGGCAACGGAGAAAAGCCTATTAATTTGATTATAAATCCACAATATAATTCCGATAAAGATCGATTTCAAAGAAAAGCGGATACCGATTGCGAAAATTATCACACAGATATAATACAGATAAACGCATACAAATTTGGTGGTAGCTGCATTTTTGGAATCGAAAATAAAAATGTAATTGATAGATTAAAATCAGCTGGATGCAGACAAGAAGATGGTTTTGTCTACAAACTTTGCGAAGCTAGCGGAGAAATGATGATTTTTTCTGACTTAGATCTTGCAGGTATCGAAGTTCCATCATCTGTGGACTCCAAACCAAGGATCAAAATCAGGGGATGCTATATATACGAAAAGGATTCTTGGCAAAAAAAAGAAAGCCCATGGTGGATAGAATCATCATAAAAAGCCTGTAGATTCACCGGTGCTTAGTCCAACTCGGATGTCCTGCACTTTCAAACTTTTAGAAGATTTTATAATTTCTCTCAACTAAATTGAATTATAGATTTAGAAAATAAAATTAAAGAGAAGGACAAAGACAAAGACTGCTATTTTGCGTTCTCTCCTGAGCTGTAGGGCTGCTACTCAGAGGGTGATACCTAGGAAGAAACCCTGGAAATATCAGGGATAGCCATCCGTCTACATGTAGAGGATCGACTGGAAAGCGGCGAAGAAGTCCCTCAGATGGAATCCGTCAGCTTGACTTCCCTGGATGTTGCTTTATGACGGATAGGCTTCTCAGGATAGATGCTGCTGATGCCATCCAGGTGCTGGAAAGGCAGGATTCTTTCTGGCTCGCCAGACTTGAAGAATTTCTTGAATTGATGGAATAGCAGAATCATCTATCAGGCTTCAGTGGTATTCTGAACCGCCCGATTGAGGGCACAGCCACCTGATTACGCCACACATGCGAGCGCACGGGCGAGGGCAGGCGCATATGTGCGGGCGGGCCCGGGGACGAGCGGCCCCGCGTCCGAAGGCAGCGCACGAGAATGCGAAGCGAGACCGGAAGGACGGCCTTAGCCAGGCAGCCAGTACGAAGCTGACAGCGCAAAAAGACATGCCATCACTTTCGCCCCGGTCACTACAAAAAGACTTATATTTAAAGGTTTGATTGTATCACTGCGAGGCGACATGATATGCTGACAGGTGGAGAAAAGGGCATTCTCTTTCTTTTAATGAATAATAAAAGTAAAATGTCAAAGCTTCGCCTGGTCAAGCTCATGTTCTTGGTCTCAAATAGAATACCGCTTTATTACTTTGTCCCATACAAATACGGGCCGTTCTCCTTTCAGCTTTATCATGACCTATCACGTTTAGAAAGAGACGGTTTTGTATCTATTGATGACGATTCTGTGCATTTGGTGAAGACCGATCTTCCCTCGGTCGATCCCAAGATAAAAAACATAGTTCGCATGAACTCGGAGAGGTTTTCTGCCCTCGATGATAAAATGCTGCTTGATTATATTTATGAGGAGCACCCCGAGTACACAATATTCAGCCAATACATGAAAAAAATGGATTACGACCGGAATTCATCAGGCATTGTAACCATAGGCTACGAGGGAAAGACGATCGATAAATTCCTTTATGAGCTGATAAAAAATAAAATAGGCATAGTTGCAGATGTTAGAAAAAATGCCTACAGCATGAAATTTGGATTTCAGCGAAATAAATTAGAAAGCTACTTGGAGAAAATCGGCATCGATTACATCCATATGCCTGAGCTAGGAATTCCCAGCAGTTCACGCAAGGATCTCAATACTTATGAGGACTATCAAGCCCTCTTTGCCGGCTACAGACAGGACATTGAGACGAAACTTGACTGCCTGGAAAGAATTAAATCAATCAGCCAAAATAAAAAAGTATCGTTGATGTGCTTTGAGAAAGATGTTAAGTACTGCCATAGAGGGGTAATTGCAGAACGACTCAGGGAAAGCGGAGTCGAGGTAATCGACCTATGACCTGGGAAAAGAAACGAGTGCTGGTGACAGTAACCGCCTACCCCGAAAAGAGCAAAAAATACGGCCAGGTCGTTTGCACCATCGGCCTCACAGAAGAAGGGGACTGGATTCGACTCTATCCGGTGCCTTTCAATGTCTTTTCCGGACCGCAAAAACTCAGAAAATATGATTGGATCGAAGTTGAATGCAAGAGAGCAGAGGAAAAGCTAAGCCGGAAAGAGAGCTATCGCATCAGAGATGCCTCTTTGAAGATCGTCGACAGAAGCCTCAGTTTGGGGAAGATCAAGGGAAGAGTGGATTGGAATGAACGCAATAAGCTCGTGCTCAGTCATGTCGCACCGTCTCTTGAAGACCTTCAGGCCAAATTTGATGAAGATAGGACATCGATTGGTCTGATTAAGCCTGCAGAAGTTCTTGAGTTTTATAGAAAAGGAAATCTCCAGATATATCAAGATCCAAGAGCATTTCAACAATCCCTTTTCGGGACGAAGATTCCAGAGATAGAAGAAATACCTCACCTCTTCGGATACAGGTTTAGGTGCAATGGATGCCAGTCAGGAAAAGAGCATAACATTCAATGCGAGGATTGGGAACTACTTGAATCCTATAGACGTTGGGGCAAGTTATACGGTGATGTGAATTTACTTTGGGAGAAACTGCAAGATAAATATTTTAAATCTATGGTGGGCAGCGACCTTTACTTCTACGTCGGAACATTCTCTCAATTTCCTACGTGGCTGATTGTAGGTTTATATTACCCACCCAAGCAAATTGCACTTCCTAGAAAATCTCAAAATCGCACATTAGATGAACTATTTGAAAAAAACCCTGGATAGCTGATTTGCCTGAATAAGGCTGGCACGATATCTTCTTGCTCAATACGAAAGCCTGGAGGACTCTAACAGCCCTCTTGCTCGATCCGACCATCTACCGAGGCCCAGCCGCCCGATGGCCTCCTGCCCACCCGGGCACGCTGGCCCACGTGCGAGCGCACGGGCGCGGGCAGGCGCATGCGTGCGGGCCCTGGGGCGAGCGGCCCCGCATCCGAAGGCAGCGCACGAGAGTGCGTTGCGAAACCGGAAGGATGACAGGGCGGAAACTA
The DNA here is from genome assembly GCA_963843555.1 of uncultured Methanosarcinales archaeon. Lineage (GTDB taxonomy): Archaea > Halobacteriota > Methanosarcinia > Methanotrichales > Methanotrichaceae > Methanothrix. The sequence continues at coordinate 22,879 of CAWJKV010000011.1, forward strand.
TCAGACTTATCGGTCAGATAATCACGGAGGTTCGAATCCGCCAAATCGCTCCTTCAATTCTGCCATCTGAGCAGGCGTAAATATTGCGGCTGCGTTATACACCCGATCGTGGTGATCGAAATGCAGGAAAACAATTCGGTCTTCGATAATCGCATAAATTATGACAAAAGGATCGACATGCACGCCGCGTAAACCCTTCAGCTCGTTCCTTTTCGGAACTCCGATCTCGGGATTTTCGATGATGTCCGAGATCTTCCCTAGTACTTGTTCCTCCAATGCCTTATTCTTTCGGATTAGTTTGTGAAACTTCTTATCAAATTGGCGAGTTGTTGTGTATGAGAAGGTCATGCAACGGAATGAAGACAACAGTTTGAACTAAAGGTTCTTGAGATGATCCAGCAGCTCTTCTTTACTCTTGAAATCTTTTACTCGGCCAGCTTTGTAGTCTTCAACGCCCTTTAATATTCCTTCAACCAGGTCATCTTCTTTGGAGGCATCCAAGAAGACAACATTCTTTACTCGCCGATCAGCGCTCGCCATTGCACATACCTTACCTTGGTTCGCTAAATAGATTTTGTTCGAGAAACGTTTTCGAGGCTCCGCATATTTCAGCTAGAAATGCCGCCCGTTCAGGCTAGCGAGCCCAGGCCCATCTGGGCGCTCCATACCTATGTGCTGGGTGCATGAGCGCGCCTGGACCACATGCAGGCCACCTACGCGAGCGGCCCCACATCCGAGGGCAGCGCACGAGAGTGCGTTGCGAGACAGGAAGGAAAGGGTGAAATGCTATGACCTCATCGTCTTTAGAGAGGAAAACTATGAGCGACCAGATGCAGCCTGTTCGTGAAAAGATAATAGGTATCCTACACAGGAATAATGTAAAGAAGGCATCTTTTTTCGGGTCTATCGTGAGGGGTGAGATGACCGAAGAAAGCGATGTAGATCTATTGGTCGAATTTGAAGGCAAAAAGAGCCTTCTCGATCTTGCCCATTTGAAAAATGAGCTGGAAGATGCCATAAACAGACGAGTAGATGTTCTGACTTACAAATCGCTGCACCCCCGTCTCAAAGAGAGAATTCTAGCCGAGCAAGTGCCGATAATATGAAGAAAGATTCCGGCGTTTTCCTGGAGCACATCCTGGATAGCATCGAGCTTATCGAGAGCTATTCCAAAGGAAAAACCGAACGGGACTTGATGGAATCGGTCGGCTTGCAGGACCAAATCATCAGAAGGATCGAGATAATCGGGGAAGCCGTGAAAAATCTGCCAGAGGATCTGAGAAGAGATCATCCTGAGGTTCCCTGGAGAGATATGGCAGGAATGAGGGACATCGTAGTCCATCAGTATTTTGGGGTGGATCTTGAGTTTGTATGGCAGGCGGCAACAAAGGATTTTCCGGAACTGAAGGAGAAGATCCCGAAGATACAGGAAGATCTTGGCAACGAGGCCAGGTGAATGAGAGGGCGCCACTGCGGTGGAGGTCTACGACGACCAGATCGAGATCGTAATACCTGGCAAGCTGCCGGAAGGTACAGGCCTATCTGGGCGAACTTAGCCCCACATGCGAGCGCACGGGCGCGGGCAGGCGCATGCGGGCGGGCCCTAGGGCGAGCGGCCCCGCATCCGAAGGCAGCGCACGAGAGTGCGATGCGAGACAGGAAGGACGGAAAGTGCATCAAGCAGAAAAGATCGTTAAGCCGGTCAAGTCTGAGATTTTTATGACCAGTCCAAATGTGAGTCTCGCATCATATTTATTTACTATCCGGCCTTTGCTAGATCAGAGGAGAAGATGAAAACCCTTCAAGAGATCGAAAGTATTCTTAGAGACCAGAAGCCAATCCTCAGGCAAAGGTTCGGGGTTTTAGAGATTGGCATCTTCGGCTCTTTCGTACGAGGCGAACAGAAGGATACCAGCGACCTGGATTTGCTTATCGATTTTGAGAAGCCAATCGGCCTAATCAGGTATGTGGGATTGCAGAACTATTTGAGCGACAAGGTCGGAGAGCGGGTAGATCTGGTCACAAAGTCCGGCCTCAAACCGAGAATAGGCGAGCATATCCTTAAAGAGGTAATTTACGTATGAAGGAAAGGGATTACGGGAGTTATATTGAGGATATTATCGAGCATATGAATTATGCTGAAGAATTTATAAGAGACACAACTTTTGAAGAATTCGCAAACGATAAGAAGACTATTCTTTCAGTGACAAAGTGCATAGAGGTTGTGGGCGAGGCGACGAAGCATGTTCCAGATTCGATCAGAGAAAAATATCCCGAGATCCCTTGGCGTGACATGGCAGGAATCAGAGATAGGCTCGTCCATGGCTACTTCAAAGTGAACCTTGAGATTGTTTGGACGACTGTGACTGTGGAATTTCCTGAACTTCGTCTCATGATGGAAAATGTATTGACCGATGTAGATCTATAGCGAAAAAGAAAATACAGTTTATATAATTGATATCAGTTTTGGCCTTGGCTTAGAAACGATGATGCCAACCCGAGCAGGCGCATGCGGGCGGGCCCCTCGGGGGGCGATCGGCCCCGCAATCCGAAGGCAGCGCACGAGAGTGCGAGGCAATAACCGGAAGGACGGCGCTGGCCCCGGTCGGCCAGGCAGCCAAGATGAACAGATAGCGCCAAATAATCATGCCATCACTTTCGCCCCGGACACCGCATAAGGATTTATATTTAAAAGCTTGATTTTACATTCATTCGAGGCTGTGAATAGCCGGACTGATGAAATGGGGTCAAGTTTCAGAGGAAGTGTGATGAAAACAGCGCTGTCCAAGAATGGCGTGCCCATCCGGTTGCCTGATGAGCGATGGATACATCTGACTGAGGGTCACTCTGAGATGGCAGGATACTATTCGGAGGTCCTGGTGACAATAGAGGACCCAGATGGAGTCTATGAAGGCCGTTCAGGAGAACTCCTGGCAGTGAAGGAGATCCAAACTGATAAATATATAGTGGTAGTATATAAGGAAGTGAACGAAAAGGATGGTTTCGTGATCACTGCCTTCTTGAGCAGCAGGAAAAATCAACTTGAGAGGAGAACAAAGGTATGGCAGCGGCAGAAATAGAAGGCATTGAAAAGATTTTGGCATTGGTGCCTCATCTTCTGAGCATACCCCAAAAGAAGATCTGGGTCGATTACGATGAGACGGCCGATGTGCTCTATGTGAACTTCAAGGAGCACAGCCATGCCGATGATTCCGATCTGACGGATGACGACGTCATAATCAGGTACGAGAAAGGGCAGGTCGTGGGAATGACCTTCCTTAATGCCAGCAAGAGGCAGAACCTTCAAGGCTAGCTGCAATCATCCATTCAAGGAGAGGTCAGATTCAACTGAGACGCCTTGACAATCTCTTTTGGACCGCGTAAATGTCCTGGATGATCCGCAATGGGCAAGCGGTATCGATGAACATTTTTCTATTGAACAATGACGCAAACCAACGGGATGCCAAATCGAAACGCGGTCCGTTCAAGCTTTTCATCGACCTGGGTCCGAAGCGCTCGCCCAACCGGCCATTTCCAGGCCCAAATGCGGGCGCATAGGCGCGGAAAGAAGCATGCGTGCGGAGCCGTGGGGCGAGCGGCCGCCCTCGAGCATCGCATGGGAATGCGAGGCGAGACCGGGAGGGGGAGCTCAGCTGAGGTGCACGGCTGCTGACTAATCGGGATACCACTGGGCGAGACTAAAAACCAGTCTGACAGGCCAATGATAATGATATAGGGCATAGGTTTATTTTCCAAGAAGACCGCATATCAAATAAATGCAGCAGATAAAGATAATAATAGAAAAGCACATGGACGGTTATATTGCCTATCCGATCGGCATTAAAGGTATCGTAGTGGGAGAAGGCGATACATATGAAGAAGCCCTCGCCGATGTGAAATCCGCCATTCAATTCCACATCGAAACCTTTGGCAGGGAAGCTATTGAGATAGACGGAATCACCGAGACCTTTGTGGCCGAAGTGGTGGTGTGACGAAGTTTCCCAGAGACGCGCCTAAAAGAAAGGTAATCAAAGCCTTGGGGGCATTGGGCTTCGAGGTAATCCGGGAAGTGAATCACATTTCCATGAGCAGAATCAATCTAGATGGAAGCAGGACGCCTCTAACCTGCCGAACCACAAAGAAATTAAAGGTTCTACCCTGTTGTTGATCTTAAGGCAGGCCGGAATAACGAAGGAAGAATTTATCGAAGCATTCAACGAGCTGTGATTCTCCAGAGCGCCAATTGCTGCTCAGCCTTGGCCTTATTAATCCTTATTTTGGATGCCAACCCACTTCAGATGGCAGCGTATGGAGAAAATCCTAGCATCATGTATGAGCTATACCAAGGAGGCTAAGCTTTGCGGTATTATTTCCACAACTTCCGCATATTGCTAAGGTCTCCAGATTTGAAGCCATTTCACACCGCTAAAATCTCTGTCATTTGATGCCATTGTGTTTACATCTTCCTGTTTCATAGTTGCCAGATGAAGAGCGTCATTAGATAGGAGTCCGTATTTCTTGGAGTACCTTAGTGCCAACTCAAAAATGCTTTCATCAATTCCTACAATCGTCAGGTGATTGATCTGCTTTATCTTATCGATTGCAGCCCATGCTTTAGTCGAATCCCTCACTAACTCCGGGTCTTCCTTCAGGCATTTCGAAACAGATCCAGGACTTATGCTTTCCCTTTCCACGATTTCCGCTATTAAAGACCTATGAAAGACTTCGTTGCACACAAGAACTGAAGTAATACCCTTATATTCGCCATCATTTATGGATTCAAGAAGGCACTTCGATGAAGTGCCAAACTTCCAATGACCGGACACTGCATAAAGTAAAATATTTGCATCAATAAAAATAGTTGTACCTGGTTCGATACGACAAGGCATCAGATTGGCTCCAAATCAGGGCTCTCAATGATCTCATCCAGCCATTGTTTGTTCTGAATCTTTATTATGCCGTAAAGTTGGTCGACGGGATTTTTCTTCACCTCAATCTCGACCAAGTCGCCTTCCTTTAAGTCTAGCTTTTCCAATGGCTTTAGGACGCTATTTTCATAGATCGCTTTGACAAGCATCGAACCACCATCAGTATTTTGTCGCTGAAGATTAAAAACCTGCCTATTTTAGGTTTTTCAAACAGGAGACTGAGACTGCGCTCAGAGCAGTTCCTGGACATCGAAGGCAAGCTGAAAGAGGCAAAATAACGGCGGATTTGTTTGAAAATGCTGATCAATCTATCATCTACCAAGGCCCGAACCGAGAGAACCTACCTATCCTGGGGCGCTTGGCCCTCATGCAGGCGCACAGGCGCACGGGCAAGCGCGTGCGGGCCCTGGGGCGAGCGGCCCAGCAGCCGAAAAGGCAGCCAACGAGAATCGAAGCGAGACCGGGATGATGACAAGGACAGGGAGCATTTTGTAGGGATGTACCTTGCTAATGAAAACGATTCGCCAGAATTGCATGGCAAAGAATATTACTTTTGCGGATAGTATGCTGCTACATGAATCATGCCGAAGAGACAAACCTCTCCAGAGAGCTCGTGAGCAATAAGGCCAGAGTCTACCGTTTTTCAGTGGTTATTGAGAAGGACAGAGATGGCTATTTTGCGTTCTCTCCTGAACTGCAGGGATGTTACTCACAAGGCGATACCTATGAAGAAACCCTGGAAAATATCAGGGATGCCATCCGTCTACATGTAGAGGATCGGCTGGAAAACGGCGAAGAAGTCCCTCAGCCGGAATCCGTCAGCTTGACTTCCCTGGATGTTGCTGTATGACGGATAAGCTTCCCAGGATAATGCTGCTGATGCCATCCGTGTGCTGGAAAAGGCAGGATTCTTTCTGGCTCGCCAGAGTGGGAGCCACAAGATCTACAAGAATGCAGAAGGAAGAAGAACTACTGTGCCATTTCATGCGAGACAGAAAGGACGTTGCGGTCATAAATGGCGGCAGCTAATTTTGAACTGGCCACCAACCCAGGAAACGCTGCAAATCAGGGTCTCCAGAGTTCCAGCCAATCTACTCTCTCGAAATCCCGATCATTGGATGCCAGAATGTTCAGTCCAACAATTTTCATTGTCGCAGCATGAATAGCATCTGTCGCAAGAAGTCCATACTTCTGAGAGAATTCTAAAGCCAGATCTAAAGCATCTCTTTCGACCCCTATGATCGTAAGGTTCTCGATCTGGGCAATATCCTCAATGGCAACCCTGGCAGCACTCAATTTCTTAATCACGTCAGGATTATCTTTGAGATATTTTATGGCAAACTTGGCATCTATGTTGCACTTCTCGAAAAGTTCTGCGATCATGACTCTGTGAAACACTTCATTACATACAACAATGGAAGTGACGCCTGAATACTTGCCATAATTGATATCTTTTAAGAATTTGGTGCATGGTTGCACATATTTCCAGTGCTCCAGGATCTTGTAAAGAAAAATATTGGCGTCAATAAAGACTGCTGTCCCTGGCTGGAGTGCATTATGCATCAGAACGGCCCCAGCTCAGGGCTATCTATGATCTCATCGACAATATCTCTCTGAGAGATTTTAACCAGGCCACCTAATCGATCTACCGCATCCTTTTTGACTTCAATTTCGACCATATCACCCTCCTTAAGGTCGAGCTTTTCTAATGGCCTTAGAACACTATTTTCATAAACTGCCTTGACAAGCACGAGATCACCATTATAATTTCAATTTCCTGGATTAAATACCTGCCTCTCTCAAGCTTCATAGGACAGAGTTGGATCTGATGGAATCGATCGGCCTGCAGGACCAGATTATCAGAAGGATCGAGATAATCGGGGAAGCTGTGAAAAATCTGCCAGACGATTCTGAGAGTGGAACATCCAGAGGTTCCCCGGCGAGACAGGCAGGAATGAGGGAAATCGTAGTCCATCAGTACTTTGGTGTGGATCTTGAGTTTGTCTGAGGACTTTATACTTCTCAGACCTCCTACAAAAGAATAGCGAGGGGCCATGAGTACGGTCCAGATCACGGCTGGCCAGTCGCTTATCAATCGCTTAAGTTTTGAAGAACGCGAGAAGGTCTTCGTTGACCTGGTCCTTGAGGGTCGTGCACATGCCGTGTGGCGCACCCTTGTAGACCTTCAGCCTGGCGCCCTTGATGAGCTTGGACGACCGCATGGCCGAGTCTCCGATCGGCACGATCTGGTCGTCGTCGCCGTGGAGGATGAGCGTCGGGACATCGATCTTCTTGAGGTCCTCAGTGAAATCGGTCTCGGAAAACGCCTTGATGCAGAAGTAGGACGCCGGCAAGCCGGCCATCATCCCCTGGAGCCAGAACGACTCGCGAACGCCTTCCGAGATCTTTGCTCCCGGCCGGTTATAGCCGTAGAACGGCATGCTGAGATCCTTCCAGAATTGCGATCGGTCGGCAAGAACTGAGGCGCGGATCTGATCGAATGCTTCGATCGGCGTCCCTCCGGGATTAGCGGCAGTCTTTAGCATCAGAGGCGGCACAGCGCCGATAAGCACTGCCTTAGCAACGCGTTTCGTGCCATGGTGGCCAATATAGCGGGCGACTTCGCCGCCGCCCGTCGAATGGCCGACATGAATCGCGTTCTGCAGGTCGAGCGTTTCGACAAGCATCGCCAGGTCGTCGGCGTAGGTGTCCATGTCGTTCCCATTCCAGGGCTGGCTGGATCGGCCATGGCCACGTCGATCGTGGGCGATGCAGCGATATCCTTGAGCGGCCAGAAAGAACATCTGGTCTTCAAATGCATCCGCAGAGAGCGGCCAACCATGGCTGAAGACTACTGGCTGTCCTCTGCCCAGTCTTTATAGTAGATTTGCGTGCCATCTTTGGTCGTGATCATGTCCATATGAAATACTCCTTTTTGGGTACCAATAGTGCTATCCAATAGCCGTGGCGTTTGCTGCATCCATGATCAATTGTGCAACCTCAGCAGGGTGAGAGACCAGCGAGGCGTGGTCTGACGGTATCGAGACAACCTCCTTGGCTCCTATGCGTTCTGCCATGAAGCGCTGCAAGTCGGGATTGATTATCCTATCGTTCTCTGATAGCAGATACCAGGAGGGCTTGGACTTCCAGGCTGCCTGGGTGGCTCTTTCGCCGAAAATGCTTGCCGAAAGCGGCTTTTGTACGGCAGCCATGACGCGGGCTGCAGTAGGATCTATATCCTGAGCGAACGATTCTGGAAAGGCCTTTGGATCGATCCATAGGAATCCGTAAGCATCCGGGCGGAGGTTTGCCTGGCCGGGTGCAGCAGGCATTCGTCCATTGAGTTCGCCAAGGACTTCTCCCTCGTCTGGAGCAAACGCTGAAATATAAACCAGTCCGACAACATTGGATGCATTAGCTCCTGCTTCAGTTATCACCGCGCCTCCATAAGAGTGACCAACGAGAATCGTGGAACCATTTTGCATAGCTAATATGCGACGTGTCACTGCAGCATCATCAGCCAGAGATGTCAAGGGGATCTGCACAGCGGTGACGTTGTAACCTTTTTCTTGCAGCAGCGGTATGACATTGCTCCAGCTTGATCCGTCGGCCCACGCCCCATGAACCAACACGACATTTACGGGTATCATATCTACACCTTGGGAATCGTTGATTGATTGCACCTGTGCTTGAGCACTAGATCCTATCAGAAATGCCAAAAAAACCAGCACAGGAACGATCGGAAAATATTTGCATATCATTAAAATCCAGCCTCACTATGGTAATAGTATACGTTTAAGTATAAATAACTTTGAGGATCGAAACATTAGAATATCTTAACCTTGTGATCTTTAAAGAGCATTTTGAGAGATGCCGATCTAACAGTTGAATAATTTCTTTGAAGGCAGCACAAAAGAATGCGAAGCAAGACTGGAAGGACGGACTTCGCCAGGCAGCAAGGATGAACTTGTTGCCAGAAGCATGCCATCACTTCGCCGGGAGACTGCAAAAAGGATCAGATTCAAAAAAAAATGACAGGGAGCAAAAATAAAACCCGGTCAAGAGTTTTTCTATCTGATGAGAGTCTTTCCGCTCATTGCCTCAGGCTGGTGTATATGCATAAGCTGCAGAGCTGTCGGCGCGACATCCGCCAAAATGCCGTCCTGGCGCAGGCCGTACTTTATGCCATCCTCTATTATCAGCGAGAAGGGCACTGGATTTGTAGTATGAGCGGTATGCGGCTGGCCAGTGGTCAGATCGGTCATCTTTTCCGCGTTGCCATGGTCCGCGGTGAGCAGAACTGCGCCCCCTTTTTCCAGGATTTTATCCACGATCGTTCCCACACACTGATCCACAACCTCGACCGCCTGCACAGCCGCGTCGAATACGCCGGTATGGCCCACCATATCGGGATTGGCGAAATTGAGGACAATGAAGTCATACTTGCCGGAATCGATGCAGGCCATTAGCTCATCCGTAACCAGGTAGGCGCTCATCTCAGGCTGCAGGTCATAGGTGGCAACTTTAGGAGACGGTATGAGAACGCGATCCTCTCCGGGATTGGGCAGTTCTTTGCCGCCATTGAAGAAGTAGGTGACATGAGCATACTTCTCAGTCTCTGCTATGCGCAGTTGCGAAAGATCGCATCGGCTTATGACCTGGCCCAGGGTGTCGCTCAGGTTCTGCGCCGGGAAGGCGATGGGCACATCCAGGCTGGCATCGTATTGGGTCATACAGGTGTAATAAACCCGCATCGGTTTTATGGAAAAGTCCTGGAAATCCCCCTCAACAAAGGTTCTGGTAATCTCGCGCGCTCTGTCGGGCCGGAAATTAAAAAAGATGATGCTGTCTCCGTCCTGCACCAGACCATTGCTATCCACCACAGTCGGCTGGAGGAACTCATCATTCTCGCCTCGCTCGTAGCCGTTCTCCACTGCGATCTTTGCCGTCTCTGCCCTGCAGCCTAAACCCTCCGTCAGGCAGCGGTAGGCCTTCTCCACGCGCTCCCAGCGCTTGTCTCTATCCATGGTATAATAGCGGCCGCTGACTGTGGCCACCTTGCCGGTGCCTATCTGCTCGAACTTCTCTTCCAGCTCCCGGAAGTAGGTCAATGCGCTCCGAGGCGGCACATCCCTGCCATCGAGAATGGCGTGCACATAAACGTTTTTCAGATCCTGTTTTTTGGCCATCTCCAGAAGCGCATAAAGGTGAGTGTTGTGGCTGTGCACCCCTCCGTCGGAGAGCAGACCGATCAGATGCAGCTTGCCGTCTTTTGCCTTCGACCATGGCTTCCAGCAGGACAGGGTTCTTGCCAAAGCTGCCATTCTCCACGGCCAGGCTGATCCTGGTATAGTCCTGATAGACGATTCTGCCGCCCCCCAGGTTGAGATGCCCCACCTCTGAGTTGCCCATCTGGCCTCGCGGCAGGCCTACGGCCAGGCCGGAAGCTGCAAGAGTTGTGGTTGGAAAGTTCTTCCAGAATCGCTCCAGGTTAGGCTTGCGGGCCCTGGCTATGGCATTGCCCTTCTCGATTGGGCTTATGCCGAAGCCGTCCATGATAATAATAGCTAAGGGCTTCATCTCACAAGAGTCATGATTCGAGCGAATATATTAGATCTGCTGTTCTTTGAATCCCTCTGCTCCTATGAGGGGAACGAAGATTACTCCCATCTTCGCCTCCACTTCAAAGCTGTCATCCTTTCTTGTTACCAGGAGCAGCTCCTGGCGGTAGCGGCCCACCGGCAGAACCATCTTGCCGCCCACAATAAGCTGCTGCTTGAGCGATTCTGGAATTTGCGGGGCTGCTGCCGCCACGCTTATGCGATCGTAGGGAGCATGCTCCGGCAGACCGATGCTTCCGTCGGCTTCAATCATGGATACATTCATGATTTCGGCCTTTTCCAGATTTTTCCTGGCCTGAACTACCAGTTCCGGCTTGCGCTCTACAGAATAGACGTGTCCCTTGGAACCCACGAGAACTGCCATTACCGCGGCATGATAGCCGCTCCCTCCACCCACTTCCAGAACCTTCATTCCCGGCCGGAGGTCCAACAGCTCGCACATTACGGCCACCATGTGCGGCGCGGAGATGGTCTGGTCAAGTCCGATGGGGAGGGGCGTGTCATCGTATGCCCTCCGTTCAAGATGCTCGGGCACGAAAAGCTCTCTAGGAACCCGGGACAATGCCATGATAACCGGTTCGCTGACGAGTCCGCGCAGATCATCGAGAAGGTATTCCTTGTTCAAAGCTCCCGACCCCATACCCGGACGATGTCTTTAGCCTCGGCTCTATCGACAAAGCCCTCGCCGCGCAGCTTGATCTTGACTATGCGGAATTTGTTTCCTTCAACCTGTCTTACCTCGCCCACCTCCAGGGTTTCATCTCCCTGAACTTTGATTTTGAGCGAGTGGCTCATGCCGTTTCGAAATACTGATATCTTTAAGGGCACCTCGTCCGTCGCCCTGGCCCAGACCGTCTTTACGGCTTCGGCGGGAGCGCTGTTTACCCTCCGGTCGGTCTCCAAAGATGCGATCTGCGTCATGACGACATCTGCTGTTGCATCATCCACCAGGAGCTCATCGCCCACCCTCAATATCTCCCTGGCAGGGATATGGATGAAGTACGGCTTTGATATTTCATCTTTGCTTACAATCACCTTCAGATTGACGAGCCGCTCGCGTTCTTTCTGAACTGAATGGACGGTCTCGCAGTCAATGCATCGCACCAGGTTCTCCTGCCCGGATTTTATCAAAGCATGTTCCGTATTCGCGCCACAGGTGGGGCAGAAGATCTCGTCTTCAAGCATAGCATACAATTATCCTGCAAGGTAATTAAGTATGACCTAATTGTGACCTGAATATAACTCCGGAATGAGTGCCCGGATGGGGCCGAAGGATACAGTCGAAAAGCAAAATTTTCTGAATATTCAGAGGTCATGAGATTTGATGAGATCAAAAATTTTTGAATTTTGCATCTCAGTTATTTTCAACAAGGGAAAAATTTTTTAATGAAGAGTTGTAACTTATACATATGAAAGAAATGATTGAAGATAATCATACCTTGAACCGTGGAATAGAAGAATGCTGCAACATCGCCGAGAGCATGATAGATGAGATACATCAGATAGTAATACCAGAGAGCGTGATCTTGCCTGCAGGCGGAAGGCATAAAGGCTCTTTAAAGAAAATGCTCCTGCGGCAGATAAGACAGGCGAGGAAGATGGCTATGATGGGTTAGGGCAAGGCATCGAAACACCGAAATACCTTTTTCTCCTTATCGAAATATATTCAGATTATATTCGGATTTTGTTTTGCGATTACGAATTCAAAAGTTATTAAAATTATTTTAATTATGTATTATCACGCCCGGCACGAAAACTATATATATTAATTTAGTAAGTAATTATATTGTGAACTCTAAAGTTTGCTCTATCCCTGAATCATGCTCTGAGGTGGAAGTGGACCTTAAGAGATTGGATCGCATGCTCCAGGCAGCCCACCGGAGTTCCATCGACATAAAAGACAGCTATGACTTTTATGTCTTAGCTTTAAAGGAGTTCAACAAAGAGAATTTATCTGAGTCTTTCCTTTACTGCGATAGGGCAAAGTACGAGCTCACGGGTGCCATTAATGAGGCCAAGATCAAGATCAAAGGCTCCCGATTTCACAGCTTGAGGACCATATCCTATTTCTTCAAGCTCTACGGCCTTTACGCCGTTATTTTCGCAATGCTGGCCGTCCTGTTCTTCAGCCTCCTGATCTACAGGTATTCTGAGGTGGTCATCCTCGGAGTTCCCCTCTGGTCCTCGTTCTTCGCGGGCCTGGGCGCCTCCGCTCAGATCCTGACGGGCGTGGCCGATGACCTGCGCCGCTACGGGCTGGCTTCGCGATACAAGAGGCTCTGGTACATGGCCATACCGCTTCTCGCCATGGTATTCGGCTACATGGCCTATCTGGTCCTGGGCTCCGGGCTGATCGTGCTGGATGGCGGCTCCGAGAAAAGAGTCTTCACCATCATGTTCCTGTGCTTCCTGACGGGTTTTCTCACCAAATGGCTGATCAATAGACTGTCGCGAACGTCCAGGGATATTTGAGATCCGTAAATGCAAGCCCTGCAAGCCTCGCGATGAAATGGCAAGCTCTATTAACTAAAATTTTATAGGCACGCGAATCCGACAGGTCGGACATCTCGAGCAGTCCTGAGGTCGCTATCTTTTTAATATTCTATTTCTAATGCAGTTTCACCTGACGACCTGACCGTTGTTGCAGGCGAAGCCTCAGGAAAGGTGCTTTTCCTGCGTTTGGAGGGAGTTGGGCCTTCTCCTTGAGATTGCGGCAGACTAAAACACCCGTGAGCTCAGGATAGAGTCATATATGGCGGATGAAAATCGAGATACTTTGACATCATAGACTTGAAAAAATGCGGAAAGTCGTGGGCTACATCCAGAGATTGGAACTCTCGATTAGTCAGCAGCTTACCGTCGTCGCTCGGCCGGCCGCGGCCTGGAGCGGCGCCCCCGTTAGCGCGGGCGGCCCACAGGGCCGACTCGCGGCACCCCGGAAGAATGCGTGATGCTGTCCTTGCTTGCATCTACATAGTCCAGTCTGCATTTGAATGACATTAGCATATCGTTTACTCAGGCGCAGACGATTATCTCACTTCTTCTTCCGGGGTTCCGCGCGGTTAAACGCGCTGGGGTAACGGGGCCCACTCCAGGCCGTGGCGGCCCCCCTGACCCCGCGTCCGCGGGGAACAATCTATGAAGCTTTGCCCTTTATGTGAAATAATATACATCGAGCCAATTCTTTCAATAAATTTTATAATTTTCAAAATTAAAAATCTAGCACGGCACTCCCACATAGATATTATGCTTGTTGCTCACGATTCTCACCCGCACGCTTCCCTGCTTCACAGGACAGTCCATAACCGAGACTACGCGGTTCCTGGCCACGCCCAATTGTTCACCCTGCACCCAGCCCGGTGCCCTGATCTCCACCCAGGCCTTCTCCTTCTTCTCAAAGACCGTCGGGATCGTGGGACGCTTCTCAATCCCGAAGTCCTGGGCCTTGAGCCGCAGCGGTATGGAAAACTGCTTCTCCCAATCAGGCATGCTGCTGTTATAGAAGTGCCACCAGTTCTCTGCCTTGATCTTGCCCGGAGATCTGCCCAGCCGGTAATGCTCAAACTTCTGGATGCCCAGTGGCGGCCACTTTTTTCCTGCACCCACCTTTAAGGCAAACTCGATCAACCCCGGAATCTCGTCGTCGTTGATGCCGGGCATGTACACGGGCGCAATCATGAGGTCGATCTTGCTCTCGGCAATATTCCTGGCCACATCCTTGACTTTCTCTATATCAAACCACGGCACGCCTGCCAGATAGGCCGCTTTCGCGGGCTCCAGGGCATGAATGGAGAGGTTGATGCGGTCCAGTCCCGCCTCTTCCAGCGCTTTGATCGTATCCGGATCGAGCAGAGTGCCGTTGCTCTGCATGCTGACGACGCTCACATCTCTTATCTGCTTGAGCCTTTCCACCAGAGGCACAATATCCGGATAGAGCATGGGCTCGCCTGGTGAATCGATGTGGCACTCCACCCCTGGACCCTTGAAGGGAGCGATCTCCTCGACCGCTTCCATGAGATAATCCAGTTCCACCTGGTAATCGGTGACTCGCGACTCGGGATTGAGGTCCGGCATCCACGGAGCAGAAGGGGCAATTCAGGTTGCAGCCACAGCTCGGCCTGATCTGCAGAAGGTTGCTGCCCCGGTCGATTACTCCGAAGTAGAGACATCCCATCAGCGGAATGTCCGATTGCTGGGTTATGTGAAAGAGCGACATCTTGACGGCCTCACCCACCTTTGCCTGCACTCAGAAGCTGGGAATAAGTTGAGAGGGGCTCAGGATATCGGTATATCGTCCATGCACCATTCAATGGCATCAGTATATCGCTCAGGATATCACCATCGTGCCGTTCTCTCTCTTGAGGACGCCCCCGGGAAGGCTGCCGTCGCTCGAGCTGCTCGGAGCTCTGAACAATGCTGCTTGCAATGCTGCTTGCCCCCCCGGCTTCGAAGGTCCGCGAATCCATATCCCCGGAGGTCCAGGCAGCATCTTTTCGCTCCAGCTCCACGCCTTCCCGGCTCAATACCAGGTCGACGAGATGCACCCGAGAGATCTCATCCAGCCTGACGAACCTGGCGGGATCGAACTGCAGAACGATGGTAGTATTGCCGGGAACAAGATTGCTCTTCACAGTCTCCGTTCCCAGCTCTCGTCCGCATCGTCCACAATGGTGCCGCGAATCATGTAGCTGCCCGGTTTGATCACAGACACATTGACTCCGACGGCGATCAAATCACTGAGCTGTCTGGTTGACAAAGCCGGTTATGTAGGCAGGTGGCGCCTGGAACTGCTTTGGGGTCTCGATCTACGGTTATGTTCCCCTCGAACCTGTCGATGAAGTTTCCACTTTCGTCGCGCAGGATCAGATTCTCTATCTGCATTGGCCCGCACTTGCCCGTCCTCCAGATATCAATACCGCTGATATTGACGCTTATGTTGCCCGTCTTCTCCAAACTCTGGCTCTGGTCGATAAGCTCAATCCTGCTGCCGCTGCAGTCAAACAGCACTCCTTCCAGTCTGTACTCTCCAGGAGTCGTGATGTTCAGGCCAAAGTCCAGAGAGAGGAGGTCGAATTTGCTGTCGTTATCGCTGTCTACAACCTTCTCCGAAGTCAGGCCCTGCAATTTAGGGCCGGCTACGGTCACGCTTACCGGAATCTCAACGGTATCATTATCAGAAGAGATCTTTATGTAACCGTCCAGCCTGTGAAGCGATGGATTTTCGGGTATGGTGATATTGGCCTTTACAGTTCCATTGGAGTCGCTCTCTATTCGCTCCGGGCCGTTGGTCGTGATCCAGGACCACGGCGCCTCTGCATATTCCTTGAGAATGACTTTAAAGGACTCTGCCCTCCATCAGGAACATTGTATCCGTAGACTTTCAGGGTCCAGTTGCCCAGCTCAGGATTGTTGATCTCCACAGGACCTAAATCGCCCGAACCTAAATCCGCGTTCTCTTCCTTGCCGATGCCCGCAGGGTTCTCGAAGACAAGTGCAACCTCTGACTCATTGCTACCGCCCACACGAGCTAAACTCTGCAGATATCTTCTTCGTCCCTTCGGTGACATTTACGGTCTTATTCCAGGTTTCTTTGTATCCCACATGACCCTCAAACTCCTGGAGAGTGGTGTTCTCGATCACCTCTGTATAGCTCAAATTCTCCAGAGCCGGGCCTCTGTTCTCTACCACGAATTGAGCCTGGGCATTCGTTCCTGGAGATGCCGAATCTATGTTCCACCTCCTGGGCGTCGTCTCAACCATGCTGCGCTCGGCATACAGAGTATAGTTAACTGGGATCGATGAATTCTCGCTGTGCACAGCCAGAAGCCATCTTCCTGAAGGCGGGCCCTCAATGCTGATCCTTTTTGCGAATAATCTGCGGCTCTCCAACATAGTACTCGCTGGTAGGTGAAAGCAAGAAGAGATCCAGGGTGGAGTTCACATTCCAGCCTAGAGTTGCTTTGAGGCCGCTTGTGCCCACCGGCATGTCCAGGTAGTAGTAGTCCCATTGGCTTTTATTCAAGACGCCGGCCTTGCTGCCCAGTCCCTTGGAGATGTTGATCGGCTCTGCCACCAATACACTGACAGGTATACTCAGGATCTTCTTGCCGGCATCGGTCACGTCGATGGACCCGCTGTAAACTCCGGGTGCAGGCTTCCGCCGGCACCTTCATGGATGCAGCAAAGACCTCCTGATCATTGGCCGCAATATGCTTCGGGAAGGTCCTGCAAGCTGATCCAGTCAGATATCTCGCCCGTTGCCGAGATCTTCAGGTCGTCTATCCCCTGGTTGCTGAAGAATACAAAACGCGTATTCCAGTCCTGATCGCCCGGTGCCAGGGAATAGAGCTTCTTTTGAGGTCTATCTGCACCGGTATTCAGGCCCACATAAACTCCTGCGCCGGATGGCAGGTAGGCCCAGCGTCCCGCATTCCATTGATCTGGAATGACTCCAACGATGTCGTCGTCTATGAAGCTGGTACGACCGAAGGGCATCCAGGAGACCTGCACCCTGATAGTACTCTTCATAAGGCTCACCCAAGGTGTTGTTCAGCTTGACAGCACCCCGGGTTATAGCCGCCTTGACCCCCGCCGGCGTGAGATTACTATTCGCCTGCAGGAGCAGGGCAGAAAGACCTGCAGCTACCGGTGTAGAGAGGCTGGTGCCCGACTCGCGAGCATAGTAGACATCGACATAATTCAGCCCTTCCAGACCGGGAGGCACCGGGAAGATGATATCCACGCCGGGAGCGACAACATCGGGTTTAATCCGATCGTCCCTGGTGGGCCCGGAGCCCGAAAAGCTGGCCATGCGGCCGTTCGCATCCGTGGCTCCCAGAGTGATGACCTTCACTCCGTCACCTGGGGAGTCGATCAGACCGGGGGGCAAGGCCAGAACGATTGGAACAAGGAAGAAATACACATCCTCTTTATTGCCGCTGCCGCCCGCGAGCTGAGATACGTCAACGGGAGTTCTGCCCCGGCCAGCCTGGAGGGTTGCGGTTCCCGGCCCCTGACCTCCATGTTTCACTGCTATTGCGGTTGCCTGCCGCCACGCAGACCACGACGCCGTTATTTGCGGCATTGTCTGCGGCCATGGTTATGGGCGGATTGGTCTCGCCCAGATTTATGCCACCCAGGCTGAGGCTCAGGACATCTGCACCATTGTAAATGGCCCACTCAATCCCGGCGATGATATCAGATACTTTGCCGTCTCCCTTGCTGTCGATGACCTTGACATTGAGAAGGCTTGCTCCTGGCGCAATTCCCTTATATTTTCCTTTTGAGGCATTGCCCGATCCCGCAATGATTCCTGCCACCATTGTGCCATGACCCAGAAGATCGTCTGCCGTAACCTCATCGGTCAGGAAGTTCTTTTCGGCTACCACCTTGCCGATCAGATCCGGGTGATTCTTGTCTATCCCCGAATCGAGTACTGCCACAGTGACCCCCCGGCCGTCGATGCCCTTCTCCCAGAGCTTATCTGCGTTAATGATCTGGGTCGGAGAGATATACTGGTCCTGCGATGAATTATTGCCCGCGGAGCCGATATTTTTGCTGAGTCGTCAAAATAGATGCCTGTTTACAGAATCGCTCTCTGCTATCCTTTTAATGGCCTGGGAGCTCGCGTCTCCAGCCAGGCCGTGAATGAGGCTGTACCTGTATCTTGACAGCAAAATCGTCCATATTGGGATCGCCAACGCCGTTCAGCATCACAATTACAGGTATCTTTTCCTCGCCGGCTTTGAGCCGCTCCGCCAATGCCGGATCTATCTTCTGGCTGGCGTCAGCTGGCAATACATCAATTATCTGTGCGGCAGCAGAAGCTGCCAAAATTATGCACGCTGCAGAAATAAGAATGAAAATCCTTCGATCCATGATCAACCTTACCTGTCGAATGGTTTCCTGGCCCGTCTCAAAATCACAATAGACAATGGATTCAATGTGAGTAGATAATGCTAAATAAACCTGTGGTATTCTAGGATAGATGATGCTGGAATGGCTGGTTCCCTATCTGCTCTGGATTAGCTTGCTTCTTCTCCTAGCCTCGGCCCTGACCCGAAAGAGCCTCATAGCCGTTCCGGGATGGGCTATCTTTGGCATCTTCTGGTTCTCCCAGCTCGGGCATTATCTGGCCATAGAGGACTACTTCAATGTCGTTCTCTTTTTAGCGGCAGGTCTCATGAGCTTCTACATGGCCTGGGTCGTTATGAAGAAGGGCTTCACATCAAAGGCCTATCTCTGGGCTAGCTATGCGGCCGCAGTCTGCGGAGTCATCTATTTTCCTTTTGCCGAGATCGAGCCACTTCAATATGCATTGATAAGATTTACCACTCTCATGACTGTATGGACGCTTCAGCTCATTTCCGTTCCCGTGATAATGGAGAGTTGGAATATGATGACCCTGAACGGTCGATCGGTGGAGATCATCCTTGCTTGCACGTCCATTGAGAGCATCGCACTCTTTGCCGGGTTGATTCTCTCTGTTCAGGCGCCAATAGGTCGCAGGCTGGCTGCACTGGCAGTAGCCACGGTTTCCATTTACCTCTTAAACATCGTGAGAAACGGATTTGTAATTATGGCCTACGGCTGGAGCTGGTTTGGCAGCGACAGCTTCGAGATCGCCCACAATATCATCGCCAAGGCAGGGTCGGTGGCAGCCCTTCTGGCAATATCTTACTTAGTATTCCTGCTCTTGCCGGAGCTTCTGACGATCATAGACGAGCTGGTGGCAGAAATAAGAACTCCCAGAGGAGATGCAGTTTGAAGCTAGCCAGAGATTCCACTGCCTGGATATCGGTGCCCATCTTTCTGACGGCTGCTCTGGCCGTGGCCGGAAGCTGGTACATGTCGGCTATGGCGTTGGCAGGCTTTATCTTCATGATCTTCTTTCACCGTGACCCTGACCGTTTGCCTCATGGAGATGGCATGGTCTCACCCGCGGACGGAAGAATCATTCAGGCCACACTGGAAAGAATCACCGTCTTCATGGGTCCGTCTGATGTGCACGTAAACCGTGCGCCCATGGACGGGACGGTTCGCAGCATCGAATACAGGAAGGGCACCCATCTGCCTGCTTTCCTGAACCAGGCAAGCCACAACCAGCAGAACCGGATAAAGATCGAGACAGTGGATGGTGATATCGAGCTGCGCCAGATAACGGGGACCATGGTAAGAGAGATTGTGTGTTACGTTCGTCCCGGTGATCATGTGCTCCGAGGAGAGAGAATAGGCATGATTCGCTTCGGCTCGCGGGTGGAGGTAAGCCTTCCCAAGGGCTACAAATTGCAGGTAGAGCTGGGCGACAAGGTCCGGGCCGGAGAGACAGTGGTTGCCGTGAAGTGTCCGTCAGTGGAGTGCTCATGAATGTCTTCCGGGTCATGCGGCTAGCCGACTTATTCACGCTCTTGAATGTCATCTTTGGGTTCCTGGCAATTCTTGCAGCAGGCGGCGCTTGGGGCGGGAATTCAATAAATCTCGCCGTGGTCTTCATACTATTGGCGGCAGCTGCAGACGGCCTGGACGGCTTTGTGGCGAGGAAGACGGGCTCAAGTCCTCTGGGGGCCAACCTGGACTCTCTGGCGGACCTGATCTCCTTTGGCACTGCACCGGTCTACCTGGCGATCATGGCGTTTCATCTCGGCCTCTGGTCTGGCCGGTAGGGATTTTTTATCTTATCTGCGGAACTCTGCGGCTCGCCAGGTTTAATGTCTCTGGCAAAAGTGATCAATTCTTTGAGGGGCTTCCCATTCCTGCGGCGGGCATATTCTTGTCCGCCAGTGTTCTTCTGGGCAGGCCGAACTCTGACGATTGTGCTCATGCTGCTCTTGGCGTTGCTCATGGTGAGCAGCATCTCCTACCCCAAGATAAGGGACGTCAGAGCCATGGCTCTTTTTGGACTCATCTTTCTTGCCGCAGGATGGTTCATCTTCCGCCAGAACGATATTATTTATGCGGCCCTTCTGGTGATTATGCTGATCATGCTGTATCTGGCTAGTCCGGTTGTGATTTCACGCCTACAAAAAAGGAAATAGCCTCATTCGAGGCCGGCATAAAACTGGGAGCGCTCTACCATCAATTCGTTGGCGCGCCCGTAAGTGCAAAGACTGCATCCAGCCTGGAAGAGGCCATGCAGGAGAGCATCTCCCTTCAGCCTTATGTCCGGGAGGTAAGTGTTAGCATAAACCGAAAGATGTTGAAGGAGAATGTCTTCGGATATGGCGAACTGGAAGGGCGCATGATCACGGCCGAGGTTGAGATAGATTATGATGGCGTTGTCGTTCGTGCCCGGCTGGAGTACGACGGACAGAAGAACTACCCGCTCATGAGTCTGCTCTAGGCCCGGAGTTGCTTTTTCACTGAATCGCTAACTCACTCACTCGAACTCGATTGTGCCCGGCGGTTTGGGAGTCAGGTCGTAAACCACTCTTGAAACCGCAGGAATCTCGCCTGTGATGCGGCTGGATATGCGCCTCAGAACATCCCAGGGTATTTCCATCACGTCTGCGGTCATGGCATCCCGGGAGGAGACGGAACGAACTGCGACCACGTAGCCGTAGACCCGGTTGTCGCCCTTGACACCAGTGGCCTTTCCCAGGATGGCAGCAAAGGCCTGCCAGGGAGCAAACTGCTCGACCTCTTCTTCCACTATGGCATTGGCTTTGCGCACTACATCCAGCTTTTCGCGCGTGACCTCGCCCACGATCCTGACCGCCAGCCCGGGGCCCGGATAAGGCATTCTCTCGCTGATCTCCTGAGGAAGTCCCAGAGCTCTGGCCACTACCCGCACCTCGTCCTTATACAGGTCGCGCAGGGGCTCAACTATGGTCTTGAACTCCATGCAGCTGGGCAGCCCGCCCACGTTGTGATGGGCCTTTATGCCTCCGTCAGACTCGATTCTGTCCGGATAGATGGTGCCCTGCATGAGACAGTCGCCGCCAATCTTGCGGGCCTCCTCCTCAAAGACGCGGATAAAGGTCTCGCCAACGATCATCCTCTTCTCTTCCGGGTCCGTGACCCCTTTTAAGGCATCGAGAAACCGGTCCTGGGCGTTCACGCGCACGAGGCCGATATCCGTGAAAAGCTGCTCAATTCTGTCCGACTCGAACTGCCTCATGAGCCCCGAGTCCACATAAACAGGGACCAGCCGGTCACCCAATGCTCGACTGGGCAAGCATTGCGCATACCGAGCTGTCCACGCCTCCCGATAAACCAATAATGGCGCGACCCTTAACATCGCGCTTGATTTCTGCGATGGCGTTCTCAATGAAACGTTCCGCATTCATGGCCATAATATCAGGCCCGGCTTCCTAGATTTTAGGCTTGCGGTTATGAAATCCGTAACGCTATTACGATCATATGGCAATACAGCGATGCTTTCAGATGATCTCAATATGACAATAACATGAAAAATAAGGCTTTAAATTATCATAACAAGAATATATTGGCGGGATAGGAGAGTGGGACTTGCCATATCCTGCAGGGAGGGCTTCCCTCCGCCCTCCCTTAAGACACAACAATACTGGCTCAAAACAGAATTTTGCTTTTAGCATTCCCATCTTTTTAGCTCTACCATTGTTGATACCGAAAATACTGGACAATCGAAATGAAGCCCAGCTATTAAGATACTCATTTAAATTCGTTCTCACTGTTCTGAGACTTGCCAACGCATGCCGCTCCGTGGTCCTTAAATTTCATGAACTCAAAGTGTGATGCAAGCCATGACCCGTACCATAGCCGAAATAAACGAGCGAATCAAGAGCCAGGATGCAGTTGTGCTGACCGCCCAGGAGGTCTGTGATATCGTCAAGGACGGCGGAGAGCTCGCCCTGAAAGACGTTGACGTTGTCACCACTGCCACCCGGGCCATAATGAGCGGAACCTATGCGGTGCTGTCGTTCCCCGTTGCAGAGCCCGGCACATTTGTCCGTGCCGAAAAGGTCTCGATCAACGGAGTTCCTGCCTGCATCGGGCCATGCCCAAATGAGCGGTTAGGCGTCATCGACCTGATGGTCTACGGCACGGCACATAGCAAAGCTAAATCCGATTATGGCGGAGGACATCTGTTCCGGGAGCTGGTCGAGGGCCAGGAGGTTCAGGTTGAGGTTGAAACCTGTGAAGGAGGATCTCTTACAAAGGATATATGCCTGGATGACATCCCCTATGCTCAAATCCACTCCACTCGCAACGCCTTCAAGAACTATGTGGCCTTTGTAAACCCCAGAACTGCTCCTTTGCCCACGATCTTCAGCGCGCTGCAATTTCCGCCCAATTTTAGCTGTGCCACGGTGTCCGGATGCGGTCAGCTCAATCCCATCAAGAACGATCCTAACCTGGAGACGATCGGCATAGGCACACGCATCCTCCTGAATGGCGCCCAGGGGTTTGTGATAGGCACCGGCACTCGCAGCATGCCATCCAGGCCGAACCTTCTCGGGCTGGCTGACATGCACCAGATGAGCCCTGAGTACATGGGCGGTTTCATCACGTCCGCAGGCCCGGAATGCATAGGCTCCTGGGCGGTGCCTATTCCGGTGCTGAATGAGTCCATCCTGGAGAAGCATACTGTTGCAGGATAGGGATATCCCCCTCACCATAATGGACGTAAATATTCGCCAGAAGATCGGCAAGACGACCTATGAGGACGTCTGGGGCTCGTCTGATCTGGAGATCGAGTTCGATCCGGGCAGGTGCACCAGCTGCAGGAGATGTACTGCGGAGCCCGTCTGCCCCATGAGGGCGATCGCAATTGTTGGCGATCGGGTTATGCGCGATGAGGGTAAATGCTTCAATTGCGGTCTATGCGTCTCGCAATGCTCCGGCGGGGCGTTCCGTGGGAATCTCGGCGCCATCAACCTTGCGGGCAGGATGATTCCGATTCAACTCCGCCAATCGGATAGAGCGAGAGCTGTAAAGCTGGCAAAGGAACTGAAATCGCAGATTCTGGATGGATCTTTCAGGATGACAGAGATGGTGGAAAGATTGTGAGGGTCTCCTTGGGTCAGTAATGTGGAGCTACAATTCCCCAGAGATGGGCATAGCTCGGATCGCCATACCTAATGATAAGATGATTGACTTCTTTTTGATTTTGAATGAGAGTCAGAGCTAAACTTTTTGCCATTAGATATGTACAAGTTGATTGTTTAGGCCACAAAGATGCTCACCATAAGACAGATTTCTTGATTTCCATCATGGGTCGGCCTGTGCATATCTGCCAGGCTTGAGCCTTATCCGGTAGATCTGAAAATGATCATATAGTGAACTACGCCCTCTCCTTGTTCCATTCACGTCTTGGTTGCATAGTTGAATAAATATCTCTCGGTGCTAACCCTAGCTGGTCCTAATTGCCTTGGCAGCCCGCGCGAGAGAAGATGTTGCCCACACATAAGGAGTACGCACGTGTGCGCGTGGGCGCGGGTGCCCGCGTGGGCTTGCCGCCTGAGGGGGCCGGGAGGCCGGTCGGGCCTGGTGTCAGGGGGGCTTATCTCCTGAAGGGGCAGCTCTTTGGGGACTGGATTTTTGGAAGAAGATGGCAGTTCATCATTATTATTATCAGAAAATTATACCAAACAACTAACTGATCGCATCACAGAGGCACAGAGCGCACGGAGACTCGACGACTGAGGTTTCGGGCAGTCTCCGGCTTTGACGATCCTTGCTGGCTGTGGGCCAGCCTCGCTGGCAGCCCATCGAGCATGCGGCATCCTTGCCTCGGATCCACGGCTCGCGCTCCAGGGTCTGCCGCTGTGGGCTGGGACTGTCCAGGGCTGCATCAGTATGGCTGATTGACTGCCGCTAAACTTAAGTGTCCCTAAATCAAGATAGATTTGAGGCATCTAATGCGCGCTAAAGCTCAGTTAGGCAAATCGGATCTGCCAATAAATATCGGAAGAAAGGCAAGAAGAAAGACCTCACGAGCCGGCTTTCTTCCTGGTGACGCAGCTCATGGCAAGACACCTGAGGTCAAAGATGTCCTGGAAGTTCTAAAAGCGATGCATGTGATGATTCCAGAGACCTCTGAGGTCAGCGAGTACCTTCTTGCCCATCCGGATTTAAGCTGCCTGATTCCACCGATCTGCTGCAAACTGATCAAGACGTTCCCAGAGGATGCAAAGCTCTTTTTGGAGATTTACCGCGATCCCGAGATTCATGATGAGTATCTGACGCTTTACGTTCGAAAGAATGTGTACGAAGAGCAGATTTTGGACTGTATTGATGAAGCCATGGCAGAGTTCGAGCCGGCCCTGGGATCTGCATCGGGATGGCTCCTGGTGACTACAGATTTTCTTTTGCCAAAATAAGGAACTATAAACTCCATGTCCTTTGATTGGCGAGAATACCTCGATCTGGCAGAAGCCCTTATGGGAAGGAATAGCAAGCCCATAACAATTGAAGCTGCATTCAGATGCTCAATGAGCAGGATCTACTACGCTGCATTCTGTCATGCCAGGAACTACGCACAGAAAAAACAAAGTTTTGCCGCAAAGTGCAATGCTTCTGACCATGCACGGATTAGAGAGCATTTTCGATCCAGCGGAATGACCAGGATTGCCGGCAACCTGGACAGACTGAGACAGTGGAGGAATGCCTGTGATTACGAGGACTCCATCGAGATCTCTGAAAGGTCTTATGATGCCATGACGGCTCAAGCAAAGTATGTTCTTGAGGCTCTTAGAGACAAATAGGGAAGGAGCAGTCTAAGTCGTCCGTTGAGGGGCCGGGCCGTCCGGGCCGCATCGTCGTCTGCCGGTCGGGCGCTCGTGCGTGCTCCCGCATGGCTGCGCGCGTGCCCGCGTGGGCTTGCCGCCTGGGGGCCGGGAGGCCGGTCGGGCTTGATGTCAGGAGGGGCTTGTCTCCGGAATGGGTGGCTTTTCGGGGGCAGGATTTTTGGAAGAAGTGGCAGTTCATCATTATTATTAGCAGAAAATTATAACCGAACAACTACGAATAACACCACAGAGGCGCAGAGCGCACAGAGGCTTCACGGCTGAGGCTTCGGGGCCAGCTCCGGCTTGACGATCCTTGTGGGCCTTGGCTCGGCGGGCGGCAGCGCGGGCGCGGGTGTACGCTCGGTTGGCAGCATGGGGGCGGGAGGAACAATAGTGTGCAGAGGAGCGCGGACAGGTATGCTTTGCTGGCCGTTTCGGTAGGATCTGGCGCAAACGGGATTATTGGCTTGGATTCATGGTCTCCATAAATTCAAGAAACCGACACGCTCAAAATCAGCATCATTTGTGGCCATCTCCTTTATCCCAAATGCCTTGCAGCAGGCGGTATGCAAGGCATCCCTGGGAAGAAGACGGTATTCGCTGGCGCATTCCAGCGCGATTTTGGAGATAGAATAGTCAAGGCTCAGGACCTTTAGATGTCCTTTGGAGATGAGCACGTCGAGATAGTCATGAAACTCATGCACAGGCACAAGGCAATCTTGCCAGGCATGTAGCATCGCTTTTTTCATCGATCTTGCGTCTTTCGGGCTTCCTGTTCTCCTGGCGGTCTGGACCATCAGGACATAGGAAACCTCATCGATGACCAGAGGCGAGATGAACGCCTCGATAGTTCCTTGTTCAACCTTTTCCAGAAGCTCCTGGCAGCTTCTGCCGTAGGTGGGGTGGCCTGTCAGAAGGTAGGTGAAGATATTGGCATCAATGAACACTTGTCTCGTAATCTTCATGTGCTTCCTCTAGCCCTTCCCAACACTTTACGATCCCAAAGATTCTGCTGGTAGCGCTCCTTTGGACGCTTATCTCGACCTCATCACCTTCTTTCAGGTTCAACTCCCCAAGGGGCTTGAGGACTTTGTCTTCGTATCTAGCCCTGATCACGGCACCCATCGTCTCACCAACATCATGATTTGTCTTTCATGGATAAATGAATATGGCTTTCACGCCTTATAAAGTGATGTCGATGATTCGTCGTGATCCGGTATGGCCCAGCCGCTCGCCGCGTGCCGCGCTGGTACGCGGACTCTCGCATGGACGCGCTTGCCCGCGTGGGCTTGCCGCCTGAGGGGCCGGGAGGCCGGTCGGGCCTAATCGCACTCACCGCTCCTGCTCTGGGCGCGGAAGGCAGGTCGAGCCTCAGGCCAGTCCTTTGCAGCTGCAGGTGTCAGTTGTGTAGTTTTCTGGCGATGGGTTACCGTAATGATGACTATCTCAATTACCTTAAGCTCTCTTCACTGATCGCATCAAGGATCTGCTTCATTTTCTGCTTCAGATCCGGTATATCCCCTTGAACAATCTCCCAGATAATCTGCAGGTCTACATTAAAATAGGCATGGATCATGCGGTTTCTGAGGCCAATCATCTGGCGCCATGGTATCTGAGGATGCTCATTGCGTAGATCCTCGGAGAGATTCCGGGCTGCTTCTCCCATCACCTCTAACTGCCTTATCACTCCATCCTGAAGCAATCTGTTTCTCAAGAACTCTTCATGTGAAACATTATCCATGTAGTGCTCTATCAGCATAAAGGCATCTATGATGTGGTGAAGATAGACAGAATCATCCTTCTTCATATAACAGAACCAGGTCTTTTTCAGCATAAGGTCGCAAATAAGGGCTTAGCGATCCTTCTGCAATTAGCTCTACCTCCCTGCCCAGGATGCGGCTGAGTTCATCCTCTAACCCGAACCATCCCAGACCCAATCGGGGACGTTTTTCCGGGTCTTTTAGCTCCACCAGGATATCAATATCGCTTTCCGGTGTCTCCTCTCCTCTCGCAAAGGAGCCGAAGACGGCAATACGTTTAACATAAGGCCTGAGCATGGGCAATACTTTGTCCCTCAGATCTGTATATCGGTTCATTTGGTATCCTTTTCTCGCTATGCCTGTCCATTTGATACATGTTGGAAGTCTGCGTTTAAATAGATAAGGTCTTTGAGGAGCCCATACCACCCGCGTCCCGGCTGCTCCTCCAGTGTCCGACGCCCGTGGCCGGGCCGTCCGGATCGCATCGCCGTCTGCCGGGCGGGCGCTCGTGCGTGCTCTCGCATGGGCGCGCGTGCCCGCGTGGGCTTGCCGTCTGGGGGCCGGGAGGCCGGTCGGGCCTGGTGTCAGGGGCTTTTGCATTCTGGATAGTTGGCTCTTCAGGCGGGCTGGATGAAAACTGGTGCCTGAAGATCGGATATTTCGATGCGTATAGATCCAAAACCTTATACTTGAGGAAAACGTGTTCTTAGTGGAGATTGCATGGGAAGAAGAAAGACGATCAAGCCAGCTGGGTCTGCAGCAGGATTGCGCAAGAGCGCCAGCGATTCTGAGACGGAGGATATCCTTCGGGATCCTGTCGTCATGAAGGTGCTTGAATCCGCAGACAGGCAATACGAAGAGGGAAAGGCTATACCCTTAAGTAAGCTCATGATTGATCTGGGGTTCGAAGAGGATGAGCTATAATGTTCTTCTCTCCGATGCCGTTAGCGATTACCTGAATTCACAAGATCGTGGCCGTCAGAAAGCTATTTTAAAGCACCTCTATGAAATGAGGAGTGACCCTTTCAAGGGCGATGTGATCAGGCTCAAGCCGCCTCTCCAGAGGCTTTATCGCAAGAGAATCGGGAACGACCGGGTGCTATTCAGTATCCGGGGCGAGGACGTTTATTTGGAATTGATGGGTGATCGCAGCTACGTGTATGAGCTGGCAAAGAGATTGGAACGAAATATTGGATGAAATGACGGCCCCTATTACAATTTGTCCGTAGATCCAAGCATCGTGCGTGCTCTCGCATGGGCGCGCGTGCCCGCGTGGGCTTGCCGCCTGTGGGCCGGGAGGCCGGTCGGGCCTGGTATCAGGGGGGCTTGTCTCCGGGATTGGCGAGCTTTTGGGTGGGCTGGATTTTTGGAAACGAATGGCGGTTTGCTATTTTATTAGCTGAAAATTATAACCGAACAACTACCGATCACACCACAGAGCCACAGAGCGCACAGAGGACGCACAGAGACTCTTGGGCGAAGTTTCGGGGCTGTCGTCTCCAGCTTGCGATTCATTGCGAACTGTGGGCTAGCCTCGCCCGGCAGCCCATCGACCGTGCTGCATCCTTGCCGGGGTCCACGGCTCGCGCTCCTGGGTCCGCCGCCCATGAGCCGAGCCGTCCGGGCCGCATCGTCGTCTGCCGGGCGGGCGCTCGTGCGTGCTCCCGCATGGGCGCGCGTGCCCGCGTGGGCTTGCTGCCTGGGGGGCCGGGAGGCCGGTCGGGCCTGATGTCAGGGGGGCTTGTCTCCGAAAGCGGCAGCTTTTCGGGCTGGATTTTTGGAAGCGATAATGTCTCACTTTACTATTCACTGAAAATTATGACATAACAATTACGGATCACCACAGAGACACAGAGCGCACAAAGGAAGCACAAAGACTCTTCGGCGAGGATCTTCCTGAACAGTCTCCATCTTTGCGATCCTTGCGGCTGTGGGCTAGCCTCGCACGGAAGCCCATCGGCGGTGCTGCATCCTTGCCTCGGGTTCCACGGCTCGCGCTCCTGGGTCCAATGCACGTGGGCCGGGTTGTCCGGGCAGTGTCGCCGTCTGCCGGTCGGCGCTCGTGCGTGCTCTCGCATGGGCGCGCGTGCCCGCGTGGGCTTGCCGCCTGGGGGCCGGAAGGATGACAGGCAGGAGTACACCCAATTTCAGGGCTGGCTGTAAGGAGCCCTCGTTCGGTGCGACATGACCGAAGTGAAAGGCCAGTATTGGTGTATGTGTGAAAATCAAGATCAATTGCTTGCAGATAACACTAGCGCAGCAAAGTCCTACTCTAAAGAATGCCGACAAATTGAAAATCTTACATCAGCCTTAATTTTTGAGATTTCGTCAGTAGGTCCTTCTATTAGATATCTATCCAAAAGAGATAGATCCCGACGGGTACCCTTCACTTTAAGGAATGCAGCAACAACCAGCAGGCCCCTCAAGCAGCAATTCAGTCCCAACCATTTCTCAATGATTATTTGAGCCCGAGGATCATGTCGCTTTTCAAATTTCTCAACCCAATGAGTAAAATGCCACATTAGGCTTTCTGAATCCAAACTCAGATCTGCCGAAAATTTATCCAATTCTTTTAGCAGATCTTCATCGGTAGGGTAGAAGCGTATTCGCCATTCTTCAGTAAGCTTGTTGGAAATGTACTCCTTGTTCTCATTCAGGAATTCCTATTCGTTGGCAGAATTCTGCTATATGCCATAGCGTATCGTCATCAAGATTATCGAAATATGGAACTAATCGTTCCAAGTGCTTCACTGTAAGGTATTGCTGTCTCCTTTCTTCGGAGAACCCAAAAAACCAATGAAGCTGTTTAAAGATTGGCACCTTGCCTGGACATCCGCGAATACTGGAATCTGCAAGTCTCAGGGTTTTTTCCGTACCAATGTACAGAGCCGCTTGGACAAATCTTGGAATGCATTTAAGATACTTCCAATATTTCTCCAGTAGCGTTTCTGCATCTTTAGAAGGTATCGTAGTCAAAATTCGTGAAAGATAATACGCTGTATTGTCAGAGGTTTCATCAGGAATTTTATTCTCTAATGCCTCCATGTAATGTTCAGTAACGGCCATGATCTCATCACACCAAACATTGTGTGTAATGTGGAACATGTGCATATCACTTAACAAAAGAGATGCTAATTGCTTTGTAACGCTCATATCACCAAGCTGCGCGCGTCTACGTATTGCCATTCGGTAAAGCGAAGATTCGGAAGCTATTTCTCTCAGGATGCCAAGTTGTTCTTGTTGAGCGTTATTGCTCCATATTCTAAACGCCTGATATCTCACCTGTCCATCAGCTTCAAGAGAATTCCATTGTTTTTTTAGCATTTCCATTGATGGTTGTGACAACATGCGGCCGGCAGGACGAGTTGGATTCCATGTATCTGATAAATACATTGCAAAAAAAGTCCCTTTTTCTTTAGCGGCAAACTGCACGATGCATTCGATCGCTTCTGGTGTGTCGATGCGTTCAAGTATTATTGCAATTGGCCAGTACAAAGAATCACATGAGTTCTGCAAGCCAATAAAATAATTAATGGCTTCATTACTGATGCCTCGCGACATGGCAAAAGTAAGTTCCTCTGAAACCTGAATCCTTGGACTAGGCTCAAAATTAGATTTATCTTTATCAGATAAGCTTGCCAAATAGTTCATCATCGGCCCGAGAAGTTTATCCGCTCGATCAGTGCAACATCGGGATCCTGCCCAGATTGCATCTGCCAGGACGTATTCTTTATCGTTTGCGAGATTCCAGCAATCAATAATTTCTTTTTCCAATTCAACAAACCCTAAGAAACCAACTAAAGCCAAGGAGCCTTTGCGTTCCTTATCCGTAGAACTAAGAGATGTTAATAATCCCCTTAGCTCATTCAATAGTTGTACTTTATGTCGCTTTTTGGCGTGTTCAATCATTTGATCTCGCAAATCAGAACCCGTACTGATAGAAACCCGATTACAGTATTCTGCGCCACTTCTTGCACAGCCATTCCGCAAGCGAGATAAAAGAATTGGCCAATAATGAGGGAACTTTTCAGTTATATCAAGAACGGCAGTAGAATCCGTATCAATTAGACTCCAGCAGATTGAATTAACGACGGAATCCAGGACGACTCCTGTTACTAAATTCTTTTCTACCCAAATATTAATTATATCTATGATTTTTCTATGGTAGTCCGTAGTGGGATTGCCGAGATTTTTGAGGGCTTCAAAAAGAACCAATGGGTGATTTTCCGCAAAAACTTGAATAATGGTCTCAATTTGGGGTGATAATATAATAGCTTTGCCAATTATTTCGGCATAATAAGGTTCCTGCAATATCTCTAAATTTAAGAGAGGATCTTCGAGCATCGAAATCATTATATTTACTAGTAATGTCTCTCTGATACGGTCATGGCGGAAAGCTAGTCTATTTTCACGATCTGTTAATCGAATAAGCTTTTTATGTCGGATAAGTTCACGCATAACATTCAATGTTTCATGATCTTTCTCAAGCCAATATTGAATCTCTTCCCAAGAGGGATTAAATCGTCTTTCTCTTAACATATGTGTGCATACACAGGAAAGAGCTTTTAGATATTCATTTGATAGATATCCCCTATCAGAAGCGACTTCTTTGATACATTGATCTATGAACCTTTCTACAACCCTATCTGTTATTTCGTTCAAGTCGTTTAAGCTAATCAGATTGGGGCCATTAGGTATTAGCTGACAAAATAGGCCTATTAATACAGGATCATTACCCAATTTTGTGGCCAATGTTCGGTTTTCAGCACTGGTAAGGGATATCCCTGCAGCCGAAGTTGCTAGCCTAATAGCAATTAAGCCCTCTTCAGGTGTCATGGAGCCCACGGAAACCGAGTGTATCCAAGAATTCGTTCTTTGATTACGATCCCAAACCTGAGTCCAAAGAGGACATATAATAAAATATGCTGAGGATGAATCTCTTATATCATTTGGTGCATCTGATTGAGGAGGACGTGACCAATTGAGAAGTCTATCTATAATTTTCTTTGGTTCATCAATTCGATTTATATCATCAACAACTAAAATGAACTTCGATCCTCCTCGAATAAATTGACGCATATACTTTTCTGAACCATTTGATAGATCCGGATGCAGATCTCGTAAAGTCTTATCAACTACATTTTCAATAGATGTACAATTTTGAATAAGATCAGCCGGCACCCACAAACCGTATCCACCAGATTCGATATGATTTTTCAGTGCTGTATACGCAGCAACACTTTTGCCAAAACCAGAATCGCCAACAAGGACTTGAAATGTGCATCTATTATCGAAAATCCCTGCTCGGATAAAATCATCTATCGTTCGCGGTAGCCAGACCTTTGGATCGGACAATTGATTTTCTTTTCCGTAACGGGCTAGACTCTCTCTGCAAATGTAGCTCAATAATGACTCTGACAAAAGTTCAGCCTCAACACCAAGATATTCACGTCGAAGCCAATGACCTTCCGGCTTATTGTCTAGGAAATCAGCCAGAAGAGATTGATCCCAAATGCGACAATTAAATTCAAGCTCTTTTGCTTTTTTTAAGGTATCGGACACTAATTTTACGTCGAGACGTTGATTTGTAGCAAGTATTACCGTGAAATCCGCTTCAGGATTTTTCTCCCTAATCTCATGTGCCAAATTATATGCTTTGATAAGATCTCCATTATCATTATTGAGCCATTTCGTTCTGAGTTTAGCTCTTTCTATCGTAGTAAATTGCAGAAATAAGAATCTGTCTGGTTTTATTCCAGGAACAAGACAAAATCCGTCTACTGGTGAGCGTATGGTCTCTCCCTGGGCATTAATACCGGTATGAATTGCCGCTGAGCAATCGTTGTCAGCACAACGCAGAATTGACATAGCCAAGCGTTCAAATTCTCCTCGATCGGTCATTCTTTCGAGAACTTCAACCGTACTCAATTGCTTATTGACCCCCAATATTTTAGGATTGACTATGCGTTAAGAATATATAATTTATCACTGGCATGCAGATCTTTAGCTGTTTGATGGATGATACTTAATGTATGACATTTAATTCTAAAGACTGTAAATATTCGCAAAGAACATGCTACAAGATCAAAGGCATCGCTTTTTGTGATCCACCCAACCACCGATCTATATCGCTCCGCCTAAAATTCCCCTTCATATCTTTTCACAAATTCCCCGCACAATTCCGATATCCTCTGCCATCTTTCTCAAATAGTTCCTTATATCCTCGCCCCCACTGCTATCTTGGAGGTGAGGCGACCAGACACGATCACAGAACGACAAGCACTTCATTTCGAGCGCATATCCTTCAAAGTTGGGCTCTCCTCCCAACTTTCTGGCGGGCATGGTTGAAGTCCGGAGGCAAATCCGAGCGCTCTCCGGAATTAGATCTAAAAAAATCAGAATTAACACAAAATGAATTCAGGTGTAATATGAGGCAGATAGCCATCTACGGCAAAGGCGGAATCGGCAAGTCGACCACCACCCAGAATCTCACTGCAGCCCTCTCGACCATGGGCAAGAAGATCATGCAGATAGGCTGCGACCCCAAAGCAGACTCAGTGAAGATGCTCATGAACGGCAAAAGGCAGCCTTCCGTTCTGGACACTCTCCGAAAAGAAGGAGAAGTAGAACTGGACGACGTACTGAAGACCGGCTTTGGCGGCATCAGATGCGTCGAATCCGGCGGACCGGAGCCGGGCGTGGGCTGCGCTGGCAGAGGCATCATCACCTCCATCGGCCTGCTGGAGAACCTGGGAGCCTACACCGACGACCTGGACTACGTCTTCTACGACGTCCTGGGCGACGTGGTCTGCGGCGGCTTCGCCATGCCCATCCGGGAAGGAAAGGCCCAGGAGATCTACATCGTGGCCTCAGGCGAGATGATGGCTCTGTATGCCGCCAACAACATCTGCAAGGGCATCCAGAAGTTCGCCGAGTCCGGCGGAACGCGCCTGGGCGGCATCATCTGCAACTCCCGCAACGTCGACCGGGAAAAGGAGCTCGTAGGGGCCTTTGCCGAGAAGATCGGCAGCCAGATGATCCAGTTTGTGCCCAGAGACAACATCGTCCACCAGTCCGAGATCCACAAGCAGACCGTGATCCAGTACGCTCCGGACTCCGATCAGGCCAAGGCCTATCTGGCACTGGCCAAGGCCGTGGACGAGAACCAGATGTTCGTGATCCCAAAGCCGATGGAGTACGAAGAGCTGGAGCAAGTCATGATGGAATGGGGTGTTGTGGAATGAAGATGATCCGGGCCGTTATCAGGCCTGAGGCCGTGGACAAGGTCGCCGACTACCCTGGAGGCGGGCGGCTTCACAGCCCTGACCCGCATCGAGGTCTTCGGCAGAGGCAAGCAGAAGGGCATCAAAGTGGGCAACGTGGTCTATGACAATCTGCCCAAGACCATGCTCATGATGGTGGTGGACGACGAAATGCTGGAAAAGCTGCAGTCAAGATCATCGAGGACAGCGCCAGGACCGGAAACATCGGCGACGGCAAGATCTTCGTCATCACCGGTCGAGGAGGCCTACACCATCCGGACCGGCCAGCGAGGGCTGTAGAAATGAAAGAAGTCCTGGCCATCATCCAGATGAACAAGATGGAGGCAACGAAAGACGCTCTCGATGTCATCGGCATTCCCTCCATCACCGCCTACAAGGTCACCGGCCGGGGAAAGCAGAAGGGCCTCGTGATCCCTCACCCCTCAGAGCTTGCTGGAGTCGAATGAAAAGAGCATGAAGTACATTCCCAAGAGGATGATCTCGGTTATGGTGGAAGATGAGTTCGTTCCGGCTGTGGTGGCTGTGATCACCAAAGTGAACCGCACCGGAAACTTTGGCGACGGCCGGATCTTCGTCTGTCCCGATGGAGGAGTCGGTCCGAATAAGAACCGGCGAGACGAGGGAGCGTGGCCATATCATGAGCGGAGTCGAGAGAGAGCCGGTAACCATTGCCAGGAGCCGCCAGACGGTCGAAGGAATGCTGCAAGGCATTCCCAAAAAGACGAGCGAGATCAGAAGAAAGCACGTGGTCGTCAAGGACTCCTGCGAGATCGAGCAGAAGATCGAGGCCAACGACCGCAGCATCCCCGGCATCCTGACCAACCGCGGCTGCGCCTACGCCGGCTCCAAGGGAGTGGTCTTCGGGCCGATCAAGGATATCCTGCATATCACCCACGGCCCCATCGGCTGCGCCTACTTCACCTGGGGCAGCGCGCCGCAATCTCATGAAGCCGGAAGAGGGCAGGGACTGCTACTCCGGCTACTGCCTGAGCACGGACGTCAAGGAGACCGATATCGTCTTTGGAGCAGAGAAGAAGCTGGCGCAGGCCATCCGGGAGGCCTATGCCATCTTCAAGCCGGAATGCATCTCGGTCTTCTGCACCTGCCCCATCGGCCTCATCGGCGACGATATCGAATCGGTCTGCCGCAAAGCCGAGGAGGACCTCAAGATCAAGGTCATTCCCGTGCGCTGCGAAGGCTACCGGGGCGTCAGCCAATCGGCCGGCCACCACATCGCCTCCAATGCGCTGATGGAGCATCTGGTGGGCACAGAGGAGCTGGAGAACCCCGGACCCTTCGACGTCAACGTCTTCGGCGAGTACAACATCGGCGGAGACTACTGGGTGGTCAAGGATCTGCTGGAGAGGGTCGGCTACCGCATCGTCAGCCCCTTCACAGGCGACGCCTCCTTCCACGATATCGCCAAAGCCCACCGGGCCAAGCTGAACATCCTGCTCTGCCACCGCTCCATCAACTACACCAACCGCATGATGGAGGAGAAGTACGGCATTCCCTGGCTGAAGGTCAACTACCTGGGCGTGGAGGACACCGTCAAAACCCTGCGGGATATGGCCGCCTTCTTCGACGATCCGGATCTGACCAAGAGAACAGAGGCTGTTATCGCCGAGGAGATGGCCAGGGTCCAGCCGGTCATCGATATGTACAGGAAAAGGCTGGCGGGAAAGAGGGTCATGATCCTGGTCGGCGGCTCACGTGCTCACCACGTCAGGAACATGTTCGAGACCCTTGGGATGGACGTGGTCGTGGCCGGCTACGAGTTCGCTCACCGGGACGACTACGAAGGGCAGAAAGGTCCTATCCAGCATCGTCCACACCGGACGCTCCAAGGTCCTGGAGGATATCCACTACGAGCGCGACCCGAACGTCGTTTCGCCCTACGACGATGCCGCCCTCCAGAAGAAGAAGGAGAAGATTCCGAGGCTCATGGATTACGAGGGCCTGCTGCCCCATATGAAAGACGGCCAGGTCATGATCGACGACTACAGCCATCACGAGTGCGAGCGGCTGGTAAAGGATCTGGGAGTGGATCTCTTCTGCTCGGGAATCAAGGACAAGTACGTCTTCCAGAAGATGCACATTCCCTCCCGCCAGATGCACTCTTACGACTACAGCGGCCCTTACACCGGCTTTGAGGGCTTTGTACAGTTCGCCAAAGACATCGACATGTCCGTGAACAGCCCCACCTGGAAATTCATAAACCCACCCTGGAGGCAGATTAGCAATGCTTGATTACACACCAAAAGAGATGGCGAAACGGGAGACGCTGGTCATAAACCCGGCCAAGATCTGCCAGCCCATCGGCGCCATCCTGGCCTACAAAGGCATCCACAACTGCATGCCCATCACCCACGGCTCGCAGGGGTGCAGCTCATACCTGCGCATGGTGCTGGCCCGCCACTATCGCGAGCCTACGCTCGCTGCCACCTCCTCCTTCACCGAGGACTCCGTGGTCTTCGGAGGCAGAAACAACCTCAAGGAGGCGGTCAACAATGTCGTGAACATCTATCATCCCGATGTTCTGGCCATCAACACCACCTGCTCCTCTGAGACCATAGGCGACGATGTCTCCTCCTTCATGGAAGAGATCAAAGAAGAGGAGTTCTTCGACCCCAATGTGCGCGTCGTTATTGCCAGCACCCCGAGCTACGTCGGCTCGCACATCACCGGCTACGACAATGCCGTCAAGGCCATCGCCCAGAGCTTTGCCCGCAAAGGCTAGCCCAATGGCAAATTGAATGTCATACCCGGATTCGTGGACCCGGGAGACATTCGTGAGATCAAGAGGATCCTGGGCATCATGGGCGTTCGCCATATCATATTCCCTGATACCACGGACGTCTTCGACGCGCCCCTGACACCCGAGTCCGGCGGCCTCTATCCGCCTGGAGGAACTACCATCCCGGATCTGATGGACGCCGGCAACTCCCGCGCCACCATTGCCCTGGGAAGGACCGCCGGAGCCTCGGGCGCCGTGGTCTTGAAAGGCAAGTTCAGCATCCCTGCCGTCATCGGCCCCATGCCCATAGGCATTCGCAATACCGATGCCTTTGTGATGAACGTCTCCAGCCTCATGGACGTCCCATTCCCGCAGGAGATGGAGTACGAGCGAGGCCGGCTGGTGGACATGATGACCGATGCCCATCCCCACTTCCACGGCAAGAGCGTGGCCATCTTCGGAGATCCGGACACGGTCATCGGCCTGGTCAGCCTGGCTGTGGAGATGGGCATGAATCCCGTCATATGCTCTCACCGGCACGCCGGACAAGAAGTTCGCCGAGGAGGTGCATAATGTCGCCCCGGACTGCGAGGCCATCATCGGCGACACCTTCCTCCTGCACCAGAAGATCAAGAACCATCCTGTGGATATGCTCATCGGCAACACCTTCGGCAAGCTGATCGCCAGAGCCGAGGACATACCTCTGGTGCGGGTGGGCTTCCCCATCACCGATCGGGCCAATCTGCATTACTTCCCCATCATCGGCTATGCCGGAACGGCACGCCTGGTGGAGATGATCGGCAACACCTTCCTGGAAAGACGGGACAGAGACTCGGACGACACTCACTTCGAGATGATCCTGTAGGAAAAGTGAACTACCATGAGCGTGATCAAGATCTTCGAAGGCAGAGAGGGGCACATCCCCCAGAAAGCGCGGCTCGATCCCATGCCCCTCTCCTGCAGCAACGAGAGCCTGGCCGGAGCCGTCAGCCAGAGAGCCTGCGTCTACTCCGGAGCCAGGGTGGTGCTCAATCCCCTCACCGATGCTCTTCATCTGGTGCACGGGCCCATAGGCTGCGCCAGCTACACCTGGGACATCCGAGGCAGCTCTACCTCCGGCCCGGACCTCTACAGGAACAGCTTCTCTACGGACATGAAGGAGCTGGATGTGGTCTTCGGCGGCGAGAAGAAGCTGGCAACGG
This sequence comes from uncultured Methanosarcinales archaeon, assembly GCA_963843555.1. Lineage (GTDB taxonomy): Archaea > Halobacteriota > Methanosarcinia > Methanotrichales > Methanotrichaceae > Methanothrix. The sequence goes on from CAWJKV010000011.1 coordinate 61,118, forward strand.
CCATACGGGAGCTGGCGGACAGGTATCATCCGCCGGCCATCTTCGTCTACTCCACCTGCATTGTGGGTATCATCGGAGACGACCTGAGAGCCGTCTGCCGCAGAGCGGCAGCAGGAGCTTGGGCATACCCGTCATACCTGTACAGTCGGAGGGCTTTCGAGGGAAACAAGAACGAGGGCTACAAAGCCGCCTGCAACGCCCTCTTCGAGCTGATCGGAACGGAGGACTATTCAGCCCACGAGCCCCTACCATCAACCTGCTGGGAGAGTACAATGTGGCCGGAGACCTCTGGGCCATCAAGCCCCTCTTTGAGGAGATGGGAATCGAGGTGGTAGCTACGCTTGACCGGTGACGCCCGGGTAGAGGAGATCCAGAGAGTGCCATACAGCTCAGCTTGAATCTGGTGCAGTGCAGCGGCTCCATGACCTATCTTGCCAAGAAGATGGAGGAGAAGTACGGTATTCCATATCAGGCGCATCAGCTTCTTCGGCTGCGGGGACATGGCCTCAGCCTTGCGCACTGCTGCCGAGTTCTTCGGCGGCCGCTAGGATGATAGCGAAGGCAGAGGAGATAATCGACCGCGAGACGGCCCGGGTGATGCCCAGAATCGCATACCACCGCTCCAGGGTGCGGGAAAGAAGGCTGCCATCTACATGGGAGGCGCCGCCAAGGCCGTCTCTCTGGTCAGGGCCTTCGAGGAGCTGGGAATGGAGGTGGTGATCATAGGCACTCAGACCGGAGATCGAGACGACTATCAGAAGATAAGCTACATCGTAAAGGACGGCACGGTGATCATCGACGATGCCAATCCGCTGGAGCTCAGAGAGCTGCTGCTCAAGCAGAAAGCAGATCTGCTGGTGGCAGGAGTGAAAGAGAGGTTCCTGGCCTACAAGCTGGGAATCGCCTTCTGTGACTTCAATCACGACCGGACCACGAGCTTCGAGGGCTACGACGGAATGGTCAACTTCGCCAGAGAGGTCGGATGTCAGCCTCAACAGTCCGGTCTGGAAGCTGCCCATGCATAGATCAAGCCTCTTGGAGTCCGGAGGTCGGCAATCGAGAGTCCATCGAGAATGTAGCAAACGGAGGTGTGAATGCCAATGTCTGAGAGCTTTTCCACAGTTAACCCCTGCACCATGTGCATGCCCATGGGCAGCGTACTGGTCTTCCGGGGAATCGAAGGCTGCATGCCTCTCTTCCACGGCTCTCAGGGATGCAGCACCTACATGCGCCTGTACCTGGCCCATCACTTCCGGGAGCCGGTGGATATCGCCTCCTCGGCCCTGAGCGAGAAGGGGACGGTCTACGGAGGAGCTGCCAATCTCAAGCAGGGGCTGAAGAATGTGATCACCGGCTACAGCCCCAAAGGCCATCGGCATAGCCACCACCTGTCTGGCTGAGACCATCGGGGATGATATAGTGCAGATCATCAGGGAGTTCCGGACAGAGGAGGCATCGGCTCCAGTCTACCATCATCCCCGTCTCGACGCCCAGCTACGCCGCGTCTCATGAGGAGGGATACAGAGTCGCTTCAAGGCGCTGGTTCAGGCCCTGGCCAGGAGGACCGAGCCCAGCGACGGGTCAACCTGGTGATGGGCTCGGTGATCTCGCCGGCGGATGTTCGCTACCTCAAGGATATGCTGGAGGACTGGGGATTGCAGACGAGTTCATCCTGCTTCCGGATATATCCGAGACCTTGGATGCTCCCTCAGTGGAAGATCCGCCCGGCATCCCTGAGGGGGGAACGCCCCTGCGTGATGTGATCGACACTGCCAACTCCCGCCATACGTTGACAATAGGCGGGCGGTTTCAGAAGTGCCTCGGCCGGGGAACTACCTGGAGAGAGAGTTCGGGGTGCCGCATACTACGATGCCCCTGCCCATCGGCCTTGCAGACACCGACCTCTTTGTCTCCAGGATGGAGGAGCTGACGGGCATTGGCCTTGCCCGGAAAGTATGAGACAGGAGAGGGGCAGGCTGCTGGATACCCTGGCGGATGTTCACAAGTATCTGGCTGGTGTCAAGAGTGGCGGTCTATGGAGATTCGGATATGCGTCTGGGATTGACTCGTATCCTCTGTGAAGCGGGAGCCATGAGCCGCCGATTGTGGCCACGGGCTCATGCAGCTCCCGCTTTGAGGCGGAGGTAAGGGCGGCGTCTGAGGATCCACGGATTCTCCTGGGCGCTGACTTCACCCAGATCCACAGCGAGGTAAGAAAAGGGAAATCGATCTGATGGTGGGCCCCTTCACTGGCAGCCAGATATCCAGAAAAGAGGGAATACCGCTCTTGCGGGTGGGTCTTCCCAACCACGATCGGGTGGCCGACTCACCAGCTCCTCCTGGGATACGAGGGAGCGGCATTGGTGGAAGGAATGGCCAATGCGTTGCTGGATGTAAGGGATGGCATGAGCGATCGCATGCTGAGCAGTTCCAGAACAAGGAGTACATACGCCTCGAGACCTTCAAGAAGAACGGACAGGTGGTCCCCACGCCGGTATGGTTCTGTGGATAGCGACGGCATACTTCGTGCCGTATGCCAACAGCGGCAAGGTCAAGGATGCGCAACAACCCCAGGTGCGGTCACGCCTCCGACGCCTGGGAAGGCCCCAAGGCGTGACCACTGGAAGGGAGCGGCGAAGCGCGCGAATGGCGACGTGGAGATCAGGATCAGCCAGCTGCTCTACCGCAAGTACGGGCTGATGAAGATGTCCTTTGACCTTTGGGGGGCCATCAAGCAGCTGGACTGGGCGGTCTTTGCCATCGAGGTCTAGATCCGTCCCAGGTTCTCAGTATTCCGGGCAGATTCGATCCATCCGGCAAGGATTAAATAAGTTTACACAATAACTACTAATTGGCAAAAAGTAAATGCATATGATAATCAAGAATATAGCGTTATATGAATGCACAAGGTGAAGAATTGAAACATATCGATGATATATCTTAATAATCACGATAGTTCAGGAGGATGAAAGGATTGATGAAGAATAAATATGTATTTGCTGCATTGTTTGCGGCCCTAGTCTCTGACTATATCTGCGGGATTCGCCCAGGAGCCAAAAGAGCTCACCGTCTTTACAGCGGCTTCGCTGACCGGCGCTTTCGGCGAGATAGGACAGATGTACGAGAATGAAACTGGCATCAATGTGGCATTCAACTTCGACGGCTCGCAGGCTCTCCGCACCCAGATCGAGAACGGAGCTTATGCTGATGTCTTCGCCTCTGCCAACATGAAGCAGATGAATGCAGTAAAGGACGACGGGCTGATGAACAACAGCAGCATCATCATCTTCACAAGAAACAAGCTCTCTATCATCGTTCCCAAGGATAATCCTGCCAAGATCATGCAACCTCTCAGACCTCGCCATGCCTGGAATCAAGATCGTTATGGGAACGAAGGATGTGCCTGTGGGCGACTATGCACTGCAGATCATAAGACAAGCTGGGCAACGACTCAGCGTACGGTCCCGATTATGAGACAAAGGTGCTGGCCAATGTCGTCTCGCAAGAGACCAATGTCAACTACGTGGTGACCAAGGTAGCCCTGGGAGAGGCGGATGTCGGATTTGCATACGTCTCCGATATCACCGAGGAGTCTGGCAAGCAAGGTGGACAGGATAGCCATCCCGGACGAATACAATATCATAGCCGAGTATCCCATGGGAATACTGCTGGAATCAAAGTATCCTGCAGAGAGCCAGGAGTTCATGAATCTGGTGATGTCAGATGAAGGCAAGGCAGTCATGGAAAAGTACGGTTTTGCTCCAGTTGAAGGCGAGCCTGACGTGTCCGAAGGGACAAGCCCGGCGGTGAAGGCTGCAGCTTAACCGGAAGATCTTTCTTTTGGGCCGGGAAAGAGAGAAATCGGGCGCCAAAACCCTGGCCTGAAGAAGTGGCGGAAAAGGGATGGCACCGTCACAGAGATACTGCCCAGTGCAATTGATTAGCACAAAATGGCAATTCAATTGCTCAGCATAGAGAATGAATAAAATCGCGAGAGAGATCGAGTGACCAATGGCTTCCAATCAGGCGGATATCAGCCGTTTCGGTGAAAGGAGCTTTGCCGAGCTGGTAGATCAGGAGCACGAAACCATCGGCATCCCTTCCAGGAGCCGGGAAGCGGCTCTGAAAGGGGGCCTGGCGGCTCTCCTGATCCTGTCCATGGCCTTTATTGCCCTGCCGGTAGTGGCGCTCTTCCTCAAGAGCCCGCTGGACACAACTTTGCGATCTTTGCACGATCCAGATGGTGCTGGATGCGCTCAGGCTCTCTCTGACGACTTCCACGATTACAACCATAATTGTAGTTCGTCATTGGAACCCCTATCGCCTATGTCAATGCCAGGTTTCACTATTTCGGCAAAGAGCTGGTCGATTCCCTGATCGATCTGCCTGTGATCATGCCACCTGCCGTGGCCGGCATTGCTCTGCTCATGGCTTTTGGCAGGATGGGCATTGTAGGCCAATATATCAACGCCTTTGGAATAAGCATCGCCTTTACCACTCTGGCGGTGATCATTGCCCAGGTCTTCGTTTCCTCGCCCTTTTACATCCGCCAGGCCAAGACGAGCTTCGAGGATGTGGATCTGGCCTTCGAGAATGCGGCTCGCACCCTGGGTTCTTCCCGGGTTTACACCTTCATTCTCATTACACTGCCCATTGCCATGAACGGCCTGATCTCCGGGGCCGTCATGGCTTTCGCTCGTTCATTGGGCGAGTTTGGAGCCACTATGATGTTCGCCGGCAACTTTCAAGGCCGGACGCAGACCATGCCTCTGGCCATTTACTCAGCCATGCAGGGCGATCTGGACGTCTCCCTCTGTATTGCCATAATACTGGTGGCCATCTCCTTTGTGGTCATAGTCCTGGTGAAGATCCTGACCCAGCGGGTGTATAAGAATGTTAGAAATTGATATCAAGAAAAGTCTGAGAGACTTCGATCTGGAGGTGAAAATCAGCGTCGAAAAAGGCGAAATTCTCATGCTGGTGGGAGATAACGGCTGCGGAAAGACCAGCTTATTGAATATGGTGGCAGGGCTGCAGGATCCGGAAGAAGGAAGAATAGCTCTGGATGGTGGACCGTTCTTCGATTCCGGCCTGAAGATCAATGTCGCGCCGGAAGAGAGGAACATTGGATATGTCTTTCAGAGCTACGCTCTCTTTCCCCACATGAGCATCTACGATAATGTAGCCTTCGGCCTGCGGGCTCGCCGCCTCTCCCGGAGCGAGATCGAGTTCATGGTAAAAGATCATCTCGAGGCTGCCGGGCTCTGGGATATCAGGAAAGCCAGGGCCATCGACGTCTCGGGAGGTCAGAAGCAGCGAGTGGCTCTGGCAAGAGCACTGATCATCGAGCCCGATCTCCTCTTGCTGGACGAACCGCTCGCAGCTTTAGACGTTCGAGCGCAGGCTGCCATGAGAAGGGATTTGATGAAGAGGATTCATGCCTGCCATGTGCCGAGCATCATAGTCACTCATGACCTGAGGGATGTGGCCTGCATCGGCGACCGGGCCTGCCTGCTGGAGAAAGGAAAGATTGCTCTCACGGGAGGTGCTGACGAGGTTTTGGGCTGGGGAACGGGTTTTACTGCAAGCCAGGATGAGGGGGTCACCAGATTGGAATAGCACACTTCGGCTGAAGAGTATCTTTGGGAATCCAGGAAGGAACTAATAGTCTCATTCAAGCAGCAAAGGATAGTGCAAGAGGCTTCAGGTCAACAAAGAATTTTATTATTACTATTTATCTTAGGATGGGCAACTCGAATTCATTTTACCCACATGAAACAGCGAAGAGCCAAAAAAAGAGATTGGGTCAAGCAATTCTACACGCAGGGCAGCCAGTCGACGCTGATGGCTCCACAGGTAGAGTTGCCCCAGAGCTGGATGAACTTCTCAATGGAAAAGACACCAGTAAGGTCTTCCACACTGCGACCGTACTCAGCATGACGGCCTTTCAGCTGTGGGTCAGCCATAGGATCACGCGAGATCCATCCGATGTGGGCAACGCCTATGACGTTACTGTTCAGATTTGCCTCCAGTACGCCTGTGCAGCAGGCTGGGCAGCCATCGGAATAAACAAGACGGCTTGCTCGGGTCATTGGTTGCTAAACTTGCCGTATCCTCTTGTCTTGACCTCAGTGGTCTTTTGCAGGTGCTCAGCATGGGTGTACATCTCAGTGAGCACAGAGCCGATCCTGTAATTCTGCACGCACAGCTTCTCAACCCATTTCTGATCGTAGGTGCCAGTCTGGTAGGAGACGGGCATGTACTCGAACTCTGCTTCCTTGGTGAAGTTGATATAGTCCATGGGGCAGTTAGAGCCGGTTGGCCATTGGCATTCACACTTTGCCCCTGGTATTGGCAATCCCATCTGGGAAGAATTGCCCAGCCAATGCCGGTTCCATTATTGTTGAGCTGCCTCTCGGCCTCAAGCTCGGTTCTCTCGGTGATGACGTTACCGGAGCCCGACTCTTTCTCAACCAGCTTTTGGCCGTTAAAGCCGGTCTGAGTGGAAATGATCATCTCTACGTTCTTGTATCCTACGCCCTTGACCGATGCCTTTTCGTACATGTAATTGGCGGCCCCTGCCATGCCTACCAAGGCAATAGCTAATACCGCCAAAACAATTAACCTTCTAATCATTCAATTCCCTCCTTGAGCTTCTTGGATCGCTCATCACTGCTTATCTAGATTTCGGATGAAAGCCCGGGTTGAGTCAGAGGCTTTTAAGGAGATCGGATCATACTGAGGAAGATATATTTGATCAAAAAAAGAAGATGCAAAGCGCGATCTTCATCGTCCTTGCATCATTTTTTGGACCTGTTTCTGGAGTTTATCCAGCTCTCCGGTCTTATGCAGATAGTATCCAGCCCCGATGGCAATGAGCAGTACAAGGATCAGGGCAATCAGCCAGTTCCTGTTTTGTGCCTTCTCCACATTCACCGTTCTGCTCAGGCTCGTCCACGCCGACTTTGTGCAATCCTGGGTCCTTCGGTTCGTAGCTGAAGTCGACTGTGGAATTCTTACCCGCACTGACAGTCACATTCTTGCTGTCTACGACCGTGTCGTTTACCATCAGCTCCAGCATGCGGGAGTCGTTCTTCGCTGCCGGTGTTCTGCACTATGCTGAGATCTTTATCGCCTGCTGAGACATATGGCAGTGTCTGGGCACCGTCAGATTCACCACCTTCAAAGAAGATGCCACCGCAATCTTTCTGATGGCGGAGTTTAAGCCCTCTTTTTCCACCTTAAATGTAGGCTCGCCGTGGTATTGGCAGAATAGGTCAGCTTCCCTTGAGCACTGGTGTTGCCTATGCTCTTCCATCCAGGAAGATCTCTGCCCCTTCCACTGGCGTCTGGTTTATGCCTTCCGCAACGGTTATGAGGAAGTTTCTCGCCTTGACTACCTCGGCTGGTACATTGAGGGTCAACTGGTTGGCGAGTGATGCATTTGCCTCCTGGATTGAAGCCAGGTTTGCAGCCTCAGACGCTGTTGTTACTACCATGCTGGCCTTGCCGTCAAGGTAGCCTGACTTCTTGGCGACTACAGAGTAAGTGCCAGTGCTCGATGGCTTGTAGCTGATCAATCCGGAGATATCCGTAGTTCCAATGTTGCTTCCGTTTACTGATATCTGAACCCCGGTCAGAGCCTCGGTCCCCGATTTGGTGCTGATGGAGACCGGCCTGTTCACCACAGCAGCAGGAACGGTCAACGTTATTGTGCTTCCCTCTCCCGCCTTGGAGGCAATGGGTGCAAGCAGCCTCTTGGCATTATCGGCAACCTCGAGCCTCAGGTTCTCCATGATATCGATGACCCTGCCCCGTCCGAGGCTGATCGTGCCGTCGTTTATCATGGTGATGCCGTCGTCGCCAAGAGCATCAACCTTCATCTTGCCGTGAACTTCGCCTTCTTCCACAGACTCCGGGCTATCGGATACCTGGAATATGGCGTCGACTGTGGCCAGGCTGGACTCGGTGCTCTGGAAGACGCTTTCAATATGGGCTGCGATCATGGGTACATCTTTTTCTGAACCCATATCCACTTTATACATGTAGTTGGATGACTTCGGGTCGCTGGAAGGAGTGACGACCTTGCTGTCTATCTCTTTCCCGTCCCTGGCGAGCGCCAGATAGACCTTATTTCCATTCAGATCCACCTGCTTGATGCGCAGCTCATAGCCCTCTTGCAGAGATAGAACCGATCCGCTGGCAATCGTCCGGCTTTCATCGCTATCCAGCAAGACCCGTCTTAACTGGCCTTCATTGATGGCACTGGCCTCATCCGTAAACTCTGTCTCGTTGTTGTAGCCTGCGAAGTATTTGTCGGCCATGAAGCCGATGACGTCGTACCTGCCCCAGTTATCGAACTTGAACTTAACCTTCTGGGGGCTGGTGGTGTAGACAGATCGTTCTCGTTGATCTTATTGCCGCCACTGATCGTTACCTGCAGGCTCTCTGTACCGACATCGTCGTCTATGTCGTAGTAGAACCCCTCGAAGTTGTAGGAGTCCAGGTGAATTTTTCGGTAGTAGATGGATCTATCACCGTGCCCCTCACTTCGTAGCTTCCCGCTCTCTCTACCACGGGAGCAAAGCGGACTATATCGTCATCTGCAACCTGGAATCCGACATTTCCGAAGATATTGGTAGTGCTTCCTCTGCGGAGTGAGAATGAATCTTCGTTCTCCATCTCTACTCCGTCGGAGAGTGAAGTCAACCTTCATCTTACCGTACTTATCGCCTTCTTCAACTGAGTCGTATGTGTCGGATATCTGGAAGAGTCCGTCCACAGTCACCAGATCGGATTCGGTGCTGGCAAAGACGTTGGAGATATGGGCCAGGACAATGGGGGTTTTTTCTCCGGCGATGTCCACCTCATACTTGTAGGTCGAGCTCTTGGGTCTTCGGGCGAGACTACCTTGCTGTCCACTTCCTCTCCGTCCTTGGCCAGTGACAGGTAGACTTTATTTCCGTTGATGTCGATCTGTTTGATGCGCAGCTCATAGCCCTCCTCCAATGGCAAAGCCGATCCTGTGGTTAAGGTGCTCTCATTATCGCTGTCGACGAGAACTCTCCTCAGCTGGCCGTCATTTATCAGGCTTCTATTCGTGTCAGAGATATCGCCGGCATCATAGCCTGCGAAGTACTTCTCGGCCATGAAGCCGATGACCTGGTAGCTTCCCCAGTCGTTGAATTCGAAGTCGGTATCCTGTGCAGTTGTGCTATAAATCAGATCACCGGAGTCAACAGATCTTCCATTCTCCTGAAGCTTTATTGTAAGCTCTTCCGTGCCTACATCGTTCTTCAGGTCGTAGAAGAATCCTGAGAAAGTCTGGGGAGTCCAGTATACGGATTCGGATCGCCCTCTCTCCAGATTCTGTCCGTCATCGCCTCAGTCCCTTCAGACGTCGTTTCGCTGGATTGTGTTTCTGTAGCATTTTCAGAGGCATTTTCCGGTGGCAGCTGCGATGCAGATTCGTTCTGAGAGATATTCTCGGAAACCGTGCCATTGCTGACCGATGCGTTATTGGAAATTACCGTTCCTGGAGGTACATTCTCTGGAGGCGTAACCGTTGTACTCGCAGCAGCTGCATTTTGACTTGCAGAATTTGCGCTGGTCTGTGCCGTTCCCGTCTCCTGGGCGGTTTGGGCCGGGTTCACTGTGGCGCGCGGCAGCCGCGCTTGTGGTCATAGCTTTGGCGGATGGCGACTGCGAGCTGGATTGCGTTTGAGTTGCCGGAGAAGAGCTTTTTGTGGTTAAGCTCCCTGTGGATAGCGAAGCAGTTGACGTTGCTGTAGCCGCTGCCGCCGTTGTCGCCGTAGCGGTTGAGACTGGGGTTTGAGTCTGCCCGGATGTCTGTGCTACAGCGGCTTTATTGCTGCTTCTTGTCCCGAGAGGCTTCAGCCCTGTGTTGCGCTTCGCCAGTGTTTCTGCTGAAATCGTCTCTCCCTCTGCCTGGCCTTCTGAAGCCAAGCTCTGGCTTATGATTGGGGCCGCCCCATTTGCCGATGCCTGTGGGGTTTGCGCCAATGCATTTACTGGTAGAGCTGCGGCTATTACCATGAGAAGCAGACATACTCCACCGACTCTGACGTAATCCATAAATCTCCTCCAATACCTGACATAAACCTTATAATCTTATTTATATTTTTTATTCTTGTTATTTTTAGCAGCCTTTCTCCAGCCGCTAACTCATGCTCGTCTTGCATGGATGTACTTTACGTTTATAAATTTGATCACAAAATGGGTGTATTCGGGGTTTAATCTAAGGGCATAATGCATCCAATCCTCAAGCATTGTCTTTTCATTCCAATTGCCGTTCGAATTTTACCGAACGATCTGAACTGTAAGGACCACACTTAAACCTTGTGGTATGCGAAGGCTTTTTATATCGGACAACTGACTTAGATTAAGTCACTGACTTGTAATCAGTCATTAGGCGATGAGATGACGAGGATCGTAAAAGAGCCGGAAGAGAGAAGAAAAGAGCTGATAGACACAGCAGAGCAATTGTTCATAGCACAGGGCTATGAGCAGACTTCCATCAGCGATATAGTAAGAGAGGTCAATGTATCTCAGGGCGCTTTTTACTACTACTTCGAATCAAAGGAAGACGTCCTGGTGGCAGTGATGGAGAAGCAGATAGCTTTAATGGAAAGCGATTTCATCCGGATTGCAAACAATAGCGACCTGGATGAGGCAGGCAAACTCAATTCCATGATCAACCGCTTTCTAAGCATCTCTGCATCCGGAAAAAAGATCATGGCTATATCCACCAGGCCAAAAATGCCACGCTGCATAAGAAGCTGATGAGGGTGAAGCCATTTGCCAGGATCGCTCCGGTTATGGCGGAGGTAATCTCCAAGGGCTGCAAGAATGATCGTTTTCATGTAGAGCGCCCTCTGGAGACCTCCTACCTCCTGCTCGTGCTGATCGCGTCTGCTAATCATATGTTCTATCAGAAAAACGATGATTTAGCCAATTCAAAAAATGCTGATCAGGCAGATCGGGAATTTCTTGAGAATATGCGTGCGGCCATGGAGGATCTCCTGGGCAGAGATGCTTGGGGTTAGCGATTACAGGTTCATCCTGCAGATTTAGGTTGCCGGGGAAGAAAGAACACGCATTGATACTGACTTATGTATAAGTCAATTGACATTGAATTGAGAAGGTGAACAATATCACAAGTGGAATTGAACCGATGGACGGACCTCAACCTGGCCAGGCCAAGGGCGAGGCTGCCATCTCCATGCAGGGTCTGACTAAAAGGTTCGGCGAAATGACCGCCGTGGATCACATAGACCTGGAAATAAATAAGGGCGAGCTCTTCGGTCTCCTGGGTGCCAATGGAGCCGGCAAGAGCACCATCATCAAGATGCTCACCACCATGCTCACGCCAACAGAGGGCGAAGCCCGTGTATGGGGTCACAACGTGACCAGGGAGAGAAATGCTGTGCGATCCTCGATCGGCGTCGTCTTTCAGGATCCGGCTGTGGATGACATGCTGACCGGCCGGGAGAACCTGGACTTTCACGGCAGGATGTACGGAATGGACGGCCCCCTGCGCCAGGAGAGGATCGATGAGGTTCTGGAACTGGTGGATCTGGCCGATAAGGCGGACATCAAGATGGAAGACTACTCCGGTGGCATGCAGCGGAGGCTGGAGATCGCCAGGGGTCTGATGCATTATCCACATGTGCTCTTCCTGGACGAGCCCACCCTTGGTCTGGATGCCCAGACCAGGCGATACATCTGGCAGTACATCCGCAATATGAACAGAGAGAAGGGCGTAACCATCATCCTCACCACCCATTACATGGAAGAGGCGGATGCTCTCTGCGAGCGCGTGGCCATCATCGATAGCGGTAAGATCGTAGCCCTGGACACACCCTCAGAACCTCAAAGATATGATCGGATCTGACACGGTCAGCCTGGAGGTCCAGAGAGGTGCGGAGGCATTGATGCCATGCCTGCAATCCTTTCCCTGGATCAAGTCCAGCATCAACATCAATGGAACCATCGAGCTTCAGGTGGACCATGCCCAATCCAGGATTCCCGAGATCATGCAGGAGGCAAATAAGTGCGGCTGCAGTAATCAGCTCTGTCGGACTGCATGAGCCCACTTTGGAGGACGTTTTCCTCAAGTACACGGGCAGGAAGATAAGAGAGACAGGGGGCGCAGCCAACTCCATGGGCGACCAATGATGCACAGGAGGAGAAGATGAGACAGGGATCTCTACGCCATTTACAGCATCTGGCTTCGGGAGATGCTGCGCTTCTTCCGGCTGAAGAGCCGCCTCTTTGGGTCTATAGCCTCGCCCTTCTTCTTCCTGGCCTTCCTGGGCAATCGGATTTGGCAGAGGCACCACCATGCCCGGCATTCCCTCTGGCGTAGACTATGTCAGCTTCCTGACTCCCGGGATCATAGGCATGACATTGCTCTTCTCCGCCACCTTTGCCGGCCTTTCCGTCCTCTGGGACAGGGAGTTCGGCTTCTTAAAAGAGATAATGGTTGCCCCGGTGAGCAGAATCGCCATAGTCCTGGGGCGAACGGCCGGAGGCTTGACCACCGGCATCCTGCAAGCCTTGATCATACTTGTTGCAGGGATACTCATGGGAATGACGATGCCAAGCCTTGCCGGATTCCTGTTCTCCCTGGTATTCATGGTCCTGATAGCCGCGACCTTCATCGGCCTCGGACTGGCCTTCTCCTCGAAGATGAAGGATATGTCCGGATTCAGCCTGATCATGAACTTCCTCATCTTTCCGTTGTTCTTCCTGTCCGGGGCGCTCTTTCCCCTGGACAGATTTCCTGAGTCTGATAAGGTATCTCGCTTACCTCAATCCCCTCACCTATGGCGTGGACGGCTTGAGATACAGCCTGATAGGCATCGAGCGCCCTTTCTCCTGTAGTGGACTTGGCCGTTCTGGCGGTCTGCTGCGCTGCCATGCTGTTCCTGGGTGCATATCTCTTTGAGAATACCGAGGTGAAGTGATCTTCAGACAAAGCAATCCTTGCTGCTTTGCCGCAAAGAATCATTCGAAGAAGGTGAACAGACATTTCCAAAGTGATAGAGCTGAAGAACATCCAGAAGACCTACCGCATCGGTGACAGCGAGTATCCCGTGCTGAAGGGCATAGACCTGATGATCGAGCCGGGCGAGTTCATAGCCCTCATGGGCCCTTCCGGCAGCGGCAAGTCCACGCTCTTGAACATCGTGGGCTGCCTGGACCGGCCTACAAGCGGCCATTTTATGCTGCTGGGTCAGGATATCAGCCAGACCTCGGACGATGAGCTGGCCCGATTGAGACGGGAGGAGCTGGGTTTCATCTTCCAGACCTTCAACCTCATCGGGCGAATATCTGTCCTGAAGAATGTGGAGGTGCCCATGATGCTTCACGATGTTCCGCGCGTGGAGAGAAAGGCACGCGCTCTGAAGCTGCTCGAAGCCGTGACATATTGCCGATCGGGCCGATTTCAGCCCTCCCAACATCTCAGGCGGAGAGCGGCAGAGGGTGGCCATAGCCCGGGCCCTGGCCAACGATCCCAAGATCATTATCGCCGACGAGCCCACCGGAAACCTGGATCTGAAGAACAGCGATGAGGTCATGAACATCCTCACCAACTTGAATCGAGATGGTCGAACCATCATCATGGTTACCCATAATCCGGAGATAACGGAGAACTGCAGCCGCGTCATTCGGCTCAGAGACGGACGAATCCTGGAGAATGCATAATGAAAAGAATATTTCAAATCTTCTTCCTGCTGCTGCTGGTAGCAGGCTTTGCAGCAGCCTATGAGTATCACATGCCTGTGAATATCCAAAATACAGTCACGCCAGCCGTGCTCATGCCCGGCGATGAGGCCATGCTTGCCATCGAGCTGCAGAATGGGGCAGCAGCCTACGGCGCAGGCAAGGATGCTGGAATGGGCAGCACAGCCCAGAATGCCCTCCTCTCCACGCCAATCAATAGAACGAAGCTGCAGGGAACGTCTGAGCTGAAGGTCATCACTCCCGATTATCACGAATCTGGGCATGATCGGCCCTAATGATAAGATCACCCTTTACTACAAGATAGGGCCTGCCAGAACATAACCAGCGGCACTTATCTGCTGGACTTCCAGGTTCAAGGGCGGATACGATATGCTCACCATCAACCGCCAGATTCCCATCAAGGTTGATTTGGCGACTGTGAACATGGCCACGCGCCGAGGCATCGTCCACCACCAAGCCGATCCTCAACCTGAATGTGGCCAATCCCAGGGAGAATACTCTCAATGCTGTGACCATTGTGCCTTCTGCCAAAGGAATCAGCTTCTCGCCGGATCAGTACTATATCGGCACCATGGACCCGGATGAGGTCTTCACCATCAGCTTCAGCCTGGCCTCTGATGATCCGACAAAACACCATCCAGAGAGCGCGACGAACGTCAGCTTCGTGGCCAGATTCAAGAACGGCGATACCTGGCACGAGTCAGAACCGTATATCACCAACTATATTCCGCCTCTGGATAACACCAAGCCGAACAATTACCTGCTGCCTTTAGGGCATTGCGGCCCTGATCATGATCATTGCGGGCGGCTACCTGTATCGCAAGAAGAGGCTTTCGAGCAAGCCACAGAATGGGAATCGATCTCAATTAACGTCATGGAGGAGCAGATGAAGTTACCCGATATGCTGGAGTTCATTGCCGTCGGCTTCAAGGCCGATCGCTTCAAGACTCTCATGTCCTCCCTCGGCATTATCATCGGCGTCATGGCCATAGTGGTGATGCTCTCTGTGGGCGAGGGACTCTACTCCGGCGTATCCTCCCAGTTTTCCAGCTCTCAATCTGGACGTGATACGCGTGATTCCGGGCACGCTTCAACTTTGGCGGCGGGCCAGCCGAGCTTTCGTACTCCTCAGGAGCCGGCCAAGTTCACCGATAAGGACACCAAGGCCCTGGAGAATGTGGTCGGAGTCAAGAATGTGGCGCCGCAGACATCTGCCAATGTTGTGATCCAGTTCCGGGACAAGAATGCCTCGGCCAGCCTCACGGGAATCGACCCGAAGAAGGAGACGGATCTGAAGAGCAAAGTCGGACTGGGCCGGTTTCTCACCAGCTCCGATTACAAATCGATCGTCATCGGCAGCGGAGTCTCGGAGGAGTCTCTTCCGCATGATGATCACACCAGGCAACAAGATCAGGCTCTACTATCAGGATCAATACATGGACTTCACAGTGGTGGGTGTTCTCAAGGAGCAGCAGCAGACCTCTTTTGGCGGGTCCGGGCAGCAACCAGAACAATCAGATGTACATAACTCACAAGGCCATGAAGGAACTGATGGGCAGAGGAAGACTACTATTATGGCAGTTTCCAGGTGACTGTCGACGATCCGGCCCAGGTGGACAACATCATCGAGAGGATCAAAAATGATGCTTATGAGGTATCACAAGAATGAAGCTTATGATGCCACAACTGCCCGGGATATGCTCTCCTCGCTCATGAGCATCCTCTCCATGATCAAGTATGCCTTGGCGGGATTGGAGCCATATCGCTGGTGGTGGGAGGAATCGGCATTGCCAATGTTATGATGCTCACTGTGAAAGAGAGAATTCGAGAGATAGGTGTTATGAAGGCCCTCGGAGCGACCATGCGGGATATCCGCATGCAGTACCTGCTTGAGGCCGGAGTTCTGGGCGTGGTGAGCAGCATAATCGGAATTGTCATTGGGAGTGATCGTCTCCCTGGCTATTGGAACTCTGGCAGGTCTGCCCTCGGCCATAACGCCTCAGTCTATCCTGCTCGGCATACTGTTTGGCGTGCTCACGACCACCGTCGCCGGAGTCTATCCTGCCAACAAGGCGGCACAGCTTGATCCCATTGAGGCGTTGCGGGCGGAATAGGCTCATAAAAATCGGTTCAAATTTTTTTTTGGTAATTTTCTATCTCTTTTCCCTTTTTCTCCATTTTTCCATAAGCTTTAAGTGCTGAGTGAGTTGAACTATTCGCGGGGAATTTCAGTATGGGGAAGACTCAAATTATAGCCATAGGTCTGATACTTGTCCTGTTTTTGACGGGACTCGTATCATCGCAGGGCATGGGCAACTCGAAGAGCTACGACCAGAACAGCTACGACTGGATGGGAACGCCTGTTGTAAGCAGCGATCCAGTCAGCACGATTATACCGGATTATCTGAATCCTTATGGTGCTCAAAGACCGGAGTGGGACCCCTATGGGCCGGGAGCCACTCCTCAATTGGGAAGGCCGGAGTGGGACCCCTACGGCGCGGGCTCAGACTCTTTTGGCTTAACCCTTGAGCCCAAAGATCCGGCTCTTGAGGGTTTGACGATCGAAGGGGGTATCAAGCTCTCCAATCAGCTTTACATGCAAGCAGGTTCACAGCTCCTAAGTCAGGGCGAGGTACCTCTGGGCATGCCGTATGCGCTCTGGGCGAGAGTAACCGGGAAGGGGCAGCTTCCTTCTCTACGATTACAACCGCCAGATCTTAAACCAGGGCTATGTCACATCGGGCTGGTATAGGATAAATGGAACTTATGGGGATTATCTTGGCCAGCATATGTATCGCTTCATTTCTGCGGGAATGCCGAGCAATAATCTATCCGTTAATGTGGGATCCGGAGGCTATCCTGGCTCCTTCAGCCTGACCGGCAGGGTGTTGGATCAGAACGGTCAGGGAATGCCGGGAGTGAGGGTAACCGTATCCAATAATGATGGCGGGAGATTCTCAACTGTGACGGGATCCGGCGGGTACTATGCTATTGATGTAGCAACAGGAGTTTATCTTGTCAATGCTGAGGCTCCCGGATATGTGTTCACACAGACCCTGGTTCAGGCAATAAGCGGAGCTGGTATCAGCCGCAAGGCCTGTGGTTGGGACCCCTGCGAACAGCGCTCTGCCTGCCATCTGGCAGTGATGAGATGCTCAAATTTTTTGCAATATTTTGCTATCGATTCGACAATCAAGATAGGTTGATAAAAAATAGCGATGATGGCTCCCGTCTCTGGCATTGTCTTACCTGGGCGGCACCATGTAATTCCAGCGCCAGACTTTGAAGCTCGTCGCCATTATTCCCAGAAAGATAACCAGTATCAACAGGGCTTGAAGCCACTCAATGATTGTAATTGCATCCATACCTACACCAGATGAGAGCCTTCTCTTTTATCTGATAAAGGTTTTGCATGCAAAAGATGATATGGGGTGAGGTTATCTCTCCCCCGATAAATGCACCGAGGCCAAAAGATGCTAAATGTGACCTTCCTTGGAACCGCAGGATCGCTTCCCACGCCGGAGAGAAATCCTTCGGCCATCCTCATCAACCGCGAGGGAGAGATGATGCTCTTCGATTGCGGAGAAGGCACTCAAAGACAGATGATGCGTGCCAGAACCGGCATGATGCGCTTGAACTACATCTTTCTGACTCACCTGCATGCTGATCACATCCTGGGCATTCCCGGCCTTTTGGAGACCATGGCCTTCCAGGGAAGGGTGGAGCCAATCGCTATAGTTGGTCCCGCGAATACCGGGCGCCTGGTGGAGAGCTTCAAGGCGGTCTGTTACTTTTCGCGCAAGTTCGATGTCAGGGCGGTCGAATTGGAGCCGGGAGATGTGCTGAAGATGGACGGCTATCATGTGGAGGCCATTGAGAGCCGCCACAGCGTGCCGAGCCTCGGCTATGTTCTGGAAGAGGACCAGCGTCTGGGAAGATTCAACCGCGACGCGGCCGTATCCTTGGGAATACCTCCAGGACCTCTCTTCGGAAAGCTGCAGCATGGCCAGACGGTAGATGTAGACGGCAAGACGATTCAGCCCCATCAGGTCATGGGCCCGGCCCGACCGGGCAGAAAGATCGTCTACACTGGAGATACGAGGCCCTGCAAGTCAGTGGAGGTCGCGAGCATTGGCGCCGATCTCCTCATCCATGACTGTGCTCTCGCCAATGATATGGCAGATTGGGCCAAAGAGACGAAACACAGCACTGCCGGAGAGGCGGCAGAGGTGGCTAGACGCGCCGATGTGAGGCTGCTCGTTTTAACCCATATAAGCTCCCGCTATTCTGAAGACACTTCCCGGCTCTTGGATGAGGCAAAGTCCATCTTCGAGAGAACTGTGGTGGCAGAGGATCTGATGTCACTGGAAGTCAGGCTGAGGGATGAGTGAATTGAGGATGATTATATCTCTCGTTTTGATCCTCTTTCGCTCTTCTTTTCGCGCTCCTCGTTCATAGCCAACAAGATCTGTCGCGAAAATTCATCGTCTCTGCCAATGAGGGCGATGTCCAGTGATTCCATGGCGCAATCGATCATATCCCGGGTGTGGGCGAGGTCCATGCCTTTGCTCTCCGATTCGATGCCTCTTTGAAATATGGCATCGATTTCATCAGGCGGCAGACCGAGGGCAGTCGCAGCGGAAATGGCCCGACCGAACATTTCCATGTCGATGTAGTACTGCAGGCCTTCCCTGTAGAGGCTCTCTGATTCGCCGTCTCGCTTCGCATTCTTGGCAATCAGGGCTGCCCAGAGGTAGTCTCCGGCATCCACCAGGATCTGGATGGCCCTATCGATCATACCTTTGTCTCTGGCCAAAACGACTGCAAACTCTATTTCGCCAGCCTGGGCGAGCACCTTTACACCGTCTTCAGCCAGATCATCAGGCAGGTTGTTCCGGTTTTCCACCAAGTAGGTCACCTTTTGATCGAAAGGCATCCTCATCAAATTCGTCTTTCAAACTCAAGTCCCCTTTGTGGAATAGAAATTCGCCAGCAAATAAGGCTTTGGACAGCATCTGCGCTGCATTTCCAGTGAACCATCTTTTAGGGCGATTGATCACTCTTTTCAAATAATCATTAGAAAAAATAGATATTAATAAACAAATAGTAAATTCGCAGTTGCCGCAATGCCGAGTATCTTTTAAAAATTTAGGAAGTTACTCAATTGCTATATAAAATTATGGGCTAGATGTATTGATAAATAATCGCTCCTTCTATCCTGGTCGAATAATCTAATCTACAAAAAGATATATAGTTGTACTTACAAATCTGAAGATGTCAGACGATTCAGAGTAGGAGCCAAGGAAGAAGGATTAACTGCATGGATAGAAGAATCGTATCCCTCAAGAAGTGATGAAGATGGGGAATTCAACGAAAATCAGTCTCATCATATTCCGACGGCAAAGAGCCGGTTTTTGCCCCAAAAAGGGATTCGAAGCTTCTGCGTAATTCTATGATCGTGGCAGTTGCCATTTATGTGGTCTTATCTATTCTTTGGATATCTATTGAAGGACGACCCCGAAGCCATCTTATTTTACTCGGATTGGATTCCATTTCCCATCAACATAATGATGACTATTTGCATGTTTTATGCCGCCCGATTGTCTCAAGAAGTGAACCGAAAGGTCTTCTTCGCCTGGTTGATGATGGCCCTGGGAGAACTTTGCTTCACTCTGGGGGATGCCTCTTGGGCATATATTGAGACGGTTCAGAAACAGGATCCTCTTGCGTCCCTGTCGGATATTCCCAATCTCTTGACCTATCTCTTCTTCGTGATAGGCCTCCTTCTCCTGCCGTCAGCTCTTCACTCAAAGCGAGACAGAATCAAGATGGGGCTGGATACAATCATCATAATCATAACGTCGGTTCTCTTTTTCTGGCCGCTCATGATAGAGCCCACCATCGTTCAAAATATCGAGGCTGATAGCCTGACTAGTAGCCCTCTCGCTGGCCTATCCGATTCTGGATCTGTTACTGCTCTTCTTTGTGGCCCATTTGCTCTTCCGGAAGCTGAACCTTCCCGGGCACGAGGCACTCAAGCTCCTGGTCTTGGGTTGTTGGTATCTGGATTGCTACAGATACCATTTTCTTGCGCCAGACTCTGG
This sequence comes from uncultured Methanosarcinales archaeon, assembly GCA_963843555.1. Lineage (GTDB taxonomy): Archaea > Halobacteriota > Methanosarcinia > Methanotrichales > Methanotrichaceae > Methanothrix. The sequence continues at coordinate 80,992 of CAWJKV010000011.1, forward strand.
ACGAAACCTATCTCGCCGGTGGCTTCGTCGATAGCGGCTACATTGCAGTTTATCTTTTCATGGGTCTGGCAGCCATTGCCCAGGTAGAGGCCGTAAAGAGAGGCGACTTTAACTCGAATCCCACGGGTTGAGGCGCGATACGATCAGAATGCATGGCCTTCATATCTCCCCTATCTATGTGTGGTGGGAGCCTTTTCCATGCTTATCTGGGACCACTACTATAATCTTGCTTTATCCTTCACCGCCCTTTCGACCAGCGTAGGAATAATTGTAGGCCTTGTTATCGTCCGGCAGATCCTGTTATTGAATGAAAATGCAGAGCTTTATGGTGGTGCACAGCAAGAGATAATGGAACGAAAGCGTGCAGAGCAGGAGATCACGCGCCTCAATGAGGGGCTGGAAGAGAGGGTGAGACTTCGCACCTCTGAACTCGAGGCCGCCAACAGGGACCTTCAAATAGCCAAGGATAGAGCGGAGTCGTTCACCAGAGCAAAATCGGAATTCCTGGCCAACATGAGCCATGAGATTCGCACGCCCATGAATGCCGTCATAGGCATGACCGGTCTGCTCCTGGAGACGGATCTTAAGTCGGAGCAGCGTGACTTCCTGGAGACCATTCAAAAGAGCGGAAATGGATTGCTGACCATAATCAATGATATCCTGGACTTCTCCAAGATCGATGGAGAGAAACTCGAGCTGGAAAGCCATCCATTCGATTTGCGTGGCTGCATTGAAGACTCTCTGGATCTGGTGGCAGCAAGAGCCGCTGAGAAGGGTCTGGAACTGGCTTATTTCCTGGAAGACGGTTTTCCGGAGAAGGTCGAGGGAGATGTAACCCGTCTGCGGCAGGTTCTGGTCAATCTCCTGGGTAATGCTGTGAAGTTCACGGAGAAGGGCGAAGTGACATTATCTGCGAGCTCCAAACCTGTTGAAGAAGGAAAAATCGAGCTCCATTTTGCGGTTAAGGATACTGGGATTGGCATATCTTTGGAGAACCAGGGCAAGCTCTTCCAGTCCTTCACTCAGGTCGACTCCTCCATTACCAGAAACTACGGCGGCACTGGCCTTGGTCTTGCCATAAGCTGGAAGCTGGTGGAACTGATGGGCGGCAGGATCTGGACGGAGAGCGAGGAAGGAAAAGGCAGCACCTTTTACTTCACTATAATGGCAGAGTCGCCCAGTTTCAAGGAAGAGACCCTCGATTCAAAACTGGCAGGAAAGAGGGTGCTTGTTGTTGATGACAGCGATTCCGCTCGCAAGATGCTGCTGGCGGCCGCTCGGTCTATGAACGTCGTCGCCAGCATGGCCTCAAGCCTGGCAGAAGCGAGGTCAAAGATCGAGGGAGAAGCCTTTGATATTGTTATTCTGGATACCGTGATGAATGATTTGGATGGCCGGGATCTCGCCAGGGATATCAAGAGCGGCAAATGCGGGCCGGTTCGGCTATTGCTCCTCGCGCCCGTTGGCTATCAAAGCACTTCAAAGGTGCAGGCGGACGGTTGGCTGACAAAGCCGGTCAGGACTCTTGCGCTTCGCAATATCCTCATCGAACTTGTCTCCCCCCGTGAATTGGAAAAGGTGAAAGCAGAAATCATTGGGCCCAATGCTGCTGATATGAAACAACGAGCAACAAAAAGCAACAGCAACTGTCGCTTCGCATTCTGATGGCGGAAGACAACCCGGTTAACCAGAAGGTTGCCTTGAGCATGCTGAAGCGTCTGGGATACAAGGCGGATGTAGCGATAAATGGATTAGAGGTTTTGCAGGCCCTGAAAAAGAAGACTTATGATGTGGTCTTAATGGATGTGCAGATGCCGGAGATGGATGGACTGGAGGCAACGCGCCTCATTCGAGACTCCGGATTGAACACTCGCATCATCGCCATGACAGCTCATGCCCTGGAGGGGGATAGGGACGAGTGCTTGCAGGCGGGAATGAATGAGTACATCACCAAACCGATCAGCATGGAAGAGCTGCGCAAAGTCCTGGAGGTATGCGGCGAGAGCTGTGCGGCTGCAGGGTAGCAGATGCTGGGAATCTTTTTGACATAATTCCGAGATACGACCTGAGTCTCGATCGTTCTCCATCAATAATGGCATGTGAGCTGTTCGCATATGAGCCACGTTTGGGACCTTTTTAAAGACGTTAGGAGATACGCTAATGTCATTAAATTGCAGACGGGACCTGTCCTATAGAGGCGAGGACGGCTCTTTTTCTTCTGGGGTACCGCGAGTCGGCTTGCTAGCCGCGGCTACCGGGGGCGCCGCTCCAGGCCGCAGCCGGCCAAGCGACGGCGGTTAAGCTTTAGACTTTTTCGAGAGTTCCAATGTCTAGATGTAGCCACGACTTTTTGCATGAGGTCGAGTCGGTGATGTCAAAGCATCCTGACTTCCATCCGCCATATGTGAACCCCGTCCTGAGCTCATGGGCGTTCTGTCTTCAATACCACCACATGGATCCCTATTTCGCCACGATCATTCTTAAATTCTAAGAGCGCCGCTATTCAATGATGAAATACTCAGTCATCCTGGAACCTCAAGAGGAAGGTGGATTTACTGCCCGCTGCCTGGAGCTTCCGGGTGCAATCAGCCAGGGCGAAACAAAGACAGAAGCTCTGGAGAACATCAAAGAGGCCATCAGTCTAATTCTGGAAGTGTTCCGCGAAGATCTGGAAAGCCTGAATCGCACCAACTCTGAGGTTCTCAAGGTAGAACTTGCCGATGTCTTCTAAGCTGCCGGTCCTCTCTGGCGAGAAGCTGATAAAAATTTTGGTCCGAGAGGGATTCACCGTCAGGAAGCAGTCGGGAAGCCATGTCGTGATGCAAAAGGCTGAACGAGTCTTTGCCGTTCCTCTGCATGAAGAGCTGAAGAAAGGGACACTAAATGCGATTTTGAAGCAGGCTGGCCTGGAGATAGAAGATCTGCAAAAATAATCAATGCAAGATATAAACTATTCCCGGACAGGCACGACTGAATTTGCTTCACTTTTTATAGAGCATCTTCCCTTCTTTGAGAGCCATCTTGATAAAAGGCCGGTGCTTCATCTCCTCGAACTCCTGGGTGTGTAGACCAGCACATCCATGGCCTCCCTGGCATCATCATAGAACTCGTCCAGCCGATCAAGAAATCTCATCTGGGTATCCTTCACTACGATCAGGTCGATATCGCTGTGATCGCGGGCGTCGCCTCTGGCCAGAGAGCCGAATAGGAGGACCAGTCGCACGCTTGGGATCGCTCTTCAGCCGCGTCAGGATTCTCTCCAGCTCTGCATTCAGCTCAGCCACTGTCATGGAATTTTCAGATTACCAGATTGGAATTGGCAGTATTGCCTTTTTTAGCTTGCCATATGACGGTCAACTATGTGAAATATTTTACTTTATATTTAACTTTAAAATATCCGTAGGCGTCGCCTTTCCTCGCTTTGTTCTATCAAAATCGCTATCAAAACTGACTAAGATGAGATTGTATTTCTCTGCCAGAGCATATTGATAGGCATCATCATAATCGAGCTTGAATCTTCTGGAGGCTTGGATGACCTTTTGCATATCTTCTGGGCCTAGCCGTATCAGGCGAATACCTCCCACCAAAAGCATATCCTCCACAGCTTTCAAGAAAATATCATGCATGACGCGACGTACCAATGCAACACCAATCGAATCTAATGAGAATTCAGATATGCAGAGCATCTCCGGAGGTGTTTCCAGAAGGAGCCGTTCTACTTCATCTGCTCTTTTCTGGTTAAGTAGCAGCTCCAGGAGAATGTTAGTATCCAGGAGATACATCAATCTCCTCTCCACTCCAGGATCTTGTGCTGCAGCTCCACCGATGTGTACTGATCCTTCATATCTTCCAAAGCTCCCCTCCAATCCAGCTTCAAGCGACCTTTCGGCTTTCGCCCTCGCTTCTCCATCAGGAACCTTGCGAAATCGGCGACCTCTTGATGGAGATCAGGAGGAAGCTCTTTGATTACTTCTTCCAGCTCTGACATGGGAATGACATCCTTTCAAGTATGACTTCCGTCTTCTTTCAAGATCAATATGACGATCAACGCTTCAAAAGTGCAATACATAACCTGGCAGATGAACGCCCACTACTATGATATCCATTATATTCGATAAAATGAGCATGGCGATTTTAATAGTTATCCTAATTTAAATAGGAACGAAGGTCCATTCTCTCCTTCCGAGTGGACCTTCTTTCATCTTTGCTCTACTTCCTACTCTACTTCCTCGCCGACATCTCCAGCACCTTGACCGCTTGCGCCCCGGCCTCCAGGATCTCCAGGTTCTTGGGGATGAGCTTGGGCTTCTTGGCGAAGGTGACGCGGAAGGCATTGCCGTAAGCCTCACGGGGCAGCCCCAGCTTTCCGGCCTGCATCAGCGCCCCGAACATGGCGGTGTTGGCCGCCATCTGAGCTCCCTTATCCGCGGCAATCTCCGTCGCCGGGACGGATATGGCCCGAACTCCCTCCGGGGCCTGGAACTGTCCGGCCAGCGAGTCATACAGGATCACTCCTCCCTTCTTGACCGAAGGCGCAAACTTCTCCAGAGAGGGCCGGTTGAAGGCCACGAGCACATCAGGATGATCAACCACTGGCGAGCCGATGGGCTCTCCGGATATGATCACTGAGCAGTTGGAGGTCCCGCCCCGCTGCTCGGGCCCATAGTCAGGGTACCAGGAGACAAACCGCCCGCATCCAAAAGCTGCCTGGGCCAGAGCCAAACCCATGCTCAATACACCCTGCCCTCCGAAGCCGGCGATCTTCACCCCCTTTGGCGCAAACTCAGGGTCCTTCTGGAACTCGACACAAACATTGCCCTCGCAGCCGAAGATCTTATCCAGGGACTCCCGGGAAAAGTCGCTATTCGGCCTGATGATGGATTCCGCCTCATTGGATCTGTCCCTGAACCTCTTCAGGGGAAACTCCTTTTCCATCTGCTCGTTGATGAACCTGGTAACAGCCGCCGCGTCCATCCTCAATATGGTGGGGCAGGGCGAGAGCAATTCCACAAAGGCATAGCCCTTTTTCTCCCTCTGAATCTCCAGAGCCTTTCTCACCGCCCGGCGCGCTTTACGAATATGCTCGATGTCCGAGAGGCTGGCCCGCTCAATGAAGACAGGTGCTTTGAGGGTGTCCAGCATCTCGCAAATATGGATGGGATAGCCCTGATCCTGGGGATCGCGGCCTGCCGGAGTTGTAGCCGTAACCTCGCCGATCAATGTTGTTGGTGCCATCTGGCCTCCGGTCATGCCGTAAACTGTATTGTTGATGAAGAATACGGCCAATTTTTCTCCCCGGTTGGCGGCCTGAATGGTCTCATTAAGCCCGATGGAAGCCAGGTCTCCATCTCCCTGATAGGCGATGACGATGGCATCATCCTCTGCCCTGGAGATGCCCGTAGCGATAGCAGGAGCCCTTCCGTGAGCGGCCTGCACATGCCCGGAATCCAGGTAGTAGTAGGCGAAGACTGCACAGCCTACAGGGCTGATCACGACGCACCTATCCTGAATGCCCAGATCCGCCATGGCCTCGCCTATGAGCTTATGCAGTATCCCGTGACCGCAGCCCGGACAATAATGGGTGGCTGTTTGCGCAGACCCGCCCTTGCGGGGAAACTGGGCATACAGTCCCGGATGCCCTCCAATCAATTTCTCTTTCGCAGCCATGTCACGCCACCTCCCTGATCTTCTCCATGATCTGATCGATATTGATCAGATTTCCTCCATAGCGGCAGACCAGTTCCACGGGCTGGCAGCCACTGGCGAGGCGAATGTCCTCACGCATCTGGCCGTTGCTCATCTCCACGGATATGAACTTGCAGCCGCGTTCGGCGAGCCTGCATAATCTCCTCCTCCGGGAAGGGCAGGAGCGTAACAGGCCGGAATAGCCCTGCCTTGATGCCCTCCTTTCGGGCCGCATCGACTGCAGAGCGAGCGATCCTGCTGCTGATACCGTAGGAGACCAGTACAACATCGGCATCATCCAGCCTGTATCCAACCCATGTGACCTCGTTCTCCTTTATGCGTTGATACTTCTCTTGCAGCCTGAAGTTGTGCCTCTCCAGATCATCGAAGTTGAGAAAGATGGAGGTCACCAGATTTCCTCTCGTCTCGGCGTTGCCGGCTACCGCCCAGGTGGTGTCGATAGTAGGCAGCACTGCAGTTTCCGGGAACTGCAGAGGCTCAACCATATGGCCGAGCACGCCGTCCGCCAGAACCACAACAGGGTTGCGGTACTTGAAGGCCAGCTCGAAGGCCTTGACAGTCAAGTCGCACATCTCCTGGACGCTTCCGGGCGCAAGAACGATATTGTTGTAGCAGCCGTGCCCCCCTCCCTTGCAGGTCTGGTTGTAGTCCGATTGCTCAGGCCCGATGTTGCCCAGCCCTGGTCCAGCCCGGCAGATGTCAACTATGACGCAGGGAAGCTCAGCTCCGGCGATGTAGCTTATGCCCTCTTGCTTCAGGCTCATGCCGGGACCTGAGGATGCCGCCAGCACACGATGGCCGGCTGCTGGCCGCCCCGTAGACCATATTGATTGCCGCTTCTTCCGATTCCGCCTGCACGAACTTGCGTCCCAGCTTGGGGAAGTATCGAGAGGCTTCGTGCAATATCTCACTGGCAGGAGTTATGGGATAGCCAAAGAAGCAGTCGCAGCCTGCATAAAGTGCTCCGACAACCACAGCGCTGTTTCCCGCTACTAACTGAGATGCCATTTTCAGCTCTCCTCTGTCGCCTTTTCCTTCTGAGGCACGTGCACTTCAATGGCCAGAGGCTCGGGACAGGTGTAGTAGCAGGCCGCGCAGCCTATGCATCCGTCGCCTGAATAGATTACGTAGCTGTAGCCGCGGGCGTTCAGCTCCTCGCCCATCTTCAGCACGTTCACTGGGCAGGCCTCAAGGCATCTTCCGCAGGCCTTGCATTCCAGGATGTTGATCAGAGGATAGGGCTTATCTTTGTCTCTGATGTCAATACGCCGGATCTTTCCGCTTATGGTCTTGGGCAGCTCCTCCACGAATTCGATGATCCTGGGGTACTTGTAGGGAGCAGTGACCTTCTTTACATGATCCTGCAGCTCTTTTTTCAGCTCCTCGGAAGGGGCATATCCTTTGGTCAGGACCACAGTTGCCTTTACCACCTGACCTCGGATGGGGTCCGGCACTCCGGTGATGGCCACTTCCAGAACGGCAGGATGAGACATGAGAGCTGACTCGACCTCGAAAGGCCCCACCCGGTAGCCGGAACTCTTAATCATATCGTCCGTCCGGCCTATGAACCAGAAGTATCCGTCCTCATCCCGCCAGGCGGTATCACCTGTATGATAGTAATCATCATGCCAGGTGTTCAGAGTCTTGTCCGGGTCCATATGGTAATCAGTGAAGAGGCCTACGGGCTTTCCCTTGTCGGTCTTGATTACGATCTCGCCTTCTTCGCCCACTTCGCATACCTTGTTGTTCTTTCCCACCAGGATAATATCGAATCCCGCAGCAGGCTTACCCATGGACCCCGGTTTAGCGGTCATCCAGGGATAGTTGGAGATGCAAACTACCGTTTCAGTCTGGCCGTAGCCTTCCATCAGTCGCAGGCCCGTGGTCTCCAGGAAGCTCTCATACACCGATGGGTTGAGAGGTTCTCCTGCCGTGACCGCGTATTTCAACCTGGAAAAGTCGTATCTGGACATGTCGCTCTTGATCATGAACCTGAAGATCGTGGGTGGAGCGCAGAAAGTTGTCACACCGTATTTGCCCATCTCGTCCATCATCTTCCCGGCATCAAAGCGATCATAATCGTAGACGAAGACCGCAGATCCGGCCAGCCACTGGCCATAGATCTTGCCCCAGGCGCATTTGGCCCATCCCGTATCGGCCACAGTGTAATGCAGACCGTCATCCTCCACATTCTGCCAGTACTTGGCTGTGAGGATATGGCCCAGGGGATAGGTTTGATCGTGCTTGACCATCTTGGGATATCCGGTTGTTCCAGAGGTGAAGTATCCGAGGAGTATATCCTCATTTTTCGTGGCCTGGTCTCCGGCAGGCCGGATAAAATCGGATGATGCCAGATCCAGCTCTGCATCAAAATTGATCCAGCCTTCCCTCTTCTGGTCTTTGTCTCCCACCAGGGCCTTGACCAGGGGGATGTTGCCAAGCTCCTTATGCGCTGCGTCGAATTCGCCGGGCACCCCGTTCTCTCCTATGCATATGATCATCCTCAGATCAGCTTTCTTGATGCGATATAGGAAGTCCTTCGCCTTCAGCATATGCGTGGACGGAATGGAAACGGCGCCGATCTTGTTCAGTCCCACCATGCAGACCCAGAACTCCCAGCGGCTCTTGAGGGTAAGCATGACCGAGTCGCCTTTCTTTATCCCATATTTTTTAAAGATGTTAGCGGCCTTGTCGCTAAGGATCTTCAGATCTTTGAAGTTGATGGTCTTTGCCTCTCCGTTATCATTGCACCAGACCAGGGCACGCTTTTGGGGAAATTCCTTGGCATAGACGTCAACTACATCAAATGCGAAGTTGAAGTTCTCTGGGACAAGGATCTTCAGGTTTTCTTTGAAATCCTCGTATGATTTGAAATCAACTCGCGAGACGAATTTGGGCAATAAAGATGACATTTTTTTCAATCCTCTTTGCTCTCCTACATGACCACAGCCAACAGCTTCACTGGCACATCGTTTAAGGCTTCCATAACGTGATCGTACATCGAATCGAAGAATATGGAATCCCCTTCGTTGAGAACAACCTCGTTGTCGTGGATGGTAATCTTCAAAGTACCCTCGAGCACATATTCGAACTCCTGGCCCGGGTGGCTGTAAAATGATGGTTTACCTTTCTTGGGATCGATGGTAACGATAAACGGCTCCGCCTTTTTATGGGCAAACTTTCTGGCCAGGCTCTGGTATCTGTACTGCTTTCTGCGCTCAACTTCCACGGCTTCACCTTTTCTGGTAATGGTGAAGATGTTCATCCTGGATTCTTCGCCTGTTAGCAGCAGTCCCGTATCGACGTTGAGTTTTCGGGCGATGCCGATCAGAATGCTGGCTGGAATATCCAATTTACCATCTTCATAGCAGTCATATGTCTCCAAAGGCACATTGAGGTGCTGTGCCATCTCTTTGGACGATACCCGATTCAACTCCCTCAGCTCGCGAAGACGTGAGCCGATTTCATCAAGCCTCTCCTTCATGCACAATCCTCGGCGCATCCCAAACAACAGGTCCAGAGAAAAAGATCCAGGCCAATCCGGTAATGCAGGATTGTGACTGCCTCACATGCATATTTGAATCTATCTCAAGAAAAGGTCTATTTGCATTCGTCCTATTTTTAGGGTTTTTCCCCGTGCATGAATATTTTGATGGAGTGGTTTTCAGGAATGGTTTTCAGAAATGATAGGCCTAAGTTTATAATAAAAGTATGTTTGAATTCTGGTGTTGACCTTGAGTCATTCCGCGATCCGCCTTATAATGCAGGCTCGCGAAGGAGATGTCGATCGACTTGATTTGGCGAGACATTACGGTGTCTAGATTTCATCACGAATGTTGCCGGCCGCAATTGTCAGTATCAAGTCGATCCACCAGGCAGGCTTAACAATCAAGTCATTTAGGATGTCCAGTCATCCTCATCCAGCCAGCTTTGGGATCTCTCCTTGGAGCTGACTTGAGCCCCCACTTGCGAATGTATGGCAGTTATCCTCGCTACGGATCTGGCGCGGCTATTCCCGCGCATGAGACAGTATGCAATCTCCGGGTCGATGCCGTATTTATTCAAATATGCATCATAGGAGAGATGCTCTCCCAGGCCGGAGATATATATAGGATCGCCGATGATGGGAGTAATCTTCCCTGCGGGCAGAATCCATTCGAAACCCTCCGGAAGGAGACAATCCAACCATTCTTCATCCTCTCCCAGGGATTTGTCAGAAACCTCATTCACGACTCCACAGTTTTTGCATATGACCTTCTTCAAATCACTCACCTTCAATTAGGTTAAGAAGTCATAACAGTATATATAATTTACCCAAGAGATACAGAATTGGGACTATGTCACTATTTATATATGAATTCTCATCATTATATTATTAATTAATTATTATTTATTAACTGCAGATATCTAATCGGCCGGAAATTCGAATTATATATTTTATGCATTGCGTTTTGCCCAAGAATCACTTCCCACATATACATCTCAATATTCAAATAGATTTTTAAAAAAAATTATTAGAATATGATCAATTTTTCTTATCATACGAACGAAAATTTCTTCTCCTGGCAACCTCTTTGAACTAAATTCGCGAGCAATCTAATCTTCAGGAATATTTGTATTTAAAAAGAGGGATGGATTCCAGTTCTTGATGTCACCGGAAATCACTACTTACCCTTTTCGAACTGTCACACTTCAGTTGCCAATTTTTCAACCAGCCAAAGTTGGGTGCAGGAGCTCTCAAAGGGATCGATATGGCAGATAGGTCAGATTATGGCCGAAATCTAGTCCATTTTAAATGTAAAGAAAATCAAAAGATGTCTTGATAGGTGTGTCTGGATCAGATAAAGATGAACATGATAGGCACATGGAAACGGACAATTTAGACATAATAAATTTCTTCAGTCGCAAGGGTTATAAACTTCAAAAAATATCTATATATGTATGAAGGACTTTGCTGGATCGAGGAGTACTTATTACAGCCTGGCTCAGGAGAAATTGAGAGGGAACCATCCCAGGGTATTCAACATTCTCTTGATATTGGTATTGATCACCATGACCGGTCTTGCAGCATTTCTGCTATCGGATATCATATCATTTGGATTGAATTCCGATCACAAGAGTGTCCTGGCTGGCCTCGAAGACCAAGACCTGTTGAAGAGCATCATGTCAGCAATCAATTGGAACGAGAAGAACATAAAACCGGCCGTCCTGCACAATCCAGTGGTACAAAAAGGAGGGCTTATTGGTCTTTCTGTTGCCAATTCATCTCCGAAGATGAGTGTTACAGGTCGTCTGGACGCGAATATATCGGGAGAGGAAAGTAGCAGTCTCTTCCAAATGCATGGTTCAAGCCAGAAAGCAAAGAAACGGAACCCCTCCAATTCATCACCAATGCCGAATTCTTTCTCCTCGAACCGAATTTCAAGCGACTCCGCTGTCAGGAACACTGCCTCAGGCACCGGCTCGAATAAGCTCATCAAAGAGAAAGTAACAACGACTTCGAAACTAAAGCATCAAGGCTCCTATCGAGAAACACCAATCTCGCAATCTCTAAAACAAAAAGAGATACAGCAAGACCTAAATTATTCAATTAACACACAGACGAGAATAGCACACAAGTCAATAGCACACAAGTCAATAGCACACAAGTCAATAGCACACAAGTCAATAGCACACAAGTCATTAACACGCAAGCGAATAGCACGCAAGTCAATAGCACGCAATTGAGCAACATCCGGGCCGACAATACCTCGATAGACCAATTACAGACAAAAGAGACCTCAACTATCAAGTCAATAATAGATGAAACGTCGATAAGCCAGCCACAGACAAATCAATCTCCTCCCAAAAGCTCCCAAATAATTCTATCCCAAATAAATGCTGCAGAAGCTTATTCTTCACAATTGAATCCGTCCTCAAACAAACCTCTATTAAGTGAAACCAGAACAATTGAGGAACCTGCAGTAAAGGAACCTGCAAAGGAAGAGATCAAAAACGGCGACGGTCTCTCAGAAAATAGAAATAAGAAAACCTCAAGGGGAAACTCTCCTGCAAATCCTGTGGCGTCCCCTACCACCGAGGCTCAAAATACTGCGGAAAAGATAGCTTTGACAAAAAGTGCTGCAGATATTCGTGCCGATGGTCCTGACGATCCGGCAAAGGACGTTTCTGCCAAGAATACCTTGGAAATTAAGTTCAAAACGGATTCGACCATAAATCCAAAATCCGAGAAGGGCCAGGGTAGCCACTATGAAGGTGCAGGGGCCGTCTCTGGTGCCAATGCACCATCGAGCCCTATAACATCGGAAAGCAGCCCGGCACAGTATAAGAAAAATGACGCTCGAAACTCGAGAGATTCGACATCGATCTCAAAATCACCCGCCAGAGGAAAGGGGAGTGGGTCTGCGCGAAAGCAAAAGCCTGCCGTGACCAGCAAAACCCAAAAAGCCCAGGAAAACAGGTATCAGAAGATAGCCAACAAAAATCGGCTCGCAGAGAATGCGAAGAAAAAGGCAGCACTGGCAAGGGAAAGGGCGAGATAGAAATTGCCTCAGGCCCAAACGAAACAATTTATATTTTGAGCTTCCTGTGTATCTGCAAATGATGCGATTTACCGCCTACGTCTCAGGTAGAATCCAACGGGTAGGCTATCGGGCTAGGATCGTTGATCTGGCCAGGGAGATGGGTCTGTCAGGCCTGGTACAGAATCGTCCAGACGGACGGGTTCTTGTTATTGCCGAGGGAGAGAAGCAAACCCTGGAGAAGTTTGCGGCTGCCCTTCAGATAAAAAATACCTTTATCGAAGTGAAGGGTATCAGCTTGGAGTATTCTCCAGGATCAGGAGGATTTTCAGACTTTCGCAAAATCACTGGTCCTGACGAGGTTGGAGAGCGTCTTGACGACGGCATTGAGATCCTAAAAGAGATGGTCACGAGCCTGAATAGCCTGAACGGCAAAATGGATCAATCGCTCAACAAGCAGGACCAAATGCTGGGCAAACAGGATCAGATGCTCGACAAACAGGATCAGATGCTCGACAAACAGGATCAGATGCTCGACAAACAGGATCAGATGCTCGACAAACAGGATCAGATGCTCGACAAACAGGACCAGATGCTCGACAAACAGGATCAGATGCTCGACAAACAGGATGATACCATAACGGAGATTCGAGGACTCAGAGGCGATTTGAAGACCCATATGGACATGAGGTTTGAGCGCATTGAAGCAGACCTCGCGGAGCTGAAAGAGATGAAGACAGCGCTCAAAGAGAAAGGCATCATCTAGTCCCTAATGTCCGGAATTGTTGACGGATATCTTTACTTACAATAATCGCACCTAGGGTTTCAGGTGATTGATATGTTTCCCGGATTAGGAGGTTTAGGCGGCAGGGGTGGCATGAGCCCCAAGAAGATGAAAGGCATGCTGAAGAACATGGGTATAGATATCGAGGAGCTCGAGAATGTTCTAGAGGTCGTCATTCGCATGCCGGACAGGGAGATTGTCATAGAAAACGCTTCCGTCGCGATCATGGATGCCCATGGTACGCGCAGCTTCCAGATCTCAGGCGATGCCAGAGAACGTTCCATATCCGAAAATGCTCCCGGACCTGCTCTCGAAACCGCTCAAGAAGAGCCCGAATTAGAGATCTTGGACTCCGACGTTGATCTGGTTGTCGCTCAGACAGGTGCAAAGATGGAAGATGCGAAGGCGGCCCTGATAGAGGCCAAAGGAGACCTGGCAGCAGCGATAATGTCGCTAGCTCCAAAGTAAATCTTTGCCAGGTAATCTTGTGAATAACGAGATTAGAACTCTTCGCGACCCCGTCCATGGGGCCATCCAAATAGATGAGCTGGAGTGGCTTCTCATCCGCTCCAGACCTATGCAGCGACTGAAGGGCATAAAGCAACTGGGCCTGGTGGAGACTGTCTATCCCGGGGCCAATCATACCAGGTTCGAGCATTCCCTGGGAACCATGTTCGTGGCCGGTCTAATGGCTGAGCACCTGGGTCTTTGTGCCGAGGAAGTGAGGACAGTTCGGCTGGCGGGGCTCCTGCACGACCTGGGACATTCGGCCCTCTCTCACGCCGTGGAAGGGGTTCTCAGCCGCAACCCCGACATTCAGCCCCTCCTGGGAGGCAAGCGCGCTTCAAGGCATGAGGAGTTCACTCGCGAGACAATAACCACTCATCCCTTCGGAGAGGATGTCGTCCGTACAGTGGAAAGAGATTTCGGCAATGCTGATACTCTCTTCCAGGAGGTAGCAGATATAGCTTCGGGGGCCAGGCCTCCCCTGGGCCAGATCATCGTCGGAGACCTTGATGCAGACAGAATAGACTTTCTGCTGAGAGACTCGCATCACTCCGGCGTCTCCCTGGGATTGGTGGACACAGATCAGATTCTTCAGGCCCTCACCATAAGCAAAGGACGAATCACACTTGCGGGCGTTGGCGACTACAGGGCGGAGATGTCCCAGACTGCCGCAGAATCGATGCTCATTGCTCGATCGCATCACTACAATGCTCTCATCTATCATCCAACAGTCCAATCTATCAGGGCCATGCTGCTGACGGCTTTGGAAAATGCGCTGGCAAAGATGGAAGCAGATGAAGCCCAAAGCAGGATTGTTCTCTTCTTCCGGGAATATACGGACCCGGATCTTCTCAGGTTCATCTGGGAGAAGGGAGACGATGTCTCGCATGAACTCCTGCAACGCATAAAATATGGCCGGGAGCTTCCTCTGGCAGCCAGGTTCGACCATAGATCTCTGGCGCCGGATATCAGAATGGCACTTTCCACCATCTCTCGCCACGGACGCATGAGAAAGCTTTTCGAGGACTCTCTGGGTAAGAAATATGGGGCTCTTGTAAATATCACTGTGGGCAGCGGCGTGCCGCGATCCATGAGAACAGAGGCCAATGGTTTTCTCTATGACGAGTCTGCTCTGGCGGCGGGCCTTGTCAAGTCTTTGACCCGCCAGATCGCCGTATCCTTCTTTTCGGATGGAACTGCCGAGATCTCGCTGCATGAGGTGAGGGAGCAGGCGGCAAAACTCTTGAGCTTTATTCGTTCCGAGAGCTATCTTCCCATCGATGGCCTCTTGCTGCTTTTCTACACATTGCACAATATGCTTTCCGAGACATATGGTCAGAAGATCCTCGTTCCCAGGATCAGAAACATAACCTGGCTCTACAGGACGGTGGCCAGGCTAAAGGATCTGGGTCCCGCCAGTCTTTCCGGCCTCTTTGATTACTCCTTCCACTCCGATTACGGCTTTCCCTACAGCGAGCGGCTCTTTGAAGACATCCAGATCCTTGTGGCCATGGGCATGATCTATCAGGATCAAAGGCATTATGAGCTGAATGGTCAGTGGCTGCAGAGGTATGAATACATGCTTACGGCAGAAGGAATAAAGTATGCCTATGAGATAGACGGCTCTTACAGTAAAGAGGCGGAGCAGCTTCAAATTCGTCTGTTGAAAGAGAAACACACCATTCCCTATGATGTTGTGAGCCTTCACCTCAAGAGGTACAGGGGAACAAAGTCATAAATGCTAATCTTGGATCCCTTAACTTTTAGAAGGCCTCTCAGGATAAAAAATCCAAGATCATATGGGAATCAAGATTCAAAGATCTATAAATTATTAGTTGACAGGCCGCCTTGGTGAGCTGCCTGTCGCCCTTGAAAAAGGATTAGGTTCAGTTCAGCTCATCTGACCCTTGGTGTAGACGCCTTCTTTGTATACCGCAACTGGTGTGGAAGGTGTCCAGGCATCATCCAGGAATTGATAAATGCTCTCTCCAGTCCAGGCAATCTTATTGGACTGTCCTGCAGTGGCAGGGGTATAGACGGGAGAGGCGGCAGCGGTTGTGACATTGGTTTCATTCAGGAAATCGTAAATGGCATAGGTGGCATTGGAAGTAGTGTTGTTGCTGAAGGATCCCTTTGCGAAGGGCAAGTTATCGTTTGGACGAGGAGCTACAAAACTGGTCGGCGTCCAGCTATCGTTCAGGAAAGCTGCCATAGAAGGTGTGGTCAACATGTCGGCCATTTCTGGATCGGTCATTTCAAAGGGTGCTGGAGGTAAGCCCATGGCTGCAGGCAATAGCCCGCCCATAGCCATCAGAGCAATCAGCACAAGTATAATATGTCTCATAAGGCTTCATTTCCATCAGGTACGCATAAAGCTTTCCGTCGGTAGGGGCCCTTCCGGGGCAATGGATAGTCATTCCTGATTTATCTGAAATCATTATCCGTCCTGCAATGCTTTCAGCTCAGATGTGCTCGTTTCCGGGTGCTGTGCCAGGTATTTTGCCACCCGGGGACAGTGCACAAGCCGGCAATCGATGCAGGTCCAGAACCTCTTTCCTCTCTTAGTTCTCACGTACTTGCCAAGCTCTGTATCCTTGCAGGGATAAAGAGGGCAGAAACAGTGGGCGCAATCCTGATCCGGGAAATGATGGCATGGATAGAATTCGCAGTTCGATCTACCCGTGGCCTGCACGGGTTCATTCAGGGACTCTCTGATCAAACACGGATCGTCGGTCACCAGTCCGTCCGCACCCAACCTGAGAAGCCAGCTCGCCGAATCTCTTGTATTGACGGTCCAGGGGTAGACCGACAGGCCCTTCTGGTGTGCCTCTTTGAAGAGCCGGGGGTTGATTCTCTTCGGAAAAATAGCATCCGCTCTTGCCCAAAGGGCTAGCTGCACAGGCTTTATGGGCAGCGATGCGATGATGATCCCCGTCCGAAGATCAGAAATATCTTTTATTTCGTATAGACTGCTGTGATAGTAGGATGTCACAATGCAATTGCTGCCTGACAGGGCCTCTGCCACCAGCTCTTCCAGGCCCTCTTCCTTCATCTCCACAACCAGGCCCAGATCCAGCTTTTTTGCCAGAATTAAGGCCTCTCCTAAAGTAGGGATCTCCTGGCCGCGCACACGCAAGGCTTTGAGTTCTTTGAGGTCCAGCTCTTCTACCAGACCTTTGCCGTTGGTGGTCCTGTCCACACTTTCATCATGCATCAAAACAAGTTCGCCGTCGCGGGAAAGCCGGACATCAAGCTCCACATAATCGGCTCTGCACAATGCTGCGGCCCGGATGCCCTCCAGGGTATTCTCCGGCGCGAGGGCCCCGGCGCCTCTGTGACTTATCACTAAAGCCATCATAGCCGGAAATGCCAGGAAAATATATCACTTTTTGCCTATAGCCTGGCAAAGGGTTATACTTCAAGAGGGATACCGGGAAGATTGAATGCTTGATAATCTTGAAAAGTTCACCAATTTGAAGAGGGATATCGCAGAGATTAACATAGATCCCCTGCAGCGAGGCGGAGTCCTGACGCCGGAGGCACGAGCCGCTCTGGTTGAATGGGGCGACGGCTACTCAGTCTGCGACTTTTGCACCGGGATGCTGGATCGTATCAAGAACCCTCCGGTGGAGGAGTTCGTGCACGGCGTTCTCCCGGAGTTCCTGGGCACGGATGAAGTCAGAGTCACCCACGGCGCGCGCGAAGGAAAGTTTGCTGCCATGCATGCACTTTGTGAGAAGGGCGACTGGGTTGTAATGGATGGCAATGCCCATTACACGACGGTTCTGGCAGCCGAGCGGGCCGGTTTGAAGATAGAATATGTGCCCTCAAGCGGTGAACCGGAATATGCTATTCGCCAGGAAGGCTATGCGCAGGCCATCGAACGCGCTTACGAGCACAAGGGCAATGTGAGCCTGGCGGTCTTGACCTATCCTGACGGAAACTATGGAAACCTGGCTGATGCGCGAGCGGTAGCAGATACCTGCCACGATTATGGGGTGCCGCTTCTCCTCAACGGCGCCTACGCCATAGGCCGGATGCCAGTAAACGCCCGCGAACTTGGGGCGGACATAATCGTGGGCAGTGGCCATAAATCAATGGCTTCATCCGGACCCGTGGGCGTCCTGGGAGCAACAGAAGAGTATGCCAGAACCATGTTCCGGCTCTCTTCCACCAAGAAGAACAAAGAGGTCGAACTCTTAGGCTGCACTGTGCGCGGAGCACCCCTCTTGACGATGATGGCATCCTTCCCTGCGGTCGTCGAGCGAGTGGGGCACTGGCAGGAGGAGGTGGAGAAAGCACGCTGGTTCTCCGGGGAGATGGAGAAGATGGGATTGATGCAGCAGGGAGATCGGCCGCATAACCATGATCTGATGTTCTATCTCGCCGAAAATCTCTATCAGATCTCACAGGTCGCGAAGAAAGGTCGTTACTTCCTCTACCGTGACCTCAAGGATCGCGGCGTATGCGGCATCAAGCCAGGACTTACCCGTCAGTTCAAGCTGAGCACATTCGGGCTCTCCCGACCTGAGCTGGAGAAGGTTTTGGGGGCATTCGCAGAGATCATAGAATCCTATGCCAAGGCCTGAAAAATGAAAGGTAATAAATAATAGTTCATTTTTCTCGCCAAGCCATTTGTTCGGAACCTTTATAATTTACTCTAGTTAATAAGAAAAGGCAAAGGAGGAAGAATAACGAATTCGAAGTCGGTTCAAGTCTCCTTGGCGCTGGTCACCTTGGCGCTGATTTTGACCTTTATGGCTCCGGCCTGTGCTACTGAAAATGAGACATCGCTCGATTGGTTTATGAAAGGCTATAGCCTATATAACCAGGAAAAATTTAGCGAATCTCTTGATGCCTATAATAGGGCTCTTTTGCTTGATCCGAAGGATTTTGAGGCATGGAATAACAGGGGAATTGACCTTGGCATCCTTGGCAAGTACGACGATGCCCTCATGTCCTTTGAGAATGCCGTGGCCCTCAATGAGTCCTATGCTGAGGCCTGGTACAATATGGGCGTGGTTTATGATATAAAAGGAGATTTCCCCACTGCCGTCCAGGCATACAAGAAAGCAACCCAGATCGATCCATCCTATCAAAAGGCCTTTGTGAGAAGAAATGTAGATACGGATGTATTAATGTCGCGTTCTCTCTCTTGTGCCTGCAAGGATCAGATTGCTTTGATCTAAGAGTCATGATTCATGAGATGTATATGATTCGATAAGCGGATCGATGGAGCGGGGCTGAGGGTAAGGCGGGGCTGAGAGGAAGTGACTATGGCACTTGATTTCCTCTTTCGCCCGCTTATGTTTCTTTGTGGCGGAGGTCTCAAGCATTGGCCGGAGATCTATTCTTGCTGTCGTTTCTATTCTAATGATAACGACTCCCATCTTTCTAGGATAGGCCGCTGCCGCCCATTCCAATAGGTATCTGGCTGATGTCCCCAACGCCCGTCAAGATGCGGTCTGCATCCTGGCGTACATCATGGAAATAGGATTTCGGCGAGGATGTCGGCAGCAAGTTCGCTGTCTCGGCCTGCTGGGTGGCGTTCTGGGTCTCCTGTGCAGAGGCTGTTGACGGGGCTTTTGGCTCCGTGACAATAGCTGGTGTATAGCTGGATACGTCAGGGTTGATCCATAGGGCTTCGAACTCGCCTCGCTGAGAGATCTGCCCATTGCTGACCTTCGTGAGATCGCCCATGATCGACTGGCTTTCCGGATCGATATTTCCTTTCAACAGGTTGGCGGTCTGTTCAGTGCCACTTAGAGATGTCAGGACCAGGTCTACACTGTTTCCTTTTACGGAACCGATAACTACGCCATTCCAGGATTGGCCGCTATCTGGCTCGTATTTTGCCTGCCCATAGAGGTTTTCGCCCTCCTGTTTGAGTACCATGATCACCGGGCCAGATTCTATCCCCATTACCGACCAAATATAGCTCAGGTTAGGGACGGAACCAGTGCCGCTTTCATTTAATGATGCATTGGATGCCTCAGGTGCAGCAGATCCAGCAGACTCACCCTGCTCAGTTGCACCGGACTCGATAGATTCATCACCTAAGGATAGCGATTCTTGGGGAGAGGTCGCATCGCGAATACTTGTCTCATTGGCCGAATTATTCAAAGACTGCGCCTGCGCCAGAGACGGACACGCGGCTATGATGAATATGAGCGCCAGGGGAAGAATCATAAGTCTCTTTATCAATTTCAGGCCTCCTTTTCGCCGTCAGTTTTTCAACTTTTAACGATAAATAATTATCAAGTGTTCGTCATTTGACTATAAGCATCTTTCTCATCTTCTGCCATATTAAGGCTTTTCAAATTGCAGGCGTTGAGTAAATAGCCTTCTCAAAACGAGTCGATCGACAGGCCAAAGCTCGCAAGGCTCCGATCCGAAATAATACAGAGATAAGATCAAAAGTGCACTCTAAAAGAGAAAAAAGGAAGCGGCATTTCAATTCTCGGCTGCCGCTAATCCTCTTGATCTAGAGACCGCTTCCGCCCATGCCGGGTGGAACGCCGCTCAGGTCGCCGCCTGGACCCATCTTATCGGCATACTCGCGGACGTCAACGAACCTTGATTTGGGCTTTTCTGCCGCTACAGTTTCGTTGGGTGTGGTCCCCGTAGACGCAGAGGCGTCAACGACTGCTGGAGCCGGAGTTGCTGCTTTGGGCTCCTCGATGGTAGCAGAAACATAGCTGGATGTATCCGGGCTGATCTGCATGGCATTGAAGCTGCCCTTGTTTATGATCTTACCAAGACTAGTCTGCGTGTAGTTGCCTTGAATGGTTCCGTTCAGGTTATCGAGAATTCCGGAGAGCTTTGAGCTTACCAGCTCGTTATCCTTCTGGGCGGTGATGGTCAGATCCACCTTATCGCCGACATTAGATCCTGTGACTTCAGCATTCCAGGCCTTGCCGCCCTGGGGCTCGTACTTAGCCTGGCCGAAGAGATCCGCGCCATCCTGGTCCAGGACCATGATGATCTGGTCTGCCTCGATACCGGTAACCGCCCAGATGAACTTCAGATTAGTGGCTGCAATTGTCCTATTCTCGTCACTGGTTACGTTCCCGGGAAGGGTCGCATTCGCAAGCTGGCTCTCATTTGCTGCAATGGTTCCATTTTCCGGAGAGACGATGCTCACTAAAGCAGTTGTATTGTTCACTACAGCAGTTGTATTATTCTCCATAGTACTCGTATTATTGGCGGGCTGCCCCAGGGACAGGCCGGCGGTGAAGAGGAACACAAGTAGTAGGGGAAGAATCATGTATTTCTTATTCAAGTTATATGCCTCCAAAGTTTTCCCACCATTTGGCGATAGGCCTTTCGTCATTTGCCTACAACGTCACTTCCCAGTCGCATCTTCTCCTTTATAAGCTTTTGTCGAGCGCAGCTTCGACAGGCTGGAGGGTTAGGAACTCGGCTGGATACCTCAGGGAGCTGGCTTGGATGCGGGCTGCATGGGCCTGGCTCGGGATGCAGATCGCTTGCCTGGGACGTTGTGGGCCTGTTGACATGCGTTCAGGTCGAGCAGAGAGAGCCGGGAGGACGCGCCCGCCCGCAGGGGGCTCGCATGCGCGCTCGGGCGGCTGCGCTTGCGGTCGCGCGGGATCGCGGGTGCGCGCGTGGCCGGGCATGCTCGCGGGCAGGAAAACCGTGGGGGCGACAGGGATACAGCTTGGCCGCCTGGCTGACAGGAGTCCGATCGAGTGGAGATTGTAGGGGCAACCGCACGCCTGGGGCTTAAAGGCCGCTCAGGCAGCTACGGATGAGGTCGTGCGGAATCGCGGGCGGACGCTCAATGCCTCTACTTCTAGCTGGAACTCAGTAGGCAGATTCATCACGACGCCAGATTTATGTAACAAAAGAGAGAATGCGTTGATCGGCAATCTGATAATTTAAATTTTTAGATGATCATGTTATGGCCAAGAAAATGATCGCAGATATACGACTTGCAAAGATATTCGAATCAAAAGAATATTATAATAATAAAGGCTTTAAAGAACTCATGAGTGCTGTTACTGGTTATTATAACGAGCCATATTTTAAGACGCTTGTAGAAAGGATAACTCAGGATTTTGAGAAAGAGATATCGCTTTCAGAGTTCGGAGTACTGTCGTTGCTTAAAGACCAAGCCTGTGAGATTCAGTGTTCTCAGGACGACATTGGTATCATATGGGACCAAGCACTGAAAACCCTTGATCACCAGGTAGACCTTCTTCGGTGGGCCCTCCTCAGAGTTGATCGAAAGAGTAACGTGGCAATTTTTGCAATCGCCGTGAATGGGCTCTGTACAGCATCGGAGATTTGCTGGCTACTCCGTGGTGGTTATGCTGACGGGGCTATTGCACGACAGCGTACTCTTTTCGAGCTAGTTAGCGTAACAGGATTTATGGTTTATGTAGCCAGAGAGATAGACAAAGACATTGGAACGCGATGGCTCGATTCAGAACATATTGAACGGTTTAATATCTATGATAAACGAATTAAGGATTTAGAAAAAAAGGGCTCTTCGCTGTTTCATGTGGGTAGATTGAATTCGAGTTTTCCTGTCCTAAGATAAATAGTAATAATAAAATTCTTTGTTGATCTGAAGCCTCTTGCACTATCCTTTGCTGCCTGAATGAGACTATTAGTTCCTTCCAAGATACCATTGCTGATTTTAGTTTTAATATAATTAGTTACCCCATTCCAGTGCTGCTTTATGGTTTTAGCGCAATCGATTACAGCATTGAGTCTGCTATGTGTTGCCCAGAAATACCATCGTTTGAGATAGCCTTCTGCCGAATGTGGATCTTGATTCCAGAAATCGCGAAGGGCCAGTTTGATGTTATACGCTCTTAATGTCTTGAGTCTGAGGTCTTTCAGAGGTCCGAACGTCTCATTTTGCTTGATCGTAAGGTTTTCAGGATTCTTGAGCCAGAGGTATCTTGTCTTTTTTAGCAGAACATTGTGCGATTGCTCTTCTCGCCTAACTTTATCGATTGCCTCATTCATAAGCTTCATCACGTGGAACTTGTCAAAGGTAATTGATGCATTGGGGAATGTATCATTTATTCCAGATATAAATGCAGGAGACATGTCGCAGCAAAAATTATTAATATTCTCGCTAGATCCTTTG
>CAWJKV010000012.1:0-118665 GCA_963843555.1 uncultured Methanosarcinales archaeon
GGGGTCACGGGTACGGGAGAAGGCGCGACAATCGGCATTCCCGTCACGGCTGAAGAAGTCTGCCGGCCCGCGTGGTTGATCTGGACCACGATCTTCCCCGAAACGGCATGCACGGCGTCGATCAGGCGCCGCAGGGGCGCATATGATCGTCGCTGCTGATCATGAGCATGTTGGCACTGGCCTTTCCTTGTTGGATCATACCGGCGTGTTCGGTGTTGACATTCTCATGTCCCTCTTTCGCACGTTCCCGGTAATAGGCGATCAGGCGTGTTGGGTAACCTTGGGCGAGGCAAAATTGGTCGCCATGGGGGGCATGACAATGCGATTGTTTATTTTCGATGGTTCCTATGGAGACCGAGCGAGATCATGTCTAAGGCCATATATCTTACCTCCTAAAAAATGTTGTTTTTGTAAATGATTTTGACCGTATCCCCCTTGGCGGGGACGGTCAGGTGGTCAAACCAGTTGACCAGAAAGTACCAGCCGTGGTTGATTACGCCCTCAAGATATTTATTGGAATTTCTTCCCCCGGGGAGTTTCACGGAAAGGAAAAATCGGGCCTAAACAGGCCCCCAGGCGCCGCTTTTTCCCCAGGTGTTTCCGCGGGTAAGCATGATACATGTAACTACTTATAATAATTGTTGAATAACCTTATAAAAATCTATTGCTGAAAAATCTTCTTGACAGGCAAGGCAAGCCTTACATAGTTCTCACAAGACTGTCAGAAGTAACGCTCGATATCTGCTCCTCCCCTGTTATAAAGGGAGACTTTGCCGGGAACTGCATCGATGGTTACCCCCGATGAACGGGGAGATGATTGAGGCGCTCCGCGATAGGTCCAGAAACCATCATTAAATCTTAACACATTTGGAAAAGGAGGTGAAACTGCTTTACGTAGGATAAGAAAGAGCTTCAAACGGACCGTTTTGTAATGAAAATGGGATTTGGGGGTCTCGCTGTGAAGAAAGGAGTGAAATGATGAGACGAGGAATCTGATCGCTAATTCTGATTCTTGAATGACTTCATTTGCCTGGGGAGCCGAGAAAAAGGTCGTCCGGATTTGGCATACGGGAGTATGAGGGCGCAGACGATCGCGGCGTTCCAAAGTATCATCGATGAGTATGAAAAAACACACACGGACGTCACTATCAAGCAGGAGGGGTTGGCTTGGGGCGATCTGGAAGCCAAACTGACCGCGGCCCTGGCGGCGGGGGTACCTTGCCTTGAGGCCAGCCATGGACAGGCGATCACCTGCGCCTCCTTTTACCAGAAGGGACTCCTCAGGGACCAGGAGGATATCGCCGAGTCCGTCGGTAAGGACAACATCTTCGAGGCGTGCAGGAACCTTTGCCGTTTCGAGGGGAAGTACTACGGGATTACCCACTCGCCCAACACCAATCTTCTGATCTACCGCAAGGACATCTTCAAGAAAAAGGGGTTGAAGCCTCCCAAGACCTGGGATGAATTCATCAAGGTGGCCGAGGCGATGATGGAAAAGGATGCGAAAGGGGCGGGTGACCCGCTACGGTCTTTCTCTCCCGGGGGTTCCCCTGTTCGTCAACATCCTGGTGGCAGAACTGACCAATGCCAACGGCGGACGGCTCTTCGACCTGAAGACCGGCCGGCCCACCTTCACGGAAAAACCCGTCATCGAGGTACTCGACTTCTACAAAACGAACGACAAGGTCCTGCCTCCGGGTTGGTTGGGGCACGGTTACCTGGATACCTTCACCAATCTCGCTACCGGTAAGGTCGCCATGGTTTACCAGGGTCATGGCCGCAGCGCCGGGTATATCGGGAAATACGCTCCCCGGGGAATGGGGACGCCCAGTACTTCGGCGTCATGATCAAACCTCACGGACCGTCGGAAAGCAGACGGCGGCCCAGGTCGACGCCGAGCCGTGGATGATCTTCAAGAATTCCAAGTACCCGGAGGAAGCAGCGGACTTCATCAAGTTTTTCTTCACAGACGGACCGCCCATCAGATACCTGCACTCCGTTCCGGTTCACCTCTTGCCGACTTTGAAGTCCGTCCGAGCCTCCGCAGCCTACCAGGACAACGCGATGTACCGACGCTGGACGGAATGGGTGGAGATGGATTACTACTACTTCGAAAAGGATCTGGCGAAGCCGACCCTGGTAGTGAAGTGGGACGACCTGAAGCTCCCCTTCATGCTGGAGATCTTCGGGTCTAACATCCTGGTCGATATGGTGACCGATGCCGTCCGGGGCATGCCGTCGGCGCAGGCAGCGGCCAAGGCCCAGGGGCGAGCAGAAGAGTTGATCGCCAAGCTGGGGCATAAGCGCTGGTAAATACGGGTATAGGCAATAAAGAATGGATAATCTTTCTAATCCGCAGAGGCGGCAGGCGCCCCCTGCCGCCTCTGATTCCCAGATGGAGGCGGTCGGGGCCGGGCATCGCCTGATGAGGTTTGCGGGGGATTTTTTCCGCGTTACAAAAGGGGAGCGGAGCGAGCAGGTGGCCGGATACCTGACCATCATGCCGGCCCTGTTTTTGATCATGGGGCTGACGCTCTATCCGGTGATATACTCCATATGGCTGAGCCTCCTCGATAAGCACTCTTTTTTCCCCCAGGAGCGCTTCATCGGTCTTGAGAACTACATCTACCTGTGGAGCGATCCCGAGTTCTGGAGCAGTTTCTGGTTGGGTCTGGTTTACTCGTTCTGGACGATCGTCTTCCAGATTATCCTGGGGGTAGCGGCGGCGCTGATCTTGAACGAAACGTTCATCGGGCGGAACCTGATCCGGGGGATGGTGCTGTTCCCCTATATGATCCCGACGATCGTGGCCGTGATCCTCTGGAAATGGCTGCTCAATGACATGTACGGGGTGGTCAACTACTGGCTTTTGGCCATCGGTATCGTCGAGGAACCCATAAGTTGGCTGGGCGCCGACCACATCATGTTTTCCGTGGTCGTGATGAGCATCTGGCAGTTTTTCCCCTTTGTCCTGCTCACTATCCTGGCCCGCCTGCAGACGATCCCGGAGAAGCTTACGAGGCCGCCAAGGTGGACGGGGCCTCGGCCTTCAAGCGCTTCATCCACATCACCATCCCGCAGATCCGCGGGATCCTTTTCGTGGTCATCCTGCTGCGCAGCATCTGGATGTTCACGAAATTCGATACAGTATGGCTGATGGGTGAAGGGGCGGGGGCCGGGCGCTTCATCCGCACGCTGCCGGTCTACGCCTATATGAGGACCATGACCTACTACCAGGCGGGTCTCGGGGCGGCGCTGGCGGTTATCATGTTCCTCCTCCTGGTGATCTGTACCATCGTCTATTTCCGGATGTTTCGCGAGGAGGCCGATATAGGATGAACTTCCCGCGGTTACAGCGCATTTCGATGCGTACCCTTCTCTACATCGGCGCGGCGGCGCTGGCCTTCCAGGCCGCCTTTCCTTTTTTATGGATGGTTTCGACCTCCCTTAAGCCCCCGCCTGAGGTGTTCGCGACGCCTCCCGCGTTCATCCCCGACGAGCCGACCCTGGAAAACTTCATCCGGCTCTTTTCCGCCACCCATTTTCTGACCTACTTTAAGAACAGCATCGTCGTTTGCGGATGGGCCGTGGTCCTGACGATGATCGTCAGCGCGTTCGGCGCTTACAGCCTCACGCGCTACCGCTATCCGGGACGGGAAAAGTTCGCGGGGCTGATTTTGTGCACCTACATGTTCGCCCCCATCATGGTGGTCATCCCCTTCTTCATCCTGGCCAAGAAGATCGGCATCGAGAATACGCATCTGGCCCTGGTGCTCTCCTTTACCTCCTTCTGCCTGCCCTTCACCCTCTGGATGATGCGGGCCTTTTTCATGACGATCCCCCTTGAGCTGGAGGAAGCGGCCATGGTGGACGGCTGCGGCAGGTTAAGGGCGGTTATATTTGTGGTGCTTCCTCTGGCCCTGCCGGGGATCATCGCGACGTCCATCTTTACGTTCATCCTCGCCTGGAACGACTACATCTTTACCCGGATCCTCATCGCGTCCGATGAACTCAAGACATTGCCCGTCGGCGTGCAGGATCTCTTCAACTCGTCGATCATCGATTGGGGCCTGATCATGTCCGCAGGGATGATGATCACGATTCCAGCCCTGGTCTTCTTCGTGGCGGTGCAGCGGTACCTCATCCGGGGCTGGGGTGCGGGAGCGGTCAAGGGGTAAGCGCCTTCTTCCTCCCGCATCGAGGGCACTCCCCTGCCTGCTTGTTCTTGGGTCCTCAACCCACACAAAAGTACCTTCTTAAGATTTCATGCATCACCATTTTAAAAAAAGCATCATCCGCGGAGGTCCCGGAAAAAGGCGAGCCCGTTGACAACCGCCCACTGCCACCCCCTACTCCTCGGAAGGAAACGATACTCGGATATACGATTCGGAAGCGAGGGAACTCAAATCTTTCAAAGAGGAGAGCTCAGGGCGGGGAAGATTCTGCATGTCGGGAAGGGCGTCACGTTTAGGTTGGGAAGGTTCGAGATGCAATTTCAGTATACTTGTTTTCGATGTTTTACGGTGAGGATGGAGATGGTACGGGCGGCAAGTTCATAAACGACCCGATAATCACCGACCCGCAAGGAGAATGCCCCTTTGTGGTTGCCGACAAGGGGCTTGCCTGCCCTTGGATTCTCCTGAAGGGATTCGATCTTGTTGACGATCCGCACGAAAAAGTTTCTGTCGGCCCGGTAGAGATGATCGATGTCCGAAGCAGCCTCCCGGGAGAACTCGATGGCATAGCTCATGACAGCTCGTACTTCTTTTTTACGGCAGCCAGAGATACGGTCTTCCCTTTTTTTACCTGTGCCTTTGCCCGCGCGATAGCCTCCCGTTCCTCCTTGCAGGAGAGGATGTCCAGAGTCTCCAGAAGTCCGTCATACTCCTCGTTGCTCAGGATCACCGCCTTACTGACGCCGTTTTTCGTGATAGTAAACCGGTCGAACTTCTCTTCCACGTCCTTGATGATGGCGGAAAATTGCTTCTTTGCCTTTGCCAGTGGGATCATCCTGCTCATGGCCATCCTCCTTTATAAGCTTAAAAGTGGTCACAATTATAGTCTATCAAAATGCAAAAGGCAAGGAGAAACTTCCCCATCATTTATCCTTGGCCGATATCACCTGCGAAGGCGCATCACCCCTTGTTTGTTTGATTCTTTGTTTTTTCTGGAGCCGATGCGCAGGATCGAACTGCGGACCTGCTGATTACGAATCAGCTGCTCTACCGTCTGAGCTACATCGGCTTTGGTTTATGCGGCGGGCTTTTTCTTCTAAAGAGTCGTCTTTCTATCGCAAGAAATACCCCCTGTCAAGTTTTTCATGTACGAATCACCTCTTCCGCCATGCTTGCGAGAGTATACATCGCATAGAGTCTGCCTTGACTTTCGAGGCTTCTCTGATATGATTTCTTAAATTTTCCCAGACGTATGGCCACACTGGAGTGATTTGAGAAGATGCTTTTAAAAGAAAATCAGAAATACCGCAGTTGGGTCGAGGTCGATCTCGGCAATTTCGCCGCGAATTGGGAAGAGATGAAACGACTGGTCGGCCCAAACGTTCAGATCATGCAGGTGGTCAAGGCGGACGCTTACGGCCACGGGGCCATCGAGATTTCCAACGTCGCCCTGAAGAACGGCGCCTCTTGTCTGGGCGTGGCGAACGCCGATGAAGGGGTTCAGCTCCGGGTAAGCGAAATCACAGCTCCCGTGATCATCCTCTCCCCCCCGCCACGGATTCCGAGATCGACCAGATCATCAAATACAACCTGATCCCCTCCGTCTCCGATCTGAGCTTTGCGCGGGAATTTCAAAAACGGGCTCGCAAGGCAAGCATCCGGGCGCCTCCACGTCGAGGTTGACACGGGAATGGGACGGGGAGGCACCTTGAACGAGGAGGACTTCGCAGGTCATCCGCGAGATCGCCTCTTTCCCCAACCTCGCCATCGAGGGGATCTTCACCCATTTTTCCGAAAGCGAGATCCTCTCTTACTACAACGACCTCCAATGGAGCGCTTTTGGGGAACTTCTGGAGAAACTCGATAATTACTGTCTCCGCATACCGATCCGTCATATCGCCAACAGCGGCGCCATCCTGAACTACCCCCAGTATCGCCTCGACATGGTGCGGCCGGGGATCATGTCCTACGGGATCTATCCCTCGCCGGAAACACGAAACAAAGCCTCCCTCGCCCCCTGCGATGAGCTTCAAGACGGGGGTCGTTCTCATCAAGGAGTTTCCCGAGGGGTACAGCATCGGTTACGGCCGGACCTTCATCACTAGACGTCCCACACGGATCGCCACCATCCCCGTCGGCTACGGCGACGGCTTCGGCTGGATTCTCGGTAATCAGGGGGAGGCCCTGATCAGGGGGAAGCGAGCCCCGATCGGCGGGTTTCGATGGACATGTGCACTCTTGAGTTCTGCAATGAGGTATATTTTAACGATATGAAATTCTCCAAATTACTAATCTCTTGGGATTCGATTAGAGATAATTTAGAATTCAATGGTCCAACTTATCTTCTACTAATCAAGAATTTCAGGGATATGGAGCAATTCGAAGATGCAGATAATTGCTACTATCAATACCGCGATGAGAAACGACAAGGTCGGCCATTGGGTTGGGCAAAGATCTTCGATTATATAGCCATGATCTCTTGTGGTTATGGAGTTCGTTGGCAGAAGACTATACTTGCGTCAATCGGAATGACGGTCCTTTTTGGAATATACTTTTCATTGAAAGGGGGCATCTTAGGTTCAAAGGAAGCCAGAAAGCTCCAAAAATTGAAAGAATGCCTATTTTTTAGCTTAACATTATTAACATCCGCTCCAACAGATTGGTATGTGAGCCTATTTGGCATTGAAAAGTATAAGGATATTGTAACATCCAATAAATACTCGATCTTCTTAGAGCGCGTTATAGGTTGGAGCCTTCTAATATTGCTTGTCAACACATTAAGCAGAATTATGATAAGATACTAAAAACAACCGCAACAGACTAAGCCCCGATTGTAGACAGTTGGTTAAGCAACATTATTTGAGGCGACTCCATTTTCGAATTTCTGGAGAGTTGTAATCAAATGCTCCGTATTCATTCAGATATACCTCCTCGACCATTAGGTTTTGACAAAGCCATGTATAACTTTGACGAATACAACATACCAACAAATGCAGGAAAACTCTTGAAAATCGATATTAGGAGAACGATTTACTTAGTAATTATATGCCCAAACCCGGACTCGAACCGGGGACATTCAGATCTTCAGTCTGACGCTCTCCCAACTGAGCTACTTGGGCGAAAGTGGGCCCGACGCGATTCGAACGCATGACCTCCGCCATGTCAAGGCGACGTCATAACCAGCTAGACCACGGGCCCGCAAGCAGGTTTCATATCTTCTCCTCGCAGATAAAGGCTTCGGTCCTGCGGAGAAAACAGGCAGGAGAAGCCCGGAGGCTTGTCAAGACGGGCGGGAAGTGCAGAACCTGGGCCAGCCCGGAAATTCGATTTGAAAATTTGGGCGCTTATCGAAGCTGTTACTGTCCAAGGCCGTCGATCATGCAGGAACAACGTTCGCACATCTTCCGGGGTTCCGCGAGTCGGCCTGCGGGCCTCCCGCGCTTGGTCGGGGCGCCGCTCAAGGCCGCGGCCGGCCGAGCGACGGCGGTTAAGCTGCAGACTTATTGAGGGCAAAGTACTGTCGATAGATCTCTTTCATCAACGTTCAACGATAAAGGGCAAGCTTCATAGATTGTTCCCCGCGGCCGCGGGGTTAGGGGGGCCGCCACGGCCTGGAGTGGGCCCCGTCACCCCAGCGCGTTTAACCGCGCGGAACCCCGGAAGGTGTGGCTGGATGTATTTTGCGTCTAGATAAGAGAATTGTTAATACATTCAACTGCAGATGGAACTGTCTGATGCAGGCAAGGACAACATTAGCGCATTCTTCTGGGGTGCCGCGAGTCGGCCTGCGGGCATCCCGCGCTACGGTTGAGGGGCGCCGTTCAGGGCCGCGGCCGGCCAAGCGACGACGGCAAAATTGCAGACTAATCGATAGGGCCAATGTATGGTCGGACTCACGACATTTCGAATTTAAATCGAGTTCGATGATGTTAAAACATCTCGATTTTCATCCGCCATGTATGAGCTCCGACCTGAGGCCATGAGTGTTTCACTCCCGATTCAGGTGTAGTAAACCTCTTTATGATACTCATCCAGCGCCTTGATGGTGATCTGATCCTTCTTGGCCATGACAATGGCATCCGCCGCCGCCTGCGCCGCCTGAATGGTGGTGATATAGGGGACATGGTAGTCCACAGCGCTGCGCCTGATCTGGAAGCCGTCCTTGACGGACTGCTTCGTGGTGGGCGTATTTATTATCAGCTTCACCTCGCAGCGTTTGATGTAGTCCAGGACATTGGGGCTGCCGTTGTAGATCTTGTTCACCCGATCCACAGGTATGCCTGATTTCTTGAGATACTCGGCAGTGTTGTCAGTGGCGATGATCTTCAGGCCGGCATCAACCAGCTTTCTGGCTGCTACCGCCACCGCCGCTTTATCGTCATCCTTCACCGATATGAAGACCAATCCCCCCAGGGGAAGCGGGTTGTCTGCAGACAGCTCTGCTTTGAAGAAGGCCAGGCCCAGCTTGTAGTCTATGCCCATAACCTCTCCTGTGGACCTCATCTCCGGCCCCAGCAGAACATCTGCGCCTGGTAGCTTGTCGAAAGGCAGCAGTACCTCCTTGACTGAGACGTAAGGGGTCTTCGGCTCCTGGAGAAAGCCCTGCTCGCGCAGGGATCTATCGATCATGACATTGGCCGCAATCTTGGCCAGGGGCAGTCCAACCGCCTTGGAGACGAAGGGGATGGTCCGGCTGGAGCGGGGGTTGGCCTCCAGAACATAAACCGTGCCGTCTTTGTAGGCCATCTGCAGGTTCACAATTCCCACGACGTTGAGGCCCAGGGCGATCTTGCGCACATAATCCCGCACTACCTCCAGAACCACGCCCGGCAAGGTCTGAGGCGGAATCATGCAGGCGCTGTCGCCCGAGTGAATGCCCGCCTCTTCGATGTGCTCCATGATGGCGCCAATCAGGACATCAGTCCCGTCGCAAACGGCATCCACATCGATCTCCACGGCGTTCTGCAGGAAGTCGTCTATGAGAACAGGATGCTCGTGAGAGACCCTCACCGCCTCACGCATGTAGACCTCCAGACCTCCTTCATCGTAGACGATCTCCATGGCCCTGCCGCCCAGGACGTAGCTCGGTCTGACCAGAACTGGATAGCCTATCCTGGCGGCAACCGCCTTGGCCTCGGCCGGTGAGAAGGCGATGCCCGCATTGGGCTGGGGGATATTCAACTGGCTCATGAGGGCATTGAACCTCTCCCGGTCCTCAGCCAGGTCGATGCTGTCCGGAGTTGTGCCCAGGATCCTGGTCTTCAGGCCGCGGCGAGCGATCTCCTTTTCCAGAGGCATGGCCAGGTTTATGGCGGTCTGCCCTCCGAACTGCACCAGCAGACCGTAGGGCTGCTCCTTCTCGATGATGTTCATGACGTCTTCCAGGGTCACGGGCTCGAAGAAGAGCTTGTCCGATGTATCGTAATCCGTGGAAACCGTCTCGGGATTGTTGTTGATGATGTGGGCCTCTATGCCCTGTTCGCGCAGCGCCATCACGGCATGAACGGTGCAGTAGTCAAACTCGATTCCCTGGCCGATCCTGATGGGACCGGACCCCAGGATCAGCACCTTCTTTCTGTCCGAGGGCACAAGCTCGCATTCGGTATCGTAGGATGAGTAGTAGTAAGGCGTCTTGGCCTCAAACTCGGCGGCACAGGTATCCACCATCTTGAAGGTGGGAATGATGCCCAGGGAGATGGCGCATATCCGTTATCTCTTCCCGGCTCTTGCCGACTAATGCAGCTATCTGCTCGTCTGTGAATCCGGTGCGTTTGGCCTTCCTGAAGGGTCTCGGGATTCAGACCTTTTTTTATCTCCTCTTCCATTGTGACAATGTTCTCGATCCTGTAGAGGAAGTAAGGCTCGATGCCGGTGATGGCAGAGATCTCCTCCGGGGTGATGCCCCTCTTCAGGGCCTGGTAGATGGCAAAGAGCCGCTCGTCCGTGGGATTCAGAAGGAGGTTCTTGATCTCCTCATCCGTCCAGGTGGTGTACTTTCCGGAATATCCGAAGTCCTTATCGATATCCAGGGAACGCACAGCCTTCATGAGGGACTCTTCGTAGCTGCGACCGATGGCCATGACCTCACCCGTGGATTTCATGGCTGTGGTGAGAGTGTTATCGGCCTTGACGAACTTGTCGAAGGGCCAGCGGGGAATCTTCGTCACTATATAATCCACAGTGGGCTCGAAGGATGCGGGCGTCTCTTTGGTCACGTCGTTCCTGATCTCATCCAGTGTCATTCCGATGGCGATCTTGGCTGTGACACGGGCAATGGGGTATCCAGTGGCTTTGGACGCCAGAGCGCTGACGACCGGGAGACGCGCGGATTGACCTCTATAACCCGGTACTCGCCGTTCTTGACAGCGAACTGGATGTTGCAGCCGCCCTCGATTTCCAGGGCTCGAATGATGTTTATGGCGGCGCTGCGCAGCATCTGAATCTCTCTGTCGGATAGGGTCTGGATGGGAGTGACGACAATGGACTCGCCGGTGTGAATGCCCATGGGGTCCATGTTCTCCATGTTGCAGATGGTGATGCAGGTGTTGTTCGAGTCCCTCATCACCTCGTACTCCAGCTCAGTCCAGCCACCCACGCTCTCCTCCAGCAGGACCTGGCTGATCCTGGACCTTTTCAGTCCCAGTTCACAGATGCGGAGAAGATCTTCGCGTGTCTTGGCAATGCCTCCGCCAGAGCCGCCCAAAGTGTAAGCGGGCCTTACCACCAGAGGCAGTCCCAGCTCTTCCATGACCTGCAGAGCCTCATCCAGGGTGTTGACCGCTTTGCTTCTCGGCACGGGTTCCCCGACCCGCTGCATAGCCTTCTTGAAGAGGTCGCGATCCTCTGCCTCCCGGATGGATTTGACGGACGTTCCCAGGACCTCGACGTTATACTTCTCGAGGATTCCCATCTCCGCCAGCTCGGATGTGATGTTCAGACCGGTCTGACCGCCGATACCGGCAATGATTCCATCCGGCCTCTCCTTCTCAATTATCTTGGCCACAATCTCGGGCACAAGCGGCTCAATGTAGACTTTGTCTGCCGTATCGGGATCTGTCATGATGGTGGCCGGATTGGAGTTGACCAGGACAACCTCTATACCCTCTTCGCGCAGCGATTTGCAGGCCTGAGAGCCGGAGAAATCAAACTCTGCTGCCTGGCCGATCTGGATGGGACCCGAGCCTATGAGCAGAACCTTGTGGATATCGTTTCGCTTGGGCATCTCTACCGCCTCCCTGGATTGGGAATTTTGCCATCCATAACGCGCTGAACAGAGCTGAAGAAGGGGTCTAGCGTACAGAGAGGTCCGGGGTGGGCTTCAGGGTGGTACTGTACGGCTAAAATGTTGAGCTTGTCGCTCCTAATGCCCTCAACTGTTCCGTCGTTGGCATTGAGCTGGGTGACCTTGAGGTCTGTTCCCTCTACAGAATTTGGAACCACGGCAAAGTTGTGATTCTGAGAGGTGATGTAGACTATCTTCTTTTCCAGATCTTTGACGGGCTGATTGCCGCCATGGTGGCCAAACTTGAGCTTGAAGGTTTGAGCTCCCAGGGCCAGGGAGATGACCTGGTGCCCCAGGCAAATTCCGAAGACAGGGATCTCGCCCGCGAAGTGCTTGACGGCTTTGATGGCCTCCGCGGCTCTTTCTGGATCGCCAGGACCATTGGAGAGGAATAGAGCCTCCGGACTTGTCGACTCAATCTCGGAGATGCTGGAATGGGCGGGAAAGACATGGATATCAAATCCGCGAGCGGATAGACTCTTCAGGATATGCCTCTTCATGCCCAGGTCGATCATGGCGATCCTCTTGCCGCGGCCTTCGATATGGTAGCGATTGGCGCAGGTGACATCGCTCAAGAGATCCTGCGCCGAGATGTCGGGCAGAGATCGGGCCATTTTGACCACATCCAGTCCGGATATTTCATCCTTCTCGCCCACGGCGATTGTCGCCCTCATCACGCCCTGCGTCCTCACCTTGAGTGTGAGCATGCGGGTATCAATCCCGCATAATCCGGGCTTGCCTTCCTCTTTCAGGAACTGATTCAGCGTCTTTAGAGATCGATGATGTGTGGGCCGGTCCCAGTATTCTCTGCTGACCATAGCCTTGGGCCATATCCGGTCTGATTGAAGATCGTCTCCGCTTACGCCGTAGTTGCCCTGCAGAGGATAGGTGAACATGAGCATCTGTCCGTTATATGATGGATCGGTCAAAGCCTCCTCATAACCGGACATAATGGTAGTAAAGACCAGTTCACCCGAGACCACACCGGGCGCGCCAAAACCGGTACCTTCCACCCTTGTACCGTCTTCTAACCCTAAGACCCCAATCATAGTATCGGCAACACAAGAAGCTAAGTCACCTAAATACATTTCGATGCCTGAAAATAGACTCCTGGCACGGCCAGCTCCCTGAAGATCACCATCTTTTTTAAGCTGGAGCCCATCTCCTTCTGGCATGGAAGTATCCGTGGAGATTTTGCGCAGTTCCGATTTCAAGCAGGTCTATGCCATCGGCGCGATAGGCGGCCACAGCCCCTACGACTTTAGGATCGCTTTTTACAACGACTCGCCCAAATCCATGGTGGAGGGCGGCAAGAGTGTGACGGTCATGGAGCGAAAGATAGAGACGGAGATCATCCTCTCGCCTCTGGCTGCCAAGGAGCTGGCCAAATGGCTTGGCGACCACATCAAGGACTATGAGAAGGTCTTCGGAGAGATCAAGAGGCCTGGATCCGGGTCCAATGGCTCAGGCAATCCCGGGAAATCCGGCGACGTTACGCCCATCCAGGGCTATATGTGAGGCCTCATGAATTCCAAAGAGAAAGTGCAGATTCACAGAGGCATGGACAAGGTCAAGAAGAAGGAGTACGATGCTGCTCTGGAGATCTTCGAGCGCGTCCTGGCCGCGAATCCGGATATCCCCGAAGCCTGGAACAATAAGGGCGTGACACTATATGGTCTTGGCCGCATCGAGGAGGCCAATGAATGCTACGATCGATGTCTTGCCCTCGATCCTGAGAACCTGGATGCCTTGAGGAACAAGGGTTTTTTGCTGCGAAACCAGAGGAAGCTGGAGGAAGCTCTGCAGGTTTACGATTCAGTGCTCCAGAAAGGAGGCGACGCCTTTGACATGGAATCCACAGCCGCAGTGCTTGCGGCTTTGGGAAGGCTGGAAGAAGCCTTGAATTGCCTCTACCTAGCCAGGGAGGCGATGCCCCTGGAGCGCTTCGAAGAGGAGATCGGGATGATTCAGGATAAGATTTCCGCAAGAAGCGGTACTGACACCGAGGGGAATGAATGAGGTGACCGGATTTGAAGGGTTTCATTATGATAAACGTTGAGCCTGGAACGGAAAAAGCGGTCCACGATTGCCTGGAGCAAGTCAAGGGGATTCGTGAGGTTGTGCCAGTCTACGGGGAGAGGGACTTCATCGCCATAGCTGATGTGGAGAGCATATCCGATCTCAATCGTGCCGTATTGAATATCAGGGAGATCTCTGGAGTAACTTATACCCAAACGATACTTGGCATGGAGTTAAAGTTCTAGAAAAAGATGCGATCTTTTAAAGATTTCGGCTCGCTCGCGCCTCTTTATCTGGCCGTCTTCGTCGTCGTCCTGGGATTCTCTCTGGTCGTGCCATTCTTTGCGAGCTATGCCTTGAATCTGGGCGCGTCCTACACCATGCTCGGGTTTATCGTCTCCATCTATGGAGCGGCGCAGCTCGTCACTCAGATACCTGTAGGCCGTCTCTCTGATCGGGTGGGGAGAAAGAAGTTACTTCTGCTGGGACTGGTCACCTTCTCCTTCCTGCCTCCACTCTACATCTATGCGAATAACGCTTATTCTCTTCTGTTCATCAGGGCTCTGGGCGGAGTGGGGGCTTCCTTAGTCTGGCCTACGGCCATGGCATTGATCATCGATCAAGCCCGCCCCCAGAGCAGAGGAGCCGCCATGGGCCTCTACAATGCTGCTTTCTTCTCTGCTCTGGCATTGGGGCCGTTTATCGGGGGAGTGCTCTATGACTTCCTGGGCAGCACGGCCCCCTTCTATTTCTGGGCTTTTCTGGGAACCGCATCGGTCGTCATAGTCTATCGCAATGTCGCTGAGCCGATCAAGACGGAGGTGCAGATTGGATTATTGCCGCAAAAAGGAAAAGAGCCGCTCATCGCCTCAGGGTACCGTAACACATTTCTTGCCTGCTGCTCCGTCGTTCTTTGGTCGGGTGTTGTGGGCGGCTTCAACTTCATCATGCTGCCGGCTTATGCTGCCGGGCTTGGCCTCTCCACCACGGATGTGGGACTGATTTACCTGGTCTACGGAGGCTGCACGGCTCTGTCGAATATCTATTTTGGCCGCCAGGCCGACCGGGGCAGAAGAAAACTGCTTATCTTCGCCGGCTGTATGGCCGGATTGGTCTCTTTTGCCTTTCTGTTGGGGGCTGGGACAATGGTCCAGGTCTCCATCCTCTTCGCGGGACTGGGATTGGGCCTCGGCATGAGCAGCCCGGCAGCCGCAGCGCTCATCGCTGATACCACTTGCCCGGCACGCAGGGGCGAGATCTACGGCATATTCAATACCGCTCGCATGTCTGGTGTTGTGGTGGGGCCTCTCATCGCAGGATTGACAGCAGACCTGCATGGAATTGACGGCGCGATCTTTGCCTTCACTTTATTGGCAGCCGCCATTACTTTTGGGACTCTGATCATCCGAGAGCCGCGAGATCGAATGATATGCAGCGCTAAGATTTAGATCATATGATCAACCTTGAGGGTTCAATAGGATCTTCTCGTCCGGAAGGAAAAATAGAAAATACAAAATTTTTAAATTTCTTTTATCTCACAACGCTCCTGAGGTTTTCAAAGTAGTCCAGGAACCTTGCGCGCCTACCCTTAGAGAGGATTTGCTCTGGGCGTACTTCATATTGTTTTCCAGGTGTTCACCAAAGGTTGCCTGGACCGGTGGAAGTGCACTGGGACTCTTGCTACCGATTTGTATGGTGCTGGATTTGTTGGTAAAGCTAACTGGTATGGCGTCATTGTAGAACCCTTCGCCCAGGAGCGGGAAAAAGGAGCATCTACGATTTCCAGAGCTGGCATATCAGCCGGCTTGAATGTGGCGCTCTGCATGGGCGTTCCCATCTGGAAAAAGCTGGGATCGTCGTGAAGCCACATTGTCCCCAAAGCGGAACCCGCCAGAATGAAGAGTATGGCCACGGGAATCAGGTATTTCGTCATGGATTTTCCACCTGACTTCAAGAGGATTTAAAGCTATCTGATCTTCAACTTCAGTCTTCTTCTAGATGCTTGTCCAAGAGTGCATTCCGCCGTAACTCCAATTCCCGAAGACCAAATTTACGTCTGGATCTGCAATATCAAGCCATTTGTATCTAAAAATATTGAAAATCAAAAAAGAGAGATGAGATGGGGCTGTCTTTTGCTCCATCTCCATGAGATCTTTTCTGACAGACGATACGCTGAGCCATTCGATTACAAAGGTCAATTACTGGCCTTCTATCACCTGGCCATTCCCAGTGGAACCACTCTTCTGCCCACCAGATTGAGAAGACGGTAGTCCTGGCCTACCGCGCTGTCGTAACCAGTTGGCGGAGAGTGCTTTCCGTCTCCGACGTAGACGAAGATCGTGTAGTTGCCTGCATCAGATGGAGAACTCAACCACGTCCACTGGTTCTTGGTCGACCAGTCCTGCACTATACTCCAGGCATTGCCCGTAGAGGGGCCCTTCAGCCAGAACCGATAGAAGACCGGATCTTTATTGACATCAGTGGCCGTAGCAGTCCATCTCACTGGCGTTCCGGCACCCTGCGGGCTGGGCCGGTTGGCAGCAAGAGCTGTCAGCCTGGGTGGCTGATTGGAGATGAGGATGTAAGGTGCTCCCAATGCACTGTCATAACCGGTTGCTGGATTATGCCGACCATCCCTGACGTAGACATAGACTGTATAGGCTCCTCCATCGTTGGGAAGACTTGGACCAGGTCCACTGGTTTTTAGTCGACCAGTCCTGCACTATCTTCCAGGCGTAGGCTGTGGAGGGTCCCTTCAGCCAGAATCTGTACTGCAATCTATCTCCATCCGGATCTGCTGCCATTGCGGTCCAGATAATTGGCGCACCTGCAGTCTGCGAACTGGGTTTATCCGGCTTCAGGGAGATCAGAGTCGGCGGCTGATTAGGCCGCAGCACTGTGAAGAGGGCCCCAACATCGTCATCCCATCCGCCGGGGCTGGCGTGCTTGCCATCCATCACCTGCAACTGAATCTCGCTCGTTCCCGCGTCAGCAGGAGTTGTGGGCCAGACCCATGTTGGATCTGTAGACCAATCACGGACCAGTTTCCAATATCCTCCTGTTGAGAGTCCCTTCAACCAGTACCTGTAGTACACCAGGTCGCCTTCACGGTCCATGGCCGTGGCTGACCACCGGATAGTGGCGCCTATGGGCTGCGGACTTGGTAGATTCGTGCCAAAGCCTGTGATAATCGGCGGTTGGTTCAGGTTGACGATGTAGTAGCTGGCGACATCATAGTCGTCCGAGCCACCAGGTCCGGCATGCTTTCCGTCCCGAACTGCAACCAGCACCTGGCTATAGCCTACATCCCTCGGGTTGGTTCTCCAGATCCAGCGGTTGTTCTTGCTCCAACCGGTCTGGTCCATCCAGAATCCGCTTGTAGAAGGCCCGCGCAGGTAGAACTTGTACTGCAGGGGATCGCCCTCAGGATCAGAGGCGACTGCTGTCCACTTGATCCAGCTTCCTGCAAACTGGGGTGCCGGCCGATCGGCGAAGAGCACACGAACTCTCGGGGGCAGGTTGGCGATGGTCAAGGTGAAGGAAACCGTCTTCTTAACATCGAAGCCCTTCGCATCGGCGTGCTTGCCGTCTCTTATCCAGACCTCGACCTGATATGTTCCCGCCGCCTTGCCGGCAGTGTTCCAGGTCCAGACGTTGTTTGAAGAGTAGCCGGTATCCAGGTTTGTCCCGGGTCCTTTTACAAAGAACCTGAACTGCAAGGGGTCGTCATCTGTTGCACCCGCTGTCCAGATAATTGGCGTTCCGGACTTCTGGGGGCTGCTCTTGTCGGGAGTCA
The DNA here is from genome assembly GCA_963843555.1 of uncultured Methanosarcinales archaeon. Classification (GTDB taxonomy): domain Archaea; phylum Halobacteriota; class Methanosarcinia; order Methanotrichales; family Methanotrichaceae; genus Methanothrix. The sequence goes on from CAWJKV010000012.1 coordinate 17,273, forward strand.
GTGTGGGGTTGACGGGCAGAGGATTCGAGTTTCCGAAGTCCTTTCCTGTGGCACTGGTTGTGGTTGCATCCAGTGTTACTGTATGCTTGCCCCCTGCCGGAGCCCTTGCCGTCCAGCCAGTCTGCTGAACCTCGCGGATCACATAGGTCCCGGGCGCTAGACCCGTGAAGCTGTAGGAGCCGTCTGCTGCCGTGGTCTTGGTCTGTTTGACGGTTCCTTCTGGCTGCTCCAGGTTAATGGTCCAGCCTGCCAGGCCCAGCTCACCTGGATCTCTGGCGCTGTTGGCATTCAGGTCGTTGTACTTCACGCCCGTGATGGATTGAGCTTCCACTCTATTTCCAAAGTCGTTGTTCTTGGATTCCGTGGGCGGGGCTTTGAAGGGGAAGGATATGGTGAAGCTTCCACTCGCCGGAGCGGTCTGGGTCCAGCCGGTCCTTGAGATCTCGCTGACCTTGTAAGTGCCGGGGATGAGCTTTTCGAACTTATAGGTCCCATCTGCGGCCGTTGTTGTGGTGCGGGTGGGAAGCGGTTTGCCAAACCAGGTAGTTCCATTCAAGACCATGTCCCAACCGGGCACAGCCGGCTCACCCGAGTCCTTGGCTGCGTTGCCGTTCAGGTCATTGTATTTCACGCCCGAGATAGAATTTTTTCCAACCATTCCGAAGTTGGCATTGACCACATTAGTAGTCCTGACTGTCTCTGTGATGGTAGGAGGGGTGGTCAGGATCAAACCGGCCGGAACTGGATCGTTTATGGCGTAGGTCCCGGGAAGGACGTTCTTGAAGCTGTACAATCCGTTATCGTCGGTGGTGGTATTGGCCACAACCTTGCCGTCCTGGACCAGGCTCACATCGCCGCCTGGAATACCCGGCTCATCAGCATCTTGAACTCCGTTGCCATTGATATCGTAGTACTTCTGGCCGGAGATGGACAGATCTCCACGGTTGCCGAAATCCCTAGCGGTTGCATCGGCGTCCTTGAGCTCCACGGTGTGAGAGCCCTCAGGCGCGGTCTGAACCCAGCCATCTATTGCCGCCTCGCTTATGGTGTAAGTGCCCGGAGCAAGGTTACGGAAGGCATAGGACCCATCCTGGCCGGTTGTGGTGGCGTTGATGACATTGCCATTTTGTGAGAGCTGAATGCTGCGATCAGCCTGGCCCGTCTCACCATCATCCCTGACGCCATTGCTGTTGGAGTCCAGGAAACTGGTTCCGGATATGGCAAAGGAGCCATGGTTGCCAAAGTCTTTTCCTGTTGCATCGCTATCGGTCAGATCTATGGTGTAGGATCCTTCTTGGGGTGCAGTCCTGGTCCAGCCGGACTGCTCGACCTCGGCCACTGTGTAGCTGCCGGGCGTCAGGTCCGCGAACTTGTAGGTTCCGTCCTGCCCGGTGATGGTGGTATTGACCGCGCTGCCGTCTCTGGAGAGCTGAACCGTCCAGCCTTCCATTCCCGGCTCGCCGTCAAAGGCTCCGTTGCCATTGAGGTCGTTGTACTTCATGCCGGATATGGTGTATTGAGTCAGCTCATTGGCGAAGTCCAGGTTGTTGGCATCGCTATTCGACAGATCCACGCTATGAGATCCGCTTTCGGGATTGATGGCCCTCCAGCCGGATGGTAAGGTTGCGCGGACGGTGTAGCTTCCGGCTTCGAGTTGTCCAAAGCTGTATGATCCATCCTCTTTGGTCATGACGCTGACCTGGCTGTTATCCGGCTTGACAAGTTGAATTGTCCAGCCAGCCAGAGCTTCGCCGCTATCTATCTGACTGTTGCCGTTCTTATCCTCATAAGCCGTGCCTGAGATGTTCAGCGTGGGCTCGTTGAGGGTGAAGTAGCCGGACAGCTCGTTGTCAAAGCCGTCTTCAGCCGCGTGCTTTCCGTCTCTCACCTGGGCTTTGACCTGATTTTCGCCCGCGTCACCCGCGGATGTCTCCCATGTCCAGGTGCTGGCGGTGCTCCAGTCCGTCTCGGGCTGCCAGGCGCCGTTTGTTGCCGGTCCATTGAGGAAGAACCTGTATAGCAACGGATCCATATCCGCATCAGTGGCGTTGGCGGTCCAGGTTACGGTCACGCCCGGCCTCTGGGGGCTGGCGATATCCGGTATCAGAGAGTTCAGGATAGGTGTCTGATTCTCCACCGTAGGAGCCGTAATCGCCGTCTCATTTGCGGGCGCCTCTACTTCGGTCACGTTTTCAGGTGCGATTGGTGTGGTGATGTTCTCCTCTGAGGGCGGAGTGACAGTCTCCGGGGCGATCACTATGGGTTCTGTCACATTCTCTGCCGGAGCGGTGACGTTTGCCGCTGGGCTCACTTCAACCGGCTCAATTTCGGGCGCAGGTGCGCTAATGGTGAACTCGGCGCTCCTGTTGCCGTTCTCGCCCTGCGGTCCATCGTGCTGGTCGTCTCTCACCTGTACAGTAACCAGGCTGGTGCCAGGCACTGCTGCCGTCCAGGCGAATTGACTCTGAGACTGCCAGTCAGAAGCAGGCGTGTCGTTGACCAGGAACCGGTAAGAGATCTGATCGGATTCAGGATCACTGGCCTCAGCCGTCCAGGTAACAGTGGTTCCCAGGAGCTGCGGGCTGGCCTGGTCTGCGGCCAGATTGGTAATGCTTGGCGATTCGTTGAGAGTGACCGGCTCGATAACGGCGGGCGCAATCTCAACTATTTCGGGCACTACTTCTGGAGCGCTAATGGTGAACTCGGCACTCCTGTTGCCGTTCTCGCCCTGAGGTCCATCGTGCTGGTCATCTCTCACCTGCACAGTAACCAGGCTGGTGCCGGGCACTGCTGCCATCCAGGCGAATTGGTTTTGGGACTGCCAGTCGGAAGCTGGAGTGTCGTTGACCAGGAACCGATAGGAGATCGGATCGGATTCAGGATCACTGGCCTCAGCCGTCCAGGTAACCATGGTTCCCAGGAGCTGCGGGCTGGCCTGGTCTGCCGCGAGATTGGTTACTGCAGGCGGATTGTTGGGCGGAGCCTCTATGGCGAAATTGATCGCCTGAGAGCTGTCCCCCTCCGGGTTGTGATTATTGTCCCGAACTCTGACCTCGATGCTGTGCGATCCGATGTCCGTAGCGGATGTAGTCCAGGTCCAGCTCGGATTTTCGGAGAAATCGGTCCGGGGCAGGCCGTCCAGGAGGAATATGTACTGCAGTGGATCGTTCTCAGGGTCTGATGCCGTTGCCGTAAAGGTGACTGTGGCGCCGACAACCTGCGGGCTGGCCTGGTCTGCAGCCAGATTGGTTACTGCAGGCGGATTGTTGGGCGGAGCCTCTATGGCGAAATCGATCGCTTGAGAGCTGTCTCCTTCTGGGTTGTGCTGATTGTCACGAGCTCTGACCTCGATGCTGTGCGATCCGATATCCACTGCGGATGTAGTCCAGGTCCAGCTCGGATTTGCAGAGAAATCGGTCCGGGGCAGGCCATCCAGGAGGAATATGTACTGCAGTGGATCGTTCTCCGGGTCTGATGCCGTTGCCGTAAAGGTTACTGCCGCGCCAACAACTTGCGGGCTGGCCTGGTCTGCAGCCAGATTGGTTACTGATGGCGGATTGTTTGGCGGAGCCTCTATGGCGAAATTGATGGCCTGAGAGCTGTCTCCTTCTGGATTGTGCTTACTGTCGCGAGCTCGGACCTCGATGCTGTGCGATCCTATGTCGACAGCGGATGTAGTCCAGGTCCAGCTCGGATTTGCAGAGAAATCGGTCTGGGGAAGGCCGTCCAGGAGGAATATGTACTGCAGTGGATCGTTCTCCGGGTCTGAGGCCGTTGCCGTAAAGGTTACGGCCGCGCCAACAACTTGCGGGCTGGCCTGGTCTGCAGCCAGATTGGTTACTGATGGCGGATTGTTTGGCGGAGCCTCTATGGCGAAATTGATCGCTTGAGAGCTGTCTCCTTCTGGGTTGTGCTTATTGTCACGAGCTCGGACCTCGATGCTGTGCGATCCTATGTCGGCAGCGGATGTAGTCCAGGTCCAGCTCGGATTTGCAGAGAAATCGGTACGGGGCTGGCCGTCCAGGAGGAATCTGTACTGCAATGGATCGTTCTCAGGGTCTGATGCCGTTGCCGTAAAGGCTATTGTGGCGCCAACAACTTGCGGGCTGGCCTGGTCTGCAGCCAGATTGGTTACTGATGGCGGATTGTTAGGCGGAGCCTCTATGGCGAAATTGATCGCCTGAGAGCTGTCTCCTTCCGGGTTGTGCTGATTGTCACGAGCTCTAACCTCGATGCTGTGCGATCCGATGTCGGCAGCGGATGTTGTCCAGGTCCAGCTCGGATTTTCAGAGAAATCGGTACGGGGCTGGCCGTCCAGGAAGAACCTGTACTGCAATGGATCGTTCTCAGGGTCTGACGCCCTTGCCGTAAAGGTTACGGCAGCGCCAGCAACCTGGGGGCTGGCCTGGTCCGGGGCCAAGCTCCCCATAGCGGGGGGCAGATTTACGGGTATAATTTCAACTGGAGGGACGATCTGTTCCGGGATCTGTACGGCCTGCTGTTCGGGCGCGCTTACTGGCGGTACCAATTCCGCGGCAGGAGGCGCGGCGATGGCCGGAGCCTGTGGCTGAATTATCTGGTAGTCCACTATTCTTTCAACGGGTTTGGATTCCGGGCCCGCATGCGCCGGGTCTCGGACCCATACGCTGATCTGGTATCTTCCAGCGTCTCCAGAAGTGGTATTCCAATACCAGATATTTTCCGGGATCCATTGGGTTGCAGGCAACCATACATCTCTGGTGGAAGGCCCTTTTATCCGGAACATATAGGATAATGGGTCATCCTCAGGATCCGCTGCTCGAACGGTCCATTTTATGGAACTGCCTGCTTCCTGGGGCCCGGGCTTATCGGGCTCGAAGCTGATGATATTTGGCTCCTGGTTGAAGCCCTGCTCTGCCATGGAATCGTCCTGAGAGAAGGGACTCGTCTCACCTGGGAATCCCGGCATCTGGTCTTGCGCGCTGGCCGGTGCATTAAAAAGCACTCCTAAAACCAGAACCATTGCAAAGACGAGAAATACGTTCATGTAACTCTGTTTTAGAAATAGTTTGAATTTTGCTTTAATTTCGCTCTTGCTATCCTTTTTATGCATATCCTCACTCTCCACTTCCTCTAACCCACTCATTATAAGCAATTTTCACGATCAAAAACTGGGCACCGATGATTATGAATCTATTTTTCACATTGATGCCTTATCAATGCCCATCTCCCTATGCAATCTCATGTGAGTTCTCTGTGAGCCTTGTATGGATTTAATCCCTGAGCTCCAGGGAAGGTTATGTATCCATGAGACCAAAGAGTCCTTATCTTCAGGCAAAGGGATGTTTCGCAGAATCCCTTTTGGCCAGTATCTCCATCGGCTTAGGCTCTTTAGCAACTGCGCGTTCGATGGCAAGCTTTGTGGCCTGATAGTTATATTCGAAAACCTTCTTCTTGTCTTTAGCATCCCACTCTATGAATACAGATACTATAATAAACAAATCTTCGGCGAGCTCTTCTGGCAGGACCCCAGCGCTCACGCAGTCCATTACCGCTTTTGCGACAGCCATCTGGGCGGGGCCGAATATAAGTACAGCCTGCCCGGCATCTTTAATGGTAACCTTATTCACCATTAAAGTGTGTGGCTTCGCGGGCAAATTGGGCTCAAGGACAGCCAGCAAAGGCGTGTGTCCCATGGCAGGCGACGCCAGAGAATTAACAAATGCCTGTTCCACAGTGCTGCCTCTGGACCCTATTACCAGATCGATATGCGCGACTCTCGGATCCTTCTCCGACCAGCGCTTCTCCTACCAGTACGTTTTCGAAAGCATGCATCATACACAACGTTACTCTTTTTCCTATAAATTTGTACTCTAAGCCTGCGGTAAGTACCTACAATGAAGTCCTATCCGCCAAAAAATATATCATCATAATACAGCCCTTTGTGCTGCAATGCGAATACTCGTAGTCAACAACTATGGACAGTTCAATCATCTCATCCGGCGCAGCATCAGAGAAAAGGTGGAGGCTGATCTCATCTCCAACCAGACGCCACCTGAGGAGATCATCGCAGACGGTTTGATCCTGGGCGGAGGACCTGCATTGGAGCGCGCCGGACGTTGCGGCGATTACCTGCGGGATTTGGATATCCCCATCCTGGGAATATGCCTGGGCATGCAGCTCATGGGCACGACTTTTGGAGGGCGGGTTGAAGCAGGCAACATCGGCGGCTACGCAGAAGTCGATGTGAAGGTCATCAAGGAGAACGACATCCTTAGGGGATTTCCGCCTATTTTCAAAACATGGGCATCGCATATGGACCAGGTGGTGGAGCTTCCCCTCGATTTCGAGATTCTGGCCTCATCCAATGTCTGCGAGATCGAGTCCATGAAGCACTTGAAGAGACCTCTGTACGGAGTGCAGTGGCATCCCGAGGTCGTGCATACCGAACACGGGCAGGAGCTCCTGGACAACTTCATCGCCATATGCAAGCATTGATCGCTATGTGGTGGTCTGCAAGAAGATGTTTCAAAGAGATTTGCAGATAGCAGATCTGCAGGTTGCCCTGGAGAGAGCGAAAGCCCTTTCCGTGGAGGCATTGTCCACCCAGATTCGCGAAATCGGCTTTAAGTGCCTGGGCTGTGGCGAATGCTGCTCTGGCGAAGATAACAGCGTGGTCGTCTTTCCCTTCGAGGTGAGACGCATTCTTGCGGCCACGGGTCTCGGGTGGCTGGAGGTCGCAGGGCCGCCAGATGTGGGCGAGTGGGATAAGGATGGCTGTTTTCACACCCTGGAGTGGCGTCTGAAAAAAGTGAGCCAATCCTGCCGGTTTTTTGAAAATGGCAGCTGTAACATCTATCCAACCCGACCCGGTCTTTGCAGCACCTATCCCTTTTATTTGGACGAAGGAGTACTGCAGTGCTCCATGTGCAGCGGCATTGGCGGCTGTATAGAGCCATCAGAAGCAAAAGAACTGGCCGAGCGGGTCATCCGGCGCTATGTCTTTGAACTACTGGAAGCCATTGCTCTAACGGAAAAATATGAGGATTTTGAGCGAGGCGAATCCAATGAAGGCGGGGACTACCTCGTTCACGATAGCGAAGGAGAGCACCGAATCTATGGAGTTGAAAGGCATTATTGAACTGCGCTCTTCACCTCATCCACGATCTTGTCGATGAGGCTCTTCTCCTTCTCCGTCTGCTTGCTTCTTCTTCTCGCCAAACTCTGCAGCCAGAGCCTCAAGGAGCTGCTTTTGCCGCCACGTCAGGGATGATGGTGTCTTGATTTTGACTTTCACATGCAGATCGCCCGAGCCAAGCCCTGCAGCCTGGGCATGCCCTTTCCCCTCAGCCGGAAGACGGTTCCCGTCTGCGTTCCTGCCGGCACCTTTATCTTGGCCCGTGCCGCCCAGGGTCGGGACCTCCAGCTCGGCGCCCAGAGCCGCCTGGGTGAAGCTGATGGGCGTCTCCATAAAGCAGGTCGCTGTCCACGCGCTGGAACATGGGGTGAGGCAGGACGTTTATGACCACGTAAAGGTCTCCGCTCTCCGCCTCCCGGCCCGGCGGCATCTCCCTGGCCGCGCAGCTTGAGGTGCTGGCCGTCCTCCACGCCCGGCGGGATCTTGATGTTGATCTTGCGGTTCTTTCGCACCCTTCCCGAGCCGGCGCAATCACCGCAGGGAGCTGACGATGATCTGCCCTCGGCCGCCGCACTTGGGGCAGGCCGAAGAGGTGACCATCTGTCCGAAGGGAGTGTTCTGGGCGCTGGTAATCTGGCCCGTGCCCCGGCAGTTGCTGCAGGTGGTGGGGCTGGTGCCGGGCTTGGCCCCGCTGCCATGGCAGGTGGTGCAGCTCTCCGTACGCGGCACCTCAATGGTCGACTCCAGACCCGTGGCCGCCTGCTCTAGAGTAAGTTGGACATCGTAGCGCAGATCCCGACCCCGGGCGGGCCCTCGGCTGCGGCCACCGCCCCCGAAGAACATATCAAAGATGCTCTCGCCGCCACCTCTTCCTCCGCCCCCTCCAAAGCCCCTCAGCAGATCCTCGAAGTTCACTCCGCGGAACAGGTCCTCTTGCGAGTACTGGCTATTGATTCCGGCATGGCCGAACTGGTCGTACTTCTGCCGCTTTTCCGGATCGGAGAGGACTGCATAGGCCTCGGATAGCTCCTTGAACTTCTCCTCAGCATCGGGCTCTTCCGATCTGTCGGGATGATACTTCATGGCGAGCTTGCGGTAAGCTCCCTTGAGGTCCTTCTCGCTCGAATCCTTGGGTACTCCCAAGACCTCGTAGTAGTCCTTCTTCTCCGGCATTTTATTCAGTTCCTTTGCTTCGGGCCTTTACTTCTTATCGTTTACTACCTCGTAGTCGGCATCCACGGTCTGATCCGACTGCCCCTGCGACGAGGCTGCTCTGACCCTGCGCCCTGGCCCTGCTGGCCCTGCTGTGCCTGCTTGCTCCTGATGCCGCCTTCTGGTACATGGCAGCCGACAGCTCGTAGATGGAGCTTTGCAGGCTTTCGGTCTTGGCCTTGATCTCGGAGATCTCGCCTCCCGTCTGGGCATTCTTCAGGTCGGCAATGGCCTTCTCGATCTTCTCCTTCTGCTCGGCCGTGGCCACATCGCCTGCCTCTTTGAGCATCTTCTCCGAGGCGTAGACCAGAGAGTCAGCCGCATTCTTGACCTCGATCTCTTCCTTTCTCTTCAGGTCGTCGGCCGCGAAACGCTCTGCGTCTTTGATCTTGGCATCGATATCATCCTTGCTCAGTTTGTGAGGTGCAGTGATGGTTATCCTCTGCTCCTTCTTGGTGGCCAGATCCTTGGCTGAGACATGAATGATGCCGTTGGCGTCAATGTCGAAGGTGACCTCGATCTGAGGAATGCCGCGAGGCGCAGGGCGGAATGCCCACCAATGTGAACCTTCCCAAAGAGACATTGTCTTTGGCCAGGGGCCTTTCGCCCTGCAGCACATTGACCTCAACACTGGTCTGGTTGTCGCCGGCCGTGGTGAATATCTGGCTCTTTCGAGTGGGAATGGTGGTATTCCTCTCAATCAGCTTGGTGGTGACAGCGCCCAAAGTCTCAATGCCCAGTGAGAGAGGTGTTACGTCCAATAGCAGCAGATCCTTGACCTCGCCGCCCAAAACGCCTGCCTGAATGGCTGCCCCCATAGCCACGCATTCCATTGGGTCTACACCGCGCTCAATTTCCTTGCCCATGAAGCTCTTTACGAACTCCTGCACAACAGGCATCCTGGTGGGACCGCCTACTAATATGATCTTGCCGATGTCCGATTTCTCCAGCTTGGAGTCTCTCAGAGTCTGAGACATGGGACCGCGGCAACGCTCAATGACATCCTGGATGAGCTCATCGAGCTTGGATCGGTCCAGCGTCATGCTCAGATGCTTGGGGCCGCTGGCGTCCGCCGTGATGTAGGGCAGATTGAGGTTGGTCTGCATCACGCTGGAGAGCTCTATCTTGGCCACTTCTACCGCTTCCCGCAGGCGCTGCATGGCCATGGAGTCGCCCTCCAGGTCGATGCCCGACTCCTGCTTGAACTTCCCCAGGACAAAGTTGGTCAGCCGTTCATCCATGTCCCTGCCGCCCAGTTGTGTATCACCGGAGGTGGACCTGACCTCGAAGACGCCCTCGCCTATCTCCATGATGGTGACGTCCAGTGTGCCGCCGCCCAGATCAAAGACCATGATCTTGTGCTCGCCCACCTTATCCAGGCCAAAGGCCAGAGCCGCAGCCGTGGGCTCATTGATGATGCGAACGACCTCCAGGCCGGCGATGGTTCCTGCATCCTTGGTCGCCTGCCTCTGATTGTCATTGAAGTAGGCAGGAACGGTTATTACGGCTTTATCCACGGTGTCGGCCAGGTATGTCTCTGCATCCGTCTTGATCTTGCGCAGGATCTGGGCGGATACATCCTCAGGGCTGTACTCCTTTCCATAAACCTTGACTTTGTAGTCCGTGCCCATCTTGCGTTTGATGCCCGTGATGGTGCCTTCCGGATTGGTGACTGACTGTCTCTTGGCAGGCTCGCCAACCAGAACCTGGCCCTCTTTGGTGAAGGCCACGTAGGATGGAAATGCCTTGCCGCCGATGCTTGTCCCTTCTGCGCTGGGAATTATGGTGGGTCGGCCACCGATTAGAACTGCAGCCGCCGAGTTGCTGGTTCCAAGGTCAATGCCGATAATTTTTGACAAGATCTCATCTCCTGAAATTGAAAGTTATCACAACTTGTGAATATTTAAGCATATCATCATTCATCTTTTCGCCACTGCAACCTTTGAGAAGCGAATGACATGATTGTTAAAGAGGTAGCCTTTCTGTATCTCTTCTGCCACGATGCCTTCTTCCAGCTCTTCCGTCTGACCTGAAAGAGAGCCTCATGTCGATAGGGATCAAACCTCACGCCTTTTGCCTCTATGGGCATGAGCCCCTCCCCCGACAGTATATCGAGCAGCTGCATGTAGAGCACCTTACTGCCTTCGTCGTGCTTTGCCGCTACATCCAGGCTGTCGAGCACGGGAAGAAGCTTTGAGACGAGCTTCTCAGAGGCGTATTTCACATTGTCTTCCTTCTCGCGGGCCGATCTTTTCATAACGTTGTCCAGATCCGCCCGACAGTGCATCAAGAGGTCGAGCCGCTCCTCTGCCAGGCTCTGGGCTGAGGAGAGCTGCAACATCAGCTCCTCGACATTCACGCCTGGTAGCCTCCTGTTTCGTCTTCAGATTTTGCATCTGTATCCGCATCCGCCATAAGCTCCACCCAAAGTTTGTTCTTATAGAAAGAATTGGGCCGGCTTTGCCGGCGCCTTTCAGTTCCTTGTTCCTTTAGTAGTGAGGCATCTGCATCGGAGGCCTGGTGTAGTCATGCGGGCTTTGGCCGGGCTTGGGTGCCATCTCTTCTCTCTTGGCAGCAATGACATCATCCACCCGCAAAACCATGGTGGCAGCTTCGGTTGCGGATTTGATGGCCTGGGTTTTTACCTTTAACGGCTCTACAACGCCCTCGGCCAGCATATCTGCGGGCTCTCCCGTGATTATAGTTCAGCCCGAAGTTCTTCATGCCCTGACCGCTCTTGGCTCTCAGAGCCGCTAAGCTGTCCACTGGATCGAAACCAGAGTTCTCAGCCAGGGTCAGGGGAATGGACTCCACAGCATCGGCAAAGGCCCGAACGGCCAATTGCTCTCGCCCTTCCAGGGTGGATGCATACTGTCTCAGATTCTCGGCCACAACGATCTCTGGAGCGCCTCCGCCGGGCACAATCTTTCCGGAGCGAATGACGTCCATTACCACATTGAGGCATCATCCAGGGCTCGTTCCATCTCTTCTAAGAACTGCTCCGAGACGCCGTGCAGGATGATGGATACGGCCTTGGCCTTCTCGCAGCCCTCCACGAAGATCATGTGCTTGTCTTTGCCGATCTTGCGCTCTTCCACAAGAGCCGCCGATCCCAGATCCTTGGAAGTGACGACCATCACGTCGCCCACCAGCCTTGCCCCCGTGGCCAATGCCAGCATCTTCAGATCTTCTCTCTTAACCCGGCGAACAGCTAAAATTCCCAGCCTTGCCAGATAGTTTTGAGCAGTAACGCCGATGCCCTTCTCGCAGAAGACAACATTGGCTCCGGCTGCGACAATGGCATCAACCTGAGACTTGATAACCAACTCCTCGCCCTCTTTGAAGCTGGCGAGATTCTTGGCATCAGTAATAGTGACCTTGGCATCCGTATCCAGCTTCTTCAGCTCGAGAGTGCCTTCCAGGAGCATAATCTTGGCCATTTCTATGCGCTTTGGCATCTCCAGGGATGTTCTCTCTTTCTCGATTACTATGCCGTAGTTTATGACCGAGTCCTCGATTCTGCCGCCCGGGATCAGGACGATCTTGACATTCTCTTCAATGTCCTTGCCCTCAAAACCGGCCACGGCTCGTGCTGCATCCACGGAGATTTTTGCCAGCGTATCCATGGCGATCTCTATGCCCTTTCCTCGCATGGCTGTCTGGGCAATCTTCAAAAGCACGCTCTCGTCGCCTGAGACGTCTATGGCCATCTCGGAAAGCACTTTTTGCGCCCTGGCTGCAGCTTGCTTATATCCCTGCACGATGACTGTGGGGTGGACATCCTGATCCAGTAGCGCTTCGGCCTTTTCCAGCAGCTTGCCGGCGATTATCACCGCGGTGGTGGTGCCGTCTCCAATCTCATCGTCCTGGGCTTTTGCCACCTCGACAATCATCTTGGCCACTGGGTGCTCAATATCCATCTCTCTGAGAATGGTGGCTCCGTCATTGGTGATGGTTGCCTCTTCGCCAGCGATGAGCATCTTGTCCATCCCTTTGGGTCCAAGGGTGGTCCGAACAGCCTCTGCGACCGCCTTTGCAGCCATGATGTTCCTGCGCTGCGCTTCTTTACCAGTCTCTCGTTTGCTTCCTTCTTTCAATATAATTATCGGTACGCCGCTCAAACCTGCCAAACCTATAGTCCTCCCCGACTTTTTTCATACTACCAGTTTGAAGTTCTATATAAAAGATTCGCATGATTTTGGACCGCATTTGTATGCATCCAGCATATATATAGTCTATATAGGAAGATCTATATAGTCATCTCTGCGGAAATCAAGCACAATTAGAACAAATGGCGCAATTCAATAGCGAAATGACAATTAAAAGGGATCTGCGGTGACATCGAAGATCATCTCAAATAATCTAAATCTCTGGTATGGAGAAAAGCAAGCTCTCAAGGATATAAGCCTGGAAATTCCTGAGAAAAAAATTACTGCGCTCATTGGCCCTTCGGGCTGCGGCAAGTCAACTTTTATCCGCTGTCTGAACCGGATGAACGATCTCGTGGCCAAGATTCGCATTGAGGGCCAGGTCCTCTATGACGATATCGATATTTATGGAAAAGATGTCGATGTCGTGGAACTGCGTAAGAGGATCGGCATGGTATTTCAAAAGCCTAACCCCTTCCCCATGTCCATTTACGACAACATTGCCTATGGCCCCAGAATTCACGGGCAGAAAAATGTCGATAAAATTGTAGAGCGCAGTCTAAAGGATGCCGCCCTCTGGGAGGAGGTCAGCGAGAGGCTGGACCAGCCGGCCTTGGGCCTATCCGGCGGCCAGCAGCAGAGGCTGTGCATCGCCAGGACTCTGGCCATGAAGCCGGATGTTATCTTATTTGATGAACCATGCAGCGCACTCGATCCCATCTCCACCGGCAAGATCGAGAGCCTCATGGAGATCCTAAAGGACAACTATACCCAGGTGATTGTGACCCATAACATGCAGCAAGCGGCCAGGATATCCGACTGCACCGCCTTCTTCTTGCTCGGCGAGCTGATCGAGGTGGGAGAGACAAAACGCATCTTTGAGATGCCGAAGATAAAGAGCACTGAAGATTATATCACAGGAAGGTTTGGCTAATAGCTGAGGTGTTGAGGGGAGGTAAGATGAGCCCGTATCGTGAGCGGTATCACAGAGATCTGAAGGAGCTAAAAAATCTTACAAAAGATCTGGCGGATCGGGTTGGAGGAGCTATAGATAAATCTGTTTTAGCCTTGACGTGATGCAAATGTGGATCTGGCCAGAGAGGTCATCAAACAGGATCAAGAAATGGATGATTTGAGCCTGAAGATAGAGAATTTATGCATGGAGCTCCTGGCTTTGCAGCAACCGATGGCCAAGGATCTGAGACGCATTATCGGCATCCTGAAGATTTGCATCGATCTGGAGAGGATCGGCGACTTGGCCGTAGATGTGGCCAGAGTTACCACACAATCGCAAAATAAGATTCAGATAACAAAGCTGGAGTATATTCCTCGCATGGCAGAGATCAGCAAAAAGATGCTCGAACAGTCCATGGAAGCTCTCATGAATAGCGACGCGGATTTGGCCAGACAGGTCACCAAATGGGATTATGAGATCGATGGGCTTTACGTCAAAGCCAGAACCAAGCTCCTGAAAATAATTATTGAAAGACCTGAAGTGATCAACGAAGGAACGGCTCTGCTCATGGTGAACCGGCATCTGGAAAGGACCGGCGATCATATCTGCAATATTTGTGAGACCATCGTCTATATGGTGGAAGCAAAGAGAGAACATCTCAATTAGGATTGCTTATGGACACAAGAAAGGTACAGAGAACCGGCAAGTCGACCTTTATCGTCTCCCTTCCCAAAAGCTGGGCGACAAAGAACGGCATTTCTGCCGGTTCGATAATTTACATCAACCAGGGGGATAATGGATCTCTCACATTATCCACGGATCGCTCCGAGCGCGACCTGCGAGTGCGCCTCGATATTGGCGACAAAATGGGAGAGCATCTGGTAAGGGATATCATTGGATGCTACGTGGGTGGCTATAGAACGATTGAAGTGACGTCCGGGCACATGTCCTCTCTGCAGAAGAAGGACCTGCACCAGATCGTCAACAAGCTCATCGGCCCCGAGATCCTGGAAGAGACCATAAACAAGGTTGTCATTCAGGATCTGTTAAGCTCCGAGGAGCTTCAGTCCGAGCGGGCGCTAAAAAGGATCAGAACCGTGGTGAAATCCATGATCACCGATTCGCTCAACAGCCTTTTAAATAATAATGAGGAGCTGGCGATTGATGTGATCCAGAGGGACAATGACGTGGACCGGCTCAACCTTCTTATCTCCCGCCAGTTCACAGAGATCCTGAGATCGGGCTCTGTGAGGCAAGAGACTCTCAATCCCATTACGGCTTTCAATTATATGCAGGCGGCATCCAACCTGGAGCGCATAGCGGACCACGCCCATCGCATTGCCGAGATCGCCAGCCAGCGAAGCTACAACCTGCCCGAGGATTTGAAAGAGGAGCTTTCCCGCATGGATTCATTGCTGTGCGGCCTGCTTGACGACTCTATATCCTATTTGCTGCAGACCAACTCCAACAAGGCCAATGAGCTTATCGACAGGATCAGAGAGGTTCAGAAGCATGCGGAGGGGATAGCCAAATCATCCGACAGCAAAGACAAATCGGAGATGCTGGTTAGGCTGGTCCTGGCGAGCAGTCTGGAGCGTATGCTTGACTACATCATGAACATAGGCGAATTGACCATAAACCTCAGCCATGCCACCCGCCCGGCTGAGAAGGTATGATGCCTTAAGCTATGATGACTCCTTTCCTCATTCTTTCCAATGGCAATGAGAACAGAAGGTCTCTCTGGCGCGCCACTTGAATATATCAGTTGCAACAAAATAGTTAGTCATGAGCGATGATATAATTAGTGAAAAGGCCATCGAAATTCTCAATCCCGGCCGGCTCTATTTTGCCATCAAAGCCATGAGAAGATCGCCAGTCAGGATATCGTTCGACATGGGCGACTTGAATATATCATCGGGAGCCGTCTCATCACTTGTGAGCATAGAAGGCAAATTGCCGGAAGAGGTGCGCAACATGGAATGGCTGGTGTCACTGGAGGATCTGAAGATCGTGGAGGATTTGATCCCGCCGGATACATATTATTGGGAGAACCGGGCACTGGTGCTGGAGTGGCAGTGCGACCTGATTGTCAGCAGCACCATCGATGAAATAAGCCCTCTGGAGTCGCTCGACCAGGAAGAAGAATACAAAGATCAGCTCTTGATCACTAATAAAGAGTATCGTGAACTGCAGATGGCATTGGATGACTGCAATTCCCATATACCGCAAGTCCTCTTTTCGATTTATCCCGACCGGCTGAATTTTGCTGTCAATTGCTCAGAGCTTGATGAAATTGTAGGAACAATGATCCAACTTAAGAGCCAGAAAGAGGAGTGACAAAAAAGGGTTGTGCTGCCATCGAGTGCAGCACACTCGTCAAGTTCTAAGTTTCCTGATCTAGTACTGGATTCGGCTTTCCAGAGGAGGGACCGAATATACAATTGGCGCCGGTGGAGAGGAGATATCATAACTGGATATGACATTTCCCGTTGCATCCTGCAGAGCTACAATGTTATCGATCCAGAGGGGTGCTGTGTTATTGGTGTAAATGTCGGTGGCTGTACCGATGCCGTTGCCCTCATGCACTTTAATTGACAGGCCGTCACCCAGCGAGATCGCCGGGAAGGTGTAGGTTGTATTTCCTGCCGAGACCAGCTTCCATCCCGTGATATCCCAGTCGCCCACTGCCTGATTTGTTATCTGGACATACTTGTCATCCAGCGTATTTACCTTGGTGATGCTGACCTTTACGGCAGGAGCGGGAACGCCCGCATCACGGCTGAATACCAAATTTGTGTCAGCTGTCTCTGTCACATCCGAGTATCCGCCGGTGAGGTTCTTACCCAGGACTGCGGATGTTCCTTTGGTATAGTTGGAGAGCTGCGTGAATCTTGACGCCGTCTCTTGAGGCGCGGCGATAGGTTCCGCCTCAGTAGCATTTTGTGGAGCGGCAACGCTAGCGGTCTCGGTAACCATCACAGGGACCTCAACGATAGTGGCGTTTGTGGTGTTCGTAACATTCAAAGCTTCGCTAGTAGCGTTTGTGGCGTTAGTGGCATTGATGGCATCCTGTGACAGGACCTGCCCCGCCGAGAAAGTCACTAATATCGCTAATAGTATCAACATAGTTGTACTTCTCATATGTGTACCTCAATCAAAATGTGTTCGCAGAAAAATATAAGCCTTTCTAAAAATTGCTTTGTATTCATCAATTATGCTAATGGAATTTATAAATGCTCATTGTTTTCGGAGAATAAATGACAGGCAGGAGAAGACCGGCCTATCGCGTTCCGCCCCGAAAGGACGGTTTTCAGAGCTCCTGCCAGATGTATCACTAAGCTACGACAGTCTCATTCGTACTGATTGTTACGTTCTCAGTCGCGTTGATGGTAACATTTCCAGTAGCGTTGATGGTCGCATTCCCAGTGGCGTTGATGGTTATGTTCCCGGTAGCGTTGACGGATGCGTTCTCGCTGGCGTTCACATTTTCAGCAGCCATCTCCTCACCGAAGACGACTCCCAAAGAGAGCGCCATCAGGAGAGCGAATAGCACGGATCCACTTGATATTTTGCTCATAATTTACACTCCATTTACTTTATGCTGCGTATTAGGACGCGGATCTGAATTTAAACTTTTCTCCAGCAGGAATCCATATATTTTATATTGCAATGAGGATTTGTCAATTGGGAATGTACTTTCCCTAAATAGAAAATGGATTTACACAAAATCATGGTAGATATCATTTTCATCATTTAGGAACAAGCAGGAAATATTTGTTGACGGGAATGGAGATCTCTAATTCAACTTCTCACATAGAGCTTGCAGCTCTCAATGAATCGATCTGTGGAGAAGGAATAGAAATGCGCATGCAGGTATCCGCCCATGGTATTGTTCTCCACCAGGCCGTCCCGACCGTCAACGATTCCTCTGCCCCTGTATAGCCGGTAGGCAAAGGATGCGTCCCTCTCGCAATCACAGCGCGAGTAATGAAACTCATGCCCGCGAATGGTTTGACCCAGCTTTGCCAGGGGATTATGACCCGTCACCTCTGCTTTCACATACCCCAGCGCAACAAGCCGTTTTGTCATAATAGTCGTGCAGGGCAGGGCGCCCACCATCTTATAGGACCCAGTCTCCGATTCTAGGCCGCGACCCAGGTACATCAGGCCGCCGCACTCTCCATAGATGGGCATCCCATCTTCAGAAGCCCTTTTTATCTGCCCGAGAGCGGGAGCCGCTTCCAGCCGGGAGGCATACAGCTCCGGATAGCCTCCGCCGATATACAGGCCATCCACATCAGGCAGGCTGTCTCGCAGAGGGCTGAAAGATACCAGTTCTGCGCCTCGCCTCTCCAGTTCGCGCAGGTTCTCGTAATAATAAAAGCAAAAGGCTTCGTCCTGGGCTATTCCTATGCGCACCGATCTTTCCGCCTCTGCCTTCACCTCTGGAGCCGGACGGGCAACCGCGGAGAGCTTCAGGATCTCATCGATGGATGCATTCTCCTCCAGAAAGGAGGCCAGATACTCTGAATCGTGCTCCTTCTCAAAACCCATTACCAGGCCCAGGTGACGGCTTTTCATTTCCATCTCTCGTTCTCGGGGCAAAGCGCCGAAGATGGGCTTCTTCAAGCAGCTCTTGAGCATGGCCAGGTGGCGGAGGCTGCCGACCCGGTTGAGTATGGTCCCCACCATACGCACCTGTGGGTCAAAGCCTGCAAACCCCTGCTCCATGGCTGCGGCGCTGCGCGACATGCCATGCACATTGATGACCAGAAGAGTAGGGATGTCCAGGATCTTGGCCACCTGGGCAGTGCTTCCCACATCTGTACCGTCCATGCCGTCGTAAAGCCCCATGACACCTTCTACCACAGCCACATCTGCTCCATCAAGGGCGGAGCGAAAGGAACGACGCACACCATCCTCACCCATCATAAAAGGATCGAGATTGAGCGAAGGCCGACAGCAGATGGCGGCATGATGGGATGGGTCGATGAAATCCGGACCGACCTTGAAGGGCTGAACCACCAGGCCACGAGCACGAAGAGCGGCCATGAGACCCAGAGTAACTGTGGTCTTACCGACGCCGCTATGGGTGCCAGCGATGAGCACAGCCGGGATCCTGGACAATGTATCAGACGGGCTCATGAAATGACCTTGCTCCGGCAAGGATATTAACACGCCGGAAGATGTTTTTGGCATGCTGGTTGGCGTAGTTAAGAGAGGAAAATATGGAGAACGCTTGCTGGAGACCATAAAGACCAGGACGGACTTCCAGGTGGTCTCAGTTGAGGTGCCCCAGGTGTTGCCGGGCTTTATCGAGGACCCGGAGGAGTTTATCAAAGAATTGAACCTCGATCCCAGGATCTTCCAGGCAGATCTGCTCATTCTCTATACCTTTCATCCTGACCTGACTCCGGAGATCGTGCGCCTGGCCGGCCGGGGTGGGGTCAAAGCGGTCATAATTCCAGGCGGCATCGGACGGGCCGGCTCCATTGGCGAGCTGGAGAAGATCGCAGAGAAGTATAACATTCACATCGAGGTGGATGAGATCTGCTGCACTCTGGAAGAATGCGGCAATCCCACCGTTGACGAGTTCGCAAAACGCCTTGGCAAGCCCGAGCTGGAGGTGGAGACCAGGGATGGGCGCATCCGCAATGTCAAAGTCTTGCGCGGCTCACCCTGCGGTGCGACCTGGCATGCGGCCGCAGGCATGTTGGGAAAGACGGTGGACGAGGCACCTTCTATGACCGGCCTATTCTGCCAGCAGTATCCATGTCGCGCCGTGCGGGGCGGTCCTGGCGGCATCCACACCTCAGGAGATCTGCACAAAGATGCCATGGAGAGGGCTCTGGGCAAAGAAACACAACTGAGACTGCCTGAACAGTCCAGGCCCATCAAGATCGTGCCGGGCAAGAAAGGGAGAGAAGGCATGAGGGAGCAGGTAATAGATGCCATTGTGCGCGTTCTTTTGCGGGCCGAGACGACGTCTTCCCTCCTGGGTCATGCAAAGTATCGAGGAGGCGGCGAGCCTCGAGACAAATTCGGTGGCCTGTTCTCACCTGCAGTTCATGCTGGATAATGCGAGGCTCGCCGAGGCCCGAGGCCTCCCTCTCTGCCAGGATACGGGACTTCCTGTATTTCATGTTCAGATGGGCCGCGACCGGATTTTGGACTTCAGCCTGAACGATGCCATCGCCGAGGGCGTAAGGATCGCCACAGCAGAGATTCCGCTGCGACCCAATACAGTCGATCCAATAACTCGCAAGAATAGCGGAGACAACACCGGACCCGGGATGCCGGACATAATCCTGGATTATGTGGATGGCCCGGGCCTGAAGATCACTGCCTTTCCCAAAGGAGCAGGCTCGGAGAACATGAGCCTGGTGGGCATGCTCAATCCGGCGGACGATCCTTTTGATTTCATCATCAAGACCGTGTCCGAGCGGGCAGCCAATGCCTGTCCGCCCCTTTTTCTGGGGATCGGCATCGGCGGCAGCTTTGATCTGGCGGCACGCCTTGCCAAAAGGGCACTTTTCAATATGCCTGGGACTTCGCCCCAGGAGCTGCAATTGTTGAAAAGATTGAACCTTTTGGGCATCGGTCCCATGGGTCTGGGCGGAGACACAACCGTCCTCGGCCTCAGAATCGAGACCGCCTTCTGCCATACTGCTTCCTTGCCTGTAGCCATAAACTTCCAGTGTTGGGCCAACAGAAGTGCAACTGAGGTGATCCCTTGACAGAGTTTCACCTCAGGACACCTTTGAACGCCGCTGATGTGAAAAAGCTTGCCGCCGGGGATGTGGTATTCCTGAGCGGGCCCATTTATACGGCGCGCGACAAAGCTCACGCCCACATGCGTCAGAAAGGCGCTCCCGTCTCTTTGCAGGGGGCGGCCCTCTACCACTGCGGACCACTTATTCGCGGGAATACAGTACTCTCCGCCGGGCCGACCACCAGCGGCCGTATGGCACGCTATACCGAAGAGATCCTGGACCGGGGCGTGCGAGCCATCATCGGCAAAGGAGGTCTGCCGGGAGAGCCTTTCCTGAACAGGGCCGTCTATCTGGCTTATCCTGGAGGCTGCGGTGCCGCTGCAGCTCTGCAGCTCCGGGTTATGGATGTGCATTGCCGGGAGCTGGGCATGGCCGAGTCCATCTGGGAGTTCGAGGCTCGAAGAGTTCGGCCCCATGATTGTGGCTGTGGATTCCCATGGCAAAGATCTCTACAAGGATGTGAGAAGGTCGGCCGAGATACAGATGAAGGATTGAGACGAGCTGCAGAGGAGGCAAGGTATCTGGTGAATCGAGGCTACTCCAAGGACTCTGCTATTCGCTTTGTCTCCGATCACCACCAACTCCGGGACGAGCATAGGTTCGTGCTCACAAGAATGATAGTTGCCGCGGAGCGTGCGCGCTCCAGAAGGGCAAAGGCTCAAAGCCCTGGAAACGCTCTCGGCAAATGAGGTTTTCGTGGACGGATACAATGTTCTCATTACTACAGAGAGCCTTCTGGCAGACTATCCGGTTTATTTATGCGACGACGGCTTTCTGCGCGACACGCGAGGGATCTTCAGAAGCTATAAGATCTCCCGGCTCACGTCTCCCGCTCTCTCTCTGATCCTTGATCTTCTGGCGCAGGCAAAGCCTGTTCGCGTAGAGGTGCTGCTGGACCAGCAGATGAGTCGCAGTGGAGAGCTGGCGGAATTGGTGCGATGCATGATGGCAGAGCGGGGCCTGCCGGGAACGGCCAGGACCGCCAGGGATGTCGACCACCAGCTCAAAGTCGCAAAAGCAGGTGTTGCAACCAGTGACGGGAATGTGATTGACGCCGCCAAGAGGATCTATGACCTTCCCGCAGAGATCGCGAAAAGGCTAGGCATTAGCCCGCGGTTGGTTCAATAGTCACGAGAGAAATCTCGGGTGATTGAGACATTCATATCAATCGTCATCTTTTTATGGTACAGTTGATTATTATACTATTAGGGTAGCATAAACTTTGGGAATATTGGGTGAGTGGCAATGAAAGAGAGAGTTGTAGCTTTAGTTGTACTGGTACTGTTGCTTATGGGTGGACTTGGGCTGGCATCCCATCCCATGTTTTTTCCGCTCAGCGAGCACACCATGGCCAAAGAGATAAGCCCGAGCGGAATGCCGCTCTACAGGACGAATACATTTTCGTCCGACGACGAGCAAGCCGCCTCCTGGCTGCTGATCTGGCGAGACGCCCAACCTCACACAGTGGAGTGGAGATGGTACTGGCCGGAGGGGAGGACATATGCTCGATCATTCAGCAATGTGCCTCCTATCGATGGATTCACAGGAATGTGGTCTGCGCCCGTCTGGAGCAAACTCAAGATCAAGGGAACTGATGTCGCTCGACTGCCTGGAACGTGGAAGGTGGATGTAATAGTGGACTACAGAAAGATCCTCACAGAGTACTTCACCATCAACAGTCCAGAGACTTGCTGAACCAGGATCTAGGGTCTATCCAAATCTCGAATTAGGAAAGGCCATCTGAATTTGGCCGGATCTTTAGCTTTGCCTTTCTATTATTTTTATTCACCAGTCTCGTCATTTCTTATCAGCATATGGAAAGGAAAGTTAAAGAAGACAGTCGACCATATAAAACTCAGAGATCTTCATTGGAATGGTGCTGGAAGATGGAACTGGAGTTTGGTGGCAAGAGGCGCGAGCCCGACATTCGCCGGCTCTCCGATATGCGTGAAGTGATCTTTGATCAGAGCTGGCTGGCGGCAGCGGAGGACTTTGAGCTCTATTACATGTATCGCGACCTTTTCCTGAGCAGGGGAGACGGGGAAAAGCTGCGGGAACAGAACATTCGGTATGATATTACCATCATTCCGCCGGGTATGCTCGGTCGAGAATATATCAAAACGGCCGGCCATTACCATCCGCTCGTGCCAGGTGGCAGCGTCACCTACCCTGAGCTTTACGAGGTCCTGGAGGGGGAAGCACTTTACCTCCTGCAAAGACAGGATCTTGGCGATGTGGTAGCAATAAATGCCTCAGCCGGGGACAAGGTTCTTGTGCCGCCAAATTATGGCCACATAACCATAAACGGCTCCAATAAAAAACTCAAAATGGCCAACTTTGTGGCCGGGAATTTCTCGTCGCTCTATGGTCCCATCAAGGAAAAAGCCGGAGGAGCTTACTTTTTCACCAAAGAAGGCTGGATAAAGAATGAACGATATCCAAAAGCAGCAGAGCTACGAAAGGTCGAGGCGCCAGACAGCAGAAGCCTGGCGCGACTAGGCCTGACTAAAGGCAGGGAGATGTATCCGCTGCTAAGAGAAAAGGGGCATCTGGAGTTCCTGACCAGGCCCGACGAGCATCTTGAGCTCTTCGAGGGAATCGTCTGAGGACGAGAGTTGTCTCGAAAGCCGGATTAGATACCTCTTTCAGAAGCGGTTCATAATGCATCTGAGCCTCTCCAGATTTAGGGCGCATATTGAGCTGCTCCGCCCCCCCCTGGCCGCAATGGACCTGGCCATGCCCGCCGCTTCGGCTCTATTGGCAGTCTATGCGGTGGAGGGCGTGCTGCCCCCCCTATTGCCGTTTCTTGCAGCCGTCGTCGGAGCTTACTGTGCCATCACCAGCTCCTATGTCTATAACGACTGCTGCGACATCGATGTGGACAGAATAGCCATGCCCAACCGGCCGCTGCCATCTGCCAAGCTTGGAAAGAAAGAGGCCCTGGCCTGGTCGCTCTTCCTTTTTCTCGTAGCTATGGCGGTGGCCCTGTACCTCAATCCGGAAAGCTTCGTGACCCTCATTGTCGCCACGCTCTTGATCACCATCTACTCCGCCTGGGCCAAGAGAAGTACGCCCTTCTCCTGGATCTTTGTGGGCCTATCCTTTGGGCTGGTGCCTCTGGGCGTCTGGCTGGCCATGGAGCCGGCAGGGTTTCTAAAAACGGGCCCGGGCCTTCATCCCGCCGCCCTGGTCCTTTCGGCAATGATATGCATAACCGATTGGGGGTTCACCAACTGCGATGCCTCGCGAGATGTGGCAGGCGACAGAGAAGAAGGAATCCCGACCACGCCCGCCACTTTCGGCATCCCAGCTACCGCCAAGATGGTGGCAGTCTTCTGGCTGATCGGCATCCTCCTTTCTCTTGCCCTGGGGCTTCTGGCTGACCTGGGATGGCTTTACTTCTTCGCCGCAGGCGCTGCAGGAGGCTGGCAGCTCCGGCATACCCTGGACTTCGTTCACAATCCGACTGCTGAAAGAGGTGACAGACTCTTTTACCAGTCTGCCAACTACCGCGCCGTGCTCTTCGCGGCCATAATTGTCGATGTGCTGCTGCGCACAATCCTGCCCATGGCGATCGGGTTCTGATCCGCAGCAAAAAGGGAAATAGTTCAGTCAAATGAATAAGGAAAATAGCGAATCGAATCCTGGGTGGGCCAGAACCGATTCACAACGCCCAACTTGCTGGAGCCTATCATTGGAGTGACCGGCCTGGCCCTGCCCGGACTCGACATTATGCCAACAGGCGGCACAGCGCTGGAATCGAAACACAGCCTCCTTTTACGGGAACCCATTCATCAAGGTGCCATATGCCTCCTTCAGCTAATGGCTTGCTGCCCGCGCCTTTTCCGACCGTGTATTAGCGCGAGAGATCCCGACATTTTGCTGCGCCAACTAAGGCGCGCAACTTTCAGCAGCCGAGATTCTTATCCTCACAGGCTCGTAGCCGAATGCATTGCCCGAAGGGATAGCATCTCCTGGAACAAGGGATACGATCCGCCCTAGGAGCGAACCCATGCCGCCTACCGGTTGGGGCAAGCACCTAAATCATCCTCGCCAAACAGAGCATTATCGGAATCTAGTTAAGCCCATGGCACGCCCGCCATCCGTTTGAAGACACGCGACAAATTGACTACATAATCGTTATATACATTGTAGTTTGCAGTTGAAGGCCCGGCTGAGCGGAGAATGGATATGGAAAATGGAGAACAGGCCCTGGCAATTCCCCGTGCTCTAAGTATCCGGTCACGAGCTTCTAATCATTTGTTTGCCCACCGTCTATGTCATAATGATAGTCAAACAAAACAGGATTCGCGGATGCTTTCTATGAATTTTTATTATTCTAAATGAAAAATATATGTTGACCCACAACCCAAACCTGGATATATACCAAAGAGAGTAAGGCCATTCCCGGGAACAGGCCGCAGTTACCACGGCTTTTTGTTCTCGATCTGATCGAATCATCTAGATTATGTGTAGGCGTTCTTTTGGTTCCGCTGACGAGACTAAATTCCTGCCAGCTCATTTACTTGATTGATAGCTTCCAGCAGATTTTCGCCTTTTTGTGTGGTTTCATACAGCTTCTTTTCCCCATGCTGGACCTCTAGTAAATCATTTTTAATCAGGAGGTCCAAGTATGGTTCTACTGTTTTGAAATTGAGGTTCGCCTGATATACTACTCGGGTCTTAATGGCGCCGTTCTTGCATACATGTAGAATTTGCGATATAATTTCTTCTCGGTTCCTCTTCATACCACCCACTCTCCTATAAGTTTCTGATCTTCAATCGGGGATTGTGATAATAATGTAACTGCGTTCTTCTGATTTAAGGATCTATGACACAGATCGAGAATTATAGCACAAAGCATGAACAGTATGCAGTCACTTTTAATTAATTGCGATAGTTATAGAAAAGAATTACTCGAGTATCCACTTAATTTTGTTTTTTGCGACTCGCTGGAGGATTTGAATATCCCACCTACAGGGCAGGAGACGCTCTGCGTAGCGGTTACATTATAAAAGGTGCGGGTCCGTCCCTCTGGATATACAACAGAGAGCTTGGCGACGCCTTTCTTCAGCGGACTATCCTTGGAGCCGAAGGGATGGGAATCAAAACGATAATAGCTGCCGTCATATCTTGCCGCGCCTTTTACCTGCAAAGCCGCCCCGTCCGGATCTGCCTTCATAAGTTTGACATCGTTGTATCCGCTCAAGAAGGAGAGCAATTCCGGTTCCAAATGCCTGCAACCCAGGGCGAGAACATAAAAACGCGTAAAGGTATCAAGGGAGTAGTTGAGCTCAAATATGGCATTACCTCCATCCAGATGCATTGTAACATCCTTGACATAGATGCCCTCCCCTTCGGCACTGTTGCAGATGGCCATTGTCGTTATTGCCAGGAAGGCCAGAGTTGCGGCAATGTTTCGCATTTGTTCACCCATTCATCTTAAGAATTGATGGTAGGAACAAAACCAGCCCCAATATTACAATAAATGCCACGAATAACAATTGTTGCCTTCTTTGAGCGGACCTAAACTTCGATTCGCAAAGCTCATCACAGAAGTTCTCATCCTGGCGCACGGCATTGCCGCAGACAAAACAATGTTTGTGCGGCGATATATCTGTCATTAAATCACCAATTACCCCCGGGTTGGGTGATAGAGTAATTAAGGTTTTGCCTGATACGGGAGGTGATCCGCAGATGCCGGTGTCACTTATGCATGATACCTGAAAAAACAGGATTTTAGAATGATGGTCTATCAGCTTTTTTAGGCTGCAGCACGGGACATATCCCGGCATGCAGAGAAGTTATTTGGGCAGTTTCCCTCTGAATTGACACATTTTCCCAATTAGAAAGTTCTATTCGAATCCAATTTAAGACATACAACTCATTAAATAACATTCATAAGTAAATCATACATTTTGATATTATTTGTTGATAAGGTCTTTTCATTGATAAAAAAATTTGAGGTTTATTTTTCCACTGGAAATAAAGGGGTTGCTCGATCGGAATCTCATGCCCACAATTCTGCATTAACTATAAAAGGAGCCTTAGCAAGTAGATACTCATGCCAAGACTGATGATGATCATCTTCATAGCTTTACTCGTATGGCTTTCGCCAATTGATGGAGCAAGAACCTTTATCGTGGATGATAACGGCTTCGCCAATTACAAGACAATCCAAGAGGCCGTTGTTGCTGCAGATAACGGAGATACGATATATGTCAAGCCGGGGATCTACGATGAAGAGGTTATCCTGAACAAGAGCCTTACCCTTATGCCGCTCCTCGGCGAGAGCGGCCCGATAATTCTCAATGGAGACGGTTTGGAGACAGGAATCACAATCTCGTCGAACGACTGTTCTCTGGAAGGTCTTACCCTGCAAAACTACACCGGCACGGCAGTCTATCTTCTTTCTGATGGAAACACCATCACGAAGAATGTGTTTGAAGACACCAGCCCCGCCATATTGGCTAGTGGCTCCAATAATAACTCAATAAATGAGAATCTCATAAAGAAATGCCAGGGTGGAGTGGTCCTCCGGGACAACTCAGACGGCAATATCATCGAGAAAAACGAGATTGCCGGCTGCAATATTTCCATGTTCCTCGGGAATGTTGGAAAAAACAGTATACTTGGCAACAAGATCTCCGATACCCACTGGGGGATATGGCTGGACGACACCAGCAATATCGAGATCAATGGTAACGATATAGCAAGCAAGAACTACGGCATTTTGCTCTTCAACAGCAGCAGTATCAATGTTACCGATAGCAAAGTGCAGATTGAAGATAAAGACGCTATCAGCACGCGTGGAATCTTTCTTGCAAATACCAGCGGAATCGAGTTGCAGAGGAATGAGATTGATGGTGGTGCAATAGGCCTCGGCATTTTGAAGAGCCAGAACAACAAACTGGCAGATAACACAATAGCAGGCAGCGCAAATGCCATTTTTATCCAGGACACAAACGGGCAAGAGATCGAAAACAATCGCATCAATGAAGTGGATTATGGTATGAGACTGGACAATTCCAGCCAGAACTCCATCAGACAGAACATAGTTGAAAACAGTACCATAGGTTTCGACCTTGGCGCGAGCAAAGAGAACACCGTGATCGAAAACCAGGTCTCAAACACAAAGGACACGGCGGTTCAGATCACATCATCGAGCGAGAACAGCTTTCAAGCAAACAATATAACCAATAGTTTCCGAGGATTTATTCTTTCAGAATCCTCCGCCAACCTCCTGGCCGCAAATAACCTCCAGAACGTGGATTGGAGCCTTTATGTGGAAAGCGTCACCAAAGAAGGCTTCGATAATTCCATTAACGAATCCAATGTGGTGGATCTGGTTCCCATTGTCTACCTATTTGGCGAGTCCGGCGGACAGATCCAGGATAGGAAGCTCGCCCACCTCACTCTGGCATATTGCGACAATGTCACTGTGAAGAATACAACTATCACCCGTGATGCCGTCTTCCTCTTCGACTCTAAGAACATCACTATCAAAGACAACAACATATCGGGATGCTTCGGTATGCGCCTCGTTCAATCCTTTGGAAATGAGATCGTCGGCAATCGCCTTCTGGGCAATAAGTACAGCGGGATCTTCCTGTACGCCTCGGATTTGAATGAGATTGGAGAGAATAATCTATCTTTGAACAACCAGATGGGTATATCTCTTCTCTCCTGCAGTCAGAACACCATTCGCGACAACGTGGTGGACAGCAATAATGATACTGGGGTCTGGCTCAATCTCTCCAATGATAACCAGATCTACCAGAATAACATCACCAACAATCCACGGGGCTGCCGGGTTGAGTCCTCCACTGGAAACAAGATCTACCGCAACAACTTCCTCAACAACAAAGAGCAATCGCAAGATGTTGAGGGCAACAATAGCTGGGATGATGGCAATACCACAGGCGGCAACTACTGGAGCGATCATGTGGCCAAGGGCAATCCCAGCAAGGAATGGCCGAAGCAGATCAAAGGGGGAAATATGCAGGACCGCTATCCATTCCAGGATGAGAGCGGCTGGCTGGCAGCAAGAGCTGCTGGCCCCTCCCAGGGGGCAAAGGCATAAACCGCAATCTACTTAAGAAGATGAAGAGATGAGGTGAAGAATATGGCAAAGAATAAGAGTGAAGGCAGCGGTCTTCAGTCGTCCGCCGGCCTGATGAGATACTTCGAGGCCGATGACAATTCGATCAAGCTCAATCCCAAGATGGTGCTTGCAGCCTGTATGGGCGCGGGCGCAGTGGTTCTGGGACTGGATATCGCCGTTGGTCTCTGGCCTTAAGCGACTATTTGAGATCCACTGCGAAGGGTGATGCTTTTTTCGCTGTTTGCCGGTGAGTGCTCGAAAGCGCCCTCAACGGCTTTATTCAGTGTAGTGGGAGCCTCAGACGGAGAGGGAGAGAACGAGAGGGGAGTTTAAAATAACGATCTTGAGAACCAAAGTCAATAGAAATATCACTAAAGTATCAATAAAATTGCCTCAAGATAGCAATTATTTTAAAAAAATAGGAACGGATAAACTTCCTGTGTAACATCTATCCGAGAACGCAGATCGCCCGTGGTTCTCTGATCAGAAGCGCCAGGCTTTCTGATATGGAGAATTCCAGGTTCTCGCCCATCGGCCCGTTGTAGCCGAGGGTCATGTCCTGACCCAGCACAATGGCTGCGTATTGCCTCCCTGATGCCATGAGGACTCCCCCGCTCTCCAGAATGGGGGCTTTGAAGATGCCGTCTGTGACCAGAGCCTGAAGATACTCGAGCTCGGTACCTCCCTGGGGATAGCGGCGGAAGAGGTGGTTGTAGCGTTCAGGCGCTAAGGCCAATGTATATGGTCCGTGGAAGCCGGCCTTGTCCAGGAGGGTTATTGCAGCTATGACGTCCCCCACAGCCTTGCCCATAGCTTCCCAACTGGAGAGCTTGAGCCCCGAGGCTCCTTTGCTATTCAGAAGGCCGGATTCTCCGCTCATTCCTTCGAATATCAGGGACTCCTCCAGCCCGGCTGCCTCCTGTGCGGCCTTGGCCACAGGAGCGGTGTTGATGGGCATACCATCCTTTTCCGCAGCCGCCAGATCCCTCTTGCTCATGGAGAAGGTCTTATGGATCAAAGATAAGGGCACAAAGTTGCTTGTGATGATACCATTTTCCGCCCGGACGTCCTGTAAAGGCACTGCCTTGAGTCCAAGTCCGTAGGGGCCTTCGAGATTCAACATCCTTCTTCCTGTGAGAACCCCTCGGGCCGCCTCGGCCATAGTGCTGTCCAAAGCCTTCCACGTTTCCGGTCCAATGGGCGCATCTTCCCGCCCTAAGTAATCATTTTCCATTGATATGTCCTCCTGCAATCACTTCTTTAGCGACCCGATGGTCGTCTGGATAGGCTTCTCCTCGCCCTCAGGCTTTGTCGCCTCCACTGTGACCTCTTGAGACGGCAGGGAGATCTCGAGAGCCATCTCATCGACCTCCTGGGCCCCTTTTGCCAGCTGCAGGTCCTCATCTCCTGTAAGAATGGAGAGCAGCCGGGCGAACTCTCCGATGTGAACTCTCTCCTCATTGGCGATATCGATGAAGACCTTCTTGGCCAGAGGATTATCTGTGGCCTCGGCATGGGCCATATAAAGGTGAACTGCTTCCTGCTCGGCGGAGAGGTCAAGGCGTATCGCTCTGATCAGCTCTTCCATGGAGAGCTTGCGATCGGGCACTTTTCCGCTGAATGGATTAACGAACTCAGGCATTTTTTATCTCCTGATCAGTCTGCCAGATTTGGAATTATTGAATGCGGGCTGAGATGCGAATCCGTTTTCACAGCTCTGCAACCTCCTTTGAGCATCATGCAAAATTTGCACGCTTGAAGGCTTTATAAGCACATTCGTCTCGATAATTCCAATTCCGGTTTTTGATCAATTTACTATTAATTAGATATAGCCTAATGTAAATATGTCTTTTGGCAGATCGCTTAATCTTCGTCCTGTTGCACGAGTCGATGGCGGATAAGATAAGAATATACAAATTAAAATTAAAAGATCCAAAAAAAATCCTGCCCAAGATCCCCAAAAAAGGCGGGAAGCCCGGGATTCCATCTCACCGAGGCCTCCCATGTGATAATCCAGGCCTTTGCAGGGTCCTATCCTTTAAGGGAAGCCATCCTGGGCAGTATGCTGGGATCGATTCCCGCCAGCTGCGTTACATCCTTGAATCTGCTCTCAGTTTCCTGGGCGGCAGGCTGGGGGACAGTTGTATTATTCTGCTCAGAGATCAATTGCCGCTCTGCCACGGTTGTGGATACAGTCTGGATCGCGGCAGGAGTGTAGCCGGATGCATCCGGGCTGATCAGTGTGGCTGCAAATTCGCCCCGGGTAGCAATGCCATTGCCATCAGAACGGATGAAGTATCCTTTCATCGAATCGCCTTCGACGTTGCCGCTTATGTAGGTGGATGCAACCGTCTCCCCTTCAGCTGCGGCCAGGGACAAGGAGATTGCATTTCCTGAGAGCGAACCTGCCACTGCACCGTTCCAGGGGTTATCGCCTTCGAATTTGGCCGGGCCAAATATGGATTCTCCAGACTGGTTAAAGGCCGCAGTTATCATATTTTCTCCCAGGGAGACTTTCCAGATGCCCTGCACACTCGCCTGCACGCCAGCATTGCTATTGCCCTCATTTGAATTGGTGCTATTAATGTCTGCACCGACTGTGCTGGAGGCGTCTACTGTATCGTTCGCGAACTGATTCGCATTTGCTGAGGATGCATCCCGTGACTGTGCAAAGCATACTGACATCAGCAAAACCAAGAGGAGAACTCCCATCCAGCCAGAATATCGTACTATCTTCAAACCCATAACCTCCTTTCGTTCAGTTTATTACTTATCTCTTTACCCATCCGCGCTTGGGGACGAAAATGAAATTCGCGAGAGAATTTAAATATGGATCGAACTAATTCATAAAATGATGGTTTTACTCCAAGCCCAGGTCGGAACAGATGCGTTGAGCTTCTAACTCAATAATGTCTGGGTTCTATTATTCATACTCCTGTTTCTGGTTCCCATGGCCCAGAGAAATTACCTGCAGTCTGCACGCAAGCGCGTTCTCGCCAAGCTCGGAAAATCGAGAGGCACTCAGGTCATAACGCTTATCCATCGCCAGGAGACCATCAGCTTTCTTGGCATCCCTCTGGCCCGCTACATCGATATCGACGACAGCGAACAGGTTTTGCGGGCTATTCGCAGAGCGGATAAAGATGTGCCGATAGACATCATTCTGCATACGCCCGGCGGCCTGGCTCTGGCAGCCACGCAAATCGCCATGGCTCTGAAGGCTCATCCCGCCAAAAAGACAGTGATTGTGCCCCATTACGCCATGAGCGGCGGAACCCTCATCGCTTTTGCTGCCGACAGGATAATCATGGACCCGCATGCTGCGTTGGGTCCCGTCGATCCGCAGTTGGGAGATATTCAGGGCAGCTATCCAGCCACATCGCTCCTGGCAGTGGTCAGCAAGAAGAAGATCGATGAGATCGATGACAAGACACTCATCTACGCCGAAGAAGGCCGCAAGGCTCTGGACCAGATGAGGAGCCTCTTGAGAAAAATCCTGGAAGGCAAGTCAGACCAAAAGAGGCTGGACATAATAATCGAGGAGTTCGTCTCGGGAAAGTACACTCACGATCATCCTTTCATGGCCGAGGAGGCACAGACTCTCTTAGGTGAATGCGTCCAGACTGATGTTCCTGAAGAGGTCTATGCCCTGATGGAGCTCTATCGCATGGAAGCTGGCAGAAGCCGCCCGGGCGTGGAGTATGTGCCGCTGATGAGGCGTTAGACATATCCATTCCGCCGTCTCAGTGGTTCCATTCATTCCTATTTTCAAACCGGTTGGGATCGGCTCCGCTCATTTCGATCTGCTACTACGGCGCATGCCATTGATCATCTTGAGCCCCTCAAACCATAAGATGCTGGTAATCCCTGCCATGAAGCATATGGCGATGTCGATGAAATGCAGATAGGCAAAGCCGAACAGCTCTCTCAAGAATGGAATGTAGAGCACCGCAGCCAGGAATACAAGCGCCCCTCCCAACACCCACCAGAGAGCACGGTTGGGACTGTCTCAAGGTCTCAAAAATGGTTCGAGACCAGGATCGATTGGTTAGGATCAGGCCCAGATTGGCCACGATGAGCGTGGTAAAGGTCAGGGCTCTTGCCTCTGCTTCTCCCTGGCCGCGGTATAGAGATGTGGCATAAACGGCCAGGACGATTGCCAGCACTATAAAGCCTTGCAGGAAACTCAGGGCCAGATTCCGCCTGCTGAAGAGCGGCTTTTTCGGATCGCGTGGAGGGCGTCTGCATGACATCAGCCTCCTCGGGCTCAGCCTCGAAGACCACGGAGCAGGCCGGGTCAATGATCAGCTCCAGGAAGACGACATGCACCGGCAAGAGGACGAGAGGCCACTGCAAGAGAACAGGTATCAAAGACATGCCTGCGATGGGCACGTGAATGGCAAGGATGTAGCCCATGGCTTTCTTGATATTGTCGAATACTCTGCGGCCAAGCCGCGTGGCCTGCACAATGGATGAGAAGGAATCGTCCAAAAGCACCAGACTCGCTGCCTCCCGGGCCACATCTGTGCCCCGGCCGCCCATGGCAATGCCGATGTCTGCCGCTTTCAGGGCAGGGGCATCATTGACGCCGTCGCCGGTCATGGCCACAACCTCTCCATCGGCCTTCATAGCTATGACCAGCCTCAACTTTTGCTCCGGCACCATTCGGGAAAATATGTTTATGTCCTTTATGCGCTCCTGAAAATCCGAATCGGAGAGCAACTCCATCTCCGGGCCGGTCAGGACCCTGTCCGCAGACTTAAGGCCTATCGTTCTGGCGATGGCCTGGGCAGTAGCCGGATAGTCGCCGGTTATCATTACGACTCTTATCCCCGCGTCATAGCATTCCTTGATGGCATCGGCTATGCCAGGCACGCACCGGGTCGGCAAGGCCCACGAGACCCAGAAACTGAAATTCGAAGTCGTGCTGTGCCTGCGGCAGATCGGTCTCTTTGAATCTTGCTCTGGCGACGCCAAGGACGCGTAAGCCCTCTTCTGCCATGGCAATGATATTCTCGGAGAGCTTCTGGCGGGATGATTCATCAAGATGGCAGAGGTCGGCTATGGCCTCAGGCGCACCCTTAGCGGCAATGACGAAATCACTGCCTTCCGGTGACCTCCAGACGCGGGACATAGCCAGCAGCTTCTTGGAGAGTGGATACTCCTGCACCAGACTCCAATCTCTATGGACATGTTCCGTCTTCTGCAGATAGTCATCTCCAAGCTTCTGGAAGGCCTTCTCCATGGGGTCGAAAGGGTCTTTCTGCGAGGCCAGAATGCTGTACTCCACGACCTCATGAATGCCGTCAGGAAGAGCGCCCAGGAGCCCGTCGAGGCTCCAGAATTGGCCGGCAGCAAAGAGCTTCTTCACAGTCATACGATTCTCTGTGAGAGTGCCGGTCTTGTCAGTGCAGAGCACTGTGGTCGCCCCCAGCGTCTCCACGGCCGGGACCCGGCGTGTGAGGACCCGGTTCTGAGAGATCCTCCAGGCACCCATAGCCAGGAAGATGGTCAGGACTACGGGAAACTCTTCCGGCAGGACGGCCATGGCCATGGTGATACCGGCCAAGAGTCCCTGCAGCCAGTCGTTCCGGGTTATGCCATAGACCACAACCACCAAGACGCAAAGAGCCAGTCCCAGCGAGGGCCAGCTTCTGCACGAGTTTCGAGGTCTCCTTTTGCAGCGGCGTCTTCTCGGACTCGACATTTTGCAGGGCTTTTCCGATCTTGCCGATCTGCGTTTGCGCGCCCGTGGCCAACACCTGAGCCGCACCCTGGCCCTGCACAATAAGGCTTCCGGAATAGACGAAAGGCAGGTCATCGCCGCCCGGTTGGGTCATAGCGGACGAGCCGTCGGAGCATACTTTGCGAACGGATACTGACTCACCCGTGAGGAGCGACTCATCTGCAGAGAGGTTGGTGCAGAAAAGAAGCTCTGCGTCTGCGGGTACGCGATCGCCTTCAGAAAGAACAATCAGGTCACCGGGAACAACCTCCCGTCCAGGAATGCGTTTATGCACACTGTCCCGGATCACCAGGGCACGGGGGCTGGATAGGTCTCGCAGGGCCTCCAGGGCCCTCTCCGTCTTTCGTTCCTGGTAGAGGGTGATGCCCATCACCACGAAGACGAAGCCCATAAGCATCAGCGCCTCCTGAAGGTCTCCGAGAATGAAATAAACCAGGCTGCCTGCCACCAGAAGCAGGAACATGGGCTCCTTTATCACCTCCAGAGCGATTGCGAATATGCTGCGAGGTTTCGATTGCGGCAGCTCATTATATCCAAACTGTTTTTGCAGCTCTGCCGCCTCGGCCTCGGAGAGGCCCTTTGCGGTGCTTATGTCGAAGTCTTCAGCCAGCGATATATCCCCTTTGGGGGCTATCCAGTCCTCTTTCTCAAAACGACTTGAGGTCGCAAAGCTCTCTTTCCGCCCTAGATCCATTTCAGCACTTTGGCTTCTCTGGATTTTGGTTCAGGAGTCTCATTCGGATAGCCGAATATGAGCGGCGCCATCAATTCATGGTCCTCAGGTATCCCTATCTCTGCCAGGGCCCTGGGGTCCTGGTTCAGGAAGGCGGCAAAACCGATAAAACAGCTTCCTAAACCTGCCTGGTAGGCGACCAGGAACATGTTCTCTGCGGCCAGGCCGCAGTCCAGGAGGTTCACTGTCCTCCATTCCTCTTTCTTCGCAACGCTGATCAAAATGACAAGCGGGGCACCATAGAACACTACGTCTTTATTCGACTTGAATGCCGTCAGGAGGTTCTCAGGCAGGGGCATGCTCTGCATCACCAGCTCTTTTGTCCTTCGGGACAGATTATCGATGATATCTCTCTTCTCTATGACAGTGAAACGCCATGGCTGGCCGTTCATGCCCGAGGGAGCCAAAGATCCGGCAGACAATATCTTGTTGATGACATCTTTTGGCACAGCTTTGTCTTTATAGCTGCGTATGCTTCTCCTTCCTGCTATACACGCATCCAGTTCCATAATAGAAAATCGCATTCTTAATATTAAATGCTTTACTCGCAGGAACCAGAATGCTGCAATTGCCTGTCTATGACGATTATAGAAGAAAGTTCTTCTTGCATTTTGGATGAGGTATTCTCTGTGTGGCTTTGCCTGGATTTCGCGAAATCTTGGGCCTGGGTATGATGTGCGATTATATATTCGGCCATTAGCCCTTCCGAAGATGCGTTATAGGCTCGCCTGCATATCGATTCTCAGATTGATTTCTCTTTGTAAATATGCCCTGGCCAAAAAGCTTATATCTCGGCAATTGCCGTATGTAGTACATGGCAAAGGTCGAATCTCATTTCTTTCCCATCAAGATGACTTTTGCCTCCCTCCTATTCATGATTGACTCAGGATTTCTGAGATAGCATCCGATCTTCCTCATACATCCTGGTGTTTGGGCATTGTTGTATCATGATTTCCGTCTCGTATGATCCTGGCTTGTCGGCGCTCGGGGTGATCTTGTAGATCTTGCCTGACAGATGCACCTCTGTGTAGCCATTTTTGGCGACGGCATCAAACCCATGATTGGCAAGAACAGAGGCCAGATCAAGGGAACTCATGCCTTGTTTTTCAAATGACGAGATGAGGTCATTCAATTCAGAAATATCGCCACCAATCGCTGATGCGGTGCTTATTGATATTGTTACTAAGCCAATCGTCATGATTGCCAACAGACATCTTTCCACTGCCATGTAAATAAGATATAATCTATGTGATCATATAGACGATTACGATTGAATCTGATCAGAAATTATACACATTTGACCTAAATATTCATTCTGCACTTCGATCAGTACTAATGTTCAAGACTTCCAGAAGTTCACTGTACTCTAGAACTCCATCAAGCTCCTCTGTACCGGCCTCCCCAGGAGCTCAGCCGTCTTGCGCCACTCTCCCGATGGGGTCTTAATCCTATTTTCCATCTCCGCCATTGCCTCAGGCAGACTCCCAAAGCGTAATGGTGGTGAGGTCATTGCTTTGCGGGCCACCTCCCGCACCACCCAGACGCCCAATGGAGCCCAGTAGGCTTCCGAGATCTCCCGCACCGCCAGCACTGCTGCCTGGCGTCCCAACAAGGCCAGGTGCTCCAGCGCCGCCAGGCGCGCTGCGTAGTATCCGCCCGCCAGGCTGCTGTATTCCTTCTTGGGTCGCGCATCCTCCCGATCACCAGCCTATGAAGCCGTCCTCGGCCCAGACGGAGCGGGGCATCCAGATCTCAATCAGCTCGAAGCTGAATGGCCGGGGCAGGAGCAATATCTCAAAATGGTTTCCCAAATCCTCTCCGGAAAACAGATAATAATCGTTGACCAGGGGCTTGTCCAAAACGGCTTCCTTGAGCTCTTTAGCGATCATGTCGTCCGAGGCGGTGATCGACCAGCGCGTGGGCACCAGCTTTCGCTTCCTCCCCAACAAGCCCAGGGAAAGCATGCGAGAGATGTGATCCACACCAATGCCCGCAGAATAGAGCTCGCCCAATGCAACAGAAGCGACCACGTCCCTATCTTCCACGACCTCGTCCACTTTGCGAGGGATGAGGGGATTGGTGGTGATCTCCATCTTCTTCAGCTCTCCGGATGGGCCGGAGGGAGAGAGCACACCATCGAACTGGAGCCTTCCCTGGGGGGGCTTGAAGAAAGAGACCTCTGTCCCCACAGGCGCGGACGACATGGCGATCTGCTGGCATGCCTCCAGAAGCTTTCCCGGTGTCTGCGCCTCCAAGACCCCGATCTTTGTCTCAGAGCGAACCATTTGCGATCGCGAAGCTATAACCTCCCCAATGTCCATGCCGAGCAGCGGGGGTTGCCGGGCTTCACCCAGGGGTACCATGGGCCCGGCTCTCACCAATGGATAGCCGTGTCTCCCCACAAATACCTCTGGAGGGGACATTCCTTCCATGCGGCTGCCGATTTTGGGGAGGTGAGAGATCTCCTCCAGGCGGCGAAGTATGGGGCAGACGGGCCGACCGCAGTCTCCCCGGCCTTTGCAGGTGATGCATTTCATCACAGCTTCAGCAAGACCCTTATAGGATATATCCACTACCATTTTGCGATGAATGATCGGTTGATACCGGCGATCGCCCAGGACTGGAAGACAGGCGAGGTGCTTATGCTGGCCTATATGAACGACGAGGCATTGGCCAGGACCAGAGAGACGGGCAAAGCACATTACTGGTCTCGCTCGCGAAAGAAGCTCTGGCTAAAGGGCGAGTCCTCCGGGCACTTTCAGCTTGTCCGGGAGATACGGGTCGATTGCGATGAAGATGCCATACTGTTAATGGTCGAGCAGGAAGGAGGGGCCTGTCATACCGGTTATAGGTCCTGCTTCTACCGCACCTTAGACGGCCAGGTTGTAGGCGAGAAGGTATTCGATCCAGAGGATGTCTATTGATGTCCCGGCTAAAGAGAGCAAAAGATGCCAATTCCCGTTATACATCCCTTGGCAGTTCTGGCTCCTACCCCCTCTACTGCAATCCTCTGCTCAAGGCTGAGGCCTGCGTAGAGGAAGGCCGGATTAAGGTGCATGTTGCCGGCCCGCTGGCTCATCTGCCACTGATCAGATCCAGCATGCAGATGTTTGAGGGCCAGGTCGCGGCTCAGGCGGGACCGGATCAGCTCTCTCTTTCCACCTGGATTCCTCCTCTGCCCAGCCGGGCTTTCGATCGGCTGGCGAACAGCCGCATGCGAGCCCTGCTGGGGCTTCGCACCCCTGACCAGGTTACCATCTCCATCACCGAGGAGTGTCCCAATCGCTGCTCCCACTGCGCCCTGCCCAATTCCGGAAACAAGCTCCGCCTTTCTCCGCATACGGTTCAGGACCTGGTCAACCAGATTCTGGAGATGGGTACAACGCTGGTGATATTCGATGGAGGGGAGCCTGCACTCTACCCGGATCTGCCGGAATTGGTGCGATCTGTGGACGACCGGGCCATTTCCACACTTTTCACTTCGGGAGCGGGCTTCACTGCCGAACTGGCATTGCAGCTCAAGGAGGCGGGCCTCTATGCCGTCAATGTGAGCCTGGATAGTCCTGATGCAGAGGAGCATGATGCCATGCGGGGAAGAGAAGGAGTCTATCTGGAAGCCATGCGGGCCGTGAAAAATGCTCTTCAAGCCGGCCTGCTGGTAGACCTTTATGTGGTCTTGCGCCGCGAGAATATCTGTCATCTGCAGCATTTCCACGACCTGGCTCAATGTATAGGCGCGCACGAGCTGACCTTCTTCGAGGTGGTCTCCACAGGCCGCTGGTCTGATCGAGAAGGGGTAGCCCTGACGCCAGAGGATCATATCCAACTGGCGGACTTCGTCTCGGGCAGAAGAGCACGAGCGCCCAGGATCTTCTCGGTTCCCGAGGCCTACAAGCTTTTTGGCTGCTTTGCGGCCCGCAGCTGGATGCATGTGACTCCTGCGGGAGAAGTCTATCCCTGCTCCTGCTACCCGGAGTCCTGGGGCAGCATCTTCAAGGAGCCCGTGAAAAAAATCTGGAGGCGTATGGGACGTTTTCCATATCAAGGAAGCAAAATATGCCCCATGAGAAAATAAGGAGTTTTTATTCCCATTTAGAGCAAAATTGCTCTATGATGGAGAGTTGAAAACCGGATTCGAATTAAACTAGATTTGTTTTGGAGATATCACGATCAATAAATCTATATAGGACATTAATCATGAACAATATTGATCGAATTATGGATTTGACACCTGTTCAAAGAGACATCTTAACCGCATTGATCAACATTCATCGCATTGAAGGACGAGCTGTAAAGGGCGAGGAGATTGCCGAGTTGATAGATCGCAATCCTGGTACCATCCGAAACCAGATGCAATCCCTCAAAGCCCTGAACCTGGTGGAAGGCGTGCCGGGCCCCAAGGGCGGCTACCGGGCTACGGGAGCTGCCTACGAGGCGCTCAGTATCGAAGCCACCGGGGATGTTGTAACTGTTCCCGTAATCAGGAACGGAGTGCTGATGGAGGGCACCACGGCCAGCGAGATCATCTTCAACAAGGTCATGCACTCGCAGCAATGCGACGGCGTGATTCGCGTCATCGGCAACATAAGAGACTTCAACGTGGGAGATGAGATCGAGGTGGGGCCGACACCCGTGAACAAGCTCTACATCCGGGGCACAGTTCGGGGCAGGGACGACACCATGAGCCGGCTCATTCTACACATCGACGAGATGATATCTGTCCCCAAGGTGCCCGTCAAGAAGATCGCCCGTCGCGCTGTGCGCATCCCTCCCGGCGTCTCGTTGCAGGAGGTGGCGCGTATTCTGGTGCATAACGGTGTTCAGGAGGGCCTGGTGGACGACAGCTCACCAGGATTGATCACCCTGGCCGATGTCGCCCGGGCAGTGGCGGACGGCAGAACAGACCAGGAAGCGAGAACGATCATGACGCGAGGTTTCCTCACCATCGACTCAGAGGAGCCCATCTATGAAGCCATCAAGATGCTGGGCAAGACCGGTGCCAGCCAATTGGTGGTCTCGGAAGAGGGTGTGCTCTGGGGATTCGTCTCTCCCACAGACCTCATCAAGTCGCTTACTCCGGCCTGATCTCTGTGCCAGTGTGCCCACCCAGGGCACCTTTTCTTAAATTTTCCAGTTTGCTGCCCAGGACTATTGATGTGGGAATGGAGCTTCTCTCTATGATCTTGGCAGCCAGAGGATCGACGGGAGAGCGCGAACCTGCTTTCATTTCTGTCTCCATGGCCAGGCGCACCAGTGCATGGTGC
The DNA here is from genome assembly GCA_963843555.1 of uncultured Methanosarcinales archaeon. GTDB lineage: Archaea > Halobacteriota > Methanosarcinia > Methanotrichales > Methanotrichaceae > Methanothrix. The sequence continues at coordinate 57,325 of CAWJKV010000012.1, forward strand.
GTCATTGTGGCCAGCCTCTTGGCAGCTGGATCCTTCTCCGGATCGGCGTTATAGACGCCATCTACCGAGGTGGCCACGATCAGTTTGTCGGCGTGCACGTACTCCGCCAATAGGGCAGCGACGGCGTCCGTTGTCTGACCGGGGGCAACCCCGCCCATGACCACGATCTTGCCCTTCTCAGCCAGCCGGGCAGCCTGGGCATAGGAGTCGGGAATCTCCTGCGGTGCGGCAGCGCCAAGAGCTGCCACGAGCAGCGCCGAGTTGAGCTTTGTCGCACCGATGCCGATGGTGTCGCAGAACATCTCGCTGGCGCCCAGAGCGCGCGCCTTTTCGATGTACTCGCGGGCAATTTTCCCGCCGCCAACTACTACGAAGATCTGGTGCTCCTGGGCCAGTTGCCGGAGGGCATCTGCGTATTCACGCAGGCTCCGCGCATCGCGGCCTGCCAGGATGGAGCCGCCCAGAGAATAAACAAGTATCATGGAGAGGGAGAGCGAGTGAGGGGATAAATAGGTTGCCGGGAGGTGACACGATGGAGAAGAGCAATTTTAGTAAACGAAATGAAGGTGTAACTCTTCAAGATTGAGCTTGAACAGATAGTATCTATCTCAACCATTTTTCTGGTTCCTTCTTGCCACTTTTGCGTGGGAGCTTTCCACTTGCTCGAAGATCGTGAGTGAAGATATTGCCCGTTTGATTGCCTAGGCCCTGACCAAGATCATTCAAACATATGCTCAAGTCGAATAGAGTGCCTCATTCGCTCATTTTATCTCCTAGATTATGGCGAGGAAGAAATTGCATAGTGTCAAACTGAAAAATGAGGAACGGGAAGAACTAAATCGATAATTTCCTGAAAGCAAGCTGCATCCCATCAGGATAGACATGATCCGACATCGACCAGAAAGGAAAAAGTGTTTCATAAAGGTACCGATTAGTGAAGGAGAAACTTTTGGGAGATCCAGAGCGAGGGCCAGACTACAAGTCGTTTGACCCTCGCATCTGGTGCTGAATGGACGCATGGAATAGCAAACCATTCCAGTACACTTTACTTTATACAATCTGGTTTTACTTAAGGGTTTTGGTAAGCTCAAATTATGGGTCAAATGACATACAGCCCTCTTAGCAGGAGGGTATCTTGACAGCAGCAATCTCGGTTCCTGACTCCCGGCCGTAGGCCTCAATCCTTTGCAGGGCATGGTCTACCATTCCTCCTGAGGTCATGATCAGAGAACTCTTGCCGGTTAAAGCCTTCAGGATGCATTTGTCTATGACACCATAGGTGAAGTCCAGGTGGATCGAAGACCGCTCGGCCATAACCTTGGCGCTGGTACCCATTGCGCCCGTATAGTCCGCTCCCGTCTTTTCGAGGATCTCAGGGATTTGCAGAAAGAGATCTTCATCCACATTGCAGATGTAGATCTTTCCCCGGCCCTTTTCCGTAACCGGTTCCTTCTTCTCTGTTCTTGACTCCAATAGATCGCAAAGCTCGAGGATGTTCAAGGGAGGCTTAGCCCCATTTACAAGACCACGGCCCGCCAGCTCCTGGTAAAGGTCGACAACGGTAGGAAGCTTCAGCCTGGCCTCCTTGATCAGCACTGCATCGCCGAATATCTCCTGGCCCTTGCCGCGGCGCAGCACTCCCCCGTCCTTCATCAAGACCACATCGTCCGCCCAGCGATAGGCCAGGTCAACATCATGGGTGGAGATGATCATGGTCTTTCTGCCGAGGTTCAGCTCATCGAGCATCTCCATGATCTCCTCGGAGCTGGCCGGATCGAGGTTTGAGGTGGGCTCATCGAGAATCATCACCTCGGGCTCCATGGCCAGGACGCCGGCAATGGCAGCCCTCTTCTTCTCGCCTCCGCTGAGGTGATGGGGCGGCCGGCGTTCGTATCCCGAGAGGCCAACGTACTGCAGGGCGTAACTCACGTATTTCTTTACCCTCTCAGGCGGAAAACCCAGGTTCACGGGCCCGAAGGCTACATCCTGGTAGACAGTAGGAGCAAAGAGCTGATCATCGGAGTTCTGGAAGACCATGCCCACTTTTCGCCTGACCTCTCTCAGGGAAGCAGAATCATATCTCAGACTCCGGCCGTGAAAGAGGATTTCGCCGTTTGTCGGCCGAAGAATCCCGTTGAACATGAGCATAAGGGTGGACTTGCCGGCACCATTGGGCCCCACCAGGGCGATCTTTTTGTCTTCCTCCAGGGAGAGGCTCACATTGTTCAAACCCTGGGTTCCGTCTCCGTAGGAATAGTCAACACTTCTGGTTTCAAGGATGTTCGTCATTTGTTTCCTCATAGAAGATTGATGCTTCGGGTTAAAGCCGCGAATGCCATAACCAGGATTAAATACGCCACCACGGCAAAGACCTCAATTGGCTTTGGTCCGGGGCTCTGGTCCATGAGATCAAGCACGCCGTTGTAGCAGCGTGCGTCCATGGCCACGATAAGCCGTTCTCCCTGCTCCCAGGATCGCAAAAAGAGAACGCTGGAAAGCATGGCGAAGGAGCCAAGAGAGTTTCTGGCTCCAACATCCCCCAGACGCATCACCTGGGCGTTGTGGATCATGGCTGCCTGATCCAGAAAGACAAATATGTACCTGTAAATCATCATTGATAGCTCAAGTACTGATTCCGGAATCCTCAGGGACTTCAAAACGGCAAAGATCTCAATCATAGGTGTGGTCAGAGCTATGAAAAAGAGAGAGGTCATGCCGCCGAAGGTTCTGGCGATCAGGAGAAGGGCCAGGTTTGCTCCTTCTGCTCCAATGCTCAGTTGCAGCCCGAAGATGTCCAGGGCGAATAGTGTTTGTCCGGAGCCATGCATGAAGGCCACAATTCCGGCGCTGAGCATTGCGAAGGAGAGGGGCAGGAGAAGCAGCCGGGAGTAAAAGCGGATAGGAATTTTGGCCAGCATCACAGTTATAAGGCTCATGGTCACGGCCACGAACAGAGGTGTCAGGGGCGTGACTGAAGATACCGAAATAAGGATGGCGCCCAGGCCCAGGAGCAATTTGAGCCGCGCATCCGTATTCCGCAGAGCGTTGGATTGTGCCCAGTCGTCCAGAAGGTCATGCATCTGATTTTCCTTCATTCTCCTGGACAGCTTTGGCAGTCTTCATCTTCGCTGCAGCTCGGTAGTAACCCAGAAAATAGCCGATGATGAGGCTGCCGATGGCCGCCTGCAGGGCAAAGAGGAGGCTCTCAATCTCTCCACTGGGCGGCGTATAAATGGACTGGAACCAGGGCTGGTAGGTGCCGCCGGTCAGATCGGAAATCACTTCTTCTGCCTGGCCGTCAGCTCCGCCCCACTCGTGGTTTCCGGTTGAACTTACGTAGGCGAAAGCCGCGATGAAGACAACTATAACACCCAGAGTTACGAGCTCCAGTTTCATGCCGAAGACTCCTTTAAGCTATTCATAGTGCTTGGTGAGACCACATTCATTCTCAGCAGCACATCGCCTCGAAGCTGCACTATGTACTTGAACATCAATGCTGTCACCACCCCTTCAACTATGGCCAGGGGAACCTGGGTTATGGCAAAGACTGCGGCAAAGGCCCAAAAGGATGCCAGGACTCCTCCAGAGGCTGCCGGGAACGCCAGAGCAAGTTGAAGAGACGTAACAACATATGTCGCTAAATCGGCGAACATCGCCGCCAGAAAAACAGCTACATACAAATTCAACCTTGACTTCATGGCAGCCTTATAGATGATTACTGCGACTATCGGCCCCGCAATGCCCATGGAGAAGGTATTAGCACCCAAGGTGCTCAGACCGCCATGAGCCAGAAATACCGCCTGATAAATCAGGACTATCGTGGCCATGACCGAGGTTATCCAGGGACCGAAGATAATCGCACTCATGCCCGTGCCCGTGGGGTGGGAGCAGCTTCCAGTGACGGAAGGCATCTTTAGAGAGGAAAGAACGAAAATAAATGCACCAGAGACGCCCAATAGTGGCAGTATTTCGCGGTTCTCTTTTATCATCCTGTTCATTCTATGGACTCCGTAAGCGACTGCCGGCAGGGAGAGTGCAAACCACAACACGCACCACTGCAGAGGCAAGAAACCTTCCATTATATGCATTGCGCCACCATTAATGACAGAGATATTCTGCCATATAAAGTTTTCTTGTGTTATGATCAACTAAGTTTAATTAAAGCATAATTCGACAGCATTACCCATAAAACCGAAAAAATCTCATTGGATCTCTTTCTCATCTTAATCAGTTTCGGCCCGCTCTTGAATCGCCCTTAAATATTGAGTCTGTCCAGAAGAATCTATCTTGACCCGGATATTTACCGTCACGGACCTGAATGAGAGGATAAAAGACCGCCTGGAAAATGATCCCCGCCTGCATGACCTCTGGGCGCAGGGCGAGGTCTCCAACTACGTCCATCACAGGTCCGGGCACAGGTACTTCACCCTCAAGGACAGGGACTCACAAATCTCCTGCGTTCTCTTCAAAAATCAGGCCTCAAGGCTGGACTTTGAACTGAAGGATGGATTGAACATTCTGGTCTATGGAGATATTGCCGTCTACAGGCCGCAGGGCAGAGTGCAGCTGGTGGCCCAGGGCGTAAAGCAGGATGTAGGCCTGGGATTTCGCCACTTGCAATTCGAGGCTTTGAAGAAGAAGCTGGCAGCGGAGGGGTTGTTCGATTTGGAGCGCAAGCGCGGCATCCCCCGCTATCCAGAGAGGATCGGCATTGTCACCTCTCCGCAGGGGGCGGCGCTGCGAGATGTCCTGCGCATCATAGGCCTCTATCCGGCGCGCATCATTCTCTCTCCGGCGCAGGTGCAGGGCGAAGGGGCGGAGGAGAGCATCGTCTCGGCGTTGCTGGCGCTGCAGGGCCAGACTGATGTGGTCATAGTCTGTCGTGGCGGTGGCTCCACTGAAGACCTCTGGTGCTTCAATTCGGAAGCAGTGGCCCGTGCCATATTCGGATGCGACTCACCTGTCATCTCGGCTGTGGGCCACGAGACTGATGTCACCATTGCCGATTTTGTGGCCGATATGCGCGCAGCAACGCCCACAGCAGCAGCAAAGATGGCTGTGCCTGATATTGAGGAGGTGAAAGAGTGGCTGCGTGAGAGCGAGGTAAGAATGGTGCGCGCCCTTTGGACGGTCCTGGAGCGAAAAGAGGAGCGTCTGGAGTATCTGCAGCAAAGCATCTCTGCCAGGAGGATGTATTCCCTGGCGACAGAAGCCCGGCAGCGTCTGGATTATCTTGGTGAACGACTGGCTGCCGCCCAGGTGGATGAGCTAAAGACCAGGAGGGCGCGCCTGGATCTGGCCCAGGGTCGCCTGGTGGCTGTAGGACCTCGTGCGACCCTTTTGCGGGGCTATGCCATAGCCCGATCGAAGCGGGGCCTGATACTGAGAGCAGAGGACGCAAGGCCCGGTGAGGTGGTGGAACTGATCCTGGGTGCAGGGAAGGCTCAGGTGCAGGGTTTTGGAGATCGCGGATGGGAAGGAGGAGTCAATTGAGTGAATAAGGGAGAAGTCGGACTGGAAGAGGCGCTGGAAGACCTGGAGCGCATAGTCTCGGAGCTGGAAGAGGGAAAGATGAGCCTGGAGGAGAGTCTGGACCTCTATGAGAAAGGGATGAAGCTGGTCAAGCTCTGCAACGCCCGGCTGGAGAGAGCCGAGAGAAGGATCGAGAGCCTGACGGGCGAGGTGCCGCCCGATCTGGCCTGATGCGGTGTGCTGTGTGGTAAAGCTTAAATACGATATTAGATGTACTTTTTCGTACATTATAGTATTGATTAGTACATCAGAAGCATACTAAGCCGGTGATCCTTTGAAGTGTTTGATGCCCGAGAATTTTGCGATAAAGTTTGGGAGGTACGGCGGTCTCTTTGTGCCCGAAACGCTCGTGCAACCCCTGTCAGATCTGAGTGCCGCCTATGAGGGCCTGAAAGGAAACGAGCAGTTTCAAGATGAACTGAGGTCTCTTCTCAGGAACTTCGCGGGACGGCCGACGTCCTTATATTTTGCCAGAAATCTCAGCCGGGAGCTGGGTCGCAAAGTCTACCTGAAGAGAGAGGATCTGGTGCACGGCGGGGCGCACAAGCTCAACAACACACTCGGCCAGGCTCTGGTGGCGAAGAAGATGGGAAAAACCCGGCTCATAGCTGAAACGGGCGCAGGCCAGCATGGCGTGGCCACGGCCATCGTGGGAGCCAATCTGGGCTTCGAGACGCAGATCTATATGGGCGAGGTAGACATCGAGCGGCAGAAGATGAATGTCTACCGCATGGAGCTGATGGGTGCTGAGGTCATACCGGTCCGGTCCGGCTCCAGGACTCTCAAGGACGCCATCAATGAGGCCATGCGTGACTGGGCGGCCAGTTTCGATCACACTCATTATCTCTTGGGAACAGCGGCAGGCGCCCATCCCTTTCCAACAATGGTGCGGGACTTTCAAAGCGTAATCGGACTTGAAGCCCGCAGGCAGATTCAGGAGGCAGAAGGCCGTCTTCCGGACAGCATCGTGGCCTGTGTGGGTGGCGGCAGCAACGCCATGGGGATCTTCGCCCCCTTCTTGAAGGACGAATCGAGGCTTATAGCAGTGGAGGCGGGAGGCCGGGGCCCCGGCAAGAACGAGAGGATGGCGGACAATGGAGCATCTCTTGGTTACGGCACAGACGGCATTCTGCATGGCGCTCTCACCAAGATCCTGCAGGACCCTTACGGCCAGATTCTGGAGTCGTATTCCGTGGCTGCCGGACTGGATTATCCTGGAGTGGGTCCGGAGCTGGCCTTTTTAGCGGAAAAGGGGCGCGTGCAGCCCAGGATCGCAGATGATAAGACCGCTATGGAGGGATTCCATGCTCTCTCACGGCTGGAGGGCATTATCCCGGCGCTGGAGTCGGCGCACGCCGTGGGCTATGCCCTGCAGGAGCCGGAGACTCTGGGTGAATTGGCGATCATAAATGTATCCGGCCGCGGTGACAAAGATCTGGCAACGGTGATGGAATATGAGAATCTCTGAAGCCTTTGAGAATGGGCCCCTGTTGATCGTGTATATCTGCGCCGGAGATCCCTCGCCGGAAGCGACGCCCGATCTGGTGCGTCGGCTGGAGAAGGCAGGCGCGGACATCATCGAACTGGGGCTGCCTCACTCCGACCCCATCGCGGACGGGCCAACCATCCAGGCGGCAGCACAAAGGGCCATTGCCGCCGGAATGAACACGGACGTCTACTTCCAGGTGGCAGCCGCGGCCAATGTACCGGTCCCCAAGGTCTTCATGGGCTACTACAACATGATCTACGCGCGGGGCCTGGATAAGTTTGCCAGGGACTGTGCAAAGTCCGGTATCACCGGCATGATTGTTCCCGACCTGCCGCCCGAGGAGGCCGCACCTCTGCAAGAGGCCTGCACCAGATACGGAGTGGACCTCATCTTCCTGGTGGCACCCAATACCCCGCAGGAGCGGCTGAAGATGATAGAGATGGAGACCTCTGGGTTCCTCTACCTGGTGGCTCGTACGGGAGTGACGGGAGCCCGCAGCGAGGTGCTGCAGGACACCCGCGACCTCATCGCCCGCGTTCCGGGCAAGAAACCGAAAGCAGTGGGCTTTGGCATCTCCACTCCAGAGCAGGCGGCCGAGGTCATCCGTGCCGGAGCTGACGCCGCCATCGTGGGCTCCGTCTGCGTGGACCTGATCGCCAGAGGCGAGATAGAAGAGCTGGAAAGTCTGGTCCGCGAGATGAAGAAGGCGGTGAAGGAGGCAGGGAAGGCAAAGCTCCAATAGTTGGCAAAGAACCCTACCACAGCTATGCAGGAAGAGCAGAGGAGATTTGCGGAAAAGACGCGCACGGATCTTGAAGCAGGCGGCGATGCCACCATTGTCGCATTTGGGGACTCCATTACCGCAGGCTTCGCTGTAAGGCGAGGTTTCCCATCCTTTTGGCGGGAGCAGCTGCAGCAGAAATTCCGCGAAGCAAAAGTGGAGATGATCAACTCCGGCATATCAGGAGACACCAGCCGGGATGGGCTCGCCCGGCTGGACTGGTCAGTGCTATCTTACGAGCCGGATCTGGTTACCATCAACTTCGGCATCAACGACTCCGTCTTTGACATAGATGTGGATGAGTTCAAGGAAAATCTTATAAAGATGATCCGGCGCATTCGGGCGGGACCTGATTCAGAGATATTGCTCCTCTCTTCACAGCCGTTGGAGACGCCTCCCTACGACAGAATCGTGCAGGACTACTACCGAGCCCTCGAAGATGTGGCCAGGGAGATGGATGTCGGATTCGTGGACGTCTACGGAGCATGGATGGAGCGCGTGCGCCGGGGGACGCCTCTGGGATCATTGATCATACCAGGTCTGGACCATCCGAATGAGGCGGGTACAGGATCATAGCCGAGGAGCTGATGAAGCTGTTCTGACCTTGGGTCAGTTAGTCTGCCACCAAAATCAAAATAAGATGGTAGGGCTATTTCTCAGTGGGATCGCTGATCCTGCCCATGAAACAGTATGCAGCCCGTTTCGCCATCTGTTATCATGAATATGAAGGGATGATCGGCACGGAAGACGGGCGTCCTTTGGACCCGCGAGCAAAGACCCCTGCTCATGATGACCGCCGTGGCTGCTGCCGCCTCAGTTCCTTCTTCGTTCACATCGACATAAGCCTGATGGATGACCTGCGCTTATGAACAGCCCTCCGCCTGGCACTTATCCCTGAGAAGTCAGCGTCTGCGAATGCGGTCGGCATCCCCAAATTCCGCAGGTTATTTTTCAAGAAGTATTTGGCATCGATCTTGAACTTGGGTATGTAGACATCGACGCGCTGCAGCGCTAAGCCCTCTCTCCATTGGGCGAGCTTTTCCACAGTGAGAGAACTCTCCAGCGAGGCGATGTCATGCTCTTTGGGCAGGAGAATAATCATGGAGAGTTTTTCCCCCAGGTAAGGCATCTGCAGCATCTGCATGTCTTCTGTCTCCAGGTAATTGAATTTGGCATCTTTGTCAAGCCGTCCTCATCATGGGTACAGTGACAGTCCTGCCGTCGCTCGTATGAAAATTCTCATCCCGTGTCAGGCTCTTGTCAAACTCTTTAACCCATGTGCCCTTGAAATATATGGCGTTGGTCAGGACCAGACAAGTCGAAGAATCGATATAGGGGGGAGGAATGAGATCTTTTATCTTTTGGGAGGTCTTCTGCTCCACCCAGGAGTTTATGGTCTTTCTGGCTTCTTCGCTTGCTCCTATGAAATCCAGGTTCGTCGCCCTGGCATGATAGATGCGATCCATCAGATCCCTATACCCATCGAGCAGCGAGAAGCCGTTATCCACCCAGAGGGCGTTGGCAGTAGAGAGGATATAGCCGGATATCGTTGGCATTGAATCGCTGGTCGAGCGAGGAAAACGACTGCCTTCTGACTGCTCTCATCGCCGGAGAAATGCAGCACGGATCGCATCTCATCTGCTGTCTTGCCTCTCGCCCCTTCATAGGTCATGGCCAGGGCCGTGTTCAGGCTCCAGGGAGAGAAGAAGATGTTCTCATCTTTGCCTGCCAGCTCCCGATACATATCCAGAGCAAAGCGATTGCTGGCAATTGCAGTCTGTTCTATGTCTGTCAGCTGCACTTGAACAGACGGCTCAGATTTCATATTTTCCTGCCCCAGAGCGGGCTTAATTATCAGGATGAAGATAAACAGAATAAGAAAAAGCTCCAAATGCATGGCAATACACCAATTATATATTCCGCCTTGATTACAGATAAGGATTTGCCAGTCTAAGGTTTTTGCTTTGAGGGTAGACGGCCAGGGATCAGCCGCATAAAGCGAACTGTGGTTTGAAAACAGACTACACCCCTCAGGCCGACGACATTCAACCCTCCCTGCTTTTTACCTGATCCCGTCTCCTAAGCGTTGCGATCTATACAGTTTCTGGGGGCGTCCTTTGCCTGCCAATTTTCGCCTCATTGGCCCGGCTTGAGAATGCAAGAGGCAGTCGAAGTGCCCCAAGGTATAAATAAAAATAATTGAAAACCATCAACCGTTATGTCCTCCAAGAAGTGCACATCGGTCTGCCCCGTTTGCGGCAGCTCCGATTTATATTACGAGGTCGGTGGCTACACCGGCAAAATCTACCACTGCAAGATCTGCGATTATATTGGCGCCCTGGTCGTCGAAGCAGATGAGGAGATGGCTAAAGCCATAAGAGATGACTACGAGCAGAAGAAGAAGAATGAATAAAATAGAGAGCAAGTAACGCTCCGTTACCCATCCAAAAAAGCAGAAATCAAGGCAGCTAATCCTTGTCCGGATCACTGACTCTGCCCAGGAATGGTTTGCAGCCCATCTTTTATCAGCTGTCACCTCAGGGATTGCATAGCTGGAGACTTGCATGGATTCGAGGAGCTTTCCTGCGAGCGAACGTGCGCACTGGCATGGGGGTGCCGGTGCAAGGCTGCTCGGGCAGCCATAATATTCGCTTGCCAAAAAAAAATTAAAATTGGAAAGAACCTCAGGAAACCGGCTGCTATCTCGTAGGTTATTGAAATCGTGGCCTCGACAGTAACATCTTTGGGCTGTAGCGGTATTGAGAGGTTAGAGGTAGAGCCATCCGCCGCAAAAACCACAGACTCAGCCTCATCCCCATAGTAGTAGCTGCGGCCTGAGGAAATCTCCAGCACTCTGACGAGCTCGACTCCTGCGGATGAGGCAATTATTTCCGCCTTTCGCCTGGCATCGGCCACTGCTTTGGCCAGGGCCTCGTCCTTCTGTGGTCCTGAATCCTTCAGGCCATAGCTCACGCTCTTCAAGTTGTTGGACCCGGCTGCTATGGCGGCCCCCAGGATCTTGCCAATGTCTTCAGTGGTATTCATCTTTACTATGACGCTGCTGATGGCTACATACTCTGGAGACTGTTCCACTCCTGCCAGAGCTTTTATCAACTCCTCATCTCCATAGGGCATGGTGAGTCGGAACTGGCTGGTCTGAATCTCATCCTCTCTCAAGCCCGCCGACAATAGTGCTTTCACCGTTTTGTTCATGAGTTTTGCATTCTCTGCTGCAGCGACATCAGAGCTGATGTTCTTTGTCTCAACACCCAGTTCGATGGTCACCAAATCAGGAGGCACGGTTACCTCGCCGCTCCCATCCACAATCAGATTGGAGACATCCTCATTTGTAATCCCATATCCTGGTAGGGCCGACATTATCAGTATTAGCCCTAAAGAACATAATTCTTGATCGTCTCATAATATCTCCACTATAATACCTAACTTTAACACTATTAAGTATTATGTTTGCTTGCAGCGGAGTATGCTATTTGACTGTCCAAATATCAGGATTCTTTCTTGCCTGTTACTGCAGTAGTAAATCAAAAATATTTTTATGAGATGGCCAGAAGCGAATCGCTTTATTTCTCGATCCACTTCCCATCCTTCTTCAGCCAATCGTCCATATCAGCTGCCGCGATCTTGCCTTCGCCCATGGCGCTGATCACAGTTGCGCCGCCGCTGATGATGTCTCCTCCGGCCCAGACGCCCTCCATTGTCGTTCTCCCCCGTCCATCCACCACCAGCGTGCCCCATTTGGTGGTCATGAGCTGGGGAGTGCTGGAGGCGATGAGGGGATTGGGAACTGTGCCGACAGCAATGACCACCGTGTCCACATCCACAGTATGCTCCGAGCCCTTCTTCACCCGGGGGCTTCTCCGGCCTGAGGCATCGGGCTCGCCCAGCTCCATCTCAACCACCTCCATGGCCTTGACCATGCCCCTATCGTCGCCTGAGAACCGGGTGGGATTGGTGAGGAAGTCGAAGATCACCCCCTCCTCCATGGCGTTCTCCACCTCTTCCAGACGGGCAGGCATCTCCTCACGAGAGCGTCGGTAAATGACATGCACCTCATCCGCTCCCAGGCGCATAGCAGAGCGGGCGGCATCCATGGCCACGTTTCCGCCTCCGACGACGGCCACCTTCTTGCCCTTTTTTATGGGCGTATCGTATTCCGGGAACTTGTAGGCCTTCATCAGGTTGACCCGGGTGAGATATTCGTTGGCAGAGTAAACGCCGCTCAGGTTCTCGCCGGGAACATTTAGAAAGCGGGGCGCGCCTGCGCCGATGCCCAGGAATACTGCGTTATAGCCACCTTTGAGCAGCTCCTCCACCTGGATTTGTCTGCCCACCACAGAGTCAAGCTCCAGGTCGGCGCCCAGGGATTTGACGTACTCGATCTCCGACTTGACAATGTTCTTGGGCAGGCGAAACTCGGGAATGCCGTAGACCAGGACGCCTCCGCCATCATGCAGCGCCTCGAAGATGGTGACTTTGTGGCCCATTCTGGCCAGATCGGCTGCACAAGTGAGGCCAGCTGGGCCCGAGCCGACGACTGCGACGCGTTTGCCGGAGGGAGGGGCAACTTCACATACAGGGCACTTTTTCGTGGTCTGCTCCCAGTCGGCCACATAGCGTTCCAGACGGCCTATGGCCACAGGCGCCCCCTTCTTGGCCAGGATGCAGCGGCTCTCGCACTGCACCTCCTGGGGACAGACCCGGCCGCAGATTCCGGGCAGGCTGTTCTTTCTCTTGAGGGACAGGGCCGCCTCAGGCATATCCCCGTCCCGCAGGGCGCGAATGAAGACCGGAATCTCCACTCCCACCGGACAGCCTGCAACGCACTTGGGCTTCTTGCATTGAAGACATCTGCCAGCCTCTTCTGCCGCCTGCTCTGGACTGTATCCCAGGGCAACCTCCTGGAAGTTGCGTTTCCTCTTCTCGGGAGATTGCTTGGGCATCTCCACCCGGCTTAAATTTATCTTGCTTGACATCTCTTCTGCACCGCGCCTCTGTGGCTAAATTATCTTATTGCTGATTATACTTATGCTCGGAGAACCCTGGATGTCTCCTTTCCATACATCTTTTCCAGATCCTGTGCCCTCAGACGGACCTGCAGATATAAATAAGATAATGCCTGTCGCGGGCTTCCTTGAAGAAGCATTTAAATCTATCCCTAGAAGATGGCTGACCCAGAACATTTTCCGACGAGGCACACCGTTTTGGAACTCTGCCGGTGATTCCTTTTAGAGGAACGTTCTAATACAACCAATCCTCATCATTATTCGGCGCGGTTGGAAACATGTCCGAGATTAAACTGACCATCGATGATCGAGAAATCCTGGTTCAGGAGGGTTCCACGATTCTGGAAGCAGCCCGCAAGGCCGGCTCTTAGTGCCAGCACTTTGCCACCACCCAGACCTCAAGCCCATCGGCTCCTGCAAGCTGTGCATCGTCTCTGTAAAAGGCCTGGACCATTACCCCGCAGCCTGCAATACCCAGGCGGAAGAGGGAATGGTGGTGGAGACCAGGACAGAAGAGCTACAGGAGATGAGAAGACACACCCTGGAGATGCTCTTAGCCCTTACCAACCATCCCACCAGCTGCCTGTTCTGTGATAGGAAAGACGAATGCAATGACCTGCGCGAGTGCATGAGAAAGTTCCCTGTGACGGTAGGCTGCAAGTACTGCCCCAAGAACGGCGAATGCGAACTGCAGCAGGCAGTGGAGTTCGTGGGGCTGGAAAAAATCAGATATCAGATCTCTTTTAAAAATATGCCCGTCTTTGAGAGAGCCTTTCTTCGATCGCAATTACAATCTCTGCATCCTGTGCAGCCGTTGCGTGCGAGCCTGCCAGGAGGTGAGGGGCGAAGGCGTTCTCACCAGCAACCCCGATTTTCACCGCATGCACTGGATAGGCCCCGAGTCTCTGCAGGACTCGGACTGCAAGTTCTGCGGAGCATGCGTGGATATCTGCCCGACGGCTGCCCTCTACGCCCGATTTGAGAAATGGCAGAGGCCGGAAAAGACCATCTCGACCATCTGCCCCTACTGCGGCGTGGGCTGCCAGATAGAGGTGGGCGTCCTGGACAACCGGCTGGTTAGGGTAAGGGGCAAGAGGGACAACCTGCCGAATTTTGGCCAGCTCTGCGTCAAGGGCCGCTTCGGCCTGGGCTTCGTGGATAGCCCGGAGCGTCTCACTGTGCCTCTCATCAGGAAGAATGATAAACTGGTGCCGGCGACCTGGGAGGAAGCACTGGAATTGGTGGCCGGAAAATTGAATGGCTATAAAGGCGACAGCTTTGCTTTCCTATCGTCGGCCAAGTGCAGCAATGAGGAGAACTATCTGGCCCAGAAGTTCGCCCGGCTGGTTATGCAGACCAACAACGTAGATCACTGCGCCCGGCTCTGCCATGCCTCGACCGTATCCGCCCTGGCTCTCGCTTTCGGCAGCGGAGCCATGACCAACTCCATTTCGGAGCTGGCGGATGCCGGATGCATATTCATCATCGGCTCGAACACCAGCGAGCAGCATCCCGTCATCGCCCTCAAGATAAAAGAGGCGAAAAGGAAGGGTGCCAGGATAATCGTCGCCAACCCCCGCTGGATCGACCTCTGCAAGATCGCGGACGTCTGGCTGCGGCAGACTCCGGGAACGGACGTGCCCCTCGTCCTGGAGATGTGCCGCATAATTCTGGAAGAGGGGCTAATGGACGAGAGCTTCATCTCGGAGAGAACGGAGGGCTTTGATGATTTCAAGGCCTCCCTCTTGAAGCTGTCCGGATCGGACGCGGCGCGCATTACGGGCGTGAATTCGGAGCTCATCCGAGATGCTGCCCGAATCTATGCCAGGGGCAATCCCTCTTCTATAATCTATTCCATGGGCATCACCCAGCACTCTCATGGCGTGGATAACATCTTTGCTCTCGCCAATCTGGCCATGATGACCGGGAATGTGGGGAAGCCCTCCTCGGGCATCAATCCCCTGAGAGGCCAGAACAATGTGCAGGGCTCCTGCGACATGGGAGCTCTTCCCAATCTTCTGCCGGCATACCAGGCCGTGACCAATCCCGATCTGAGAGGGAAATTCGAGCAGGCCTGGGGAGCGGCTCTGCCGGAAAATCCCGGTCTCACCGTTGTCGAGATGATGGATGCCGCAGCGGAGGGCAAGATTCGGGCCATGTACATTATGGGAGAAAATCCAGTTGTCAGCGATCCAGACAGCAGTCATGTGATAGAGGCCCTGAAATCCCTGGATTTCCTGGTAGTGCAGGATATCTTCCTCTCCGAGACGGCTGCATTGGCGGACGTGGTCCTGCCGGCAACGTCCGGCCTGGAGAAGGACGGAACCTTCACCAATACGGAACGCCGGGTGCAGAGGATCAGGAAGGCCCTTGACCCCGTCGGTGAGTCCATGCCCGACTGGATGATCCTGTGCGCTCTGGCCGGTCGCATGGGCTGGGACAGCCAGTTCAGCTATGACGACCCCGGCCAGATCATGTCTGAGGCGGCAAAGCTCGCTCCCAGCTACGGTGGCATAAGCTATGAGCGGCTGGAGGGCGACGGGCTGCAGTGGCCCTGCCCCAACGCTGAGCATCCAGGAACCCAGTACCTGCATAAAGGCCAGTTTACAAGGGGCAAGGGCAAGTTCAATGTCGTCGACTACCGGCCTTCCATGGAGTTGCCCGATGAAGAGTATCCTTTTATTCTCACCACAGGCAGAGTTCTCTGCCAGTATCATACCGGAACCATGACGCGAAAGGTGGGCGACCTCAACCTTCTCAGAAATGAGGAGCTGGTGGAGATGAATCCGCAAGATGCTCTCAGGTTGAGCATTGAAGACGGCGAGCTGATAGAGGTCAAATCCCGCCGCGGAGCAGTCCGGGCCAAAGCCAGGACCACAGAAAAGTCGCCTGCCGGCGTAGTCTTCATGACCTTCCACTTCTCAGAGACGCCCACCAACGTTCTTACCAATCCGGCCTTGGACCCCATCGCCAAGATCCCGGAATTCAAGGTATGTGCCGTGAAGCTGAATAAGATTAGAGGAGGCTAGAGATGTACGAGATCATAACCAAGGAGACTGTAGCTCCCAATATCATTTACATGAAACTGAAAGCTCCCAAGATTGCGGCCACTGCCAGACCGGGTCAGTTTGTGATCATAAGAGTGGACGAGCGTGGGGAGAGAATACCCATGGGCCTGGCCGGCTGGGATGAGCTGGAGGGCACAGTGGACATTGTCTTCTACGTTTTGGGGACAAGCACGGCCAAGCTATCCACGATGAAAGAAGGCGAATCAGTGGCCAACATCGCCGGACCCCTGGGAAAACCCACCGAGATCGAGAACTTCGGAAGAGTCATCTGCGCCTGCGGTTGCTTTGGGGCCGGCCCATCACTGCCGCTCATAAAGGCCCTCAAGGAGAAAGGCAACTATGTGATAACGGTCGTGGAGAGCCGCGGCCCTGATTTCGTTTTCTGGAAGGATAAACTCAAAGAGTATAGCGATGAGATTCATGTTGTGACGGGCTGCGGCAAGACCGCCTGGGCCAATGATTTCATAGAGCAGGAGCTGCAGTCCGGAAATAAGATCGACAGGATCTTTGCTCATGGCTGTCCCTTCATGATGAAGGTATCCTCGGATGCCTCACGGGCCGCGGGTGTAGAAACGATCGTCAGCCTCACACCTCTCATGGTGGACGGCACGGGCATGTGCGGTGCCTGCCGGGTGGAGGTGGACGGGAAGACCCAGTTCGCCTGTGTGGACGGTCCGGATTTCGGAGGCCACTCTGTCAACTGGGATGGGCTTGTTCTGCGGCTGCGCCAGCTTATTCCGGAAGAGGACAGATCCTTCAATCTTTGGGAGAGGGATAACTGGCATAAGCTGATGGACAGCAAAACCAAGAAGAGCTTCAATCCGGCAAAGAGAAGGACTGCAGCCGAGCTGGAACATCATGAGGGCCACAGCCACGGTGGCTGCAGCTCCGCCGGGGCCTGAACTGCTTTTCCGGCGGATCCAAGCGGCCGCCAGAATGAAGAATCTTGCAGCTTGAATGAAGATTAAATCAAGGAATGCAGACTGCCGGGGGCTGGACTTGCATATAGAAGAGTTTCTCACGGGCGTGCTCAAGCGTCACGCCCCTGCCCAATCATGAGACCCATTGCTGCCTTCCTGAAATATTCGATTCTAAATAAGATGAAGTTCTATTTTTCCGTCCATAGAAACTTTTCATGATTCTTTTTATTTTACATTATGCTTCAAATGGATTCATAATTTTTCACAATATTTCATAATTCTTCATAACTTTTCACAATTCTGCTGACTGCAACCGCAATCCTTTTACACAATTCCGCCAGCACGAGTGGCCATCCTGCGGGCCGCCTTCGAAGCAAAGCGATTTGGTTCATCCAGTCCCCAAACAAGCTTCAATCGCAAGAATTCCAGGCTGCCCGTTTTAATGGAGGGAGAATATGGCATTCAAAATCCCCGCTGATATCGCCAAGGCAGCGATCGCTGCCGGATGCACGAAATGCAACATAACCTGGCAAAAGCTGCTGGTGCTGGGCTTTCTGGCCGGAGCTTACATCGCCTTCGGAGCCCTGTTGAGCGAGATCGTGGCTGGAGGCCTGTCCAACGGCACGATCACAGGTCCTGATGGCGCCATCTGGAAGATCGCTCTGCCGGCAGGCCTCGTAAAGTTCGCAGCGGGTGCAGTGTTCCCTGTGGGACTCATGCTGGTAGTGATTGCCGGCTCTGAACTCTTCACGGGAAACTGCATGTTCGCACCCATAAGCGTACTGAACGGAGAGGCTCCCATCAAGGGTCTTCTTAAGAACTGGTCAATCGTCTATCTGGGCAACTTCCTGGGATCTATCTTCGTGGCCTATTTCCTGGCATACCAGTGCGGATTTTTCGATAGCCTTCCCTGGGCGGGCTGGGCGGCGACTGTGGCCAACACCAAATGCGGCCTGGACTTTGGCACTGCATTCCTGCGGGGAATAGGCTGCAACTGGCTGGTCTGCCTGGCGGTCTGGCTGGCCATAAGCTCGGAAGATGTGATAAGCAAGATCTTCGCCTGCTGGTTCCCTATCATGGCATTCGTCGCCATCGGCTTCGAGCACAGTGTGGCTAATATGTTCTTCATACCTCTGGGCATCTTTGCCGCCAACGATCCGGCCATTGCATCCAATCTGGCCACTGCGGGTGTGGCTACTGCAAACCTCGCCGGCGGCGTGGGATGGTACAATTTCTTCGTCACCAATCTCATTCCCGTCACACTGGGCAACATCGTGGGGGCGGCACTCTTCGTGGCTGCACTCTACTGGTATGTCTACCTCCGGGGACCTCTTTGCGTGCATGAGCCCCGAGAAGACCACGAAGAAGTAACTGCCCAGACAAAAATTAGGATCGGCGCCTCCAGGCAAGAGGCCCCGAGCATTTCCTATTCGTCTTTTTCGTTCCTCGTATTTTTCAGGCGGATATGTTCATCTCGCTGGATCTGGGAGCATAACCTGCCAGCTCCATATAACCGATGCCGATCTGCTTACCGGTATGGTTCTCCTCCCGTATTCGCATAATCCCTTCCCAGTACTTCACTTCACCATCTGCCACATTCATGGTCTGCTCGTCGAAGTATGGCTCCAGGGCAAATCTGCCTGCAGGGGTGTTGATGACCCATTCCAGTGGGTACTTGAATCCGAACAGGTCCGATGTCCACCATCTGGATGCTGTCAAGTTGGCGGCATCGTCTCCCGCCCACCAGGTCGCATTGCCAAGAGAGTCGATATAAGTCAGGCCGCGCATACTTGGTATATCCTTCAGTGAGGGGTCCTTGAGGTTATAGAGCATCACATAGCTGCCATTATCAAGACGCATGCTGAACCAATCCCAGGCAGGGAGACATCTTCCAAAGCCACCCCACTGATGATCAAACCAGCTATCACCACGAACCTTAATCTCCCGCCCATCAATGGTCACTGTTCCTGTGGTATTCATGGCCGGATGGGAGTAGTAATAGGTCATTCCTGTCATGTTCTCTGCGTCTATCTTCTCGCAGGCCCCCATGGCGCTGACGCCCCCAGGCCGGTGCAGATAATAGCCCAGCTTGTCGTCAACCAGAGTCAGATTCAGGGATATGTTCTTTCCATGGCCGCCATCGTCTGATACATTTCCCGATGTGAGAATGTTCCAGGCATCCTGATCCTGCCAATAGGTAAGGTTGGTATGTGCATCCTGGTAGCGCCAATAGTCGCCTTTTATGCTGTCAGTGCCATTGGTGATCCCGGCCTGGTCAGGAAGAGTTGCATATCTGTAACGGGGATGCTGGCTGTTGTAGACATCGCTTATTGCAGCGTGATTTACGTATCCGATCAAACCAGGTTCGAGGTTTTGCTGGAAGAGGGTGTACTGAAATCCCAAGAGTTCGCCGGTCTTTATGTCGTTCAGGCCTCCTGTCCAGTAAAGCCATTCCACGAACAGCTCAGGGTCCTTAACAACAGATTGGGGCTGGTGGAGCAGATGGTCGGCGGGGAAATGGTATACGGTTTCAGCCTTTCCACTAATCACATCACCGAGTGGAGGCGAGCTGTTATTCAGTACCTGGCCTGTAGAATCAGCTAGCGTGAGAGGCACGAGCGCCATTATAAGGCCGCCGATCAGCAGCAGGACCAATATAGAATGGAAGCATTTAATTCTTGATGTCATCATTTGCCCTCCAAGGGCTCAACTTCACTATAATAAAAAGTAGCACATATAGCTTTCGGAATAGGAAGATAGATTTAAGGCGCTTACTTTGCCCGGGCTCCGGATAAGGAGGAAAGGGCCTCTATTGCAGCAGCCCTCAACTCAAGACGACACGCCAGCCGCAAGGTGTCGGCGATCCTACTTTCAGTACGCTACGACCTTCAGCCCCGGCACTCGCTGGAAATGCTGGTCCTGGCTCACGATGGTTGCATCATAGGCCAGAGCAATAGCTGCTATGGCCTCGTCAAGATCGCCCACCGGCCCTCCCCCGGCTCGAAGCAGGGCAGAGATGGCTCCAAAGATCTCATAGGCGTCTTCATTCAAATCGAGCACAAGAAGCTGATCAAGCAATGCGATTAGGATTCTCAGGTTCTCGTCCACCCTTTTTGAAAGGAAAACGCCTCTGTAAAGTTCCAGGACGTTTATGGATGTGGTGCAAACCGATTCATTGACGCCCTCAAGATGAGAGAGCATCTCCCGCGCGCTTTCCTGCCCCCGCAACAGGTCGACAATGAAGGACGTATCCAGGACGATCAAAGATCAACACCACGAATTTTGGCCTGGCGCATCTCCTGGGATGCAGACTCAATAGAATCCGCCAGATCCCGGTTGACACCGATCTCAGCCAGGACAGAGGAGAGCCCTTTTCTCGCTGGATAGTATTTCAAGATAACATCGGAGAAGCTCTCTTTTTCCGAACCCTTCAGGCTTTTCAGCTTCTGATATGCTTCGTCCGTAATGCTGATGGTTCTCGTAGGCATGGCAATGATATGTGTATGTATGTGTATTTATGATTTTCTGAACTGAAAAAAAAAGTCAATACAAAGCTGGGAGGATTGGGGAAAGAGCGAAAGCCACATGTATGCTCCGTGCTGGCTTACAACACGGTGAACTAGGAGATTGATCTGAATTGCCCAGTAACAGAAAAGCCCTTCTTGCCGTCCTCGGCTCATGCATCGCCATCTTCTGGCCTGGCGCTCTCACCTTCGGCTTTCCGGGAGTGATGGCTCCCATCTGGCAGGAGATGTTTCATGTCGGGCATGCTGCCACCGGCATGACCATCTTTTTCATGCTGGCGTCTGTGGGCGTTTTTATGTTCCTGGTGGGCCGCTGGCAGGAGCATTACGGCACCAGGAAAATGATCACTCTCGGTATCATACTCACCGCCTGCAGCTCTGTGGTCGCCGCCTATGCAACTTCAATCTACATGGTCTATGCCTGGGCTTTTCTCAATGGGCTTGCCTCCAGCTTCGTCTACATTCCGACCCTGACTCTGGTGCAATTGTGGTACCCGGAGAAGAAGGGGCTCGTCTCCGGCGTCGTCAGCATGGTCTTCGGACTCTCCGCAGCTATTATGGCTCCTCTTTTTGGAAAGATGCTGGCGACTCTCGGCTACCAGTCCATGAATCTGGCTCTCGCTCTTCTCACCCTGGCCGTTGGCCTGACAGGAGCTTACTTTGCCCGGGCTCCGAATAAGGAGGAAAGGGCCTCCATTGCAGCAGCCCTCACCTCAAGACGCCCCGCCAGCAGCAGGGTGCCGGCAAGATCTATGACTGCGGGGGAGAGTTTGCACACCCGAAGTTTCTGGTTCCTCTGGATAACCTGGACGCTGGCGGGAGCTGCGGGCGTCTCCATGACGGTTCTATCCACCGGCTACGGACTGTTCCGGGGCTTTCCTCTGGAGTCGGCGGTTCTCATCCTGACCGCCTTCAACCTCACCAACGGGGCCGGGCGTCTGGTGAGCGGATACTTCTCGGATAAAATAGGAAGGACCAGGATCATTAGCCTGGCCTTTCTGGCAGCAGGCCTTGCCTATTTCGTCCTCCCCTGGACAGGCGACCTGGCGACCTGCGCACTCCTGGCGGCGGTGGTGGGATTCTCCTTCGGGACTCTATTCTCCGTCTCGGCTCCACTGGTGGCTGACTGCTTTGGCCTGGAGCACTTCGGGGCCATCTTCGGCCTAACCTTTGCTGCCTACGGTTTTGTCGCCGGACCTCTCGGGCCGATCCTTTCTGGATATCTGCTGGACAGGACCGGAGATAACTTCTTCCTGGTCTTTCTCTACCTCGGGCTCCTCTGCTTGCTCGCGGCTATCTGCATCCGCCAGGTGGTGCCGCCCAAACGTGTATGATGAAGAATGAATGGGAAAGAATAGGGAACTCATGATTCAAATTTTTTCCAGAACCCTTTATAATATCCCCGGCTCAGAATTGCACATCTACCTCAACCAGTTTCGCCCCCTGCCGGAGGGCCTCCTTCACTGCATTCTGGTCCTTCATGAGGAAGATGCGCCACTCCTGGGTCTCGATTTGAGCCAGGGAGTTCTTCAGCACCTCCGCGTACCTGCTCTTGTGGCCTAATTTGACGACGTATCCTCTTGAGTTTTCCACCAGCTCCACGGCAAATCCCCTTCGCTCTAAGAGTTTCTGGACCAGGTTCCTCTCGCCGGGGGTCTTGAGGACGAATCGGTAGCCATCTTTATCGTAGTAATCGGCAAGCTCTCGAAAGGTCTCCCTATCCTCGAAGAAGTGCTTGAAGATCCAGTGGCGACCGGCCTTGATGATGGTGATGCTCTTCTCCGGAATGGCTGGCAAAGCGTTTTCAAGCACGAAGAATTCCTCGGAAGTAATTATCATTGTATTAGATATAAAATTTGTGGAGATAGAATACTGACCGGCCTTGACATTAACTAGGAAGGCTCGGTTAGGTTTCAACCATAAAAACTGTGAAATTCGGCATTGCCAGGCGAGGGAAACTGGATCCAATACTAATCATCCAGATCTGTATTAAGTATGAACGGAATCGTCTATATTATTCTTGAAGAGTACATTACTAGTCTATGAGATGGGTGAGCGCAGATAATAGCGATCTGCATAATAATGGTCTCCTTTAATACAGCTTCGGCTTCGGGAGGAGATATCTCGGACCTGGAGAGACTTATCGCAACCAATGAAGATACACGCATGGATTCCCAAGACCTGGCGTTCTTCCTCGCCACCCATAACTACAACGCTATGCCCAAGGATGGCTATGTAGAATTGAATCTGAATGGCAAGATCTGTAAGCTCGTCCCAAATGGCGATAAGACTGGGTTATGTGATCTAATGCCTTGATGTGATATGGGAGAGACAATGAGATCAAGAATAGTGTCCAACGACGTGGTCAAAGCTCAGGTTCTAAAAGCATGCGCAAACGGGGCGAGCTGTACGAGGATTGTTCATCAAGCCAGCCCTAACACGATAAAAGTGATATCATATTTGCTCTTGATAGACCAGGGTTTAATTGAAGTAAAATCAGTAGGTCCGAAGGTTGTTCACAGAACGACGCCCAAAGGAATGGATCTGATAGAGAAATTCGAACGTTTTCACGTAGAGACGGATAAATCAACCTGTAAAATATGAGAGTCCCGAACTCAAAATGCTTTCTTCGCCTATTTGCCAAAAAAGAATCTTGACCCCTGCCTGGGGCAGAGGCCGCCCTGCTCAGAACTTTTCCAGGGAACTCTCATTCAGAGGACAGAGGAGCCAGGAACACTTTCCATAGGTCGCTCACGTATAGGGATTGTAAGTGTGACCTGTAGAGGGGTAAGTGTAGGTTGTCTGGCCATCTGCATAGGGGTAGGGATAGGGATATGGCGCGGGGGTGGGGGTTGGGCTCGGGTTCGGGTTTACCCAGTAACTGCTGGGGCCGTAGACATAGATGTAGGCATAGTTGCTCCAGCCGTTGCAGTAATATTGCAGAATGTGCCAGCCGGGAACGTCAGCGAAGAACCATCTCTTGTACCAGCCTGGGTAGTAGACATTTCCAGCATATTGAGTTTCGAGCCTTCCATTGGGATACCACTCATAAAACCATATATCGCCTGCTCCTGAGGTCTCCATCCATAAAGGCAGATTAGCATAAAGGTTACAGCTTGCCACGGTCAGCGGGGCATAAGAGATGTAGAGGCTATTTTGCGCATAACCGCCTGGGGGAACAACCATCTTACTGTACACAGGGTTGCTGGCAGTGGATTTCAACCCTTGGGGTGCTGAGGCATAAGCTGCACTCTCGCTGGCACTCATGAGACCCTGATTTCTCTCCTGCACAGAGGGAGTCTGTCCCGAGGTGGTGAGAGCGGTTGGCGCCTCCAGTCCCAGGGATTCTGGGCTGGTCGGAGTGCTCGGTGTGGGTGCGCCACCTGCTGTGCTTGTAGAATACGATTCCATTTGCCCCCACGCTACAGTGCATAGGAGCATAATCAGCGCTATTATCAATACAGTCCATTTCATCAAGGAACACCTCTGTAAATTATTGACGTTATGTATGTATATAGGTAACTGTGGAGGTATGCAGCTGTGGGGGCGTGCAACTGTGGAGAAATGAGAAATGTAACGGTGGAGATGTAGTACATTTCTTCCTGGGCCGGATGGCTCGACATATTTTTAGCCAGTTCCGCAAACGATAATAAATATCAAAAAATTAATTCTGTTATGCCAAGAGAACACTTTCGCTCCGCATCCATCATACTTTTATTCGAATTATGCGAACCTTTGCCATGTGATTAAAGGCAAGGAAGCCTATTTAAAAAAATTGACCGCCAATATGTATATCCCTTCGCTGGAGGTGGGAAAGGAGCTGGATGGCAGCACTCCACCCTCCGTCTTCATCGGCAGCTGGAACTATCCAAAGGTCTACGCTGGACCAATGATCGCCGCGCAGCACGGCAATACGACTATCATGGACCGGCCGGAATCATGGATACCGGAAAAGAAGACCCAGGAGGAGATCATAAGATACCGCTTGAACCTGATAAGGGGCAAGCAGTCCGTCAAAGTCACCCAACTGGAGAATCCCTTTATAGAGAAGCTGCGCGACATCTCACTTTCAGCTTCATCCATTGAGAGCCTGGCGGAATTCGGTCATGCTCCCAAAGGCATGTCATTCAGCGACGAACACACCCCCTTCGGGCCCAGCGCGCCTCTGGAGAGGTTCGACATCGACAATACCAGATGGGATCACGATCTTGAGAAGGTCTATTATGATGGAGACCTCCTGGCAAAAGACGCAGTTTTCGATTTGCATCAGAAGGGCCTGCCTTTTTCCAGTATCCAGAAGGCTTTCTCCGTGGGTGCCATGGGCACGAAGAAGAGACGCCGCCTTGTCCCTACGCGCTGGTCCATAACCGCCTGCGACAGCACTCTAGGAAATCGCTTTCTACAAGAGGTCAGAGACAACGATGTCATCGATGGCTTTGAGGTGAGGGAGTTCGCCAGCCTCAACAACTACTATGCAGTCTTGCTCCTGCCCAGTGCCTGGCAGTACGAGTGGATGGAAGCCTTCCTGCACATTCTTGGAAAGGAAGAGCTGATGTTCTCCGATTTCGAGAATAATGGGGGCAAGAAGGGCTATTCCCGTGTCGGTGGATGCTACTACTCCTGCAAGATGGCGGTCCTGGAGGCACTGGCGCGCGAGAAGAAGCAGGCAGGAGCGATTATCCTGAGGGAAGCGTATGCAGGATATGTGCCGTTGGGTGTCTTCAATGTCAGGGAAAATGTAAGGAACGCCATGCTCCAGCCTCCAGTGGAGTTTGAAGACATGATCGGCGGCTCTGGGATACATCTCCAAGAGGCTTGAGCTTCCTGTGAAGAGGTTCATCAGCCAGAGCGGTCTCCTCAGGGAGCAGCTCAAGAGCCGCCAGACCAAATTGAGCAGTTTCTCCTGATGCACTTATTCAATCTATTCGTTGGATCGATTCTTTGATCTCCGGGCAGTTCTCTTATATCCAGCCGCATGCCAATATATCATACATCAAGGATCAGGATGTGTGCTTATGCAAGATGGCGGGACCAGGATGACAGGCGGCGATATGGCGCCAGAGCTTCAGGCAAAAGTGGATAAACTGATGGAGGAGTTTGCAGCTGTGGTGGATGCCATGGCTGAAGATCGTCATCTCCAGAAGGGCATAGCCAGAATCCAGTTACCATTCAGCATGGTGGCTATCCTGGACAAAGAGAAACTCTCTATCCTGGCCCAGTTTCGAATGGAGAACAGATTCGCAAGCTATTTTTATAAACCCAACATAGCATTAACTCCCCAGCAGGCAGCCAACAGCGCTCAGTGGGAGTTTGGTTTTGTTGACGCCTACATAATCCAGTTTCCAGGATCTTTGCTGGACCAGAGTTCTACTGATAGACATTCAGCTCTGCAAACAGTAGCTGCCCAGCATATCGACTCGGAGTTCTCGAGATTGGCTCAAATGCTCAGCCTCATGAGCACAAGGCCCATATTTGGGCCGGCAGCCCAGCCAATAGGGTCCCGACCTGTGCTTTTGCTCCTGCCCCAGGATGCAGATCTGAGAATCAACCAGGAGGCTATTTTGAAAGCCATTGAGGCCAACAACCTCAGCGAGAATGAAGCCGAAGACATAAGGGCTGGAAAATCTGCTGTTCGCGAGATGTGGTATTCCCTCAATCGTGCGGCAGTAATCATTGCCGATCTCACAGGAACCGATGCAGGGGTCATGTATGGCCTGGGCATCGCTCATACCCTGGGAAAAGAGACGATCCTGATTCATCCGCAAGGCTCAAGATACCTGACGGATATTCCCAGGACATACAGGATAGAGTACGAGGACAGTACTGTTGGCAGGGCAAGTTTGGAAGAGCAGCTTTCCCAGATGCTACGCTCCATGTTGACATCTGTTGTGGAAGACTGAGGCCAAAACTAGCCAAATCCAGTGAAGCCTATAATGTTATATATGTCCTGCCTTTATACGAAGCTCCGACTCCGAACTCAGGTCTCGAGCTTCACTTGACCCAGGAGGGGAAAAGAGGTTGAAAAAGATAAGGTTGGCAATCGCGGGCATGGGAAACTGCGCAAGCTCCCTGATTCAAGGGATCGAATATTATAAACACATAGATGAAAAAGAATGCATCGGACTGATGCATTATGATATCTGCGGTTACAGAGCTGGCGATATCGATGTCGCGGCGGCTTTCGACATAGACGTGCGAAAGGTAGGCAAAGATGTAGGCCAGGCCATATTTGCGAAGCCCAACTGCACCAAGGTCTTCTATCCTGATGTTCCCCACAAAGATGTCGAGGTCAAGATGGGACCGGTTCTGGATGGCGTTGCTCCTCATATGTTGAACTACCCTGAGGACAAAAGATTTGTCGTGGCCGATGTCGAGCCCTGCAATGTAGTGCGGGAGCTTGAGGATTCCGGTGCCGATGTTCTGGTAAATTACATGCCAGTAGGCTCAGAAAAGGCCACTCGCTTCTATGCTCAGGCGGCTCTTGATGCGGGTGTCGGATTTGTCAACTGCATGCCGGTATTCATTGCATCCAACCCCGAGTGGGCCAGGAAGTTCCAGGAATCAGGTGTGCCGATTGTGGGCGATGACATAAAATCTCAAATAGGCGCTACCATTGTGCACCGGGCTCTCACTCAACTGTTCAAGGATAGAGCCTGCGTCATGGACAGGACCTACCAGCTTAACATTGGCGGGAATACCGACTTTCTGAATATGCTCAATCGGGAGAGGCTCAAATCCAAGAAGATCTCCAAGACGGAAGCCGTGCAATCCATTCTGGACACGCCTCTGAGCGACGATGATATCCACATCGGTCCTTCTGATTATGTGCCATGGCAAAAAGACAATAAGGTCTGCTTCCTGAGAATGGAAGGCAGGATCTTTGGTGATACTCCTATCAATCTCGAGCTGCGTCTTTCCGTGGAGGACTCGCCCAATAGCGGAGGAAGCTCCATTGACGCCATAAGGATATGCAAGCTGGCAAAAGACAGAAAGATCGGAGGGCCGCTTCTGGCCATTTCTGCTTACACCATGAAGCATCCGCCGGTGCAGTATCCTGATGATGTGGCCAAAGAACTGGTAGAGCAGTTCATCCAGGGCGATGCATGCGTGCCGGAAAACGCGAGGCCTAGCCTGCGCCAGGTAGTAACCGTTAAATGATTTGACTATTTTGCTTTGGCCGTGGATGGCACGGCCAGAGATAACCGTCTTTTCAAAGAGATGATCAAGATTGTTCCACCAATATGCAGATGCGGTCGAAGTGCAGATGGCACCTGGCCTCATCCGTCGAACCCTAGTCAGCGGAGAGAGACTCATGATTTGCCGATTTGATCTGGACCAGGGCGTGGTGATTCCAAACCACTCTCACCCCCATGATCAGGCGGGCTATGTGGTCTCGGGACTGATTCGAGTTACAGTTGAGGGCGTTGGTCTGGAACTGGGTCCTGGGGACAGCTACTGCGCTCCATCGGGAGTCCTGCACTCTGCGCAGGCTCTGGAGAAGACTGTGGTAGTGGATACCTTCAGCCCGCCAAGAGAAGACTACCGCTCCACATAGCAAAGTCGTTGGAAAAAAGATGGCAAATAAATGAGGGCTAAAGGCTGTGGCTCTTCAGACCCAGGATCTCGTCAACCTTGACTCCCTCCAGCTTCCAGACCATGTTTCGCCCTCCGTTCAACAGTACCTCCACCGGCCCCTCGGGCGAATGGCCAAGAGCAGATAGGACATTGGATGAGAGCCCTTTGCTCTTAATCAAGTTCACGAATCTCTCCCTAATCTGGCTTTTCACTCCGGCATCTTTCACCTCTGCAAGCCGGCCGGGCAGGGCTACAAAGCTGAAAGTGGAAAGATCCGGCGAATAATTCTCTATTTCCACGATTACGTTGGGATTATTCCGGAAGTACTGCACCTTCCTTCCATAATTGGTAGACAGAAAGTACATGAATCTGCCATCAAATACGTAAAGGAAAGGCGCGATGTAAGGATGCTCTTCGCCCTTGAAGGCGATGCGGCAGATGTATTGTTCTTTTACCAGGCGGTCGTACTCCGCCTTTCCCATGCGGGGCATCTTGAAGATATCCTCAGACATTTCATTCTCCTCTGCGAGAGCCGTCGCGTAAAGTCTGCTTGACCGCCGTCCCGAAAAAGATTTCGAAACGATTTTAGATGGGATCACTTTCACCCCGCAAGCATATTGATTATAATCCAATAAGTTCGACAACCATCTGGATGGTCACACTGGAGAAGATCGCCCACCTGGCCCAGGATTGCAGATTCGAGTCCCTCGGTCCTGCCTTGCATGTGAACCCGGAAAAGCTCAGCTCTCTAGGGGAGGGAACCCGCCATGACGTATGCGCCTCCACCTACTCCCCTCGTGAGTCGCCGTTGCCCGGAATTTGCCATGCCTTCACCCAGGACGGCAGGTGCGTTAGCCTCTTCAAAACCCTTTATACCAACCACTGCAGCCATGAGTGCAATTACTGCACCAATGCCACAAACTGCAGCCGCAAGACAAAGGCGTTCTCATATACTCCGGAAGAGTTGGCGAGCATCACCCTCTCCCTATACCGCTCCAACTATATCGAGGGCCTTTTTCTCAGCTCAGGTGCGGGCCGAAATGAAGATGATATCATGGAGAAGATGGTGGATGCAGTGCGTCGGCTGCGCCACGATCATGGTTTCCCGGGATATATTCATCTCAAGGTCTTGCCCGGAGCCTCCCAGGCTCACATTCAGGAAGCAATGGAACTGGCAGACAGGGTCAGCATAAACCTGGAGGCTTCAACTGCAACGCATCTGAATGAGATGTGCGCCACCAAGAGCTATGAGAGCGATATCCTGCAAAGGCAGAGATATATCCGCGACCTGAAGACGGCGGCCAATCTTCCCGCAGGCCAGACGACACAGCTCGTCGTGGGCGCGGGCGGGGAGAGCGATCTGGAGATCTTCAAGAGAATCCTCTACGAGTATGAGGAGATCGGGCTCAGACGCGCCTACTACAGCGCTTTTTGCCCCCAAGAGGGCACGCACTTCGAACGCAAAGAGGCACAGCCGCAGTGGCGAGAGCACCGCCTCTACCAGATGGACTGGCTCTACCGGGTGTACCATTTCCAGCCCCGTGAGATCCGCCAGGCCTTTGACGAGAACGGTTTTCTGCAGAATAATGATCCCAAGACGGCCATCGCCCATGAGTTCATGGACTCGCCCGTGGACCCTAATGTGGCAACCTTCCAGGAATTGCTGAGAGTCCCGGGCATCGGGCCCAGAAGTGCTCAGCGAATTATGGCCCTCCGGCAGAGACAGACAATTCTCGCCAAATCGGAGCTGGCGGCGCTAGGAGTCAGAATCAAGAGGGCTGCGCCCTTCTTGAAGATCAACGGCTGGAGAGATGCCACTTTGGAGATGTGGTCATCTTGAGAGTACCGGAAGACTACCACCATTACCTTTCCCTGCACCAGGACTGCAATGAACGGCTGCTCGCCAGGGCAAAAAGTTTTACATCACTGGACCTGAAAGTCTCTCTCGATCCGGAGGCAGTGCGCCTGAGAAAGATGGTCTATGCTGTCATGGGAGAGGTGCACAGGATGCTGGCCTTTGTGCGGCTGAAGCCCCTTGGCTCTCAAGTCCTTTATGGCTACCTGAAACCGAGACACAGGATTGGAGGGCACGTCTCTGATCACTTCGCTCGCAGGACTCCGGGAATAATAGTAGTCCTTGGCAATGGCAGTGAGAGCTGGATAGCGCTCTGCCAGGAGGGAAGAATTATGCGAGATCATGGGAAGGGAGTGGCTGAGACACTGGAAAGATTGAGGTCGGCCCTGGATTGCCCTGCGGACGGTCTGGATTTGGATAATTCGAATGTGAACAATCTGAATGTGGGTAATATCAATGTAGACGACCTCTGGCAGGTCTATTACGACAGCCAGTACTGCCCGGAGCGCAAGAATCTGGCCGCCTTTCACAGCCGCATGCCCAGGAGGGATCAGGAGGCAGCAGGGCTCCGGCTGGTGCAAAACAAGAAAGAGACAACTCTGGAGGACTTTCTTGGCGAAGGTTGATATTTTCTTTCGTCATTTTCTGGTAACAGCGGTTCTTTTTCTCCTATGAATAAAGTATTTATTGGAGCACGCATAACCACGTATAATAATAGTGTAACCCGGAGGGATTAAATTTGAATAAGCTAATATCGGTATTTTTCGCTGCAATGATGCTTCTGTTTGCAGCAGCGTCTGTAATCGCAGCAGAAAACGCAACTCAAGAGGCGTCAGAGAAGGAGAGTAAGGTACTTGAGCAGGCAGAGAAAAACCTTTCTGCCACACAAAAGATTAGTGAAGAAGCCAAGGAGACGGCTAATAAGGCCAAAGAGGAAGCCTCCGGAAAGGAGCAGCCCGGATTTGAGGCTACCTTTGCGTTAGCTGGTCTTTTGGCAGTCGCATTTATCGCCTTGAATAGGAAAGCTTAATGAGCTAGCTAACCATCTTTTTATACAACCGATGCGGGCCACATAATTTATATCGTTTAATTCAATTGCCATTGTATATCTCATAATAAGCTATAAATACTAATTTTCCTATAAAATCAAACGGCGCATCTATTGTGAGCTGCAAAGGCAATTTAACGAATTTTAAAGTGTAACCTCTATATACTGACCTGCAAAAGCCTCCCTGAGATGCTCTTCCTATCCCTTGGATAGAGAAGTCTTTGAGAAGTCTTCAAATACCTTTACGTTCTTGTACTTCTTCAGCCGCTATTACTCAATCTGGGTGGATTCTCTATCAACAAGAACAATACTAGGTTTCCAGGCTGAATAGCATCTCCGACTTCTTTGATGAATTGGTGGTCCACACCCACATCTGTAAACTTTTCAGCAACGGCTCCGGCTGGTGCAGAACAAGAAAGAGGTCACTCTGGAGGACTTCCTCGGCGGAGGCTAGAGCCTCATTGATCATTCTCTGAGCCCAATTTGCCGTGAAATCGTTTCGGTTAAAGAAACTGAATTGCAATCATTTCAGTCTTTCAGGTTAGCATTGCTGAGAATGGAGCCCTTCTTGGAGGGCAATAGGCTTGCCGCCATGGCAAGTATGGGACCCATGATCAGACCCGAACCTGACAGAAGGGCGATGGTTCCCAGGACTGCCATGAGTACCCTCTGCAAAATCCCGGCTTCTCCCCTGGCCAGGCGGATTACAGCCACGCCCAAGAGAGCATGGAAGACGGCTATTGCCAGAGTTATATACACCTCCGGTCCAAAGGGTGCCCGGCTGAGGCTGAAGACCATTTGCGTGAGGATAGAGGCGCTGGTGCCCAGGAATAGAAACCCTGCAAGGGTTCCGGCCAGACAAAATGCGGTGTGACGGGGGCCTCGCCAGAAGATGAGAAGGCCTATGATCTCCGCCAACAGATAAGGCAGGAATAACAGCCCCAGGTTCTGGCCCTCCCAGACATACACAGATATGAGCCGGAAGGGCATTGTTATTCTCTCTGTTAAGCTGAACTCCTCTCGATAGCCTACTCCCAGGCTATAGTGTCCAGCCGAACCCCCAACCGTTTGTCCGGCCATGCCTGACATATTGTTGCCATAAACGGCGGCGTAATATCGGGCCGATTGAGGGGCTGAGATGTTAATCTCCCCCATCTCGATGTAGCTGCTGGGCCCGAAGGGCTCATAGGTGGCATTTTCTGCCTCGCTGCCCTGGACCGTCAGGATTCCCAGATCCTCTAAACCTGCAGGCAAGACCACATCATCCGGCAGCTGCCCGGACGGTTCCAATCCCGGCCCCAAAAGGACCAGATTCGGCTGGAAATCCTTCTCCTCCGGATCAGCGGACTTGGAGAGCATCAGATCGATTCGCCCACCCAACTTTCTGTCGAAGCTGTAGTACTGGACCATATCCGGCTCAAGAACGCCGTAAATCGCCCAGGATTTTTCGGGATCAGAGATATGCATGGCTGTGGAAATGTTTTCATTTCCCCCGGCCATGAGAGGCACATGAGCCATAGCTGGAGAAGAAATCAAAAGCAGTATCAGCAAAACAATCCAGGGAAATACGCCGGGCTTCACGCTAAACAGGGAATATCCAATTGGTATTCAATATTTCGGCTTGACATGAGAAGATTTATCTTTTATCCGGGCCACTTAGCTGGTGTTAGAGTGGAGGTTGATGTATGATTCAAAAAAAATGGTCTTTACTGAGTCTATTGTTTATAGCGAGCTTGATTTGTATGGGGTCATGCGCAGCCCAGAATGATACGACGGCAAGATATGGTGTGTTAGATGCTGCAAACGACCTTGGTCTCAGTGAATTCTCTGCAATGATAGGGAGTTCCAGCCTATCGAATACTTTGAACAACCAGGGGGTACTTACTTTTGGCACAGGGTCCTATGTGATCTTTGCGCCCAGCGATGAGGCCTTTGCCGGCGCCACAGGTATTGACATCAATAGCGTCAAAGAGAACCGGACGGATCTTAAAAGAATTTTGAGCTATCACGTGGTCTGGAACGACGGTGCCTTCGAAAATATATCCGAACTCTCTTCTGTGAGGACGCTGCAAGGGGAGAATTTGACGCTGAATAACACCGACGGTCTCAAGGTGAATGGGGCGAATGTCACTCTGAGCCAGAAATATGATAACGGCACCATCTATGTGATCGATCAAGTGCTGCTGCCTGAGAAGAGCTCAATTCCAGGCGTGGCTGAGGCGGCCAATGATTTGGGCGCAAAGAAATTCGCAGCTGCTATCAAGGCAGCAGGATTAGAGGAGACGCTGAACGGTCAGGGCCTTATGGGAATTGAGAGCTTATCAGAAGGACCCTTTACAGTCTTTGCCCCTAGCGATTCGGCTTTTGACAAGGCCAAATCGGAGATAGATTCGATCAACAAGAAAGATCAGGGCATGATAGACCTTCTTGGCTACCATACAGTTGATGCTAAAGAGCTCGTCAACATGACCGACACCAATTCTGTCAAGACCCTGCAAGGAGAATCCCTGGCAGTAGACGTCGGAGCAGGGCAAGTCGGCGGAGCTCGTGTTTTGAAATCCGAGAGGTATGATAACGGCATAGTCTACGTCATCGACAGAGTGCTCGTTCCGATAGGATTGAGCATGTGAAGCGAGCAGCCTTCGTTTGCTCTTCTTGGGTCGAGGCATTCCATGCTTCGATCCCAATTCTTGTGATTAAGGGTTAATGCTTTCCTGAAACTCTACATTCCTGCGATATGGTCGTCTAATTGTATTCCTTTTGTAATTTTCCGAGCGAATGCGCTGCAATATTTGTCATGTATCCGACTCATTACTCGGAACGTACCAAATCCTTTAGAAAAATTTATATTCCATGCATACTAATATTGGTATAGAATTTTGCACTAAATTTCGGTGCAGTTCATAATATTGGAGGATTTAGAATGATTGGAAAGCTATCTATAATAGCATTATTGACTTCGGCTCTGCTCTTGGCCGGAGTATGCATGGCGGCCGAGAAGAACATCATGGAGATCGCCAATGCAACATCAAACCTA
Organism: uncultured Methanosarcinales archaeon; assembly: GCA_963843555.1. GTDB lineage: Archaea > Halobacteriota > Methanosarcinia > Methanotrichales > Methanotrichaceae > Methanothrix. The sequence continues at coordinate 91,178 of CAWJKV010000012.1, forward strand.
ACCGAATTTGTTGGCGCAGTCGAGACCGCAGGATTGACTGATACCCTTAGCTCAGGAGATTACACTGTATTTGCACCCAGCGACGAAGCCTTCTTCAAGATACCGAATGAGGACTACAAAGCGCTGCTTGAGAATTCCACAGGGCTTAAAGACATCCTCATCTTCCATGTAGTTAAGGGCAAGATGATGTCCAAGGACCTTAAGGATGGGCAGGAGCTCACAACCTTGCAGGGCGAAAATCTGATGGTTAAGGTCTGGCCAAATGGAGTCATGAGCGTCAACGGTGCCAATATAACCCAGGCAGATGTTGAAGCCAGCAACGGCGTCATCCATATTATCGACACCGTTCTGATGCCCAAGTAAAAAAAAAGCCGGTCGAGCCGGCTTTCAATAATTTTTTGTTTTTCTGTTATAAAATTTCATGAAACATCGATCTTGCGCCTTTGAGAGGCCGATAGAAATGGCAGAAGATGGTCTTAATCTGAAATTAAGCTCCGCCTTTGAGGAGATCTATGAGACAATCGACGGATTACCCGTCTTTAAAATGCTGATCGACGGAAAATGGCGAAGCAGCGAACGAGAGGAATTGGTCGATGTACACACTCCGATAGACGGCAGCGTCATAGCACGAGCCCAGGACGGCACAGAGAATGATGTAAATTTTGCCTGCCGCACAGCTTATGAGAGAAGAGGCATCCGGGAACTTCCAGGCCGGGAGAGAATCGAGATCTTCGAATGTGGGGCAGGTATTCTGGAGAAGCACCGGGAAATGTTCGTACGCATTCTTCAGATTGAGACCGGCAAGACAGCCCAGGATGCAGAGGGTGAATTTAAAGCTGCTTTGCAGAGATTTCGGTTAACAAAGCAGGAGGCCAGCCGGATTTTTGGCGAGTATATTCCAGGGGATTGGAATACTGGAACCACAGAGAAGATGGCAATGGTGATACGCGAGCCGGTGGGCGTAGTGGCGGCCATAGTTCCATTCAACTATCCTCTCTTCATTGCCGCAACCAAGATAGTGCCTGCCCTTCTGGCCGGTAACTCGGTGGTCATAAAGCCCTCCAGCACCAATCCCATCGCTGCTACTCTGCTGACTGGAGTTCTGGAAAGCGCAGGGGTGCCGAAAGGGAGCATGAACCTGGTTACTGGCAAGGGAGACAGGGCTGGAGACGCACTTGTGGCGAGTGAAGATGTGGATATGATCAACTTCACAGGAAGCACGCCCGTGGGGAGGGCGATTTCAGAGAAGGCAGGGATGAAACGGCTCCATCTGGAACTGGGCGGAAAGGCTTATGCCCTGGTTCTGGAGGATGCGGATCTTGATTTGGCTGCCCAAAAATGCGTCTATGGATCTCTGAAGTCTGCCGGGCAGAGGTGCGACGCTGTGAGTGCTGTTCTGGCCATGGAGCCCATTGCCGATGCCTTAGTCAGGAAGATCACCGCCGAGGCGGACGGATGGAAGATGGGAGACCCCAGGGATGAGTCTGTCAATATTGGCCCTGTGATCAATTCTCGGGCCGCGGCACGGATCGGAGAGCTGGTCTCGGACGCCGTGGCAAAAGGAGCCGAGCTCTTGCGGGGCGGCAAATTTTCCGGGCCATACTTTCAGCCCACTGTGCTCGACCGTGTGCCACAACAGGCCTTAATCGCCAGCGAAGAGGTCTTCGGGCCTGTGGTTACAATTATCCGCTGCAAGGACCTGGACGAGGCCTTGATGTTTGCCCGCAAATCAAAATACGGACTGGAGTCATGCGTCTTTACAAAAGACTTCTACCTCATGTGGCGTGTGGCCAAGGCACTGGAATGCGGCGAGGTTACTATCAACGACTGTCCGTCTCACGGGTTGGCTATTTCCCGTTCGGCGGAATAAAACAATCCGGCCTGGGGCGAGAGGGCATAGGCTACAGCATCGATGAGATGACCCGCCTTAAGACCATCGTCTTCAATCTGGCCCCTGCGGGCCTGGGAAAGAAAGAGCAATCAGCTGCGACCTGCAAGAGCAAGACCGGATCTAAACAATAGTTGATAGGCGAAGAGAATGCATAAATGCGAAAAAAATGAAAAAGGCGGCAAAATGCCATTGGCACGTGCAAAATGCCACCTATTTTTTTATGGGATACTTATTCGATCTCCAGCCGGCCATGCCGCCCAAGATCACCGCCAGATCCGACCAGCCCCGGGACTTCAGAAAGCTTGCCGCCACCATGGAACGCATGCCGCTGCCGCAGAAGATGTAAACTGTCATACTCTTCGGCACTTCATCCATTTCTCGCCGCAATCTCTGTGATGTGGATATGCTGGGCACCATCGATCTGGCCGTCTTTCTCCAGCTCGCCCTCGGATCTCACATCCAGGATCCAGATCGGTTCACCGAATCCAGCCGTCGGCATATTTCGTGCACCGTGAGGTTCTGATGGATGCCGACTCTCTGCCCGACATGTGCCAGTTGAGCATGCCTCCGGCCAGGAATCCGGCGATGTTGTCGAAGCCCAGACGGATAAGAATGCGAGTGGCTTTTTCATGATCGTTGCCCTCTCCCACCAGGAGAATGGGCTGGTCGTAGTTCTGAGAAACCAGCCGGCAAAGCTGGCCAATCCGTCCAGCCAGATGGATTGGGCGCCTGGAATGTGAGCGGCGCCATAGCGCGAGTTCCATCCGGGTGTCCAGGATCTGGGCCCCTTTCGATGGGTCCGAAAGTCCTTTGGGTCCAGGGGCCGAATATTGGGCAGGGCCCCCAGGATGGGCGCTCCCTCCAGGTTCACCTTTTCCATCCTGCTGAAGTAGGGCGGCCTATCCGGCTGGCTCTCTCAATAGAGCTGCCACGAACTCCTCCTTGCTTTTCGCCTGCAGCCTCGGGTTGTGCTTTCTCTCCAGGCCGATGGTGGTCCAGAGGCGCTCGGCGATCGACTCTCCGCAGGCGGAACCGGATCCGTGGGCCGGGCAGACGATTACTTCGTCTCCGAGCGGCAAGAGCTTTCCGAAGAGGCTGTCGTAGAGGAGGCCGGCATTTTCGGCGGCCCTTTCCCAGCCCATCAGGTCGATGCGGCCCACCTCTCCGGCAAAGAGAGCATCCCCGCAAAAGACCATGGAGGCAAGGCCTGTCGGATCCCGGAGGAGATAGCTCATGCTCCCGGGAGTATGACCGGGCGTGGGGATGGCTTCGAACTCCAGACGGCCCACCTTCCATTTCTGGCCCGGACGAACATTATTGCCATACTTGTAGTCCCACTGGCCGTCGGCATGCCAGACCTCGGCTCCAGTCCTTCCGGCCAGCTCCATCGATCCCACAAAATAGTCCTCATTGCGGTGGGTCTCCAGGATGTGAACAATCCTCATTCCGGCATTTGAGGACAACTCTGTATAGACCTCAACGTCTCTGCGGGGATCGATTACCAGTGCTTGGTTCTTGTCTCCAATCAGATAGGAGTAATGAGCCAAACCCTCTGAGACAATTCTTTCGAAGAGCATATTAGTATTTAGCGAGTATTTAGCGAGGTTTCTCTCCCGTGACTGTCTGGTTCTCCGGGTGGGACGACCACTCTGTAAAAGAGCCCTCGTAGATTTGAACCCTCTCATGGCCCAGGTAGAATTTGAAGAAGAGGAATTCGTTCGTGGCTTCTCGCCCCGTTCCGCAATAGATGATCAGGTTCTTCTCAGGAGTTATGTCGAACTTCGCCACCAGCTCTTGCAGTTCTTCGTCGCTCTTCATGAGCCGGGCATTGTCCTTGGTCATGAGAGTTCTCCAGGGGAGACTGTTGGCTCCCGGGATATGGCCGTTCTTGATCCACAGGCCGCCTTCTTTGTAGGACCTCATAGGGTCGGGCGTCGAAGAGGATCACATCCTCCTGATCCTTACGCCTCTTGAATTCCTCGTACTCGATAAAATACTCTTTCCGAACCTGGACACGGAAGTTGGATGGTTGCCAGGAAGGAAATACTTTGGTAAGCTCCCGGCCTTCGCTCCTTCCATTTCTCCAGGCCGCCGTCCAGGATGCAGACATTCTTATGGCCGAAGCGTATCAGGGAGTAGGCCATCATGGTCTGCTCCAGGCCGTCTCCCAGGCCTGCAGTGCATTTGCTGTATCGACCGGCTGAGGAATAAATCACCACTGGTTTATCGGGGTCAAGGCCGGCTGCGGCTGAGGACGGGCTGCAGGGCTTCGGGCTGAACATACATGGACGGCAGTCGATCCTGGGCCGAGCGCAGTACGCCCTCGTTCAGGTAGATTGCCCCGGGAAGGTGACCCATGATGTAGTCGTGCACATTGGGCTGCACATCGAGGATCATGAGATTTTCTTCGTTTATGTGATCTGCCAGCCAATCTGTCGAAATCCACTTCACTATGCTCTTGCCGAGAGGATAAGGATACGTCTTCATAATCTCAAAACTCCCTGATTTTCCGTATCAGTTGTGCCTTCAGAAATTGTGTGTTTCACTGTTCATTTAGGTTCTAATAGCTTATCTATTTAACGAGGTCTGTCTTGCAGGCAGATTAAATTACATTACGATCGAACTACTGATTTCTGGCCCCTGGATTCCCTGTCACCATTCATATTTCTATTTCCATCGTAATTGAAGACATCATCCGCGCTTATGGAAACTGGATTTGGAGGGTAAATATCCAGGTAATTGCCACAGCAGTTGAGCCAGCTGTCAGTATATCATTAGCTGACGGTCACTCTTACTGATAGTTATATTTTTAGATATATGGTAGGTCCCAATATACTCTTCTTCGATCTCGATAGCCGGATTCTTCCAGGCACTTGTCATGGGGCCCCTTCCGTCCCTTCCAGGCTCTCCTCCCGGGGCCTCGCTCCCCCTGAAGTACGCCAATGTGAACTCTGCCGTCCGTTACGGTCTCATCGATTCTCATCTGGGTGGAGGTCGTGCTGGCGTATTCAGAGTCGCCCTGACGATAGCTCTTTTCCGCTACCGTGTACTCCGCCGAGCCTGAAATCCCCTGGGCGGATTCAACGGCATGATGCATCGATGCTGCTTCGCCGTTATTCATCAATTGAGTCTGGCTGCTGATTGCAGAATCGTAGTTGACGGGATGGGATGAATAGTAACCATTTCCGACGGAAAAGCTCACGGGTGCACGGGTGTTGTTGTATTGACTCTCGAGACGAATAATCGAGCTGTTGTATGATGAATTATCGATTGCAGCCTCAAAACGGCCGGTTACCGCAATCTCATCAAGACTGCTTATGGCTCCTCTCTGTTTGCATCTTTGCAGATCAGCGAGGATTGCCCAGGCTGCCACGAGTGTGCAGGCGATGATCATCCAATGCATTGCTCTTGTGCCGAATGATCCGGATGGAATGAGGGGCAATGTCTTATCTCCAGGCATCTTCCCATCAGGTATCTTATCTTCAATCCCTATTGTGGATCTTGAGTGCAAGACCATATATTTGAATCGGTTGGGACAGGACGGCAAAGGTCTCAATTCTTCTTTTTTTCACTGCTTGCCAGTAGCGGCTGTAAGCCTGGTCACATTGGATTCGGTGAAAAAGCCGTCAAAGTCGCCGTATCTGTGAATGTATTCCGTAACCTGGAGTGTATTCTGGGAAGGTTTGCTGAAGATCTGTTTCAGACCATCTTCACGAGATCCCGTCAGATCGAGAAGGAACTTCATGCCGTCTTTCTCGAGGCCCATGGTAGTCTCTTCGATCTCTTCCGTCTGGAAGGCGATATGATGAACGCGCGGGCCATAGTTTCGGATGAACTTTTCAGTGGGGCCGGAGGCCTCCAGGCTCACATAGGGGGTGATGCCGGAGGTAAAGACCATTGCAAAATCTGAATGTGTTAGGCGTGCTACACTGGTGATGGAGTTGAGGCTTTTTACATGAATGGCAAAGTCGAAATTGTAGTTTGTGAGCCTCAAGAACTCCAGAATGGCATGATTGCGGTCTTGTGCTTTGACGCGGGTAGCGGCGTGGTCCAGCCATCTGATATTCTTGAGATGAGGGGATTGGGACAAATGGGACAAATCCATCTTCAAGTCCAGGGGCTGGCTGTCCGGAGAGGAATAGACTCCCTTCTCGCCTTTCCATTGAATGAAGCCCAGGGAGTTTCCCGTCCAGGGGGACGGCTCCGTCTGGATGAAGTAGTAGTTATGGCAGTCCTGGATGTCACTCAGAAATTTTGCGCCGCATTCCTCTTGCAGGGATACATACCTATTGAGGTCACTGGTCTCAAAGACAAATGTCTCCAGACGTGTATTGGGCAGATGTCCAGACCGCGGGGCGAGGTTCATCTCCTGGAAGGGATTGGGGCCTTTTTCTTCTGGAGCGGATAAGGAAGTCTGCAGAACGAAACTCTGGCGAGCCAGGGACTTTGAGAACGCAGGTTTTGTAGAGCGAATCACTGAATGCCTCTTGTAACTGCAAACCGCTGTAGCGGATGAGCTCCTCGACGGCAGAATTATGTAGCTCCGGCTCGGTGTTGATGATGACCGCCTGCAGGCCTCCCACCAGCCCGTCCAGACCGAGCCGCTTATGCTCCTCAATAACGTGCGCCGCCTCGCGCATCAACTCTATGTCTGCGCTTTGCAAATTTGCCAGATCATCCTCAAATTCTAAATGCTCGGGTCATGGTGAGAAAACTCCTGGATGCCTGATATTTGCTCAGCAATCCGGCTGACGCTGACTCATCTATCTTATTCGTCTTTATTCGTCTTTATCCATCTTTATTCATCTTTATCCATCTTCATTCATCTTTATCCATCTTCATCCATTTCCCACGGGCTTGCTGATATAATCATCTATTCCGGCCGCAAGGGCTCTCTGATTTATTCTCTTCTAAATTTTCCAGTAAGCCTCTCAAGCCTAATAAGTACGGACCCGTATATCCTCGCTATGACCTCCGGAGCAGTGGAAATGGTTGCAGAGCTGATGGCCCTCTCAGCCCGTACCGCACCCAAGGGAAGGGGCCAGGACTCCATAGTGATAAAAGTGATAGCAGGCGAAGAGCTGCAGACGCTCTCCAGAGAGCTTCGCCGCCTGGGCGAAGCCCGCGGCATCAAGTTCTATCTGAGGGACGCAGGCAACCTGGAAAAGAGCGAAGCATGCGTACTCCTGGCCAGCAAGGTTCAAGACCATGTAGGTCTGGACTGCGGAGGCTGCGGCTTTGCCACCTGTCTGGATATGCTGCAGGCGCAAAAGCAGTTCTCTGGAGAAGGAGACTGGAAAAACCCTTCCGCGGCCCCAACTGCGTCATCAAGATGGCGGACCTGGGCATCGCTCTGGGCTCTGCTGCCAAGACTGCCAGCCTGCACAATGTCGACAATCGTGTCATGTTCTCTGCGGGAGTCGCTGCCCTCTCCCTGGGCTGGCTGGAGGGCTGCTCCGTGGCTTACGGTCTGCCACTAAAGGCTTCGGGAAAGAGCATCTACTTTGACCGGCCGAGCTGAGGTGAAAAAATGGTTAAAATGAAGATTCGAGGCGGGGACCTGGACCTGGTGGAGTACGAGTTCCAGCCCTTTAGCCCGGGGGACGTCATCCACACTCTGGGATTGGAAAAGGATTACAAGCTCACTCCCATCAAAGGAAGAGTAATGGCGATTGCGCCCGGCCGCATTCATCTCACAGTGCTGGACATGAACCGTTTCGCTCCCAACAGACCGGGCGGCGGAGGCGTGGGCTATGCCCTGCAGATCTACTGCTCTGCCCAGGTGGAGTGCACGCCTTCGGAGATCGTGATCGACTACTCCCGGGAGCCCATCATCCGCCATTTCGTGGAGGTCTACAGAAAGACGGTGCGCTATAGCGGCGGATTTCGCATTGTGATCAAGGATCACGGGAATAAGCACGTCGGCCTCGGCTCTACAGGCTCGGTTCTCCTGGCATTGGGCCATGCCATGAACGCAGCTCTTGGATCGCCCCTCAGCTCCGAGCAGATCCGTCTCCTCCTGGGCCATAACTACGTGGAGGAGACGGAAGACGGACGGGTTACCAACGGCTTTGAGACGGGCGTCGGGCCTGCGGCTGCGACCTACGGCGGCATGGTCATCACCGGTGACGAACTGGCTCTGGTCTACCGCCACCGTTTTGCTGAAGGCAAGAACGTCTTCGTCACTATCCCCCCGACGGTCGTCTCCTCGGCCGGCAGAACGGAGTTCGACCTGCTCATGAACCGGGCTCGCAACCTGGACTATCAGGATCGCGAGCTGAAGGCCTACCTCCTGCTCATGGACCTCATTCCGGCTCTGGAAAGGGACGATCTGAAGAAGATCGGAGAGATCATCTGGGAGATCGAGTTTCGGGGCTCGAAGAGGGCAGAGGTGGAGCACCACGGCTTTGAGATCTACAGGCACATGAGCCTCCTGCGGGAGGCGGGCCTGGAGTTCGTGGGCATGAGCTCCGTGGGCCCCTCCATTGCCATTGTGACCGACCGCAGCCGGGAGGAGGTCGCAGGGTCTTATCGAGCCCCTGGGCCTGGAGATCGCCATAGAGACGAAGGTGGATAATGAGGGGCTGAAGATCGAATTTGTGGAATAAAAAAAATTCATTAGTATATTTTTATAACTCTTTTTTCTTAAAGTCCGAAAAGCATCGGGAAATCTGAAAATTGAATTATAACCTAAGGCAAGTGATGCGGAATTAAGCAGATCTTTACTGGAAATCAAGAAAGCTGAGATGGGAAATACACTCCAACTTACTGGTAATTTACATCCGACAGTGTGAGATTTGGGCTAAATTGTAGTATTTCAGCTTGCCATTTATCCTCGCTCATCTGCGAATAAAATAAGCAGCGTAAGATTTTTAATTAGGTGCATTGATCCATGATTGTGGTGTGGAGATCCTTTAATGCAAGAATATGTTTTATCTTCTTGGCCTTAGCATTGCTAAATTCCCCAACATTTGGGGACACTGCGACTATGGATTGGCTTTCCAAAGGCGATATTTTCTATAATCAGAGCAGGTACGATGAGGCTCTTCAAGCTTACACCATAGCCTCCAATCTGGATCCAAACAATTCGAGTGCCTGGGTCGGCAAAGGCAAAGCTCTTGGAAAACTCGGATTTATTGAAAATAATCATAGCAGGTACGATGAGGCTCTTCAGGCCTTCACCATAGGCACCAATTTGGATCAAAAAAATACACTTGCCTGGGTCGGTAAAGGCAATGCTCTTGGAGCTCTTGGATTTATTGAAAAGAACAATAAGAGCAGGTATGATGAGGCTCTTCAGGCCTTTACCATAGCCACTATTCTGGATAAAAATGATACGAATGCCTGGGTTGGCATAGGCAATGCTCTTGGAGCTCTTGGATTTATTGAAAATGATAATAAAAGCAGGTACGATGGGGCTCTTCAGGCCTACACGATAGCCAGCAATTTGGATCAAAACAATACACTTGCCTGGGTCGGTAAAGGCAATGCTCTTGGAACTCTTGGATCTATTGAAAATGATAATAAGAGCAGGTATGATGAGGCTCTTCAGGCCTTCACCATAGGCACCAATTTGGATCAAAAAAATACACTTGCCTGGGTCGGTAAAGGCAATGCTCTTGGAGCTCTTGGATTTATTGAAAAGAACAATAAGAGCAGGTATGATGAGGCTCTTCAGGCCTTTACCATAGCAACTATTCTGGATAAAAATGATACGAATGCCTGGGTTGGCATAGGCAATGCTCTTGGAGCTCTTGGATTTATTGAAAATGATAATAAAAGCAGGTACGATGAGGCTCTTCAGGCCTACACGATAGCCATCAATTTGGATCAAAACAATACACTTGCCTGGGTCGGTAAAGGCAATGCTCTTGGAACTCTTGGATCTATTGAAAATGATAATAAGAGCAGGTATGATGAGGCTCTTCAGGCCTTCACCATAGGCACCAATTTGGATCAGAATAATACACTTGCCTGGATCGGCAAAGGCCAAGCTCTTGGAAAACTTGGATCTATTGAAAAGAACAATAAGAGCAGGTATGATGAGGCTCTTCAGGCCTACACGATAGCCACCAGTTTGGCTACAAAAAAATGACACTTGCCTGGATCGGCAAAGGCCAAGCTCTTGGAGCTCTTGGATCTATTGAAAATGATAATCAAAGAGCAGGTACGATGAGGCTCTTCAGGCCTTTACCATAGCCATTAATCTGGATAAAAACGATACGAATGCTTGGGCATTTAAAGGTCTTACGCTCTACAATTTAGGCGAACTAGAAAATAACCAAAACAGATTCAAAGACGCATTAAGAGCAAGCGAAAACGCTATCAATATCAGTCCTGACTACTCTCTTGCTTGGGCCAATGCCGGTTTTTGTATTATGCGCTTGGGCAAGTTTAATAATTCGGGCGATGACTTCGAAAGAGCCCTCAAATATTTCGAAAACGCTCTCGAATTCGATCCAATCAGTATAGATGCTTGGAAAGGCAAAGGCGAAGCTTTTCAGGCTCTTAATCTAAATGGAGAGGCTACAATTTCCTTTGCTAAGGCAAATGAACTTGAAATGCCCCTCAACGAAAAGTTAATTATTTTTTTGATATTTTTATTCATTTATCTATTTGTGGCTCTAAAATGTTATAACTATATATATCTAAATTTTCATTTTCTATCATCCGAGGTAATAGCACTCTCGGCAAACTTGCTTGGATTTCTGGCTTTTTGCTGGACTTTTTCAGGCCTATTTGACATCAAGCTTCTATCAGGATTCTTGGCAATCTCTTCTCTTTTAATCCTTATCCCCTTGATAATCTGGGCTTTAATCGGTTTTCCGGTAACATCTTTCCAAAAAAGGATAATTATAGCTCTCTGGTATATTTTTGGAGTTTTTTGGGAATTTGAAAGAAAACATGCTAGATGGTCCTCAATGATAAAAACGATTAGCCTAATATCGATCGTTATTTATCCTATCGTTTCGATTATCTTTTATTTTCGTATCGGTTTGTACTCGAGCAGATAACGCTGCAATATCTCAGAATTGCTCTAATAGTGATGCCGTCGATCGGTTTGTTGGTTACACTTCCCCCAATAATCGCTGCAATGCTATCGATTAAAACAGACCTGGATGATCGTAACACATTGCTGATTTTCCAATTCGGTAACCTTGGAGTCCATTTCCTGATGATATCTGTTGCTCTGGGGATTTTCGGGCTTGTTCAAAATAAATTCTCGATATCCGTTACCTTTCTCGTAATTGCAATTTCGCTAATTGTGCTACTCCCTTACTTAGCTGGATGGCAGCATAAAAAAAGGTCGTATGAATTATCTTTGAAGAAACAACAGAATTGGATTAAAAAATTGATGGAGATCTTTGAGTTTTCAACTCCCTCTGTATATATTTCTAGGCTATCACAACTCTATGTTGAAGCTGAAACGGATAAACGCATGTGCAGAGGAACATTCATTATACGAATAGGTGAGATCAGTGAGAAAATCGATGAATCAAACTACTACTTGTCTATGTATGAAGAAGATATTAGGCGCAGATCTCCTTGTGCTGATTATCTAGATTTTCTGGATAAATTTCAGAAGAATTTGGACGGAGTTATCTCTAGATTAGAAGGCCTGGCAGTACATGACGAGAATAGACTCGTAGATGAGGCACATGACTATGCCCAGAAATACCGCATTAAAAACGACGAAATATCTGAACTAATTGAAAAACAAAAGAGCTCCAAGCCACTATTATGGATTGTCCTATCTTTTATTCTTACTCCAATTCTAAGCGTAATCATTAATGCATTTGGCATTTGGCTTAGCAAGATCATGATGGAGATTTTGCCACAATTAGCGTATGCTTCAAGTGGATTCCCACTAGCAAGGTAATAGCGTTGTTCTCAATAATCAGCTAGCAAGATAAAATCGGTATCGAGACTTTCGCAATATCATATTAAAGCCGCTTTAGAAAATTTTACGCTTCCGCCTCTCCCATCAATCTATCGACCAGCCATGCCGGCTCGAACTTCACCAGATCCGGATAGGTCTGGCCCACGCCCAGGAAGAGCACAGGCTTGCCGGTGATGTAAGCTATGGATATGGCAGAACCCCCTTTGGCGTCCGCGTCCGTTTTGGTCAGGATCGATCCGCCGATAGGCACCGACTCGTTGAAGAGGCGCGCTCTCTCCACAGCATCGTTGCCGGCTATTGCTTCATCTACGAAGATGAGCAGATCGGGTTTTGTCACCCGGACGATCTTTCTCATCTGATCCATGAGATTGATGTTGGTGTGCAGCCTTCCCGCCGTATCCGCCAGGACAACGTCTTTGTTATGCGCCTTGGCATACTCGATAGCATCGAAGATCACAGCTGCGGGATCGCCCCCAGTCTTATGCTTGACGACCTTCAGGCCGAGATTAGTGCCATGCACTTCCAATTGCTCAATGGCTCCCGCCCGGAAGGTGTCCCCGGCAGCCAGGACTACAGAGTAGCTCTGGTCCATCAGGTATTTGGCCACCTTGGCGATGCTGGTCGTCTTTCCAGTGCCGTTCACGCCCACAAACAGAATCTTGATAGGCTTCTCTTTGGTCTTGATGTACTCGTCGAAGTCCAGATAATTCCTGGAGAGAATATTTATGAGCGCATTTCTCAGGGAGTCCTCGGCCAGCTTTCCTGTGTCAGCTCCTATCTTCTTCTTCTTTCCCACCAGATCGGACTTGACCTCTTTGACAATCTCTTCGGCTACTGGAAGGGCCACATCGCTCTCCATGAGGGCCATCTCCAGTTGCCACATGGGTTCGTCCAGATCCTTCTCCTCCAGGATTATTTCCTGCTCAAATACCAGGCTCTTGGCCTTTTGCAGGAAGGAGAATTTGCTTTTGGGTTTGCTGACCTCGCCTTTCTCGGCAGGTGATGCATGCGAGGCAGAAGCATCGGATGCAGACGTAGAGACTGGCCTTTTGCAGGGCATTTTTATCGGCAGGGACTTCTGCAGTCTTGACCTCGGAGGCCTTCAGCTCGTTTTCCTCGGGTTCTGGCTCAGCCTTTGCGCCGGATACAGCGGATGCAGAGACCTTTTCCGCAATCTTGGTGGATAATGCCTCTTTGAATCCCGAGAGCTTCTCCTTAAACCGGTTAAACAACCCCTTCGCTCCCTTGCCCTGGCTGCTGTGCGTCTTCGTACTGCTGCATTACGGCCTGAATCTTCTGCATCTCTTGATCGATCTTGGCAAGCACTTCGTTGAGCTTTTTCGATCCCTCAAGAACTTCCTCTTTGCGAACTTTCAGAATTTCCCGGGTCTCGCCAGCCGTCTTCTCAATGCTTACGCCTGCACCTACATTCAAAACTACTTTCTCCTTAGAGGCGAGTTTACCATGGATGAACGACCCGGACCCGATGGGAACAAGGATCTCCTGTCCGACTTCCGCCGTATCCAGAGCATCAACGGCTCCCAGAGCCCTCTCCAGACCTTCGGCCGTCATCTGCGTTATGCTCAGCTGGCGCATGATGCCATCCGCCTGGGCCTGATACTGCTGGTATGCGGCCAGGAGTCTTCTGATCTCCTCCTCGCCTCCAGGAGAGCTACTCAACTGCCTTCACCTCGTCTATCTTGATGAGGCCCCTCTTCAGGCCATGTTGGCTTCCCATGAGGGAATAGACTTTGTTTGTGGCATTCTTCTCGTTCTGGCTATCCACAGTCTTGCTGAAGGGCAGCCAGGTCTTGCCGACAAGTCCTCCCTTATATCTTCCTTTAATCTCGAAATTGCTCACTATTCCACCCCAACTATGTTTATAAATTTTAGGATTTTAGGATTTGAACTCAGGAATATCCTGACACTCGTCATCTGGAATTATTCCAGGAAACCCAATGCGTCCACAATGCGACCCATCTCCGGGCCGGTTGTATCTAGACCCGCGAAGTACCCATGGCTGTTGGCCAGCACTCCTGAACCCACCAGCGGTGAGCCCAGGTTCACTGTGCCCACATCTACCGGCAGCCCGAAGTGCTTCTCCAGGACTGCGATCTCTTCCTCGGTGACCCGCGGGTGCACCAGAAGACCTTTATTGGTTGCGACGCCGGCCATTCCCACGGTCTTCAGGCCACCGATGGTGCCCTTCTCTACCCTCACGCCCAGAGTCTCAGCTATGGCCTCGCAGGCTCTGATAGATAGCCCCGGATGAACCAGGGCCGCGCTGTCGTTGGCAAGAATCACATTGCCAGCGGCATTGATCTTGGCAGGCAGCCTCGTTACCTTTCCATGCTTGCGAAGAATTTTTAGTTCCTCTTCCCCGGCATGATGGGTTACAATGAAGCCATTGCTGTTGGCAGAGACGAGGGACCCCAGGACTGAACCTACTCCGGCCAGCACCTGCACGGCCTCGACATTCAGACCAGTCTGCAGAGTCTCTATATCTGCCGGCCCGACTTCAATGGGGACCAGTACAACTTTCTCCGTACACCTGGCAAAGACTCCCAGGAGGGAGCTACCTGCAATCTTCAGCCGTTTATCGGTCACCTGCAAACTCCGCTTCTACCCCGCCGTCTTCGAATTTGACCGCGCGCACCCTTACGCGCAGGGGGGGCTTCATATCGCCTCTGGCCCAGATGACTTCATTCAGTCCCGGGTCGATCTTCACATTTTCTACGGAGGTCTTCATGTGCCGGGCAAGGTACTTGCGCACCTCGGTCATGGCCCGGTTGGACCTTCTGTAAATTGGAACGCTCTTCACAATACCCAGAGGTATGGTGTAAACTCTCTCTGTGTCAGCCATTGTCTATCTCTCTAAGCTGCTTCTTCTCCAATGTCGTCTCTTGGGGTGAGAAACTACCTGCCTCAGGGTCTTGACAATGACCCAGGAGGGAACTCTACGATTCTGATTGAATGCCTTGGCAAGCCTGATCTTCTTGCCTTTCAATTTCTTGGACAAATCTCTTCCTCCGAATAACTCTAGTGTGCGTATGATTGGAGGGGAAGATCCGATCGACCTCCCCCTGGCCGTGCCTCTTTGCAAGCTCATATCTCAGGCCTACCTCGAAGTCCGAGGCGGGATACTTCTCGGAGAGAATCTCCTCGAAGTCCAAATAGCGCGAGGCCATGGCTCTGATGGTCTTTCCACCCAGACCTGCCAGGGGTCTTATGTATTGCACATGCAACCGGTCTTCCAGGCTTCGGATAGCGCTAACTCCCATCTTGGGTGCGCGATCGTCCCGCCTCGTTCCGTCCGCCACAAATTCGCACTCTTGTGCCATGGTTTCTACTGCAATAGGATGAACATAATTGAGAGCATCATTGGGGTAGCCCGTGGAAAGCAATATCTCCAGGGCTTCCTCCAGGACATCTGTTTCAAAGACCATCCTTTTCAGAGGATGGCCCAGCTCTTGCGCTGCATCCGCCGCTCTTGTCCAGGTATCTTCATGGCCAAAGCTGAAGGTGACAAGCTCTATCTCATCGAAGTAAGGTTCGAGCAGAAGAGCCGCCAGGCTGCTATCTTTTCCGCCGGAAAATAAGACTGCAACCTTCATAAATTGCCTGAGATCAGCTGGACTGTCTCCTATCTCCTGGTTATGGTGATGTCTCTCTTCTTGGGCTGGGCCTGCTTGAGGATCGCTTTAAGCTGTTCGTCCGTGATCGCGCCCCGCAGCCTGCCGCTTTGAGCAAGCATGATGAGCTGGGCCTCAATCTGAGAGACGAACTCGGGCCTGGTCATGCGTATTGCATTGAGCCGTTCCCGGGCTTCGGGTGTGAGGATGGTTCTCATGAGGGCCGCTTTCTTGGACTCCAGCTCCTGCTGGGCCTGCTCTTGCTGAGCGGCCGCCATCTGCGAATCTCCCTGCTGTCTTTGGATCTGCTCCAGCCTCTTTCGTCTTAAATCTGCAAGCTCATCATCAGCCATTTGCCAATTCCACCTTATGTTGCCGATTCTGCGCCGGATTCAGCCACGGATGCGGCCGAGCTTTGCATTTTGCTTCTGACCTTATGGGCCATTTCATCAAGGAATGCCTGGCCCGCGGGGGTCATCTGGCGTCCCTTCTTCAGCTTCTTCACGTAACCGGCTTTCTCCAGTTGCTGCAGGGATTCTCTTACCACAGAGCCGCTGCCTTTGGCAAAGGCTCCGGTAGCTACCCCTTTGCGCTTCTTTCCGCCGTAAAAGCTTCTGAGGCGGGAAACGCCCACCGGCCCGTCAATATATATTCTGCGCAGGATAGACGCCGACCGCACAAACCACCAGTCTGGATTGGTGGGCGGCATCTCCCTATTTACCCCAGTCTTGGCAAATTCAGCCCATACAGGTGGCTGAACTTTGCCTGCCGCCTTCAGCTCTTCGGCTGTGGCAGCTATCAAGTCGTGGGGAGGTACGTCGTAAACAGTTGTCAAATTCTTCAATCCTCCAAGATGATAAGGAACAAACCAGAACCCTTACGCCAAAACAAGTATAAATGCTTTTTCGAGCTTTTTTCTGGCTGGGTATTTCAGCCCAATTGTCAACTTAACGAGATCGATTGGGTTCTGCCAGAGAACTCACCCTCTTGCGATCGTTTCTTGAGTTGTTTGGTCTGTGGGTGAGAGAAACTCGTGCCTACTATTACTACGTCCTGAGGATTTAGCTTTATGCATCTCCTCTCTCGATCATATCATTTCATTTTGCGCGTCATATTTAGCCGAATATGTCGCACAAAATTATTTGTGCGTCACGGATGACGCGCAAATCACTTCCAAGCTGCAATTCTCGCCGAGACTTCTTTTTTGGGCAGACGCCTTCCAGAATCAGCCCCCCGATCCCATCCGCCATAGCCAGCCTGGTCGAACTCACTTTCACCAGAGAGCTGTAGTTCACGGAAACGCCACACTCCAGGTCATCCAGCAGATCACGAAACAAATGTTTGTTGCACGTATGAGATGTAGATGTCTTTGTTTTGCACAGACTAACCATCTATGAGACACAAATCAAATCCCGGCTAAATAATCCCCAACCGATCTCAAAGGGTGGGTCGATGTAGATCAGATCTATCTTGCCCCGAAAATCCTTGAGCAGCGAGGCCGTGACCAGCTTGTTGTCGCCCCAGATGAGCCGGTTGCGAAAGTCCTCCCGCACGGCGGTGGACAGCTCTCCCAAGGTGTTCTGGCCGGAAGCCAGAGCTTCGCTCCGGGGCATGTCCACCGTCTCGATCTTCTGCATTGGCATGGCTGCCCCTGCCACGTCCACGCTGCGGCGGCGGCCGTACTCGTCGTACTTGCCATCCCAGACCAGCTCCGTCTTCATCTGGGAGGGGGGATGGGGATTGTCCGGCCCCAGACGGACGGGATCAGGCATGGGGACGGGCCTCCGGGCCGGGGCTGATGGGGGCGATCGAGACTGCGGCGCGGGACTTAAGAATGATATTTTGGAACTTGGGGCTCAGAGTCAATTACTATTATCCTCCTGATTGCTCCTTTGCGGCGGCCAACGGGAAAAACCTTTTGGATGAAGTGAGGGATTTCAAGTTTCTTAGTGGATGTCAAGGAGGCTTAAATGGGGAGGTCGCCCCAGCCCAAAGTCGAATAATCTATGCGGGAAGATTATTTATGCAAACAAATTCCATTTAAAAGTAGGAGAAGAAAATGAGTGAATCAAAGACCATTGAATGCATCTATGAAGGTGGTGTATTCAAACCACTTGAAAAGGTGGATTTAGAAGACGGAACGAGACTGAGAATCAAAATGGGCAGATGCGATCTTTCGAAATTTTACGGCATACTTGGTAAAGCATCCGCCGAGAGATTGGCAGAGCTTGAAGAAGAGGCCCAGCTTTGATCTTTTTAGATACCAACGTAATTTACAATTTGCTATTTGAAACCAAATTCTCTATCGCTGCTAGAAGATTCATCGAGCATCATAACGAGCTTGCGACTTCATCCAATGTCATAAACGAATTGATTTCTATCTCGGTTCGAAACCTTTGCGAGGAGAGATACAACACCAAAAACCATTCCTCATTTAGGAGATTCATAGCGCAGAATGGCTACGGCCCATTCGAAAAAGATCTGGATGCGATCTTTCAGTTTTTAGAGAACAGCGATTTATGTATCTTACCCATCGATGCGGATGCAAACCATTGGAGGGAAATTATGCAAAAGTACAGGCTTCTTCCCTGCGACTCGCTTATTGTCTCCACCTGCATTTCCAATGGCGTTAAACAGATCGCTACCTTTGACCGTGATTTTCTCAGAGTGGATCAATTGAATGTAATTGATTTGAATAAATAAAATAGTCAACTTGGATTTTGGTCAACGTAGATCAGATCGATCTACCCCAAAACTCCTTGGTAGCGAATCTATTTCAGACATTTGTCGCCCAAATGAGCCAGCTGCGAAAGTCCTCCCGCACGGTGGTGGACAGCTCCCCAGGGTGGTCTGGCCGGATGCCAGAGCTTTGCTCCCGGGGCTCAGCCCACCATCTCGATCTTCTGCCCGGGGTAGGCTGATCCGGCCATGTCCACGCTGCGGCGGCGGCCGTACTCGTCGTACTTGCCGTCCCAGACCAGCTCCGTCCTCATCTGGGAGAGGGGATGGGGATTTTCCGGGCCCCAGCGAACGGGGTCAGGCATGGAGACAGGCCTCCGGGCCGGGGCTGACTGGGGCGATCGAGACTGCGGCGCAGGACTTAAGAATGATATTTTGGAACTTTTGGCTCAGAGTCAATTACTATTATCCTCCATATGGCTTCATTGAGAGCGCAAACTGGAAAAAACTTTTGCATGACTGCCTGCCAGGAAGTTAACGTTTATATAAAAAGAGAGCTGCGAATGAACGTGATGAAAAGGCTAACTGCTTACGTCTCCGGCAAGGTTCAGAAGACCGGCTACAGGGCCAGAGTTATCACCATTGCTCAGCATTTCAAGCTGAACGGATACGTACAGAACCTGGAGGACGGACGCGTGAAAGTGGTGGCCGAGGGCGAGAATATTGACCTTGAGATCCTGCTCCGGGCACTTGATATTAAAGATACGTTAATCCATGTAGTAAACATCAAAAAAGAGTATTCTTCGGCAACAGGCGATTTTGAAGGTTTCTTCAAGGTCATATCGGACGAGGACGAAACGGATCAAAGGCTCGATGTAGCTGTAGAAAAGCTCGCAGAGCTCATCATTGTTAATAACGAGATTTTGAAAAGACTGAGAGCCACTCGTGAAGATCTGAAGAATGAGATTGAAGACCTACGCTCTGAAATGAAGGAGATCCTTACGAGAGGTTGACGAGAATAGAATCCGATGTCTTCCAGATAAAAGCAAATGTATGTCTCCAAATCGATATCTTTCAGATCATAGCACCTTTTCCTCCGCCAGCCCCAGGACATTGAGCAGTCCCAGCAGATTCTCTCGGGACAGGGTTCCATCCGAGACCTTCTTCAAGACTTCTTTGGCATTGAAGGCCACCCCCAATCCGGCATTCTTGATCATGAGGCAGTCGTTGGCTCCGTCGCCCACGGCCACGATGCTGTCCGGGCTGATCTTCTCCAGCTCCGCCAGCCGGTAGATGATGCGCCCCTTGGCCTCGGCATCGATGATCTCCCCTTTGATCTCGCCCGTAAGAACGCCGTCCTTGATCTCCAGCTCATTGGCGAAGGTGTAGTCGAAGCCGAGGCGCTCTTTGAGCACGTCCGTAAAGTAGGTAAAACCGCCGCTGATTAGGGCGATCTTATAGCCCATATGTTTGAGGTGATGGAGCAGTTCCTCAGATCCCGGGGTGAGCTGCAGGTCGGCAGCGATCTCTTGCAGGGTGGCGAGCTTCATGCCTTTTAAGAGACGCACCCTCTGGCTGAGGGATTCCTTAAAGTCCATCTCTCCATTCATAGCCATCTCTGTTATCGCTTTCACCTGCTCATCCACTCCGGCAAAGCTGGCCAGCCGGTTGATGATCTCAAAATCCACGATGGTCATGTCCATGTCGAAGACGATGAGCCTCTTCTCTTTGAGGGAATGAAAAAGATCCTGAATCACCACGTCCAGCCCCAGACGCTCGCAATCCCGCTTGATCAAAGCCCTGCAATCATCGGCAACGCAGCCGGCAAAGTCCATGAGGAATTCAATGGAGATGAGATCCCCCCGAGCTGTAACCGATGCCCTCTCCACGTTGACCATATTCTGGGCAGCCACTTCTGCCACATCACGAATGATGCCCACCCTGTCTTTGGCGAGAATAGTGACCAGATGCAAACTCTTCTTCGAGGGTAGCCGTCTCCTTGCCTGCCCCAGAGGGAAGAATATGACCTCGACTGCAAGCCGTTTTGCATTCTCTGTAAACCAGTCGTTGAGTGCCTTTGCTGTGACTCTCGCAGATCCGAAATCCGCAACCACAGACATGACGAATATGCCCTGCATGACCCGTTGATCCATGTCCACGATGTTCACATTCTGCAGAGCAGGCTCTTTCAGGATATCGCGAATCAGTCCCGGCCTGTCCCTGCCCGTGAAGGAGATGACCCAGAGATCATCCGTCGGAGTGCCATTGCCCTCTCTTTCTGGCGGTTGCATTGAGTTCAATCCTAACCATACAAGCCTAAATACTTTTTCGGCCGCGGGCTTTTTCTTCCCCCGGCACCGGCCCTGAGTAAATCCGTCTTCTGATTGCCCAATAGTAGGATAGGATATCTCGCGCCACATTGACGGGAAAGCAAAGATTAAGGATTTGAACAGTCTAAATGTCAGTATCAAGAGGTCGTTATGTACCAATCCCATATGCTTATCAATGCCGAGCCTGTTGCCTCCTTATCTGGCAAAGTCGAGATCATCCGCAACCCAGCCAATCAGGAGCCGGTGGCAGAGGTCTCTGTGGGCTCGCGCCAGGATGCATGCATTGCGTTGCAGGCAGCGAAGAAGGCCTTCCCTATCTGGTCCCAAACACCCAGCCAGAAGAGAGCAGAGATCCTGCATGCCGCTGCCTGCCTGGTGCGGGAGCGATCGGAGACGATCGCCCGGCTTCTCACTCGGGAGCAAGGAAAGCCGCTCAAGAATGCTCGGGCAGAGGTCCTCTCATCTGCGGATGTCCTGGACTACTACGCTGAAGAAGGGAAGAGAAACATTGGAGAGTGGATAACCTCAGCGCACAGCCGCAGCATTGTGCTACGACAACCCCTGGGCGTTGCGGCACTGATCACGCCCTGGAACTTCCCGGTGGATCTTCTGGCCTGGAAGGTCGGACCCTGTCTGGCGGCGGGCTGCACATTTGTGGCCAAGCCGCCCAGGCTTGCGCCGCTGGCAGCCACGGAGTTTGTGCGAGCCGTGAGCGACGCTGGCCTGCCCGCGGGCGCAGCCAATGTGGTGCACGGGCCGGGAAGCGAGGTCGGGGCGGAGCTGGTGGAGAACCCCATCTCCCGCAAGATTGCCTTCACCGGGGAGACAGAGACCGGACGCTGGATTATGGCTCACGCAGCCATGCACATCAAGCGAGTCTCTCTGGAGCTGGGCGGACAGTCGCCCTTCATCGTCTGCCAGGATGCCGATTTGGAGACTGCTGCAGCTGCCTGCAGCCAGCGAGCCTTCTCCAACATGGGCCAGATCTGCATCAGTGTCAATCGAATTTATGTGGCAGAAGAGGTGGCAGAAGAGTTCACAGAGCTGCTCGTCCGGCACGCCGAGCGGCTTCGCATAGGCAATGGTTTAGAGCCTGATGTGGATCTGGGGCCCATGTTCAGCGACGCACAGCGCGAGAAGACCCGGGAGCATGTGAAAGACGCACTCGGGAAAGGAGCAGAACTGATCTCGGGAGGCCGGGAGCCGGTGGGAGAGGCTTATCTGAAGGGCTATTTCTTCCGGCCCACAGTGCTGGGCGAGGCCGATCACAGCATGCGGATAATGCGTGAGGAAACCTTCGGCCCGGTGGCGCCCATCATGAAATTTAAAACTGTGGATGAGGCCATCCAACTTGCCAACGATTCGGAATACGGCCTTGCGGCCTACATCTTTACCAACGATATCAAGACGGCCTTTCGGGCAGCAGAAGGGCTGGAGGCGGGAGGGATAGGGGTGAATGTAAACAATGTGGTGGACCTGCAGGCGCCTTTTGGCGGATGGAAAGAGAGCGGTCTAGGGCGGGAGCTGGGCCACTATGGCCTGGATGCGTACTTGGAGACAAAGCACATTCGGTTGGGGATGTGAGTCGACAGAGTATGTGAGATGAGAAAAAGAATATTTGTAATATCAAATTTTGATATAATAAGCAAAGGTATTTATTTGCCAGGACAAGGCCCATTGATCCATGCACCGTAGACGGTTTCCGGGATGTTCTCGGCAGGATCATCGCAGCGAGTGACATAGCCATACCA
Source organism: uncultured Methanosarcinales archaeon (assembly GCA_963843555.1). Lineage (GTDB taxonomy): Archaea > Halobacteriota > Methanosarcinia > Methanotrichales > Methanotrichaceae > Methanothrix. Next base: position 113,362 of record CAWJKV010000012.1, read on the forward strand.
GCGGTGTACCTTCTTGTCGGAGCCGGCGACGATCTGCTCCTCGCACCATAGCTTTAGACCGCACCCTTCCGCAAGACTGAGCTGCTTTATCAGCTCCTCCTGAGGTACTCCCTGACCCAACAATTCTTTCAACCTCTTCTGCGTATCTTCCATCGACATAGATAATACTTATACTTCGCATTTATTTAAGGCATTGCCATTGGCCTTTAACAAGCCATTCGTTGCAGAAGGGGAAAGAAAAGGGATCGTTGAAAGGCTTTCACTCCACTAGGCCAGAACCTCTGTCTTCTTCATGCGGAGGAGCCCTGTTGCCGCCAGCGCTGCTACGCAGGCCCCAAAGAGGAATGTCGCCTGCGGACCAATTATTGACCAGAGCCCTCCTGCCACAAGGCTGGCCAGGATGGCAGCCATTCCCGTGACAGCGTAATAGAGCCCAAGAGATGTACTGCGCAGATTGGATTGGCTGAGGTCGGAGACAAAGGCGCTCTGCGAGGCATCGATTATGGCATAGACCAGCCCAAACATAGCAAAGAGGACTACGAGCCCCAGCAGAGAGGAGACAAAGGCAAATCCCAGGGCGGTCAGGGCAAAGATGGCATATCCCAGAGTCAGGACTCTCTTTCTCCCGATTCTATCCGACCAGACCCCCATGGGCATGGATAGGGCTGCATAGACAAAATTGAAAAGAACATATAGAAGCAGAGGCGCAGCCACAGCCTCCGCGCCACTGAAAAAAGTTTGGGCGCGCAGGATGAAGAACATGTAGCTGAAGTTGCCCAAAGCGAAAAGGGAGGCAATGACCAAGAATTTTCTGAGGTCCGGCGAAAGATCGGAAATTTTTGGTCTGACCTGGCAGCTGGGGGACCTTTTCTGCTCATGGACCAGTATGAAGGGAATAAGGGCAGCAACTGCCAGAACTGCCGCCACGGTGAAGATGGAGCTGAAACTAAGGCCCCTCTGCCAGAGAAGATAGGCCAGGATCGAACCGACCACAGCTCCAGCAGAGTCCATTGCTCTATGCAGTCCAAAGCCCCTTCCCCGTAGGCTTTTATCTGTGGATTCGCTGATCAGGGCATCCCTCGGTGCTGACCGCACTCCTTTGCCGGTTCGTTCCAGGGTCTTGAGCACAAAGACCTGCTGCCAGGTTGTGGAAATTGGCAAGAAGAGCTTGCCCAAAGCGGAAAGACCATAACCTGCCACTACCAGCGGCTTTCTTTTGCCCAGGCAATCGGACCAGTATCCCGAAAAGACCTGCAGAATGCTGGGCAGGCCGTCGCTTACCCCTCCGATGAGCCCCAACGCCAGGGAGCCGCCACCGAGACTGGTGATAAAGATAGGCAGAATGGGCTGGATGATCTCGCTGCTGATGTCGTTCAGCAGACTGACGAATCCCAGCAGCAATATGTTCTTGCTTGTTTTAGGGTCGGACATTGGACTACCTAGGCATTGGGATGCCCTTATGAAACGCTAGTTAATTTCGTTAGGTGTTCTCGAACTTCTAAGACACCGGTAGGACAGCCCCGGGGGAAGGAACCATTGCCTGATTTATCGGACCCTGCTTCCAGGAAGAATGAGGTGGAATGGTTATGAGTCTTCTTTCTTGAGGATTTTGATGGCATACGCGATACCCGCCACCTCGTCCGGAGCCAGTTCCTCCGGCCTTTTCTCCAGCAGCGAGGCGTCCAACTGCATTTGAATCTCCCGCCTCACGCCAAAGGCCGCCAGACCGTTCTTCACCTTTTTGCGTCGATTCCTGAAGAGCGCCTCGGCCAGTCTCATAAACACTTCCGGATCGACTTCGAGCTTTTTCATCCGGGGCCGCAGGCGAACTATTGATGAGTCGACCTCGGGCACCGGCCGGAAGGCCGTTCTGGGAACGCTCTCCATAATCTCGATCTGGCAGAAAAAACCAGCGACCATTCCCAGACGGCCATACTCTTTGCTGCCCGGCCGCGCCATCATGCGCAGGGCAAACTCCTTCTGGAACATCAAGACCGCCAGCTCAAAGGGCCGGGAAAGCAAGCGATAGGTGATCTTAGAAGAGATCTGATAGGGAAGGTTGGAGACGATCTTATTGTAATCAGGCAGATCAACCTTCAGGGCGTCGGCATTTATCACCTGAACATTGGGGGCGCGACCGCAAAGCGCCCCGGCGAGATCGGGATCGACCTCCACGGCATAAACGATTCCTGCACGGGCCGCGAGCGCTTCAGTGAGGATTCCCGTGCCTGGCCCTATCTCCAAGACCCTGTCATCCGATTTAATCCCGGCAAAGCTCACGATGCGTTCTATTACCGAGGGATCCAGGAGAAAATGCTGCCCCAGTTTCATCTCAGGCGGGGCATAGTAGTAAAGACCCGATACTTAATACGGTCATCCATCAGCTCGTCTTCGACGCGCTTAGTGATGAGCTTCTCGGGGTTATGCAGCCCTTTCACCCTCTCCGTCAAATCCGCAAAGCCCTTGAAGGGACCTTTCTTGCGCTCATTGAGCACCGCCCACATCAGCTTCTTGCCGATGCCCGGCAGCAGCTCCAGGGCGTGCATGCGCGTGGTTATGGGCCCGGCTTCATTGAAGTAACGAATGAACCTGGCCTCATCTTCCAGGACTATGTTTTGGATCTGAAAAGTCAGCTCCAGCTTGGCGCTGTTGGAGAGTTCAGGATAATCGATCTTGCGGTTGACGTGATCTATTATATCCCGGCTACCGCTACCGATGTATACTCTGGTTCCGGCTACTGGAACTACGCTTTCCTTGGGCGTCATCTCCATGAGCACGAAATTCGTCTCGCCCACGGCCTGGACAAGAGGCTGCTTCTGGTAGCTTCTGGTGTCAGGAGTACGTCCATAGGGGAGGTAATCGAGAACCCTAGCTACCTCTTCTCTCTTCGGCGGTCTCCCCTCAGGCATGTGCCTTACCCCCTGAACACGATCTCTAAAATGCTTGTGAGCTCTTCTTCGCTTAGAGTGAACCTTTCCTTGGCATAAATCGCCCTCAGCTCATCCTTGGTGGTGGGCCGAATGTCGGCGATCTTGACGGCAATTTGCTTGTTCATCTTCTCTAGCTTCATGAGCTCAGCTACCATCGCCTGGCTCTCTTCAGCAGTACCCCTGGCAAAGAGATCCGCGTGCCTTATGGCCCGGCGCAACTCGTATCCCAGTTCTTCCTCGTCGGCTCTTTTCAGCCGGATCTGGTCAAGGAGCTCCTTAACCTCTGCCAGGGTCAGGAGATCCTCCTGCAACACGCTTTTAACAATCATCTACTTTTGCGCCATAAGATGTTCAGGTAATGTGATCAAGGTCTTGGTGGCGTCGCCATCGGTGACCTTCAGGACGAAGGCTCTGCCCCTCTTTCCTATAACCTCAGCCGTCTTTCCATGGAACCTGGGGTGAGGCATGCCCTTGTGTATGCTGGGATCGATGAGCACGTGAACCATTGCTCCTGTCTCGAACTCTTGAATCGCCCTGACTACGGGGGAGATTCCCCTACCCCTGACAGTCTTGCTCAGCTTGTCTCTTGACTTCTTCCGCATTCCGTGATGATGTGCCATCTGATTCTCCACCTACATCTATTACATCTAGCTCTTCGACGATCGCGTCGACTCTAAGGGCATCCGCGAGGTTCGGGCGGGTTCTGCCTCCGTCTCCGGAGATCAGCTCTTTGATATAGAGACCGCTGTCGCCCCTGATATTGATGCGGGCCAAATTGCCCGTGACCTCAATTAGATCCGCGCTGTGAACCTTCCGCACTCTGAGCTTATCTGCTCTTCGGTGGGACACGCGAGTTGGCGTACGCTGATCGATCGGTCCTACCAATTCAGTGAGGACCAATTTAAGCTTTTCTTCTGGAACCTCCGCCCCGAGCTTCACCAGCGCGGAATAGGTCTTCTGGAAGGTGGCTTCTTTGAGCCGTTCCACCATAGCGGAATCTGCCCTGGCCAGTTCCAATACCTCCACCTTTCCCAAAGCACTGCAGTTGATCTCTTCTTGCAGCTTCATGAGATCTATTGTTCGAACCCGTGGCCGCACGGCTTCAACTATGAAAGGTCTGCCTGTGCCGATCATTCGGGCGTCGATATCCTCGCGACCTGCACCATGGAAGACGGTGTCCTCGGCCTGGGCCGCTTCCATCACAGCAGGGCGGATCAGCTCATCGACTGACTCCTGGTACATGCGGCCGGTGCCGTTGCAACGCGGGCAGCCGCGACCGTGACACTCGCGGCAGGGCCATCTGGTCTGGGGAATGCCACGAACAAGTTTCCTGTAGCGGCCGCGCAGGTATAGCGATGCCACCTGCAGCTCTATTTCGCCCTTCTCCAGGTTCAGGTGGACGACTACATCCGGGCTCTTCAAATCGACCTGTTTTCCCGTCTTCAGGGAGAGCCTTTTGCCAACTTCGCGATTGAGCTCGGACTTGAAGGGTTCGGCATGAGTGGAGCCGCCGTCCGCCTGGAGGAGTTCCTCGTTCTCGGCGAGAAGGCCGGACACCTTTGTGCCGACGACTATGGTACTGTACTCGCGGCCCTGCAAGGCATCTGCCGCCTTCTCAGCCCAGGCATCGAGGTTTTGTGGCGACATCTCGCCCAGGCAGACAGTGCAGCGAGCGTCCTCCTCGTCCTTGCGGCCCAACTTGAGACGGGCCGACCGGAAAGAGGGCGCCAGCTCTTCCTGCATGGCTTTGTCCTCCGTGGCGGAAGCCTGCATGGCCAGCACGGTCTTAATGGAGCGCCCTCGCTCGGCATTGGTGAGACCTGTGGAGAGCATGGCAAACTGGCGGCCCAGGCAGTTGTCGCAGATAGGACCCAGGCGGACGATATTCCGGGCAGTCTCCAGAATGTCGTCTTTGGGATTACTTAGGTTCTCTTCACACATAATGACTCTTCTTTTTCAGGCAAATCGGGCTCATGGTTTATTAGAGCTCGCATTTCGGGTTAACGAGCGCGATGCAAAGGGAGAAATGGGCCCTGTCGTACCCCGGGGGATATCTCACCTGTATTCAGGCGCCGGATGCCTGGCTATGCCCGATCCCTGCTCTGGTCTATTCTGACCGACCGCAAAACATGAAAGCTAAAAATGCCATGCAAGAATTATGGCATTGAAGACGGCTCAAGCCATCCGTAGGAGGCACGGTATTGCAGAAGATACCGACTGGGTTCTATACGAATGGATCGAGGAGCATCCGGACTTGAGCATATATGAGTTGGCAAAGTCCATCAACCGGTCACATGGCAAGGTTTACTCTTCAGTGAAACGCCTCAGGGACGACGGATTGGTGAATGTGGAGACGGCCATTAGAAATAGGCGG
>CAWJKV010000013.1:0-41630 GCA_963843555.1 uncultured Methanosarcinales archaeon
CGCCGCCCCGTAGAGCCTCTCCACCTCGGTGGCTTTCTCCAGCAGGGTCTTTTGCCGGAGGAACTCTGCCTCATCGATGATCCCTATGTCCTTCGCCGCCTCCAGGGTCAGGATCACACCTTTGGTATTATCTCTGTAGCCGGCATGAACCTCCACCTCCAGGACGGGTATTCCCAGATCTGCGTCCAGCACGGCCTGATGCAGGTCATCGCCGATGATCATGCTGCTGCAGGTTCCTGAGATCGCCATGAGCCGGGGATGGAACAACTCCATGGCTTTCGTGAGAAGACCGGTTAGCGGCCGCTGGCCTCCGAAGACGAATCCTGCTTCATCCAGTGCGGTGGTCAGAACGCGCACGCCGTCCTCTTCCAGGAGGCGGGCATGCTTGAAGCAGCATCCGCTTGGGCCATGCAGTATGACCACCTCGGCCCCGAGGTCACGCAGAGTGTAAAGAGCAGCCACGATGGAGCTGGGCCTGGGATGAAGTATTGTCAAGTTTTTCTCTGTTCGCCATATTTCATATCACCTAAAGCATTTCACACACGATAGCAGCCTTTCCAGGCCGCCTTTCTCTGCCTTTCCCAGCCCTTCGGCCAGGTTCTTTGCGGTTTCAGCCCCCAGCTCCGCCGCCAGGGGTTCCAGCCTTTTTCCCACCAGAATCAGCTTTGCTATCTGGACGCGCCTATCCCGGAGGAGCCGTCCGGGCCGGTCTGTCCAGCCCTCACGTACGGTTTCTGAATCCTCACCCACCACGACGGCCAGATCGGGGCCCTGAGCCCCATCCGATGCCCTTCTCTACATCCCTGACTTTGAGACCGGAGTGGCGTTGTCGAAGAAGGTCATGCCGTGCATGCGTTTGATCTTCATCCGTCCGGAAAAGCCATCAAAGTCCTCTAAAGCCAGGGCAATCTCGTCTCTCTCCAATCCTGAGGCATCGGCCGCGGCTGAGGCTGCGGCTATTGCCGTCTGGTAGCCGATAAAGTCCAGATCCTGGCCTAGAGATATTGGCCGCTCGTCGTTGCCAAAGATCAATCTGTCCGGTCTGGCATCGACCTTTCCTCCAATGGCAAAAGAAGTATCGGCCGAGATTCTGGCATCAGCATTGGCGAGCAGCTTTGCGCCCTTCCTGGCCAGGGAGACCATCTGCAGCTTGGCAGTGCTGGCCCATTTTGAGGCTTCTGCAATGCGGTAGTCTCCGGAAAGGCTGGTCAGTATCCCGTAGTCTGCCAGGCCTGTACCGCCCAGAGAGATCTCGCATATCAGAGCGGCTGCCTCCTGGGCGGCAGCCACCTCGGCGGCTATGATCACATTTCCCGGAGTGATGCTCAGATCCTTTTTCAGGAGACGGGGCTCTCCCGCATTCCAGATCTCCAGGCCGCGGGTGGTATGCGATAAGACCTTTTTTTGGCGGGAGAGCATCGTTGCAAGCAACAGCGCCGTCGAGGTCTTGCTGTGAGTTCCTGTCACCTCGAAGACCACCACCCCGCTCAGAGACGGCCCCAGGAGTTCGCCTACCGCTTGATGGTGAGTGATGATCTTCTTCTTCAGTCTCCTGGCCTCGACTAAGTGAGGATTATTCGGCCCCAGGTGCACTGGGGCAGCAACCTCATCAAATCCTGCCAGGCTGGCGGTGTGGTGATACACCTCCAGGGCAACAGCGTCCAGGCCCGAATCGACCATCTTGCGGGCGATAACGGCTCCCCCGTGGATGGTATCGAGTACGGCTATCTTAGCGCTTCTTCGGCCCGCGTGCATGCCAGTGCTGCAATGCATTCATCCACGCCCAGGGGCTCAGCGCAGATGACCTCCACCTCTTCGCCCCATATATTCAAAATGCCTCTGCGCTTCTCCGGGTCCACGCCCAGCTCGTGGGGGATATCCTGGCGGGTGTGAACGCCATGAGCCAGGAAGAGCGGCAAGGCCACGATCTTTTTCACATTGGTGCCTTCGAAGCTCTTCAGCCCAGCCGGGATGTCGGGCTGGTTCATATTAAGATAAGCGGTCCTGACTGGCCCCGTGTGGTTTTTGCCGATCATCTGAGCGAGCGATTCCACCAGCTCTTTATTGTAAGGCAGGCTGGAACCATGCCCGAGTACAAGTATGCCTACGTCTTTCATGGAAACACCAGTATTACTTTTTACAAATCCCGTGTTAAGAGGCGATAGATCCATGAGTACTAAATCCTTTCGAACGATTCATCCCGGTGGCGCAATGATGATAAGGCCTGTCTGACCCATGATGAGGATATTGAGTTCTGAGCGCCCTAAAGATCCTTGCCCGGGGCAAGATCGCAGCCCGAGCACTGATAGCAGCCCGTAAGAGCAAGTCTGCCATCCAGATCATTCTCATCCAGCTTCCTCTTCAGATAGCGAGCCATTTCCAGCAGCCTCTCCGCGGAGGGCCGGCTGATCTCCACCTCCCCAGCCCTCAGGGGATGGGGATATGCAGCCCGCAAGATCGGCAGGACGCCCATCTCTGTCAACATATCGATGCCCTGACGCAGTGTTTCATCGGATTCGCCCAGGCCCATAATGACATTGGAGAAGACCCGGTTGCGGCCGAATATGGCGACTGCTTCCTGCAAGGCATCTATGATCTCCTGAAAAGAGATGCCAGGGCATAACCTGGCGAACAGCTCCTGATCCACGGTCTCCAGGTTGTACTTGACCTCATCTGCGCCTGCATCTTTTAGAATTTGATTGACGCCGGGAAAGGGGCTGATGGAGACGCCGATGGGCACGCCAAAGTCCATTAGATCGCGAACGACTTCAGCCACACGGCTCGCCTCCAGCTGAGGCGACTCCTCCACTCCGCTGGTCAGGGAGATGCTTCGCAGATTTCCGGTCTTGCTTGCCTCTTCCACCATTCTTCGCACTGTTTGCCGGGACTTCACACCGCCTTTCAATTTGGGCACGGCACAGAATTTGCAGTCAAAGATGCAGCGCTCCGAGACAGTGATGTAAGCCTGCTCCGGGCAATGCAAGAGCGGATTCACAAGCCGGCCGCAGGCGATCTCCATATCGTCCTTTAAAATGGCCACTCCACCCGGGCGGCTCTCCAGACGCAATGGCGAGCTTGCGGCTACGGAAAGGCGCACTATCCGCGGGCCTGACTGGAAAAAGACGGACTGGCCTCCAGCACCAGGGCCCGCTGTGGATACCTGGCCGCAGGATTGAGGCATGGCCAGCTGCACCGTTCCCACCGCAAGAAGTTGGGCTTTGGTCTCCAGATCCATTGCTCACACTTGGTCGCTCAGGGTTAAAGAAATGATCGGCTCTTCGCTGTATCGAGTGGGTAAAGGGATGTTCGATTCCTCTGTGCCTTCTCTGTGAATTCTATGGGCTCTTTGTGTTTATTAACCGTAGCAGGATAATTAACCCTGGTGGTTTACGGAAGAAAACCGCAGAGTCGCTGAGCGCACAGAGGACGAACGGACGGAGACGACTATTTTGCTCAGAAGATATGCCATTCTTTTCAAGCGCTGGTAATAAGGTAAAATAGTGGCAGCTCGATAATTGGATGGAAAAGAGCCAGAAAGGATCACCTGGCTCCCCCTCCACCACCGCCTCCACCGCCGCCCCCTCCAAAACCGCCTCCTCCTCCTCCTGACCCACCAGAGCTGCTCGATCTTGGTGAGCTGGAGGAGTAAGCATGGCTGAAGCTAGTACTCATACTGTGGATGGCCACAGCCTCCGGAATGGCGATGTTTAAATCGGCCATTGCCTCCGCCACCTTTTTCCCCACTCCGAGAGCCGTGCCATATACCAGCCATTCCTTCCACATGTTCAGATCTTGTGGGGCATACCTCTGAATCATGGCGAAGTCGGAAAGGAATGCGCCGAACGCATCCCACTCCAGTTTTTCTTTATAGAATTCATCTTTCCACCTGCCGAAGAGGGTTGAGGGAGCAAATGCAACTACGGAAGCCTGTAGAACCAGGATCATCGAAGTTGTTGCCAGTGGATTGGAAAGGAGATTCGATCCACTTAGAGTAACGAAGAGGAAGACTGCAGCCCAAATTAGAGGAATGGCCAATTGCCTGATTGGCATCCTCAAACCCAGTGTTCTTAAGCCCCTTCCAACTACGAAATCACTAACCGCTTTTTCATTGATATAATGCAAAAGTCCATCCATACTCTCATGCAGCCGGGCCAGCTCATCCGTATCATAAGACCTGGCCAGAGCCTTCACCTTTTCCTCAAAGCCCTGGGCAGAAAAAGCATTTTTCCAGGAGTTATCCTTGAAAAAATCGAGGACTTTTCGTTCATAGCTATCGATATCGCGATCAATCGCAGGAAGCAGTATTATCTTTGTGCCAAATGCTGTGTCTATTTTTATGATATCGCGCCGGGATAAGTCCAGCACCGTGGCATAAAATCCGTCTTGATCAAAGTCGTAGGCGTCCCCCTTGAAGACCATGTTGACCAGCCATGGCTTTCTACTCGATGGTATGGTGCTGAGAAACTTAGGCACAGTATAGCGCTTCTCCCTGCCAAACCTGTAATAGATGAGTATGAGCAGGAGGGGAAATATTACTACCATTGCTCGCAATATGAAGAGAAGGTCAATGCCTCCTCCCTGGGCAGAGAGCGTTTTCGACTGGACATCTGATACCTGGCGTGGGAAGCCCTGTATGAACCCTGATGCCTCCGGACTGAGGAGCATCTCCACCTCTAAGAGTCCGTCCTCGGGGCTGCTCCCGGTGATGACCCAGGAATCTCCCTCCTTCCGATAATTCATATCCGGGTGGGGAAAGAATTGGACCATCAGACCGTCGGGATCATGGATATAGATTGTCACCTGCCGGTAAGGGAGATGCTCATCGGCCAGCATAAGATTCCAGTGGCAGAACTCCTGGTCGCACTCCAGGTAGGGATGAATTCGAAAGAGATAATCCATTTGAAACCGTCCGGAAGAGAACCGCTGGGGATAGTAGCCTCCAATCTCGTTCAGCTCTGCCAGCGACCGGACTTCACTCTCATACCCACTGTCATTTGCAGATAGGATTTTGGCGTTGCCGTTGTTGTCTCTGAAGTAAGGGATTACACCGGCCGCAGGTGTGATCTTTAGGGGCTCCACATAGGGTATGCTGAGATTCTGCGCTGAAAGAGGCATCTTCCATTCTCTGTAGAGCATTCTATATTTTCCAGGGGACTCAATACTGTAGACGAACCGCTCCGCTAGTGTGCCATTGAGGTAGATGTCAGCCCTGTAGTTGTCTACATATACATCCCCTAAATTGAAGCTCATTTCTGAGAATGCCTTCCCACCAGGAAGGCCGGTAAGAAAAAGTCCGACGAGGCCTATTAAGATCACTAGGCCGATCACGGCAGCAGCCTGTCTCTCGTCATTCATTCCCGTATCACCTCATGCATCGCCTTTGCCAAGCCCACAAAGAGATCCCAGTTCATTCCACACCATCTATGATCCCTGATCTCTGATTTTTCTTCGTCTTCTACTGTATTGCGCCGGTTCTGCAGACAGTTGAAGGTCATCATGAAGTGGATAGCCACGGCTAGCAACAGTCCTAGAAAAAAGAGAACTGATGGTGAGGCTATCATTGATTCTATTTGCACCCTGTTGGCATAAATACTTAGCTAAATCGTAACTCAACCCGTTTAACCCAGATGCAAAATTGATGCAGTACCGGCACATTTTATATGGTCAAAAGGGAGCAGTTCTGAGATTGATTGTGGTCTTACCGAAGACGAATGAAATTGAAGGGCAATCTTCACATGCTACAGGCAGTATACCTGCATTCCGGGCTTGTTGCCAGGCTGATTATCATTTTCTCTTTTGTATCTTATTCATACTTTCTATTATGTAAAAATGGTTTTCTGCTATTGTTTTCCTGCGAAAGTACTTATCCTTACACGTAGAATAGTATGCTATGGCAGGAGTCCTCGGGCAGTTAATAAGGCCGCAGAAGAAAGCCGTGGGGCAATGCACATTCCAGGCGGACGCAACGGCAATGGAGCTGGAGGCGGCCAAAGAGATCCTGGCCGAGGTCTTCAGGGTCGGGCTCTCTGATGTGGATGAGATGATTTTGAGCCGCTTTGAAGCCTCAGGCAATGGAGATACTGACAATGATGATATTGGCAGCGAAGAGCTATGGCCGCAGGAATTCTGGCTGGGAGAGTGAGCTCTTGTTTTGTTTTTTTAACTTTATATTCTCTTTACCTATTGGCAGGGATAGCCGGATCAGACATTCTTTCTCCAGCTTTCACAGATGGTATCCGGGTCTGCATAATGATCAAATTTGGGTCAAAGTCGGCTCAGGAAAACCACAGTGCCCATAGCATATCTTTTTCTACAGTTCGAAGTCATTGCTCCTGTAATGCTGGTATGCGGTGCATGATCTCAGTCCAATCATTGCCAACGGCCTTTTTGATGAGTTCTTTGACTCCCATGAAATCCGTTGCAGGAGTGATCGTCTGCATCATGCGGATCATATTCTCACGATCGTCGTTTCCTATTAGCGGGAACATCCAGGCTATGAATTCTGGAAACCTTTCTTGAGGAAAAACACTGGCCAGGATGCCAATTGCTTTTATTTGCTCGAGCAAGGGGACTCGTTCCTTGAAGATCCGGTAAAGATGTGTATCTTCCTTGTCCAGGTGAATATTGAGATGAAAACGGAACGCTGCGGTGGCCCTGGCAGTCTGCAAAAGGTCGTGTGCAGAATATGATTTATTCAAAGTGTCATATGCCAAATCCAAGCCACGATGGTCTTTCAAATAAGCTTCCGCAACGAGAGGGGCGACATTATCGAGCACGGGGAAGATAGCTAACTCTTCTCCATGGGCATGCCAGACCAACACTTCGTTGAAGAACCGGAAACGTTCGATGGTAGTGGCAAGACCCTCTTTCCCTCTTGCGGAGTCCAACGCTGCCGTATCGATCTGCTTCAAGTCATTCCTGAACGCATTATGAATCGCCCGTATCGCATCGGTAGGTTCGGCCATGAGAATTCATTATATCCTTTCCCATTGAAATAACTTTGTTGCTGCAGTTACTCAGGCATCCTAATTTTGCTCACATCGATTCAGACCATACCAACTCATCTCCTGCTAGCTCCACAAGCATGGGACCAATGTTTACATGTCGCATCGTGTATCGCCTCGGATCGCTCCGCTCCATCTTCCTGCCGTCATTCGCAATATCCTGAGGATATGATCACAGGGAAATTGCGAAGGGGCCTTCTCGTATCATCGCTTCCAGAATTGCCACCATCCACGAGGCAAAGATATAAACTAAAGATAATTTGAATCATAGTGGAGTTCTCCCGATTATAAAAGTCTCTGACCTTCCCACCACCCGGGCCCGCTTCAGCCCAGATCCCAATACTCATTGAGCCTGCCTTCAAAGTCCCGGCAGCCACTCCACCTCGCCAGTGGGAATCCTTGTCAGCTTTCCGGATTCATCAAGAGTGTAACCTGCTGGAAGGCTGCCCCAACTCCACAGATCCCCGCCGGTTTGATTCTCACTTTGGTTCTGCGTCTGATTCGCCGTACCTGTCTGATTCTGTGTCTGGTTCACCGCATCAGTCTGATTCAGCATCCTCTCTGTCATATTATTTAAGATCGCCTTGCCTGCAGCTCCTTCGAGAGGCAGAGGCGATACTGCCAGGCAATTCACGGCTAAGAGCAAGAGCACTGCCGAATATATCACGAAATTATTCATACCGAATTTCTCCATTAGCACTATTTAGACCCTCTGAGGCATCACTCCGCCCGGAGCGTCACGATTGGATCAAGCTTTGCCACCTTGTTGGCAGGATAGACGCTGATAATGGTCGTCGTCAAGCACACCAAAGATTATCTCCAGGATGATGGACTGCGGCTTTACGAATGAGGGCAACCCGGCCCAGCAAGTCTACCTATGAGGAAAGATGCGACCACATCGAGGATATTGCCATACAGCTTGAAACCGTGCCCAGATCTCCGGACTCCTGCAGAGTAGTACTGCATGCGGATATCGCCAGGGTTGCACCCAGAGCCAGCACGGGCCGATCTCAACAAATTCACTCTATCACGGTGAGCGCCATGACATTGGCGATGCCGATTCATCCCATCCCGAGATGCATAGCGCAGACGCAGACCTGCCAGAGCAAAAATGATCGTGGAGAGGATGCTCATGATTTCAGCCAATCATTCTGCTCTCTTAAAACTTTAATTTCCCGCCAGCTTCGTGAGGGTGATAGTTCCTTTCCAAAGCTAATCAATTTTGCAATTGGCATCTGATTAGCCCCTAGATTTCGATGTTGCGCCCAGGATCGTCTCCCCCTCGCGTCCAGATCGTCAACCCGTGATTGTTCTTGGTCAGGATGAATCCCAGCTTCCTCAATTCCGATCTGGCGTCCTGAGGGCTCAATCCACAGGCTTGGGCCACACGTTTTAGCTCTCCACGATCAAGGATCCGACCTCGCAAACATGGCTTATGTTCCAGGTATTCTCTGATCGCTTTCATGATCCAACTCCCAAATTACCGCCGAGTCCAATGTTCATTGTTTAAACCAGACAGATCCCTCTTGCATGGAACGATATATAAAAACTGAGGCGAACGAACGATATGATGTCCAGAGTATAGCTTACCAATAAATCCCGGTAAAATTGTTCCGTTTGGACTGAGGATGGCTCAAATGGTTCAATTCGGTCTCTTTATCAGAGAATAATCGAGACTTCTATGAGTCCTCCGTGCGCTCTATGGCTCTGTGGTGATAATCCGTAACCATTTGTTGTAACCAGTGGCGTGCGACCATTATTTCTTAAAAATAGAACAATGAAATAGAACTTCTTAAGTGCTTTCTTCCGGAAAGAGATCGATAAAAGCGATCGAGATTATTCTTGGGCTATGAGCACACCGTTAGTTCGCCGTTCGTTTCGGTCTTACCTTTTTATATCGTTCAGATACGAAACCATTAAAGGAATAATGCATTAGGATGTGTGAAATGAAGACAATGAGACTGCTAGCAGCTTTCTGCCTGATAAGCATGACTGCGGCTTCCCTCGCCAATGGCGAAACAATTGAGCTTGGTCCAGCCCAAATCTCCATGGACCTCAGCCTCCTGGGATCTTACTCGATAGAGAAAGGAGACGTTTCTTCAATGGACCATAAAAAACCGGATTTTCGGTACGAAATCTTTCCGGCTCGCATAAATGTCGATGGCACTACTGACCAGGTGCAATTGGAGGTTCACCAGATGAGCAATTCTGAGCCACTGGAGGATTCAATCTCGAATAAGGATCCAGCCAGCGGCCTGGAACACTGCATGGAAAGATCGAACCTGCTGCCCGTTGGAGAGGATATCCAGACAGAGCCTTTCGCCATTGATGGCCATCAGGGACAAATCGCTACGTTCAATGGCGATCCGGAAAACCCTCTGTATATCGTGGCCTACAGCCCGGATCAGGAAGACGGATCGGGATCCATAGTGAGCATTGTCTCCTCTGATTTCCCCTGGGAGGCTACAAAGAGCTTATTCGATTCAGTTAAAACGCAATTGGCTTAGGTGCACTCACTTTTTTTGGTTTTTATTTTTTATTTTATCCCGCGCTTTGAACTTTCTAATTGGAATTAGATTCAGCCTACCTCCAGTTGCTGGGCGGCCGCGCGCCTTTAGAAGAGTCGGTTTAGCCTTTGAGCAGCTTGTATGGAAGAAGAGCATCGAGATCCGACGAACGACTATTTCGATCCGGTGCGGGAGGGTGGAGTGACAAGGGCGAAGTCTCCTGTCCCTTGAACTGCCTGGCCGTTGAGGACGCGCACCCTTTCATCAAAGGCTGAGGGCGGCAGGAAGGCATGCCGGGAGGTCTAACCTAACACGACTCATGCTAATTTTTTTCTTTTCCCATCCATCCCACAAGCCAGGGCTTTCATACCCAATTCACCCCGGAAGTTAGAAGTAGTAGCAAGATACAATTATAACCATCAATGAGGTGAGATCAAATGGAACCGAGGATTCTTAAGATTGGTGAGAAGGTCACAGGCAGATACAGAGATATGGAGATGGGCAAAAGCCGGAAATTCTTCCGCGTCAAACTGGACGATGAGGAGTTCTATTTGCCCAAGGATGTGGGCAACTCCCTGCTCAAGAGCCACCAGATGGGCAATGATATGTTCACTATCCAGCGACAGTTGGATGTCTATGAGATCCGGCCAATTGTACACGGGATGGACTAAGATCGGGATAATTAGAATTGCAGATCGTAGGGCAGCCCGCCTGCCTCCCTGCACGCGAGAATTCCACGGTTGGGCGATATGACCAAATTCTCTTTTTTGAGATCAGTGGAAAGAACGATTAAGTAAGACGTAATAAATATTGTTATGAATCATATGTTTTTTAAAAAGAAGGTTAATAAAAAGTCCATGCTCCGCGATCTCATACTTATCCGAAGATTTTCTGCATTTCCTTGAGGAAATCCAGCTTGGCCTGCACCTTCTTTATCTTCATTTCCAATTTTGCCTTCATTACTGCTTTTTTCTTATCTTCAGGGATATGCTCCCACCAACCTTCCATTCCAGATTCCTCCGTTTCTTCTCCGTGCATGTTATTTCACCTCATTTTTAGATGACAGGGCTACCCGATCAGTAGATAGTGTACGCATCATACCGATTAATAGCTTTCCACTGGTCAAATTAGTAAGATCGGTTCTGAATGGAATTATTTTTAAATACACATCCAGCTGGAACTCCTGCGGCCGCAGGCCATCCCTTCGCTGCAGGCTCTTGGGTGTGGACTTATTCAAATTGGTTCGGGATCATCTCATCCACTCTAGCTCGAGATGTATGGCTAATAACTCTTAAATATTCGTATTGTTGAAGTATGGGTTTGAGGAATGTCCGATGAAGAAAGTTGCACATATAATCCTGGCTGTGGCATTTTTATCAATCGCAGCAGCTTCTGCCAGCATCTGCGACAATGCACCATGTGAAAAAACCATCAACGCCGTTGTAGGTGAAAATTTCGCTATCTCCCTACCGTTCTATTCTGGGACGGGCTTTGAATGGTGGGCTAAGTTCGATCCGGCGTATTTAAGCCTTGTGAATACGTCTGAAGAGGCCAAGAATACTGATTCGGCGATGGTAGGAGTCCCACAAGAGGGGAACTTAACTTTCAACGCTAAGATGCCTGGGAACACAGATGTGATCATGCTGCTACTCCAACCTTGGGAGAACGGCACCATTGACGAGCGCAAGATATTCCCGGTCAATGTCACATAAAACGCTCGTGGTAAAATGAGCAAATGGGCATTTGCGAAGGAGCTGGGGTATAAGGGCTGATTCCAGCCTTCGTGAGTGTCGCGATTGAAGATGCAATGTGAGATGCGCTGATTCTGATATAGCTTTGCCGAAAGTGCAAACATTGCCACGGTATTTATTCACGACAATAAATATCTATTCAATTACCCGTAAAATAGCGCCGAGGGTGGGATTCGAACCCACGATCCGCGGAGCGGAACAGGTTTAGCAAACCTGCGCCATACCAGGCTAGGCGACCTCGACCCGACCCCAGGGACTTGACTTTTGGATATTTAAACTCTGCGTTTGCCTGGCCAAAGAAAGGCAACTTAATTACGCATCATCTTACGCACCCGAGCAGGTCCTTGCTGGTGATTATCCCCACCAGAGCGCCCTCCTTCATCACAGGAAGCCTTCTGATGTTATGCTTTTGCATCCGTTCCGCAGCCTCGCGGGTGGATGCATCAAGGTCGATGACAATGAGCGGTGCCGGGGTCATGATCTCCGAGACCGCCACCGATGCCGGGTCCAGCCCCCTGGCAAAGACCTTCAGAAAGATCTGGCTGGTGGTGACGATGCCCAGGCACTCCTTGAGAAGTCCTTCTCCTGCCACCAGCACGCAGCCTTTCTTCTCGCCTGCCATCCTTCTTATGGCTTCCAGCACTGTGGCTTCAGGCGTTACAGTGGCAATGGGATAGCTCATCAGATCTCGAACTTTCATGGCAATATCATTCCTTCTGCCGGCTCAGAGAATAACACTCTCAATTTCTCATCTGCGCTATTTCTTATGTTTGTCATTCTAGCAAGATAAATCAAACGCTACTGGAGAGGCAAGTTGATCTTGATTTTTGCCGTGCCGCTGCAAACCCCTCAATAAAAGAAAATGAGGACGCTAAGCTGGCATTCCTCTTCTCTTCTCCTCATCCCTCTTCCACTCTCATCTTTCCTCTTCTTTTTCCCTCAGAGTTCCCCCCACTTCAGCTCGAGGGCCACGGCGGGCTGCTCCAGGCCAAAGGCTCGCAAGACCAGAGGATGCAGCTCTCCAAAGCAGCCTATCCTCTGGCCCCCTTGAATGAGATCTGCTCCCCTTCCGGGCACCAGAGCCCCATCCTGAGATGGAATGATCTCAGCCGGTATATCCAGCTCCCGCAGGACGGCATCAATCACGGATCTGATCTCTGAGAAACTGGCGACGCTGTTTGTGGATGCAGCAGCCAGATGCATCCTGGTCTTCCTGTCCACCACCACATCTCCGGCAGCAAATATCCTCTGGGGCAGAGGGTGATGCTGATTGATGGCGAAGATCTCCAGGAGGCAGGAGAGCAGTGATGTGCGCAGGATGGTATGCAGCTCGCTGATGGGGTGAAGGACATGCGTCGCCCCTGCGATTTCAGCGGAGCGCCTCATCCACTCGAAATGCACCTTTTCATTGGTCAGAGTAAATGGCATGGTCTCCAGGTAGCCCAGACCCGCCATGACCTCGCGGATCTCGGCTTTTCGCACCTCTGCCTGATGGGCACGGCCCACTGTGACCGTTCTGGGCAGCTTTGCATCTAGTCTGTCAAAGCCAAAGGCCTTGGCCGCATCCTCAAATATGTCCCAGGAGTGCATTATATCCGCCCGGTAGGCCGGAGCCTGCACCAACACCAGTTCGCCCTCCGCCTTGGCACCGAATCGCATCTTCTCCAGGCATTCCGCCAGCTCCTCTCCTGTCAGTTCAAAGCCTATGAGCTTGTTGGCCTCATCGGCACGAACCTTCCAGCGGGATGGTTCAAGGTTAGGGGACAGGAAATCGCCTTCGCTTCTCTTAACCAGAACGCTCTCCACCCTGCCGCCCCGTTCCGCCAGGGATGTCACCACGATGTTCAGGGCTTTGTAGACCATGGGGTCGGTTCCCGTAACATCAATGAACAGATCGCGGGTTTCTTCAGTGACGCTCGTCAAATCGCCGTTGATGATGGGCGGGAAGGAGAGAACCTGATCCGACGAATCAACAATGAGGGGATAACGCTCGCAGCCTTCCAGGATATGGCCGTAGTCCTTGCCCTTGGGATGCTTATGCAGCATCTCAAGCATTGTCATCTCTTCAGTGAAACCGAGGGGCACGAACTTCCGAGAGGGATCCTCTCCAAAGTAGCGGAAGGGAGGCGTAACGCGGGATATGTCATGCACACCGATGGCGACTTTGCGCCTGTTTCTGCCAAGACCCCAGTGCAGGTCCTCTTGCAGGCCCATGAGCGACTCGATGGCTTCGCTGGTGAACTCTAGGTCCCTCACTATGGCGCAGCCGATGAGGGGGCGCACTGATTTTACCGACTCCTCTACCTGAAGAACCACCGGTCCCTTTTCAACGGCATACTCGACAAGGCCTGTCTTGATGCCCAGGAATCCCTGCATTGCTCTCGCCACTCCCTCGGCGCTGTAGAGGTCGGGCCGGTCCGGGAAGAACTCCACGTCCACATGATCCTCTTCGGCCCTCTTTCCTATGTCTGCACCCATCATGGCCAGCCTGCTCATGATCGTCTCGCGGGAGGCTCCAATCAGCCTCTCCATATCCTCGTAATAAAGTCTGACAACGGGCATTGATATTCCTCACAGCTTGATGGAAACGGGCGTCTGACGCAGCCATTCGATATCCGACTGGTAAAGCAATCTCAGATCCTTGAGGCCAAGCTTCAGCATGGCGACCCGTGAGACTCCCAGTCCCCAGGCCAGCACGGGATGCTCAATGCCAAATGGCGCCGTGACCTCTTTTCGGAAGACTCCCGCCCCACCGAGCTCCACCCATCCCAGGCCGTCTATGAAGACCTCCGGCTCAACAGAGGGCTCGGTGTAGGGGAAGTAGCCCGGCCGGAAGCGCACCTCCTCAAATCCCATCTTGCCATAAAACTCCTTTAAAATGCCCAGCAGATGGCAGAAGGTCACACCTTCATCCATGACGATGCCCTCCAGCTGCTCGAACTCCGGTGTGTGGGTGGCATCGATGGCCTCCCGCCGGTAGACGCGATCTATGCCGAAAGCCTTGATGGGAGGGCTGGGGTGGTCGGCGAGATACTTGATGGTCACTCCCGTGGTATGGGTGCGCAGTACCTCCTGGCAGGCCACTTCGGGCCTCCAGCAGCCGCCCCAGCCAGTAGAGCCTACGCTTCCGCCGCATTCGTGCATCTCTTTGACCCTGGCGAAATCGGGAATCTCCGCCTGGCTATCCAGATAAAATGTGTCCTGCATCTCCCGGGCAGGATGGTCCTGCGGCTGGAATAAGGCATCGAAGTTCCAGAAGCTGGACTGGACGATCTGGCCTTTGATCTCGACAAAGCCCATCTCCAGCATGATCTCCCGCATGAAATCGATCAAGTCGCTGGTAGGGGTGCTTTTTGCCGGGATAGATCCGCTCTGCGGCGAGGGTGACGTCATAGGGGCGGACACGAAAAGGATTTTGATTTTCTTTTTTTTCCCAATACAGGCCGTCTTCTTTCTCCAGCCATCGACCTGTTTTTATCATATCGGAAGTCAAATTGGAATAGCAACTAGACCCCGTTGCGGATAGCGTTAAGGTACCAATTGAAGCATTTAAAGTGCCTATAATGGGCTTTACCCTTGATCGACCTGCATCTGTGATTTCATAGTTCCAGGACTTTGATGTATCTGATTTCACAAGCCCTCTGCTCTTAAGAGCAACACGGGCCTTCTCATCCAGGTCTTTGCCGCTCTTTGGTCCAGGCAGGAGAGCCTGCAGGATTTTTTCATCCTCACCCTGTTCTGCCGCGCCCATGGGCTTGAGAACCCCTGCATCTATCGTAGCCCAGCCCTTTTTGCGCAGCCAACCCAGGCCGATCTTGAGAGCCGGGTCTTTCAGTTCGGACATTGGTTTGCCTGAGCCCAGGGATAAGAGCAGATTTCTCTCCGGCAGGCCCTCTTGGGCATATTTTCTGCCCTCTTCTGTAAGGTCAAAGATCTCCTCTACCGATTTAGTCACCTTGACAAGTCCCTGCTCGCCCAAAGCATCCGCGGAGGCTCGCACCGTCTCGATTTTCATATCCAGTTTTTTGGCAATGCTCTCTGGATCAGAATCTCCAGCATCTATCGCCTTCAGAACCTTGAGATCGTTTTCTGATAGCATATTATCATCCCTCAGTGACGAAATCCCGGGGCAGCAGACAGGAAATTGCGCTGCATTTCGCCCTACCATCAAAAGAAAGAAAAGACTAAGTGACCGAATATACCCGAAGCTAGCCTACCTGGCTTCAGTAGGCTGATCTTATGATTCACAAATGAGGATTTAGCGGTATTCCCAGGCACGTTTTTTCGGTTAGATTGATGATTTATAAACCTGTCGAATAACCAAGAGTAATGGCAAAGAGTACAGAAAATTAATTGAAGAAAAACAGAAAAAGAGACAGAGACAGTACGGGATCACGTCTTCCCGAAATCGCTCTCCAGCTCTTCCAGGGCATCCATAACCCCTTTTACCGCCATATCGAAGAAGGCTTTTCCTTTCTCGGGAGAGGCCGGCTGGGGATTGCCCATGACGCCGTTGCCCATGAGATGGCGGACATCCTTTTGAATCAAAAACCTGGGCCTGACCGGGAAGTGCAGGGCAGGCTTTCCCTTTACCAGGTCAGGGCGAATCACCATCATCAGACTGGTCTCCACCTCGCCGGCGTGCCCGTCGTGCGGGGTCTCTACCGCCTTGAAGTCTATGAGATCGAATAAAGATACCAGGCTGACGCGAAAATCGCGCTCTTCCACGGCCATCTGGCATGCCTCCTCCAGGGCCGCCATATGCTGCCCACCGGCATGCCCTGTCAGAATCATGACCTTTGCAAAGCCGCTGTCTGCGAACGATACGAGCAGATCTTTTGCGAAGGCCCGCAGGGCATCATGCCCCACTGTGATGGTGCCGGGAAAGCCCCGCGTGCTGCGACAGACTCCATAATGCAGGGGTGGAGCCAGGAATATGTCCTTTTTGGCCGCCACAGCCCGCGCCACCTCCATGGCCTGAATGGTATCCGTAATCGTGGGGAGGTGAGGGCCGTGCTCCTCTGTGGCCCCCACGGGCAGGATCACTGTCCTGGTTTGCCCGAGTCCTGCTTCGATCTCGGGCCAGCTCATCTCCTCCAGGAGCTTCATGGAGCCTGTCCCGCATCCGAGGTCTGCTGCGATCCAGATACGTTGACGACAGCTCCCGAGAGGACGTATCCCTCGGGCACCCTCAATTCGTAGTTAGTGTCTCCCACAGACAGCTGGTAGCCGCTCATGGGTTTGGTATCGAATTGCGTGCCGCTGGGAATCGGACCTTCCGTCGAATAGGGAAGTACCAGAGTGAACTGGCCGCTGGCATCGCTGATGTTGGACTGCTGGTACAGGAAAGTCCGGTTTTGATTGGTCATGATAGGCACCGCAGCTATAACTTTGGTTCCCGCTGGTGCACTTCCCCTTATAACCGCGCCGGGGACGTTCTCGAAGATCTTAACATCCTTCTGACCGTCGCTGGTTACAGCTGTCTCTGACTCATGTATCAGCCTGAAGTGCTGCAAAGCCTCCAGTGGGAATGCTGCGCTGGTGGGGCTGGTGGAATAGATCTCGGCAAGATCCCCCTGGCTCCGGCTCTCGTTGACGAAGGCTTCCAGCTCGGTGCGATTCTTAGAGATCATGGGCGCCTTGGTGAGCACCGGAACCATCATTCCATCTCCCACATCCCTACCGCGGTACGCCAATCCCACCCCCTGATCCCCTGCCACCTCAGTGCCGTCGAAGAAGAACATGCGTGCCGTCATCGTCTTGAAGTAGGGTTCGCGATAGAGCATGGTCGGAACCAGCTGATCGCCTTGCGGCTGGTAGACAGATCCCATGTATTTCGTATAGGGAAGATTGCTCCATGCGGCCATGGCATGGAACTTGCCGGTGGCCATGGGCAGGTCAATCATTACATATTTTGTATTCATGTAACGCGACCTGTTCAGATCCAATTCGGCCAACACCTTTTCTGCCTGACTCTCATTCTCGGCCAGGAAGAAGGGCGAGGACCCGGGCACATTCGCTGTGACGCTGCCTATGCCTTGCTGGAAGGGATTGGCATTGGGAATTCTATGGCCCACGGTCTCAATAAGGTGGCCGTAATCCCACCATGACATGATGCCGTAAGCGGCATTCGGATAGACGTACTGGCCTTCGACGGGTCGCTCGTATTTCGCATAGAGATCCATTCCAGGACTTGGTGTATTGTTCTGCAGCCATGCTGAAGATGTCAGCCAATCAGGATCAGGGCCGCTTGTACTATTGGCGTATACTATGCTCATGGTCAGACTGGGCCAAATAACAAGTACGAATATCAGGACTGCAGCCAGAACGATCTTGAGGTTTGAGCCGATCAGCTTTCCAGATTTCTTAAACTCTTCGAGACTCCACTCCATGTCCGTGATGCCGAACCTCTGCAGCACCCATATCCCCAGGAATGCAGTGAGAATCGCCACATTGACTCCGTAGTAATAGGTGAATCTATTCTGGGCGATGGCCATGACGAGAATGACCAGGGACCAGGTTAGGATCATTATTTCTGTGGGCTTTTGGTTCTTAAGATTTCGAATCAGGAGCAAAATCAGTGCCACAAAGGCAAAGGCGAAGGTGGTGAAGAGTATGGCGAGGCCATCAGGCAGAACGAAGGATGTGGTGCCAAGACCGAAGAACCTGAGGCCAGGGAACCCGGTTAGGACACTGCCCAAACCATTGGAGAACAATGGTGCTGCCTCACCAACGGTGGCTGAGCCTCCCGTTTTCTGCTGGAATATGCTCAGCCCTGTGATGAGGGGCCTGGTGAACTGAGGGATGGCAAAGTAGAGTATCACTGTGCCAATTGCTGCAATTCCCACCATTGCTCCAGGATAGTAGTATCTATCGTAGCCTTTTTCTCTAATATATCCGGACATGATAGCGAAAATGATGACCGCCGCAACGCCAAGGAGAAGTATGGTGGGCTGGAAGAGACTGTAGAGATAATGGTTGAATCCGTTGTAAGGTTTTACAAAGGGGAGAACCAATAGTGTGGCCACAAAGAAAGTTATGGCGCCGCTGATGCTTAAGTACTCTACATTCTTTCCTCTTAGATGATCAAAAATGCTCTGCAGGAAGATAAAGAGCAAAATCACGCCAACAAAGAGGAATCCGGATGACCAGGCATCTATGTAAAGGCCGAGCGAAACCCCCGCCAGGGCACAGTATATGAGGGGATTCTTGAATTGGGACCAGTCCTTCTGCACTGACCTGAAGGTCATTCTCTTCCCGGATCGCAGTGCCATAAGCAAGAACATCATAGTCAAGGTGCTGAACAGGATTTCTGCCCCGTGATGATCTGTGAATCCGAGGGTAGTGCGGCTGAAGATCTGACCGGGAAGCACGGCGATAATCAGCGCTGCGATAAAGCCGCAGCCTTTGCCGCCCAGCTCCCTTCCTATGAAGTAGACAGGGAAGACCAGGAGCGCTCCCAAGACTGCCGGCATGAAAGCACCCACCGACTCAACGAGATGCATGCTGGGATTGCCTAAGCCTAAGATATTGGAGGAAAGGGCTATAGCCCAGCTTAGGAATGGGCCGAAGTGCAATGGCGTTCCATGGGGAAAGTTGGTCATGGGATCGAACCAGAGTCTCTGCCAGTTGATCACAACGCCTTTGGCGAGCATCATGTGATACCAGGCATCGCTTTCACTGCTGAAGATGACTTTGCTGCCTGAAAAGACTTTATCCAGAGGAATAATGGCACGCAGATAGAATGATAAGAGTGCCACCAGTATCAATCCTGCATACAGATATAAGTCGCTATTCTGCCGGGTATCGGCATTGCCTTTGGCGTTGGCCTTTTTTTCCAGGGGGACCGATGGAGTAACCATCGGCTTGGACTTTTGATCTCCCGCCGAGGTTTTATTATCCACGTCTCCCTTATCCACAGATCTCTTAGACATCAACGGGAAGAAACAGTTCTATCCTCATAAACGTTTTGAATCGTCAAAGGCACGAGAGTCCAAGGAGGGACAAAAGCGTTGGATTTCTCGGGCGATCTCTCCCCTGGCCTCCATCGTGAAATTTGAAGGGGGAAGAAAAAGAATGGGCCCGACGCGATTCGAACGCGTGACCTCACGGTTATCAGCCGTGCGCTCAACCTGGCTAAGCTACGGGCCCGGTCCGCACTTTGCATTGATGATCCCATTAATAACTGTTTCCCTAAAGCCACTCCAGAACAGAGTCCCTGGCACAAACATGTGCATACCTCCTGGCCTGCACTCCCACAGGCCGACTTCAGCCGGATGAATCATTTATTGATGCCCGGGCTCTTCGACAACCTTAAATCAGTGCACTAAGGATTAATCACCGTGATGCTTATGGACTCTTTTGAGAATGAAAATAAAGAAACTACAGAAAACAAAGAAAATAAAGAAGATTTGACAGGTCTTTACGACCTGGCGATTCCCCTGAGCATGCCCGTCTCCGTCATCCGCGAGCTGGTGGAGAAATTCGAACTGGACGCTCTCCTGCGGCCGGGCAAGATGGAGATGACAGGCGAAGTGATGGACAGAGAAATTTTGGTGCTGAGGGGCGACCTGGAGACTGTCAAGGCCGCCGAGAAGTACATGTTCGAGGCCCTGGACAAAAAAATTGAAGAATGGGGCAAGAAAGATAAAGAAGAGAAATATAGAGAGTTCTATGAGGAGCAGGCTCGCTTGAGGATGAAGGAGCTGAAGGAGAACCCAGAGTCAGCCTGTAACTGGGACACGACAGCAGTGTAGATCAATCAACCATCACCCATTTGTTCTTTCCCTCCCAGAGCTTCAAGGAGAACAGCCTGACCGATGTCGTCTCCAGCTCTTTTTTCAGCTTCTCCGAGATCCATTGGGCGATAATTTCCGCTGTGGGATTGGGCAGAATCTCATTTAAGCAGTTGTGATCCAGATCCTGTAAAACCCCTCCCAGGATCTCTTTGAGCTTATAGAAATCTATGACGAAGCCGTCCTCGCCCTCATTCCCAACGACTACCATCTCCACCTGGTAGGTGTGTCCGTGCAGTTTGGCGCACTTGCCTTGGTAACCGGGCAGGCTATGAGCAGCGTCGAACTCTGCTATCATTCCGAGCTTCATTCCTGGGGAGAATACTTTTGACTTATTAATAGCTTTTTATGCACACGGATCTTTGGTCGGCATTATGGGATTAGTCAGTTTTATCTGCGCCTTCCATGGCTGAGGCCGGCAAACCAGCCAGGATCCGCAAACCTTCCGCCTCCATGAAATGGAGCTTTGCAGGGACTATCAATATATGCAAGGGCCCGCCGAAATCATAGCCGGGCAGGCGAGGCAGGAGATCTGCTCTCACAGTGGAATCAAAAGATCCTGCCCGGGCGATGCCGATGCCTAAAATGCCCTCCAGGATTTTTTCGCCAGCTTCTGCCTGCATCTCCATGAGTAGAGTTGCGCCTTCATTTACGGTCATATATCGCTCAACGGGTTTGCTTTGAATATCCAGGAAGAGCATGGTATGTAAATTTCTGCCCAGGTTCTCCAATAAGACCTGAAATGGCGTCTCTGGGATGATGCGCTTGCCTCTGGAGATATAGGGAAAGGGAATGGTAGTAGATCTGCCGAAACGGTAGTTCTGCAGGCCGCATAGGCCGGATACAGCAGTGACAATGGAGCTGGAATGAATCACCCGGGTATCGATGCCCATCTCGGCGGCTCGAAGCCGCAAGTCCAGATGGGTGGTGGAGACCATGGCATCGCCCCCCACCAGGAACGCCACATCATTCTTCCGGGCTTCTTCCAGCCAGTCGGGATCGACCTCCACCTCTTCGCGAGAGAGGAGACGGACACTCTTGCCGTACAATGCCTCCAGCTTCTCTGGAGAGGTGCCCATCAGCCGGGAGGTGTAAAACTCTGCATAAACTGTGTCGGCCGCTCGGACTGCCTCCAGGCCTTTGACGGAGATATCTCCCTCGTCGTAAAGCCCAAGACCAATGAAGTAGAGCATGGTTTTTGCTATCTTTACAAGTTTAAAAAGCTCTCTCATCCCAAAACCGTTTATAGGTCTGATTCTCGTGCGGCCGGACTTTTCGGTAGGTCTATATCCCATCCCCGCTGAAAAAGGAGCATGATCGGCAGGACAACTCAAGTGGTCGATTGCCGGGAGAGCATGGGACTGGCCAAGGGTGGCGGACTCGCACAAAGGGGTACTCTCTCCGAGGCAACAACGCCGGATGTGATCGCCATAGCCATGTCTCCTGGTCGGCGTCACATAACCAAACCGGTCTGCGAGATGACCTATGGACTGCGTCGGGAAGGAATCCAGACCAGCGTGCTGGTTTTAGAGGCTGGAACGGGCGTTCCGGAGAGCTTTCCCCAGGGTTCGCGAGGCTACGGCCCAACCTTCGGCCTGTCCGAAAAGGAGATCGAACAGGTAGCACGCCACAAGATTGCTGTTCTCCATCTTGGGAATGTGCGCTCTCATGTCATCCACAAAGCCAAAGAGGTGCTGGCGCAGGTGGACCTTCCTGTAGTGGTGGTGGCCCAGTGTCCCATGGATATGGAGGACTTCGCCAGGGAAGGCGTCAAGACCAGTACCGTCAAGCCGCCCCGGCAGAAGATCGAGACCAAAGGCGAGGTAGTGGATATTGTCACGGGCATAACCAGAGGGGCGACCTGCACCCGGGTCAAGCTCAACAATCTGGCCAAGGTTTTAAACAAGCATCTGGCGCGGATCAATGCTCTCGAGGCTCTGGAGGCAGAAGCGGCCAAGAAAGAGAAGAAATAAATTAATACCATTTTTCCAGAAGGACATTGTTGATGAAGTTCGTGGTGATTTTGGGCGACGGGATGGCAGACCTGCCGCTGGCAGCTTTGCAGGGCAAGACCCCCTTGCAATGGGCGAACAAGCCCAATATGGACAGGATCGCGAGGTTGGGCAGAAACGGGCTGGCATTGACGGTCCCGGAAGGATTTCCGCCGGGAAGCGATGTGGCCAACCTCTCTGTTGCGGGCTACGAGCCCCAAAAGTACTACACCGGTCGGGCGCCTCTGGAGGCTGCAGCCATGGGCGTGCTCCTTGCAGAGGGCGACACTGCTTTTCGCTGCAACTTCGTCACAATAGAAAACGGCATCATGGTGGACTACAGCGCCGGGCACATCACCAGCGAGGAGGGCCGCGAGCTGATCGATGCTCTTAAGCCTTCGATGCCGGGGCACAGGCTTTATGCGGGAGTAAGCTACCGCAACCTCCTCGTCTTGAAGGCAGGGGCCAGGGCCGTCTGCACGCCGCCGCACGACATCAGCGATCAGCCCGTCCAGAGCCATCTGCCTCGCGGCGAGGAGGCAATGCTACTCCTGGAGCTTATGGATGCTGCACAGCCTATTTTAGCCCGCCACCCTGTGAATCTGAAGCGCGTGGCTGCTGGAAGGAATCCTGCCAATGCCATATGGCTCTGGGGACAGGGCCCAGCTCCAGCTATGCCCAGCTTCCCGGAACTGTATGGCCTGAAGGGCGCCATGATCTCAGCCGTGGACCTGCTAAAGGGCATCGGCGTCTATGCCGGGCTGGAGGTCATCAATGTTCCCGGTGCTACTGGAACCCTCGACACCAACTATGAAGGAAAGGTGCAGGCGGCACTGGAGGCATTGCGCCGTCTCGATTTCGTCTATCTGCACATCGAGGCTCCGGACGAGGCCGGTCATGAGGGCGACCTGGATCAGAAGGTCAGGGCCATTGAGCTCTTTGACCGGTTAGCAGTCGGCCCACTGATCGAGGGCCTGGAGAGCGTCGGCGATGACTGGCGCGTGCTTCTCATGCCCGACCACGCTACGCCCATATCCATCAAGACGCACAGCAGCGATCCTGTGCCCTTCGCGATCATGGGAACTGGAATTGAACCGGACAATGTGCAGGCATTTGACGAGCAGTCAGCGAAGCTGGGCGGATACGGGCAAGTGCAGGCGACGGCGCTGGTGGGGATGATGGCAAAAGGGCGGTCAATTGGCCATGATAGAGTCGCTTATCAATAATCGGAAATGGAATTTTTGAATGTGTTATTGATATCGTTTATCATGGCCGTATCGCTCTTTAGCTGTTCAGGGCTGGTGCGGGAAGGTTAAATAGCACATCTCCGCCCCCTGACCCAATGGGTACATACAGGACATTGGGATTGGTTTTTATTCCCTGGACAAATTCCCAGGAAACCAGTGTTGGCGTAACCGATTCTCCCTTGATGCGGTTTGCCTCAGCAATACCCTTTGCCTCAATTACCAGTCTCTTGGCTTCCTGCTCAGATTGCTGGATGGTAAACTGCATCTGTTGAGCTTGTTGCTGCTTTTGCTGTTTGGTTGTAATGGCCTCCTGAAGCTCCGGCGGCAGGAAGATCCCCCTTAGCCAGACTCTTTCAATGATGATGCCAGTTTTATCAAGCTCTTGCTTGAGTTGATTTTCGACATCCGCTTGAATTTCAGTCGACTTGTTTGTGTATATGTCTTCAGCAGTGTATTTTTTGATTTCAGCCCGCAATAGGCCCATGAAAGAGGGTGTCAATTTTGTGTCGACATAGTCTCCTCTTACAGTTCTATATATCTCAGGAGCTTTAGTCGGATCAAGATGCCAGAGAACGCTACTATCAAGGCTTACTTCGAGACCCTCACTCGTCAGCGTCCCAGTTACTTCTTTGTATTCTCTTTGCTGGGTTTGAGTATTCATCTCGTGGACGCCGGTTAATGGATCCTTAAAATTGAATCCAGGGCTCAACACGGTATCTGAAACAACTCCGAAACGGTCCAGTACTCCGACGTGACCGGCTGGAATTACAGCTATAAAGCTTCCACCCACCAGCCCAAGCAGTATCAGAGATATGATTGCAATCGCGAGGAATGCCTTTAATCCAAAAGAAAAATTTGGAGGTTTAGGCATCTTCTGCTTTATTTTCTCTCTTAATATATCGCTATCTAATCCACTCATCTATTTCTCCTGGCTTTATGAGAATGTCCAGGAATTTAGCTCTTTCGTGGTTCCAATTCGCAATCAATTTGATAATCAGTTCAACAATAAGAGTGAAAAGGGAGCAGTGTTCTGCGGGAAACGAGCTTCAAGGCATTCTGAGGATAGCGAAAAGCGGCGTCCCATTTTCTATGCTCACATCTCAAAATCCTTTTCACCTACAATCTCCTTCATCAGCTCCTCCGCCTTCTCCATCTGCTCCGGACTGCCCTGCAGGGCCAGCCAGACCGCTCCTTCTGCGCCGCCAATCCCGCCCGCGGCCATCATCTCCGCCTCAGCTCCGCAAAGAAGCCTTATGGCATCGATCTCTGTGAAGACCTCTCCCGGCACGGGCAGGAGGCGCGGGCCCTTGCCGCCCGGCGCATTCAGACGGACGGCCAGCTCCATCAGATCGCCCGGAATGCGCTTTTCCAGGCCCACAGGCAGGATGAGCCGCACCCTGCGGCCCACAGCCGCCTGCAGAGCCGCAATTGTTGTGCCCCCACGCGGGTGACCAATGAGCACAGCTGCCTGATGGCGGACGGGATCCAGGGCATTGGCCCCCTTGAGGATAACATCGCCCTCTTTCAAGCCGTCTGCAACATCGAAGATGGTCATACCCTTATGCCAGATCCCTTTCGCTATTACCACATCGCCGGGAAAATGGCTCTCGTCCTGCAGCCTTCCCTCCTCGGTGGTCCTTCCCGGCGGCAGGATGATGCCGCGAAAGAACCGCTTTTTGGAGAAATCCTCTTCCTGGCCCAGAGTCTTCAAGATCTCCTCAGCGACGTAGCCATTGGTGGTGCCGGCGATGATAACCAGGGTGGCAGACCTCAGGGCCGCCTGGACGGCCGGGTGGACTGCCAGGGCAAGGCCAATCAGGCGCTTTGCAGCGGCTGGAGTGATTACGAACTGCATCATAGCACTAGCGAAGATTTTTTGATGAAGATAAATCCAATGGTGAAATATGGAAAGAGATGTCCTGGAGGCAGTGAGGCAAGAGCTGTTAGAGAACGTGGATGAGAAGACCCGGGAGAGCGCCAAACGCTTCTTCAAAGAGGAGGTCAGGTTCCACGGCGTGAAAAGCGACCAGGTCAAGAAGATCGCCGCCACATATTTCCAGAAAATAAAAGACCGAGATAAAAAAGAGATCTTCTCTCTGTGCGAAGACCTCCTGCAGTCCGGGTACGGCGAGGAGGCCTTCATCGCCTTCGAATGGGCCTACTCGCTGCGGCGCAGGTACGAGAGAGAGGACTTCCTGGTATTCGAGAGATGGGTGGATCAGTATGTGGACAACTGGGCCAAGTGCGACACCCTCTGCAACCACACCATTGGAAGCTTTGTGGAGATGTATCCCGAATTTGTCGAGCGCCTGGCGGTCTGGGCCCGGTCGGAGAACCGATGGCTACGGCGCGCCTCGGCAGTGACGCTCATCCTTCCCGCCCGGAAGGGTGATTTCCTGAAGGAGGTCTTTGAGATCGCGGACATTTTGCTGGAAGACCGGGATGACATGGTGCAAAAGGGCTACGGCTGGATGCTGAAAGAGGCGAGCAAGAAGCACCAGGCGGAGGTCTTCGACTATGTGATGAGCAAAAAGGCCAGGATGCCAAGAACGGCGCTGCGCTACGCTATTGAGAAGATGCCGGCGGAGATGCGGAGAATGGCGATGGAAAAGTAAGTTGGCACTTCATTCACAGCCAGATTTCTGTTTGGAGGCAAACGACCGCGGCGCACCCCGCAGCGATCTGCTGGGTATTCGAATAAAATCGTCCATGCCGGCCAAAGATCCCTCTACGATCCAACCTGAGACGTCTGATATTTTCTCAGTATCTCGGCCAATTCAGCCATCTTCACGGGCTTGCTGATGTAGTCGTCCATACCGGCCTCAAGGCACTTCTCCCGGTCGCCTTGCAGGGCATAGGCGGTGACGGCTATTATCTTCGGCCCGTCGCCCGGCCATCTCTGACGGATAATCCGGGTGGCCTCCAGGCCATCCATCTCGGGCATTCTTACGTCCATGAGCACAAGATCGTAAGGCTGACGTTCCAGAGCCTGGCATACTTCAATGCCATTGGCTACCACATCCGCTTTGTAGCCCAGGCGCATAAGTATCTGCAAGGCCACTTTTTGGCTGGATACATTGTCTTCTGCCAAGAGTATCCTCGTAGGATTGATCTGGATCTCCTTCTTTCCTGTACCGGGTCGAGCCGTCTTTCGGGCCAGCTGCAGGGAGATGGTGTTCGTCAGAACCTTGCGCAATTGAGAGGGTTTGATGGGCTTGGGAAGGCTGGCATCGAAAAAATCAGAATCTATTCGCTGACCTCTATTTGTTAATACAACCAGTGGCATATCCCGGTCATAATTTCGGATCTCTTTAGCCAGAGTCAATCCATTCATCTCAGGCATATTCATGTCCAGGATGGTGACATCGAATTTGTCTCCCCTTTGAATCCAGCCGAGAGCATCCTTGCCCGAAGCTGCAATCAGGGGCGACATGCCCCAGGAATAAAGATAGGCCCCCAGGATGCGGCGGATGGTACTGTTATCGTCGACAATCAGCACTCTCTTGCCGACCAGCTGAGGCGGGACTCCTGCAAGTGTCTTTCGTCCATCGGGCACCGTCTCAGCGCGAATGGTAAAATTGAACGTCGAGCCCTTTCCCGGAAGGCTATCCACCCAAATCCTGCCCCCCATCAGCTCCACGAGCTTGCGACTGATGGCGAGACCCAGACCCGTTCCGCCGTACTTGCGAGTAACTGTTGCATCAACCTGGGCAAAGGGCTGGAAAAGATGACCAATCTGCTCCGCTGAGATGCCAATACCTGAATCCCGGACTGCAAAATGAATCTCATGAGTGCCCGTGTCACCCTTCGAAGCCAGGACAGATAACTCGATCTCGCCCCATTCTGTAAATTTGACGGCGTTATTCAACAGGTTACTAAGAATCTGACGCAGCCTGGTGGGGTCCCCGATGATGAACTCCGGAACACTTTTATCGATGGTATATGCCAGAATCAGTCCCTTCTGTGTAGCACCTGCTGACACCAGGTCAAGAGCTTCCTCGACACTGCCTCGCAACTCGAAGGGCTGCTCCTCCAAAACCACCTTTTCCCTTCCTATCTTGGAAAAGTCGAGGATATCATTGATGATGACCATCAGCGCATCCCCATTGATTCTGATGGTCTCTATGAAGTCTTTCTGTTCAGGGTTCAGATCCCCATCATCCAGGAGAATGGAGGTCATGCCTATGACCGCGTTCATGGGCGTGCGAATCTCGTGGCTCATGTTGGCCATAAAATCGGATTTGGCCCGGGCTGCGCTCTCTGCTTCATCAATTGCCTTCAAGAGAGCATCCATAGTCTCTTTGTGTTCCCTGATCTCTATTCGCAGCTCTTCATTTATTGTTTCCAATTCCTTCTTCGCAAGCGAAAGTTCTGCCGTCCTCTCCAGAACCTTCTGCTCCAGTCTATCGTGGGCCTCATGGAGATCCTCTTCCATCTGCTTGCGTTCGGTGATGTCAACGTAAGTGCATATCAAGAAGTCGATTCTGCCATCGGATTTTAGTATCGGCTCGGCGCTGATCAGCATCCAAATGAGATCCCCGCCTGCAGGCAACTGCACACCCGCCAGCCGGTTCCTGAAGGACTTGCCGGTCAATGCGGCCTTGCGAACGGGATGGTCGTCAACATGTAAGAGTGTGCCGTCTTCTCCAAATACCTTCCATTCGCTCCATCTTTGATCATTGACATTCTTGATGCTGGATTGATCCGAAAGGCCAAACATCCGCAAGAATGCCGGATTGTATATCATGAACTTGCCGGACTCATCGACGAGCGCCACACCTGAATTCAGGTTTTCGATTAGTATTCTAAACCGATCCTCACTCTTTCTCAACTCCTCCTTCGCCCTCTTGCTCTCGGTGATGTCACGGTTCACCGCTACCGCTCCGACGAAATTCCCTTCGACATCTTTGAGCGCGGTCACTGATGACAACACAGAAACATCGGTCGCGTCTTTCTTCTTCTGGATCGCTTCACCAACCCAAGTATCACTCTCAAGAACCTGTTCGGCCATTTCAAAGAAGGTCTTTCCATCGAGATATCTGGTCTGAAGCAATTCATTTGCAGATTTGCCTGCTACCTCATCCTCCCGCCAGCCGTAAATCGTCTCAGCGGCTTTGTTCCAGCTTCGTATCGCGAAGTCTTCGTCGGTCGAAATAATGGCATCGGAAACGCTTTCAATCAGAGATGACCGGTAGCGAATGAATTCGTCCGCCTTCTTTCGTTCGGTGATGTCCTGAATGATAACATAGCATGCTTCTACGGCATCCGAATCCCCTCGCCCTGGAATCAAAGTTACGTTCAGAGCCCTTGTTTGTCCATCTTTTAAGATCATATGGTCATAGGTCGTCATCTTTCCGGAGAGCGCCTCTCTGAAATAAGGAAGAGCAGTCTCATACTCTTGCCTGGGTAGAACTTCCGACATATGCAGCCCAATGATCTCTGACCTGGGTCGATTCAGCCAATATGCGTATGATTGATTCACAAAAAGGAAATGCAGGTCGGCACTAATGTAAGCGATTAAAATTGGTATGCCATCGGCAACCAGCATTATCTCCTCCGCGCTCATCCAGAGTGCTTCCGAAGATGCAGCATGCTCCTCATTTTGCAGGCAGAGCTCCTCATCTGCTAGAGAGAGCCCTTTTAGGCGTTCCTCGAGCTCTGCAAGCGCTTTTGACATGATCTCGACCGCATTGCCTGGATCGCTGATGTCATTTTTCCTGAGGTCTTCTAAGTACTTATATAGTTCAGCTATTTTTCGGGATAGGTTATCGCTCACCATTTTGTTCGCCCTCATGACCCAGGCTGATCAAGAACTCAATCTGATCTTCTGATATAATTCATCATCGACAAGAGGTTTACTTACAAAAAATAATGCATTGTGAGGCAGCTATGATAGATCGTCTTCTAACGGAGAGAAAGGCAGGCTGCAGGGCCAAATCACCCTCACATGCCCACCCGCAGCCTCCACCTTCAACAGTGCATGAATTTACACAATGTAGACAACTTTCAGCGTTCACGTCATGGCCATGAGCTCGAGCTTCATCCTGTCAGATTCGCCTGATCCGGGTGTGGCTTCCGCCATTTGTGCATCATCTTCGGATACATAAGCCAGGTAAAGTTTGCGCCGCTTTCCTTGACTCATCTTGACATGTTTCGGATCCAGCTCCAGGGCACGCTTCATCACGCTTATGACTGTTGTTTTATTCAGGCCGAGCATATCCACCAGTTCGCTGGTCGTGTACCGCCCCGGCCTCTCTGCCATAATATCGATGAGAGATCGAGCATGATTATCTAAGGCTTTTCCATCACCTGAACTCGTTTCTTGGGCAGGCGCAGGTCGCCCCTGCCGGGCGCGAAGCTGGCTCTTCAGGTCGGTTACCTCTTTGGAGAGGCGATCAACCTGATCGATCAGCCTGCCAAGGAGCTCCACGTCGCTCTTCTTTGAGTCGAGCTCTCTGGACATCTTATCGATGGCTGAAATGAGCAAAACCATGCTTTGCGCTTCTTTTCTTTCTTTTTCAATCTCTTCAGCTTTTGTTTTGTATAGCTCTAAAAGCTCTTCGAACATTTATTGGCTACTCCTAGTATCTTCTAGTTCGGTCTCATTTCGAAGCGAATTAAAAGGTTGCCGAGTACGGATATATTACGCTAGTATATATACCTTTCTTAAGATTATCGGATGGGTGGATATATGCTGAGGGCTATGCCCCGACATCTGTCTATTCAGCTGGAACCGGGGTTCAGAGCTAGCTGTCAAGCGATAGATATTTCCAAAATAATTGAGTCAGATTCTCTTCACAATTTCAGGCAATTCTTGAATGTCCTTGATAATCTCATTCGCTGCCTGGCGCAATTTTAGGGCGGGGCGGGTATCCTGTTGCACCGTCAGAGACTCCAATATCCGCTGCTCTCAAGGCATAAAGATCGTTCAGGCCATCACCTACCATCACCACTCGATTGTATTTCTTCTTCAGATCTATTACAATCTCTTTTTTCCGTCAGCGGGCTGGCGACGGAATGGATTCGCGACAGGTCAATGCCATATTCTTTGAGGTTTGCAAGGCTCCGCATGCTGTCGCCAGAGGCCACATAAACATCCGCCCCCAGGTTTTCCAGATAGAGCAGGACATTCCTCAATCCTGGGAAAGGGGCGCCTCCTGTGCTCAACGCATAGACTATGTCCTGGCAATCTTCGTCCACTATCAAGCCTGTAGTCCGATAGGCGCCCGAGCACCTGTCTTTTACCGCCAGATATGCCTCCTGCAGTTCGCGAACTCTGACTTGAGAGCGGCCCAGGATGCTCAGAACCTCGGTTCTCGAGATATTACTGCTGGAACAGCTTATCTCTACGCACTCCCTCCGTCCCAGGACAAGCGTTCCCAGGAGTTCGTCAGGTGGACTGGAGACAATGAGATCAGGATCGATCTGAGGTACTACCAGGGCCCGGCCTTTCTTCTCCATCATCAGCTCCCAGGTTACGACCTTCTCACGAATGACTCCTCGACCGATATCCTTGGCCACGCGATACATCATCAGGATGGTGCCTGCTACGTCCATGACCACGGCCAGATCTCCAGACATCAGCCATTGGGTTGGACGAAAGGATGTGATCAAACTATCGGCGGCAAATACGACGAAATTCGATGTCTTTACGCCAAAAAATGGGATCATTGCATTGTTGGCTACAATAACTTTTTTAGCTAGAAGAACTAAACTAGCGTAAGGCAAGGAAATGGGGTAGAAGTACGAGGGGAGTAGCAATAGCATTGTTGCTAATATTTCTCTTCTCCCTGGAACCGATCTATGCAACGCCTGCCCTTCTCGAGCAGGTCCAGGACGGGGAGTTTAGCAACAGGCTGAAGGTGACGGGAACGGGCACCTTCGAGGTGGGCGTCTCCGTTAAGGACAAGCATCTAGCCCTGGAATACGAGAACTTCATGTACGGCGATGGCGACCTGGAGATGGATACAGGCACCGTCGAAGCGCAGAGTGCTGCCAAACTTCCGGGCATGGGCAACGGCTCAGCTGTGCCGCTCAACCTCTATGAGAATACCAGGCTCACCTATTCTGGCAAGACCCCCATGGTTGGAATGAAGCACATCAACTCCAGGGCCTTCTGGGGCGGCATAGGTGCAGAGATCACGGAGACATTCTCAGTCACTGAGATGGAGAGAGAGGGAAGCAGCTTCTTCGCCTCTACCAACCCTGCCTCCTATATGACCGATCCCAACAAGATCGCAGAAATGCTCAAAATAAGTCCCGTCCACACCGTAGGCATGGATACCAAGAACTCCTTTAACGGAACCTGGCAGACAGACGCTCGCATGCATAAGATGTTCAGCAAGGACCTCAAGGTCCATGAGTCTTTCACAGGCAAGTTCGATGTGGAGAAGAGGCTGGTGTTCCACGAAAATCCCGTGGAAGAGAAGAAGCAGTCAGGATGCGACAGCATAGACTGCTGAATTCATATGAACCTCATCTCAAAATAAACCTTTTATAAATCAGTAACAAGGGGTCTCTGGTGAGTGGGTTTGATTACCAATATTGATGCCAATGGCAGGATTCAACTTCCTCTTGCGATCAGATATGGCCTGAATCTCTGCTCAGGAGACAAGATCGTTGTGGACCAGCTAGGGGATGGAACAATCATTCTCAAGAAGATCGAAGATGATGAGATCCTGAATCGCAGAGAAGGGTCCCAGGCCCGGATGAAAGAAGCAGCACATAGTTAACGTCATAGCAGATCGTCGCGCACGAGCGGATGAGGGAATTTTGCCATTCCAAACGCTTCCCATGAGAAAGGTATTATTCTGTCAGAAAAAATTGATAACGGACCCGCCGGGATTCGAACCCGGGCCCGAGGCTCCGGAGGCCTCTATTCTATCCAGACTATACTACGAGTCCACTCTTCATTTTTCGCTGGGTTCAGGAACTGCGTAATGTATCAACATAAAATTGTGGAATATATAGGCAACGGGCTTTCTTCCCATGGAAGCAGCCCTACCTACTGATCTTAGCTTTCCAGAACGATCTCAATATTTACGTTCTTGGGGACCTGAATTCTCATGAGCTGCCGCAGGGCGCGCTCGTCGGCATCCAGATCGATGAGCCTCTTATGCACTCTCATCTCCCAGTGATCCCATGTGGCTGTCCCCTCCCCATCAGGACTCTTCCTGCAGGGAACGACCATTCTCTTCGTGGGTAGCGGAATAGGTCCCGCCATATGGACACCTGTTCTCTGGGCAATCCCCTTGACCTGGTTGCAAATATCGTCCAGCATCAGAGGATTAGTGCCGGAGAGCCGAATTCTTGCCTTTTGCATGTTTTACACCAAAAAAATGGTTTAGCGTGGGACCACGCTTATGCACATGCCGGCCGCGACGGTCGTGCCCATGTCTCTAATAGCGAACCTTCCCAACTGGGGGATCTCCTTCACTGGCTCGATGACCATGGGCTTGGAGGGCGTAACCATGATAATGGCCGCATCTCCAGCCTTGATGAAGGCAGGGTTCTCTTCCTTAACAGCTCCGGACCTTGGATCCAGCTTGGCCAGAATGGCAGTCAGGGTGCATGCGATCTGAGCGGTATGGCAGTGGAACACGGGTGTGTATCCTGCCGATATGGCGCTGGGATGCTGCAGCACTACGATCTGGGCTTTGAACTCCTTGGCTACGGTTGGGGGCTTCTCTACCGATCCGCAGACGTCTCCGCGGCGAATGTCCTTCTTGGAGACACCGCGCACGTTCCATCCGATATTGTCTCCAGGGAATGCCTCGGCAACTTCCTCGTGATGCATCTCGATGGACTTGACCTCGCCTGCCGCCCCGGCGGGCTCGAAGATGATCTTGTCATTCTTTCTCATGACGCCCGTCTCAACTCTGCCCACGGGCACAGTCCCGACACCGGAGATGGTGTAGACATCCTGCACCGGCACGCGCAGAGGCAGTTTGGTCGGTTTCTCGGGCACCTTGAGGTTGTTCAGGGAATCCAGCAGGGTCGGACCCTTATACCAGGACAGATTGGCGCTGGGTTTGGCGAGGTTGTCACCCATCAGGCCGGAGATGGGCACGAAGGGTATATCCTCCAGCTTGTATCCGACCATCTTCAGGAGCTTGCCTACCTCATCCTTGACCTCGTTGAATCTCTTCTCATCGAAGGGCGGTGTGGTGGCGTCGATCTTGTTCATGGCCACGATCAGCTGGTTGACTCCCAGGGTCCTGGACAGGAATACGTGCTCCTTGGTCTGAGCCATGACGCCGTCCGGGACAGCTACTACCAGCACGGCCGCATCGGCCTGGCTGGCTCCCGTGATCATATTCTTTACGAAGTCCCTGTGACCGGGGCAGTCCACTACGGTAAAGTAGAACTTGGCGGTATCGAAGCGGTGATGGGCGATATCGATGGTGACGCCTCTCTCCCGCTCTTCCTTCAGGCTATCCATGACCCAGGCGAACTCGAAGGTTGCCTTTCCCTTGGATGCTGCTTCTTTCTTGTACTCATCAATGACGTGCGGGTCTACTGCCCCCGTCTCGAACATCAATCTGCCTACGGTCGTCGACTTACCATGGTCGACGTGTCCAATGAATGCTAGATTGAGATGTGGCTTTGCATCTGCCATAATTTATCTCCTCCAACTGGCACTATCCATATTTTTCAGTATTTCTGCCTTTGTGTTTAATCTTTTCGAAGGCCGAACTTATACAACCTTCAGATAATCGCTTGGCTTGGGCATTTCCGGTTTCAGCCCCTTTCTGGTCCTGATCTGTTTGACGGTATCCTGCAACAGGTTGGGAGGCAAGGGCTCGAATCCTGCGAACTCTGAGGACCAGAGAGCTCTCCCTTCGGTGGCTGACCTTATGGCCCCAGAGAATCCGAACATCTGAGCCACAGGCATCTTGGACTTGAGGATTATCATGTCGCCCTGGCTGTCCATATTCAGGATAACGCCCCTGCGTCCCTGGATCTCAGACATGGCTCCACCCATTTGATCCTGAGGCACCTGTATATAGACGTTCTGGAAGGGTTCCAGCAGAACTGGATCAGCCATGAGTATTCCGGCCTGCACTGCTTGCCTGACGGCAGGAATGACCTGTGCGGGACCGCGGTGTACGGCATCCTCGTGCAGCTTTACATCGACGAGCTTGGCTTTTATACCCTGCGCAGGTTCCCTTGATATGGGGCCGTTCTTCAAGGCCTCTTCGAAGCCTTCCAAGATGAGCTCCATGGTTTCCCTCAGATACTGAATGCCCTTGGTCATGTTGAGAAGAACATTGGTGCCGTAGTAACCGACGATGTTCTTGGCCTCATCCTTTTCCATACCCTTCTCGAGGAGAACTTTCCTGCGCTCGACCTCCTCCATCTTCATACTGATCTTGCCCTCTTTCAAGGCCTCGATCACGCCCGGTTCCAGGGGCTCAAACTCGATGTAGAAGCGGTTATGGTGGTTGGGCGACTTTCCTTCCACTGGTCCTGCTCTGCCGCCGATGGACTCACGATACACCACTATGGGCTGAGAGGTCTTCAGTTCTACGCCGCGATCACGCTGCAATCTGGTGACTGTGACATCCAGGTGCAGCTCGCCCATACCGGCCATCAGATGCTCGCCGGTCTCTTCGTTAATGGTGACCTGCAGGGTTGGATCTTCCTTGGCGATCTGCCTTAAGACCTCTACCACTTTGGGCAGGTCGCGCGTGTTCTTGGCCTCTACGGCTACCGTCATGACCGGCTCGGATACGTGCTTGATCTGCTCGAAAGGCGTCATACCTTCTTCAGAAGAGATCGTGGAGCCTACTATAGCATCACGTAAGCCCGTAACGGCTGCAATGTTTCCAGCGGGAATCTCCTCGACCTCGACCCTCTCCGCGCCCATAACGATGCCCGTCTGCTGAATACGATTGGTTCCGACGATGCCGGATACATATAGCTCCATGCCGCGATGGAGGGTTCCGGAGAAGAGCCTCCCCGTAGCTACTTCGCCTGCATGGGGGTCGATCTTCACCTTATTGATCATGAAAGCGACAGGCCCTTTGGGATCACAGGTTGCCATGGCCCTTCCGATAGGGGTATCCCAGTCGCCATGCCAGATGACCTTGACCCTGTCCTTTTGGGCCTCGATAGGGCTGGGAAGGAACTTGACTACCATATCGTTAACGGCTATGTAGAGCGGGACTTTTTCTGCCAGCTCCTTCATCTTTCCTTCCCGGCAATAATCGACGACCTGTTCAAAGCCGATGCCCGTCTTCTTCATCTGAGGCACGCTTATAGCCCAGTTGTAGAGAGCTGAGCCGAAGGCAATGTTTCCCTTAGCGGCATCCAGTTTCCAACCTGCTTTGTACTTCTCCTCGTCCATTCCCTGAATGAGCTTATTGACATTGTCTATGACCTTGCCCAGGCGGGCTGCCATGTCCTTCTTCTCCACCTTGAGCTCGTTGATCATGCGGTCAACTTTATTGACGAACAGGACCGGCCGAACGCCCTCTTTCAGAGCCTGCCGGAGCACCGTCTCCGTCTGGGGCATGGCGCCTTCCACAGCATCCACGACGACTACGGCACCGTCTACGGCACGCATGGCACGAGTGACGTCGCCTCCGAAGTCCACGTGACCGGGAGTATCGATCATGTTGATCAGATATTCTTTGCCGTCCACCTCGTGGACCATGGATACGTTGGCCGCATCGATGGTGATTCCTCGGGCCTGCTCCAGGGGATCGAAATCCATGAAGAGCTGCTTGCCAGCCAGGTCCATGGAGATCATGCCTGCGCCTCCCAGAAGGTTGTCAGAAAGGGTTGTCTTACCGTGATCAATATGCGCTACGATTCCAATATTCCTGATAAACTCAGGCTTATCCATCAGAGTCGTCACACGTTCTGCTATCTTCTTCCTCTTGCCCATAATACGCCTCGCGAAGTTTAAGATAAATGATATAATCCAGACTAGGACTCAGATTCCTCGGACTCAATCTATTTAAGCCTTCGGCCTTCTCAGGTTGGTTTCGATTTCATAGATAAAGCTTAAATCGCTGCGAAGATAGCAAAACAAAGGTTTTTACGATGGCGCGCTTGGTAATGAAGTTTGGTGGTGTTTCCGTTGCTGACGGAAACCGGCTGAGGCATGTAGGC
This sequence comes from uncultured Methanosarcinales archaeon, assembly GCA_963843555.1. Classification (GTDB taxonomy): domain Archaea; phylum Halobacteriota; class Methanosarcinia; order Methanotrichales; family Methanotrichaceae; genus Methanothrix. The sequence goes on from CAWJKV010000013.1 coordinate 36,415, forward strand.
GATCTGGTCAAGCATTTCCACCGCGACAATGAGATAGTTCTCGTCACCTCCGCCCTTCAAGGCGTAACAGACGACCTCCTGGCCTGTGCCAGAAAAGCGGCAAAAGAGGGAAATGTCTCAGATGTAATCGATTTCATGGAGAAGCTCACGGATAGACACAATCAGGCTATAACCGATGCAATCAAAGATCCTCAAATAGCCAAAGAAGTTCATGAGACGGTCTCAGATAAGCTCTCCGAGCTGGAAAAAGCCTATATCGGCATCTGCTATTTGGGAGAGCTGACAACGCGCTCTTTGGATTACATTTCCAGCTATGGCGAGCAACTGGCCGCCCCTATCCTGGCTGGAGTCTTAAGAGATATGGGCATCCCCTCTCAACCTTATACCGGCTCGGAGGCAGGAATCGTCACTGACAGTAACTATGGCGACGCCAAACCCCTGGAAAAGACCTACATCCAGATTCCTCAAAGGCTCTTGCCCCTCAAGGGCGTTCCTGTGGTCACCGGCTTCATCGCCAAAGACGAGAAAGGCACCATTACCACCCTGGGACGGGGCGGCTCAGATCTGTCCGCCTCGCTTATCGGAGCGGCCATAGACGCCGATGAGATATGGTTCTGGAAGGAGACCTCAGGAATCATGACCACGGACCCAAAGATTGTGCCCGAAGCCAAGACCATACCCATCATCTCTTACCGGGAAGCCATGGAATTGTCCTACTTTGGAGCCAAGGTGCTCCATCCCAGGGCCATTGAGCCCGCCATTCGCAAGGGCATTCCCGTGCGCGTCAAATGCACCTTCGATCCCGATGCTCCAGGCACACAGGTGGTGCATGACGATATACCAAAAGAGGATGTGATAAAGGCGGTCACATTGCACAAGGGCGTGGCTTTGCTCAACATATCCGGCGCAGGAATGATTGGGACTCTTGGCGTGGCAGCTCGCGCCTTCACGGCACTGGCAAGAGCCGGCATTAACATCGTCATGATCAGCCAGGGTTCATCTGAAGCCAACATCTCCATGGTCATCGAGGAGCGCCAGGTAGAGATGGCCGAGGATGTCTTGCGTTCTGAATTCCCCCAGGATCTGGTCAAGGAGATATCGCATGATCATGATGTCTCTGCCGTGGCAGTAACAGGCGCTGGAATGGCGGGAACGCCCGGCGTCGCTGCCAGGGTCTTCAAGGCCATGGGTGCGGCCAAGATAAATGTGGTTATGATCAGTCAAGCATCGGGTCAGCACAACATCTCCTTCGTAGTCGCATCCCAGGACGGCGAAAAGGCCGTGAAAGAGCTGCACCGCGAGTTTGGTCTGGGAGGTGAGGCATGAGGAAGATGACATATGCAAAAGCCGGTGTGGATATCGACCTGGAGAACAGATCCATTGACGCCATGAAGAGCGTTCTGACCACGAGACGAAAGGGGTTCGGAGCGGCAATGACAAAGATCGGTCACTACGCCGGACTTCTGGACATGGGGAGCTTTGCCCTGGCCATGACCACGGATGGTGTGGGATCCAAGGTTCTCATCGCCAACGCCATGCAAAAATGGAATACGGTAGGCATTGACTGCATAGCTATGAATGTGAACGATCTGTATGCCATTGGAGCCGAGCCCATCGCCTTCGTGGATTATCTGGCTGTGGAAAAGGTGGACCCGGAACGCGCCAGGCAGATCGCCATCGGACTTGCCCGCGGGGCAGAGATCTCCAATATGACCATCGTGGGAGGAGAGACGGCATCCTTGCCCGAGATCATTCGGGGCTTCGACCTGGCGGGAACGGCCATCGGAGTGGTGGACAAGGATAAAGTTGTGACAGGCGAAAAGATCCAGAATGGGGATACGCTGGTGGGCGTCCCCAGCAGCGGTCTGCACAGCAACGGCTACACCCTGGCCCGCGCCATCGTCGCTGAGTCCAAGTATACCTACTTCGACCAGATGCCGGGTGGGAATAGCACCATCGGAGAAGAGCTGCTCACACCTACCAGGATCTACCCCGAGATCGTGGAGCTGGTCGGGCAATGCGATGTGCACGGCCTGGCGCATATAACCGGCTCAGGACTTCTCAAGCTGCACAGGATCACCGATCTGGGTTTTGAGATCACCGATCCTCTGGAGCCTCAGCCCATCTTCCGGTTCCTGCAGGAGCAGGGCAACGTCGACGACAGTGAGATGTACAGAACCTTCAATATGGGCATGGGCTTTGTTGTGGTAGTCGCAGAGAACGAAGCCAAGGACGCCTGCCGCATCATGGGCCCGGGGTCGAAGGTCATCGGGTCGGTTGTAAAAGAGGGTTTGAAGGCAGGCCACCTGGCCTTCTAGGCCCGGCTTACAGCTTTTTTTCGCCGAACATCTCTTCCAGTTTGGACTTTATCGCTCTGATGGACTCCACTGCCGGGCAGTCTGCATCGATGGGCGTCTTTCCTTCCAGATCGGCCTGAACCAGGCATTTGTCGAAGGGGATGGTGCCCAGGACCGGTATGCTCATCTGCGCCAGCTTCTCGGCCACCGGGCCCGGATCGTCGGCCTTGTTTATGACGGCAAAATAGCGGGTTATGCCGATCTCTTTGCCGAGATGCATTATCCTCTCCACGGTCTCAATGGATCTCATGCCCGGCTCCACCACGGCGATCATGGCATCCACACCCCTGGCTGTGGCCCTGCCCAGATGTTCTATGCCCGCCTCCATATCCAGGATCACCAGATCCTTTTCCCGAACGATGACGTGCCTGATGAGGGCTTTGACGAAGGCATTGGCGGGACACATGCATCCCGAGCCGCCGGAATCGATGGTGCCCATGACCACCAGCTTGACGTTATCAGGACCTGTGCAGCCGCACATATTCACAACATCGTCGACCTTGGGATTCATCTTGAACATGCCACCGGGCATGCCTGCCCTCTCCTCCACCAGATCTTTATGCTCGGTGACGGGCCGCGGGAGCTGCTTTATTCCGAGGGCTGAGCCCAGATTCATGCTCGGATCGGCGTCGATAGCCAGGACGTTATAGCCGTCGCGCGCAAATAGCCTGGCCAGGGTGCCGGCCAGTGTGGTCTTGCCCACGCCTCCTTTTCCTGAGATGGCAATTTTCATACTTACTAACCTCTTAAGAGTGAACATGCCATATTTTGACATGTGTGTTTATATCGATTCTGCATGATATAGTATTGCGCAGTATTGTGCTGTACCGCATAGTACTGGCAATGGGGCGTCGGGGATGATCAGGAGAATAAAAAAGCGCGATGGAAGGATTGTCAACTTTGAGCCGGAGAAGATAGCAAAGGCCATTGGCAAGGCTTTCCAGGCGGTCGGCAGGGATGAAGCGCCTTCCGAGGCTGGCGGAGAGGGTGGCAAAGGAGTTGGAAGAGCAGTTTTCAGAGGCAATTCCCGGCGTGGAAGATATCCAGGATATTGTAGAGCGGGTGCTCATCGAGGAAGGATACTCCCAGGAGGCCAAAGCCTACATCCTCTACCGCCAGAAGCGAGCCGAGGTCAGGGAAGCAAAAAGCTATTTGGGCGTGGCTGACGACCTTAAGCTTTCCGTCAATGCCGTGGAAGTCCTGAAGAAGAGATACCTGCGCCGCGATGAGGGCGGCCTGGTAGTGGAGACGCCGGGAGAGATGTTCGGACGCGTGGCTGCACATGTTTCGCGGGCCGAGACCATGGTTGGCGGCGATGCCGAGTACTATCGATCCCGTTTCTTGAAGATGATGCGGGACCTGGACTTTCTCCCCAACTCCCCCACGCTCATGAATGCAGGCCTGCCGCTCGGGCAGCTGTCGGCCTGCTTTGTTCTTCCTGTGGAGGACTCGCTTGCCCGGCATATTTGACGCCCTGAAGAACATGGCCCTCATTCATCAGAGCGGAGGTGGCACAGGCTTCTCCTTCTCCCGGCTGCGGCCCAAAGACGACGTCGTGCAGGCCACAGGAGGAGTGGCCAGCGGTCCTGTCTCCTTTATGCGCATCTTCGACATGGCCACCGAGGTGATCAAGCAGGGCGGCCGGCGCCGGGGCGCGAACATGGGCGTCCTCCGAATCGATCATCCCGATATTCTGGAGTTCATCGAAGCCAAGGCGAAGCCAGGATTCCTGGAGAACTTCAACATCTCTGTAGCCGCAACGGACGAGTTCATGCGAAAGGCCCGCGCAGGGCGGAGAGATGGATCTTGTTAATCCGCGCAATGGGCAGGTCACGGGCAAGCTCCCGGCTTCTGAGCTGATGAACCTCATCGCCAACTCCGCCTGGCGGGGAGGCGATCCCGGTGTGATATTCATCGATCGCATCAATGCCATGCACCCCATTCCCGGGCGGATCGAGGCCACCAATCCCTGCGGAGAGCAGCCTCTGCTGCCCTACGAGTCCTGCAATCTGGGTTCCATCAACCTCTCGCGACTGGTGGAGAAAGGAGAACTCGAACTGGGACCGGCTGGGTGAATTGGTCTCTTTGGGCGTGCGATTTTTGGACGATGTCATCGATATGAATCGCTTTCCTATGCAAGCAGATCGAAGAAGAGACAATGCAGAGGCGCAAGATCGGCCTGGGAGTGATGGGCTTTGCTGATATGCTCATCCAGATGAATATCTCCTATGCATCCCGCGAGGCCGTAACCACGGCGGAAGATGTGATGAAGTTCATCACCGAGCGTGCCCGCGCTGAGTCGGCTCTATTGGGCGAAGCCCGCGGCTCATTCCCGCTCTTTGAGGAGAGCAAGCTGAAGAAGTGGAGCAATATGCGAAACTCCACCACCACCACTATAGCTCCCACGGGCACCATCAGCATCATCGCCGGGACCAGCAGCGGCATCGAACCCTTATTCGCCCTGGCGTTCGTTCGCAATGTCCTGGAAGGGGCGCACCTCCTGGAGGTCTCGCCCCTCTTTGAGCAGGCGGCTGCAGCCCGCGGCATCTACACACCGGATCTGAAGGCGGAACTGGCCCGGAAGGGCAGCGTGCAGGATATCGCAGGCGTGCCGCAGGATCTGAAGGACTTAGTTCGTCACAGCTCTGGACATCCCTCCCGAGCAGCATGTGCGCATTCAAGCCGCCTTCCAGAAATACACGGACAATGCCGTCTCCAAGACTGTGAACCTGCCAGCTGATGCGACAGTAAGCGACGTTCTGAAGGTGTACAATCTGGCTTACGATCAGGGCTGCAAAGGCGTGACGGTCTTCAGGTACGGTAGCCGCAGCCAGGTGCTCTACCTGGGAAATGGGGAGA
>CAWJKV010000014.1:0-185662 GCA_963843555.1 uncultured Methanosarcinales archaeon
GGTCAGCACCCTCGCCTCAGAATTTCAAGGTCGCTGGACAAAAGCACGCCGTCTTGGAGTTGCCTGGGAGATGATACGCCAATTGAAACCAAGTCGCTTCGTCACTCATCGTTTCCCAATTCGGGAAGCAGCAAAGGCCTATAATATCCTTGATCAGGAGGCTGATCGGCAATCCAGATTTTGCTCACGTACCAATGAGATGTGGATAATAAATTGGAGAGGTGAGATGACGTATGCAATAGCTGTAAAGAGGGATTTTGTAGCTCAGCACTACTTGATAGGCGGAGATTGGGGGGAGGAGAACAAAAGGCATTCCCATCATTATCAAATCGAAGTGCAGCTGGAAGGAGGCGATCTGAATCAGCATGGCTTTTTAGTTGATATTGTGGATGTAGAATCCCATTTAGGAGAGTTGATGATTTATTATAGAGATAAAACTCTAAATGATCTGGCGGAATTCGCCGGATTGAATCCCAGTCTTGAACGGTTTGCATTTATCATTTGCAGGACGCTCTGTGATAAGATAAAGACGCAAGATGTTCGGGTTCTAACTGTAAAAATATGGGAAAATAATATTGCATGGGCGTCGTACAGGCTTGAGAGAGGAGAAAATTGAGGCACTAGAGGCTAAATGCGCATCGGCCTGATGATATACGGCAGCCTGGATAGGCTATCTGGAGGCTACCTCTATGATCGCAAGCTGGTGGAGTTTTTGAGAGGGTCACCTGGATAAAGTTGAAATCATCTCCTTGCCGGATCGTTGTTATGCGCACCATCTCTTGCATAATTTCTCCGGTCAATTGTTCCATCAGCTGGCAGGCCTCGATTGTGAATTGTTGCTTCAAGACGAACTGAATCATCCCTCCCTGATCATGCTCAACCGTAGACTGCGTAAAAAATCAAGCTATCCAATTGTATCCATCGTCCACCACTTGCGATGCTGCGAGGATAATCCTTTCTGGATAAATCAGATCTACCGTCTGGTTGAGCGCCAGTATCTATCCAGCCTGGATGGTCTCATCTGTAACAGCCAGGCTACTCAAAGGATTGTTGCGGATCTATTATCTTCAAGTAAATTATCATCAAATGATTACAGGTCTCAAAATGATCACTGCCTTATCGCAAAACCCGGTGGAGATCGTTTGCATCCCCAGATCAGCAGGCCGGAAATCTGCAAGAGAGTGCAACTGGAGGGTGCCCTGCGTTTGTTATTCATCGGCAACATCATACCGCGCAAAGGATTGCACGTTTTGCTAAAGTCACTGAAAGGATCGCCAGACAATCAGTTCATCATCAATGTGGTGGGAGATACGGAAAAGGACCCCTCCTACTTTAAGTCGGTTTGCCGGCAGAATAGAGCGAGACGGCCTGGCTGGTGTTGTGTGTTTTCAGAGGCATATTGAGCGACGATGACCTGGCCGGTTGCATGAAAGCGAGCCATCTGCTGGTTATTCCTTCCTTTTATGAAGGATTTGGCATAGCTTACCTGGAGGGCATGGGTTTTGGTCTTCCGGCCATCGGCACAAATTGCGGCGGGACAGGAGAGATCATCAGGCACGGGTTGGATGGCTTTCTGGTATCGCCCGGCGATTATGCCGATCTGGCGGAATATTTGACGCGATTGGCGAAAAATCGGGAGCTATTATTGGAGATGAGCCTTGCTGCCCTGGATCGTTATCAAACTCAACCCACATGGGAGAATTCTATGGAAAATATTCGAAGCTTCTTGCAGGGTTTGATTTGATTGAAATATTCCTTCACTCGCTATCTTGAAGCCAAGAAAGGTATAGATGATCGCTCCTTAAATCGCCACGTTTGGGATGCACTGGTTCAAAGGCTGGGGATGATAAAATCCTCTCCTGATAAACCTGTACGGATTCTGGAGGTAGGAGCAGGAATCGGCACAATGATCGAGCGCCTGCTGGATGCAAGGCTGCTCAATTCCGTAATTTATGCCGCCATCGATATCAGTGAGGAGAACAAAATTCGGGCTCAAGAGCGGATGCGAGACTGGGCTGCCGGCCATGACATGCGATTCGAAGAGTCCTCTGCGGATAATTGGTGCGTAGCAGGGAGCGATAAGCGGGTCGATATCAGATTTAAAAATGAGGATTTTTTTGATTTTGCCTCTCATGAGAAGGGAAAATTTGATCTGATAATGGCCAACGCTTTTTTGGATCTTGTCGATATTCGGGCCACACTCCCTTTGATGTCAGAGCTGCTCAAAAAGAGGGGGCTCTTTTATTTTACAATTAACTTTGATGGTTTGACAGTTTTAGAGCCGGCAATTGATGAAGAGCTTGATGATCTGATCCTAAATCTTTATCATAAAACCATGGATGAACGATTAGTGAACGGTAACCGATCCGGGGATAGCCGTTCGGGTCGTCATCTCTTCTCCTGCCTGAAAGAAGCCGGAATGCAGATCCTCGATGCTGGGGCATCGGATTGGGTGATCTATGCAGGACAGAATGGTTATCGTCAAGACGAGGCCTACTTTCTGCATTTTATAATAAATATTATAGGACAGGCTCTGCAAAACAGCTCAGAGCTGGACGCTCTCCGATTGAATGACTGGATCTGCAAACGTCATAACCAGGTGGAGAATAACGAACTGATCTACATAGCCCACCAGATTGATTTTGTGGGAATCATTGGCTGAGCCTGACCTTCGGCGGTTTCATTCGTTTGCGGGCCGTTACGAAGTCCAACCTGGCAAGATGTGTCCGCATATTTTATATATAAATCTATATACTATGAATGTATGGAAGAATCCTATTTACCACTTTTGAGGAATTTGAGATTGCCATTGACACCCGCTCCAAATACTCTTTTTGCAACAGCATGAGGTCTTTCGCAGGCGATCTCAATTTGCTGATCAACCTGTTCCTTTCTTTATCAAGCTCTCCCAGAGGTGCATCAGTTGTCCTGCGCACCATGGTAAAGTCATCACCTCTGCAGGCACGCCAAAATATCCTCGATCTCGGATGACGACTTCGCCTTCGATTGACAGATCAACCCGGCTGTCATGCACCTTTGCTGTGGTGGTCTCGATTTCACGAATAAGGCCGTAATCGATATCGCTTTTTTGATGAAGCTTGTAGCCAAAATAGCTTTTCTTTCCTTTTTTCGTCCAGGTTCCATCTCGGCTGTGGCGAGTCTTGGCCACCCCGTCAGATGTTTTCTTTGATTTTCCGGGATCCGCTTCAATAAATGTGGCATCCTGTATCGTTCCACGCTTGACCCTCAAACCCTTAGGGACTGACACGCATAAAATTAACAACTTTGTATTGTAGAACGTTGTCCATATATCATGGATGACAGCCGTAGATTATGGGCCCTTCATAAAAGCTCTATACTGATGCAGCCAGAAATCTCCGCAAGCCCGGTGGCAGTCGAAAAAGAGCAGAAATGAGCGAGCCAACCCTATTGATTGACCTTGAAGATATAATGAAAGAGAGCACCTCAGGTGATCCGATGAGTCATCTTAAATGGACTAATAGATCAACCTGTGCTATAGCAGAAGAACTACAATTAAAAGGTCAAAAAGTTAGTCACGATGCAGTGAGACGGCTATTGAAAGAGAACGGTTATTCGCTTCAAGCTAATAGAAAAACATCAGAAAGCAAATCAGGTCCGGAGAGAGATAGTCAGTTTCGTTATATTAATAATCAGCAGCCAACTTTAAAGATGCAGGAGATCCTGTAATTTCTGTAGATGCAAAAGAAGAAAGAGCTCATTGGCGATTGTAAGAATTCAGGCAGGACTTGGAGGCCAAAGGGCCAGCCAGAACTGGTAAATGTTTATGATTTTCCCTCAAAAGCGATTGGTGCTGCGATTCCTTACGGGATCTATGATCTAAAAAGAAACAATGGGGTCGTTAATGCCGGGAAAAGCCATAATACTGCAGAATTTGCTGTTGAAAGCATCGGACAGTGGTGGAATTTAGCTGGATAATATAATTATGTGGACTGCAAAAATTTGCTCATTTGCCCCGATGGCGGGGGAATCATAGGATCGACCAAGACAAAAAGATGGCTAGAAATCGAGGCTCGAATAGATGAAAGAGATTATGAGACGGGGATAAAGATAGAAAAGAGCAGCTCTCACCGCTGTCTATCATGAAAACCATGCTCCTCGTCACCATCCTTATCCGCCGGTCGAACTGTCCTCCTTCTTCTGGCTACATTTGAGGACGATGCTGATGGAATCCTGTTTTGGGGGGTGCTATTGCGATTGGTAGGACGGGATGATCCGCGATCTGCTTCATCACCAGCTTCAGTTGGCTCTCGAAGCTCTTCTGAGAAGGGTTCTCGAAGAGCCTTCCAAGATCTTTCACCGGCAAAAGCAGCATCAGCTTCTTCGAACCTCTCCACGGCCATCAGTGCCAGACCAATGCTATTCCACGCCTTGACATAGTGGGGATCAATCTCAATGGACTTTTCAAAGCACCTAATGGCGTCATCATAGTTATCCCGGCGCCTGAGATGATTCGCCTTTATTGTACCAGGCTTCGGAGTATTCTGGATCTATTTCTACAGCTTTTTCAAAACACGTCTCAGCTTCACTGTACAGCCCGAGCGAAGCGAGAGCAGCTCCTCTGTTATTCCAGGCCTCGGCGTTCTCTGGATCCATCTCTATCGCTATATCGAAGCAGTCCAGTGCTTCATCATATCTCCCAAGATTGGCCAGAGCAGCACCCTTATTATTCCAGACTTTCGGCCTTTCAGAATTTATACTGAGAGTCTTATCATAATATTCGATAGCTTCGGGGTAATTGCCCAGCTTGCCAAGTATCACTCCTTTATTGTACCAGGCCCTGGCATAATTCGGATCCATCTCGATAATTTTATCGAAGTATCGCGTGGCTTCATCAAACCTTTTCAGCTTGTATAGAACCACTCCTATATTGTTCCAGGCATCTATAAAACCAGGATCTATGTCAAGAGCATTCTCAAAACACACCAGGGCTTCATGGTACCTGCCCAGACGGCAGATGGCCAGGCCTCTGCTATTCCAAAGCCCGGCATTAACCGGATCAATCTCGATAGCTTTACCGTAGGACTCAATAGCTTCTTCATACTTCCCATTTTTATACAGTTCATTGCCTTCTTCGACAAAAGGTGTCACGGCCAATATGCACCTCATCATTTGCTATTGTTGCGAAGCAGTTCTCTTTCAGCTTCATGATCGAGCACCTCTAAAGCTTTTTGGACCGAAAGCCACCTGACCCTATCTACTTCCTCTGATGGTTCGAATTTGCTTTCTCCAATCGGTTCCATGTTCCAAAATTGTACGACTTTTGGTGTGCCTTTAACATTATAGCTGACTTTGCCGGCAAAGCTTTTCAATTGGACGCTATAACCCGTCTCTTCCTTGACCTCTCTAACGGCTGCATCCTTCCAGTCCTCTCCGGGTTCCAGCTTCCCTTTTGGAAGCGTCCAGTCTCTGTGGCGTGCTCGATGAATCACTGCAATCTCTCTGCCGTGGACAGAATCACGCCAGACCAAACCTCCGGCCGCTCTAATTGTTTTAACGCCGTTATTTTCATCTGACATCTCGGCAACCTCAACCAGACCCTAAATCGATGATCGACTATCTAAGTGATTCTCTGAAACAGGACGATTCTCTTATCTACATCATTAATGTAAATAGTTTTCTTTCAGGCTATCGACGACCGCAAACTACAAATATCTATAACGATTATATAGATAGTTTGCCGCGTCTTGCGCTGAAGGAATGTGGGCAAGGCTTACCGGCTGAGCTCTTAAGGCTGAATGGTTCGATAGACGTGTCCCACCATAGATATGCCATTCGAATCTCTGAGGACCTTAGAGGTGCTGTTTCAGGCAGCATCCGGAAAGCTATCGGATGGGCTGAGGATCAAACGACCGATAAATGCACGCCGTAACGGGCGCAGCATGTCGTTGGTCAGCCTTTGGATCCGAAATCCCTGGTTTTGGCCCAGGACGCGGCACATTGCTCAAGCTGGTGCCGGGAGCGAGCGCAGGCCACACGTCGAGATGATGTCGGGTTCCCGTAAAAGGGACGCTGTGTGAGATTCCAGTGCTGTGCCGCCTCGCACTCGGCTTGATGTCGAGTTCTTGGACGCGGGTCAGGCCAACACTTCGGTGATTGGCCCCTCTGCAGAAGGGCGCTGTGGATCGGTGCTGGCCCGCCTGAGACTCGATTATGCTTTCTTTTGATTTTGACCTATTCTCTTCATCAAGTTGGTGCTACCCCGATTTCTGGCGTGAAATTCCATAATTGAGAAACAATTTAAGGAATGATCACGTCTTGTATTCAGCCTGCGAATGAGGACGGTTCAATATGCAAATTGCAGTTGTGGGTGGCGGAGTATGCAGCCCGGATGTTCGGGAAAAGGCCGAGCGGCTGGGTAGACTTCTCGCTGAGGAAGGCCATATTCTGATCTGCGGGGGCCTGGGCGGCGTGATGGAGGCGGTTTGCCGTGGTGCCAGGGAGGCGGGCGGCGTGACTTTGGGCATACTTCCCGGCGGAAAGATTGATGCGAATAAATATGTCAGCATAGCCGTCGCCACTGGCATGGGCCATGCCAGGAATGTGATAATAATAGAAAGCTGCGATGCCGTCATTGCTCTTCCGGGCGAACACGGCACCCTGTCTGAGATCGCCCTGGCCTTGAAGATGAACCGGCCGGTCGTAAGCCTTGGGAGCTGGGACATCGCCGGCACTCTGAGAGCAAATGACCCTGAAGAGGCATTGGAGCTTCTGGGCCGGGCCTTACGGTATCGCTCGAATTGATGAAAGAATAGTTATATTTGGGCTGACATCAAGGAGATCAGGGAGAGCTGGAAATGAGATACTATAAACCTCGTGCAATGATAATAATAATGATCTTTTTCTTTTTATCATTTGTGGGGGCAGCGTCTGATCCTGCCCCTAAAGACGATGCCTATCACTACATGAAAAATGGCGTCGATGACCAACTCTACAATGAGATGTGGCGCTTCAATGGGGCGGATAATAAGACTCAATTCACGATCGCATTCCTCCTCAGCGACCCGGAAAACCTGACCTCTTCCAGAAAGATTCAGGTACAGGCTGTGGTTTGGCAGGAGGGCCAGCCTCCTCTTCAGGGCACTCACCAGAGCAAGGGATATGGAGGTGACAGGAACGCTCCCATGTTTGAAATAGATAAGAGCGGCTTTTCTTCTGAGCTGGCGGGCCCGAACCTCAATCTCTGGGGCGAAGTTTTGGACGAGACTACGGGCGAACCCATTGCCTGGGATCTGGTCTATGAGCCGACGGTCAGCCCCTGGTTCTCCATCCCGATCCAGCCGCATATCGGACACCTCAATGGAGATTGGATGAGGTGGCTGGTTTACATGCCTTCCGCCAATGTTTCGGGCTCGATCACCGTCGGCAACAGGACGCTTAACATCAGTGGCACAGGCTACCACGATCACTTTTGGGGGCGTTTTGCCTTGAATGATCCAGAGATCACCTGGGCCCAGGCCTCTGTCCCCAAAGATGGTTTCAGCCTGACCTGGGGCGAGATTCTCGGCGAGGAACGAAATGCATTCCTGGGAATAAAGAAAGATGGCAAGACCCACAAATTCTCAGCCAAGCAGATCAAGATAAATTATACAGACTTTGCATTTGACAATACCACGGCAGCAATTTATCCTGCCGGTTACAATATATCTGCGGAGAACGGGGAATTTATCCTCGATCTGAATGTCGCTGTGCAAAAGAGCGTGCCGACGATGGTTGACTATTCTGCCCCAATGCCCAGCCATCTGGCCTTCCAGCAGTACTCTCTATTACAGGGAACATTGAGATCGAAATCCGGTGACGAATACAGCTTCCGGAGCCCTGGCTTCTCGGGGTTCATGACGCAAAGGCTGCATCCCATATTTGGCAGGCTCAACATCACGGATCCAGCGGCTAAGGCTGCCAATATTACCCTCACTGCCACCAATGAGAGAACAGGTCAGGTGAAGGTGGCAAAAGTTGCTTCCAATACTTTTTACAGCGTAGATGCCAACTATCCCGATTACCTGGCCAACAGAGACGCCCCCTGGGTGGCTGATGGAGACAGGGTAAAGCTGGAGATGAAGCTGGATATGAACAAGAGCCAGAAGCCTGGGAACAGCACAGTCCTGTCAATTGACCTATCCCAAGATCGGCAGAAGGCGAACCTTAAAATTGAGAAGTCCGCATGAAATCTTTCTCCATTAGCATGGCAGGCAAGGCCCTCTGGCAGATGAGGGTTAAAAGAAGACCTTTTGTCCTCTCTCATGGCATAAATGCCAGGTGCAACCTGAGCTGCAGCTTTTGCGAGTACTGGAGGCGGCCGGGGGTTGAGATGAGTGCCGATGAGATCTTCAGGATGCTGGAGGAGGCAAGGAGCTTTGGCATCGGGGTCTATAACGCCTGGACAGTCGAGCCTCTGCTTCGCGAGGATCTGCCTGATATTTTGCGTCATGCCAGGTCTCTGGGACTTGTCACATCGCTCATCACCAACGGCCGCCTGCTGGCACAGAGGGCGAAGGAGCTTGATGACCTCGATTACTTATCCGTCTCCGTGGACGGGATCAAGAGCTACCGGGAGCTGAGGGGCATGGATCTGCAGGATACCATTGCAGGCATCAAGGCGGCAAAAGAAGCTGGCCACGAGGTCCTCATGAACTGCGTGATCAACAGCAAGAATGTGTCCGAGCTGGAGGATCTGGTCCATCTGGCCGAGTCACTCGGGACAATGATCTCTTTTGAGCCGCTCCACGAATCATCGGGCATAGATGAGACGGTCTGGGGAACTCTGGGAATCCGGGACCTCCCTCGATACGAGAAAGCCGTGCAGAGGCTGATCGAGCTGAAGAGGGATGGGGCTCCCATCATAAACTCCGAGACGTATCTGGAAATGATAAAAAACCTCCAACCAAGATTCAAGTGCCACGCCAGCGACATCATCCTCCATGTGGCATCGGACGGAACCCTGGAAAACTGCCGGGTTCACCAGGAGCCCCTGGGCAATGTCTCTGAAGGCATTGCCAGGGTCTGGAAATCCTCTCAGGAGAGACGTAAAGAGACCGTTCGGGGATGCCAGGGCTGCCTGTTCTTCGGCTATGTGGAGAATAGCCTGCTTTACGAGTTCGTGCCCGAGGTGCTGGCACATTACAAGTGGATGTAGAAATAATAATACTAGTATGCGAGCCTGGAGAGTGGTGATAAACCTATGAACCTGTGCGAGTCCAGAACTATCTGGTGGGACGACGGCCTGTGGCTGATCGATCAGACTGAACTACCCGGGCAGCTCAAACCCATACGGATGGAAAGCGTTCGAGAACTGGTGGAGGCCATTCAGTCACTCGTCGTGCGCGGCGCGCCGGCGCTCGGAGCCGCAGGAGCTTACGGCATTGCTCTGGCGGCAGAGAAGTCTTTTGCTTCTAACGCCTATGACATGATTTCAGAGCTGGAGACGGCGGCAGATATGATCAAAGGGGCACGGCCAACGGCCATCAACCTGTCCTGGGGAGTGGATCGAGCCTTGAAGGCAGCGATAGGCAGGGAAAATATTGACGACATTCGTGAGGCGGCTCTCTCTGAAGCTCAGGAGATCGCAGAAGAGGATATTCGCATCAACAAAGCCATTGGAAAGAACGGTGCCAGGCTTCTAGAGGATGGAGACTCTGTTCTCACCCATTGCAATGCAGGAAGGCTGGCCTGCGTAGGATGGGGGACTGCCTTAGGGGTTGTGCGCTCTGCAGTTGCCGCTGGAAAGCGCATTCATGTATATGCCAGTGAGACCCGGCCGCTGCACCAGGGTTCGCGACTGACTGCCTGGGAATTGGACCAGGACAAAATTCCCGTAACCCTGATTTGCGAGAGCATGTCAGGCAGTCTGATGCGTAAAGGCAAAATCGATAAGGTTATCGTGGGAGCAGACCGCATCACCGGGGATGTCGTCTTCAACAAGATCGGAACCTATAATCACGCTGTTCTGGCAAAATATCACAAGATTCCTTTTTATGTGGCCGCTCCTCTGTCCACTTTTGACCGAATAAACGCGGAGGAGGACATTACCGTGGAGGAGCGCGACCCTGAGGAGGTCTGCACCCTGGCGGGCATGAGGCTCGCGCCACAGGGCGTCGCCGTCTGCAACCCGGCCTTTGATGCCACGCCACTGGAGCTGATAACGGGGCTGATTACGGAGAAAGGCGTCTTCCGGCCGCCGCTCATGCCACCGATTTGAGAGAAAGATAGTAAAAGAATGAAGTAGGATTGATCTCATGAATGCAGAGCTGGCAGTGATCGGAGGCGTGGGCTTTTCCCTGGAAGGATTGAACGACGAAATTGAGACAATTTACGGAAGGGTTCCCATTATCCATACCAGGATCAAGGGCCAGAAGGTCATGTTCATCCCCCGCCACGGCGTAGTCCATCTGCCCCCTCATAAAGTCAACTACCGCGCCATTATCTCTGCCGCAAAAGAGAGTGGCGTAATAAGGGTTATCTCCATCAACACCGTGGGCAGCATGGGTGCGCATCCGGCAGAAAGCATTTTTTTTCCCAATGACTTTGTTGAGTTCACCAAATGCAGGCCCAATACCTTTTTCGAGGACAGGGCAGTGCATGTGGACATGAGCCAGCCCTACTGCCCGGAGCTTCGGAGTCATCTTGCCGAGGCGGCGCATACTCTGGGCCTGCAGGCCGCGGAGGGCGTCTATGTTTGCGCCGAGGGTCCGCACCTGGAGTCTCCCGCCCAGATCAGAATGATGAGCCAGTTCGGAGATGTGGTGGGCATGACCGGTTACCCTGAGGTTGTCCTGGCCAGGGAGGCACAGCTTTGCTATGCGTCCGTATGCATCATCACAAACTCCGCCTGCGGCATATTGGGCACAAAAAGCGTGATCGCCTCTGAGATCCCTGATCGGATGAAAAAGTGCCACGAGGATATTCGGGAGATAATCTACCAGGCGGCGCAGAAATTCGCTGCGGAAAGATCCTGCTCCTGCCAGAAATCCCTATCCGATGCGGCCCTCTAGCTTCAAGGTGTCTTCAAGGGCGCGTGGCAGTCTTACATCACATCAATGAGAACGGTGCCCTGCTTTGAGTTACCGCTGGCGTCAGTCACATTCAGGATGATAACGTGGCCGCCTTTGCTGAGTTTTGAGGGATTCAGACTTGAAAGACTGGCTGGTCGAGAGCTTTCCATCGACGTTGGAGCTCCAAACAAAACTCAAAGGTCTATTGCCTCCACTTACATCGGCGCCAAAACTAACATCTTTATTTCCCTGTAAGAGTGTCACCGGTTTTTGGGGAGGTTATGGTCACAGTTAGCGATTCCTGGCTTTTGTCCGCTGTGGTGGAGCTGCTTTTGACATCATTTGTTCCACTCTTCTGCTCCACGCACCCTGCAGATAAGAGAACAAAACTTAGTGCTATGATCATCCACTTCATGCCTGAGTGAAGCTTCTAAAAGAATATAATTCCTTCTCTTAAAAGTAAAGCTGACAGGGCGCCAAAACTCGCCCAATCGCTTTGCTGATGATACTTCAGGTTGAGGCTGTCGGTGCTTCGGGCGCGACTGGAGCCGCCTTTGCTATGGTGGGCTCTCCTCTGATCTCTGTCTTGCGCACTTCTACGCGCCTGAGGGGATAGATCATCTTGGCTTCTTTATAGATATCCAGAGAGACCTTGCCTCCCACGACATCCTGGATCAACTGGTTCAAGTCGAGGTTCTTCGACCTCTCCATAACAACTGTCTTGGAGAGCTCTCTTATGCTCTTGACCTGATTGGCCCGTGCCCTCTTTACTGTGAAGCAACTGGGCTTAATGCGGACCTGGTAGCCGTCTGTGGTGGTTACATCCACAATGGAATCGATGCGGGATGTTCTTCTCTTGACCAGGGAGCGCACATAATCCGTGGTCATCTCGTGGCCCAGGAACTTCGTGTATGCCGAATCGCCGGCAACTCTGTCGACCCTGAACTTGAGCTTGGTGTTCTGCTTAGAGAAATTGTTTGTGAGATCTCCCAGAGTGGTCTCAATAATCCTTCCCACGACCCTTTCCGGATCGTTAGCAACCGTTTCGCCAAAGGGAACTCTGCCGAACATCTCCGGACTTACAACCTTATACCATTGTTTGGCCTTTCTGCTCTCAGCCTTTCTTTGCGATCTTCTAGCCAATAAACATCCTCCAAGGTAATATTAATCCGAACTCCGTTCAAGCTCACTGTATTTAAACCGATCGCCCAAAAAGAACGAGATGCCAGCAAACCCTAGTCTGCCGGCCAGACGTAGATGTATACGTAGTTGGACCAGTCATTACACTGGTAGATCAGGATGTGCCAGCCCGGTTCGTTGCCCTTAAACCATGTCTGGTACCAACCAGTTCCTTTGTTACCGAAGTTCTTGGCCTCGGGAGCGCAGAAGTTGCCGTGTGAACTCGTGCACATAGTCCATTCATAAGACCAGTAGACTCCGGGCTGGCTAATCTTAGACCAGAGAGGCAACCATTCTTCACAGAATACACCGGCGACTGTGCCCAGCTTTCCCTGGCAAGTCTGGACATAGTACTCATTGCACTTGCAGGTAGAGGGTTTGGGATAGACGGCTTTATAGCTGTGCGGAGTATATCCGCTTGGCGGAGTCGGGCTCCCCGAGACCGTTTCTACAGGACAACCGCTCGGATAGGGACAGACGCTGCAAACGCCTTCTTTTACTTCCGTCGAGCTGGTGCAGGTGGTGCAGGTCTCCCTTGAAGCTGTCAGTGCCGGAGCATTTACAATTACCGGAGAATTTACAATTACCGGAGCATTTACAATTGCAGGATTGGTGGCCTGCAGCTGAGGTCCCATGGATGCCTGGTTATTGACCTGTCCAGGGTAGCTCGACTTTGCACTCCCTGAAGGAGGATAGCCCTTTTGTTGATCTGGATTATTCGCAAGGCCTGGATAGCCCGTCTGAATAGGATAGGTCGCTGCAAGGGCGCTGCTCTTCTGGGCGGGATGATTGTAATAATCCCCTTCTTTCGCCTGGCCTGCGATCGGCTTGTACATATTGTAATCAGGCATCGCAAGCCTCTCTGCATTGGGGTCCGGAGGAGTTGGTGCTCCTGAGGGCAATGATGCCTGTGTCAATGCAACCGGGTTGCTGACGTAGCCAGGATTGCCTGTTAATGGATTGCTATAACCTGGATTGCCTGCATAATTTGGACTGCTTTGTTGGCTTGGATTGCTCGGAGAGCCTGGATTACTGACATAGCCTGGATAATCTCCGGAAGGCTGCGACATCGCTTTGGGATATACATAGATGTAGATGTAATTGGACCATAAACCACAGTTGTAGCAGAGGATATGCCAGCCCGGGACATCTCCCGAGAACCAACCTTTTTTATAACCCTTTTCAGTCCAGCCCCATCCTCGCACAGCGGGTGAGGACTCACCGGGATACCATTCATAGACGAAGAAGTTGCCGCTTGATTTGATATCCGCCCACAGGGGCAGATAGCCTCCATAGCTGCATCCTGCTTCTGTATTCAGGCCTGATGATGTCTGCACATAAAACCTGTTTGCGGAAGAGACCTGGCCCGGGTAGTACCAGTAGCTTGAACCAGTCTGTTCAGTTCCTGCGGACCCTGTGCCTCCACTCACCATTTTCCCGGGCGAGGAGGTTGATACGAAGTTCAAGCTCTCATCTGGAGTGAAGCTCTCTGCTGCTGGTGGCGAGAGCCTCAGCACTTCTGCCGTCAATTGCTCCTGGATTGGCCCGTTGGTCAAGGGAGCAGGATATGCTGATTCTGATCCCTGAGGGCTCACAGATGCCTGCTGGTCAATGTACGGATAATTGTTCTGCTGCGGTTGTGAATAGCTGTCCTGGGTTGATAAGCCACCCTGATAGGGTACAGCCATATTTGCTCCCATCGACGTCTCTAATCCCGACAACTGGGGAGAGGCTGTGCCTGCCAGACTCTGGGCTGGTTGAAGGTAGGTGCTCGTATCACTGACACTCACATCGCCAACTGCTCCCAGGGCGACGTTAATCATAACTATAAACGCAACCATTAATTGAAGATAATACTTCATATACCCCCACTCCTGACTAACTTTAGTCTGTTGCTTTATTCTTTTAGAGCGTTCTATCTATTTAATACTTGCTTAGGAACGAGTGCAAGAAGCCATCTAGTTTATAATAATAATATTTAGTCCTTTAATTCACCTGCAAAAATAGGCAAATAAGGCGAAGTTTTCTCATCTTGACAAAAATGGAAAGTTTTTTCTTTAGGGCTAATTTTCAAAAAAATTAGATATCCTTGGATACTGGCGGGAGATTGCGATTATTGCTGCATTAGCTACTCTTTCTTGCTCCAGTTGTTTCTGACCATCTCTGCTAGACGCGGATTATCAAATTGATTGTAGATATCCAGGTCTGTGGTGAAGCCTACAAATGGATCTATGGTGCCCTTTTCAAGGTTCGTCACCCAGATTTGAATGCCTTTATCCTCTGCAGCCTGCCCTTTCTCCCGGAAGAACTGCACAAAGGGCTCCAGTGTCTCGCTGCTGGGCACCAGAATTATGCTGTCCAGTCCAGGCTCATTCCTGCATTTATCGATATTAACAGCCTTTACGCTCGTAAAGACGAAGGCCTTAGCCTTATGGTCCCGTGTCGAGAAGGTGAGTTCAGACGGGCTCTCTGCAGTGAGACTATACCCGGCGTTATGCATGAAATCCTTTAATAAATCGCTCAGGCTCTGGCGAAGGATAATTTTCAGCTCTGGAAGAGATCGAAGAAACCTGGCTTGCTGCATCGGCAAAGTCCTGCTTGCTGTACTTTTTTGTGTGCAGGAAATGGAAGATACGCCCGTCCATTTGAGTGTAAGTATCGAGCTTGGGCAGATCGAAGAAGACCGGCTCCTTGCTCATGATGCTGGCAAAGATCCCGGGAGCAATGATCTCGCCCCCCACCATCTTCTTTAGCTCCGAGGCATCCTGATCGCTCAGCTTTGCAGTTCGAACCACATCATAGGTGCGAAGGAGAAGCTCACACCTGGCTATGATCTCCCTCTCGCAAAGCAGTTCCCTAAGAGGGCCTGTAATTTTGTCTATCCCCATTCCGATTTCCATTCCATCATCAATTCCTTATGCTGGCTAATTCAGCTCTCAATTCGCCCATCGTGGCAATTCTCTCTGCAAAAGCGTTATGCTGGTGGATGCTCTCCTCATTGATCTGTTTTAGAGTTACGGCAGCATCATCCGGAAGATCGGTGAATGCCTCTACCAGCTTCTGAGCCATGGTCCGGACGCAATCCTCCACGAACTTGGGATTTTTGTGCGCTCGCCTTACCACCACGGCTTCATCCGGGCGTTTTAAAAGCCCGTAAACCTTGGAGCTCATGGACTCTTCAATGATTTTGATGATCCTGTCGATGGAAACGCAGCGCCGGTCATGAACTTCAACCGAAATGCTCCCTCTCCCCCTCTGGTTATGTGTAGCTAGAGGCAGCCTCTCCAGGAGGTCTGTGATAACCTCTTCAGATAAGCCTGTTTTTCCCAGCTCCTCGCGAGCCTGCTCTCTCATGATCCCCTGGGCGCAGGGACAGGCAGTCGTGCCCAGAACCTCGGCGCCCACCGTCTTCCTCACATAACCGGAGGGGCCGGCTCTTGCCACAGCTTCGGCAAAGATGTCAACCACCTCCTGGCAAGTGACTCTGGTAACCGGAGTCTGCCTGCGAACGATGTATTCGCTCTTCATTTTGACTTCTGCTCGGGATGCGTACTCATGCCGGGAGAGGAGTCTCTTGGCAATCTCTCCACAAAGCTCCTCGATCTCATAGACGGGGCAATTTATGGCTTCCTCCAAAACCTCATCTATAACCTCAAAGTTGCGGGAGAGGTTGGCCCCTTTGCGGTCCGAAGGAAGGTCGACGAAGACCTCAAAATTGGATATGAGAACTATTGGCCTCCAATCGTTTCCACGCTCAACTTTTATTAGCTTCTTGACGCCAGTCACTCCTACTCTCGTCAGATTGAAGGGGTAATCGGGTTCGCAAGCCTGAATGTCTGGTAGTGTGTCCACTGGTTTCACCTTGCGTTCGAATGCCTATCTTTGTCATTGAGCGATTCCGCCTCCAATTCGTCTACGCGGAGGAGGAGACTGTCCACTTCCTGAATCATCTCATCGAGGTTTTCATTGATCTTCTGGTGTCGCTCGTCCGATAAAAGAAAAGACCTTTCCATCTCGGCCATCAATTGCTCATAGCCCATATCGAGCATCTCAACTATCATTCTCTCGATATCCTTCGAACCGGGCATGATGGTTTATTCAAAATAGACGTATTTGAGACTTTGCTTTTCGGCCCGCCGAGAGAGTCAGTTATATCTATCCGTAAGGCCATCATTCTTGGAAAGGAGTTCTACTGATGATCAAGCGTTGCCCTCAACACGGATTTTTCAGGGAAGAGCACTGTAGGTGCGGCTCTGTGGGTCAGCTTCTTTTGGATGAGGCCAAGACGGAGCAGCTGGGCCGGCTGGTAGCAGGGGCCCTCAGGCATTTCCCCGCTGATCTGGGCCTGGAGATGGACTCTCGCGGCTGGGTAGATCTGGGAAAACTGGGGCAGGTAGTGCAAAGCAGGCACCGCTGGGCCAGCAAAGAATTGGTGATAGCGCTGGTAGAATCCGATTCAAAACAGAGATACGAAATCTTGAACGATAAAGTAAGGGCCAGATACGGCCACTCTGTGGACGTAGAGCTGGACCATCCGGAGAATGAGCTTCCTATGCTCTACTACGGGGCAAGCGAAGAAGAAGCTGACAGGATCCTGGAGATAGGCCTTAAGTCTGCATCGCAAAGGTATGTTCATCTCTCCACGACTCCGGAGAAAGCCTGGCATGTGGCAACCTTTCGCACCGGCAATCCCAGAGTAATTCAGGCAAATGCAGCACTCGCAAAGATTACAGGAGTGAAAATGATGACCGTGAACGATGATATCGTCATATCAGAGACGATTCCAGCCAGGTTTCTCTCTATCCTCGCGGCCAGAGACATCCCCAAACAGGAAAAACTTTAGTTAAAAACTGAGAAAACCAATATCTAGCGGCCGAAGCGTCTCTCTCTTCGCTGGCAGTCTCTGATGGCGCGCAGAAAGTCAATCTTGCGAAGCTGCAGCCAGTTGACATCTGTAAAGTAGAGCTCGGAATAGGCTGCTTGCCAGATCATAAAATCACTGAGCTGTTTTCCGCCTGCCCTTATCACCAGGTCTGGCTTCTGGCTGAATCGCAGATGGGATTCTATCATCTTTTCATCGATTTGATCGGGATCCAAAGAACCACTTTCCACGTCCTGGAGGAGATCTCGAAACGCCCCTGCCACCTCGCGCTTGCCCCCGTAGCCCAAAGATACTACTACCTTAAGTCTGCCACCCAACCCCGTTTGCTGCACATCAATCGCTGTATGCAAGCTGATCTGTGCTGGAGAGTCGTTGAGAAATGAATTGATCTTCTGGCAGAGCATGGGCTCTTCATCATTTACATAGAGCACCAGGGATGTCAAACCGATAGATGCGCTCCAATCGATAAGATCCGTCAGTTGCTCCAGACCTTCATCGAACAGATCTCCAGAGGCAAGGACGACGGCCACGCAGCCGGGCAGATTGTTCTTGGCGATCTGGATTTCCAGGAGATGCTCGTAGAGGCCGTAGAGGCGGTGAATCATTCAAATCATCCGGTGTCTTTCATAGGCAAAGTATTTTTGCGATGAGATGGGTTTCGTAGGTCATGCAACGGGAGGATGTCGCCAGGGCAATAATAGGACTGATGGCGCTGTTACTGCCTTATGCCGGAGCCTATACCATCCTTCCCCTGGCGGCCCTATTCCTCCTGGACCCGGGCACTCGCCTGCTTTCTGGGACCCTGGGCCTGCTTCTCATCATGAGGATGGCGCTATCCCTTGTGGACATCAACCTTCCTCTGTATGTCATCGCCATCTCTTTTGTAGCCTCCGCCTTCGCCCCACTGGCTTTCCGGAAGCTCGATTCGCTTGCGGGCAGCATAGTCTATCTCCTCATTACAGTGGCTCTAGGGTATCCCCTTGCGAGCCTGATCGCGGAGGGCAGCTTGTCCCCTGAACGAATCCTGTTCCTGGCCATCCTGGGTGGGCTTTCCGGTGCTTTTTTGTATCACGCTTCCAGGGAGCGCGACTTCACAGTGCCTTTCGGCACGGCCATGGTGATGTGGCTCTTTTCCTTCGATTATCCGCTGCCAGATCCTTATCTCATTTTGCTCATCTGCACTTTCGCTCTCGTCCTGGGGGTCGGCGCCTACTGGGCCAAAGCTGCAGACTCGGATGCCGTATTGAGCGAGACCATAGTCTGCCTGCTAGTGATTCTATTTGGGGGCTTGACCTGGTTTATGCTTTTGCTGGCTTTCTATTTGCTGGGCGGCGGATTCACTCGCTATGGGTATGCACATAAGGCAAAGCTCGGCATCGCTCAATCCCATGGAGGCGTGCGCGGCTACAAGAATGTCTACAGCAACAGCCTGGTCCCTCTGGCTCTGGCCGTCTGCTACGGCGTTTACCGCAATGAGATATTCAATGAGATATTCATCTACGCCTTTATCGCTTCTGTGGCAACGGCTGCCGGCGATACACTGGCCAGTGAAATAGGAGAGACCAGCCGTTCCAAACCGAGGATGATAACCACTCTAAAAGAGACGGAACCGGGAGTGGATGGAGGTGTGACACCACTTGGCGAAGCCGCCTCGTTAGCTGGTGCCCTTATCATCGGGCTCCTGGCCATGGTAACGGGTATGACAGGCGCTTTTGGGATTGCAGCTGGTGTTATTGGCGGATTTATGGGCACGAACTTTGACAGCCTTCTCGGGGCAACGCTGCAGAGAAGAGGTATTTTGAGCAATAATGGCGTAAACCTGGTGGCGACTGGCTTCGGGGCTCTGGTGGGTGCAGTTCTCTGGTATATCCTGCAAATTATTTAGGGATAAAGGACCATTAGCAAGTATGATGATCTTCGGTATCTTTGGGGATCCAATAGAGCACAGCCTCTCTCCAGTCATGCAGAATGAGGCACTGCGGGCTTTGGGCCTGGACGCCAGATATCATGCCTTTCGCGTAGCAAGGAATGGATTGAAGGATGCCATTCGCGGCGCTGCCGCTATGGGCTTTGGCGGGCTCAATCTGACCATCCCTCTCAAGGAAAAAGCGCTGGAATTGGACTTCTTGCAAGCGGATGAGCTGGCAATGGCTATAGGCGCGGTGAACACGATATCCTTTGAAAACGATAGCGATCAAGGGAATCGGATCCGGGGCCACAACACGGATGGATGGGGCGCGCTGCTGGCCCTGCAGGATGCCAAAGTTCGCGTCGACGGCCGCAGGGTTCTCTTGATTGGGGCAGGAGGCGCAGCGAGGGCCGTGGCTTATACTCTGGAGAAGGAGGGTGCAGAGATCTCCATCGCGAACAGAAGCCTCCCAAGGGCTCATGAGCTGGCCGTCTCTGTAGGAGGAATGGGCTTTTGTCTATGCGATTTGGAGAAACTGGTCTTGCAGGCGGACATAATAATAAACGCCACATCAGTAGGCATGCGAGCTGGAGACTCCAGGCTCTTTGATGGCCGGCTCTTGAATAGCCGTCAGGCGGTCTTCGATATCGTCTACAACCGGGATACCGAACTCCTCCAGGATGCTCGCGCCGCAGGATCTGTGGCTATCGATGGGGTGATGATGCTTGTCTATCAGGGGGCGAAGGCTCTGGAGATCTGGACAGGGAAGAAGGCTCCGGTGGACGTAATGGAAAGGGCGGTTCGAGAGGCTTTGGCGCGGGGAGGAAAGTGATGTTGCAGGAAGCGATGGGAGAATGGCGCATACTGATACTGGGAGGAACGGGAGAGACGGGTTCATGGTTCGCCCGCTATTTTAAAGAGAAGGGCTTCGATGTTGCGGTCTGGGGTCCGAGCGGGAAGGTCGAGGTCGCGGAGCGTCTGGGAGTGCGCTACGCCCATGACATGATGTTGGAGGTGGAAAGGAGCGACATCGTTCTGGTCAGCGTTCTCATCGAGAAGACGGTGGA
This sequence comes from uncultured Methanosarcinales archaeon, assembly GCA_963843555.1. Lineage (GTDB taxonomy): Archaea > Halobacteriota > Methanosarcinia > Methanotrichales > Methanotrichaceae > Methanothrix. The sequence continues at coordinate 20,068 of CAWJKV010000014.1, forward strand.
GGTTATCCGGATGGTGGCGCCTCGCATGCATCCGGGCAGCCTGATAATGGATGTGACCTCTATCAAGTCCGGGCCGGTGAAGGCCATGAAGACCTATGCCCCCAAGGGGGTGGAGGTGCTGGGCACTCATCCCATGTTCGGGCCCACCATGTCCTCCCTCTCCGGCCAGACCATCATCTTCACGCCTGTGGAAGGGAAGACTGGAAAGTGGCTTTCTATCATTCAATCTCTCTTCGAGTCCGATGGAGCGCATATCGGGATCCTGGAGGCGGAAGAGCACGACGAGATGATGGCCGTGGTGCAGGCGCTCACCCACTTCGCTTACATCGGCATCGGAGCGACGCTGAAGGCTCTGGACTTCGATGTTTTGAGGTCGCGCCAGTTCATGTCTCCGGTGTATGAGATAATGATCGACTTTGTGGGCAGAATCCTGGACCAGAATCCGGAGCTTTACGCCTCCATTCAGAAGAATCCGAAAGCGGCAGCAGTTCGCCAGACCTATGTGGCAGAGTGTATGCGGCTATGTGAAAAAGCGGATGCCGGGGATTTGGAGGGCTTCAAACAGATCATGAGGGATGCGGCCCAGCACTACGGTGGGACGCACGAGGCTCTGGAGAGATCGGACAGGGTGATCAATGCCAGGATCAGGGGAGAAAATAAGGAGAAAGATGATTAAATCAAAAAAATGTAAAAAATTCATTGGATCTTATCTTGAAGCGAGCACAAAAAATGCGGTGGCGAAATATTGTCGTTCGCCATTCCTTGCGCCCCTCATCTCTTTTCGGTCATTCGTGAATGGATGTAACAGCAGTTCAACCTTCAACCGGATCTCGTCGATGTTACCTGGCCGTTGCTGGATGTGACCGTGGTTCCACTGGGGGAGCTGGTAGTTGTCTGAGTGGTTCCATCGGCGCTCGTCGTTGTTTGGTAAGTTCCATCAGAGGTTGTCGTGGTCTGACCAACGGGTGTAATGGTGGTCTGGCCGTTGGAGGTCGTAGTAGTGGTCACACCATTTGAAGTTTGGGAGGAGCTTGTGCTCGTGGTGAAGCTCCCAGGGTTTGAGGCTTTGCCGAGAACGAGTGGTGTCTGGGTTCCTGCCGGATAAATGCCCGCCGCTGCATTACCTGTAGCCTGGGCAAACGCATCCACAATGACCACATTGCTGGGCTGGTTGTTCACCACAAAGTAGAGCATGTGTCTACCAACCTGGTCGGCATTGAAGTTCATGGTATTATAACCCGGGTTGAACTGATAAGTGTTGTACTTCGAACTGGTTGTACCGGTCTGAATTATCTCGTAGAAGCCCGCAGGCCCTCCAACTGGAGCATTAGCGACCAGCTGCAGCCAGGTACCCACCGGGACTACTGCATATTGCGTCCAATTTGTTGCTCCCTGGATCCAGAGGTCGTTGGTCTTGGATGGCGCTATGGATGCATACTGGGAGTAAGGCAATCCCACACCGGCACCGTAGTACACACTGGAAGGCGTTTTCTCTGTTATATCGAACTTGGCAGGATTGCTTACTATCCCACCCACTACAGGCGTACCTGTGGTTGTATAATACTCTCGGTAGGGCGAGAACGTTGTGTCGCTATACGGTTGGCTGTAGAAGGAACCGCCCGTAGTGTACCAGGGGAAGTTAGGGACTGGCGTATCGAGCCACTGCAACATGCCAGCGAGGCCTGGATCATCTGTACGGCCATAATTGACATTTTCACCGCCCAGATAGTCCTGTCCAAATGCGATACCAATTAGCAAGCATGCTGAGAGCGCAGTCATACACAGCAAAATTTTGTTGTATTTCATTTCATCACCTATTTATTGCCTAAACCGGTTTCTTAGATTTATGATCCATCATTTTTGAATCCTCTTTCTGCAGGCTATGATTCATTCATTGGTAGGCAGTGAGGATTAAGAGTTGAATAAGAGTACATTTTTATTGAATTCGGATTTGTTCTTGAATGATTTCAAACTCCTGTTCGCATGATTCGCAGGTTAGAACCATAAACCAAAAATACCATCCAATTTCCGTATCATAATCCTTTTGAGATTTCAGTGCAAATAAGATGCCATTGAATAAAAAGCTTTTGGTATAAAAAAATTAAAGTGTCATAGAGTCTGCGCTTAAGAAGTGCAATAATTAAAGTTTGGGCTCAAAAATACAGACCTTCATTCCCATCAATGGGGTATAAATCTTAATAAAATTTTTGAGGGGTATCTATCTTTCGACCCACTCAAATCCCGGATCTTTGATCTTATTAAAATTCTTGATGATAACTGAGGCGTCGTTCCTGTTCAGCTTGGCGTCCATCATCTTCTCGCAGACACAACGCAGCGCCTTTTTTTCCTTTGTTAGAGCATCACTGTCTCCACTTTTGGAAGCCAGTCCGGAGCTCTCAAAAAGGTGCTCCTTCTCGTCCATATGAGTGGTCATACCCCATTTTCCGAACATCTCCGCAGCATTATCCAGGAGATTTTGATCAAATGTCTCTGGAAGCTTGCAACCCTCTATCTGCCGCATAAATTCTTCTTTCTTCAAAATGATCACCTTCAAAAAATAAGAAAAGAATGGTTTTAGCGTCTTCTTCTCAGAGCTACGAAGGGTCACTGCCAGGAGCCCTGCTACGGCAAATGCACCCTCGAAGCCAGGTGTCTGGGTCGTTGTCGTTGTTTTAGATGTAGTCGTTGGCTCGGTAGCGGGAGTTTCAGTTTTAGTTGTAGTTGATTGTGACGGCACCTGAACCAGGAACCGAGGTGGTCGTAGTTTCAGTTGTATTGACGGCTTCTGTGCCAGGAGCAGTGGTCGCAGTTGTTGTAGTTGATTGAGTTGCTTCTTCTGCTGCGCCTAGAGCCAGCAGCATCATTGTGGCAATTAGCATGGCCACCAATATCTTTTTCATATCAAAACCTCTCTTCTCTTATGATCTTTATTAATAGCATCTGTTACCCCTTAAACATTATCCATGGTGTGTTTAGGGCAGGAAACACGTAAGCCTAAGTCTGCAAGCTGTAATATCGCCAGGTTGAATGAGCCTCCGAATATTAGCGTTATCACCGCCAGAATGATGAATACGATTATCAACCATTTTGCAATATCCATCGATATGCCTGCACCACGCACTCCCAATATACCAAGAATGAGAGCTATTACAAAGAACACTATCGCCAAATAAAGTAAGTCCGCCATTTTTTTACACCTCTCTATATTTGATTGGTAGTTGTTCGCTTTCGATTTTGACTCTCAAATTGTTTATTTCAGCGTATCGGACAGCTTTTTTTCTATGTCAGCTTTCGCTTTCTCCCCATCAGCTTTTGCATGGGCCATCGTATTCTCGATATCAGCCTTCCCCTTCGCAGCATCAGCCTTTAGGTCAGCCTTTGCATAAGCTACCTTCTTCCCGGCCTCATCGTGCTCGATATTGGCCTTGATCTTCTCCACATCAGCATTCACATCAGCCTTTGCATAGGCGACATCCTTCTCTATATCGGCCACTGCTTTCTTAGAATCTGCTTTTGCCTTCTCCACGGAACCGTCTGCCATTTTTAATTCCCCATTACATGGATCTAAACCTAATATGATGTCATTGCATAAAAAGAGTTTGGTACCTAAATTGTAAGATATGTAAAATTATAAAAACAGGCTTCGATATGGAGAGAGACGCAAAAACCCGAATCTCCGAAACAGATGCCAAAGACTCAGATGGTACCCTTCAATCCAGAAGCTGCCTGCGAATCTTTGCTATCGGTCAGGTGATAAGGTACCTCCTTGCTTTGTTATGAACAAGCAGCCTAATATGTTGTGCCGGGCAGGGCAATTCCGGGATCATGCCTCAATATTTACAGCTTGAAATGTTGCGAAGACCTATTATATATCAAATGCATAGACCTAATCATGATATGCACTGCAGCGTGCAACTCTCTGGAGCCCGAACTCCCTTCATTGGTTAGAGTACGAGAGTTTAGGCCGCCTCAGGCATTGGCAATTAATCGGCACCAATTGTGCAACTAAAACCCAGGAGTCATAATCATAAGCCAAAATACATTTCTCAGGAGCTTGAATCGCCTCAAGGAAGGCGACGATGGGGATGCCTTCCTGAACAAGTTTAGTTATGAGCAGCCCCTAAATTCTGAGCTTTTCAGCACTGAACAGCTGAAAGAGCATGCTAAGATGCAGGCAGAACGGGATGAGATCGATCCAAAGCTCAATAAAGACCTGCTCTTGCCAAGACTGGATGAGAACGAGCAGATCCTGCTACATGTCTATGAGCTTCTTACGGATGCTGTAGCATCAAACCTCAGAATCGCACCAGCTTCTGAGTGGTTACTTGATAACTTCTACAGAATAGAAGGCCAGATTCGCATAGCCAGGCTTCACCTGCCTGCAAATTATAGCAAAATCCTGCCCCACCTGCTCAAGGGTCCGCTGGCAGGGTATCCGCGAGTCTATGGCCTTGCCACAGAGCTGCTGCTTCATACTGATGGCAGGTTGGATGCAGAGCGCTTGAAAGGCCTCGTAGAAGGGTATCAGACAGTCAGCAAACTGAACCTGGGCGAGCTGTGGGCGGTTCCGATCATGCTCCGCCTGGCGCTGATAGAAAACCTGCGGCGCATATCTCTCTGCATCGCCAGGGCCAGATACGACAGAAACCTTGCCGGCAACTGGGTTGATAAGATAATTGAGGTTGCTGAGACCGCCCCTAAGGACATGATCGTTGTAGTGGCGGAATTGGCCAGATCAGATCCTCCATTATCCGGCGCCTTTGTTGCTGAATTTGCCCGGAGGCTGGAGGGACAGAGCATAGCATTTGCCCTGCCGTTAACGTGGATCGAAGAACGTCTATCTGAAATGGGAAAGACCACCGGGCAGATGATCCAGCAGGATATCCAGCGAGGGGCTGCTGATAAGGTCTCCATAGGCAATAGCATCGGAAGTTTCCGTTTTCTTGAGTCTATGGACTGGCGCGAATTCGTAGAGGGAAGCAGTGCTGTAGAAAAAGCACTCGATCAGGATCCTGCCGGCGTGTACAGCCAGATGGATTTCGCAACCCGGGACCGCTACCGCCATACAGTTGAAAAGATCGCAAGAAATTGCAGGCTATCCGAAGAAGAAGTTGCGCATAATGCAGTAAAACTGGCACAGGAGAGGCTGGAGGCGTCAGGAAGTGAGGATCGATGCGCTCATGTTGGATTTTATCTGATAGATAAGGGGCTTGCAAAACTGGAGAGAACTGTCGGAATGAGACGGTCGCTAAATGAGTCCATCGTAAGGGCAGCTCTCCGATTCCCACTGCTCTGCTACGTAGGAGCTATAGTGCTGGTTACGGCTTTGACTGCGGCCGTTATGTTGATTCTCGCTCCAAAGCTCGGATCAAACGAATGGATGCTGGTCCCGGCATCAATATTGCTCTTGTTTTGCATGAGCAGCCCGGCAGTCGGCCTGGTGAACTTGCTGGCGACAATGCTTGTCAAGCCTCATATTCTCCCCAGAATGGATTTCTCCGGAGGCATTCCAAAAGAGTTGAGCACTCTGGTAGTAGTGCCTTCCTTGCTGACCGATCCTGAAAGAGTCTCTGATCTCCTGCTGGGTTTAGAAATTCGGTATCTGGCAAACCGTGACGAAAACCTTTGCTTCGGCCTTCTGGTAGATCTTGCCGATGCCGAGCAGGAGATTATGCCGGAGGATGAGCATCTATTGCTCTTGGCGCATAACGGAATTGAGGCTCTGAACGAGAAGTACCCCGATGGCATCTTCTTTCTCTTCCCCCGCCGGCGCAAATGGAACTCCCAGGATGAGATTTGGAGAGGTTATGAGCGAAAAAGGGGCATAATCGGTGAGCTCAACTCATTGCTAAGAGGCGGGTCAGAGGATAGCTTCTCTGGAATTACCGGCAATGTGTCGATTCTCCCCGGAATAAAGTACGTCATCACGGTTGACGAAGATACCAAGATGCCTTACGACTCCGCCCGGCTTCTGATAGAGACTATGGCTCACCCTCTCAACCGCCCCAGGTTCGATGAGCATAAGAGATATGTCGCTGAGGGCTACAGCATCCTCCACCCCCGCCTCAGTGCAAGCATGCCTGAAGCAGACAGATCGAGGTTTGTCAAGCTCTTTGGAGGCGAGCCCGGCATTGATTCATACACGCGAGAGGTCTCGGATGTTTATCAAGACATTTTTGGAGAAGGTTCCTTTTCCGGCAAAGGGATCTATGACGTAGACGCCTTCTTGCAGTCTCTGGGTGAACGTTTTCCCGATAATCTGATCCTGAGCCATGATCTCCTGGAGGGCAGCTACGCCAGAGCGGCGCTGGTCAGCGATGTCCAGTTTTACGAGGATTATCCCTACCGCTACAGCTCAGACGTCAGCCGCAGGCACAGATGGATCAGAGGGGATTGGCAGATTGTAAACTGGCTTCTCGCGCGAGTGCCGGGCCCCGGAGGTATGATAGTAGATAATCCGATCTCAGGGTTATCACGATGGAAGATTATCGACAACCTTCGACGGAGTTTAGTGACTCCTGCCCAGATCTTTCTCTTGTCTCTGGCATGGTTGATATTGCAGCAGCCTGAGTTTTGGACATATATTGTGATAGGAGCAATTCTGGTTTTGCCGGTGCTGGCCAGCATTCGATCTATCCTGATTAAATCTGCCGAGATACCCATGGATCAGCATCTGCGTTCTGCCGGGAGATCGACTGCCAGACATCTGGCCCAGGCGGTGCTCAGCCTCACCTTTTTGCCCTATGAGGCTTTTTTCAGTCTGGATGCGATTGTCCGAAGCGCTGGGCGAATGCACTTTACTCATAAGCTGCTGCTGGAATGGAACTCTTCGAGCAGTTCCAAGAGTAATGGGCAAAGTGGTCTGGTGGGATTCTACCGGTCGATGTGGATAGCTCCAGCGGTTGCCATTTCCCTGGCAGTGTATCTTGCCTTCCTGCGAACTGATGTATTCAATTTTGTCTGGCCGCTGCTGGTATCCTGGAGCCTCGCTCCTGCAGTTGCCTGGTGGATCAGCCAGCCTCTTGATACGCCTAAAGCAAAACTGAAGGAGGATCAGACGATCTTCCTGCGCAAGCTTTCAAGAAAGACGTGGAGGTTCTTTGAGACGTTTGTCGGGCCCGAAAACCACTGGCTCCCGCCGGATAATTATCAGGAGAAACCACTCTCTGTGACTGCTACTGGTACATCGCCCACGAATATGGGATTGTCACTGCTGGCGAACCTGGCAGCATACGACTTCGGTTATATCTCAACTGGGAAGCTGATAGAGCGAAACGCCTCCACCCTCGAAAATATGATGGGCCTGGAGCGGTTCCACGGCCATTTTTACAACTGGTATGACATCAAGATGCTAGAGCCTATGCAGCCCAAATATATCTCAACTGTAGATAGCGGTAACCTGTCCGGCCATTTGCTGACTCTGCAGCAGGGTATGAATGAGCTTTTAGACCAGAAGATCCTGCCTCCTCAGGCAATTGACGGTTTAATAGATACACTGCATATCCTGAGAGATGCCGTGGGAGGGAGTCCTGCAGAAGATGGCCGGGAAGAAATCGTGCGATCACATATTTTGGAGCAGATAGCCCGCTTCCAGATGGAACTCTCGTCGCCTCCGAGCACACTCTCTGCAGCTTGGCTACTGCTGGATCAGCAGATGAGGAATATCTCCGAGTTATTAGATCTCCTGAGCCCGAAAGTTAATGATGAAGTGAAGTGGTGGGCCCGGGCTTATGAGCGACAGCTCAGGGACCATCTGGATGATCTGACCCTCATGGCTCCGTGGCTACTATTGCCAATGCGGATTATGGTTCATCCCCTCGACGAGGAGGTCTTGATAGAAGCCTCGACAGAAAGAACAGGAATGCTGAGCCAATTGCAGGCTGAACTGCTCCGGCTTGAAAGCATTCCGAGCCTCGGAGAGATTTCAGAGATGACACTTAAGCTGGTGCCCATGATAGACCAGATTCTCGGCTCAATACAGGGCATGGGCAAACAGGGCATGAGTCAAGAGGAGAGAGACTGGTTCCTCCAGCTTGGTCAGACGATCACTGAAGCAGGCAACCGAGCCGTTGATAGGAAAGCCTCGATCGAGAAGATTGCAGAGGAATGTGGCGACCTGGCGGAGATCGAATACGACCTCCTCTTCGATGAGTCACGTAAGCTTCTGGCAATAGGCTATAATGTCAATGACTCCAGGCGCGATGAGAGCTGCTACGATCTTCTGGCATCTGAGGCCAGGCTATGCAGCTTTGTTGCTATCGCTCAGGGTAGATTGAAGCTGGAGCATTGGTTTGTCCTGGGTCGCAGTCTTACCAGCGCAGGAGGAGAACTGGCTTTGCTCTCCTGGGGAGGAACCATGTTTGAGTATCTTATGCCATTGTTGATCATGCCGACTTACGAGAATTCACTCCTCAATCAGACCTATAGGTCGACAGTGGTGCGGCAGATCGAATATGGTAAGCAGCGAGGCGTTCCATGGGGCATTTCGGAGAGCGGCTATAATATTATAGACATCAACCAGATCTACCAGTACAGGGCTTTTGGAGTGCCTGGCCTCGGTTTTAAGCGGGGATTGGCAAAAGACCTGGTAATAGCACCTTATGCTTCCGTTCTGGCGTTGATGGTCTCGCCATTCGAGGCCTGCACTAATCTGCAACAAATGGCAAATAAGGGCTATCTTGGCGAATACGGCTTTTACGAGGCCGTCGATTATACTCCATCACGTCTTTCCCGGGACGAGACCAGCGCAATTGTGCAGTCATTTATGGCCCATCACCAGGGCATGAGCTTCCTCTCATTAGCCTACGTCTTATTGGACCGGCCCATGCAAAGAAGATTCATGAAAAATCCCATCTTCCAGTCTGTGGATCTGCTTCTCCAGGAAAGGGTTCCCAGGGCTGCGCCTTTCTATCCCCATGCTGCGGAGGTCTCATCATCAATTTGGAGGACTGGCATGCCGGAGCGGCAAGAGGCCTTTAGGGCATTCACCGATCCGAACAGCTCCCCCTCTGATTTACATCTTCTCTCCAATGGCAACTACAAACTGATGATCACAAGTTCCGGTGCAGGGTATAGCCAGTGGAAGGATGTTGCAGTCAGTCGCTGGAAAGGTGACAGTACCCGTGACAATGAAGGGCAGTTCATCTATATCCGGGATCTGGACAATAATGAGGTATGGTCTGCGGGATACCAGCCTATCTGCAGAAATGAAGAGACTTATCAAGCCATCTTCCAGGGATCCAAGGCAGAGTTCAGGTCGAGGGTTTTGGATATCGATACCCATACGGAGGTTGTTATCTCGCCAGAGGACGATGTCGAGCTGCGGAGCGTCAGCCTTACCAATCTCTCATCGACCAGACGGACGATAGAGCTGACCAGTTATGCAGAGGTCGTTCTGACGACACCAATGGCGGATGCAACTCATCCCGCCTTTAGCAACCTATTCGTAGAGACAGAGATCGTGCGCAAGAGATCTGCCATCCTCTGCACCAGGCGACCGAGATCGAAGGATGATAAGACGCCCTGGATGTTGCATCTGATAGCAGCCGAGAAAATAAATGAAGATGAGGTCTTCTTTGAGACCGATCGGAGCCTGTTCATGGGCAGGGGAAAAACCACTGCCAATCCCGATGCATTGAATGGGAAAGTGGAGCTCTCAGACAGCGAGGGCCCCATTCTGGATCCAATTGTTTCTATCAGGTGCACTGTTGCGATCGACCCGGGTGAAAAGGTTAAGGTGAACTTCGTCACAGGCATCGCAGATACCAGAGACTCTGCTCTTGGGTTGATTGATAAATATCATGACCCGGGTCTGACTGAACGGGTCCACAATCTGGCCTGGACTCATGATCAGATGATAAAGCAGCAGCTCAATATCACTGAGAGCGATATACACCTTTATCTTCGCCTTGCCGGCGGCGTGATCTATCCCAGCTCAAACTGGCGGGCCAATGCAAGCATTCTCTTGAGCAATCAAAGGGGCCAGTCAGTTCTATGGGCATATGGTATCTCAGGAGATATCCCTATTGTCCTTCTCACGATTCGGGAGCGAGCTTACATCGATCTGGCGCGCCAGCTCTTGAGGGCTCATGCCTACTGGCATATTATGGGGCTGGCAGTGGATCTGGTTATCTGGAACGGCGACAGTTCAGGGTACCGGCAGCAGCTTCAGGACGAAATTATGGGCATGATATCCGTTAGCACTGACTCCCGGGACCGGCCTGGCAGAGTCTATGTGATACACGGGGATGAGATATCCGAAGAGGCAGGGATCCTTTTGCAGGCCACTGCCCGAGCCGTCTTTTCCGATGATAGAGGAACATTCGAGGAGCAGCTCGATCGCAAGAATAGACTCTATGGAACAGCCCCTCTTTTAAATCCGGAAAAAATTTTGCGGGTCGAGGACTATAAGGCGGTTGAGTCGTCGGGCCAGGATCTGATCTACTTCAACGGATTTGCCGGTTTTACAAAGGATGGAAGGGAGTATATAATCAGGATGGCGCCGGGACAGACGACCCCGGCTCCCTGGTCTAATGTGATAGCAAATGCTCATTTCGGGACGGTGATCTCAGAATGCGGAGGAGCCTATACCTGGGGCGAGAACTCCCAGCAGTTCCGCTTAAGCCCCTGGTATAACGATCCTGTAAGCGACTCCAGCGGCGAGGCTATGTACATCCGAGACGAGGAAACCGGCCAGTTCTGGTCCCCAACCGGGCTGCCCGCAAGGGGAGAGACACCTTACACCTGCAGGCATGGACTTGGCTACAGCGTCTTCGAGCACAAAGAACTCGGGATCGCGTCTGAGCTGTGGATATATGTGGCATTAGACGCACCTGTGAAGTTTTGCAGGCTGGTTATCCGCAATGAGTCAATTGGTTCTCGCCGGCTATCCGTTACAGACTTTGTCGAACTGGTGCTGGGAGAGATGCGCATAAAGAGTGAAATGCACATAAACACAGAGATCGATTCAAGGACAGGAGCCATCTTTGCCAGAAATCCCTATAATACGGATTTTCCTGCAAGAGTGGTCTTCCTGGATGTCAATACCGGGGCAGACAGCTTCAGTGGCGATCGGGCCGAGTTCCTGGGCCGAAATGGCAGCCTGGTCAGTCCTGAAGCCATGGCAAGGGTTCGGCTCTCCAACAGAGTGGGCGCAGCCATGGACCCGTGCGCTGCCCAACAGGTTAAGATAGATCTCGAAGAAGGGCAGGAGAGCGAGATAGTCTTCATCCTTGGAACGGGACGAAACATGGATGATGCACGAAATCTGATCAAACGTTTTCGAGGATCAGGTCCGGCGCGTTCTGCTCTGGAGGCGGTCTGGAACTACTGGAACCGCACCCTCGGCGCGTTGCGCGTGGAGACTCCGTATAGGTCTTTGGATGTGCTCACCAATGGTTGGCTCATCTACCAGACCCTGGCCTGCCGCATTTGGGCACGCAGCGGATACTATCAGTCGGGAGGAGCCTTCGGCTTCCGTGACCAGTTGCAGGATTCAATGGCTCTGATCTACGCAGAGCCTCAAATCGCGCGCGAGCACCTGCTACGATGTGCTGCCCAGCAGTTCCCGGAAGGAGATGTCCTGCATTGGTGGCATCCGCCATCGGGACGCGGCGTGCGCACGCATAGTTCTGATGATCGTCTCTGGCTGCCGCTGGTCGCACATATCTACGTCACCACCACAGGAGATACGGGAGTGCTGGATGAATGCATTAACTTCATCGAAGGCAGAGACCTTAAGCCTGATGAGGAAGCGAACTACGATCTACCCGTAAAATCAGAAGAGTGCGGAACCCTTTATGAGCACTGCATTCGAGCCATCAGGCGCAGCCTGCAGTTGGGACAGCACGGCCTGCCTCTCATGGGGACTGGCGATTGGAACGATGCCATGAACCGGGTGGGCTATCAGGGCAAGGGGGAGAGCGTATGGTTGGCTTTCTTCCTGTATGATGTGCTCAACAGGTTCAGAGAGATCTCTCTCATGCGAGGCGATAAGACCTTCGCCGATATTTGCACCAGCGAGGCTGCCCGTCTCCGCCAGTCGATCAGAGAGAACGGATGGGACGGCAAATGGTATTTACGGGCTTATTTTGATAGCGGAGAGCCCCTGGGGTCTTCGGCTAATGAAGAATGTCAGATCGACTCCCTCACGCAGAGCTGGTCGGTTCTCTCCGGTGCAGGAGATCCGGAAAGATCAAAGACGGCCATGATGGAGGTGGATCGCAGGTTGGTAAGAAGGGATGAATCGCTGATTATGCTCCTGACGCCGCCCTTTGATAAGTCCGACATGGATCCGGGTTACATCAAAGGATACATTCCGGGAGTGAGAGAGAACGGCGGGCAGTACACTCATGCCGCCATCTGGGTAACAATGGCTTTTGCCGCCATGGGTGACAGCCTCCGGGCCTGGGAGCTGCTGGATATGATTAATCCAGTGAATCACGGCTCGACTCCGGAACAGGTGGCAGTCTACAGGACGGAGCCGTATGTCATGGCGGCCGATGTCTATGCTATGCCGCCGCATGTTGGGCGGGGCGGATGGACCTGGTACACAGGAGCGTCGGGATGGATGTACCGGCTCATTGTCGAGTCATTGCTCGGAATGAAGCTGGATGCTGACAAGCTGCATTTTGCACCATGTATTCCTGTTGATTGGAAGTCGTTTATCCTGCATTACCGCTATCGTGAAACGTTCTACCACATTACTGTCGAGAGGACGGGGGAAGGATGCATAGTATCAAGCGTGACGGTGGACGGCCTGGCGCAGGAGGATAGGATGGTGCACCTGGTCGATGATCGGAAGGAGCATAATGTGGGGGTGAAGATAGGATAGGACTTCTAGAGGATGAAAGTTCGAAAGGAACTATCATTCTCATTCTCTTGTCGTCGGGAAAGATATTCCACTATCTACTTGAAAACTAATGAGAATCGTGTTGATCCGACAGTAAATCTTCCAATAACTCTTCTCTTCCCACCCGAGATCTTCGTGATCGGTCATCGCCCCACTTTGGAATCGCGATCGAGGCGTAGGTCGCATATTTATGGTTCGCGTCTTTGCGCCTTCAGGACCGTAGCCCGGGTTTCTGCAAATTAAATTTATTTAAAATTATAATATATTTGGCCCACTGCAACCAAGATTCATAGCAAGATATTTAGCTTAATATGAGAAAGTATCTAATGAAAATATAGGCACTTAAGAGGTGTGAAGATGATTGGAGTATGTCCTGGATGTGGAAAGCCTTTCCGAATTGAGCAGGCAAAAGGCGGAGAAGGATGGGTTTACTGCGAAGACGTATGCATCAGCCCGGCTGATATGCCCACTGGCCAGAGGACGATGGCGGATCAAGCCACGAAATTGTACACTGACGGAAACATGAATGAGATGAAGCGAGAGGATTACATCAAGACGCATGGATTCGATCCCGAGCCGGTGATGGATGCAGTCAACAAATGGCGTGAAGAGCAGATCATGCAATGGGCTGCCTCAATGGGAAAGAGCGGAGATGAAGTAGACCAGTGGATCAGAAGAATCAGTAAAAAGTTGCCCTGAAGCCAGAGCTTAACGCCGAGCAAGAAGATTTGCATCAATCTCGGTCGGTTTATTCCTTTTTTATGCATTTTTCCAAATTTGTCGTTTGCATGAACGAACGAGGAAAAGCTCATTTAATCGAATAGGATACTAACTATTAATATGGCCCATGAGAACGTCCCTCCCTGGCTCAGAGAAGTGAAGAGGACCCGCCCGGTTATTGCCCTCACTCGAGATATTGATTCGGATGTAGCCATTGTGGGAGGAGGAATATCAGGAGTCGCGACTTCTTACTTCCTTCTCCGCGATACGGGACTGAGTGTAGATCTCATAGAAAAAGGCAGAGTGGCGCACGGGGCCACGGGCCACAATGGCGGTCAGGCAGTGGCCGCCTTCGAGCGTCCTTTAACGGAGCTCTGCGAAAAATTCGGGGAGGAAAAGGTCTCGGAAGGGCTGTTGGCCATAATAGGTGCCTGGAAACTACTTTACTCCATGATCTCGGAGACTGGAATCGACGTCACCCTCCAGGAGGTCAAAGCCCATATTGGCCTCTCTTCCCTCGAAGACGTCCTGATAACGCTCAAGGAAATGCAGCTCTCAGATCGGTTGGGCCTTCCCAGCGAGGACATATTTCTGGCAGAGGACATTGCAGGAGACATTCCCGGAGAATACCAATGCTTGTTTAAAAGAAGGCAGAGAAAGGAAATTGATGAGCTGCTCCTGACACGAGATAGTGGCTATATCTCTGTTCTGATGGTCAGGACTGCTTTGATGAATAGCGCCCTCTTTTGCGAAGAACTGGTCTCATGGATGCTCGACAATTATCCCGGCAGGTTCAGTGTCTATGAGGATACTGAAGTGAAGAGGATCAAGGTAAGCAGGGGCTCGATCTGCGGCCAAGACAACGGCGCCGATCTTGAGGCAGGCAAAAATGTGATCAATGCAAAGCATGCCATTATTTGCACCAATGGCTATAATTATCAGGAGATCGAGGGCCTGGATGAATCGACAGGTATGGCCATTAAGGGTATAGTGGGGTTCATGGTCGGGTACATGGGCAGGAAGTTGAGGGATCCTGCAGCTTCGGTCTACTTAAGCTCAAGAAGATCCGGGCAGGAAGGCTACTTTTACATGAACCGGAGAATGTATATTGATGGCGCTAACCGGGAGCTTACAAGCGTGGGCGGGGCCGACCGTCCTCTGGGGTCGAATGAGATGTACCGCCCCGAGGATATCCCTGAGGCGGAAGAAGAGTATTCAAAGATCGAAGAATTCTATGGGAAGACGGTCATCGGCGTACCTGCAGATATGCGTCGGGACTTCTCCTGGCATGGTCTGATGGGCTATACATCCAGCGGAGTCAGAGTTATCGGAAGGGATCCCAATCACTCGTGCCTGGTCTACAACATGGGCTGCAACGGCATAGGCTTATTGCCGTCCATCTACGGCGGAAAGAGAGTGGCGCAGATCATTAATGGTGAGGCTCTGGCTCCGTCTATCTTCGACCCTATCCGGCCTCGTCATTGAAGGCTTTATCGTCCTTCATTCAGAAACCAGTCTTCATCACCGGAGGCCACATGGCCTGCTTCCCGAAGATCGGTAGCCCTGAAAAAAAGATTGCTGTAAGATGGCTGATCAAATGGTAAATCTATATGATGCGCCGCTCACGAATGTCCCTGTTTCATCATAGCCCAAAAAGTAGTTTTATTCATTTTTCGCCTCAATTTCAATTATTTACACTCCCCTATAAAGCCAGCTTACGGTCGGCTGGTATTCCAATTGCATTTGCTAATGTAAAAAAGTATGCTTTGTTTGCACCTACTCATTAAAAATAGCCCTTGCAGGCCTTTTGAACTAAGAAAAGCAAGAGCACTGCTACATCCTCAGTGCTGTAAACCCTCATTAGCCCTCGATCAAATAGGATAGTCGCTCCTCCTGGCAGCTCCTCATCCCCCATCCAGAAGAGGATTCGTGCGAATATCCCGGGAAAGGTGGCGACCTCTACCGCGGTATCCCCTCCTTCAACCATTCTACCTTTGAAGCGCACCACCAGAATTTCTGTCAAATTCTCCGGATCCTTCTGGAAGCATTCCAATAGCGGTTTTATGGTACTTTTCTGAAAGGCAGGCCAGAAGACCTGGCCGCCCTCGATCTCTTTGAAGGATATCCATTCGCCTGTAGGGTGAAAGCCATACTTTTGGAGGCCGATCAGGTAGTGAAGTATGAGAACTGCCTCCACTTCCCCGGCAGGAGAATTGGTGGCAACAGCCAGGACAGCTCTTTCATCAACTCTTACTTCGTAATTGTCTTCCAGGAGCAGTACGCTATATTTGGAGAATTCAGCCAGCTCTTTCAATTCGTCCAGGGCCTTATTTAATGAGATCTCGTAACCCATCAGATTCTCTGGGGGCGTGTTCATATTTTTCTTTTTTGGAGTGGAACGGCAGCGGTGAACCCGCGCAGCAAGCATCGGGAGTATTACGATAAAAATAAAAATTCAAGAAGTGAAATTATTAAATTTTGCCTTTACTACTCAGAACCGCGAGGAACCTCCTGGTCCTTCTTTGGTATGCCAAAAAATGCCAATGCGGCGCAAACCAGGAAGACAGCAGCTGCCACCAATAGCACTTCAGTCAACCCAATTTGATAAGCCTGCTGATAACCCCCCACCAATCCCTCCAGCTTAGACACCGGAATTGAATACTTTGAGGCCACTGAACCGACATTGCTTCCTAATATTTGCTTGAGAACCGTAGTAGCATTCTGAATCTGAGACTGATTTAGTCCAGCACCTCCTAAAATATGGTAGTAAGCATTCGTTCCGAATATGATGAATAGAGTATTCATTAGAGCAATTCCAAGGGAACTGCCTAAAGTCTGGCCAGCATTGTTGGCCGCGGAAGCGGAACCTGCCAGTTCCTTGGGCGGAACGCTCAGTGTCACGTTAGCCTGAGCAGTATTAGCAATTCCCAAGCCGAGACCGAACAATACCTCAGCAGCTATCAAGACCCAGAGAATTTCATCAGTAAGAGCTCGAGACATGAAGAGCAGGCCGAGCGCTGCAATGATGTTACCAAAGAATAAAATATTTCGGTTTCCAAACCGGCTTATGATCAAGCCGCCGAGTATACTGAAAGCAAATAAAGACATAGCCAACGGTATCATCGCCAGAGCAGATTTTTCGGGTGGTATCTTGAGCAGAATTTGCAGATAATTGGATATCTGGAAGTTAACACCGCTGATTCCCAAACCCATCAAGACATTCACAATCATGCTGACAGAAAAAACGCGATTAAGGAAGAGCCCAAATGGCAGGGCAGCATAATGTATTCGTGACTCCCACCAAAAGAAGGCACACATGATAGCCATGCCAAGGAAAATGGGTACCAGAACATTTTTTTGTATGAAACCATTCAGCCCATTGGCCTCATTAATACCGTAGACTATTCCTATGAGGCCTGCCGCGCAAAGAAAGATGCCTACCCAATCCACTCTTTTCTGGGACGCGGATTTGCTCTCAGGCACAATCTTCAGTACCAGGAGGAGCGCAACTAATCCGACCAGTATGGTAATAGAAAATGCGAATCTCCAGCCGTATGTCTGGTTCAGCCATTGAATGGCCAGTGTGGATAATCCAACGACAAGACCAGAGGACCCTCCAAAGATACCAATCGCTTTGGGACGCTCTTGCGAGCTAAAAGAAATCACTATGATAGCCAGAGATAGGGGGCTAACCAAAGCACCACTGATACCAGCAAGTGCCTGGGCCCCTAACAAGAAATTAAAGGAAATTGCTGCAGCCGAGAGAATTGATGCGATTATTGAGCCTACCAGGCCTACTAAGAGCAATCGTTTTCTTCCATGGATATCCCCAAGGGTTCCGCCTCCCAGGATGAAGGCTGAAAGAACCAATAAGCCTATGCTTACAAGCATTCCAATCGAGGAGCTGGGTACACCGAAATTCTTCTGAATGGACGGTGCGATAAAGGCAATCATCGATAGACCGATGGCTGGCACCATGGCTGCCAGAGTGCATGCTGCCAGGATACGCCAGCGATTGGGATTTAGTTCAACAATATCGGATTGCATGTATCGTCTCGCTCCTCAAAAGCTTCCACTGCTGATCGGATGTTCCCAATTTTTCTTATGCCGGGTCTAGGCCCCTTCGACTGTGAGGCTGAATCGAATGGTTGAATAAAGCTATCACCCTTTACCCAAGATGTATGCTCACTGCTGGTAGAAGAAATTTTCCTAATTTTGAATCTCATCTCAAGAATCAAATGCTATCGCGGTATTCCCAAGCCTTATGGTGCTCTAACGACATGGGAATTGCCAAAGTCAACAGCAAATCCTAAGTTCCAGATTTTTTCCATTTTGGTGGTGCAGTCGTGCAGTCACTATGACTCGAAAGAAAGTTATTAATGTTCAAAAATACTATAATATCTCAACAGATCAATATGGATGAGGAATGAAATATGAAATTAGGAAATATCTTGAAATTTGCCCTGTTTCTCCTGGTGATAGCAGTACCAATCGCTGGCGCTGAGAACGCCACAGAGAAGATCTGGTATATAAGCCCTGAAATGGCCTCCTGCACGGGTGTATCTCCGCAAATGTGCCTGCAGGTCAAGGAAAATCCGCAGGAAAACTACACCCTATTTTACGGCGGGATAGAGGGATTCTGTTATAGGCCGGGTTATGAGTATGAAATCAAAGTCAGAGAGGAGCCAGTTATAAATCCTCCGGCCGATGCGTCCTCCAAGAACTGGATCCTGGTTGAAGTGATCAGCAAGACAGGCGCTGTTACAAGCTCAAACCTGGAAGGGGCTTCATGGTCTCTGGACACCTACCTCGACCAGGAAGGCAAAACAGAATGTGTGCTACCTTATACTGAAATTACTGCTCTATTCGAGTCAGGCCGGGTTTCTGGCAATGGGGGATGCAATAGCTATGGAGGCAACTACGTTAGAAAAGGGGATAATATTACAGTGGGCATGATTATTTCGACGTTGATGTTCTGTGCGGATAATATTTCGGACCAGGAATCGGAATATTTGCAAAATCTGCAGAATGCAGCCACATACAATGTCTCTGGCAATCTGCTGAGGATGATGAACGCGAATGGAACCATAATCCTAACTTATTCTGTAGTTCAGCCCCTGCCCCTATCGGGCACAAACTGGAGTATGCTATATTACAATAACGGCAAAGATGCCCTGGTTTCAGCCTTGGCAGGGATGGAGGTTACTGCCCACTTCAATGTCGATGGAAATCTAACGGGCTCGGCTGGCTGCAACAACTATGGGGCAAGTTATCAGGCCAATGGCAGCATGATCGAGATAGGGCCGGTAGCTACCACCCTCATGTATTGTTCTGAGCCAGAAGGCATCATGGAGCAGGAGAGCGAATACCTGACCGCCCTGCAGTCTGCAGCCAGCTACAGGATTGAAGGACAAGAATTGTCGCTCCTTTATGCAAACAATACCACAGCCATCACCTACAAGAATGCTGCAGCCCTTTGAGGATGATCTGAGACTGGAAATCTGTCGATAATCCTTAGGCGCGACTGTGCGCAAAGGCTCGGAAGCTGACGCTTCCGGGCTCAAATTATCTTATGAGTTTTCTCAGACAGGATTGGATACGAATTGTGACATGAATTGAATAAATCATCCCTAAAATTCGTCAGAATTAGTGATCCTTAGCCGATTCTTAATTCTTCATACTTTTATGAAAGCATCTCAAATATCTGTATATATGAATCATGATACTTTATAATGGCCAACTCTCAATAAGATGAAAGAACCAGGATCAAAAAACCTTTTCGACACCCATATCTTTGGCAACTCACAACCACGGTACTGGGAAAGATTTGGCAAGATACCAGTCTATAAAGGAGATAAACATGTCAAAGCAACCTGATAAACACCTGCGTGCACATCTGCCCATCCCAGAAGTGCCGAAGTCGGGCCTGACGACGTACGATGCCAAGGACCCGGACACCACGTACCCGCCGATCGAGCCGCTTCGTCCGCCTGCTGGCGCGCCCAATGTGCTGATCATCCTGCTCGACGATGCGGGTTTTGGCTCGTCAAGCGCGTTCGGTGGGCCGTGCCACACCCCGACCTTTGAGAAGCTGGCAGCCGGAGGGCTGAGATACAATCGCTTCCACACCTGCGCGCTGTGCGCTCCCACTCGTCAGGCTCTGATGACCGGTCGCAACCACCACTCTGTGGGCATGGGCAACATCACCGAGATTGCCACATCGGCTCCCGGCCAAAACTCGCTACGGCCCAACACAAAAGCGCCGATGGCCTTGACCCTGAAGTTGAACGGCTACTCCACAGCCATGTTCGGCAAGTGTCATGAAGTGCCGGTCTGGGAAAGCAGCCCCATGGGGCCGTTCGAGCACTGGCCTTCTGGCGGCGGCGGCTTCGAGTACTTCTACGGCTTCATTGGAGGGGAGAGTAACCAGTGGGATCCGGCGCTGTATGAGGGCCAAACTCCGATCGAGCCGCCGGCAACGCCTGAAGAGGGATACCACCTGACTGAAGACCTGGCAGATCATGCCGTCAACTGGATTCGCCAGCAAAAGGCGCTGATGCCCGACAAACCCTTCTTCGTATACTTTTCGACGGGTGCGACGCACGCCCCGCACCATGTGCCCAAGGAGTGGGCTGATAAGTACAAGGGCAAGTTCGCCCAGGGCTGGGACAAAGTGCGAGAGGAAACCTTCGCACGCCAAAAGGCGTTGGGTGTCATCCCGCAGGATGCCGAGCTGACACGACGCCACACTGAGATTCCCGGCTGGGAGGATATGCCTGCCGAGCTCAAGCCTGTGCTCGAGCGCGAGATGGAAGTGTACGCTGGATTCATGGAGCACACCGACTATCACGTCGGACGCGTGATCGATGCCATTGAAGACCTGGGAGTTATGGACGACACGTTGATCTTCTGCATCATTGGAGACAACGGCGCCTCAGCCGAAGGAACATTGAATGGCGCGTTTAACGAGATGGCCAATTTCAACGGAATGGCCGCCCTGGAGACGCCGGAGTTCATGTTGTCCAAGATGGATGAGTTCGGCTCACCAGAGTCGTACAATCACTACGCCGTGGGTTGGGCGCACGCCATGGACGCGCCGTATCAATGGACCAAGCAGGTCGCTTCGCACTGGGGCGGGACGCGCAATGGCACAATAGTGCACTGGTCTAAGGGCATTTCGGAAAAAGGAGGCCTGCGCTCTCAGTTTTGCCACGTCATTGACGTCGCCCCGACTATCCTGGAGGCCGCCGGGCTCCCTGAGCCGGTATCGGTCAACGGCGTCCAGCAGTCGCCGATGGAAGGCACGAGCATAGCATACAGCTTCAACGAGGCCAATGCCCCCGAACGGCATTACCTGCAGTACTTCGAGATGTTCGGCAACCGGGGCCTCTACTACAAAGGCTGGAGCGCCGTAACCAAGCACCGCACTCCGTGGCTGATGGTCGGGCAGAAGATGGTGGCCTTCGATGACGATATCTGGGAGCTGTACGATGGCAGCAAGGACTTCACCCAGGCGAACGATCAGTCAAAAGAGATGCCGGATATGCTACATAAGCTGCAGCGTCTGTGGCTGATCGAGGCGACCAAGTACAACGTCATCCCGTTGGATGACCGGCAGGCCGAGCGCTTCTTCCCCGATATTGCCGGACGGCCAACACTCATCCAGGGCAATTCGCAGTTATTCTTCCCCGGGATGGGACGCCTGTCGGAAAGCAGTGTCGTCAACATGAAGAACAAATCGTTCTCCGTCACTGCCGAGATCGAGCTTGCCGGCAAAGTCGCCAATGGCGTGATCATCGCCCAGGGTGGCCGTTTCGGCGGCTGGAGCGTGTATGCCAAGGAGGGATTTGCCAGGTTCACCTACAATGTGCTGGGCATCCACGAATTTCCGACCGAGGCGACGGAGCCGATTCCCCAGGGCAGGCATCAGGTGCGAATGGAATTTGCCTACGACGGCGGCGGCCTGGCCAAGGGCGGCAACGTCACGCTGTACTACGATGGCAAGGAAGTGGGCAAAGGTCGCGTGGCCGCCACCCAGCCGATGATATTCTCGGCGGACGAGACGACGGATATCGGCTACGAGTCCGGCACGCCTGTCAGCCCCGATTACAGCACCAAGACGAGCAAGTTCACAGGCAAGATTCACTGGGTGCAGCTCGACGTGGGCAAGGACGATCACGACCACTTCATTGATCCCGAGGAGCGGCTGCGTATTGCCATGGCAAGACAGTAAGTCGCTCGGAGATGAGATGAAGAAACATAGAGGCATCCGCTCTGTTAAGTGGCGGAAGTCTCTTGTTTTATTTAGCAGCATCAACCAACCCCTGTAAGATTGTCCTCGGCCCGCTCATCGGCCATCGCCAGGATAGGGCTAGGATGGTCGCACCTGCTTAAATTTCGCAAGCAAAACATTTAACAGATGGATGGGCAGAAATTATGAAAGCAAAAAGGGAAAAGCGCTAACGTCAGGACATAAATGACAGATCCGGCATCAACCCCCTCCGCAGCTAAACAAGCAGCGAAAACCAAGTCGGATGATGTTCCAATCATCGCACTGTGGCAGATCCTTCTCATAGCCCTGATTGTGGGGCTCTTTGCGGTGGTATGGCTCGTAGCGTACCAACTGCTAAACAGCTTGGTCTGGGAAAATGAATTTGTGACCGCCAACCGCTGGACGATCCCGGTGGGAACGATATTTTTCTCCCTGCTCGTCGGACTAGTTGTCAAGTATTTGCATGCTCCCAACCTTATCGAAGGGCGGGGTGCAGCGGAAGCTCTAGCATCCGGAGACATTTCTGGCTACAAGACTTTTTGGGGTGCACTGCTATCTTCCTTCTTTTCGTTACTATCAGGGGCAAGCGTTGGTCCTGAAGGTCCCATCGGCTTTCTCGCCGTGGACATTTCCGAATGGCTGGCGCTCAGGCTCAAGCTGCCCAAGGGAGCCTTCCTTTCGTCATGTTTGGCGGGTTTGAGTTCGGCATATAACGGGATTGTCGGCAATCCGGTCTTTTCCGCCGTCTTTGCGTCCGAGATGAGCGGCGGAAAGGGGGGACTCACCCTACTGGTAGCGAATCTGGCTGCCGGTGCAGTTGGTTTCCTGATCTTTGCCCTTCTGAAAGTCCCGGCCTTTGCAGGCTTTCTCGCCGTTCCTCATATTAGCACGATTGAGCCAATCTGGGTGGCATGGGCGATTGCTCTGGGCGTGCTCGGTGCCCTGCTGGCAGCCTATATCGCCGTTGCCCTTCGTGTCACTGGCAGGATCATGGGAGTGTTCAAGGATCGGATCATGCTAAGGATACTGTTTGCGGGAGCAATTATCGGCGGGGTCTGCTACTTCATCCCGGAGCTCATGTTCTCGGGTGAGTCGTCCATTCACACCATCATTGCAAGCGCAGCAACCTATGGGGTGCCGATGCTTTTGCTCTTTGCAGTTTTGAAACCACCTTTGCTAGCGCTGTCGTTCAAAGGGGGATATCTGGGCGGCCCAATTTTTCCCTCTCTCTTTACCGCCGCCATGCTCGGTCTAGCCATCAATCAACTTGTGCCAAGCCTGCCGCTAGAAATCTGTCTCACCTGTGTTGAGGTTGGCGTGATCACATTGGTCTTAAAAGCGCCTCTGACAAGCATTCTGTTAGTGGCCATCGTAGCGGGTGGGGAAGCAAGCCTGGATGGGCTCATTGTGGTAGCGAGTGTAACGGCGATAATAGTGGGACAGGCATTTCAAGCGCTGATGATACGACGCGGTTCTGAGGCAGATGCTCCCGAAGCATCTTGAAAAATGAGGATCGAAAATCAGGCCTTGGGTTCAACCTTCGATTTTGCTCAGCCATTGCAGATGGGATGGAGCGGAGGCACAAAGAAGAAGGCCAGCAGTTCTATCATATGCCTATTGGAAGAATGAGCTTGGCAAGTAAGCGGGAGGGAGAAGCGGGAGTCTGAGCTGGCCGAGGCCGTCGCACGGCTTGGCTGAAGGGGCCGGGATTCAGGAGCTCTCGAGACAGCAAAAGCTATCCACGAAGAAGGTCACAACCCATATCCTCAGGCACAGCCATTTGGTGAATGGGCTCGTAGCGGGCGTGCCTCTGTGCTTGATACAGAAGCATTGGGGCACAAGAGGTTGTCCACGACGGAGATATGCGCCAAAGTGACACTTGCCCTGTTGAATGAAGTGTATAAGATGCAGGAGTTGGCGCAGGTGAGGGACAAAACTATGCCAAAAAAAGGAGATGGGTATTAGCTACTTTTACACGCAGGGTAGCCAGTCAACGCTGATTGCGCCGCATGTGGAGTTGCCCCAGAGCTGGATGAACTTCTCGATGGAGAAGACGCCAGTCAGGTCTTCAACGCTGCGGCCATACTCGGCATGGCGGCCCTTGAGCGCGTTGTCAGCCATGGGATCCCTTGAGATCCATCCGATGTGGGCAACACCGATTACGTTGCTGTTGAGGTTAGCCTCGAGAACACCTGTGCAGCAGTTCGTCACGCCGTTATTGCCATAGCCCCTGGTCTTGACCTCGGTGGTCTTCTGCAGGTGCTCTGCATGGGTGTACATCTCAGTCAGCACAGCGCCGATCCTGTAATTCTGGACGCAGAGTTTCTCGACCCACTTCTGGTCGTAGGTTCCGGTCTGGTAAGATACGGGCATGTACTCGAACTCAGCTTCCTTGGTGAAGTTGATGTAGTCCATGGGTGCGCCACCGGTTGGGTAAACGCAATTGGCTAGAACATTTCCATCCCTGCCGAGCTGCCTCTCGGCCTCGAGCTCAGTCCTCTCGGTGATCACGTTACCGGATCCGGACTCTTTCTCTACCAGCTTCTGGCCTGCAAAACCAGTCTGGGTTGAAACGATCATCTCTACATTCTTGTATCCAACGCCCTTGACCGATGCCTTTTCGTACATATAGTTGGCTGCACCGGCCATGCCTACTACGGCCATGGCGATAATAACCAAAACAGCTATTAGTTTTCTCATTTATTTCCCACCACTCCTTTACAGGAGGATCGAAGAGCTGCTCTTTGACAGCAACGAATGATCCCTCAGTGCATCACCCCGATAGGACAGCCGAATCCGAATTTAAGATGCGGGACCGTTCCACCAGATGAGATGGAACTCTTGCTCGACATTGTTTAACGCATCTGAATGCGTCAATGTCACCCTGTCCAGCGTGAGGCGCCTGATCCTGTAATTCCAATTAACCTTTGCGTGTGTCTTCCAGGCACACGCGTCTTGAATTCGGTTACTCACATATAAGCCTGTCGAGCATGAAAAGGATGCGGAGTCCTGAAATTTATTTTGCATCCTTCCTAAACGTATGGTGTTTGAATTCATGTAATTCTCACAACCCTTACGACAATGACCCATTGCGAAATAAGCTTCCAGAAGCATTTTCCTCCGAAAGCCTCCTCTGGGTCGTGAATAAATTACGGTTGGTGTTACTCTATTGCAGAATCAGGATCAGTAGATACTGATTTTCTCAGGATAGCACTTGGTGGGGCACGTTCATGGAATCACTATCTGTAAACGAGTTAAAGAAACTCCAACCTCACATTCGATTACTGCCCGCCTATGGGATCTACAGGTTTTGAATCTAAAAGAGAGGAATATATAATCCCATCTCAAATAAAACAAACCATGACGCAACTCCAGGCATTTTCTACCGGATCCGGACTTGATATTGCTGCAAGTTCAGTCTATTTACACAGCACAGCGCAGTTGCGCCTCAATTTTATGGAAATATACTACGCCATCCTAAGATAATCTGGGACATTTTGCCGAGTGGATAATGGGGTATGGGGCCTGGCCAATCTTCAAATTGGCTAATTGCCTCCCCTCTTTTCGACCAGTATTCTTTGAGAAATGAAAGGAATCTTATGAGAAGCATTTGATGAGGACGTAGGAGGCAAAAGTCAGTGATATAGGTGGGAAAGAAATGAGATTCGACTTTTGCCAAGTACCATATACGACAATTGCCGAAATATAAGGGTTTTGGTCCTTCCTAGTACAGCATGGCTGAAATAGGCCGACTTATGGAGGCAAGATTTGGCTAGAGATTCCAGTAAACAGATAGAATTAATGTGCATCGGCAATACATCCCTTATGACATCTTTATATATATAATAATTTCTTAAACCCTATGCAGAAGGCAATTATGCCAAGTCGGAAACTCCATTTGACGGATTATCTGCGCTAACGCATTGAGTTGCTTGTACGACGGTGAGGTCCAGGTTTTTGAACTATGGCTTTGGAAAACCTAGGGATACTTCTCGACTACTCCGGTGGAATCGAGGAAAATATCGGACGAATTGTGGCTGCTATATAGACAAACATTGAAGCCGGCACGCAGGCCAAGGCTTCCTGTGGGCCACGATAGACGGCAGCCAGGCAGTTGTATACTACTCGATGATGTTTACGGAGGCGAGATCTGGGGTCAGCCTAGGAATTATGTAGCGGCAGAAGGTATCTTCTCTCTGACGTATCTCGATATGGCAGGCCTAATGCAACTCACTGAAATGGACAGTGAGGCCATCTCGGAGTTATACATAGATATTTTCTGAGATCTAATTTGAGAATGGTACTGCGCCCCAAGATCTTATTATCGTCTTATAGCGATAAGTTTATATCAGAATGGGTTTAGCATGCCTATATCATGACCCAAAAATCTGTCTCGGATCTACGAGTCAAGATCCTTGATGCACTTTCAGACCCCACAAGGCTGGAGCTGTTGGAATATCTCTCCCAGGGAGAGCGTTGCGTCTGCGAGATCATCCCTGCCTTTCAGAGATCCCAATCCACCATATCCAAACATCTGAACATCCTCCACGAAGCAGATATCCTAGATCGTAAGCTGGAGGGCAAGAGGACAGTTTACAGAATAAAAGATCCTCAAGTATTTGATCTGATCAGAATGGTGGACAGTATGGCTCTGAGGCAGATATCTCAGCTTAATGAAGCCGGAAAGATTCTGGAAAAATCCCTCAGCAATACTCAATTCTCGGCGCAACTTCAATAGGTGTTGATCTCAAATGGATACATACACGATTATGGCGGCTCTGCAAGCAGGCTTCGCAACATTGCTGGAATATCTATCGGCACACGTTTTGACCTGCCTGATTCCCGCATTCTTCATAGCCGGCGCCATTTCCACACTCCTGCATAAGGAGACAGTGCTTAAATATTTCGGAGCTGACGCGCCCAAATGGCTTTGCTACAGCGTGGCTGCCACTTCAGGAACGGTCCTGGCTGTATGCAGCTGCACCATCCTGCCCATGTTTGCAGGAATAGAAAAGAGAGGCGCAGGAATCGGCCCAGCCACGGCCTTTCTCTTCTCGGGTCCAGCCATCAACATCATGGCCATAATACTCACGGCGCGGGTCTTGGGCCTGGATCTGGGAGTAGCCAGAGCGGTAGCGGCGGTCACCATGGCGGTCGTCATCGGCCTCATCATGGCTGCCATATTCCAGAAATCTGAAAAAAAATGTGAATCTAAACCCGCTGCAACCGCCCAGATAGATTCCGACTCTGAGTCGAAGAGCCGTCCCGGCTATATCACAGGCTTATTCATGGCCATCCTGGTGGCCATATTGCTCGTGGCCACCTCCAGCTTCTTCGCATTATTGCCTAAATCGATAATCGTAGGAGCACTGGTATTATCAGCCGTTTTCCTGATGAAGACCTACTACCTGCCCGAAGAGAGAGATGAGTTCCTATCCGAGACCTGGTGGCTGACCAAGAAGATCTTTCCCCTGCTGGTAGTGGGCACATTCCTCACCGGCGTTATCGGTTACTTCATGCCCATGGAATGGATTCGCGCCGTCTTTGGCACCAGCAGCTTTTCGGCCTGCTTTTTGGCCTCGGTCATAGGCGCTCTGCTCTACATGCCCACGCTGCTGGAGGTCCCTATTGTGGGAACTCTCTTCGGCTACAGCACCGGCGATACCGCCGCCGGCCCCGCGCTATCGCTCTTGCTTGCCGGACCGTCTTTGAGCCTGCCAAGTATGATAGTGATCACAAGGGTAATTGGTCTGAAGAAAGGAGGCGTATACATAGTTCTGGTTGTCATAATGTCGACCCTGGCCGGCATGATATATGGAGCAATTGTTTCATAATTAATAGTAGGGGTCAGAGGAAAATGAAGAACATTTGGAGAGGAAGTGTTGCGGGTTGCATCCGAAAACGGGCAGCAGGTGAAAATAGCATCTCTCTATTTTGCTGGCATGACCACTCTGCCACTGCAGATCAGCTCCGCCGGCTTGAAGGTGTATCCAAAGAGGTTGAGCAGCCGTCAAGGTGAGCATCCATCTCTACAACCAGGCTGCAATGGATACAATCACCTGGGAGGATCAGCCTGAGTATAATCCGGAGGCCTTGAGAACCTTGAATATCCAGAGCCGGGCTGGCAGACCTGGGACGCAACAGCCTTCGTGAAAAAGGCGGCAGTGGAATGCAGCGAGGCTGTCCTTTCTCCATGGTATTGGTGTCAGAGGACTGATTTACCTGATGATTTATAACCTGGGCATAGTGCTTCCCGTGCTGCTCTTAGGAGTCGCCAAGGCTCTTGGCATGAGCCCAGTGAAGGTGGATAATTTCCGGAACCGTCACAATGATTTAGGCGAAAGGAATGGGCTCAAGTTTATCCGGTAAATGGATATTGAGAATCGGAAAATCAAACTCGTGAGGTGGATTAAATGGTGAAGATCGAAGTATTGGGAACAGGCTGTGCCAAGTGCAAGAGCCTATTGAAGAACGTGGAGAAGGCGGTCTCGGAGTCTGGCATTCAGGCGGAGATCATCAAAGTGGATAGCATCCAGGAGATCATGGATCGGGGTGTGATGATGACCCCCGCGCTCTTTATCGACGGCGAGTCCAAAATGGTTGGAAAGACCGGCAGTGTGGAAGAGATAAAGAAGATGCTCAAGAAATGAGGGATTAATATCATGGAAGAGAAAAAGAAATGCCTGTGCAGTTCCTCGGATGTACGTGTCGTAGCCTGCTCCGGAGCCTCAAATGTGGGACAGATCGCAAACCAGGCGGCAATCGAGCTGGCCAGAGAAAATGTGGCAGGATTCTTCTGTCTGGCGGGAGTAGGAGCCCATATTAAAGGAATGGTCAAATCCGGGAAAGAAGCTGATCTGATGGTGGCCATAGACGGATGTCCTGTGCAGTGTGCTGCCAAGACTTTGCAGCATGCCGAAATCGAGCCTGCGATACAGGTAATTGTAACGGAACTTGGAATTGAGAAGTCTCATGATATCGCAATTGATGAAAAGGCCTGCTCTAAAGTTGTAGCAAAGGTAAAGGAAGAGCTGGCTGCCTAAAATATTGGTGGAAAGAAATGAGTTTATTGAAATCAAAGCTGATGCTGATTTGCATAATCTTCGGGATCCTATTGGCGGTCATAGCCCTTACACAGAACGCATATGCAGGAGCGGAATGTGCATCCTTGGGCGGTGGTTGCGACGACGGCGGCGACTGGAACCCCATGTCCAAGCTGGACGAGATTGGAAAGCCAACCACCAACAGTCAGGAGCAGACTGCGGCCAAGTGGCCGGAGAAGTCGAGGCAGATGAGATGGAACATGAATGCTTCCACCCAGGAGGATGAAAAGAACACGGCTTCGGAGACTCCTGAGAAGGCTGAAGCGCCTGCTCAGAAGGCCATACCTGTAAAGGTTGCAGAGGATCCTGCAAGGATAGTACGCAGCCCTGAGGCAAAAACGATTCTCGCTCCACTGGACACGGTCACGGATGGTGATATTCTGTTGGACGTGAGCGAAAACTCCAGCACGCATATTGCTGGGTCAGTGGTCATACCTTACATGGAGTTTGACGTGCAAGCTGGAGTTTTGAAACCCGCGCCTGAAATCTCCAAGATTCTGGGAGACGCCGGAATCTCTCGTGATGATTCCGTCGTAATCTACGGAGAATGCCTGCCCTGCGGAGGAGGTCCGTCTGTAGCGACTTACATCTACTGGATGATGAAGAGTCTGGGTCATGAGACGGTGAAGGTTTTAGACGGGACGGCCGAAGACTGGGAGGCAATGGGACGGGACACCACGAAAGACGCCCAGATACTACCCAGCAAAATCTACAATCCCGTAGAAACAGCAAATTACACTGCAACCTATGAGTTCGTAAAGAGCGGCCAGGCGCAGATCGTGGACGCCAGGACTTTGCAGGAGTTTGGGTCCGGAAGCATACCGGGATCGATCAGCATACCCTATACCAGCGTGCTGAATGGGAAAAAGATCAAAGGCGAGGACCAGCTGAATAAGGTTTTTATGATTCTGGACAAAGACCAGCCGGTAGTTGTCTTCACCAACACGGGTATGAAAGCCTCTGTGGTCTGGTTCGCCCTGGAGATGATGGGTTATGATGCCAGGCTCTACAATTACCAGGATTGGACGGTAAATCAGCCTTCTAAAGGCTATTTGGGATAGTGTGGTGAAAGAATGATATTAATCAAATCAAATTCGTGTAGAGCGGAACCAGCGGAACGCAAGGGCTTCTCTGCAATAGCTAGTACGGTGCTCATTTACGGGGTCATTTCCATCCTTATGCATGGCCTGGTCTTGAGTGCGCCTGTCTTGGCAGGCACGGAAACGGGCGAGTTCTGCCCCACCTGCCCTGACTGGAGCGACATGGATGGCTGGCTGGCGAAGAAGGCGGCATATGATCAAGAACAACAGAACGTTAAGCTCAATGTCCAGCAGATCCTACCTGAGACTCAGAATGCAGATCCGGCTCCCGTTCAGAATACCAATGCATCCGTCCAGAGAGACTATTCTCCAGCTCGGACATCCAGGTTTGCCGAGGCGCTCGTATCTCCGACAGAGGTCTCGCCTGAAGACGTTGTGCTGGACATCAGCCCCAGCGCTACAAAATACATAGACGGTGCTGTGAATGTCAACTACGAGGGCTTTATGGGCGAAGGCGGTCAGCTCAAGCCCATCTCAGAAATTGCCTCGTTGCTTGGCGATGCAGGCATATCCCGCAACGACTCTCTGGTGATTGCAGGCGAGTGTCTTCCCTGTGGTGGCGGTCCATCCCCGGCAGTCTTCACCTATTGGCTGCTGAAGTACTTGGGGCATGAAAAAGTAAGAGTTCTGGACGGCAGCATCGAGGACTGGACGGCGGCCGGGCTAAATACCAGCAATAAGTCTGCCACAAGGCCGAAGACGAACTACACTCTCCTGCTTATGCCGGAGCTTCTTGCTACCTTTGACTATGTCGTTAACGGCGGGGCCCAAATCGTGGACGCCAGGCCTGCCGTAGACTTCGGCATGGGTTCTATTCCCGGAGCCGTAAACATTCCCTATGAGAATGTGATCGAGAATGAGAGAATAAAGCCCGAAGAGGATCTGCAGAGGGCTTTCATAGAGCTGGAGAAGGACCGGCCTGTCGTGGTTTATACCAATGTAGGCGTTGAGGCCTCACTGGTATGGTTTGCTTTGACCCTATCTGGCTACGATGCCAGGCTATACTCCTGGCGTGACTGGACTGAAAATCTGCCCAAGTTCGGATTCGAGCTGGAGAATGTTGAGGCCCAGCCCAACCCAGTTCAGTCCGGCTCGACTACGACTATAACGGCATCTTTCCAGGAGTCGCAGACTAATGCTACAGAGAATTCATCGCAAAACGGCGAGACCAAGCTCACGATTAAGGGATGCTCTACCTGCGGATTTGAGGGTTTCGCTCTCGGCACCTCAGGCGCCTCCGGGGCCTCCGGGAATAATTCTGGGATAGTCCAACTTGGTTCATCCGGCAAGACATCGCAGGCAGGCGGGGTGCAGGCTGTCGATAGCGCCTTGCGCTGCACCGCCATAATTAACAGCCCTGACGGCACCGAGGTAGCAAGGACGAGCCTGCTGCGCACCTCCGCATACCAATATATGGGGATCTGGAATGCCAATGTGGCACCCGGGATTTACAAAGTGAGTATATCGGCCACAGCCTCTGGCAGCGCAAAGACCTTTGCAGATGTCCTGGAGATAGAGGTAACCCTTTAGGGCCAGGATGGCTGGCCGGTCTTTATTTATTGCATCAAAGCTTGCCTTTCTCCACCGTACAGACCACCGCTCCCTAGCCGCAGTTTTTCTGAATCCTTCATCTCTGATTATTTAAGATTCTCTGAAAATCAGAAAATCTCTTTTATTCCTACTCCATGCCATCGACCCAGCCAAAGCAATATTTCATATCGATAAAAATTGATGCGTAATTCTCAAAACAAATACGATTTTGGATTCTAAAATCAATTTAATGCGACGCACATCAAATCCTGGCAGAATTCAGATAAAGCGCAAGCATTATATATCGGCAAAGATTGATATGATCTGCGATTATCATGGGACTGAAAGATAAGATCTTCGGAGATAAGGCCAGCAGCGGTTGCTGCTGCGGCACGCGCATCGTCGGCCTGAGGCAGATCAACGTCGGGGGACGCAACACGGGAATTATGGGAATGGACGAGACCTTCCAGGAATACTTTAAAAAGGGAAAGAAGCCCGAGGATTCTACCGGAGATGAGATGGTCGAGGATTTAAAGAAGCTCAATTTCATCGCCGAGGATGCTGAGAAGATGTATAAAGAGGCTTTTTTGAGAGAGTATCAAAGGTTCTACGAATCCAGGAAGAAATGAACTCCGCAGAAGGGAATGGTGACATCAATAGTGACCGGCAAAGAAGGTTTGCGAGGATTCAAAGATCGATGAGGATGCAATATGCAGCCTGGCGAGGCTCATCGGAGACACGGACAAAGCCCGAGCCAGGACCAGGAAGCTCGCCTCATTGATGAAGAATATCGAGATGGAAGGCCCGGAAGGAGAGGTCGATGTCTTCAAGGCGGCTGCCGACCCCTGCCGGCTCAGGATTCTTAAGCTTCTCAAAGAAGGAGAACTCTGTGTCTGCGAGATCATGACCGCCCTTAAAAAACCTCAATCCTCCACCTCCCATCATTTGTCCATTTTGAGAGAGGCGGGACTTGTCAAAGAGCGCAGAGACGGCAAATGGTCCTATTATCGACTTGCGGATGGAGCGGTCAATGAGATGGTCAAACAGGCCGGAGCACTAAAGAAAAAACAATAAAAATTTTTGAAGGATATAAAAATGTTTTGGGAAGACTTAGCGGTAGCGGCGAATTTCTTCGTGGAAATCGCTGTAGAATTGATCGTTTTATTCATAGGCATAACCTTTCTCGTGGGGCTAATACAGGAGTACGTACCGGATGAGACCATAAAGAAGGTCCTTGGTGGGCAGCACAAAATTCTGGGCAGCATCCTTGGGGCTGGATTCGGCGCTCTTACGCCATTTTGTTCCTGCTCGACCATACCTCTCCTCCTGGGAATGCTCAACGCCGGCGTGCCCTTTGCATCTGCAATGTCATTCTTGTTCGCTTCTCCGCTGCTGAACCCGGTGATAATATCATTGTTCGTCATTTTGATGGGATGGAAGATAACTGCGCTCTACTTTGCCGTCACCTTTGTGGGCGCAATTGCCATCGGTCTCTTGCTCGATAGCCTCGGCTTTGCCAGTCAGGTGAAATCCGTGGCCGCAGTACGAAGCTGCTGTGACTGCCAGCAGGCAGCGGATGCGAAATCGAGGATACAACGCTCTGCTGCAAATGCATTCAGTTTATTCCGCCAACTCGTGCCCTATCTCCTGTTAGGCGCAGGCATTGGTGCATTCATTCATGGATTCGTTCCTACGGAGATCATCACCCGCTTCGCAGGGCCGGACAATCCCTTGGCCGTTCCTGTGGCCGCTCTCATAGGCATTCCCATCTACATCCGGGCCGAGACCATGATCCCCATCGGCCTGGTCCTCACGGAGAAAGGCATGAGCGTGGGGGCCGTCCTGGCACTGGTTATCGGCGGAGCGGGGGCGAGCATCCCTGAGCTGACGCTTCTATCGGCCATATTCGAGAAGAAGCTGCTGGCAGCCTTCGTGCTTACTATCTTCAGCATAGCGGTGGCTGCGGGATATCTGGCCAATTTGCTGGTAGCTTAGGTAAGAAATGCGACGATATTTCGCCAATGATGCCTGCTGGTGTCAGAAGGCGAAATAACTTCCTTTTATGAGTGAATATTTTCCGATGCTTCGAGCCATAACATTCATATATGCACATTTGCACATGTATAAGAAAAAGGCCAAAAGCTAAATGGCAATGGCAGATGCATGATGAAATTCGGGCTCATTTGGGGAAACATGGACGGGTCTCTAAGCAAATCGTCGCAGAGGAGTTTCCTTGATGATCGCGCCAATAATTATACGGCATGTTATGCCCCAACTCATTGGAATAGTTAAAAGAGGTCTTAATCGTGAACTCAAATAAAAAACTCTCATTCCTGGATACATATCTGACCCTTTGGATATTTTTAGCCATGGCTCTTGGCATTGCATTAGGGTATTTCTTTCCAGCCGTTCCGAAGGCGATCACAGGGCTTTCCATTGGCACTACATCAATACCTATTGCCATTGGATTGATCCTTATGATGTACCCTCCATTAGCGAAAGTCAGATATGAAGAACTCGGAAGAGTCTTCAAGGATACAAAGGTTCTGGGTCTTTCGCTTGTGCAAAACTGGATTGTCGGTCCCGTGCTCATGTTTGTCTTGGCGGTGATCTTCCTCCAAGACTATCCCCATTACATGTATGGTCTGATACTGGTTGGGCTGGCCAGGTGCATCGCCATGGTGATAGTCTGGAACGATCTGGCGGGCGGAGACTGTGAGTACTGTGCTTCCATCGTGGGTTTGAACTCTGTCTTCCAGGTTTTCTTCTACTCCATATATGCCTATATTTTCCTAACCGTACTGCCTTCAGCGTTGGGCATCGCTGAAGGAGTCGCAGTCAATGTGACCATGGGCGAGATCGCAAAGAGCGTTTTCATCTATCTGGGCATACCATTCATTGCTGGTATTATCACCAGATACGTGTTGATCAGATCCAGAGGAAAGAGCTGGTACGAGAACAAATTCATCCCTCGAATATCACCTATTACCCTCATTGCTCTGCTTTTCACCATCGTGGTGATGTTCTCGCTAAAAGGGGAGTATATTGTAGGGGTCCCACTGGACGTAGTGAGAATCGCCATACCACTGACCATATACTTCGCATTGATGTTTTTCATAAGCTTTTACATGGCATACAAATCGGGAATCGATTACCAAAGAAGTACCAGTCTTTCATTCACCGCTGCCTCCAACAATTTTGAGCTGGCCATTGCTGTGGCAATAGGTGTCTTTGGCATAAGTTCCGGCGAAGCATTCGCAACAGTTATCGGACCTCTCGTGGAGGTGCCAGTAATGATCTTACTGGTCAGAGTAGCCCTATATTTGAAGGAGCGGTGGTATAAAAACAGAGAAGATGCGAGCTGCAATCTTGCTGCAAAATGCAAATCAATGGAGGTTAATTAATCCTAAGTCGACTCCGGCCACAACATTCATATATGCGCATTCTCACATATATGATGAAGAGACCAAAAGCTCAACTGCAATCGCCGAATGCGTGATAAAATTCGTGCCCTTGCGAAAACACTGCCTGTAGCTCCAATCAAATTGGAAAGAGGAGCAATGAAAATGAACGAAAACACAAAAGAACTCGTTGCCATTGGGGCGTCTTTAGCCGCTCATTGTCAACCCTGCCTGACCTTTCATGTCGACAAGGCTAGAAAACTTGGAATTGGAGAAGATGAGATCAATGAAGCCATCGCTGTGGGGCGCATGATCCGGAAAGGGGCCATGTCGGCCATGGACAGGTTTGCCGAAAGCGTTGTTGCAGCTCCGGAAAACAAACCTTCCCCATGTTGCGACAATGCTGCGGGCAATTGCTGCAGTTAACAGTAAGGAGGAGATAACACCATGAAGAATGACAATCGGGAGCCTACTTCATCTGCAAATCAGGCTGAAAGAGCATCAGAATGCGGACCGGGATGCAATTGCGGGGGAACCAGAATCGGCACAAAGGGCAAGGTGATCATTTGTCTGGTTGTCGCCATTGCTGCCGTAATCGTTTTGGCGAATAGCGTTATGCAGAAAGCGGAAACGGGCGCTGATGGGGGATTAAATGCATTCACCCTAAACGTGCTGGCAGCCAAGAACGACACGGCCGAAAATACGAGTGAAGCGAATTGGGATGAGCCACTGGTATCGCTTGCATCCATCAGAGATTTGAGTTCCCAGAAAGACGCGTTCTTCATTTATCTGCCCGCCAAGGGTCAGAGCCCTAATGAAACTGTCAAGAAAGAAATCGAAGCCACAGCAGAGAAGGCGCAATCACAGGGAACAAGGATGGCAGTATTCGTACTGGATGAAGGCTCTCAGGATTATGCCCAGTTGACCAGTCAAGTGCCTGTTCCATGCGTGCTGGCAGCGATCAACGGAACTGGCAAAATCGCTGCCACCACTAAAATATCGGAAGCGGATCTGCTGCAATCTCTCGTGACGGCATCGCGACCATCAGGCTGCGCTCCAGGGGGCTGTGCTGTGCCATGCTAATAATTAGGAGGGATCTGATTGGACTGGCTTCTATATCCTGCTGAATGGGCCAAGACCGCGCTAGAACAGGCAGGAATGGGCCCGATGGCACTGCCTTTGGCCTTTCTTTTGGGCCTGGCCAGCGCAGTGGCAAGCACCTGTTGCACCTTACCGGTGTTTGGCGCCATCGTCGGATACGCCGGAATGCAAGAGGCAAACGATCGGCGCTCCAATCTGCTTGGTGCTTTCTTCTTCATGCTCGGCTCGATCATAGCTCTGCTGATTTTCGGGAGTGTCGCCGGGCTGATCGGTCAGGTCGCCCAGAGCGTCCTTGGAAATTACTGGAAGGTTTTCGCGGGAGTTGTTGCCATCATCGTCGGGCTCGGTGCCCTGAATCTCCTTCCTCTCAAGATCCCAGGGATAAAGAACAGGGCAATAGAAACTCGAAAACGAGGATTTCTGGGAGCAGCGGCAGTCGGACTCATCATAGGCGGAGCGGTGAGCGTATGCTCTTTGGGCTGCAATCCCGGGATTTTCATCATCCTGGGTGTCGCTGTACTGCAGGGATATACGCTCTGGATGTTCGGCATTCTGGGTGCTTACGCTGTCGGCTTCAGCCTGCCTTTAGCTGCACTCATGCTGGGTGTAACTCTTGGCAAATCAGCTATAGGATTTAAAAAAGCGGACAGTGCGATCCGACTTGTGGCAGGAGTCGTTTTGATCACGGTAGGCTTCTATTTCCTCAGCACGTTTTGAATAAGGAAGTGAAAATTACATGAAGAGCAGAATCGAAGCGGATCGAATAGAAAAATCTAATTATTCAAGCATTAAGCTGGGAAGTCTCTTAATTGTCCTGATACTCGTCATGGGCTTGGTCGATGCGGCAAAGATCACAGTAGGCCCATTGGATGAAGATTACCCGCAGATCCAGAAGGCCATCGATAACTCAAGCAATGGAGATGTCATTGAAGTTCATAGCGGAACATATCGGGAAAGGGTCAAAGTTGTCAAAGCTGTAAGCTTATTGGGCCTTGACACTGGCGATGGCTTGCCAGTGATAAATGCATCAGGATCGAGCAACTCGATAACCCTGATGGCGAATGGATCTACAGTCAAGGGATTCAATCTCACCGGATCTGGCCACTGCGGATGCGGAAGTGCGGGGATACAGGTGGTATCCAGCAATAACATGGTCCTCGATAATATCATCTATAAGAATAAGTACGGGATATATGTAAAACCGGAGAATTTCAATAACACTTTTGTATCCAACCTCCTCCTGCAAAATGAGATCTCAGCCTATGACCCGGGCAATAATTCATGGAGTAGCAGCCCAAAGGCGGAAGGGCTGCAAAAATTAGTAGAGTTGGTGGTTGGAAAGCAGATGAAGGGCAATCATTATAGCGATTACGATGAGCCGGATGAAGGCTGCAACGACACCAATGAAGGATGGATTTTGCGATATGCCCAGGAAGATAGATGGTGGAAATTCGGTCGATCTATATCCATCATTCTCTAAAGGGAACTCCTGAACTACAAGGAAGTGAAAAAATTTCATGAAAGCAGAGGAAACTGGAAAGAAGAAGGGACTGCTCGGCTCCATCCTGAAAACTATAACCGGAGCCGGCAGTTGTTGCGCACCTGGAAACGATTGTTGCAGTCCGAAAGACGCAAATGCAACCGTTGAAACCGAGTATCATGGAGAGAGGGAAATATTGATAAAAATCTATGATCCGCCAATGTGCTGCTCCAGCGGCGTCTGCGGGCCAAATGTGAACAGCGCGCTGGTGGAATTTTCCGGCGCATTGAAATCGCTTGCTGAGCAGGGAATTGGCTTTGAACGCTGGAATCTATCCCAGCAACCGCAGGCATTTGCAGAAAATTTGCAGGTGAAGGTGCTACTGACCAAACTTGGCAAGGATGCACTGCCTTTTATCTTCGTTAACGACGAACTCAAGATAACTGGGCGTTATCCAAAGTCTGAAGAGCTCTTTGCCTTGTTGGGAATTGACGATAAGACTGTGAGATCCGAGGTTTGCTGTGCAGAAGGATGCTGCAAATGAAAGAGCTAATTGCAGGCGTCCCCCGATTTCTATTTTTCACCGGAAAGGGTGGTGTCGGGAAAACATCCATGTCCTGTGTCGTCTCCTTCGCGCTGGCCGATCAAGGAAAACGGGTTTTGTTGATCAGCACCGACCCGGCATCAAACCTGGACGAGGTGCTGGAAACGCCCCTCACCGGTCGGCCCACACCGATCAATGGCCAGCCGGGCCTGTGGGCTATGAATATCGATCCGGTTCAGGCTGCCGCCGAATATCGGGAAAGGATTGTAGGACCTTACCGGGGGGTATTGCCGGAGGATGCAGTGCAATCCATCGAAGAACAACTATCAGGAGCCTGCACGGTTGAGATCGCTGCCTTCAATGAATTCACCCGGTTCATCGGCGATGACAAGGCCGCCAGGGACTACGATCATGTTGTCCTCGATACAGCGCCCACGGGCCACACATTAAGACTGCTCAGCCTGCCTGCTGCATGGAACGATTTCGTGATCGCTAATACCAGCGGCAGCTCCTGCCTCGGTCCTCTTTCCGGCCTCAAGGATCAACGTCTCATTTATGAGGCAGCGGTGAAGTCGCTCACAAATTATCAAAAGACGCTTCTTATTCTGGTCGCCAGAGCCGAAGAGATCACACTCAGAGAAGCCGCCCGTGCCAGTGCGGAGCTCTATCTAATAGGAATGAAGAATCAGCACCTGATTATCAACGGTCTTTTTCAAACCAAATCATCAGACCCTGTTGCCGAAGCATTTTCCCGCAAAGCCGAAGAGGCCATGGCCTGCATGCCGGAGCGGTTGGCACGGCTGCCGCGTACTGTATTCGGCAACAATCCGCAGGGCTTGACAGGTATCAAAGCCATTCGAGATGCCGTTCAAGGCAAACCTGTCATCTGCGCCCCGGATGTTGTGGAGAAACTGCGAACAGGCAGAAGTCATCTCCTGTCCCAGACGGGACGATGGAAAGAACTGCTGGATAGCCTGGAGGAGCGCGGGACAGGGCTCATTATGACCATGGGCAAAGGCGGCGTCGGGAAGACCTCGATAGCTGTTGCCATAGCCAGAGAACTGGCCAATCGCGGGCATCCGGTCCATCTGTCCACCACCGATCCCGCCGCTCACATTGAGGATATGCTGGATCGACCGCTCCCCAATCTTCAGGTCAGTCGAATTGACCCCAAAGAAGAAAACCGCAAGTATGTCAAGAACATTCTTGAAGGGAAGAAAGGATCGTTATCGGACGAAGATATGGCTTTGCTGGAGGAAGAACTTCGCTCTCCTTGTATCGAAGAGATCGCCGTTTTTCGAGCATTTGCCCATGCTGTAGCCCTGGGACAGGATAACTTTGTAGTTCTGGATACCGCTCCGACCGGCCACACCTTGCTCCTGCTGGACGCCACTCAATCCTATCACCGCGAAGTGGCAAAGAATTCTGATGGTGTTGCCGATGATGTGTTAGAACTTCTGCCGCGTTTACGTGACCCGGAATTTACCAAAATTCTTCTGGTGACGCTGCCTGAGGCGACGCCTGTTCACGAGGCAGCGCGCCTGCAGGATGATCTTCGACGGGCGCAAATTGAGCCCTTCGCCTGGATCATCAACCAGAGTTTCGCCTTATCCGGAACCACCGACACGCTTCTTGCAGCTCGCGGCGTTAATGAATTGAAATACATTGATGAAGTAGCTTCGAAGCTCGCCAAAAACGTGGTCATTTTATCATGGCGACCCGACGAAATCAAAGGTGTTGAACCTGGGGATTGAAAGTTTCATGATAAAATTGCCCTTGAAATGAAATGCCGATTCAATGGAGTTGTCAAGAAGGTAAGGAAGTGCTTGGATCCAAGAATCCAGGAGGAATGTAATGAGTTTACCAAAATCAAAGCTGGTGCTGATTTCCATAATCTGCGCGGCCTTATTAGCGGCCATGGCCCTGTTTTACTTTACGGATGAAGGAAGCAAGGCGTCAGAGAACATTAAGGTTGTTGAAGATTCCAAGACGGCTCAGAATGCCGTTCCTGTAGACCAGGCAAGCGTGGTGAAGAGCGACGGGGCTAAACCGATTCTTGTGCCATTGGACAAGGTCAAAGATGCGGATATTCTCCTGGACGTGAGCGAGGATTCCAAAACGCATATCCCAGGCTCTGTGGTCATTCCCTACACGGAATTCGACATACGAGCGGGTGTTGTAAAGCCCGTTTCTGAAATCGCCAGGATTCTCGGAGACGCCGGAATCTCTCGTGAGGATTCAGTCTTGATCTACGGCGAATGCCTGCCCTGCGGCGGCGGTCCGTCCGTAGCGACTTACGTCTATTGGATTATGAAGAGTCTGGGTCATGAGAAGGTTTTGGTTCTCAATGGAACGGTTGAAGATTGGGAGGCAATGGGACGCGATAGTACGAAAGACGCCCGAAAACTCCCTGGCAAAGTCTACACTCCTGCAGAAACGGCAAATTACACTGCAACCTATCAGTTCGTAAAAAGCGACCAGGCGCAGATTGTTGACGCCAGGACCTTGCAGGAGTTTATGGCCCAAACCATACCGGGATCGATCAGCATACCCTATGAAAGCGTGCTGGACGGGAAAAAGATCAAAAGCATGGACGAGTTGAATAAGGTTTTCGCGGCGTTGGACAAAGATAAGCCGGTGGCGGTTTTCACTTACACGGGTATGAAGGCCTCTGTGGTTTGGTTTGCCCTGAAGATGATGGGATATGATGCCAGGCTCTACAGCTACAAGGATTGGATGGAAAATGAACAATCTTAAAAGATATTACATCTCGATCCTGCTCTATTCAGATCTAAATACGGAAGCTGTATTCTGAGCTCCACAAGTTTTCTTTTTAGCCAGATCTTCCATAGACGACAGTTCGGTGCACAAGGACTCACAAAGACTTTGGAATAGGCTCGCTTCTACTTTATTTCCGGGATCACTTAGGGTATAGTATATCCATAAACCCTCCCGCCTGGACTTCAAAAGGCCTGCACGACGCAGGATAGCAAGATGACGGGAAGCCTTTGTCTGCGAGATGCCCAGAGCGGCCTCGATTTGACAGACGCAAAACTCCCTCTTGTAAAGCAAGACTATGAGCCTCAGTCGCGTTTCATCGGAGAGTGCCTTAAATAACTCAACGTATTGTTCCGTTTGGTTCATCTATTTACATGCAAATATGCGCATATATGAAGCTTTTGGCGTTTTGAAGACGCATTCTCTGTTGGATTCCAGACTCATCTTTATTTCCTAAACGTATGTGATATCCAATCCTTTATCTCATCCCTCACTTGCCGGAAGACCTCAAGCTGCTCCTCCTCAGAGCCTGTGGCCAGGGCAGGATCCTCGAAGCTTCAGTGAATGACTTCTCTTGCTTTAGGAAATTTGTAGGAAGCTCAAACTCTGTGCTGCAGATCGGGCAGGCCTGTTTGGCCCGGTTGCAGACAGTGACTGCCAGTTCAAATACTGTATCCTGAAATTCCATTGAAGACTTGGATTGCTGACCAGAGATATCGATGCCGATTTCCAACATGACCTGCACGGCGCGAGGATCGACCGATGCGGCCTCGACTCCGGCGCTGTAAGCCTGGTATCGATCGCCGTACATGGCCCGCAAGAGGCCTTCGGCCATCTGGGAGCGGGCGGAGTTGTTAGTGCAGAGAACGAGAACCTTCTTCTTATCCTGGTGCATCGCAAGGGATGTCATCCATGTCTCAATGCTCATCAAAATAGATCAGCATTTTGCCCGTTCTGTTGCAGGAGGATTTTTGCAGTATTCTGGAGGCAGGTTACATTGAAATCCTTCCTTGCATAGACTATTGCAGATGACCTGTGACGAGCAGGAGCTTTATGATATCTTGCAAGAGATCGAGGCGCTCTGCACAATGCACGAGCGAATTACGCAGTCCTCCAAGTGCCGGGAGTTCAACCACCGCGCTGCCCTGCTGCTGCAAAGACTGGAAGACTCTGAATGCGATCGTCTGGCGGATAGGACCATGGACCTTCTGGCATCCTGCAATCCCAAAGACCTCTCTCAATGTGACAGCATCCAGCGTGCCAGGGATGTTCTGCAGAGGCTGAGGGAGATGGCCAGAGAGAACTTGAAAGAAGAAAAAGATTGAAGAAACCAAATATCGTCTCTCGGCCCACTTGTCATTCAGGCGTTCTCTGCGTTTCCTGTTGTTATAGTTCAGTTTACCTTTGAGACGAATGGATAATGATCGATTGAAGATCCATCATCTATCTTCCTGGGCAGATCGCAGAATCCATCCTTATCGGTGTCATTGCAGCCTTCCTTTGGCTCGTCGTAATCGCCATAATGGTTTCCTTTCATCTGTTTTCCAGTAAATAATTCCAAAAGCCCTTGTATTCCATCTGAGTTCTGGCTGCTGCTATTCCACGAATTGCCACCCTGATCTCTGGCTGCGATTTCATTCCCCCGCAGATCATTAGATACAAAGATGTTATTGACAGATCCCATCATGACGTATAT
This sequence comes from uncultured Methanosarcinales archaeon, assembly GCA_963843555.1. GTDB lineage: Archaea > Halobacteriota > Methanosarcinia > Methanotrichales > Methanotrichaceae > Methanothrix. The sequence continues at coordinate 62,643 of CAWJKV010000014.1, forward strand.
GCCGTACTTATTCTTGTAGAAGACATTATCAGAGATCGTGTTGTTATTGGATTCAATCCGTATTCCCGCATTTCTGGAGCAAGCGCATCCGGTAGAGCCGGTCAGATTAAACCCCTTTACCGTAGATCCATTGGCTATCAGGGCGATTGCATTTCCAAATCCTTCTGCATCTACAACTGGCAAGCCATCGCCTGTGTCAAGGCCTATTAAGCTTACAGCTTTGACAACTTTGAGCCTTTCCCGATATGTTCCGCTATGAAACTTCAATGACATCTCCATTACTTGAGTTATCGATGGCCTTCTGGATCTGTGGGTAGTCTTCGTCTAATGGGCCTACAGTAATTTTTACCGCTTGGGCCAGGTCAATGATCAATATTATTGTTAATATAATTAATAGACTTTTTCGCATAAGTACTCCTCGCATGATACAAAAAAGGATAAATTTGTTCTATTTGAACTTTTCTATCGTGTGTCAATTGGGTCAATTGCTTTTCCGATATGGGTATAAGCCCGGCGGGAGGAGTCTTCCTCACCGCGGGACATTTTTTCCACATTACCACATCTTGTACCCCAGGTACCTCACCGCATAGACGAGGCCGATCAAGATCACTGCCACTCCGAAGATCTTGGTCACATACTTTCCGGCATAGATGTACTTCTCGCCGATCTGCCCGCCCACAGCCCTGGAGAAGGTGGAAATGGGAATCACAGGCACGCCATGGCCCAATCCGAAGACGAAGAGCATCAGGCCTCCCACCAGGGGTGTCACGTCCTGGGAGATGAGCCAGATGAGCACCGGGAAGACCAGGGACACGGCGCAGGGTGCCCAGCCCAGGGCGAAGAAGACGCCCAGGGTGAAAGCTCCAATGAAGGCCGAATACTCGAAAAGGCCCATGGAGAAGTGAACCAGCCTCTCCATTATGCCCTTCTTTTGCACCGGCGAGTCATCTTCATCAGCATCGGCTTTGCGGAAGGAGAAGTGCGACCTGACCGGCTCAATGATCTCGCCGATGGGCTTGATGATATTTATTCCCAGGATGATCATCAAGAGGCCGGCTGCCAGGTCAAAGAAGCGGGCCTGGCGGATGAAGACGCCGATGTCTGAGAGAAAGAGCCCCAGCACGAAGAAAACCAAGGCCATGCCCAGAGTGAAGGCCACCCCGATCATGAAACCCTCTTTGGAGGCCGTTGCTGACTTCTTGAGGTACTCCTCTTTCCGGCGAGCAGTCATGACATAGGAGAACATAGCCAGGAGCAGAGCCACGGAGCAGGGCGAGAGGGAAGTTACAATTCCCAGGACGAACATGGTCAGGTAGTTCACGCCCTGGCTGGATGCGATTCCTTCGAATCCGGAAGCCTCACCGCTCTCCATGCTTTTCAGGTCACTGTAAAGAGAATCAGCGCTCTGGATGCCATCGATCTCGCCCTTGCCGAGCTGGTAGACGTGGAAGAGGTCCGCAACGTTTCCTTCTTTATCTATCAGGATCAGCGTAGGGTTGGCAAAGCCGCCCTCCAGGGTGGAGTAATCGATGTATTTGCTGGTAAGAGGATAGGGCTCAAAGTCCTCAATCCAAGGCCAGGTTACATTGGTGTTCCACCAGAAACTGGCCAGAGTCCGGCCGTCCTCTGAGTATGGGTTCTTCCGGACGTTGAGGGTTATGATATTAATGCCGGGATCCTTCTGCTTTAAGATGGAAAGCTCCCGGGTCTGGGCGTTCAGTGCGTTCTCGCACTCCCTGCAGAGGGGATTCTCAATGTTGGTGATGTGCAAAAGGACGACCTCACCCCGGTAGTCGCTCAAGGAGACATTCTTTCCATCAAGGTCCACTGCCTGAAAATCAGGAGCTTTAGCCTCCTGTGCCAGGCCTGTTGACAAGCTTAAGAAGAGGGAACATAAGATGACAAAAAGGGTGATTGGTCCCAAAATCAGGGATCTTTTAATTTTGAAAGACATGGCTGTTTATCCTTTTATTCAGGCCAGACTTCATTTGTTCCAGTTAGCGGAGTTCTCGTTATAGTAGACTAATGCGTCCTCGATATATTTCTTGGTCCAGCTCTCGCCTGTAACCTCATCAGTGCTGTGCCAGACCGGCACGACCTTTCCCTCCGCATTCGGAGCCAGAGTTACAATAACTGTCAATGGCACATACATGCCGCCGCCGTTGGGATCGTATGCCCGCAGGGCTTCTTCTGATCTGGCATCGCTTCCGTCAGCAGATAAATTGAAGTAGGTGAATTCATCTCCCATCTCGTCAACTATCTTTGTCAGGGCCTCTGTCTGAGGTGCACAGTAGCTGCAGCCTTTGTGAGCGTAGACAACCACAGGCTTGCTTTCTAGAGCGTCCAAAACCCAAGCAGGATGGTTGACCTCACCGCCTTTACCACTGGATTGATCCGGATATGTTGTCCACCAGTCATTATTTCCCGATCCTACTGAATATTCAGCACCCATGACATTAACGCTGAACGCCAGAATGAAGACCGCAATCAAAGATGCTACGCAAACTGTTTTCTTGATTATGCCCATGATACACTCTCCTTTAGCTCCATTTTTTCATCTTGACGAAATCCTACTATGAGGTCTGAGGCTGCAAATTGTCCTCGATAATAGCTCTCGCTTCAAGTTTTCAAGTCGCCTTAACTGAGTTCTTTTCAGATCAGATCATCTGAATTGCCCGTTAACAGGGCAAGCCTAGAACGGCATATCGACATTATTGGATATAAGTCTTTCGACTTTATGATCTATATAGTCTTACATAGGAAAAATTTTTGTTAGAATCCCTTTCATCTAACAGCATTTCGGCGAACATACATATTTTCAATTGTTAATTTCGGCCATCTTGTTACCTAATTATGTGGAAAATGTTTAATATATTTAATTAAAGACAGATGTCGTAATTGGATTTAACTGTATGACGGGAAAATCTTATATATCGAAATAACTGGATATGGATAGCCGGATTAACCTGCGGTATGGACGGACCGGTATACGCTAAATCAGAAGAAATACTGTATACAGCCAGCAGTCAACAGAGAAGGCACAAGAGGGTGAAATGCCAAAATGAGCACGGTGAAATGCGAAATATGCAATAAAGAAGCGGAATCCCTATTCATCGTAAGTCACAAAAAGAGGGGTAGAATAAGAATATGCTGCGACTGTCTGAAGCAAGAGGGGCCAAAGCTTCTAAATCAAAAAAGCTGCAGTTGCTGTTGAAAGTTGCTGCTAAAGAGAGGAGTCCATGACATGCGTTACGGAAGAAGCTGTTAACAGGATGACACGGCTGATCGGCGATGCCGATAAAGCCGAATGCAAGGTCGACAAGATCCGTTCCATAGTGAACAGCATAGACGAGCTGGAGATCGAGGAGGAGGCTGAGATATTTCAGGCTATGGCCGATCCCTGCCGACTCAAGATCCTCATGCTCCTGAGAGAAGGAGAGTTATGCGTCTGCGAGATCATGATCGGTCTCGACAGACCCCAATCCAGCACATCTCATCACCTTTCCATCCTCAAGGATGCAGGGCTCATCAAAGAGCGCAAGGATGGGAGATGGTCCAGATACCGGCTGTCCGAGGGCGCTGTTATTGAGATGCTCAATATGGTAAAGCTGATGAAAGAAGCTAAAATCTGAGAGAGGGCAAAAACAAATGACCAAATTCGATACTATTCACAATGATAACGCCAGCTCAACTCTTGACCGAAAGAGATCAGGCTCAAGAGGGTTCTATGTTCTGGGAATTCTGATAATTTCCTTGATGGCTTTTGCGCCCGTAGTTGACGCGGGCTGCAGTTGCGGCGGAGGCACCTGGGATCCTAGCGGTTTCCTCAACTCTGAACCTGGAACCGGCCAGCCCGTCCAGCCAGGCAGCGCCCAAAACAACGCTGCTGGATATTCCGGTAACAGCACGCAGAATTCCGGTATAAACACAGAGAAGCCGTTGGATAGGGCGGCCTCTTTTCCTAATGGTGGGATCCTTAAGTCCATGAAGAGCGTTTCCAGCTCAGATGTGGTAGTGGACGTATCCAACGGCGACAGCTACGCGAAGTCTCATATCGAGAATGCCATTCACATTCAAACCAGAGACTTCTTAGATGGCGCTGGCAACCTAAAAACAGATGAGGAACTAGCCTCGATCTTGGGCGATAAAGGCATCTCCAGAGATGATTCAGTAGTCCTTTACGGGAATAAAGAGAGCTCTGGGGAAGCCGAATTTGCCTTCCTGGTGCTACAACACTTGGGACAAAAGGATGTCAGACTCCTGGATGGAAGCCTGGCAGACTGGAAAGCTGCAGGCTTGCCTGAGGCGGCTTTGGAGAATATAAAGCCTAGCGTTGTGTACAACCCCGAAGTCAACCCCAAGGTTATAGCCGAATTCGAATACGTGAAGTCCAAACAGGCCCAGATCGTGGATGCCCGGCCCTTTGTGGAGTTTGGCAAAGGCCGCATACCAGGCTCTGTCGCTCTGGATCCAGCCAATATAATTAAAGGAGATCGTATCAAGAATGGAGACGAACTGGGTATGGTATTCGGCAGGCTGAGCAAAGACCAGCCGATCGTAGTTTATTCCAGCGATTACAGCCGCTCATCTCTGGTCTGGTATGCTCTGCAGCTCATGGGATATGAGGCCAGCATCTACACCTGGGAGGATTGGAAGGCGAACGAGGCAACGGGGGAGCAGGCCGCTACGACTCCGGCTGGAGGAGGCACTGCCAGCACGAAATACACAAAGCTGGGCAATACGTGATCGTCTAAGTATTATGCCATTGGGAGGAGAGTTCTAACTACAAACTGGGAGTGAACTATGAGAACACGGCGGCTCTCTCCTTCACCGCGGCCAGCAACAACTTCGAGCTGAAGCTGAGGGATAAGTACTATCCCGGTGCGCCCTGATAAGATATTTGCGAAACTAATAGTTAGCATGGTGAGATAGATGACTGGATCGCCCGCTGAGGTAAAGCTCGTGAGCAACGCAATGGCCAACGCCACGAGGAGAAAGATAATGGCCATGCTGGTGGAGAAGGACAGAACAAGAGCAGAGATCGAGCAAGAGATAGGAGGCTCCATGCTGGACTACCACATGCAAATGCTGCAGCAAGCCGGCTTGATCGACATCAAGGAAGACGCTATGGTTCTAACCGATTTTGGAAAGAACTTCATGGAGACCAAGGCCGAGAAGCCGGCCGAGGCCAAGAAAGATCTTGCAGGCACAAAGCCCCTGGAAGTCGTCGAGCTCAGACAGCTCTTGCCCTGCATTGCCGACAGCACCAAGTTCAGGATTATTGCCCGTTTTGAGCCACCTTTGGGCGGTGCCCTAAAACTCCTGGAGCCCCTATTCCCTAGGGCCAGGTACTCGGAGAGGATTGGAGCGCTCATCATCCAGAAGGGCAATATTCTCATCACCGTCTATTCCACCGGCAATGTTACCATGACCATGATCAAGAGCGAGGCAGAGGCTCGAGAGACTATGGAGGATCTGAAGAGGACCATCAACGAGGCCATAGCTAAGGGGGTGACTCCAGTTCCAAGAGAGAAGATCAAGGTAGATCACGCTGAGATCTATGAGTACCTTCCCAAGACCAATTGCCAGATCTGTGGAGAGCAGAGCTGCTACGCTTTCGCCATCAAGCTGGTGGGAAGGGAGACAGCTCTGGATAAATGCACTCCGCTGCTGGAGGCCAAATACGCCACCAATCTGGAGCATGTCAGGGCATTGCTCGAATACCTCTGAAGGAGGAACACCTTGAAGACGCTGACCATCATCCTCACGGACGGTCCCTACATCTCAGAATATGCCGAGATGGCCTACAAGATCGCATCAGAGTCGCTGAAAGATTTCAGGTTAATATATATTTCTTCACCTGGATGCGGTGCATATTCCCAAGCTCGGGCAAAAGCCTTCTCTTTTTGGAAATGCTGGCCTGTTATTCCAGGAGCAGGCCGAGAGGGGAGCTGTGGTCAGGGCCTGTGCCAGGTGTGCCACAGCCAGAGGCTACCTGGCCGGGGAAGATGGCGTCTGCGCGGATTATCATCCGGGGAAAAGATCACCAGCCTCTACGATCTGGCAGAGATGATGGAGAAGAGCGACAGGGCAATTGCCATTCGAAGACAGGTGAAGCATGGACAATAAAAGAGATCTTCCTTCTGACCAAGACGCCTCAAAATGACCGCACGAAGCTATGCCTTGACCTCATGGAGCTTTCGGAAAATGGCGTTCTGTATATCGCCGGAGACGGGGTCTACAATTTGCTTGAAGAGACAACTCTCGAAGTCCTACCAAGGGGGAGGATTCTGGACCTAAAAGATCTCTTGAATGCAAAGCAAAAAGACCTATGTAGGATTAAAGTGTCTGCATCGATGCAATATCATTGAGTCTTCGTGCTGTTAGGATCGGGAAAGAATCGCCTTCTAGTTATCACTCAAAGGCTTATTCAGTATGGCGGGAAACATCTGCGATAAGATAAAGAGGCATCACTATATTGGAACAAAGACAGATTTCCTTTTAAAGAACCATACCGCTAGAGCCGCATCCATCTCTCCTTGTAGCCTCCGAGCCTCCCTGCGAGCTGCATGAATATGCCTGGCGGCCTTCCGCAGTGACTTGGCATCCTTGAGTTCACGCGGATGGAAGTAGGCGAGAGGAAATATTTACCGGTATTTTGTTCTACGCAGCACGCTGCTAGGTATTCATTTTAAAATAAGAAAAGTTAAATGTTTTTAGAAACCACGACTTGAAGGCAGGAACTTCCAGTCATCAGTGCCGTTGGTATCTCTTCCATCCGGGTCCCTTGTCCAGGCGCCCTCGTTATCCTCTCCATCGCTCAAGGCTGGAGTCCTATCAACCTCTCGGCCGGACGCGTCCATAAGCCTCAGAACCTCGCCGCCGTGAGCCAGCCATTTTGGCGGCACATCCAGAACATAGTAATCGATGGCTTTGACCATCGTTCCTTTGGGAAAAGTCATCGATCTTCCAATAGAATTATTTATGCTCCATCCGCCGATATCGACATCTTTGTTGTCGTTATTGAAGAGCTCAAACCATGCTGTTACCACCGCTTTGAAAGCATCCTCCTTCCCGGCCGGGTTTTGCTCTACCTCATTGATTACAACGCTGGCGAGCGACGTTCCCAGCAAGAAAACGATAGAGGTCATTATAAGAAGAAACATTTTACCTGATATCATGCAAATTCTCCATTTAGGTGAAATCTCCATCCGTGCTAATATCAGTGTCGCCTGATTGGTGCTATTGGTTTTGATTGAATCATCTGAACATGGTCTTCATCTCATAGACTCCCGACTCGTTTCTCTTGCTGGCGGCAAACCCCATCTTGTTGAAGAGCCGGAAGACGATATGAGCGATGGCGATGAGATCCATGGCCCTCTTCTGCTGCCGTCTCAGATGAAGAAGGAGTTGAGGCGAAGGTTATCTCTGAACTTTTCATCTGTGCAGGGTGCCACACCAAGGTTAACGAGGACGAATTTCCTTGAAGATGAAGCGCTCTTGATCCCTGAACTTACAGGGCCATTTTTTTCGGATTTTGTCCCACGAAGCAACGCATCTAATCGATTCGGAATTTGTGGATTCCTGCATTTAGGCTCCTTCGAATCCCGTCTTATTGAATCAAAGGCAGGATCTTCAGCCTCCACCTCAAACGATTCCTCCGTTCGTATTTTATGCTGAAGGCCTCCGTGCCCTTCGGACTGCCTATCAGAGCCAGAATATCGTCTCCCTGCACAATCGTATTGGAGTCAGGCACTGCAATCGCCTGGCCCATTCGCTCCAGAGCGACCACCCGGCAGCCGAAATTATGGGGCAGATCCAGCTCCGCCAGAGTCTTTCCCGTCAGTCCAGACCTCTTCCCTACTTGGAAGATCTTGAGATCCAGATCCTCATAAAGCAGATCCAGCTCCTCTTCATCTCCCTGGATGATTTTGGCCAGCATGTGGCTGGCGACAATGGGCATTGATGCCACATAATCCGCACCAGCCCGGTAGATCTTCTCTGCAGACTTGAGACGGTTTGCCCTCACCACCACAAAGGCATGCGGGTTGAGGTTCTTGGCCATTAGTGTGGCATAAATAGCATCGGAGTCCTGATTGAGCATGATCAGGACGCTCACCGCCTCTTTGATTCCAGCCTGCAACAAAATGGCCTCTCTTGTAGCGTCGCCGGTTATTTGCTTAAAACCTATATCTCCCAGATCGTGATGATCTACAATCAAGGGTTTTATTCCGCAGACAGACTGCACTGTGGCTACACGCCTTCCCACGTCCCCGTATCCCAGGATGATCTGAGGTCCCTCCTTGCGAGTGCCTATAGTTAGATCTCGAATTTTGGAGAGCTGATCGATATTTCCTACTGCCATCAAGACCGAGTTTGACCGCACCACATCATCGGATCCAGGGCTGGAATGGAAGACTCCTCGCTGCCAGATGCCGACAATGCCAGCGCCCGTCTCCACAATCACCTTCTCCTCCAGCTTCTCTCCAATCAGCTCCGCTCCTGGATAGATGGGCAGCTCGATCAGCAGAAGATCTCCAAAGAGCCGGATGGCTCCCGGGAATACGTCCTTCAGTGGGGGCGAGGTGATCTGGGCGATGAAGGTTCCGAGGAGCGTCTTTGGCGATATGATCCTGGAGGCCCCGGCATACTTCAAGAACCTGGATCTGGTCTGGTCGTCTACCAGAGCGATTATCTCGATATCCGAGATCTCTCGCAGGGTTAGAATGACTTCGGCATTCATCTCCTCAGTTTCGTTGGCAATAAAGAGGCGGGCAGAGCTGATGTTCGCCCTTTGCAGCACTTCCTCCTCGGAAGGATCCCCCGAGAGAACAGGATAATTTCGATAAATAGTTCTGGCAGTATTCTCAGAGCGTTCGATGATCAGGAAAGGTATCTGCAACAGAGAAAATCGCTCTGCCAGAGTCTCCACTACAGGATTGAAGCCGGAAATTATTATGTGACCGGATATGTTCTTCGGAGTGGAGCTGGGGTCAGATCTGACAAGATGCTCCAGCCGGGGTGTGATTATTAGAGGCATGATCACTGCCCAGAGTATGGCGATACCGGAGAGGGCCACTAAAATGCTGAAGATGCGACCCAATTGGCTGCGGAAGACTATATCTCCGTAGCCCAGTGTTGTTATGGTGGCGGCAACCCAATAAAAGGCTGTGATAAGGTTTGCATTCTGGTACTGGCCCTCCTGATTCATCAAAGCCATGAAGACCAGGCTGTAAAATACAACTAAAATCAGTATTCCAGAAATGAGCTTGAAGGCCTTTTGCAATCCTGTTCCCCACATACCATCCACCTCCTTTAATTAAAAAGGTTCCGAGGGCGATGAATTGAAAGCGAGAAATCCTAAGCAACGAATTCAAAGCTTTGAATTCAAAGCGATAAATCGAATTTGCGAATTGTCTTCAGAAACTCTCCGATTCTTCCTTCCATGCGGCTCATCAGAGAATCGCTTGGGCAGGCCAAGGCAACGGCGCAGCCTTTCGCGCCGTCGTAGTCCAGCCCAATCTGGGTGAACCGGATCGAGAATTCATGGAAAGATTCAATGAGACGACTCTCCGGAAGAAACTCTCTACCAAACGTATCGATCGTATCCACCATATGCCAGCAGAGAACTGTCCATCCCAATTCATGAGCATTATCAAACAGCTTTTCTGATGCATTTACGTCTTTGGGATCAAGAAAAGGTGGATCTATAAGCAGAAGTCCGGGTGCCCTTTGGTTCAGCAGAGATGTAACTCCTGAAAAACCGTCGCCCAATTGGATGGAAGAGAAGGGGATTTCAATCTGATCGGGATTTTTGCGCCAGGTCGCAATGACTTCGGCATCGATGTCCCAGGCCTCGAACTCCAGCTTGGCCCCCTTCCGCCTGGCCAGTTCCCATACCAACCGGGCCGATCCAGGATAACACATCAGGCCGTGAGGATTCAAATCTGCCAAGATTTTAGAATAGGAAAAATTTCTGAGGGACGGCAGAACAGGCCAGATTTTGCCTATTCCGCCCTCCCAATCACCGGGCACCTTCAGGGAATACTCCGGGCGTCCTACGTGGCTTTCCGCATAAACCAGGCTGCTATCGGGGGTGAGGAGGCAATCTGCCGCCTCGAGCAGGAGGAAATGCTTCCAGACATCGCCTGCATTGCCTGCATGCACTCTGTGATCGTAATGGCGCATCTAGCCAAGGGTTTTAGTCGTTCTGGTACATCTTCTTGGCGATATTGAAGGCCTGGGCCGGAGTCGCTATGGCTATCCTCTGGGAGTCATCGAAGCTAGCCTTGGAGGCAGCGGCCGTTGCGGCAGCAGTTCGGAGCAGCTTTTTATCCACCTCATTGGTCAGCCAGCGGGCTCCGCCTATGCCAACCAGAAGGGCGCCGGCAATGGAAGAGATGGTGACTGTGACCTCTTCCGTTCCTACTCCGGTAGCAGTCCCAAAAAGGACCGTATTGGCGAAGGCTCCGTAGAGTCCCCAGGAGATAAAGGCAGCAACAGCTCCCAGGAGAATGTTGCCTGCAAAACCAGGGCGGATGATGGTGACCTCGCCCGCAGTCTCCTCACTGGGCTTGATGAAGCCATTATCGCTCACAAGTGCATTTATGATTCCGCCTATGGCACCGCTCAACATGATTACTCCTATCGGTATTAACATCGGCATCGGCATTTATGTCCTCCCTCATATTTTATCAGATTCGGGAAAGCTGCATCCATCCCCTCGAATGGCTGAAGAGACCCGGACCCTCACTATTTCTCACTAATTTTTTTAAGACTGATTTATCGCCATACTATTTGAACTTTATTGTTCTGATTGCAGAAAGGAGTCCTGAAAGGATCATATCCCCTTTTATTCTTTGGCAGGATTATGATTATCCATGGTCGAAGATCTTAAGAGAGCTATCCGGAAAAGATGCAAGAAGATGGAGATACCGCTTGTAGGAGTGGCCAGTGTGGAACAGTGGAAGGACCCCCCGTTTCTCCCCTGGATGCCAGAGGAGTTCTTTCCGCAGTCGATATATCCTGAAGCACGGTCGGTGATAGTCATAGGCCTGCCGGTCAGCCTGCCGGTGCTGGAGACCTCGCCCTCCATTTTCTACCGGGAGCTGTACAATACTGTGAACGGCTTGCTGGACCAGTACACCTACCGTCTGGCCAATTTTCTCAATGATTCAGGCCACCCATCCGTCTTCGTCCCTAGAGACGGATATTTCGGCATCAAGGCGTTGCTGAAAAATCCGGTGGCATTCTTCTCACACCGCCATGCTGCCTATCTGGCAGGCCTGGGCACCTTCGGTGTGAATAACATGCTGCTCACATCAGAGTTCGGACCGCGGGTGCGCTTTGGCTCCGTTTTCACGTCAGCCGAGCTGGAGCCGGATCTACTCCAGGAAGGCCAGCTCTGCACCAGATGCATGCGCTGCGTGAAGATGTGCCCGGCAAACGCGCTGAATGAGAAGGACTATCCTCGAGGATTGACCGACAAGAAGACCTGCGCTGAGCACAGCAATGAGCTGAACCGGCAGGGCATCTCTCCCTGCGGAATCTGCATCAAGGTCTGTCCGGTGGGCGAAGACCGCAGGCTTTACAATCGGATGGATGCTTCGATCTACTCCAAGAGAGACCGATTCCTGGATAAGCATAGGGCATGGGAACATGTCAGGTCCTATGGCGGGATTTGAATGGCCCTGGAAGTGCAAGATCTATTCTGTATAAATTGCTTTTCTCTGTGGTGCCATGTCTCTCCGAGCTTCCCTCGGGCTCCAGCGGCTTCGCCCTCGCGGCAGCGGAAGCTCATGCCCAACGCGCGTCTGGCAACCAGGCACTCTTCTTCGGCCCGAATCCTGAGGCGAATGATTTGCTCCAAAATATCATAATTAATCAACATTCTTCTCAAGCGAAAGATATGGCGACAGATAAGACCAAATACAAGGAGCGAAGATGAATACTCAATGAAAAGGCTAACAGCCTACATCTCGGGCAATATACAGAAAGTGGGCTATCGCAAGAGAATTATCGATATTGCCAGAGCCTTCGGCCTCAAAGGAATGATTGAGAATCTTGATGACGGTAGAGTTAAGATTATCGCTGAAGGAGATGATGAAAAGCTCGAATGGTTTGAACATGCCATCGAAATCAAGAACACTCTCATTCAGGTATCTCAGGTAGAGAAAACATATAGCTCATCAGGTGGCGACTTTGCCAAATTTGGCAAATTAGTGGACGAAGGGGAGACGGACTCTCGACTTGATAAGGGCATTGGGGTCATGAATGAGATGCTTGTTGCCATTAAGCAAGTAAATACGACCCTGGTTGATATGAACTTAAATCTGGGTGGAAAAATGGATGATCTCAGCTGCAAAATGGACGAAGTAAATGAGAATCTGGGCGGCAAGATAGATCGATTGGATGGAAATCTGGGCGGCAAGATAGATAGCCTGGGCGGCAAGATGGACAAAGTAAATGAAAACCTAGGCAGCAAGATAGACCGATTGGATGGAAATCTGGGCGGCAAGTTGAATCGCATGCTTCAAAACCAGGATGATTTTCTCTTGGAAGTCAAAGAAATCGGCCTAAATGGGGATGAGCTTCTTGTCGAAGTTAGGGATATTAACAAGAAGATCGATAAGGTCCGAGACAATGAAATCATTGAAATGAAAAACGATATTGCAGAAGTTAAAGCCGCATTGAGGGCCAAAGGAATTATCTAAGGTCTGTACCTGGACTCGCATGCATATGAAACTGCAAGCCTTATACCCACAAATTCTACAATCCCGATTCTCAAATCCAGGTCTTATAAACAAACCTGATCTTGTAAATGAACTTTATCATGCGATCTTAATCATATATCGGAAGTCGTTCACACCGCTCTCTTTCGCCCAGTCGTCAATTTTCTGGAACAGGAAGGGGCCTTTGAAAGCCTTCCTTTCAAGAAACTCCCCGTATGGCTCTCTTTCACTTCAGCCACCTCCTCAGGTGTGCCTGTGGCTACAATCTGCCCGCCCGCATTCCCGCCCTCGGGTCCCATGTCGATAATGTAGTCGGCCGACTTGATCACATCCAGATTGTGCTCGATTACAACAACAGTGTTGCCCCTGGCTACCAGGTCGTCCAGCACTGATATGAGCCTCTTCACATCCTCGAAGTGCAGCCCCGTGGTCGGCTCGTCCAGCAGGTAGATGGTCCTGCCCGTCGCCTTCTTGGCCAGCTCCCGGGTGAGCTTGATCCTCTGGGCCTCTCCTCCGGAAAGGGTCGTCGAGCTCTGGCCCAGCTTGATGTACCCAAGGCCGACACCCAGCAGAGTGTCGAGCTTGTTTCGAATGCACGGGATGTTCTGGAAATGTTCCCGCCCCTCCTCGACAGTCATATCCAGGACCTGGGCAATGGACTTTCCTTTATATTTGACCTCCAGGGTCTCCCGGTTGTAGCGGGTTCCTTTGCACTCCTCGCATTCGATGTAAACGTCCGGCAAGAAGTTCATCTCGATCTTGATCAGCCCATCCCCATGGCAAGCCTCGCACCGTCCGCCCTGCACATTGAAGGAGAAGCGACCGCCCTTATAGCCTCTCACTCTGGCCTCCTTGGTCTCGGCAAAGGCTTGCCGGATGGGGTCGAAGACCTTGGTGTAGGTCGCCGGATTGGATCGAGGCGTCCTTCCGATAGGGCTCTGATCTATGACTATGACTTTGTCGATCTCAGAGTCGAACAAGAGCTCGTCGTACTCCCCTGGAGCCTCGCTAGACCTGTAGATCTTCTTCATCAGAGCCCGGTAGAGAGTATCGTAGATCAGTGTGGACTTGCCCGATCCCGAGACTCCGGTGATGGCCGTCAGGACGCCGATGGGAATAGCCGCATCTATATTCTTCAAATTATTCTCCCGGCATCCTATGAGGCGGACGAAGGAGCGGCTTTTTCTTCGGCTGGCCGGAACCTCGATCCTCTTCTGGCCGGATAGGTACTGGCCTGTCAGTGACGCCGGGTTCTTCTCGATATCCTCAGGAGTCCCCTCAGCCACTACATAGCCACCATGGATTCCTGCCCCCGGTCCAATGTCCAGCACATGATCTGCGTTGCGAATGGTCTCCTCGTCATGCTCTACTACTATGAGGGTATTTCCGAGCTCACGAAGCTTCTTCAGAGTCTCGATCAGACGGGCGTTGTCGCGCTGGTGAAGGCCGATGGAGGGCTCATCCAGGACGTAGAGAACGCCGGTGAGGTTTGAGCCGATCTGAGTGGCCAGGCGAATGCGCTGCGCTTCTCCTCCGGAGAGGGTTCCCGCGTTTCGGGATAGAGTGAGGTAGCCCAGACCCACGTGCTCCAAAAATCCGAGACGGGAGCGGATCTCCTTCATTATCTGGCGAGCTATCTCCAGCTCTTTTAGAGAGAGCCTGCCCTGCAATGTTTCGAAGAAAGCGATGCAATCACCGATGGAAAGGTCGGTTACATCAACAATGGACTTTCCGGCTACGCTCACGGCGAGCACCTTCTCCTTCAACCTCCGGCCGTTGCAGGCCGGGCAGGGCAAGACCCGCATGAACTTCTCCAGCTCTTCACGCCGGTATTCGGAGTTCGTCTGGCCGTAGAGCCGCAGGCTTTGCGGTATCAGGCCCTCCCACTGAGAATTGTGCGACCAGTAGGCGTCTCCATTCTTCATGCTCATGTTGAATCGAATGCGTTCATCCGATCCGTACATCAGGGCGTTATTCTGCTCTTCTGTCAGGTTTTTCAATGGCGTGAAGATATCGAAGCCGAAGTGCTTGGCGACTGCCGTGAGGTGCTGACCCCGCCAGCCGTCGATGGCATTGCGATAGAGGGCCACAGCCCCATCAGCGATACATAGCTCCCTATCGGGTATGATCAGATCCGGATCAAACTCCATGCGAATGCCCAGACCGTTGCAGGACTCGCAGGCTCCAAAGGGGCTGTTGAAGGAGAACATGCGGGGCTGCAGCTCTTCGAAGGCCATACCGCAGACCGGGCAGGCCATCTTTGCCGAGTAGAGGCGCTCGTTCCCTTTTGCATCCAGGACTATGACCAGACCTTCGGCCTTCTTGAGAGCATTCTCAATGGACTCCACCAGACGCGATCTATCCTCGGACGGATCCAAACGATCCATGACAACTTCTATATCATGCTTCTTGTAGCGGTCGAGCTCGATCTCCTCGTCGGTCCTCTGGATAACGCCGTTCACCCGCACCCTGGCGAAACCCTCTCCATTCAGGTCTATTAGGAGCTGGCCGTAGGTTCCCTTCTTCTGCCGGACCACGGGAGCGAGAATTGTGACCTGACCTCCGCTGCCGGTCTCGCTGAGGACACTATCGGCGATCCTATCCGGCGACTGGGATTCGATGCGAATGCCGTGCACGGGGCAATGGGGAATGCCGATGCGGGCAAAGAGCAGCCGCAAGTAGTCATAGATCTCAGTAACGGTTCCCACAGTGCTGCGAGGGTTCTTGGAGGTCGTCTTCTGTTCGATGGAGATGGCCGGGGAAAGCCCTTCAATGCTATCGACATCCGGCTTGTCCATCTGCCCCAGGAACTGGCGAGCGTAAGCCGATAGAGATTCGACGTAGCGGCGCTGGCCCTCGGCGTAGATGGTGTCGAATGCCAATGTGGATTTGCCCGAGCCTGATACGCCGGTGATGACGATGAAACGGTCTCGGGGAAGCTCGACGGTGATATCCTTCAGGTTGTGCTCGCGGGCACCTTTGATTAATATCGATTTCATTTTAGCTTCTCACTGGATTCTGCGAATTGAAGAGCTAATGAGGACTTATGGGACTAATCCTTTTCGGCCATCCATAAATCGGCATTTAACCGTGAACGTGAACTCAATCAATTGAAAAATATGCGAATCAAGTCAAATATCTCGATGGGATGCAATATCGCAACCCGTGCACGGCAGGCACATGGTCTCTGCCAGATCTGCCCTCAGGTCGTAATCTTTCAGCACTTTTCTGGTTATCCTGGCAAGCTTGAGAAGCCTATCGGCTGACGGCCTCTTGACTTCAGCTTCCCCCTTTCTTAATGGATGAGGCGATATTGGCCTCAAATTAGGTATGACGCCCATCTTTGCCAGTTTGGTTACTCCCGCCTCAACGCAATCGTCACTCTCGCCCAGGCCCAGGATGATGTTAGAGGAGACTCTGTTTTTCCCGAATATCTCCACGGCCTTCTTCAGGGACTTGAGTAGATATTCTAGAGATAAACCAGGGCAAATCCTGGCGAAGATCTCCGAATCCATGGTCTCCACGTTATATTTAATCTCCGTTGCACCGGCTTGCTTCAGCTCCTCTGAGGATGTATCAGTAGGATAAACCGAAACGCCAATTGGCAAGTCATATCGCGCCCTCAGGATCTTCACAATCGACACCGCTTTCCTGACCTCGTCTTCAGGCGACCTCTCCACTCCGCTGGTGAGAGAAATAGCTTTCAGCTGCCCTGTACGTTTGGCCTCCTCTACGAGTTGCAGGATTTCATCCGGGACCTTTACCTCTCCGTTGAGTTTAGGAACCGGGCAGAACTTGCAGTCATAAATGCAGCATCCGCTTATGGTCAGGTAGGCCTGCTCAGGGCAGTGGCTGAGAGCCGGCTCCAGCTTGCCGGTGACAATGGGTCTTCCATCTTTAATCACCACAACATCCGTGTAGCATCTGATCACCTTGAAGGGAGAGTCCTTGTTGATGGAAAGCCTCACCCTGTGGCCGCCTGATTTGAGGAAGAAAGACTCCAGACCGGCTCCGGGTCCCGCGCTGGGTGTGGTTGTCCTGATAGCCTCCCGCAGCAAATCCTCGTCTATATCAGCGCTGCCGATGCTTACCAGCATTGCTTTAATCTCGGCATTCATCTCCATGTTTGGGCCTCAAAATCAGTTTCCTGGATGGAATACAATTGATTCACAATTGTGAATGGATCATTTGAAGTGGATTGATATTTAAATAACGGCAATGCGGCAAAAACAAAAAGAGTTCAGTGACGGCTCTGCACCCCAACCTCTGCAGGACTGCAGCTCAGCCAAAAGCAGCGAAAATTGCCGCTACCCGTAAGTATTAAAGCATCCTATTCTTCAGTTGAGAGATAGAGGTGCCGGGGTGACTGACCGGCTAAGTGCGCGGCTGCAGACCGCGAGAATTGGGTTCGACTCCCAACCCCGGCCTCATGAAGATCCAAAGTACCATGACTGGAAACAAGGAGAATTTCCAGCCCATTCATAATAATCGCATCAATCTATTTGTCTGCGGTCCCACTGTCTATGACGATTCACATATAGGCCACGCCAGAACCTACATCGCCTTCGATGTGGTGGCACGCTATCTCGAGTTCAAGGGCTATAGCGTCTTCTACCTGCAGAACATCACCGATGTAGACGACAAGATCATCAAGAGGGCCATAGAGAGGGGCGAAAGTCCACGGTCGCTGGCGAGGAGGTTCGAAGAGAGATATCTGGAAGACATGCGTAGGCTGGGCGTTACCAACGTCAACTATTATGCTCGCGCCACAGAACATATCCCTGAGATCATCAGTCAGATAGAGAGATTGGTCGAGTTGGGTTTTGCCTACGAGACAAAGACCGGCATCTACTTCGATGAATCCCGTTTCGAAGATTTTGGAAAGCTCTCCCATCAGACGGCTGATGACCTGGAGAAGCACAGAATTGAGCCGGATCCGACGAAGAGAAATCCGGGAGACTTCTCTCTCTGGAAAAAGCGGCAGGACGGAGAGGAGGTGACCTGGAATTCTCCCTGGGGACCGGGCCGGCCCGGATGGCATATAGAGGACACGGCTATTACCGAGACCTATTTCGGAGCGCAGTATGATATCCATGGCGGTGCTATGGACCTGATCTTCCCTCATCACGAGGCGGAGATCGCCCAGATGGAGGCGACTTCAGGGAAAAAGCCGCTGGTGAGATACTGGATGCACACCGGCTTTCTCAATGTCAGGGGCGAGAAGATGTCCAAGTCCCTGGGAAACTTCACAACCATTCGGGATATGCTGCAAAAATATGATGCGGATTCTTTCCGATTCTTCGTTCTTCTGGCCCACTACAGAAGCCCCATAGACTTCTCTGAGGAGGCTTTAGAGCAGGCTAAGAAGAGCCTGGAGCGGATAAAACAGGCCGCGAAGATCATTGAGGAGCAATTGGAAAGGGCCCCCGAGATGGAGTTTGAATCCATCGCTCCCGGAGAGGTAGATCCCATCGTGGCCCTGGCCAAAGCCAAATTCCTGGAATCCATGGATAACGATTTCAATACGCCTTACGCCCTGAGAGCCGTTTTCGACATGGTAAGGGAAGTAAATCGTCGCATCAATGAGAAGACCATTTCTCGAAAGGGATTGCAAGATGCCAGCCTTCAGCTTCGGGAATTTGGAGAGACACTCGGGCTGGGCTTCCATGCAGCAGGCAAAAAGCCAGCGGAAAAGGCAGATGATGTGACTGGCAATCTGATCGAGCTCCTGACCGAAACAAGGCAAAAGCTCCGCGAGAAAAAGGAGTGGCAGCTTGCTGATGAGATTCGAGCCAGGTTGAATGAGCTGAATATAGTCATTGAGGACGCATAGAAGGCAATGGAAGTACGCGATTGAAGGTAGACGATGGATTAGAGAGAAGAGTCAAGGAGAATTGACACTCAATCTGATATTCTCAAGTCCGATTCTGCTATAGATGCAATTCCTCATTTTCCGGTATTCAGTATGCAGATCGAACAAAAGGATTTGAAGGATGATGCAATTTCTGCCGCAAAAAATAGCATAATAGTGCTCTTGATATATGATATCATTCAAGCGGCTCCGAATATCTAAGAGTCAACTACATCTTTTCCATCATCTTTAGAGCATCTTCAAGCGGCAATGCAGGAGTTACGTGTGCTATTCCCAGCTCCGCGAAAGCATGTGTTATCCTCAGGATGGATTCTTCGCTTGGAGCTTCGAATATTGCTACAGAGATGTGCCTGCCGATAAGGAGATATCTCCCTATGACTTTTACTTCTTCTGGGAACTTGAATTCTCTCCAGCGCGCCAGCAGTTTTGCTTTATTTTCCGGTTTCCATTCGAACCACAGTACAAACAGCATTATTTCATCTCCCATTGAGTTATATAATGTTTATATGTTATAGATAGTCTATTAAACTTTCGGTGTAAATCGCATGTGAATAATCAAACTTGATTATTGTTCGCGTTTGAAGTCAATAAAATTGCCTCATTAAAAAGTTATATATACCACTTGAGTTAACAATTGTGATCGGTGAGATGAAAAATGAGGGATCGTTTTTGCTGACGCTGAATTCGAATCGCACAGCTCGAACCTAGACCGCTTGCCGCCATCGGCCAAGCTGGTTATCAAGGTTCTGGAATCAGGAAGCCTTTTGACCCAAAAGGAGATCATAAACAAGACCTACCTTCCAGCTAGAACCGTAAGATACGCCTTATCCAGGCTTAAGGAAGAGAACCTTCTCCTGCGAAGATTTTACTTCAGAGACGCGCGACAGAGCCTTTATGGCCTTAACGCACCCTCCCTTGAGGTGATGACTGCATAGCTATAGCTATAACTTCATCACATATAACACATATAACTAATCTTTTTTTAAAAAAAAATACATAAAAATGACTCGAAATGCCTTGTGCAATTTTATTTATCATGACATCCAGATAATGATTGGAGAAGATGGGAGAAATGATATGGATCATATAAAGGTGCAGTTAACTGGAAAGCAGGCAGATGGATACGTGATACCTCTGGGGCCAGTAGGTCTCATCAACGTGGTTACAGATGTAGGAATGGTGGGCTGCGGGGCCTTCGATGTCGCGGCCCTAAACAACTTCGGCTACCCGGCCGCGAAGGTCAGGCCCGCGAAAGGTAGCTCGATTGCCACTATCGAGGACCTTCTGCAGGGCATCGTCAAGGAAGTGAATCCCAGTGCGGAGAAGCTGGGATTGAAGGTTGGACTAACCGGAAGAGAAGCTCTCGAATTGCTTTAGGGCATTTTTTTTTCTGAAACTGAGCGAATTCCTGGCACGGCTTGCTTACATTCCAGTCAGGTTCTTCACGTATGTGTTCATTTCCTTAACTTCTCCAATCACGTCTTTTACTTCCCATTTAATCTCCTTGACATCCTCTTTTATAGATTTTATGTCATCTTTCATCTCCAGAAGGATGGGTACAGCCTTTTCAACTATTTGGAATGTGGCAAAAATCTTGATATACTCTTCTATCCTCATCACCTCTCCTTCGTAGTCCTCTGTGACAGTATTTGATACAATTGCTCTCGCTGGGGATTTTGTCTCGGCAAGCTTCCTGAAAGCATCAACCTCCTTCTCACCTCCATCTACTATGATCATCACTTGCTGCTCCTTCTCTCCTTCGAAGTTGTAGGCCTCGAACATTTTGATGCTGCATGCTATGGCTTTATTCATCAAAAAGTGCCTGTAGTCCACATTATGAACTCTTGGGCCATTGATTACAATTTTGAGCTTCATTATCCTTTTTGATTGCAGTTTTAGGCAATAATCGTTTTGGATTGCCTGGCAGCAGTGTGGGCTGGATGGCTACATATTTTCTATTTTTCGCTTAATCCAGGCAAGTTTTGCCTTGATGCGAGTCTTTAAGGAGTTTTGCAGTAGTAATAGAAGATGGTGACCTAAAATGAGGTTTTATGTAGTTCCCTACACCGATACGACCAAGAGACTCCTTTTTTGAAGCAACCGGATTAAAGCGCGATTCTGTCATAAAGCTAAGCGTGTTGATAACCTTAAGGAATGGTTCATTGATGGACTTTCGGAGATGTTGACAGCACTCTGAAAATTGAGATCAATGCGAAGCCTGGCTTCATGTTACAGACTCTGATTTACAAAATAGTGTCAAAGATGCAAAGCCTGGTCTTTATTTTCTGGATGTTCGGCCCAACAGTGTAAGTTCCAATTCCCGGTTCCTGGACTCGATCTCGGAAAATTGCATTTTGCTTACTGCTCATTACGTTGAGGCACCACGCGCGCAGGTGTTACGCGCGGGGGAAGGGGGCACCTCAACGCCGGGCAGGTTTGGTAGGATTTAAGGTGGTTATCTATCGGATATGGAATATATTTAGATCGTATTCTAAAGCCGAAGCCCCAAATGTTTCAGCGATATCCACTGACATTACCATTTTCTGCCGAAGGACCCTCATCAGAACCGCTCAGAAGGTATGAATAATTTGGAGCAATTTTCTCCAAGACATGTGCCGCCTTATCATATGCCTGGTCATGATGATCAAACCACAGGAATACGATTTTATCTCCAGCGATCATATAGACGATGACAAAGGGATTGATGTGAACTCCCCCTGTCATCTTCAATCTGTGCTTTTTCGGCACCCCTATTTCAGGGTTAATAAGTATTTGATCGATCTTCTTGATCGCCTTCTCTCGCAGAGCCTTATCTTTTCTGGTTAGCTTCTCGAACTGCTCGGCAAAATCTGGAACGAACTCATATTCGAATTTCATAGAAAAGACGATAGCTAGAGGTTTCGAAGATAATTCAGGAAATCCTCTTTATCCTTAAATGTCTTGCCGAGACCTGCTTCAAACTGCTCTATCCCCTTTCGTATATGGTCTTCAAATTCGGCGAGCTTTTGCGCCTCTTCATCTTTTAGGTGCTCTTCGTTCTCATGGGCGTTTCTCGCTTGCTTTGCATTAAGGCAATCTGAGCACATTGTCTATTCGTTCTCCGTATCTTTGAGGTCTGCTGTGACCATTAACATGAACAGCTTGATACATGAACTTTTCCAAAGACCTCAATGGATTATCCAGCGTCTATCCATCCCGTATCAAAATGTTCATCCACCGTATGTAATCGCCCCTGTCCTCCTGCAATCCCTGGATCGAGATATTGACCCCTGGATTTAGCAATATTTCGATGAATGTTTTGCATGTGGAACTCGAATGCGGTTTTGTACTTCGATTCCAAAGCGGGCGAGGGAAATCGGTGTCGCCCAGCTATCAGGGCATCTTTGAGCAAGAGACATGCCTGAACCGGTTATGCTGATCTTTTCAGCGGGCACTGCGTGGGGTTTATGCGCTGGCGGGTTCCGGCACCGGATTATGGCTCCCTTAGCTCTCTGGAGCGCCGGGAAGTCTTGGATAGATTGGCTCTTGCGGAAGATCGGTTAGTGATTGATCAGTTTCTTGTCTATCACATTCGTGCTTTTTTCCGGGGTGCCGCGAGTCGGCCTGCTGGCCTCCCGCGCTATGTTGAGGGCGCCCCTTCCCACCCGCGCGTTTCACCGCGCGCGGCCTCCCGGCAGAAAAAGCAACAGTAGCAGATTCGATTCTTCCCAAATCGTATCCTCGATAGTGAAATACGGAGTGGAGGGACGGAGACCGAATCATCATCATCCGTCCTGAAGTGGAGTTGGACGCGCGCGGTCTGCCCGCAAAGCCAGCAACGAGAGCAGATGGGTACAGAATGCAACCGACTCGATGCCGCAAGAGATATTTGGATGCAAAGAGATTGTATCTAAACGCTCCTCTGATCGATGATTTGCATACAGATGAAGCCTGTAAAAGTTCTTTAGCGGTATTCTCCTATTCTCTTATCTTTTTCATTTCTTCAATTTTTTAATTATTGCCAGTCGTGCTCCGCATTTGGCGCAGTCGCCACGCTTTATGTTGCCCTCCATCCTGATGTTTCTCATTCCGGCTTTGGTATCCTTGCAAACAGGGCAATGTGGTCTACCATGGGCTCTTACCCATTCATCCAGTTCGTCTTGATAGATCACCCATTCACCTTCGATCTCAGCCCAGTTAAGATCAATTAATTCCGTCGTATGGATCACCAATCTCCGCCACTATCCCAACCGTCGCCTCCGAAGTCAGAACCTGAGTCATATCCCGAGTCATATCCTGAGTCATAATCAGAGTCATAACCGGAGTCAGATCCAGAATCATAGTCCGAGCCTGAATCGAAGAAATCTCCGTAGCTCGATTCACCACCAGAGCTGGATTCATAAAAGTCTCCGTAACTCGATTCGCCCCCTGAATCGGTTCCAAAAAAATCTTCGTAGGATGTTGTTCCTTGTGAAGATTCTCCCTGCTCATCGGATGATGGCGAATTTGTATAATCCGACGAGCCAAAATCAATACCGCTATCCCCTTGAAAATCTGCAGTACTCCTTACGGTATCATGCGGTTTTATGAAATAAAATGAGAGAGCAATTATTATCAGGATTGCTGCAATCAGGAGGATCTTATTTAATTTATTCATATGGACAACCTTCAATATCAATAATTATTGAATCTCGTCAAGCTCTCGCAGTACCCAACCAGCAGGTGAAATCTATTAATATTTAATGGTATTATGAGCATATAAACTTTTTTTTGTGGAAGCAGTTTCTGCTCTTGCGAAGATATGCACCATAGCAGGAAAAAAAATGCCTTTGCGTAGCAAATGAATCCGATACAGATAGAACTGCAGGCTTTTTTAAAAGACATCGATCCCACTCTGCCGTACTTGACAAAACCTGGCTCAGCAAGGCCAATCCGAACATCAGCCGCTCACGCCCAATTCTCCAAGCCCGCCGGAGTTGACGATGCTCCGTTCTTCCCCCGTGCGCATCACCCCTGCAGGAGATATATAGGAAAAATTTAAGAAGTTAGGGTGAGAATCATGGGATGAGAATCATCTCGAAAGGAGTCTCCTCCATGATAAGCCCATCAAGGATTTCCAACCTCATCTTGCTACTTGTGTTGTCGCTGGCAACACAGAATTGCATCGGAATGGACTACAGAGAAGAGAAGGACCATAGCATAGCGGAAGTTGAGAGAGTTCCCGTGGGAGATATCAACATCTCTTACAAAGTCCTGGGCCAGGGAGACCCGATAGTGCTGATCATGGGCTCCGGCTCAACGATGGATATGTGGGACCCTCGTTTCCTCGATAACCTCTCCTCCAAATACAAGGTAATAATATTCGACAACCGGGGCATGGGAAATACCACAGCGCCACCAGGGAATTTTTCTATTGCACAGTTTGCCAATGACACCGCAGGCCTTATGGAAGCCCTGGGCATAGAAAAGGCGCATATAATGGGCTGGTCCATGGGTTCGTTCGTGGCTCAGGAGCTGGCCATCCGCTACCCCGAAAGAGTGAATAAAATCATTCTATATGCAGGCGATTGCGGAGGAGAAGAGGCGGTCATGCCTTCCCCCCAGGTTCTAAAAGATCTAACCAATACCTCGGGTTCCCCGGAAGAGAGAGGCATGAGGCTATTCAACCTGCTCTTCCCAAAGGATTGGCTATCCGGGCAGCCGGCCTTCTATGAGTGGTTCCCAATACCCAAAGAGACATCACTTCCCGAGAATATCGAACGCCAGGCCCAGGCCATTGCAACGTGGCCCGGCAGCTTCGACCGGCTCGGCTCGATAGAGTCTCCCGCCCTTGTAGTTACCGGCACAAAGGATGTCATAGCCCCTCCTGAAAATGCGTTTATTCTGGCCCAAAATATGAACGCCTCCTGGCTGGTCCAGTTCGAAGGGGCAGGCCACGGCCTGATGTATCAGTATCCTGATCGGCTTGCCAAGGTTGTCGCAGACTTTATCGAGCTGTCCTAGGAAGAGATATATAGATGAGAAAGATTGTATTTAATAAGAGTTGCGGGTAACGCTGAACAGGAAGATTCTCTTTCGATCTGGATCGCAAGAAAAACTTATAACCCAAGCCACATATCCATCATAACAATGAAGCGACTGACGGCTACGATCTCGGGCAGAGTGCAAAGAGTCGGCTACCGGGCCAAAGTGCTCTCCATGGCCCAGGAGCTGGGCCTGACGGGCTTTGTCCAGAACCGGCCTAATGGCCAGGTTCTCATAATCGCAGAGGGTAACATGGCGAATTTGGAGAGATTGGCCTCTGCAATACAGATCAAAAATGCCCTCATCGACGTGCAGAGCGTTGAATCTGAGTTCACAAATGGATCTGGTGCCTACTCAAGCTTCCGCAAGGTGACAGGTCCAGAAGAGGTGGGTGAGCGACTCGACGATGGCATAGAAATATTGAAGGAATTGGTCGTGGGCGTCAGGGAGATAGCAACTAGCGTGAATAATCTTACCGCGATAACTGTCAAAGGCTTTGGGGATTTAAATGGAAAGATGGATCAGATGCTTGGCAAACAGGATCAGATGATCGATAAGCAGGATCAGATGATCGATAAGCAGGATCAGATGATCGATAAGCAGGATCAAATGCTGGATAAGCAGGATTCAACCATTGGAGAAATCCAGGGATTGAGGGTTGACATGAAGAGCCATCTGGATCAAAGGTTTGATCGTATCGAGGATTATCTCTCCGAGCCAAAAGAGCGGAATACTGCCTTCAGGGAAAAAGGTACCGGCTAATGAGAACTGATAGGCGAGGGGCCGCAAAATATTGAGGAAGCATTTTCCGATTCAGGCGTCTCTCTCTTTCCAGGAAGAGATAGTTGAGAACATGCGCAGTATGCGCGTCGTCGGTGCGAGGGAGGAATCCGAGCCATATCCCACCCACCCGGCCTCCCTGACGTGGATAAGGCTATGCCTCTGGAAGAATGCCTGGATTGCTTCTGGCAAAAGGGAAGTCGGCTTGATTCTCTGGAAATAAATCCTAGAAGACCGGAGGTGGAGAACTCAGTCTTAAAACGGCTCGGAGATGCACCGTTCACTATCCGTCAGGCCAATTTAGCCGTCTTGCTATCAAAGGCTTATGACATAGCCAGTTGCTCCGCGCTCCAGAAGGCAGAAGGTTAATACAAAACAGCAACCTTCCAATTGCCAACAGGCTATAAATAGTTCGAAAACCAACTTTGTATGTATCTGTATCTAACCAAACCAAAAAGCTCAATTATCGACCACAAGCCAAAAAAAAAGGAGAGTATGATATGGGTTTCTTAGATCGTATGAGCACAGTTGTGCAGGCAAAGATGAATAAGATCATGGACAGGATCGAAGACCCCAGGGAGACCCTGGATGTGTCCTACGAAAAGCAGCTCCAGCTTTTGCAGAATGTCAAGAGAGGCGTCGCCGAGGTCACCACCTCCAAGAAGAGAATCGAGCTGCAAAAGGCCAAGCTGCAGATGAGCATCGACAAGCTGGACTCCCAGGCAAAAGAGGCCATCCAGGCGGACCGCGAGGACCTGGCAAGAAAGGCTTTGGAAAACAAAGCCCTCCTGATAGCCCAATCTAACGCACTGGACCAGCAGATCGCAGACCTGAACGAACAGCAGCAGAAGCTGATGGCCGCTGAGAGCCGCCTGGCAACGAAGGTGGAGGCCTTCCGCACCAAGAAGGAGACCATCAAGGCTCAGTACTCGGCAGCCGACGCCCAGGTCAAGATTACGGAGTCTGTGACGGGCATCAGCGAAGAGATGGCCGACGTGGGCATGGCCGTCCAGAGGGCGGAAGAGAAGACCGAGAACATGAAAGCCCGCTCCGCAGCCTTGGACGAGCTACTGGAATCTGGAACTCTGACCGACCTCTCAGGTGGCGACGAGATCGAGAACGAACTGGCCAAGGTCAAGGCCAAGAGCACCGTTGAAGATGAGCTTGCCAAAATGAAGGCGGAGATGAAGAAATGATTGTCAGGATCCTGGGAGAGGGTCAGTTCCGGCTGGATGACAATCAGATCAACAGGGTCAACAAGATCGACAATCAGATAGTTGAACACGTCCAAAAGAGCAATAAGGCCGAGTTTCGCCGGGATCTGGCCAACCTGATCTCCACAGTCAAAGAGCTGGGCGAACCCCTTGACCCGGTCGATATCATTCCTTCGGACATAATCATCCCTCCAGAGGACCTCTCCCTTGAGGAGGCCAGGAAGGTCTTTTGCGAGGAAGGCTTGATCAAGGGCTAGAAAGACCTGGCCGGGCGAAATCCGGGCCCCTAATTTTTTATTCTCTATTTTGGATGATATTATGAATACTCTCTTTTTTCCTTCATCTGCTCCATAAAGGACCGCCATTTTCTGGCGTCTTCAACCTTTTTCCTGATCATCTCTTCCTGAGCTTCCGATTTATTTCTATTTTTCAGGAGATCCTTCAGATCCAGAATCGCCCTGATTATTCCTGTGGTTTCTTCATGAATCCGCTTTGCCTCACCGTGAGTCAATTTCATTTCCTTCAGCAGGTTCTCATCATATCTCTCTTTCGACCCGATAACATGAATCAACTCCTCTATCTCTGATCTCTCTTTCTCGGTAAGGTCCGTCTTATGTATCAACGTCCAGATGAGCGCTTGAAGATCCACTGTTCCATTTTTTATGTGCACTTCAGGCGGCTGATCCTTTTCCGTAAGACCGTGCTCCTCCATCTCCTTGCTAAGTACGTCTCTGTCCACATTGATATTCTCAGGAATCTTCACACCCACCCATGCACAGGCCAGATGCAGATCAGACAGCAAGCACTTGCGCTCCTCCTCTGTGAGATAGGCGCCAATATCTTCTGAGATATCCTCTACAATATTTCTTCTGCCAGTCATATCAGGTTCCTGCTTAGAATGTATAGATTCGACTGCCCTCTGAAATCATTTCCTCCATCAGGAGCTCGTAGAAGTTCTCGAGAATGGTAGCTTTCTCCCCTGCCTGCACTCCTCTTGCCTCCAGGTCCTCCTTGCAGGCCAGAATCCTATCTCGTGGTAGGGTTCCGAGAGTCTCCTCCTCAAGCAAATTGTAGACCCCGTCTCCGGCCATGTACAGAACCCCATTTTCCGCCAGCCTCATGAGATGGAGACACAGCTCCGTTCGGTCACTATGGGGCGGCTTGGTCAAAAGGAAGATCTCTTTTTTCTCCATTGCTTCACCTGTTATACTTCGCCTGTATTACAGCATTATGATGCAGTCCGCTGCCTTAATCCGATCCATGAATGCGTCCTCATCCATAAGCTCCACCCTCTCGATCAGACCCTGGTTCATAAGGCCTCTCTTTGCCAGGGAAGGCTCGTGAGCCAGGACCCGTATCTCCGGGTAGGCATAAATCATGTCGGAAAGGTTCGGCACTCCCAGAGCCCTGCTCTCCTGGCCGGCCAGAGCGAGGAAGACGCCCTCTGCATAAAGACCCAGAGTCACATCCATCTTGAGGCTCACTGCTGCCAAATTTAGCACTCCGTAGGCCTTCTCGCTGCCATAGGGCGCACTGTCAAGGAGATAGAAGACGGATCTCATCTCGACCTCATCCCGACCTCATCCCGAAAGAGCAATTACCCTGTCGCTCTCTTTCAGCATCTCGGCCAGATCGTAGAGGCTCGTGATCTTTATCCCCGGGTGATAATCCGGGCAAATGCCGTTCTCTTTTCCCTGGTAGCCTCTGGCTGCAGCACACCTGGCACAGGCCCTGACCACAGCTCCCTTCCCGGCCAGCTCCTGAAATAGCAGGCCCGCATTTCCAAAAAGGGAGGGTTTCTGCCCGAGCTTTGGTATATGCACCGCATCCAGGTAAAGAAATATATTCACCTCGCATCTTTTCAGAGCAACTGATGCGATCTTGTAGGCCATCTCCGCATATTCTGAGATGTAGGGACCGTCCGTGAGGATGATAGTCAGCGTCTTCATGACAAGAGCCACTCCTTACTCCCTCAAAGGTATTCGAGCAATGCCCGGATGTGTTCCAGATTAGTTGTATATCTGGCCTCCAGCAGCGGAGTGCATCTGTCCAGAGCCGTCTCCCTTCCTACCAGCTTTATGGCGAAAGCGTAGCAGCTCTGCTCTCCACAGATCTGGCAATCGGTCTTGGGAAGATATTGGTAGATCTCGGCATGGTCTACTTTGATCTTCTCTCTGGGAACAGGAGTCACACCTTTGACTATGGCCTCGTTGATGGTCCTCTTCAAATCCTCTAAAGTCTCACGGGCTTCTGCCTCACTCCTGATCATGGTCATGGTAACGCTGCCAGTGGAATAGATAGTGATGAGGACATTTCCCTTCTGGATGATCAGAGCTCCAATCTTCTCCGAGTATCTGGCCCGCGGAAACAGAGGCTCCAGGAGATTGAGGGCACCGCCAAGAGGAGGCTCAAAGCGGGCGATTATCCTGAACTTAGTGCTATCGGCTATGCAGGGCAAGAGCTGGCGCAACTCGACGACTTCCAGGGGCTTTGTACCTGCCAGGTCCTTCTTTACCTCTGCCGGCTTATCGACCTTGGTTTCCATAAAGTTCTTTCCAAAATCGGTTAGGACTACAGCATCTTCCTTTATCTCAATCAAGCCAGCCTGCTGCAGCATTTGCAGGTGATAGTCCAGCATGGAGCCTCCTGCAGCCTGCTCGACCTCTTCTCTTGTTCTATCCTTTTCCACCAGCGCGGCCATGATCTTTCTTCTCGTGGCATTGGCCATGGCATTGCTCACGAGCTTGACATCTGTCTGTCCTCCAACCATACTGTCCACCCGGGTTTACAAATCAATCTTGAAAGAGCGCTCTTTTCCTCATAGCATCATTTTATCTTCAACAGACGGGCCAAATTGACCATATCCATAACTGCCCCATCCGAGATCCTGTAAAAGCACCATTTCCCTTGCTTTCTCTCCTTTATCAGGCCTGCGTCCTCAAGTATGGATAGATTATGGGATATGGAGGACTGCGGTTTTTTGAGAGCCAGCATTATCTCACAAACGCAAAGCTCCCCTCCAGTCAGAAGTTTGAGAATCTTGAGCCTGGTTGCATCTGCTGCAGCCTTAAAGACCTTTATCTCGGTGGTTAGTTCATCTTCATCCATATTTTTTACTTGTGAGCATACATGAAGACATCGCTCTCTAGCTATGCTACCATCACCATAAAGCCGGAGAAGGGTTCTTTCTGCTTCACAGCAAGCGCCTTCGTCCTGGCAGGATTCCTTTGCTCCTCCCGGCAATCTTTTGCGAGGGATTACTGGCATTTCCTTATCCACCAATAGCACAGCCTAAGAGAGCGATTATTGATTCAACAGGTAGTCAATCCATTTAATCAATCCATTTATTCATATATAAGGATTTCTTGATTCGAAGTGAAATCGCTTCGTTTCGACTCAATTGTCGAGTGGGGCATGCATTATAGTAGTGGGGTCCCATCAGTATTCTATAAATGAACTGACTTTGGGTAAACTACAGTTTCGAGGTTGAACTATGCTCTACAGAAAGATGAAAAGAGTGGATTCCAAGCTCTCGATCTTGGGATTCGGATGCATGCGCCTTCCAATGAAGGAGAACGGCCAGATCGACGAAGAGCATGCTACAAAGATGCTGAGGTATGCCATCGACAACGGGGTGAACTACGTTGACACCGCCTATCCCTATCATAATGGAGAGAGCGAGCCGTTCGTGGGACGCGCTCTTCAGGGCGGATACCGTGAAAAGGTCAGTCTTGCCACGAAGCTTCCCAGCTGGCTGATCAAATCACGTGAGGACATGGACAGGTATCTGAATGAGCAACTTCTGCGTCTGCAGACCGATCACATCGACTTCTACCTTGTGCACGGACTCATGAAACCCTTCTGGGACAACCTTCGCAGGCTTCAGGTCACAAAGTTTCTGGATGAAGCTATAAATGACGGCAGAATACGATATGCTGGATTCTCGTTCCACGACGAAGTGGGATTGTTCAAGGAGATTGTGGATGCCTACGACTGGAGCTTCTGCCAGATCCAGTACAACTTCATGGATGAAGAGTACCAGGCGGGAACCGAGGGGCTCAGGTACGCGGCCGGGAAGGGATTGGGGATCGTTGTCATGGAACCATTAAGGGGAGGTATGCTCAGCAAAGAGATACCAGCTGTCAGTGATACATGGAAGACTGCTCCAGTCCCCCGAAGCCCAACCGAATGGGCGCTGCTGTGGGTCTGGAACCATCCCCAAGTTGCAGTGGTCCTCTCCGGCATGTCGGACTGCGAGCAGGTCGTGCAGAACATTGCTTATGCTGAAAAGGGACTTCCAGACTCGCTTTCCCCGACAGAACTCGATCTCTTTGATAAGGTCAAGGCCGAATACGGGAAAAGAATCAAGATTCCCTGCACAGGCTGCAGGTATTGCATGCCCTGTCCCTCCGGCGTCAGCATCCCCGAATGCTTTGAGATGTACAATACCGCCTGCATGTTTGATGCCCCTGAAGTTGCCAAGTTTAACTACAATATAGTCCTGGGCGGCATGCTGACGGGGAATCCCGAATTCGCATCTCAATGCCAGGAATGTGGAGAGTGTGAGGAGAAATGCCCGCAAAAGATCCCCATACGCGATCATTTAAAGGAGGTAGTCAAGTACTTTGGAAAGTAGGAAAAGGAGGAAATCAGCGGAAGCAGGAAAGTACCAGAAACAGGAAAGTACCAAGAGTAGCAAAACAGCATTGCCTCGGATAGACTGCCCCCTGGTCGCAGAGGGCAGCTTACAGCCAATCACCGTTGCCGTTGCCCATACTGGATTCAAAACCCCCTGAGTCTGTTCCCATAGCTCTATCGAAAGCCGCCGCTGACTCGTCATATCTGCCTAGAATTGAAAGAGCCTCTGCTTTCGCTGATAGGGCTTCGAGGTTATCGGGATCTGTCATCAATGCCCTGTTCAATGCCTGAAGGGATTCGTCAGCCCTTCCTGTATTCAATAGAAGATTGCCTTTATCCAGCCAGGCCTGTCCGTAGAGAGGATTTAACTCGATGGCTCTATCCAAGGCTGCGAGGGCTTTATCCTGGGCCCCCAAATATGAGTAAACCAGGGCCTGACCCCTCCAGGCTTCGGCATTATCGGGATCCAAGTCCAGAGCTCTTTGGAACGCCTGAAGTGATTTATTGTACATATTTGCTTCATCTATGGGATAGCGCTCCGCCATGGTTATGAGAGTGAAACCTTTGTTGCACCAGGCCGAAGGATTATTGGAATCATTCTCGGTCGCTTCATCGAGTGTCGAAACTGCCTCTTCAATCCTGCCCAGGTTCAGGAGAACGAGGCTCCTGTTCTCCAGGGCATTGAGATCTCCTGGATTGGCCATAAGATCCTCGTTGTAGATCTCCAGGGCCCTTTCAAAGCTCTTATTAGCCTCCTCAAGCGACCCGCTCCATTTTAGTTTGTAGCCGTCTTTGATCAATTTTTCTGCAGGGTCCTCTTTTGCCGCGGCCATGATACACAGCCCTGCCAGGATTGCCAGAATGAGTGTAGCCCTCATCCATCCATTCAACTTATGATTATTGTCGAAACGCCCAACATCCGATAAATCATTATGTTTATCCATCTAACCACCTGATTCTGAGTCCTGAAATTAGGCCAAAAGTTGAAATTGAGCCAAAGGCGATAATTCGAAGGGAGACCGAGTTTACTGTTTTTTCCACATTTGCCGTATCCATTCACGGCATTTGACGAGATTCGATGTTATTAGTCTTGCGGTCGGCGAACGTGTTGGATTTCGTTTCTATCCATGGTTGCGCCCTTTCGATCCAAAAAATGCGAAATTATCAAATACCATCAATCGCCAAACCTCCTTATGAACCAGGTCTTCACTACTTGGGTCAGAATCACATAGCACACCATCATGACCGCCAAGAGCAGCCAATACTCCGACGGCAGGGGGACAAAACCGAGGGTATCGGCCAGAGGCGAGACCGTCAGCCATGCACCGAAGGCAACAATAATCAAGGAACTGACGATCAATGGCCAGCTCGCCCGGCTTTCGATGAATGGGATCTTGTTGGTGCGGATGACATGAATGATCAGAGTCTGGGTAAAGAGCGACTCTACAAACCAACCGGTGTGAAATAGTTCGGGATTGGTCCAGGCATTGAAGATGTAGAGCATAATGAAGAATGTCAGGTAATCGAAGATCGAGCTGATGGGTCCGATAAACAGAATGAAACGCTGGATATCGCCAATCGCCCACTTACGCGGCTTGGCCAGCCATTCGGGGTCGACATCGTCCGTAGGAATGGTGGTCTGCGAAAAATCGTACAGCAGATTGTTCGTCAGCACCTGGATGGGTAGCATGGGCAGGAAGGGCAGGAAGGCACTGGCACCCACAACGCTTAACATATTGCCGAAGCTGGAAGAGGCCGCCATCTTGATGTACTTGATGATGTTGCCGAAGACTCGCCGCCCTTCCAATACACCCTGCTCCAGTATGAGCAGACTATTTTCCAGCAGAATGATGTCGGATGACTCCTTGGCGATGTCCACGGCGCTATCGACAGAAATGCCCACATCGGCAGCCTTCAAAGCCGGGGCGTCGTTGATGCCATCTCCCATGAAGCCGACGACGTGACCATTGCTTTGCAACGCGTGGACAACTCGCTCCTTGTGGGCAGGGACGAGCCTTGCAAAGACGCTTGCAGAGAGGACAGCTTCCGAAAGTTGTTGCTCATTCATCTTCTCGATTTGGGAACCGAGCAAGAGATTCTCGACAGGCATGCCTACTTGCTTGCAGATGTAGGTGGTAATGATTTCATTATCGCCGGTCAGGATCTTGACGTCGACGTTCAAAGCATGCAGCCGTTTCAGTGCCTCCGAGGCGGTCTCCTTGGGCGGGTCGAGGAAGGCCAGGAAACCCAGCAGTATCAGATCTGATTCATCCTTGACCGAGTAAACCGGTTCGTCCTTCGCTCCCGGCATTTCTTTGTACGCCAGAGCTATTACGCGAAAGCCCTCACCGTTCAGAACGCCTGCCATCTGCCGGCTCTTGGCGTCGTGTTCGGGCGACATGCTGGCGACTTCGCCGTTGATTTCCACCCGGCTGCACTGGCTCATCACTTCATCCAGTGCGCCTTTGCAGATGAGCGTGTTCAGACCGGTCTCATCTTCGATCACCACCGACATCCTACGCCGTACAAAATCGAAGGGGATCTCGTCAATCTTGCGGTACTTTTCATTGGCTTTCAGGCGATCTTCCAGCTCCTCGTGATCGAGAATCGCCTCGTCGAGCAGGTTCTTGAGCCCGGTATGGTGGTAGCTGTTCAGGTAGCCATAGTGCAGCACCTTCTCGCTGGGCTCACCCAAGACGTCAAGGTGCTTTTCCAGCACGATCTTTCCTTTGGTAATGGTCCCAGTTTTATCCGTGCACAGGACATCCATGGCACCGAAGTTTTGGATGGCGTTCAGGCGTTTGACTATCACCTTCTTGGCCGACATCATGACTGCGCCCTGGGATAGATTGACAGTCACGATCATGGGCAGCATCTCAGGTGTCAGACCTACGGCCACTGCTACGGCAAAGAGGAATGCTTCCGCCCAGTTGTGTTTGGTCAGTCCGTTGATCAGGAAGACGGCTGGCACCATCACCGCCATGAAGCGGATCATCAGCCAGGTGAATTGGCTGATGCCCTTGTCGAAACTGGTGAGCTCACGAGGGGCCACGATACTAGCAGCCAGCGATCCAAAATAAGTCCGGTCTCCAGTGTGCACCACTACTGCGGTCGCGGATCCGCTTTCCACATTTGAGCCCAGAAAGCAGATGTTGGCAAGGTCCAGAGGGCTCTGTTCCCCGGCCGGCTGGGATGCGGCTTTTTTCTCCACAGGCAGTGATTCGCCGGTAAGGGCCGATTGATTCAGGAAAAGGTCTTTGGCAAGCAGCAACCGCACGTCTGCTGGCACCAGATCGCCGGCAGCAAGCAAAATGATGTCGCCCGGCACCAACATCTTGAGTGGAACCTCTGATTCCTTGCCGCCCCTCACCAGTGTGGCAGTGCTGCTGACCATCGCTTTGAGCTTTTCAGCCGCATTATCAGCACGCATCTCCTGATAAAAACGCAGCACGACACCCAGCAGCACCATCACGAAGATGACCGCTGTCGCCCGTATGTCGCCGGTGAGAAAAGAGATCACGCCTAAAGCCGTTAGAAGAATGACCAGTGGATTCTTGACGTTACTGAGCAGACGCATGAGCCCAGACTGGCGTTTTTCTCGGGCGACCTCATTGGGGCCATACTTTTTCAGGCGAGAATCGGCTTCCGACTGGCTCAAGCCTTCAAGGCCAGTTTCAAGATCCTGCAGGACGGTATCGTTGCTCTGACGCGACTTTTCCAGCAGCTCTGCCGAGACTTCTGCCTCTTTTTCGCTCGCTGGTTTGCCGGAAGGCTGAGGTGAGTTAGGAGTGGTCTTGGTTTTTACAGGTTCCATTCTATTATATCATCATATTGAATCGTATAAGGAATTATTGATTGATGATCCTCCAATTGACAAGAAAGATTTCATGAGAAAAATTGAGATATATGGTGCCAATTGCTTTCCATTCTGCAATCGTCATACTCTAGCCAGCATTTTTTTAGCCGCATCTTCCCTCTGCATCACAATCATGGTCGCAGCAATCAATATCCAGACATTTTGTGCAGCCCCCAACGGGTGGGATACAGATGTTCCTATATTCAGGATTTAATTGCACGGAATTAAATGCCTGAAGAAGCCGGGAAGAATCGGCATCAAATTGATCAAAAGGCGCATAGATTCCCAGGACATAATCGACTATGGTTCCATAACCGTACAGATCTCTAGTTTCGATTACAAAAGATCCCTGGGATGGAATGCCGTTTATAGAGAACTCGCAGCGAATCGCCTTCGCAGAAGAGGGCGCTGTGGAATAGGCAAATCCGCTTAATAAGGTAGCTATGTCTTGATTATTATAGAAACTCGAGTCCTCGTAACTGATAATTTCCAAACCTTCAATCTTGCTCTCCCCCAGGCTGAAATCCTGAGCCATATAGTTCTCCAGGTAAGACTCGGGTGTGGTGCCGGAAGGAAGCATAAGATAGCCTTCATGTAGCCGGCTCAGGTAAACAACTCCCCGGGCTGCATTGGAGCCATCCTGGGCAGTGATGCCATTGCACTCATTACCGGAGACAGTCCATCCCTCAGGCAGAGAAATGGTGTAATAGTTATCAGAGGAATAGTAATTATTTAAGTCTCCTCCGTCTACCTGACCGGAGCTTATGCCCATTAACATAATCAGCAAGGGAACTAAAATTGATTGTGATGACGACGATCTCAAGGTCTTCCCCCACCTAAGAGAAAATATCAACAACTTTGATATAAATAACCATCGCAGGATGAAGGTAATGGATGGCAGAAAGAAGGAACTCGGAGACTAAGTAGAGCCGGATGGAGTTGAGCTAATTTGGGCGGTTTCATTTTATATCGACTGCCCAAGCCTGTAACCGATATGGCGAAAGCTATTCGATATTTATGCAATATGTTTTTGCACTTCATCGAGAGGGGTTCCCGGCGTTATAGAGGTAAAGTGACATGCGTATTTTTCAAATAGTATGAGATACAGTTGTTACCAATTAGGATTGGTAGAGTATTAAGATCCAAGGAGAGGATATTATGGGAAAGAATAGAGTCCTTTCGATAATGCTGGCACTAATTTTGTTAACATGCTGCTCAGGAGTTCAAGGGACAGCAACTAACCTCTTAAGGCTGGAGGGATCAAGTGGCTGGACACAACAGATAACTGTTAACCAGGGAACAACGGCGTATCTCGTTGTGCTCGCAGAAAAAGAAGGAATCGGCACTCTCAATGAACTATCTCCGGATGGCCGCGTACGTAAATACAACTATTTCTTCCGGATCTATGATCGTCTGCCATACTACGCAAATGAGCCTGGGCGACACGTCCTGTCCTATACTATAGATGGTAGGAAGAGCAATCCGGTGGTAATCGATGTAGCAGGCACGAGCCAGCCAATCCCTTACCCAGTGCCATATGTTGCGTCCCCGATGGGAGCTTACCAACCTGCCGATCGAGCACCAAATTATGTGGGTGCCCATTATTGATACCGTCAAGTTCCAACTCAGATGATAGAGGGATAAATTGATATGGGAATACCCAATGTATTACCATTAATCGTTATGTAAGCAGGGAGAGGTTATGTTCAACTTGTTCAAGAGAGGTACGGAAACCACTGCGAAGGTGGACAAGAAGAAAGAGAAACAAGAGGATAGAAGACAGAGAGCGCAGGCCAGAGGACAGAAACCCATAAAATAGTCGCCTGGAATTATAAAGGAACATGAATTGGTGGGAGAATAGATGATCATAAGATCATAAGATCATAAGATCATAAGATCATAAGATCATAAGATCATAAGATCATAAGATCATAAGATCATAAGATCATAAGATCATAAGATCATAAGATCATAAGATCATAAGATCATAAGATCATAAGATCATAAGATCATAAGATCATAAGATCATAAGATCATAAGATCATAAGATCATAAGATCAGCTTGCACGCGCCCGGTCATGGTTCCAATCATGGATTTACAGTCGAAGTCTTAAATTGACTTCGCCGGTTTGAACACTTAACATAGTTCTTTGGCAATCGTTTTTTATCTCCCCGCGCCTGTAGGCTTTGGCCAGAATCTTCCCACCGATACCTTTTCGCCCTTGCGCCCAAAAAAATCTCATCCGCACCCAATTCCAGGGAAATATTCGTTAACCGTGTCCTGAACTTCATCCAGCCAGGCCTGTCTCTGCGAGGGGGCGCTCGTCACCACAACTGAGAACGTTTTTCTGTAGAATTCAGTGACGCCACATAGACCAAATATGCAGTCCTCCCAGATCCTCTGCAAAGGATCTCCAAAGCTATTCCGTTCTCGCCTGGCATCAGTATTGGACGTATTGAAGACGAGAGCCTTCCCGGCCCGGAGCCGCCCGCAGGGCACTCCTTCTCCGCTATCGCCTTCCAAAAACTCGTAGGCAACTCCCGGACGCATGACTCTGTCCACCCAACCCTTGAGGATGGCAGGCGGCATGCCCCACCAATTGGGATGAACTATTATTATTCCGTCAGCATTATGGAGCTCATGGCAGTGACTCTGGATCAGAGGACCAACAGTTGCGGATTTGGGAATCTCCTCCCAGGGAAGGATGGGGTCGAAGCCCTCCAGATAGAGGTCATGGAACGCTACTTCATAGCCATTCCCTTCCAGGGTTTCCAGGGCTTTTCCTGCAATGGCATGGTTGAAGCTTCCAGTGCAGGGGTGGGCGAGAATCAGTGAGACTTTCATTATAATCATTCCTTTTCTTATTCTGGCCTCGGAGAGTTTAATTGATTTTGCATCTCGCACTATGGAAGCTATTTGAATATCAGGCTTGCTTTACTTTGGAAATCTTTATATATTTTAAATGACTATCAACGCATGTGATCGGTGATCGTATGAAGCAGAATCTGGCTATCTTCTTCGTCTGCTTAGTGTGTCTGTTCTCTTGTACCGGTCTATCATTTGGTGATGGATCTGATATAGTGAACAGCAGCAGCACTTGGCAGGATGCATCGCTGTTGAATAAAGATCCAGGGACAGATAACGCCGCAGCGGATCCCAATAGCCTTCCACCAGGCATTCCCTCCAATCTGGAAGGATCCGAATTTATCATAAACGGCACAAAATTCGATGATCTGAACGGGGACGGTTTAAGATCTAAGGACGAAAACGGCATTCCCGGCTGGACTATAGTCCTGAAGACCGACGGCATGGATTATCTCCAAACCACCACGGACGATGAAGGAGGGTATTCTTTCCCGAACCTGTCGCCAGGGATTTATACAGTTTCAGAGATCAACCCGGCGGGATGGAACCAGACCGCTCCAGGCGGAGGCAGCTATACAATCAACCTCATTGATAAAGATGCAATAAACTATGATTTTGGCAACCATCCGGGCCCAGTAAGATCAGCCCCGAGAACGTATCCGATTATGTCCAGAAATGCCTGGCTCATTCATTCTCAAGGGGTGAAAAGGCTGAGCGAGGCGGAAGGATATAACACTACCGACCTTAAAGCCCAGGCAAATGCCAGCTTCCCTGCATCTATGAGTCTTTTAAGCCATGTTCCCTATATTCCAGATGAAAGAGACCAGGGCGTTTGTGGCAACTGCTGGGTTTGGGGTTGCACAGTGCCAGTTGAGATTGCCAATTATTTCCAGAATAATGTATCCGACCGTCTCTCCATCCAGTACTTTAATTCCAACTATAACGGAGGAACTGGATCCTGGGCTTGCTGCGGTGGTTGGGAAGGAATTTTTGCAAGTTTCTACAATGCACAGAAAAAGTTCATTCCCTGGTCTAACACGAATGCTAATTATCGTGATGGAAATCGCCAGTGTGGCAGCTCAACCGGCGTTCCTGCGGGATCTATTTCCACCGCTCCTAGCTATCCAATTACATCCATACAATGGCATCTCATTCCCACCAGAGGCAGCGGCATCACTCAGGATCAGGCCATCAATAACATCAAGGCCATACTCAACCAGAACAAAGCTGTAACACTGGGCTTCTACCTGCCCGACTTCAGTCCGTTCTTTTCCTACTGGAGCAGCAATTCAGGGGTCTGGAATCCAGACTTGTACTGTGGCCAGCCTGACGGAGCATATCCAGGCGGGCACGAAGTCACGATTGTCGGCTATAATGATACAAGCCCAACCGACCATTACTGGATTGTGTTGAACAGTTGGGGTACCAACAATGCACACCCTGACGGCACCTACAAAGTCAACATGCATATGAATTACGGCTGCACGAATAGCGGTTATTATTCATATGACTTCGGATACTTCGATGTAGTCTTTAGTACCATAAATACAGCACCGAACAAGCCTTTAGCACCATCAGGGCCTGGTAACGGCACTACTGGGATCTCCTACATCTATGTTACGTCTGCAACTGATCCTGATGGGGATCAGGTGTTGTACACATTCGACTGGGGAGACGGAACAACTCAGTCCCAAACGAGCCTGGTCAACTCAGGATCGAATGCAAGCGCATCTCATGTCTGGAACTCAGGAGGTATGTACCAGGTCAGAGCCTTTGCTACGGACAACAAAAGTGCATCCTCAGGATGGTCCGAGGCGTTAACAGTTGCTATAAATGAGACAATCAATACTCCACCGCAAATGCCCCTGGTGCCCATTGGTCCGAATTCCGGCACAACAGAGACCGCCTACTCCTACATTACGTCTGCAACTGATCCTGATGGAGACCGGGTGTTGTACATATTCGACTGGGGAGACGGAACAACTCAGTCCCAGACGGGTTTGGTAGATTCAGGATCGAATGCAAGCGCATCTCATATCTGGGACGCGGCAGGGACCTACCAGATAAGCGCTTTCGCCATGGATAGCAGAGGTGCATCGTCTGATCGGTCGAATGCAACGGAGATCGTCATAGATGAGATGCCAAACAGACCTCCAGAAACACCCTCCGCGCCGACAGGACCCAATTCCGGAACCATAGAGACCTCCTACCTCTATGCTACGTCTGCAACGGATCCTGACGGAGACCGAATAATATACACTTTCGATTGGGGAGATGGTTCTGCAGAGTCACAGACGGGATCGGTGAACTCAGGTTCAAATGCCTATGCATCTCACAGCTGGAACGCGGCAGGAACGTATCAGTTGAAAGCATTTGCAACAGATAGCGAAGGTGCGGACTCTGGATGGTCAGATTCAACAACTGTTATCGTAAATGAGCCGCCTAATTCGCCCCCTAATACACCATCGGCACCTTATGGAATTGCATCAGGAAAAGCAGGAAACGCTTACAGTTATGCCACATATGTATCCGATCCCAATAGCGATCAGGTGAAGTGCACATTTGACTGGGGAGATGGAACAACCTCTGAAACGGATTATATCGCCTCAGGAACCCAGGCAACTGGATCTCACACCTGGAACAGCGGAGGAACATATCGGGTCAAAGTCATGGCAACCGATAGCAAAGATGCAAATTCGGGATGGTCGGCTGCAAAGACGGTAATCATTGCCGGGAATAGTCCTCCCAGAACACCGGCAAAACCCACAGGACTCTCTTCGGGCAAGATAGGAACCTCTTACGGCTTTGCTACATACGCAGCTGATCCGGATAGAGATCGGGTAATGTATACATTTGACTGGGGAGATGGAACAACCTCTGAAACGGGTTACGTCGCCTCTGGAGCGCGGGCTAGTGGATCACACATCTGGAGCAATGGAGGATCATATCCGGTCAAAGCCATGGCTACCGATAGCAATGGTGCAAATTCGGGATGGTCAGCTGCAAAGACGGTCGTCATAAATGCTCCACCTGATTCGCCACAAGCGCCTTCCGGCCCGGGTTCCGGCGCTCGGGGAGCATACTATACCTACACCACCTCGGCAACTGACCCCGATGGGAACAGGGTGAAGTGTACATTCGATTGGGGAGATGGAACAATCTCCACCACAGGTCTGGTAAACAGTGGAGCGAGCGTCAGTGCATCCCACAGATGGACCAGAGCAAAAGAGTATCAGGTCAAAGCGAAAGCTATTGATACTCAGGGTGCAATTTCAGAGTGGTCGAATTCGTTATCGGTCACGATAACCTGAAGTGAACAGGGCAGGGAGCTGGATGAATCCGGCAGACCCGGGCTCCCGGTTTTTTTTAGCTGTCGGCCTTTGTTATCGCCAGCCATCTGGCGAGCATTTCCGCCAGTTCCTTTTGTTGGACTGGTTTGGCAATAAAATCGTTCATTCCGGCCTGAATACACTTATCTCTATCACCTCGCATGGTAAAGGCGGTCATGGCGATGATGGGAATTTTCGGGTTGAGGATCTTTGATCCTTCCCGGCGGATGCTGCGAGTCGCCTCGAAACCGTCCATCTCGGGCATCTGGCAGTCCATCAGCACCAGGTCGTAGGGAATGATCCGGAGCGCATTGATGGCTTCCTGACCATTGGCCACCACATCAGCCCGGAAGCCTATCTTTTTCAGCATGGCCTGTGCCACTTTCTGGTTTATGGGATTATCCTCCGCCACAAGGATGCGTATTTTACGCTTGTCGGATTCGGAAATGGCAGGCACGACGGCGGAAGAGCGTTCTCTTGGTCCCTCGCCCTCAATTTCGGTGAGCGATGCGGCGTTTAAAGGCTGCTTCTCAAACACGGCAGTGAACCAGAAGGTCGATCCTTTGCCTTCTTCGCTTTCTACACCGATCCTTCCTCCCATCAATTCCGCTAGCTGTTTGGAGATGGCCAGTCCCAAACCGGTTCCTCCGTACTTGCGTGTGGTCGAGCCATCGACTTGAGTGAAGGGGGAGAAAAGAATATCCTGCCGGTCTGCAGGGATGCCTATGCCTGTGTCACTCACAGAAAACCGCAGCACAACATTTTTTTCATCTTCACTCTCCAGCATAGCTTGAATCGTGATCTTGCCAGAAGACGTGAACTTCACCGCATTGGTTCCCAGATTGACTAAAATCTGGCGCAGCCTTCCAGGATCACCTCGCAGTAGCATTGGCACCCCGGGCAGTACCCGGCAGACCAGCTCCAGCCCTTTCTCATGAGCTCCAATGGCCAAAAAATCGAATGTATCCTTCAGCGTAGAGCCCAGGTCGAAGCTCAGGATCTCCAGCTCCAGTTTGCCGGCCTCGATCTTGGAGGAGTCCAGGATGTCGTTGACGAGGGAGAGCAGTGTCTCGCTGCTAATACGAGCCATTTGCGCATATTCACGAGCTTCTGCATTCAGGTTCATATCCATCAGCAATCCGATCATGCCGATGACGCCGTTCAAAGGGGTCCGGATCTCATGGCTCATATTAGCCAGGAATTCGCTCTT
This sequence comes from uncultured Methanosarcinales archaeon, assembly GCA_963843555.1. Lineage (GTDB taxonomy): Archaea > Halobacteriota > Methanosarcinia > Methanotrichales > Methanotrichaceae > Methanothrix. The sequence goes on from CAWJKV010000014.1 coordinate 105,142, forward strand.
AGCAGCATTGGCCTCCCTGGCCTGCCTGGCCATCTCGTTGGCTCGTGCTGTCTGCTCCACGAGATCATCGTTGAGCCGGTTGGCTTCGATCAGAGATTCAAGCAGCTCTTCGTCCACATGGGCTGTCTGGATGACCTGGGTGGTCATGTTGCTCAGGTTGTCAAGTTGCGCATCATCTTCGAAGGTGATAGGTCGTTTGCTGAAAAGGGCCAGGACTCCTAAGGTGTCTCCGCCTGGTGGACGCAGCTGGTAGCCGGCAAACGAAACGAGGCCGATCTCCTTTGCCCATGCGCGATTATGAACCCGGGGCTCGTTCTGCACATCATTGGTAAGGAACCTGTGTTCCTGCCCCGAAGCTAAGAGTCCGATCTTGTAGCAACCGAAAGGCACGCGCCCGTGAACCTCACCGTTAGTATGCGGATACCGCCCTGAACTCGCAATAAGTCGAAGACATTGGTCTCTATAAAGGCAGACATGCGGCCCATCCTTCACCTCCGCGTGCTTGCATCCCGTCTCGCAGAGGTCTCCGGAACCGGTGATCCAAATACGGCAAAAGTCGGCCTCGAAGATATCTACCACACCGTCGGTGATCCTCTTGAGTTTCTGCTCCAATCTGCCAGGACTCAGTAAAGTCTGCTGAAGTTGATTCAACCTTTCCTGGCGTATAAAAGATTGCTCGCGGCTTAATTCGGCCTGTTTGCGCTTGGTTATATCCAGCATTACTCCCACGATGCCTGCTATCTCGCCGGCAAAATTTTTAAAAGTTGATTTGGTGAAATGGAATTCTCGATTCTCACCGTCAGAGCATCGCACCTGCCCTTCGTACACCTGGACGCCTAACTCCCGGAATAGTTCCTGGTCCTGCTCGTAATACCTATCTGCCAGGTCAAGAGGAATCCCTTCCGGTAATTCATAAACGGATTTGCCGATGATATTCTCTTTAGGCAGGCCAACGATTTGCCTGGCAAATGCATCGTTGCAGCCCAGATATCGGCCCTGCCTATCTTTGAAGAAGATTGGGCTGGGGATTGTTTCAATCAATGTTTCCAGGAATTTCAGGTTGTTTTGTAGAACTTCCTGCTCTCGTTTGCGCTCAGATACATCGCGGATGGACTCTATGGCACCTATTCTTTCTCCCAGAACATCAAAGATCGGTCCTGCCGTTGCCCAAACGTATGCCCCTTTACCCCTACGCAATGCGGATGCAAATGTCTCTGCATAGAGAGTGTTCCCAATCCTCTTTACATATTGATAATTCGAGGCGATCTCATTATCATCTTTATCCAGGAGATCCAGCAACTGCTTCCTTCGGAAACCATAAAAAGGAACTGTGTAGGCATGGTCTCCCTGCCCGATCATCTCGTTCCTGCAAACACCTGTCATATCCTCCATGGCCCGGTTCCAGGCGATCACCAAACCAGCTTTATCCACAGCGAATGTGGCATCGGGAAGGAAATCAATGATATCGGCCAGGCGTTGTTCTGATTCCCGCAATGCATTTTCCGCTCGTTTGCGCTCGGTGATGTCCCGCAACTGCTCAATAATGAAAACGATCTCCCCCTTTTCATTCAATACGGGATTAGATCGGCAGTCAAGATAGGTTCCATATTCTGGCAGATACTTCTCGCTCTGTTCCAACCTCTTCGTCTTCAGCGCCTTTTCGGTTGCACATTCTTCGCAGGGAATGTTTCGCCCGATCAGTTCATAGCATCGTCGCCCATGGACCTCCTCAGGAGAAAGGTTCAAAAATTCGTATCCGGCGCGGTTATAACGTACTATAGTGTGGTCCATATTTTGTATTCCGATGATATCAGGTATGGAGTCGAGGGTAGCATTCAGAAGTGCTTCTGAGGAGGCAGTTTTCTCCTCCGCCCTCTTGCGCATCAGCGCCACTCCGATATGTGATGCGATTCCTTCCAGGAGTTCAACTGTATCGAGGGTGAAACGTCCTTTGCGCCGATCATTGAACTGGATCAGACCAACAATCCTATCCACGTTCCTGATGGGCACCAGGGCCATGGAGGCATAACCTTGATGTTTGCATTGGTTGCGTGGATGAAGCCGGGGGTCCTTGTCTGGTGGGATATCCAGGAACAGTGATGAATCGTTCGTCCAGGCGCTTCCCCCGGGAGTGAAGTGCGGATTCGCCGGGTCGGTCTTGCCGGAAATTATCAGACCGCAGGTACATTCCAGACTGACATTGCCGTCTTTGTCCCGGCACACTCCGCCGTCTTTGGCACGTTCGATCAGCGTGTTTTCCGTCAGCAGAAAATCACTGGAAAAGCCTTCCTGGGCTAAATATGGAAAGTCATCCCCTTCTTGCAGACGAATGCCAACGGCATCGAACCCGGTCCGAGTCTTCAATTCGACGAGGACGCGCCGGATAGAATCCAGCAGATCTCCCGGCTCGTTCAGTATCTGCAGGACCGCCCTGCCCATTTCTCTATATGCTCCCGCCCACTTGCGTTCGGTGATGTCAGTTGTCGTGCCAAAGGCGGCGACCCGGCCATCCGGTTGGGAATAAGCCGAACCCATGGAACGAACCCAAATCGTTGTGCCGTCAGCTTTTAGCAGACGATATTCTGCGGTCTTGTCCTTTCCAAGCACCCGTATCCCTTCGGAAAGCATCTCCTGCACGGCCGGCAAGTCATCTGGGTGAATATATGAAAAGAATTTTTCGAAACTGTTTGCGATGGTCCCATCCGGTAAGCCAATTATCCTGTCGGCAACCGGCGAAATAAATGAGTCGACATGCTCACCACTGGCCTCGACATCATAGCTCCAGATGATATCGGATATCATCGAAATAGCTCGTTCATACTTTGCATTGCTAGCTTGCGCTGCTTGCAAGGCTCTTTGCAGCTCTTTCTCAGCCTGGAGGTGATCGATGAGGTCATTACCCATTATTATAACCAAATGAATAGTCTTGATTGATAGAGCTTTGGGAAGATTTGCCAGAGCTTCAGCCTACCTATCGCTGCCCTCTGCCTGGAGCAACGGCATCCGTCTTCCAGGCTTCAACCGATTGATATTGCGCGTTTTATCGCCCTCATGCCAGAAGGCATTCATAACGTTAAATCCTCAGACTTGAGCTCACCCCAGGCGTGGCTAATTCGTTCTGAGATAATAGTGGCCAGAGCCATTACTGTTAGCTGAGGGTTAACTCCGATTGCAGTTGGAAATACGCTTGCATCGCAAACGAAGAGGTTCCTGAACCCGTAGACTTTGCAGTTCGAGTCAACCACACAGATTTCAGGATCATTCCCCATGCGATTTCCTCCTTGAGGATGGGCAGACCCCAAGAGCATCCCCTTGCGATCGTTCTTTATGACTTTAATGAGCTCTGGGATCTCATCTGGGCTCTCAAGGATCGGCTTGGCCATGTGTGGAGTCACTACCCTGGATGCGCCCAATCTGAACCACATCCTGGAGATCACCTCAACGCCCCTTGCTATGTTGTCGATCTCTTTCTGCTTGAGAGAGTAATCTACCCTGGGGAGCCCGCGTGTCTGTCAGTGTTATCTCGCCATTTGATCCATCTCTAACCAGGACGCCAGCCATCGCATAATGATTGTACCTCATCATCAGCTCCCCATGCCGCCCTCCCGATATTGGCAAAAGCAGGGAGAGCTGCAGAGGCGGAAGGAATGTGCCTTCGATCAGGAATCCGCCGTCCTCTACTCCATTGGTCACCCCAAAATCGTGCAAAGTATAGGTCATGGGAATGCCTTGAATTCCCTTTATCTCGAAGGGGAAGTCTCCCAGGACGAATGGAACCGGGTGGAGTGCAAGGCCTTTGCCTGCCTTTGCCTTCTGCTATTGAGCTCTTAAGAAGAAGCTCTGTCGAGGCTATGGACCCGGCAGCTATCACCACAAGGCGCGCGGTTACCCGCATCTTGTGAAGAACATTTCCGGAACTGTCCAGAAAGTCTCCATCGACCCCATCGACGGTATCACCAGAGTGCGTAATCCTTTCCGCCGAGCAGTTGCAGTAAATTTTTATGTTCGATCTGGGATTGTTCAGAGCCTTGTGAAGGTATGTGACCCTCATGTCCTGCTTTGTCTCGTAATGGCATCCCAGGTGGCACAGGCCGCACTGCATGCAACTGAAGCAGTTCCTGGAGTTGGGGTGGTGCTTGGAAAAGCCCATTAGCTCACATCCCTTTCTGAACATGAGGCTGTTGTTACTCAGCTCGTCCTCTCTCACCCGAGTGATATGAATCTCGGAGGATACCTCGCTAAAGGCCTCATTCCATTCGTCATCGGAGATGCTCAACGCCCATATTCCTCCACTGTCTCCTGACGATATCAGGCAATTGAAAGCAGACAGCATCGTTAATGACCGTGGAACCCCCCAGGCAGGAGCCCTGAGATATGGCTATCCTGAGGTTGCTTGTGAAGTTGGCAGCGCAGTTTTTCCAGAGGAGGGGTATCATGTCCTCGTCCCTCTGGTTCATGTCCTCCCCCTCGAAGTAACCCCCGCGCTCCAGAAGCACTACCGATTTGCCGGAATCACTGAGCTTCTTTGCAATTACTGCGCCTGCAGCACCGGAACCTATCACGCAGACATCGCAATGCTCCATCACATCTCCTTCGACCATCGAGTAGCGTTCTTTCCTGGCAGGAAGTCTCTCTACGCCGTATATCATATTCATTCAGAATTCTCCCTTCTGGTCAATAGGCTGCAGCGACCAATTTTGCATCGGGCAATGGGCTACGCCAGGGAAGATCTGTTGATCATCTCTATCTACAAAGTCCGATCAACAATTGGCAGGATTGGCTTGTCCCATCTTGTGATATGATGATGCTTTACCCATCTGGGGTACTGAGGGACCTGGATGGCGTCATATCCTGCGAACCTGGCGAGACCGTCTCTGTATATAACCCAGCTGGCGATAGCTCTGGATAACACCTCGACTACGGTGCTGGCATCGCTATTCGACAGGTTCTCCGGGTCGAAAAGAACCCTGAAGGCCGAGATCATCCTGGCGAGGTTACCTCATAGAGGTCGGGTTCAAGAGCATTGGCATCTATTCGGCCCAGCTTTATCTGGAAATCCATCCATCTGGTTGTGTTCTCCTTCTCGTGGGTAATTATCAGAACCATACCATTATGATCTGAGACTTTCAGATAGACCTCCGGGCTGCCCTCAAGCCAGTCTGCAAAGGCCTTTTCATCAAAGACTATCTCAAAGGAGCCATCTTCATCTGTCATAGCTTCGCCTAATCTGTTGTCAGGATGGAGGTAAGAGACAGGATCCTTATCGTAAGCCAGCACCTTATATCCCATGACAGGCAGATTATTTTCGTCCCTTATCCGGCCTGTTATTCTATAAGTGGACTTGGATGGCCTGGTGAGTTCGACCGGGACCTGTGAGCCATCTTTCATAATCTTAACTGTATTTGATGGAATTTATATATGGCGGTTTGACGCCCGGCTTTCGAAAAGTATTGTACCAGGATATCGCTTGCGATAGATCAATTGAACGATGAAAAGAGAAGGAGAAGAGGAGAAGAAAAGAGAAGAAGAAGTCTGGGGTGAGAAACAAACCGGATCATATATATATCGACCTTACATGAAGAATAAGGCTTTATCTTTATACGATGCATTTACTCAAGCGAGATCCAGGGAAGAGACTATTCGGATCTTGGTGGAAAAGATGCGCAAAATAAATGCAAGTCATTCTATTGGTCAATAGTATATGGGTGAAGAATATGAATAAAATTTGGAGATCAATTGCTCTCATCGTATCTGTTCTCATCATATCGTTGATGGGATGTGTCTATGCACAGAAACGGTGTTGCAATGCGGCCTGGAGAGGCAACCGCAGAGCAGCTGTATAATTATGGAATCGGCGAAGCATGGGTAGGCGGCAATCCACCGTCTGATTTCACCATATATTCTCAATATTATTCGATTTATCAAGGATCTACTCCAAAGAAGCATATTGAAGCTCCGAAGAAGAGCGATATAAAATACAAGACACCTGCTACAGTTTACTTCAGCTATCAAATGCAGGCAATGCCGTATACTCAATACCAGACTTATGCCACATACACAGGTGGCAATTCACTGTGGATACAGGGCTCTTCCAGCTGGACTCAGTATGCCAAAGTTCCACAGGGATCAAGCCTGTCGTTGATGGCGACATCTTCAACAGGAGGTAATGGCTATCTCTACGAGATAAATCCTGATGGAAAGTTGTATAAGAATGCCTTCTACTTCTATCCAGGATATAATCAGATAGACTTCTATGCAGATTCGGTTGGTCAGCACATACTGCTCTTCGATATTGGCAGTCAGGTCAGCAACTCAATAGTCATCGATGTTACGAGCTACTATCCGCCACCAACGTATCAGCAGCCAGTTCCCACTTATCCGCCCACTCAAACTCTACCCACTCAGGCACCGCCCACCCAGACTCCGCCCCCGGTAACAACGCCACCTCAACATATGGAGACACGCCAGGCACAATAGTATCCCAGGGCATGCGTGGATATCAGGTATTTTTGGATGACACATATATCGGAACTGAAGGCTCCGGAGGAGATGCCTCTGGACGGAAGGTTCAGCTTCAGCGTCGTTGGCAATCAGAACCATACCGTGAGAGTTTACGATGGCCAGTTCAATTACATCAAGACCATGTACTTCGAGAAGGGAGTCCAGAAGATAATCAATGTGGAGCCGGGAACGGCGGTCTACTACTAGATCGTCATTTTTTTTACACTCTAGCTTGAGAGATTGAGTTGAGAAGATAGGAAGACGAAGTTTCACAAGATGTGATGGGCCGGGCGCCATCAAGAGAAAGGTTTTGCAGATATGAGATTCAAGAATCTGTTCGTGGTGATTGCAGTCCTGATTGCTCTATATGCCAGCAATGCTCACGCTATCGGGGACTCCATAGGCAAGTCGGTGGATCAACTGATCGATGAGAGCAATGGAATCCGTACCCACGATATATATCACCCAGAAAATCCCCAGGAAGCAAGAATGCTCTGGAGCCTGGAGCGCGGGATCAACTTCACCAGCCCTGGCAAGGTATTGGGGAGCAGCACCAGTCCCAGAGCACCTGATTTCTCTGCTGAGATAAACGAGGAAATTCAAAGCCAGAGTGCAAGCTCCACAAACGCAGCCCAAACCCCGTCTTCTCAAGAGAACACAGCCACGCAGGTGGCATCATCACAGGCAGAATCGCAGGTTGAAGCATCGCAAGATGCAAGTGTGGCTGGGAACTGGTCTTTTCGATTGAGAGACAGCAAGAATAGGGTCATGGCTCTTTCGCTTTTCCAATCATATAATGCAGTCTATGGAACCGGGACCATTAATGATGGTGGGGATACACTCCCTGTTTCGGCTTCCGGGTCGGTCGAAGGAGACAAACTTCACCTGGATGCTACATCCTCAGGAAATGTCACCCTTTACAGGCTTGCTCTTACGACGAGCGGCAACTCTGCTTCTGGCGAATACGGGGCGTTTTCGAATGGCAGGGAGCCCTGGATCGGGCTGGCGGAGGGAGTGCGAATTGCGGCTGGGTAGTGATAATAGTGCAAAGGCCAAAACGCTGTCGAGAAGAGCTTCCTGTTCTCAGGAGATAAGATTGCCAGAGTTGCAAAAGTCTATCAAAAAAAGAATGGGATAGAAGTCCTTTCTATGGGCATGGGCAAGAGACCAGGATCTTGGCAATTCCCTGATACCTTGCCTCGCAGACACCATTAGTTGCACTGTACTTGAATTGTACATATGTGCCTGTTTTAATGGTGGGCAGAGGATTGAAGACAAAAGACCCATCTTCATGAACTTCTATGGAACCATACTTGGGATCAATCGTTATCCCTCCCGGATTCAGCACTGCAGTGGCGACAGCATCGTTCGCTAGAATTCCCTCGCTTGCCGGAACTACCTTCTGGACTCCGCACTGCCCGGAATAAAGTTCGTTCACGATAGACCAGGGGCATTTAGCCACGCGGACCGTCACCGTTGCCGGATCTGAGGGGCATTCGCCGTCGAAGGCTTTGTAGGTGAAGGTGTCTATGCCGGTGAAGCCTGTCGCAGGCTTGTAGCTGAAGGACCCGTCGGGATTCGGTGTGAGAGTGCCGTGACTTGGCCCTGCGAATTGCTCCGCAATGAGACTGTCGCCATCATCGTCTTCGTCGTTGAGAAGGATGCTGTCAGCAACACCCACGACCAGGAGCTTGCCATAGATAACACCGTACTCGTCATCTGTTGCCACTGGGCAGGCATTGTCCTCAACGCATTCCACGTAGATGGTTACCGTTCCAACGTCCTGGCTCTCTGGAGTGCATTTACCGTCGGTCACCTTGTAGGTGAAGGTGTCATCGCCGCAGAAGTCTGCTGCAGGTGTGTAAACGAAGGACCCATCAGTGCTCAATGCAACTGTTCCGCCGTTTACGGAAGTCGTATCAAAGCTTGCTACGGTGAGAGTGTCTCCAACATTGGCATCCTCGTCGTTATCGAGCACTCCTGTATCGACTGGTACATTCAGAGGTGTATCCTCGATGGCGTCGTACTCGTCATCTGTTGCCACCGGGCAAATGTTGTCCTCAACGCATTCCACATAGATGGTTACCTCTCCAACGTCCTGGCTCTCGCAGATGCCGTCGGTCACCTTGTAGGTGAAGGTGTCATCGCCGCAGAAGTCTGCTGCAGGCGTGTACACGAAGGACCCATCGCCGCTCAATGCAACTGTTCCGCCGTTTACGGAGGTCGCATCGAAGCTTGCTACAGTCAGAGTCGCTGAGTCCTCATCCTCGTCGTTCAACAGAACTCCGAGATCGGCAGTTACTGTCAGAGTCTGATCCTCGACAGCATCATATCCGTCATTCACTGCCACCGGGCAGTCGTTGACAGGTGTAACTGTGATGGTGACTGTTGCTTCCTCGCAATCGCCATCAACGTCGCATATCTCGTAAGTAAAGCTGTCTATGCCACTCCAGCCTGCTTCAGGCGTATAGGTGTATGTGCCGTCTGGATTGAAGACCACACCGCCGTTTGCCGGATCCGTTAACTTGGACCAGGTGTTTCCGCCGTCACCGGAGAGTACATCGTTTCCGGTTACGCTATCGCTTACGGGTGTATCCTCGGGTGTGGTGACCTCGTCATCTTCTGCTATGGGCATCTCATCGACAGAAGTCACTGTGATGGTGACTGTAGCTTCATCACAATCATCGTCCGCGTCGCATATCTTGTAAGTAAAGCTGTCTATGCCACTCCAGCCTGCATTAGGCGTGTAGGTGTATGTGCCGTCTGGATTGAAGACCACACCGCCGTTTGCCGGATCCGTTAACTTGGACCAGGTGTTTCCGCCGTCACCGGAGAGTACATCGTTTCCGGTTACGCTATCGCTTACGGGTGTATCCTCGGGTGTGGTGACCTCGTCATCTTCTGCAACAGGCATCTCATCGACAGAAGTCACTGTGATGGTGACTGTAGCTTCATCACAATCATCGTCCGCGTCGCAGATCTTGTAAGTAAAGCTGTCTATGCCACTCCAGTCTGCATTAGGCGTGTAGGTGTATGTGCCGTCTGCATTAAAGACCAAAGCTCCGTTTGCGGGATCCGTTAACTTGGACCAGGTGTTTCCGCCGTCACCGGAGAGTACATCGTTTCCGGTTACGCTATCGCTTACAGGTGTATCCTCGAGTGTTGTGACCTCGTCATCTTCTGCAACAGGCATCTCATCGACAGATGTCACTGTGATGGTGACTGTAGCTGGGTCACAATCGCCGTCGACGTCGCAGATCTTGTAGGTAAAGCTGTCTTGGCCATTCCAGTTTGCTGCAGGCGTGTAGGTGTATGTGCCATCGGAATTAAAGACCACTGTTCCGTGTGCGGGATCTGTCAGTTTCGACCAGGTATTACCTCCGTCACCGGAGAGTACATCGTTTCCAGTAACGCTTCCGCTTACGGGAGTATCTTCATTCGTGGCTTTTGCGTCATCGTTTGCTATGGGAATATCATCTACTGATGACACTGTGATGGTAACCGTAGCTGGGTCACAATCCCCATCGACATCGCAGATCTTGTAGGTGAAGCTGTCCTGACCGTTCCAGTTTGCTGCAGGCGTGTAGGTGTATGTGCCATCGGAATTAAAGACCACTGTTCCGTGTGCGGGATCTGTCAGTTTCGACCAGGTATTGCCTCCGTCACCGGAGAGTACATCGTTTCCAGTAACGCTTCCGCTTACGGGAGTATCTTCATTCGTGGCTTTTGCGTCATCGTTTGCTATGGGAATATCATCTACTGATGACACTGTGATGGTAACCGTAGCTGGGTCACAATCCCCATCGACATCGCAGATCTTGTAGGTGAAGCTGTCCTGACCGTTCCAGTTTGCTGCAGGCGTGTAGGTGTATGTGCCATCGGAATTAAAGACCACTGTTCCGTGTGCGGGATCTGTCAATTTGGACCAGGTATGAACGCCTTCACCGGTTTGTTGATCGTTTCCGGTTACGCTTGCGGTTACAGGTGTATCCTCGGGTGTGGTAACTGAGTCATCGTTTGCAACTGGCAGATCGTTTACGGGGGTCACTGTGACTGTTACTACGGCTGGGTCGCAGCTTCCATCAACGTCGCAGATCTTGTAATTAAAGGTGTCTACGCCGCTCCAGCCTGCTCCAGGCGTGTAGGTGTATGTGCCATCTGCAGTTATGGTCACCGTACCGTGTGCAGCGCCGCCATTTGCGCCAACCAGCGACCAGACGTTTCCGCCGTCACTGGAGGGTATATCGTTGCCTGTTGCGCTTGCGGTTACAGGTACATCTTCAGGTGTGGTGATTGCGTCGTCGTTTGCTACAGGTACACTGACGCGCACGATCTTGCCCACAAGATATCCCTCGTTAGTCAGCCCTTCTTGAGTTATGAAATCTGTCTTTAGACTGCCTGAAGGGCATACATCCTTGATACCCACGATTTGCAGGGTGTATGTGTCACTGCCGATGGTGAAGACCTGATTGGCAGGGGGGATCGCAGGCCATGATATTTTGTCCGGACACGGAACTGAGCACGGGCTATATGCGCATCTTGAACATGTCCCGCTGTTGGTTGTTTCGTCAATAGCCATATTATAAGTGAAGAAAACATCGCCTATTGACGGATTGGTGAAGTGCATTTTGACCTTCAGAGTAGCTCCACTGGCCGCATCAGTGATCGGATAGTTGAAATGAGTAAGCTTTCCCAGGCAGAATTCCTGCCCAAAGGTGGAGCTGACAGACTGCCCATCAAAGCGCAATCCGCTCTTATAAGTCTCTGCTGGGATGCCCCAGCGAACCTCCAGAGTGTTAATTCCTGTGACACCAGAGCCACCATTTACCGCCGTCCAGACACCAGAAGAGCTTGCCTGAACAGCCTGCCCCATGGCCGGGCCGATACTGATAGCAGCCAGAATGAATATAATGGCCACTATCATAATTCTTAAATGATTCTTTCCTCCTGTTACAGGAGCCTTTAAACGAGTGCATCTCGAATTTTCTTTTGGTCTGATTTTGTCTTTCATATCAACACACCTCAAAATCTCCTTGATATTTTTTTACCAATTTCCATTATTCAAATCCTTTAATTCTAAATCTAAAATATTTCTATTTCATCACCTCTGCGGTCTTTCAGCCAACTTCAGGATTATGCCTCCATTGAGCTCAGCTAGTGCATCATCTTCCAATTCATATATAGATATCGCCAAAATTCATACATTTTGTAAGAACTTAAGATAAACATTTGTGTTAAGAGGTATAATAAATATGAATCTTAACTCAGAATTGAATGTCTGATTCGTTTTGGTCAAACTATCTGGAATGTTCGCCGCTGTGAAAATCTATATCATCTGTATATCAAAGTACCTTAAATCCAAAAAAGTCAGATGTTATTGGATCTGAACATTTGAGCCTTCAGATATATTATTAGAGCGATATGCAAATGTTGTCCTCGGTCCTGCATCTGAATTCCTTCAAGGGGGAATCTGCTCGCGCATTCATTGAAGAGGTTGCCGATATCTAGCAGTCCAACGATCCTTCCCGTCTGATATACCTTGAGCCGCGCTCAGGGTGGCTTCGGATGGAGGCACCACAAGAATATTGTTCTTCACCGTTCTGTTTGAATTCGTGCGTTAGCCTGGGATAGTGCACCCTATTTCTGGACCGCATTCCATCCGTATGCGTCCACCCTGCAACACAATAGTCCTTGATATGGCAAGTCCAATCGATGTACATTATCAACAAAACGGCGTGATATCTACCCCAGCGCCCTTATCGTTCCTGAGACAGTATTATACAACTCCATCCACTTCGCGTCCTCTCCTGGTGAATGGAGTTCTAATTCATTTAGGACCACATTCGCTAATCCTGATGTGGGCCATAATAGCGGGCAGCAGTAAGGCGATTTAAGATGAGCTTGATATATTTTGAGAGACGATCAATCAATTACTATCCATCTATTTCTATTGCAGCCCAGACATAAGCCCATCTCTTTAGCCTTATCGTAGGTATCATTGGCTTCTGAGGTCTCACCAAGCAATTTGAGGGCCCTTCCTTTATTATTATAAGCAGAGACCTCATCAGGATCGAGCTGCATGACTCTGTCAAACGCCTGTACGGCTTCCTCATAATTGCCCTGAATGGCGAGAATGACACCTTTGTTGTTCCAGGCAGCTGCATATTTTGGATCCTGCTGGATGGCTTCGTTGAACGCCTGCAAGGCATCATCATATTTGCTCATTATCTCATAAGATTTGGCCTGATTCTTAAGGGCAATTCCTTTTTTGTTCCAGGCGGAGGCATTACCAGGATCCAGCTCGAGAACCCTATCATAAGCCTTTATTGCCTCATCATATTTGCTCTGAGAATTAAGAACCATCCCTTTATTGTTCCAGGCCGCCACATATTTTGGATTAAGCTCAATAGCTTTATCATAAGCAGCAATGGCGTCAGTATAATTCCTTTGATCAGCGAGAACAACGCCTTCATTAAACCAATCTTCGGCAGTTATTTGGCCAAATGCAGAGGTACATAATATCCAAAAAACCATCGAACCAATTGCTAATTTGATCATTTTGATATCCCCTGGAGAACATCCCCCTGAATAATATAAGAATTTTGTGGTTCTCTCATCAGCAGATTGCCATGTGGAGAGCTGTTCGGCCAAGCTCATGCCAGTATTGAACTTGTGAATAAAAGCGAACAGACCTATTCAGGGTCTTTCCAAACTCAAAAGAAGATTAAGTTCGATGTTTCTCCCACAATTTAACCACAAAGAGCCCCTGATCCTTAGGCAGGGATCATGCCCAAAGCATGAAAAATCAGTATTCCTTAAGAGTTTTTCATGTGGAGACGCAAACGCAATCGCACATAAGACTTTGGAAAAACTGTTGGATTCCTGCGCCCAAGCGCATGAACCCAAGCAAAACAGCGATGAGCCATCTAATTGATGTTGCTAACGCATCGTCTGTAAACTCATTATCTGCTCATAGGTTTTTGCTCAATCCATTGCACGTCGCCGAACCTTTACATAATGGAGCCAGAGTATGAAGAGCTGGATGATCCGCCCATGGATCCACCGCCAGATGACATGCTGGTGGATGTTGAGGAGCTAATTCTCCCGCTTGATCCCTGAGATCCAGAAAGCTGGACAGGCATGGCGGTAGCGGCTGACGGGTTCGTGGCTGCACTTACGCTGGGCTCAGCTACTGAGACAGCAGATTGGGGCTTGAAAACATTTGATGAGACCGAGAATGTGACCTCTCCTGACCGGCTGCTCCCATCGGTCTCATGAACAGTATACGTACCCGTAGACAAGGCGGATAATGACAGATTGAGCTCATACAGGTCCGTAGTGCCAACTGGCATCACGACTACCCTTAGCTTATCCCCGGATATTGAGCCGTTGGCGGTGGCATTTTCTGTTTCATTGCCTCTATTTATAACTCCCCGACCCATTACCACGCCCTCCTTCTGGATCAGATAAAGTTCCATTTGCTCAGGGGCTTCGCCATTGAGATCCAAGGACCAGGTGCCGGTCACGTTTACATTATCCATAGAATTGACCGCATCTGCTTCCGTCTGAGGTGCGACTGAAAAAGACGATTTTTGGCTGTCCGGTTCATTGAGTGGATTTGATCCCGTTATCACTCCCGCATTCCTGGCTTCTTGAAGGAGCTCCTGGGACAAGGGCATGGACATGGATTCTCCCAGCTGGCTGGGACTGAGCGGGTCGCCTGCCCCTGCCGATACCAGGAAGAAAGCTATAATCGTCATGCTAAGTAATAATTTTTGGTATATCATATCAACCTCTCCTGGATCCAACTTATGAGTGCCCATTGCTCCTGGTTGAACCTCGACCTTAGAAGCCAAGAACACTCCCTTGTGCGTCTAATGCACAGATCCTCAGAATCCAACTATCCTCATCCTTTGTTACTATATGACGATTTCGGTTTAGCCAAATGTCGAAGCCCGGAAGCCTCTGTGACCATAGTAACTGATCAGTCCTGCATTTCTGGCATGGTCCTTGTTCTGGTTTCCGTTTCCGCTGAACGCTTTTTCGAGGTTCTTGGCCAATTCATCTCTCCGCCGGGAAGGTAGATCGTCACCACTTTTCACAGGCCACGATCTCTCCCAGCCTCTTGCGTGGCCTGGCAGCAGGGGTCTCCGCCGGATAGCCCATGGTGAGCATCACAACCACCCGGATATTTTCTGGGATCCCCAGGATCTGTTTGACCTGGTCTTCATAGAAGGCTCCAATCCAGCAGCTTCCCAGGCCCAGACCAGTAGCCATCAAGCTCATGTGGTCCACAGCTATAGTCACATCAATTGGATAGCATTGCTGGCCGCAAGTCATGACGTATTCCGTCTCTGTTCCGCAGGCGGCGATGATTACCGGTGCCTGAGCTACAAATGGCTGGCCTCTGGCGGCTCTCGATAGCTCTTGCCGCTTATCTTTATCCTGGACTACGACAAACCTCCAGTCCTGGAGGTTACGGGCCGAAGGAGCCAGCCTTCCTGCTTCCAGAATACGGTTGAGTTTATCCTTTTCCACCGGGCGGTCCTGATAAGAGCGGATGCTCCTCCTTGACCTGATAGCTTCCATGATATCCACGATCGGCACCTCACTTCTTGCTTTGGTCTCTTGATAGATATAAGCTGATTTGGCGAAGAGCCTACCTCACCTCCTCGACAGGTTGGTCAGCCATGAATGCAAATCCGCCAGCACATTTCTCCAATTGGTCCCAGTTGAGTGCTAATGGGCAGGATGCCGTTCTCAATCTCATGTTCGGGCCCTTCGAAGGGGATTGCGGACCCGCAAGATGCCGTTCTGGCCGGGTATATGATTAAGGGGGGAGAGATGAATCCAATATCTTCAATGGATTGGGAAAAGCGGAAAAGAGCCACCGAACTGCCAGAGCCAATGGCTTCTGCGAGTTATAGACCATTTTTGGAGTCGATATAAACTTGGTCAGAGCAAGAGAGAAATCGTCCACATCCAGTGTATTTTTTAATATTACCCCCGCAACTTCTTCCGGGTCCCGCGCGGTGAGACGCGCTTCTGTAACGGGGGTCCACTCCAGGCCGTGGCGGCCCCCCTAACCCCGCGTCCGCGGGGGATAATCTATGAAGCTCTGCCCTTTATCCTTGAATGTTTTGAGAATGTCCCAGACCGACAGCCGTAGTGAGCCTTCAGAAAACCAGAGCGCAATTTGTCAGAGGGCGAGTTACACAGGACAAGGCTTGTGACACTTCAAATGATTTCCTTACTCATCGACGCTTGTCGGAATAGCATACCACAATCTTTATTAACCTGACGTTACTAACTCAAAGTTTAATAACTATTCCGAGTGATGACATTGGATCCTGTTGAGCTCCTGGACATTCTGGGAAATGAAAATCGGAGGCGTATCCTCCAGCTTCTCTCCTTCCGTCCCTTTTACTTCAATGAGATGGCTAAAAGGCTGGATGTGGGGCCCAAGGCGGTCATCGACCATCTGGAGATGCTGGAGCGGGCCGGGCTGGTGGAATGCTATCAGGATCAGGGACGGAGAAAATACTTCCGCATAGCCCGAAAGACGATCCTTGAGGTAGCAGTCTCGCCGCACTCCTATGGTGTCCGAGCCTATCTTTCTGAAGATGCGCCAAAGGTAGAATATACCGGACCAGAAGACGCAGGACCTATTCATGATATGAAGCTGCTCCGGGATGAGCTCACTCTCCTGGAGGATAAACGCCGCGAACTGCGCGGGCTCCTCTCTGAGATCGAGTCCCGTGAGATGGAGATCAAACAGATAGCATCCGGTGCTGCCGAGGTTTTTGCCGAAGACATGCTGGAGTCTGAGATCCTATCTGCATTGCTCTGCGGCGACGCGAAAGCCTCGGATCTGGCCATGAGGCTGGAGGTGCCGGAGATTGTAGTCCTGGACCGGCTGCAGAGATTGAAAGAGCGCGGCGCTGTGCATTTGAGAAGCCAGGAGTGGAGCATCTGACACCCCATACAGCAGTACAGAACGAGACGGAGACCGGGACCGTCCAGGATACAGAGACAAAAGAGCCTGTGCAGGATACAAAAGTACATGCTGAAGTGCATCCAGAAGTGCAAACAGAAGCGCATGCCCAGGATGCAAATGAGCTCGCCAAAGAGGATTCCCTGCAGCTTCGCGTGGCCGAGGCTTATCATAAAGATGCAGGAAAAGGCGTGGCTAGGATCGGCACGACTGCACTAGCCAGCCTGGGTGTGGAAAACGGCGGTGTGGTAGAGCTTAAAGGAAAAGACAAAGTCTATGCCATCGCCTGGCCCGGAACCCCGGATGACCCCCAGGATCTCATCAGAATCGACGGAAACACCAGAGCCAACCTGGGTTCAGGGATTGACACAAAGGTGCAGGTCTCGCGCGCCCTGGCCAGGCCAGCCAGGAAGATAGTAGTCGCTCCCACGCGCCAGATCCGGCTCATGGGCGGGGCCCAGTATCTGCTGCGCATGCTTCAAGGAAGGGCGGTCGTAAAGGGGGAGATGCTGCGCATAGAGATGATCAACAACAGCCTCAACCTTGCTGTGGTCAGCACACTGCCAGCCGGCCCGGTGCTCATAACTCAAGAGACCATCATCAGCATCACCAGGGAGACACTGGAAGAGCTGGAACTGCATGTAAGAGAGATCTCCTACGAGGACATCGGCGGCCTCTCCCGGGAGATCAGGGAGATCAGGGAGATGATCGAGGTTCCCCTGCGCCATCCCGAGCTCTTCAGCCGCCTGGGCATCAACCCGCCCAGCGGAGTCCTCTTGCACGGCCCTCCGGGAACCGGCAAGACGCTCATCGCGAGAGCAGTGGCAAGCGAGACCGACGCCAACTTCATCTCCATCTCCGGTCCCGAGATCGTCTCCAAGTTCTATGGAGAGAGCGAGCAGCGGCTGCGCCAGATCTTCGAGGAAGCAGCGAAGACTGCCCCGTCCATCATCTTCATCGATGAGATCGACTCCATCGCCCCTAAACGGGAGGAGGTATCCGGCGACCTGGAAAGGCGCGTCGTGGCTCAGCTCCTGGCGCTCATGGACGGCCTCTCTTCCCGTGGAGAGGTGATAGTGATAGCCGCCACCAACCGGCCCAACGCCCTCGACCCAGCTATTCGCAGAGGCGGTCGCTTCGATCGGGAGATTGAGATCGGCATCCCTAACAAAAACGGCCGGCTGGAGGTGCTTTATGTCCATACAAGGGGCATGCCCTTGGACGAATCCCTGGACCTGAAAGAGATCGCAGATTCGACGCATGGCTTCGTGGGCGCAGACCTTTACTCTCTCTGCAAAGAGGCAGCCATGCGAACTCTGGAGAGGGCGCTGCCCGATCTGGATGTCCAGGAGGACATACCAATGCAGGTGTTGGAGGACCTCCGGGTCACAGAAGAGGACTTCAGAGCCGCTCTGAAGAAGATCGAGCCCTCTGCCATGAGAGAGGTCTTCGTCGAGGTGGCCGAGGTCCATTGGGATGAAGTGGGCGGCCTGGAGGAGGCCAAGCAGTCTCTGGTCGAGGCGGTGGAGTGGCCGCTCAAGTATCCGGAGGCCTTCGCGTCAGTAGGGGTTCGCCCGCCCCGGGGCATCCTGCTCTACGGCCTGCCGGGAACGGGCAAGACGCTTCTGGTGAGGGCTCTGGCGACAGAGAGCAATGTGAACTTCATCAGCGTCAAGGGCCCGGAAATGCTCAGCAAATGGGTAGGCGAATCCGAGCGCGCCGTAAGAGAGATCTTTCGCAAAGCTCGCCAGGCAGCACCCGCGCTCGTCTTCTTCGATGAGATAGACTCAATAATTCCGGCCCGCGGAAGCGGCTCGGACTCAATGGTCACAGAGCGGGTGGTCAGCCAGTTCCTGACAGAGATGGATGGGCTGGTGGAGCTCAAAGACGTGGTGATCATAGCCGCTACCAACCGGCCTGACCTGCTGGACAGCTCAATGCTCCGGCCGGGCAGATTCGATCGTTTAATTTATATTCCCATGCCGGATAAGGACGCAAGGAAAAGAATACTTGAGATTCATCTCTCTGGAATGGCGGTTTCCGAAGTCTCGCCGCAATGGCTGGCGGAGATCACTGAAGACTTCAGCGGTGCCGACCTGGAGATGCTCTGCCGGGAGGCGGGAATGCTTGCTTTGCGAGAGCATATTCGACCCGGCGTGAAAAGAGAAGAATTGATAATTGATAAAATCATGGTTACAAAGGAACATTTCCAGGAAGCTACTGTGCACATCAAGCCACATCTCTCCAAAAGCATTCTGGAAGAATATTCAAAGATGCTCCAGGGTTTCAATGCCTAACTTAGCAACAGAACTCCATGTGCAGAGAAATAAGAAATGGCAATAAAGAGAATGAATAAAAAATTGATACAATTAAAGGCATCAGAGGACTACGAAGAATATGGATCCAAAGCAGCAGATATATAGTCAAGAACGACCAAAAGACAATATGAGGGCCGAAAAATTGACTTTGGAAGACGGGTCGAAAGAGCTGCTTGGCGATATTGATTTTCAGGACACAAGCAGCATAACCGTGCCTGAGAGCCTCATTGATCAGGTGATCGGCCAGGAAGAAGCCGTTGAAGTGATCAAGAAGGCAGCGCGCCAAAGAAGGCATGTCATGCTCATCGGGTCGCCGGGAACAGGAAAATCCATGCTCGGTAAGGCCATGAGCGAGCTTCTTCCTGTAGAGGAGCTACAGGATGTGCTGGTCTATTCCAATCCGGAGGACAACAATACCCCACGCATCCGCGTCGTGCCTGCCGGCAGGGGCAAGCAGATCGTCGATGCTCAGAAGATGGAGGCCAGAAAGAAGATCCAGACACGGAACATGTTCTTAATGCTCATAGTAATGGCTCTAATCGTTTATGCTTACTACATGGGCCAGCTTCTCTTCGGCATCATAGCCGCAGCGCTTCTATTCATCTCCTTGCGCTACATGCTGCCCAAAGAGGATGCTATGGTTCCGAAGCTGCTGGTTGACAACAACAGCAAGAAAAAGGCGCCCTATGTCGATGCCACAGGAGCGCACGCAGGAGCCCTTCTGGGCGACGTCCGGCATGACCCCTTCCAGTCCGGTGGCCTGGAGACACCTTCTCACGAGCGAGTGGAATGCGGCGCCATTCATAAGGCCCACAAAGGCGTCCTCTTCATTGACGAGGTAAACACCCTGCGACCGGAATCGCAGCAAAGCCTGCTCACAGCTCTGCAGGAGGGCGAGTATCCTATCACCGGCCAGAGCGAACGCAGCTCGGGTGCCCTGGTCAGAACGGAGCCCGTGCCCTGTAACTTTATCATGATAGCAGCCGGAAATCTGGATGCTGTGCAAGGAATGCATCCGGCCTTGAGGTCGCGCATAAAAGGCTACGGGTATGAGGTCTACATGCGGGATACCATGGACGACACCCTGGAGAATAGAAATAAGCTCATCAGATTCGTGGCCCAGGAGATCGTAAGGGATGGCAAAATACCGCACTTTACAAGGGATGCTGTAGCTGAGATCATGCGAGAAGCCAAGAGGAGGTCCGGCAGGAAAGGCCACCTCACATTGATGCTCCGCGATCTGGGCGGTTTGATCAGAGTTTCGGGAGATGTTGCCCGGGCCGAAAGTGCAAACCTGACCGAGACGAATCACGTCCTGCAGGCCAAGAAGATGGCCCGGTCGGTGGAACAGCAGCTCGCAGACAGGTACATGGAAAGGCGCAAGGATTACAGCATGTTCCACTCCACCGGAGATGAGGTGGGAAGAGTCAACGGTCTTGCCGTTATGGGCGACTCCGGAATAGTGCTGCCCATCATGGCCGAGGTCACCCCAGCCCAGTCCAAAGAGGAAGGGAAGATCATAGCCACGGGGAAATTGCAGGAGATCGCCAGGGAAGCAGTGACGAATGTCTCCGTGCTCATCAAGAAGTTCCTGGGAGAAGACATCACCAACAAGGATGTTCATATCCAGTTCATCGGCACCTATGAGGGAGTGGAAGGCGACAGCGCCTCTATCTCCATCGCCACGGCGGTCATATCCGCTCTGGAAGGCGTGCCTGTGAAGCAGACGGTGGCCATGACCGGCTCACTGTCAGTGCGAGGAGACGTCATGCCTGTGGGCGGAGTGACGCAAAAGATCGAGGCCGCAGCCCTCGCAGGCATCAAGACGGTGCTGATACCCAAATCCAATATGGGAGACGTGCTGATCGATGACGCCATCAAGGGCATGATTGAGATCATCCCGGTATCCAACATCAGCGAGGTCTTTGAGTACGCCATGGGCAGTCAGAGGACCAGGCTGATCGAGAAGCTGAAGAGGTTTGCCACAGAAAAGAAGATCGGCATCATTCTGCCCGAGACCATCCCAGCTCCCATCCGGAGCGTCTGACCAAATGGCACCGGAGTTCCATGACATCCGCATTTTGCGGGGCAGCAGAACGAGGATTGTCCTGGACAATGGCAAGCTGGAAGAGATATCCCAGGCACCATTCCAGGGGGCATCAGTGCGCGCTCTGTACGGAGGTGCCTGGGGTTTTGTTACAACCGATAGCGTAGATGGCCTGGAGGAAGAGATCGATCTGGCCAGGCGCATAGCCAGGAAGATCGACAGACAGGAGGAGCTGAGGCTGGCAGAGGCGCCAGCCGGTAAGAGCATAGCGGTGCCTGTGAAGAAAGACCCGAAAGACCTCTCTTTAGAGGAGAAGGTAGGGCTCCTCAGGGAGATTGAGGACTGCGGCAAAAGTTAAAGGCGTCTCCTCAACCCAGGCGGTCTACTCGGAGATGGAACTGGTGTCACACTACAGCAGCTCTGAAGGCCTGGATCTGGAATCGAAGACGACCAGAATGGGCTTTATGGTCAGCGCTGTAGCCCACAGAAACGGGCTCTACCAGACAGATGGAGAAGGCCGGGCGGGCGTGGGCGGACTCGAGCTCTTTGATCGGGAAGACCCCGTAGCTCTGGCCAGGGTAGTAGGAGAGACGGCCGTTGCACTCCTGGATGCACAGGCGCCCAGAGGTGGAACCTATCCCGTAGTCCTCGATCAGGAGCTCGCCGGCGTGTTTGTTCATGAGGCCGTGGGCCATGCCACGGAAGGGGATATAATTTTGGAGGGGGACTCCTGTCTGGAAGGAAAGCTTGGCGAGACGATCGCGTCAGAAATGGTGACCGTAAAAGATGACCCTAGCCTGATGCTAAACGGCTATTACCCCTTTGATGATGAGGGAAGCCTGGCCCAGGAGACGGTCTTGGTCGAGAAAGGAGTACTGAGATCGTTTCTCAATACTCGCGAGACAGCCGCAAGATTGGGTGGGGTGCCGCGTAATGCGCGTGCTGAGGGCACTGACCGGCCGGTGGTGCGCATGAGCAATACCTACATTGCCAACGGGGACTGGAAATTAGAAGAAATCCTGGAGGAGCTGGGCAGTGGAGTCTATCTGGCAGGAAGCCGGGGGGGACAGGTGAGCACCGGAGAGGGTGTCTTCCAGTTCAATGCCAAGAGCGGTTACCTGGTGGAAGATGGAGAGAAGACGAAGCTACTCCGGGACGTGTCCCTGTCCGGCAAGATCTTAGAGACTTTACTGCATGTCAAGGCTGTAGGAAATGATCTGAAATATAACAGCGGGCGCTGCGGAAAATCCGGTCAGTTAGTGCCCGTGAGCGACGGATCGCCCCATCTGCTAGTCGCCCAGGCGACAGTTGGCGGAACGGGATAAGTGTTTCAAGAGCCCTGATCTTTCAATCAGACCTTTATCTGTCCTTTCAGCCAATTCCACCCCTCTCCAGCCGCTCTGTCGAGCTCTTTTTCAGCATATTCCTGAAGCTTGGGGAGTATATTCTTTTGCAGATCGTTTTTCAGATCACTTTCAGTATTGTTTTTCAGATCAGTTGGAGTACCGTTTTTCGGATCGTTTTGGGTGTCCTTTTTCGAACTTTGTTGCAGGTTCTCTTGTGGACTCTCTTGCAGATCCGGCAGTGGCCTGACCACAGAAGGGGTACCCTCTTCGGACCACCAATCCTGAGGATCGAACTCATTATTGGCTGAGTTTTCCAGCTTTGCATGCCCGGCGTCCACCAGCAAGCGGTTGAAATTGGGCGAAACCAGCGGCTGGCCATAGAACCCCGTGAGATAGGCTACACAAATGAGGCTTCCATGAATGTCGCGACCACTGCCGCTGCCTGAAAGGTCATCGATATCCAGGTACACCCTCTTGTTTATGAGTACCGCAAAGGTGAAATCCCTCGCCGCTGGCCCCTGGAGGGTACCAATCTCTGGAGATTTGACTTCTGCCAAACGGATGCGCTCCACGCTGTAGGTGATTCTGGGATCAGCCTTTTCAATTGTGACATCGAATGTATTACCATCCACTACATTTGTAACCGTACCATAGGCCTCGTCCTGGGAGGCTAGGGCGACGGGAATAGAGATTGCACTCAGCATCAGCAAAAACAGCAATAATAAAGGAAACAAGACTGCAGGAGTCGGTATCTTTTGAATCAACCCGGAATCGAATTGCATAAGTCACCTATAACCTAACATGAGACGTATATCCTCATCAGCTATTACGCTATTCATTATATCGCATCATTACATCACTTGGATACATATTAATTTTCTTGCTATCCATGTTAATCCTTCACTCTTATTGATATCGGTTACTTGTTTCTGGGCGAGGCCAATAGACTGTGCTCAATTCAAAATCATTCGCAGATATATGGGACTTAGTAGTTGATAGATTAACCATAAATTTCTATCTTTTCAGGGGGGCAGCAGGAGGGCAAGACTGTTACAATTCTCATCCGGGGGAATAGCTTTCACTCCGCAAATGATTATAGAGAAGAACGACTTTGACTGGTTGAATTGGGATAAATTGACCTAAACGTTGGTTTTATTGTTTAAAGACGATCGGCCTTATTCTTGGACTACCACTTTGACATCAAGCGATCGACTTCTTGTCCCATTCACTGCCGTTAGCGTATAGGTGGTGGTATTGGTCGGAGTCACCAAGGTGGATCCTTTGAGCCCCACCATGCCAATCTCGGGGTCTATCTCCACCTGGCTGGCGCCGATAACGCTCCAGCTGAGGATAGAAGCTTCCCCGGGGGCCACCGCTACGGGGTTGGCATCCAAGAACTCGATTACAGGGTAAGGAGAGCCGAAGATGTTGATCGCCAGCAGTCCCCCGCCGATAATTGCCACCAGCAATGCGAACCAGATTACGATTCCAATCGGCGTTTTCCAGAACGACTTCTGCATCTCCCAGTAGTTCATCTTTTGAGCCATCTGATCGAATGGCATGTTATACTGGTAATTATACTCTGCTCTTCCCTTTAAAAAGAGGTCTTCGATATTCCTGGTATGAAATCAGGATATCTCGGTGATATATTCACGTCGATTAATCTTGAATTGATCCGGGCATTCATCGCAGATCACATTCAGCCCTCGGATCTGCTCGCAGGTCAGGGACCCCAGACCTTCTTTCCTGTAGATGTTCTCCAGGAGGCTGCCAATGGCGTTCGTATTCGCCCCGGCTTTGATGAGGATTTTCCTTGATTCGGGAAGAGCAAAGCCTGCATCCTTCAGTTCAAATCCCAGTGCCATGCCCGTTTTCCAGCCGGAGGGATCAAGTGTTACATCACGAGAGAGAAGCATACGAAGAAAGCAGCCCCGCAGATTGGGGGATCTGTCCAGTTCGAACTGCTTTCTCACATTCATCTTCAGATCGTCCTCTGATACGTGCCTCTCTTCGAGGCAGGAATTGCAGAGCTTCGGCCCCAACAGCCCGGGTCCTTCCAGTGCTGCCAAAGTGGATAACCCTCCACAATTTGCGCATGCGTCACCAGAATAATGGACCCTCATCTCATCTAAGAAATCCATGCCACCCTCAGAAGGCGCAGTTCCATAACCCTAGTCTCCAGAGACTTCACTGTCACATTATGAACTAAGGCTTCTGCTATCAGGTCACCATATCCGTCTGCTGCTTCTTTGAGAATCCCATCCATCATTTCATCATTTATCATATCTTTAGCGAATTGCATCTCAACACATTTCCTTTTTAAATTTAATTATTATTTCTGTCATAAATAGTTTCGACTGCTTCCAAGGCCATGGAAGAGTTCGATAGCCAGCCCGACAAGGGCATTGAGAATCAAAAAAGTGCAGGGTTTTGGTCCCGCATCATCTGATCCGCAAGTTGCGGAAAGCTCTGGTCCTGGCTAGAACAGATCGATTAAAGAATGATCGAATCAATCAGTATCTTCTGGGCGGTCTGGATGAACTGGCAGGCTTATGCTTCTGGTAGCAATCGCTGCAGTACACTGGCCGGGATCCATCTGGCTTGAAGGGAACTTGGCATGTCTTGCCGCATTCTGAACAGGTAACGTCGTGCATCTCTCTTGGGCCGCTGCTGAAGCCGCCTCTGTTTCCGCTTCCATATTTTTCCATTTAAATTCACTTACCGTTTATCGATTCAAGATCGATTTATGCCACAAAAAACATCTCAACGAATTCCCTGAATCGACGCTATTGCAACCTTGCATACAGGCCTGCACTGATCTATATACCTGTTGGTCAAAATCTATTCACCGTCGTTCTTTCGCCTCAACTCAATTCCAGTCCGGTTATCTATTTTCCTTCTTCCCTCTTCCTCTCCCTCTTCCATCTTCAACAGGGCGCTTCTGCTATGCTCCAATAGTATGGAGACAATGCCTTCCGTCTCGCCCAGGCCGCGTAGCTGCACCTCAACCTCGAAACCCTCCCGCTCCAGGGTGCTCTTCCAGGACTCGGGGGCCGCTCCTGCGATATCATTTTCGGCATGCCCTCCGGCCACCAGCAGAAAGGGCAGCAGTCTGACCTTTCTCGTCCCGAGGCTCTTTAGCTCTGCCACCATTTCAGATAGCCCTGGAAAGCCTTCAATCGTGCCCAGGAAGACGTTGCGGTGATCCTTCTCCAAAACGCGGGCCATAAGAGAGTAGAGGGCATCCGCCGGATGGCCTGTGCCGTGGCCCGCCAGAAGCATAGCATCCTTTTGCGGGTCGAGATCGGAGAGGCTCTGCAGCTTGCCCTTCCTCTGCGCTCTCTCCTTCTCCCCAGCCGGAGCCGTTCCACAAAGCGGGCAGGACTCTGGAGACCCTGTCGGCAGTCTTCCAGGCTCGAGAGGAGA
Source organism: uncultured Methanosarcinales archaeon (assembly GCA_963843555.1). Classification (GTDB taxonomy): domain Archaea; phylum Halobacteriota; class Methanosarcinia; order Methanotrichales; family Methanotrichaceae; genus Methanothrix. The sequence continues at coordinate 130,774 of CAWJKV010000014.1, forward strand.
GGCAGGCCGATCTCCAGCCGTTCGAAGTCGGGCTCTGCCCCATGAACTGTAAGATCCTGCACCAGTGAAGCTAACAGGTGAAACTCAGACCCCGGCACGATCTGCAGGGATTGGATGACCACACTCCTGCATCCCGAGGAGTGCAGCTCCGCAAGCGCTTCCAGAGGGCTGGCGACGGTGATCCCCTCCTTCTCCCGCAATCTCTTTATCATGAGCCTGGAGGTGAAGGCCAGCCTGACAAGGGTGCCGGGGAACTCGAGCTCGTAGGCTTTCCGCATGCGCTCATAGGTTGCCAGGGCCCGAGTTGAAAGAGAGCCGTAGGGCGCGAGGACAATTGCGGGTTTTTTCAGGGATGGCATCCGATCAACTCCGTTGTTGCAGTTCAATCATCAGAATAGAATCTGCTTCCGCTACTCTTCTTTTGACTTGCCCTCGAACTCCTGAAAAGTTCGCAGCGCCGGATGCCAGGACCTTTGTCTGGCCGATGATGGCGGCGATGAAGACTGCATCCAGGATCTCGTCCTCGCTCGCGCCCGCGCGCGCTGCGGCGCTCATGTGCACCTTCAGGCACTTGTCCGCGCCAGAGCTTGCGGCTGCGGCCACGGCCAGCAGCTCCGCGGTCTTGGGGTCGAGGCTTTTGGGCCGCAGGGCATAGAAGTCCTTCAGGCTGGAGAAGATCATGAACTCCGGGCGGCGGGCCATGACCTGCAGGATGAAGGGCACGGTGCCCAGCATCTGTTCGGTGTCGTCGAAGATGTCCTCCTGCAGAGAGTCGCTGATTGCTCCAGGAGGGCTTTGATGAGGTCTTTGTTTTCGGGTTTCATTTAATCACGTATGCTTTCATTTTCCCATTCTTGCAGCTTTCGCCTTATCTTCTCGGCATGTGGATCTTCGATCTCTTCAAGAATTTTGAGAGCGGCTTTGGCACAGTCAATATGCTTTCGCTCTCTGGCCAAGTTGATCTAAAGCAAGACTCATGTTCCATAGAGCGTTTCCTTCTCCTCTTCTGTCCCCGATCTCGCGGGAGAGCTTTAAGGCCTGCTCGTAGTACTCGATGGCCTTGCGGACATCGCCCAAGGTCGGCGTAGCCGCGCCCAGGTTGCCCAGGTCGGTCCCTTCACCGCCTCGGTCGCCGATCTCGCGGGCGATGGCCAGCGCCTGCTCGTAGTACTCGATGGCCTTGTGGAGCATCGCCCAGGTCGGCGTAGGCCAGCCCAGGTTGCCCAGGTTTGCACCTTCACCCCTTCTGTCCCCTATCTCGCGGGCGATGGCCAGTGCCTGCTCGTAGTACTCGATGGCCTTGCGGACATCGCCCAGGTCGGCGTAGGCATTGCCCAGGTTGCCCAGTGCATTTCCTTCACCCCTTCTGTCCCCGATCTCGCGGGCGATCGCCAGGGCCTGCTCGTAGTACTCGATGGCCTTGCGGACATCGCCCAGGTCGGCGTAGGCATTGCCCAGGTTGCCTAAGCCATGCTCCTTCACTTCTTCTGTCCCCGATCTCGCGGGCGATGGTCAGCGCCTGCTCGTGGTACTCGATGGCCTTGCGGACATCGCCCAAGGCGTAGTAGGCATTGCCTAGATTGCCTCAGTGCGATTCCTTCGCCCCTTCGGTCACCGATCTCGCAAGCTATGGCCAGAGCCTGCTCGAAGCACTCGATGGCCTTGCATTGCTCACTTAACAAAGAATGAACTGTACCCAGCTCATTCAGGATATTTGCTCTCTCTCTCTGATCACTAATCTTCTCCAACAAGTACTCGTTAATGCTCTTGCGCCTCAGCAATTCCTCTTTGTTCTGATAGCTGAAGTCGAGTGGCATAGACAGCGCCTCTATGGCTTGATAGGCCTGCCCATGATCTTCACCTTTCAGTATGTGGTATCCGCCTCTGTACCTCCAGAAGTCGGGAGCTTGCCAGATCACATCATCCAGCGCCGCTGGAGTCATGAAGATCAGGCTCGGCACGCCTGCATCGTAAAAAAGCTCGCGAAAGTTGTTTAGAGCATCTAAAATATCTTTGCTAAGCGTCTCGGGAAGAATCCATACCAGGATCTCCTCTTCCATCGGCCTGAATGCTCCGAAGATCGGAGATGAGACAATCACCATTCTCTACCGCCACGATTCTGGCAGGAAATCGTGCCTTTATAACTTCAATTACCTTCTCTCGATAAGCAGGAGATGCGACTGTGCAGAGAATGAGGTTTCCTTTCCCCTGAGAGATCTTCAGCTCCGTGAGCAGGAGATCGATCTCATCCAGATCCTCTAGGGAGAGCGGCTCCATTTCTCCACCAGGGGAAGCAGCATGGGGTCGATCTCGCACCATCTTCCCTCTTCATCCTCGTATTCGACGGCAGTCAGGCTGAAGAGCAGCTCACGGGTCAGAACTGAATCCGGCCCTTCTTCTCTGGCCTCCTTGCAGCTGTTGATCTCCAGCAGCTTCTTCTTATGGGCCTCGGTGAGGGTTCGATCATAGGTCATTCTCAGCTTCTCAAGAGCGGAGGCGACGTCATTGTTGGATATGCGCTTCTGACCCTTGCGAAAAGCGTTAAGCGATGCCTCTTTCATCACTTCCACCAGCTCGGAAAGCTTGCCGGTGGACACGATTGCCTGCTCCAGAACATTCTCCTCCAGGAGATCCAGCTCTATCCTCCGGGAAATTACATCCGAGTAAAACTTACGCCCTTCTATGTGCGGATCTCCGTTTCTCTTCCTTACCGGCATTTGCAGAAGGATCACATCACCGTCGAAGGCATGCCTGACGTTCTCGTACTGGGGATGAAAGGCCAGGGGTATGGGAAATGTGTAAACCACAAAGCAGCTCGGCTCGATCAAGAGCTGATAATTCTTATAGAAAAATTCCTCCGACTGCTGTCCTCTGGTTAATTTATCCAGATCGTCAACAATGATCACCAGCTCTTTTCCCGACTTTTCTTCGATGTCTATTATGAGCCAGTTGAGCCTCTGAATGAGATCGCTGATCTTCTGATCCAGCTCCTTCCTGAGGCACTGACGGGTCGTGGCCTCCCGGCTGAGCTTGAGGATGACGATCTGACTCCAGGAGAGACCGGCTGAGCTCTGGCTGGTTACCTCCTCCTCGGTTATGCTCGTTATTCGCTTGGTGAAATCCTGGAAATCCTTCTCGATGTCGGGATGGAGAGTTATTCCTTCCACTCTGGCGATGTCGTAGACTTTGAGCGCCATGGAAACAAAGAAGTCGCGAAAATCGAAGTCGCTTAAATTAAGATCATCCCGGATGGAGTAGTTCACCACCAGAAAGCGGCTCTTATCCAGTGCCGCCTCCAGGCGGTACAGCTCTGTGCTCTTTCCAGAACCCCGGAAGCCCAGGAACAGATATTTTTCCCTGCGGCTGGCAAGCTCAATTCGGTCTCTTAAATCCAGCATGGGTGAGACAGAGCCCGGCCGCTCGACATAGAAATCCGCGATCTCCTGATCCTCTTTTAGCGGCTCGACGTAAAAATTGTTGTAAGCCTCTTTCAAATCCTTTGCCCTGGGCATGACATCAACCACGATCTCCTTTCATCGTACTAACAGATAACATTTTTGAACCATTTTGCTACTTTCACCATTTTTAGATTACATTTTCAGCAAACCATCTTCTCATAGCAGTCCTTGCAGACCACCTTTCCCTTGGCCGTCCTCCCCAGGATCTCCATAAAGGCCTCGCCGCACTCCTGGCATTGCAGCGAAGGATAGATGCGGGCCTTCTCGGGTGCAGGAATATCAACCTCCCTAACCGAGAGTACATCCTCGTCTTTGGCGCCTGAGAATATCCTCAATGACCTTGGACCTCAGACCTTCCATCTCCTTCTTCTCCTCCGGCCCGAGCTCGCCTCTTGCGGCCTTTTGTCGCAGGGCATCCATGCGCTTGAAGACATTGCCCTTGAAATAGATGCGCAGTGCCTTGTCATTATCGCGAGAATAGACCGTGAACACCTGTTTTCCGTTGTCAATCAGGATCAGATTGCCTTTGCCGGCTGTGCAGCCCAGGAGTGATTGTACGGCATCCACGCTGCAGGATTTGTTCTCGGCAATGCAGACCAGTTCCTCGTCCTTCGACCTGGGGTAGTGCTCCCTCACATATTTCGCCACCCGGTAGCCCATGGCCAGGCCCGGGCATATGTGGCCGTGAAACTCAGCGGCCTTCTTGAAGTCATCATCCATTTTTGTTATCACCTGAAACTTATAGAGCGAAATTTCAATCTGCCTCTCTTTAGGCTGGCAGGGGATAAGTAAAGAGCGGTCGCCGGATTATTCCAGCTCTTCGCCACTTAATGCGAGCGAGGTTATGATTTCGGGCGGTGATCCAAGATAGGTTGGAGTTCTTTATTCCAGTCTGCTAAATTTCATTATCCTTGGCCCAGCATACCCGCCCTAGGAACCTCGACCGGGGTACTCATCAAGCAATAAACTGTAAGTGCCGCTGTACTTGGAATCAGTGATAACCATATAGCCTTCAGCTACCTGTATCTCATCTTCCACCGATATGGTCACAACTGTATGCCCACGATAGAAGCTGCATCTCCTGAACCTGATCTGGAACCTGGACTGGCCAGGCTCGCTTCCAGAGTCGATTTGTCTTCTGAGGATTCAAATGTGATATTTATCAGCCGATAACTATCGTTGTTGAGCCTTAGGTTTCCCCTCAGGATCGCATCCCTTTCTCCAGCTCTCGCTTGGGATCTCACATCTTCAAGACTCAAGTTTGATGCGAGGAGATTTCTCGCTTCATCCGGGTCCACAGTCCAGATAGTCTCCACATTTAGCCTGATGGGATGGGATTCGTCGACTTTAGTCGCAATTCCTCGCCAATTCTGGACCACGACATCGACAGTCCCGTCACCGATATCATTGGTTATCGCATGAGCATCTGCGGCAATGGCGTCACTGGAACCGTTTACGGAGTTGATATTTGCTCCACCCGGTCATGCCCATTTGCGGTGATGATGTTTCACCCATTTGCGGTGATGATGTTCCACCCATTTGCGGTGATGATGTTCCACCCATTTGCGGTGATGATGTTCCACCCATTTGCGGTGATGACGTTCCACCCATTTGCGGTGATGATGCTTCCACCCATTTGCGGTGATGATGTTCCACCCGTTTGCGGTGATGATGTTCCACCCGCTTGCGGTGATGACGTTCCACCCATTTGCGGGTGATGTTTCACCCATATGCTGTGCTGATGAGCCTGAGCAGCTAATTACCAGTAATAATATTGCCAGATAGAAAGAGATCAATTCCTGGCACCGTGTTCGCATCATTTCAGTCATTTCACGTCCTGCCAGGTAATATAGGTTGTTATAGGGTGTCGGGGGCAATTCGCCCCTTTGACATCCTATTGGCGCTTAATATGCTATATATTTCAGTTAGTCTTGGCAGCTACCGTCACGGGCTCGGTCCGGGCTTGGTCACCGTCATGGTCGCCGTCTGGATTTCAATTCTCCGGGTTTCCATGCTGGTTGCCTAGTCCGTCTTGGTCTCCATTCGGGCAGTCAGTGGTGCAGCCACAGTCCTCGCCGCAGTTTCCATTCTGTGCGATTCCATTCTGTGCTGCGATTCCATTCTGCACTGCGATTCCATTCTGTGCTCGCATTTCCATTCTGTGCTGCCAGGGCAGGAAACGCCAGAAGGCAGGCAACTAATAGAGCAGACAATATAGCTACGTACTTCATTTTGTACAAACCTCCAATTTGGGATGACTTAATAGCCATCCTCAAATTACCCATAGCATCGAACGATACAAAAAACCCAAGCCGAACGAGGATTGGATTGCGGTCTCGCAGCAAACGCCTAAGATCGTTCTTTAGGGTTCAAAAATCGCTCTGATAATTCTATAACGTTCGTTCTGCCTTTTTCTTTTTTGGTTATTAAATTTCGCTTCTCCATCGAGGTTAAAATGCCTGAAAGAGACGATTTGGAGATATCCATCTCATACCTGATCTCTGTCTGGGTCATCGTCCCTCCGCGCTGCAACAGACCCTTCAATATGGACTGCTCTTTATCCGTCAGCGTATCCATCACCATGGAAATCTCGCTGGTCAATTCGATGCCTCCTCTGCGCTTTTTGTCTGGCCCGGAAGCCTCTGAGGTTTCCGATATTCTTGAACTGCTTTCTGTATCTTCATTTAGGGGTATCGCCGGAGGGTTAGAATCGATGTGCTGCTCGATTGGAGCGGGCAAATCCAATTGTCTTGGGCCTGATGATGCAGGCGCGACCGCATACTTAGGATGGCTCGATGCATTCTTCAGGCTTCACAGATTCAAACCAGGATCTCTGCAGAAAGATCAGTAGGCCAGAGCATGCAACCAGTAAAAGAAACATGGCTATTGTCGGATACGAGTTTCCAACAACTGCGCCTGTGACTATATCCGCTTCTGCCCCAGGCACTTCGGCAAGCAGGAGAATATAATCAATATTGACAGCAGGATTTGTGATATCATGCCCCTGGACTTCTGCTATGACAGATTTATTGGATGCATAAACTGATAATCAAGCCCTGAAGAGCAATTTACCCCACTCAGCTTTGCATTCAGCTGGGAGGTAGAACATGATCCTGTACTCATCATAGTCTCCCCTCCGAATTAAATCTCAGTTTCCAGTTATCTCCGGACTTTGAGGTGAGGATATTGGTGATGGCATATAGCTGTTTGCTATCGTTCCTCATACGTATACTCTGAGGAGTTCAAAAATGCCAGGGATCCTGGATTCTCTACGTAACCATTGATCAAGCTCTTGCCTCTATCGTCGACATATACATTCAGGACGAGCTGATTCAGTTCTTGGCTATCATCCGGTCCATCCTGGCTGAATGCAGCGCCGAGAGTGATCGAAGTGAAGAGGATAGACACTAAAATCAAACCGATCGAGAAGTCCGGCCTGTGCATATACCTATCCTATTACAGACTGCAACTTAAACCTGATGGAGGAATACCTTCTCCGGACCCGTGTGAGATTCTGCGCCAAATCGCACTCGGGATAGCGGGAATTTTTCATGCAGCTTCGAAGCGAAACAAAGATAGCCGCAGCCTGCCATACTTCATCTCATGCAGATTGGACGCAAAGCCAAGCCCGAATCGCCGGAGGAGATGGCACTGGTGCATCACGCCCTGGAAAACCCCATTCGCAGAAAGATGATCATCCTCATGAACCAGGGAGTTTTGAGCGTGCCCGAGATCGCAAAGGCTGTGGGCGAGAGCATGCTCGACTATCACCTGCAACCGGCTGGAGCTGGCGGGCTTGATCGAGGTGCACGAGGAGCGAATAGTGCTGACAGAAGCGGGTGTGGCCTATGGCGGCCTGGTGAAGGCGCAGAAGGAGAAGGGCGGGGCGGACAAGATATAGTGTCTATTCACGGTCAATGAGATATGAGGTAAAGAAATGGACGTCATCTTTCTCGGCACCAACGGCTGGTACGATAGCTGCACCGGCAACACCATCTGCACCCTCATCAACTCCGAAAAGTACCACATCATCCTCGATGCGGGCAACGGCATCTACAAGGCCGATCGCTACATCCATGACGATCTGCCGGTCTACCTCTTCCTCAGCCACTTCCATCTGGACCACATCGAGGGCCTGCATATCCTCAACAAGTTCCGTTTCTCGCAAGGCCTGAAGATCTTCGGCCAGAAGGGGACCAGAGCGGTATTGAATACCATTATCAACGAGCCTTTCACAGTTCCCCTGGATAAGCTGCCCTACCCTGTCGAGGTTGGCGAGCTCTCCGAAGGGCCTTACAAGATGCCCTTTGCCATGGAGTGCGAGTTTCTGGTGCATGCCTCACCTACCCTGGGATTCAGATTCGATCTGGACGGAAAGATCCTGGCCTACTGCCCGGATACAGGCGTCTGCGATAACGCCGTTCATCTGGCCCAGGATGCCGACCTGCTCATCACGGAGTGCTCCCATAAGCCCGGTGAGCAAAATCCGCAGTGGCCGCACCTCAACCCGCAGGATGCCGCCGATATCGCGCGCCGTGCCGGGGCGAAAAGGCTGGCGCTCACTCACTTCGACTCTGGGCGCTACCTCACTATTCAGGAGCGTCTGGATGCTGTGGCGACCGTCAAGGGCTTCGAGGGTATAGTAGTAGGACGCGACGGGCTGGTGCTTAATCTATAGCGTGTAAATCGAGTCGATGATGTAAAAGCATCTCGATCGTTCTCCATCAATAATGGCATGTGAGCTGTTCGGATATGCACTCAATCTGGACTTCGTAGATGCAAAGAAAGGATAGCATCCGCGCATTCTTCCGGGGTTCCGCGAGTCGGCCTGCGGGCCGCGCCAACGAGCCGCTCAAGGCCGCGGCCGGCCGAGCGACGGCGGTTAAACTGTAGACCATCTGTATGTCCCATTGCTTAGATGAAGCCACCTCTTTTCGGATGCAAATCGAAGTTTATGATGTCAAAGCAATTCGATTTTCATTTGCCACGTTTGAGCCCGTGTCCCGGGGTCCAGTGAGAGCATAGAAGGCCTCACTGGCAGCTTGCTACTCTTCCCAGGCTGTCGGCTCTGAGTCTCCCAGGACGCCTTCGTCTACCACTCCTTCTCTAACCTACCGTCACCACATTGCTCTGGCCTAGGAGCTGGTAAGCCCCTTGACCTTCACTTGTGATGTCAGAGCGGAACATCCTGAAGTCGTACCGCCCCGGCTCCGTGGGAAGCTGCCAGGTCATTCTGCCGCAGTTCTCGCTGCCAACCGACCTCTTCCCCACAGGGAACTTGTCAGGTCTGTTTACCCCGTACATGCCGATGATACCCGTTCCTTCCGGAGGTGCTCCCCAGTAGGTTACGGTGACTGTACCTCCGGGCGCAACATGAGATGGTGAGGCTATGACTTTGTTGCCCTTCATGATTTTGACTTCCACACTGTTGCTGGTGGCCAGCCGGGTGTAACTATCGTTCTCGAAAAACCTGAATTCATAGCTTCCAGGATCGGAAGCCTCCAGGGTCACGTGTGCCGTTCTCTTTTCCATCCAGATACTGACGGCTGGTGTAACTGTCGTCGGACGATCCGGATTTGTACATGGCTATCCAGTCGTTCTCATAACCTGGGGCTCCTTTGTAGCTGACGGTGATCAGCTCACAGGTGTTCACCAGGGTCGGAGTTGCATTGATGGTTGGAATGCGAACGCTGAAATTAAGAGAGACCATCTCCTCGCCACTGGTGGTATTGTACATGCGAAGATCAAAAAGCCCCTCATCGGCCGGAGCCTTTAGCATCAGCATGCCTGATGAGCCTGCCAGGTTCTGGCGGGACAGAGCCATATCCGGGCTGGCTTTGCCTCTGGGCTGATCAGTCTTCATCACTCCCACCCAGCCAGAGAAATTCTCTGGAGCGGCATACAACACATTGACGTCATGCCCGGGCAGGTAGGTTTTCTGGTCCATCTTCAGCTCTGAGCCCACCAAACCACGGGACTTGTAACTGAGTATGGCGTCAGGAGAAGCTTTCGGCATCTCGGTCCACGTTGCGTCCGCCCGGAATGCTGTAACCAGAGTCGCAGATCCCGTCTCTGTTGCGATCATTGCAGCCCTGCTCACGGGCATCGTAGTCGCCGAAGTGGTTGCCTATCATATCGTTGTCCCACTGGTTGTAGCCATCGTCGAAGGCATTCTGAATGTTGTCCTGCAGGTTGTTCTGATAGAGAAGGTTGGCACCTGCTGATGATGAGTTCGTGCTATTCTGTCCAATGTTGTAAGGGGTCGACTGCTTGCCAGAGACGTACGCTATGGATACTCCCTTTCCCTTGCCTTTGCCTTTTGCTGTGATGCTCTCGCTTAAGTTGATGTTCGAGATGTTTATGCCCATCTTGTTCCGGGTCAGGTCGTTGGCATTGATTGTATTGCCTCGGGAGGTTACGACGGAGATACCATCCCAGTTCATGCTGGCATTGTTGCTCCCAGATCTGGTTGTCGTTGGCGTGAACCAGCAGGATTCCGCCTTTTTTGTTTTCTGTCACGATATTTGAAAAGACATTGTTTTTGTCGACGTAGTAAAGGATAATTCCGTAGTTATCATTTTCGACGGCTGTATTGTCTTTGATTGTATTTCCGTCGGAGAGCACCTTTATGCCGGCATCATTCGCATCTTTGCCAGAACCCAGTAGCCGTAAATCCCAACAGAGTTGAACCGTTGGCCGAGATGGTTATAGCGCTTCCCTTGCCGCCGGCGTCAATAATTGGATTGCCCATGCCTATGAGGGTGAGCGGTTTGGTTACATTGACGCTCTCGTGATAGGTGCCGTTTTGCACCTCAACGATTTGGCCTGGATTAGCGGCGTTTATGAACGACTGGATACTTTGTCCCGGTTTGACATAGTATGTAGTAGCATTTGCTAAACCAGAGAGCATCACTACGATAATCGCTAGAATTACCACAGTGGATTTACTCATCCTGGGGCTCAACCCTTTCTGCATGTTCACTGGATGGCTCAAGCAGTATAAGATGGTGATCGTTAATGAAAATGCATTATTTCCTACCAAAGCTGCTCCAGAGTTTCTCCGGCTTTTTCGGAAGCTTTTGGTAGTTTAAGGCATAGTTCAGATATATTGATTGCAGCATTGAATCTGTCAGGAATTCTGTCAAGTCACGCCCTTGCACAGCTCCCCGCCGCTCTCCAGATCCTCCCGGAAGAGATCCTTCTTCTTTCGCAGGCCCAGGCGCAGGGCAAGCTTACGTTTGGCATAAAATGGAGCCAGCCGCAGCGTCTCCAGGATGAACCATTTTGGATAGAGGTGCTTAACTTTATTGTACCTGAACCAATCGAGATCATAGTAGCGGGCGTTCATCTGCCAGGTGATATACTGCACTTCTTCATCGCTTAAGTGCTTGGTTCTTAAATTGGCATGCAGACCATCGTACTTGGTGAAGTCGTTATTGGTAACAAGGCCCATCTCCTCCAGCTCGGCGCGCATCTGGGTCTTGGGATAGGGAGTGGAGATGTAGAAGATTGGCACGTCCACCCTCAGCCGTCGCGCAAGCTTGAAGTTCTCCCACATGTCCTCTTCATCGTCATCCGGATTGCCGCCGATGAGGCCTGTGGAGACTATGATATTATTGTCATGAAGATATGAGACGGCAGTCTCAGCATCATTGGACATCTTGCCCTTGCCCAGGAATTCCAGGTTCCTCTTGTTCACGCTTTCCACACCGAGGAAGACACCGTCAAATCCCGCTTCGCCCATTTTGTCTACCAGCTGCCTGCTCGATGCTATTCCCGAGGCGGAGGCCTGCGTCTTGTAGCGCAAGTGGGTTAGCCCGGCATCGATGATGGCCTGGCAGAGCCTCTCCAGCCGCTTGGGATCTAAGGTGATGTTGTCGTCCGGGAAGAAGATGGAGCCTGCCCCGTGTTCCTCTGCATCACTGAATATCGGCGATAACGCGATCGATCGAAAACTTGCGGAACCTGCGGCCGTACATGAGATTTATGCTGCAGAACTTGCAGCCCTGGGTGCATCCCCGGCTGGTCTCCACCGAGTCGATGGGAATGCCGAGGCTGTTGAAACCTCGGGTGAGCAGCCGAGCGTCGCGGTTGGGCATCTTGATATCTTCCACATTGAGCAGCGGTCGCGCCGGATTGTGAACCATCTTCTCCCCTTCGTGATAGGAGAGCCCCAGGATCTCCTCCGGACTCCTGCCTGCCGTCAAGGCCAGGGCAAGCTCCCGGAAGGTGGCCTCGCCCTCGCCCCGCACAATGTAGTCGATGAACGCCGCATCCGGGCTTTCGGCGATTTCTTCTGCGGCCAGAGTAGGATGATAGCCTCCAAAGACCGTCTGGGCTCCTGCATGCTTGGCTATTCTGGCCAGGGCTAAGGCCTCTTGATACTGGAAGCTCATCGCAGTTATGCCCACCAGATCGTAATCGTTGACCTTCTTCTCTACATATTCTCTGTGGTTCTTCAATCCATGGATATCGGCCACGTGAACAGTGCACAGGTCATCCACATGGGCCGCCAGTGACGCCAGACCCAAATTGGGCAGGCGGGCTATGCGGTCAAAGTCGGGCTGCACTACAGGAGAGGAAAGCAATAGAATCTTCATCATTCCTGATCCCGCAATCCTAGCTGTCATTCACTTTGAGCAATCTTGGACCCTCTTTCCAGTCGAACTTGTTTGCCCTGGAGATGTAGGCCGCTACCTCTTTCACTCCCGCCAGGCCGCCAAAGTGGTAGGCATTGGACCAGACACGCGCCGAGGTGCGCAGGGGTGCATGCCAGGGATGGACCTGTTTGAATGACCAGTCCAGAATATCCAGCATCTCATCCGGCTTGATATGGGGATGATTCCAGACCAGATGCTTTCCATCATGGTGATGATAGTCCTGGTCGAAGATGCCGTATTTCTCCTGGATCTCCGTCCACATAGGCGTCTGGGGCAGGGGAGTTATGACGCATATCTGAGTTATATCCAGTTTAAGCGCCGCCAGCTTCTTTATGTCCACGCGGAGCGATTCCTTTGTATCCTCTTCGAAGCCGACCATGTAGTAGCCAACCGTCCCCAGGCTCCGCGCTTGCAGCATGCGCAGCGTCTCTAAAATGTCTTCCGTCCCTTCTTTTTTCTTCATGTCGTCCAGGCGCTCTTGATGCAGGTTCTCTATGCCGATGGCAGCTCCCCCAAAGCCCGCGACTCTTTTTCTATCTTGCTCTCTCATATCTGCCCAATCGTCGATCTTGGTGCGCAGATAATCGGCACGGGCCATGCATCCCCAGACCATCTGGTACTTGTCCAGGAGCTCCACAACCGCATCCGCATGGCGGCGGTTGCAGCCGAAGTTCTCATCCTCGATTAGAACCACGTTTATGCCATTCTCTTTATAGTAGGCCAAAACCCGTTCGATGCTTTTCAATGAGATTATGTTGGGCTTATTGCAGAAGACCGGGGTCTGACAGAACTTGCAGCCCACAGGGCATCCGCGAGTGGTAAACAATACTCCGTAAATGTTCAGCTTGACATGGAATGGTGTATTGAGATATTCAATAAGCGGAGGGTGAATTATATCTTTTATCTGGCGACCGAAGTAGGGCGCCAGTTGATGCTCTGAGTATCCCACAAAGACCCTGTCAAATCTGTCCTGCACCGCTGTTGTCAAGGCGCCGTAGTTTCCTGCCCAAACCTCCTTCGTTCCAGCATTGCGTGCCGCCTCGACCATCTCCACAGCTTCGTGAGTCTCGCTCAGGTAAAAGGAGAGGCCCACCACATCCCAGCCCTCTTGCAGCTTCTTTTTGTACTCATCCCATGTGGGAAACTCCAGGATCTCAAGCTCTGGAATGTTCTGCTTCAGGAATCTCAGGCCGAAGGATTGGATGCGTGGCCAGTAGAATCGGAACCACGACCTTGTATTGGCTCCTATATAATCGTAAGGCTCAGAGCCTTTTCTGTAAACGGTTGTGAAGAGAACCCTGGGAGTCATAAACGCCCTCTCCTGTACCATGGAAGATTAAGCTTACGACCTCAAACGTATCCGTCCGGGCCGCAGTATTTACTTTCCATCTCCATTTTCTCTGCCCTATCTTTTTCCATCGCTTCCATCTCTTTTTGCACTACATTGAAGACTTCCGACACTCCGGCATATTTTCCTGCAAACCATCCGCAGGCGAAGACCTCTGCCTTATCTTTATCGATACCAAACTCCTCTATAAGCTCTACAATCCACTGGCCGGGAGTCTCGGACTCGGAGAATGATGCGCTGACCTTCTGAGCGACTTCATCAGCGCGTTCCTTGGTTATTCCCAGCAGCTCGTAGAGGGTCACATTCGACATACCAAAATACCTTTCACCAATTTTCAGGCGCTCTTGTCTTCTTAGTCCGGGCCAGAAGATTATCATAGGCTTTTGCTGCCAGGTCATTCACATCGATGCCCATCTCTCGCGCCACCAGAAGGACCACGGCATCCAGCTCTACCAGCTTTTTCAGTGAATCCTGTTTAACATTTGCCATCGCTATGACCTCTTTTCTGCTCATGCCCGTCTGGGAGGTGATGAGCCTTATTCCCTGGTCCAGTATGCCTTCTTCGGTCGTGGGTTTGAAACCCAGCGGCACATCAACTGCCTCGGCATCGAATATGGCAGAAACGCTCTCCCCTTCCATCCTGACCATACCTTCGGCTTCTGCCTCCCTCAAGAGAGCACGCACTTTTTCCGGAGAACCCCATTTCAGATCCAGGGATAGGGCAAAGATAAAGTCGCTGATCTTCAGGCTCTTCTTGCCACGCTTCTTGAAAGGCGTGGCCACCAGAAAGGCTTTCTCGCGGTCCAAGGAAACACCTGAGAGGGAAGTCTGGTACATAACAGATATAAACTAGCCTGTTAAAGAGTGCCCATATCTATCATTGCCAGCGGAAAGGATTTAAGCGTGGGAAAATAAGTGGATACTAACTGTACAAAAATCCGGCGCATGCCATGTGGTGTTAGATGAGGTTCATATACCCGATTGTTATTCTATTCCTGCTGATCAACGCCAGCAATGCTCAGCTGGAACCAGACAAGGAAAGGTTTGACGTTGTGCTCCATCCCGGCGACCTGGAGGAGAGGACGCTAGAAGTGACCAATGGCGGAGATTCACCTATCATTGAGATCACAAAAACTCAGGTAAGTGGTACTGCCAGAGAATTTGTCTTTCCGGATGTGCCAGAAGGAAAGCCGCTCATGCCTCAGGATAAAGCAGAGATAAAAATCTACTTTGCCATACCTCCTGAGACCAAGCCAGGATCTTACACCGGATTTATATATTTGTTGGAAAGTGCTCCCCCTTCGCTGCCTCTGAGGATAGACTTCGACCTTGATGTCATTGGGCAGGAGAGCTACGGCATTGACATGACCATTGAAGATGCCAAGTCCGCCTCGCTTTATGCAAAAGCCGAGGAAATTGCTCAATTCGATATAGCCGTCAAAAACCTGGGTACATTCAGAGATGTGGCATCGATCGATTCAGGACCACTGCCTGATGGCTGGAGCGTCATATTGAAGGACGGAGAAAAGACGCTTTCACTGCCCTACGATCTGCCTTTAGACCCCGGCACAACCCATAACATGAAACTGCAGATGGAGACATTCAAGCCAGGCAAGAAAGGCAATCTGATGGTAACGGCAACATCTCTGGGCAATCGGTCTGAGAATTCCTCCATCGAAGCCGATGTCGAGTTCGGGATAGCGGTCAGGGGCTACAACACCGATATTGAGATCCCTGAGAAGATGGTAGCCAACAAGAGCTACGAAGGCTCCTTCAGCCTCATACTTGATGTTAGAGAGAATGTAATGGTCTCGATAGCCTCGCCTCCGGAGCTGATGGTAATCCCGCTGGAGCAGATGGTAGAGGTGACTCCGAAAGATCCGGGAGTTGCCAACTTCACCCTACTTGGGTCGCTAAGCGGCGAATATCCACTCCTCTTCAAGCTTACGGATTCCCACGGCATCCCCATGCCGGAGGAGACCACCACCATAAAAGTTGTCATGCCCCAAGGGATGGCTGTGCTGACGGGTCAGGACTTCCTCTACAGCACAGTAGCCTCCTTAGGCATTTCCGGAAATAAAACTCTGAATATTATTACGATGCCACCGGGCAAAACCAGTAAAGAATACCAGGAGAGACTGCAAGAATATTCCACGGTTTTAATCCTGGGCAACCAATCAATTGTATCCGATGATGTCGAAAAGGTTCTGGACAGTATCGAAGTCAAACGTATCGATGGAGATAGCCTTTTCGAAGAGTGCTGGCTCTTTGCAAAAGAGATTTGGCAGAATGGAACAGCCGAAGTGGTCTTAACCAGCTCCAGACCTGCCGATGTCTTCAGAGCCTACCAGGTAGCTAAAACGGACGGTATGCCAATGATAGTTTGCGAGGGCAGTGTAACCGAGGCTTCCAATGGCGCCATAAAGGAAATGACCAAACGTAATTCTACGCTCTCCAAGGCTTTGACCGTGGGCAAGATTGGAGAGGAGTATACAAAAGCACTGCAAGATGCAGGCGTCTCGATAGAAGAGGTGACCACGTGAAGCTGCTCCCTATCTTTTTATTCATGGCAATTATGTCCAGTACTCTGCTTTCTGCAGCAGAGAATGCACCCCTGGCAAGAGGGGTAAAAGGCGAAGTAGAGGATGTGATCCTGGTTGGCGCAGACGACTGGCACGCATCTGTTGCCGCTACGCCACTGGCAATCTGGTCTGAGGATAATCAAACCAGAATTATGCCTATGCTGATCCTTCCTAAATTGGTCCAGGCCGGAGATAGAAACGGCTGGGTCGAAGAGCAGGATCTGATAAGGTATGGGGAAGCGGCAATCTTGGATACATTCAAGGCAGCAAACATCACCGCCTTAGTAATCCACGGATCTGGAGATCAGGTAAAAGCCATGGTCGAATCGGCTCACAAAGATGGTCTTAAGGTCTATATCACGGCAACTCTAGAGATCCCTGTTGTTTCTAAAACTGTTGCAGGAGAGATGGGCGCAGTGTCCGAGGCCGAGAAAACACTCATGACCGAAGCTGGCCTGACGAACTATTTACCAGATGATTCCAGGATCGATCGAAGCTGGCTGCAAATGCCAAATCCAGATATCGGTGGCAATGCCAGCTATTTTTGTCCTGTGAATCCGGAGGTGAGAGATAGTCTTTACAGCCAGATCGAGACGCTGATTGATGATTATAAGGCCGACGGCGTTGTCCTCTATAGATTTGGCTTCCAGGATGAGAATTACTGCTTTTGCGACGTCTGCAAGGAGAAGTTCTATCAGGACACTGGGATAGATATCACTAAGGTCAATGCCAACAGCTACAATCAGGAAAGATGGAACCAGTGGAAGCAGGATCAGCTCATGCAGATTGTTGAATATGCACGAAATATCACCTCTGATTTGGGTCCTGTGAAGCTGGGTGTGGCTTTGGACAACCCCTTCGATCGCAGCCAGGGCTACAATTTTGCCGAGATTTCTAAGGTTACTGACTTTTCATTGATCTCTCCCCTCCCTGCTCAGGATGTGAGCCAGGCATGCAGCCTGAGCGAGAAGCCAGTCTATGTCAGGTTGAGCGATGACTATGTGGGCTACGTTCTCTCTACCCAAAACGTTGAGGGCGCTATACGGTATATCGAGGATCTCACCAAAGCCGGAGCCGCTGGGGTTGCTTTCGAGTATAATGTCGTTCATACACCTTTCTGGTCGGAGATCGAACCGCCATCATCGGCAGCGCGGTGGTTATTGCAGCAGGTAGGCGGAACGACTCTGGCAGTAGGAAATGTCTCCTGGATGAGCGACTCGAAGATAAGAGCCAACAATAGCTTTGAGCTGGCTGAAAAGATAAGCCGGTACTGGAAGAGTTCACCAGGAGCCGTAATCGTAGGAGAGAACTACAGTGCGGCACTCTCGGCCGCACCAATTGCATCTTACCTGAATTGGCCAGTGCTATTTGTAGATGGAGTTCTGCCAGAAGAGACACTCAATGCATTATTGCGCCTGGGGGCCAAAGATGTAGTGACAGTGGGCCCGATCTCAAATGCTATACGGCAGAACTTGAGCCAGATGAATATTACCCTCCACGACGGAAATAGCGAATTCCTGCTCGAGCAGATGAATGAACGGGGCGAGAGCCCAACCATGGTAGTCTTGACCAACTCCCACGATCTCTCGCTTCAGCCACCGGTGCCAAATCCGGTTGTAGAACGAACACTCATCGATGATCTCCTGGTAAGAACCGAGATAAGCCCCAGCCAAATACCCAGCGAGGAGCTGGGAGAGATCGTCAGGCTCAACATAACCCTGAGCAATGCCGGCAAAGATACGCTGAAAGGCGTGCGACTGCTGGACATCTTCCCCATGGGCAGGTTCATAAAAATGCCTCGGCAGAGCTTAGGGGAAGTGAATGTTACCGATCCCTATAGCGGGCAGCCGTCAGTTGCCACCAGCGCTTTCCTAAACGGATCTTTGCTGCGGTGGAACATCGACAAACTTGCGCCGGGCAAGTCAGCCAGCCTGGTTGCAGAAGTGGAACTCCTGTACCCCATGGACTCAGGCTGGAAACAGCGCCTTGACACAGGGGCCACAGCAGCTTATGAGGGATTCTCCTACAACCATACTCTGGAGAACGTGGACGACTCGCCGGTAGTCAACCTGACCTACCCCACCTGGATCTACTCGGGGAGAACGAACATCTCCTGGAACCTTGACAGGGATTCCAGTTACACCGCTCTCAATCTCTACAATCCTGACCAGCGAAATGCCCAAATCAGGATCACGGATATTGTGCCGGAAAAGCTTTATGAATTACGGGTGCAGCTTCTGACGCCCGGGAAGTGGATTTTCAATATCGAGACTGATAGCGATATAACAAAGAACTATACGATCGACGTTCGATCCAATATTGGGGTCGTTAATGTCACTGCATTCAGCCACACCAAAGTTCCCAGGCTCTCATTGGTGGCGGCTCAGGCGGCATCTGCTCGTAAGGCCATTCTGGTGGATGTGGCCCGGGACCCGCAGCAGATTGATCCCGTGAACGAGGAGCAGATATTATTGCAGAAGGTCGAGGATCTCAAGCTCAGTCCCCAATATCTGATGGTTGTGGGCGATACAGGATCACTGCCCTTCATCCCCACTGGCCTCATACAGGAGCTATCGCCTGTAGAGGAGTATGAGGTCTACAGGGATTATCAATTGAATCTAAATGATGAGAATTACAGCACAGTGGCCGTGGGCCGAATCATGGGGCTTTCCGTCTACGATGCGTCTCAGCTCATGGCACGCACCCTCGCCTATGACCGGTTAGCTGGCGCCTGGAAGAAAAATGGATTGGTCGTATCTTCGCCGCCCCTCTCCTTTCCGCAGGCTCCTATTGGCATAAGCATACGAGAATATCTGCAGGAGGCAGGAGTCCTTGTAAAAGATCTGCGCTATGAGGAGGCCACTTATCAACAGGTCACCTCGCAGATGAACAACGGTCAGAATATAGTCTATTTCGATCATCATGCCGACGAGAATTCCTGGCAGCTATCGAGTTGGTCGATGATGGATTCGTACCTCAGTGGTGCTCAGGTAAAGGAGCTTACCCTGACACCTCAGACGACTACTGCATCCGCCTGTCTCTCTTCGAACCTCAAGGGACACTATCTGAATGTGACTGGCACCAGGATGTACATTCCCGGGAATCTGGAGGACTCTATAGCCCTGTCTTTCATAAGAGCAGGAGCGGTAAACTACATAGGGGATTCAGCCCTTTCCTATATCTTCGTGTCAGACGACTACTTCAAGAGGTTCTATCAATCGCTGATCTTTGAGAATGCCACTGTCGGTCAGGCTCAAATGGATGCGGATAATCTCTTCAGGCTTAAGTTCAAAGGGACTCGAGATCTCAAACCGGTCTCCGATTATGACGAGCCCTTACCGGCTTGGGATACTTCGATTCAAGAGATACTCAACCAGACTGCCTACATGGATAGCATGCTGGGAGATCCCAGCTTCCGGCCGAATTTACCCAAGACACCCGCTCTTCCCTATTCCACAGATGTGTCGGTCGCCAATTCCACTGTTCAGAACAAGAATGCTACGGATCTGCAAGAGACCACACTCAAGGCAACCATCATGCCAACGAACGAAAGTGCGACAGACTGGATATACTGGATTCAGACGGATAGTTCCAGTGGCCAGCTCAATCTCGATGCTCCACCGGCGATCATAGGAGAGGTCCTGTTACCTAATGATGCGGATAAGATCGTCGTGAAGGAGAACGGCCTATCGATCTGGCATGACGAATACTCCACTGGCGCCCAGAAAAAGGTGATGTGGCCTATCATCAGACCAAGGCTTGGCGAAGAGAGGAGTTTCCAGATTGAGTATGTACTGATTCCAGGCCAGGTTCAGCGGATCAATGTCACTGCGGGTTGGAATGCTATGGCCGTCTACCTGAATCCGAAAGATGCATCGTCAGGCAAGTATCTCAAGGACAAGCCCTACCGGAGCATATTCACCATCTCAGGTGTTGGATGGGACTTCGGCATGAAGGATGGAGGCATGCTCAATGTGACCCGTTTCAAACCGGGAGAAGGATACCTCATCGACAGTGCTGACAACTTCACTATAGAGATCTCAGGCAAGCCTGTCGATCTGCCCTATCGCCTGGACCTGCATAAGGGATGGAATATGATTGGTCTGCCTTTGAACAAGACTGTCGATTTGGGTAATATCACGGTTAACGCCGATCATCGGAGGTACAACTATCCTGAAGCAGTTAAGAAGGGACTGGTTTCAGCATTCATCTGGAAGTATGAAGGCGAGGATTGGGTTCATCTGGGTGAGAACGAAACCCTTGCGCCCGGAATGGCCTATCTCTTCGAGGCTACGGGAGAATCCAAGCTGGAGTTCCGCTGAACGGCATGAATCGGGGCTCCAGACCATTTTAATTTTTTCTTATTAAAAAATTCGTATCTAATCTTTTTCGCCTAAAGTATACTTCATTTCCTCTTCCGGTGCAGTTCTCTCATCATCTCCCGGTGCATGGATGCCATCATATCGCCTTGCATACCGATGAGAAATAGCTGGAAGCCCACGATGATTAAAATCGCCGTCAGGATGGTGAGGGGAATATGCTCAATGCGCCAGAAAAACCAATCCCTGGCCACAAAAATGCCTATGAGAAAACCGGCAAGGCCGAAGAATGAGCCGATCAGGCCGAAGTAGAACATGGGATTTTCCGTCTTGGCCATACGGTAGATAGTGAGGATTATTTTGAGGCCGTCCCGGAAGGGATGCAGCTTGGTCTTGGTGCCGGTCGGCCTGGGCCGGTAGGTGATGGGCACCTCGATAATGCGCAGGCCTTTCTTTACGCTCTCAATGGTGATCTCAGACTCGATCTCAAAGCCCGGCATGGAGAGGTCCAGCAGTCGAATGCCTTCCGTGGTGAAAGCCCGGTAGCCGGAGAGTATGTCGGTGAGATGAACCCTGTATATTGTGGCAAAGAAACGATTGATCATCTTATTGCCGATCATATTGAGCCTCTTCAGTGCTCCTCCCTGGACATTGCCCAGCCGGTTGCCAACTACGTGGTCCGCCTGACCTTTAAAGACCGGGTCCAGGATGCGGCCTGCTTCGCTGGGAAGATAGGTACCGTCGCCGTCAATGAGAAGTATATACTCCTCTTCGATCTGGGCAAAGACCTCTTTCAGGGCCTGGCCTTTGCCGGACCCCGACTGGAGGAATATGCGCGCTCCTGCCGCTTTGGCCTTCGCCACTGTCGCGTCGGTGCTGTGGCCGTCCACCACCAGAATGTTCTCGTAGCCCAAAGCTCGGAACTCCCGGATCACCGGCTCGATGGACTCCTCTTCATTCAGGGTCGGTATGAGAACGCAGATGTCTTTGTCGCTCACTTATAGATCAGCTCTGGCAATGGTTGTACATCTTATGGAATGAGGCGTATTAAATAGATTGCTTTGGCAAAATGGGGAGATTGAGATGCATGGCTCTTTATGACGTAGCATAAGTGCCATGATGCCCAGGTCATGTCTTCATAGCCTGGTGGATGATCTTCTTGAAGCGCTCCTCCAGCTCCGCCATATCTCCTCTTGCAGTCTCGATGTATAGCCTGAGAATCGGCTCAGTATTGCTCGGTCGAATCAGCACACTGTAGTTGTCAGTGGTGATCTTCAGACCATCCATGGTGTCGGGCTCCATGGAAGCCAACGCATCCTTCAGCCGGAGCATAACGCCTGCCGGATTCTCGTTGATGCGGATGCTTGTCTGCTTGTAGGGGAAATCCGGTATCTCGTCTGCGAGTGCGGAGAGCTTCTCACCCTGGGATATGATCTCGCCCAAAGCCAGGCTCATGGCGAAGGGATCGTCGGAGTACTGGAACTCCGGCAAGAAGAAGTGGCCGCTTCGTTCCACTCCTAAGACGGCGGCGGAGTCTTTAACCCGGTTGGCCACGAAGACGTCTCCCACTCTCTCTCGCTCCACCCTTATGCCATCCTTCTCAAGCTCGCGCTCCAGGATCATGGAGCAGTCAAAACCGGAGATGACCAGGTCGCCTGACTTGTATCTGGCCCGGGCGATTATGATGGCAACCTTCTCAGGCGGCAGAACGCGGCCCATATCGTCGATGATGATTCCCCTGTCTGCATCTGGGTCGAAACCCACCCCAAAATCGGCCTGGTTTTG
This sequence comes from uncultured Methanosarcinales archaeon, assembly GCA_963843555.1. Taxonomy (GTDB): domain Archaea; phylum Halobacteriota; class Methanosarcinia; order Methanotrichales; family Methanotrichaceae; genus Methanothrix. The sequence continues at coordinate 152,926 of CAWJKV010000014.1, forward strand.
TATCACTTCCTGGCAGGCTGGGCGCAAGGATTCTTCATTTGGAGCAGGGCCGCGACCAGGGAAAAGGCCATCCATGGTACCGTTGATAACGAAAGAGTCGAAACCGAGCTTCCGGTAAGAGGAAGCCATCGTGCAGGCAGAGCCGTTGCCCATATCCAGGACAACTTTTAGAGAGCGCTTCATATTCAATTTTTCAGCTACATAATTGGCATACTTCTCGATTGCCACCAGAGGCTCATGATCGGTTTTTATGCCTGCTCCGGAGAGAAAGCCTCCTTCTCGGTAAAATTTCATTATAGAGGAATCCTGATAAAGTAGGCCGTAGCCGTCGCTGGTTCTGAATCGCACGCCGTTGTATTCTGGTGGATTATGAGACGCGGAGATGTAGGCGGCGGCCTTAAGCTTCTCTTTCCAGGTGATATAGCTTATAATGGAAATGGGGATGATGCCGAAGCTTTGCACCTCGCAGCCCGTAGTAAGGACCCCCTCCAGAAAAGCCTCCTGCAAAGATGGGCCGCTGATCCGCGTATCCCTTCCCAAAGCGACTCTGCCTCCGCCGGCGTAGGATCCGAAGGATTCACCAATTCGCCTGGCCAGCTCCTCTGTGAGATCGGTGCCATAGACACCTCTGACATCATATGCTCTGAATGCTGTCACGAATTCCTATTGGGCCCGAGGATTTAAATTATTTTCTGCGAGGCCGAGAGGCAATAAAGCTGATCCTCAAATTTTAAATCAAAAAATTTTTTAGATTAATTTCGATAAACAATAATTTCTTCATTCCTGCTTCGCCAAGACGATCTCCATCGAAGACACGTTCACCGTTTTGCCTTCCTCGTTTGGGATGGCCTCTGTGCCGATGGTTATTGCCTTGACGACAAGGTTGGGCATGAACCTGTTCCTGGTGATCTCTGCCGCGTCAACGGCGCGGGAGATGGCGCGTCCCCGGGCCTTCAAAATGACGCTGGATACTGGTTTATTGAACTGGGTCATCACTGCTAGCACATAGTTCATGACTGGTTTGTCACCGACGTATATCACTGCATTGTCATCCATAGCTTTCGCCCCTTCCTCTTCCTTTTCTTGGACAGGTTATTAACTCTTTCTCTCCAGGACAATGGCGAATGCAAAATTAGGTTTCACCGCATCTATCTTCACGCGCAGCTTCTCGCCCAGCTTTGCGCCGCGCACGATGATCGCGAAGCCTTCCACCATGGCTACACCGTCCCCGGATTTGCCCACGGAATCGATCAAAACGTCCAGCATCTCACCTTTGCGCACCGGTCCGGTGAGGAGCTTTTTGGCCACGACATAGGTCTCTGCGCTCTCCTTTCGGGAGGCCGGTGGCGAGTAGAGCATGTACGGATGAGAACTCCTTCCTGACCTCATTCAGGTAGTCCATGAACATGTCTCCCTGGAATACCTTGACCACAAAGTTGCCTCGCGGCTTGAGCAGCTTCCTGGCCATTTTGAGCGCTGATCGCGCGAGATCGACAGATATGGCGTGGTCCCTGTCCCAGGCGCCGGAAAGATTAGGCGCGGCATCACAGATCACCACATCCGCATCTCCCCCCAGCGCCTCTTTCACCAGATCCACGGTGCTCTCGGCTGTTATGTCCGCCCGAAAGGTGACAACGCCTGGGATGGGAGTTATGCCCTCCAGGTCCACCCCTACAATCTTCCCGCCCGAGAGCTTCTCGGCCACCTGCAGCCAGCCGCCTGGTGCGGCACCCAGGTCTACGACGGAGTCGCCCCTCTTGATGACATGGTATTTCTCATTTATCTGCAGCAACTTATAGGCGGACCGGGCTCGAAAGCCCTCCTCTTTTGCCAGCCGATAGTAGTGATCTCTCTGATCTCGGGCCATCTTAAGAAGAGATGCGGGTTATGGGATAAAGATTTGCCCGAAGGCTGGGCTCAACTACGGCAGCGAAGGCATTATATGCAGAGGAATGCCGTCTTGTGTTAACGAGAGAGGAAGGGCGGCTGCCGCTGGCCAATTCCGGCCGGTGTGGAAAGTCCCCCCACCACTGGACACACAGACATCCCCAAAGGATGTGGGGCGAGAGCTCCGGCTCTGGCACAGAAACGAGACCGGCCAGCGTTAAAGCGATGATGCCGAGAGGCTGAGGTCGCGCTGGATGCGGATGAAACGGCGAAACCCTGTGGGTGCAAGCCAAAATAGAGCTGAAAAAATTGGACGTCCAGCCAAGCTCGGGTATGGCGCTAAGCTGAATGCCGTCTGGAACAGAAGGGGGCTTACTCTCCTCACTCGTGCAAAATCATATCATTTAGACTATCTTTCAAGCCACCAACAGTTCCTTCTCCAATCTCTTGACAGTATCCCGGAGCTGTATGGCCCTCTCAAACTCCAGCCTCTCCGCTGCTGCCATCATCTCCGCCTCCAGCTCGATAATCACATTGGGTATATCGGTCTTTGGAATATGCCTGGTGTCGGTGATCTCCACTACCTTGTCCCGGATGGGCTTTAGAATAGTGCGAGGCACTATGCCGTGCTCCTGGTTGTAGGCGGTCTGCAGAGCCCTGCGCCTTTTTGTCTTATCCATGGCTGCAATTATGGAGCCCGTCATCCTGTCAGCATAAAGGACCACCCTGGAGTTGGCATTTCTTGAGGCCCGGCCGATGGTCTGGATCAGGCTCTTCTCATCGCGCAGAAATCCTTCTTTGTCTGCATCCAGGATGCCTATGAATCCCACCTCGGGGATATCCAGTCCCTCGCGAAGAAGGTTGATGCCTACCAGCACATCGAACTTGCCCAGCCGCAGCTCGCGAATGATCTCCGTCCTCTCCAGGGGCTGGATCTCGGAGTGCAGGTAGCGGGCCTTGATGTCGTTCCGGCTCAGGTAATCAGTCAGCTCCTCGGCCAGGCGTTTGGTAAGGGTTGTCAGAAGCGCCCTGTCGCCTTTGGCCACAACGCCTTTGATCTCCGACATAACATCTCTCACCTGCCCATCAATGGGCCGCACTTCCACCTCTGGGTCCAGCAGGCCGGTGGGGCGAATGATCTGCTCTATGGGAAGTCCTGAATGCTCCAGCTCATAGTCTCCAGGGGTGGCTGAGACGAAGATCACATTCTTCATGTACTTCTCGAATTCCGGAAATTCGAGCGGCCGGTTGTCGTAGCTGCTGGGCAGCCGGAAACCGTAGTCCACCAGGCTTTTTTTGCGGGAACGGTCGCCTTTGTACATAGCGCGAAGCTGGGGGAGCGTCTGGTGGCTCTCATCGATGATGAGCAGGAAATCCGCCGGAAAATAATCGAGCAGGCAGTATGGTGGTTCATCGGGCTGGCGACGGTCGAAATGACGGGAATAGTTTTCGATGCCCTTGCAACTCCCGGTCTCCTGAATCATCTCCATGTCATGCAGAGTGCGCTGTTTTAGCCGGTGGGCCTCGATCAGCCCCAGCTCGGGCAGTCTTTCCTCCAGTTCTGCCTGGATAGATTCCAAGGCCGCGGTCTGCTCCTCCTCCGGTATTACGTAATGCCTGGCCGGATAGATGAAGAAGTAGTTCAATTCTTCTAATCGCTGGCCGGTCAGTCGGTCAACCTCGGAGATCCCCTCTACTTCATCTCCGAAGAGCTCGATCCTGATGATGTTGTTAAAGTAGCCGGGAACAAGATCTATGGTCTCACCTTTCGCCCGGAAGTGGCCTGGCGAAAGGTCCAGGTCGGAACGCTCAAAGAGTATGTCTACAAGCTTTCCCAGGATCTCTTTTCTCGATATCCTGTCTCCTACTTTCAGCTCAAAACCCATCTTCTGGAAGTTTTCGGGATTGCCCAGACCGTAGATGCAGGAGACTGATGCCACCACTATCACATCCTGGCGTGACAGCAGCGAGGCCGTTGTCGCCAGCCTCATCTGCTCGAGCTTGGGATTGATATGGGAGTCTTTCTCGATGTACTGGTCCTTGGAAGGGATATAGGACTCGGGCTGGTAGTAGTCGTAATATGAGACGAAGTACTCTACCCTGTTTTCCGGGAAGAACTCTTTGAACTCGTTATAGAGCTGGTCGGCCAGTGTCTTGTTATGGGCGATGACCAGGGTGGGCTTTTGGAGTTCCTGGATAACATTGGCCACGGTATAGGTCTTTCCGGAGCCTGTGACCCCCAGCAGAGTTTGGAACCTTTCACCGGCTTTCAGGCCGGAATTGAGCTTTTCTATGGCCTGCGGCTGGGAGCCGCATGGTTCGAAGCTGGAGACAAGATGAAACTTCTGCTCGGAGGAGATATTGGGATGCATCAGGTTTTTTGTCATAGGAGGTAGAAGCAGCTAGGCCTCGTAAGGTATGAGTCTTTTGCCCTGCAAAATGCCCTGCAAAACGGCTAAATAATCCAGGGCCAAAATTGTTGAAAATGGATGCAGGAGATAAAGCCGAGACCCTTTCCGTGCAGGAGCTGATGGACATTTACTCTCCAGTAAAGGGGCAGATCGAGACCCGGCTGGGGGAGTTTCGGCATATATGGGAGGAGGCCAGCGATGAGGAGCTCTTCAGGGAGCTGGTCTTCTGCTTGCTCACCCCACAATCCAAGGCCAAGACCTGCTGGAAAGCAGTGCAACGGCTGGACAGGAAGTGCATGATAGCCACAGGAGAGCCCTCTGAAGTTTCCGAGGAGCTGGTGGGCGTCAGATTCAACAAGCGAAAGGCGGAGTACATCTGCCGGGCTCGGTCGATGTTTTGCGAAAGATCCCTCCGGGCCACGCTCGCGGGATTCGGCTCCTCTGCAGCTGCAAGGGAATGGCTGGTGGAAAATGTCAAAGGCCTGGGTTACAAAGAAGCCAGCCATTTCTTGAGAAATATTGGCCTTGGAGAGGATCTTGCAATCCTGGACCGGCATATTCTAAAAAATCTGGCGCTTCTGGGCGTCATAGTCGAGGTTCCCAGTTCTCCAACAAAAAGGACCTACCTTGAGATCGAGAAGAAGATGGCGGCCTTCTCCAAAAAGGCAGGAATCCCTATGGGGCAGCTTGACCTTCTACTATGGTACAAGGAAGCAGGAGAGGTGTTCAAGTAAATAGAAATACTTATAGCTCTTAGAGTCTTAGTTTAACTATGAAAAATGCTATCACATGGTTTGATATCCCAACTGAGGATTTTGATCGTGCTGTGAAGTTCTATTCAGACATTCTTGGCAGAGAGATCCGTGTAGATACCTATATGGGACAAAAACTGGGTTTCTTCTCAATGGATGGAATGGAAGGCGTAGGCGGAGATCTGGTGCCGCCAGGGATGGGAAACAAACCTTCTGCAAACGGAACCCGGGTCTACTTAAGTTGCGAAGGAATAATTGATGAGGTCATAGGAAGAATAGAAAAATCCGGCGGAAAGATCATTGCACCCAAATTTAAGATAGGTGAAATGGGCTGGATCGCGATGATTATGGATACGGAAGGAAATACTGTCGGGTTGCATAGTTTCAAGTGACCTAATTTTTTCTGGCGGTTTATAAGATGATTACTTCTCAATCGAATATCTCAAAGGGGAATGCATTTAGCCGGCCTATTTCCCACTTCTTTTAGTCAGACCGAAAGGTACTGATTTAAAAAGGTGGCCTTTATTCTTCTCCATATTCAGGAGAGATTTCAACAAACCGTGAGCCTTAGATGCATATGCTTTCAAATCGTTAGAGTTGCATGTACTCTTCTTCAGCGATAATTTTGCGTCATCTATATACAAATATGTACTCTGGACCGAGGTAGTTGATTAATAAGCTTTTAATATCAAAATTTAGAAGTATCATAACTTATTTAAGCTCAAAGCCATATTAATTGAATATATGCCGAAGACGACATTGACACTCTCTGAAGCCGTAGCAAAAACTCTGAAGATTTATACGGTACAATCCAAGGGCAGCATGCATGCTCAAAGTCAGGTAGTTGAGGAGGCCCTACTAGAGTTCTTTAAGAGGCACAAGGTAAAAATCGAGGGGTAACCGCCTTTCAAGTCCCTGGATCTTCAAAATAAAGGCCGAAAGCTTCAAAATCTGGACCGCCAGGGCTAAAATTTAGGAATAGACTGCTATTGCCCCATAACGCCGGGATCCAGAAGATCCAGAAAGGCTATGAGCTTCGTCTTCCATCATCCTGGTGAGATATGGTTAGGTGCGTATTTATCTTCGCGTAATCCCTGGATGCATCAAATCTGTGATGGAGATAAGATCTCCAGGAGTTGGATATCATTTTCGCCTTTTCCATGGAGAGCAATAGAAATTCACCTGTCTTAATTCGCTCAACAAAGCTCTGCTGGGATAGGATGGCAAAGACCAGGCGGCTCCGCGGCATAGGAAAATTGCAGTTTGGACAATGTGGTATTGTCTGGATATAATAAATCAAATAGAAGATGCCTAAACCACAAATGAACCCTTTCCAGGTAAAGTACGTCTTCGGCTTTACATTCTCCCGGCAACTTCCACAAAGTACCATATATCCTCGACCTAATTTTACCAATATATGCATTTGGTGTATGATGACTATTCGCTGAAGCGCACCAGGAGGGAAGATGAGGCGCTTCAGCATGGGGTTTCAAATAGCATATTACCCCATTGTTTAACAATATTGAAATATCGCTAAATGTATTTAAGATATATGACACAAATTAAGTTTTTATAGCACAAAGGGCGAACAAAAGATGCCTATCATTATTTTCAGATGTTTTTGATACATTGATACATTTAAAAGATTGTTTTAAAATGCGAGTGTGGAGGAGAGGATAACCGGGCCCTTTCGCATTCAGAGGTCAAGCAGTAGCGCATATATCGGGAGGCATAACCATTGGCTCCGGCCATCAGCGCCCGCCCGAGCCCGGGCCATATTCCTGGCCATACCGCCCCACGCCATCTTGTTCTGCCTAAGTCTCGAGCAATGAATATTTTCATCGTCCTGCCATATGAACATGCTTGTGCTCTTTTTCATGGTCGTGCAGATGCTCATGCACCAGCTTGCCGTGAATATGCATATGCTCATGAATCAAATTTGAGGCCATGAGGAGCTCATAATCGCATAGTACTGTCTTGACGTTGTCATCCATTTTAACCGTATGATCCTCGCCCATGACAATGGCCCTCTTGCTGATCATGTCCATTATCTCCAGGTCGTGGGTCGCTGTGACCACCGTCTTGCCTGCATGCCCCAGTTCCTGGAGAAGCTCTACCAGCCAGAGCTGAGTTCTGGGGTCAAGACCGGCAGAAGGCTCATCCAATAATAGAACATCGGGATTGTTGACCAGAACGGTGGCCAGGCACACCTTCTTCTTCTCCCCTCCGCTCAAAGTGTGAGGCGCCCGGTCCCTTAGCTTGGCGATCTCCATCATCTCCAGGATATCCTCCACCCTGGTTCTGACCTCCTGGGGAGGGATGTTAAGCTGCAGGGGTCCAAAAGCAATCTCCTCGAAGACTGTAGACGAAAAGAGCTGGACATCTGAGTTCTGAAAGACGAATCCCACCTTGGTGCGGAAATAAGACCTGAACTCATTGTCCTTAATGGAGTCAAAAACCTCTTCGGATACCTGATTATCGAAGGCATAGAACTCCCCTGAGGTGGGGTATATAAGCCCATTTAGAATAGCCAGCAATGTTGATTTGCCGCTGCCGTTGGAGCCGATTATTGAGACCTGTTCTCCGCGGTTTATCTTGAGGGTTACATCCTTCAGCGCTGGGATCTTTCCCAAGTATGAGTAAGATACGTTCCTCAAATCAAATATTGCTTCCATTTCTTATACCCGGACGATATTTTGAGAGATCAACACGAACCTCACTCCATGTTATAGCTGTTGCCTGCAATACAATCGCGATTTAAAATAAAAGGATGGCGCTGGTACATCTGGGCTAGAATAGGCCCAATTTCAGGCAGTCAGTGCCCTGCCTTTATAAGATGCTGAACCATATTCCAACCTAATTCATCCGAGGAGGTCTTCGCGTAATTCTACTATCGCCTCTTCCTCTTATTTGCTTTTCTATCTCCCGCCCACCCTAGTCCCCACCCGCGCCCACGCGCGCACGTACGTCCACTTTCCATGAGCGAGATAATATCTTCTCCTGCCAGGGTTGATGGCATTGGTGAATGCGATCAACAAGATAAAAAAAAATGATAGTATGATTTTGAAACTAAAAAAGCCAATAGAGTGCATCTTTACCGAATAGAAAATAATTATCATAAAAAATTATTCAATAAGAGATCTGTGACAAGAGGAATTTGCGGAAATTCTTAAAGGGCGTTTGGAATCCGTTTTCTAAAGCAGAAATAAGCTTATAGCTATCGATCAGTATTCTGAAAGTGCAACTTTCTAAGTTTGATGGGCATCTTTTTATACTTAGAATATACTAATATAAACATATGGAATAGTAGTTTGTTTTCTTAGCAGTATAGAGAGAATTCTCGAACTGGATCAGGTTCGATAATTAAAACTGTATAGGAGGGAAGTGAAAATATGAAATTTTGCAAAGCTCTAATCGGAGCGTTGTTGTTAGGGCTGTTGGCATTGAGTTCATCAGCCTATGGCATCTCGATTTCCGTCTCCAGCAATGCAGGCGGATTTACAGAGAATATCAATGCCGGAGACGGAGACTCAGTCTTTGGCCGCACAGTAATTGGATCGGATAGCCTGTCGAATTCCATTGAAGGCAGCGGCAGCTTGATGGAGAGCCATTCGGTCTCAAACAAAGCAGGGGCTAACGCTCGAGTGGGTGTGAATATATGTGATGCAGAGAAGTATTCTTACGACTACTATCTCTCTCCAGACAAAGCATCTAAATCTGCGCCAGTCATGGCAAGCGAGGAACTGGAGGTCATAAATGCCAAGTATATCGAGGCCAATGCCCAAGCATTCAATGCGAAGGGATACACGGCAGACGTTAGCACCGTGTTACATGATCCTGGAAACGAGGCCTCTCTGATCGGATACCGAAATATCGCCATGGCATCAAAGGATGAGGCAATGGCATCTCAGATCGCCGAAGGTGCATTTGGGCCGAACGGCTACATCCAGGCTGATTCGCTGGCTGGTTTCACTCAATTGAAGTCGAAGCCCTTGCAATTCAGAGAAGACACGGCAGATGCGAGCATAAGAGTTGATCGGGGCTCAGTGGAAGGATACTCTGACCTGGCTTCAGCTTCAGCCAACGGAGTAACAGCATCGCAGCAAATGGATAGTGCCACTGGCGATCAGATCCGGACCAAATCAGAGTCTGCATCGTGGACTGCATCGCTCTTCCAGGGCTTGAAGAAGACTGCAGGCGCAAAAGTGAATACCAAGGCAGAGGGTACTTTGACTGGGTACAATGCCAGCGCTGAGAGCTCCAATGGCTATGCCCAGGCAGATCAGACGGGTCATATAGTCGGGACCTTCACCAGCACTGCTGCCGCTGGAAAAGCGAGCAAGACCAGGACCTCGAACTATGGCAATGAATACGACTTTGATATGCAGGCCAGGAAGGACGCTTCTGGCTCATCCGCAACTGGAGTTCTGGGGTACTATGTCGATAGCGAGGATCTGGTTGCCAACAAAATTCAGGGCGCAGTGGATGCATCCGAGTCAGGAGATACGGTAAATGTTGCAGGAGGCACTTACTATGAGAATGTTCAGATCGACAAATCGCTATCTATAAAGGGGGATGTAGGCAGCGATCCCTCTACCGAGACCGTAGTGGACGGACAGATGAACGGATCTGTGTTCACTATCGGCAAGAATGATCCCCATATTGAGGTATCTCTCCAGAGCATGACCATTCAGAATGGTTCTGGAACTTATATGGAGATGTGGCCAGACTACCCGCCCGTCCAATTCGGTGGTGGAGTATGGAACCAGGGAACGCTCTCCATTGTGAGCAGCCAGGTATCAGGCAATACTGCCGGGTACGGCAGCGGCATATGGACAACCGGAAACTTAACGGTTGAAAGCAGTTCAATCGAGGGAAATGGCAAGCCACTGGACGGCGGCGGCATCTGGAACTCAGGGAATCTGATAGTAGATAGAAGCATTATCACCGGAAATGAAGCTTATTGGAATGGCGGCGGAATTTGGAATTCTGGAAATATGCGGGTAGAAGGAAGCAATGTTTCCGGAAACACCGCTTATGACTCCGGGGGCGGAATTGCCAACGACATGGGCCAGGCAACAATTGTGGACAGCACAATCTCCGGGAACACTGGGGTCCTCGGTAGCGGTGGGGTCTGCAACATATTCGGCACGATCTCCCTTGAAGACAGCAATGTATCATGGAACAACGGGAATGTCGGCGGGGGAATTTTGAGTAACGGAGAGATGATGGTCAGCGGGGGCTCCATATCCAATAATAACGCCGCAAACGGCGGTGGCGTTTTTAATATGGGCACAATGGAACTGAACGGTGCCCTGGTAGACAATAACACCGCGACAGAAAAAGGCGGGGGTATTTACAACGAAGGCACAGCCGTGGTTATGGATAGCACAATATCGGGAAATACAGCATATGAAGGCAGCGGGATTTTCAACGAGGGCACCGTGATCATGGACGGAGGCAGCATAACCGGGAACAATGCAGATAATTACGGCGGCGGGATTTTAAACACTTATTGGGGCACTGTGACTATGAACAGTGGTAGCATAACTGGGAACACTGCAGCCATGTTCGGCGGCGGGGTTTTCAACGACGGCACCGTGAACATGAACAGCGGCAGCATATCCAGAAACCTCGCACAAGACGGCGGCGGTATTTTCAATGACGGCACCTTGAACCTGGATGGAGGCTGCATTACCGGGAACACTGCTAACATAGATGGCGGTGGGATTTACAACTACGATCATGGCTACGGCGGCATCGTGAACCTGAACGGAGTCAGCATAACCGGGAACACAGCAATTTTGTGGGGCGGCGGTATATGCAATTCCAACGACGGCACCGTGAACATGAACAGCGGCAGCATATCTAGAAACCTCGCACAAGACGGCGGCGGGATTCTCAATTACGACGACGGCACAGTGAATCTGGATGGAGGTAACATAACTGCGAACATCGCAAACAACGGTGGTGGCGGGATTAAAAACTACGGCACCTTGAACCTGAACGGAGGCCATATAACCGGGAACACCGCATACAATGGCGGCGGAATTGACAATAATTTCAACTACGTCTTCTATCCAGACTCACACTACGATTACTACTACGGCACTGTAAACCTGAATGGAGGTAGCATAACTGAAAATAATGCAACCACAGACGGCGGCGGGATTTTCAACTCCTACGGCTGCACTGTGACAGGTAATTTGGATCTGGTTAAGAATAACCATCCAAACAATATAGTTGGTCTGATTTAGACCAGCTCTGTTGTGGGTGGCTATCTCACCATTGAGTCCATCTGGATCTGGGGTTCGACAAACCCCAGCTTCTTTTTTGAATACGAACAATTCATAATGCTCTTTTGCATTTCAGCACGACGTCGCCGGAGCAAAATCCGATCCCGGATCGACCTTCACGCTCATGCCTCGTGCATTTCCGCAGCATCTCGGCAGCTTGAGGCTTTGCCGGTTGCGATATATCTTTTCAAAAAGCCCAGTATGGCAGCAATGTCTCTGGGAATTTTATGCATTTGGGCAGATGGCGGTTCTCTTTATTTATTCGAATACCCCGCAGCTTGCATCGGGGTGCGCCGCCGTCGTTTGACTCAGGGCCAGCCGACATCCACCGCCTGATCCTTTCGATTGGCACACCTCCTGTTGCAGAAGGCCACCGTCCTGAGCAGCACTTTTCCCACATCGATCGGATAGGGCCGATCGGAGACGCTCCGGGCATAAACGGCTACTGCCATGGCAAAGAAGGATAGGTTCTCTATGGCCTCCTCCGACCATCTCCTGGATAGATACTGCATTATCCTGGGGTTGATTCTGGCCTGCTTCACCAGGGCGCGGTAGCCTGCCCCCGTAGGCATGAGCAGCACCTGATCGAATTCAAACTCCCTGCCGGAAGCCCAAGCGTTCAATGCGAAGGGATACACGGCAGACGTTAGCACCGTGATACAAGATCCTGGAAACCTAGCCTCTCTAATTGGATCTCGAAATATTACCATGACACCAAAGGATGAGGCAATGGCATCTCAGCTCGCCGAAGGTGCATTTGGCCCGAACGGCTACATCCAGGCTGATTCGCTGGCCAGTTTCACTCAATTGAGACGCCAGCAGGATATCGAATATATTTTTGGGCTTCAGCCTTCGCTCCTGTGATGCGCGGATGAAAGACAGATCGAAATTTGCGTTATGAACGACTTTCTTGACTTCGTTATCCTCCATTAGCCTGGCCAGATCGCCTAAAAACTGTTCTCTTCTCGTCTCCCAAATCAGTAGATCGGCAATATAAGCCCGGTTATCTGGAAGCGCCATCTGTATCAACCGGATTCTCTGGTCAACGGATCCGGGCCTGTGGCCATTATGCCCAGGCCGCAGATCCTGCATATCTGGATCTCATGCATGGCCTGATCTCACGATTGCAGAGATTCCGTCTCAATCCTGGAGTCAATTTTGCGATCTTCCGAATAGCCAATCGCCATCCTCATATTCCCAAAAGATGCTTGTAATACAAATTTATTTCATAAAATTCTCCTTTCTATACTCAAGCCCCTCTCCGAAACTCGATCCAGATGCTGACAATAGAGATGCTGATCAGGTTCAGGGTCGTGGCAGCATACCAGAGGTAGGATTCCGCCTGGCCGAGCTGCACAATCCAGCCTGACCAGAGGACGAAGCAGATTATGGAGAAGGAGATCAGGGTATCGAAGGCCAGAAAGAGCCGGGGCCTCCCAAAGAGCCTTCCTGTCTGGGCTATCATGCAGTATTCGACGGGCGAGGCTCTGCCGGATAGATGAAAGGCGACCCTGGCCATGTTCATGAGCAGATCTGTCGCCGCCCAGGCCACAATCAGCCATCCGAAGGCCGTAAGCGTGGCGGACCTCTGCTCGGCAGCGGCGCGAAGGGCGAGCAATCCGAAGAGCAGCTTGAAGATGCAGAAGGGAACGCCAATGGTCAGGGCCTGGAAGGTGGGGGTTGAAAAGAAGCTCTCAATCTTATCCCTTTGCTCGGTTTGCTCCTTCATTGCCTACAGCCTTGAGTTTCTTAGGCGAAAAGGGTTTGCTTTGGATTTATCTCAGGCTCGTTTCTGGCGGCTCAGAGAGGCGATAATATCATATTTTCCTATTGTCGGCAAATCCCGGCTCAACAGATGCTGCCAAGGATGACAACAAAACCTGAAGCTAAAACCGCAACAAAATGAAGCTGCACTCAATTACTGACTTTCTCCTGAGAATTTAAGCAAATTTGGATCATTTCCCAAATACACGCATAGAAAATTAATATGCTCAAAAGGGCAATGCGAGTGCGTGGGAAATTGGTTGGAGTTATAGAAGGAATGACATCAATAGAATGTTTGCTGATATATAATTCTATTATTTAAATTAAGCTTAATTCATAAATCATTACTTTAGAATATAATTGTAATTCTCTGCAAAATGGATTTGGGTAAATCATATGCATAATCTGGGAACTCTTTGCAGAAATTAATTACAAAAGAAAAATTCTTATATCAAGAGCACTGTATGGACGCCGAGGATTATGCAGGCCAGAACGACTTTGAGCATTCTTATTGCTGAGGATAACCCGGTAAATCAGAAGGTAGCTTTGATCATACTCAAGAAGCTCGGTTATCAGGCAGATTTGGCATGCAACGGCCATGAGGTCCTGACGGCCCTGGAGGGACACGCCTATGATCTGGTGCTCATGGATATCCAGATGCCGGAGATGGACGGAATTGAAGCTACTAAAATCATCCGCAAGCGCTGGCCGCAGGGTCCCAAGATAATAGTAGTCACATCGTTCAATCCGGAGATCTGCCGCGAGCTATGCTTTAGCGCCGGGGCAGACGATTTCCTCAACAAACCTGTAACGATGAATTTGCTTGGTGCGGCCATCGAACGCAATATGGGCTATGCCAGCTGCATCATCCCTGTTTGCCAGCCCGTCTGAAAAGTGAATAAAATTAGCCCATCGCAAAAACCAATTCTACTGCCCAAACACGAAGGCCACCTCCTCCCAGGCCTTCTCCAGCAGCTTGCTGTAATAAGCAGCATCAAACTCCGATGCATACTCTTCCGTATCCACCTCCCATCGGCCGGCGTCCTTTACCACATATCCTATCTCCATGCCGGGCGCCAGGTTTAGCCCCTGCTCTTCATGAGCCTTCACTGCAGAAGCCTCCGCACACCTGCGGGAGTAGTTCAAGCGGCCGACGCGGCGATGGATAGCCAGCTCCCGGACGTCGATGTCCGCATCCACAAGCTCCCGCATGTACTTTGCGCGAACTTCTTCTGCGTCGGGTTCCACCATTTGCAGCTCCTCTCGGCTCCTCGCCCCGGCCAGGACCTCGAACAATTCCCTCTGCATTCGCAGCACGTATTCTGGCGTGTCTCCCTTACGGGCCGCTACCCCCCGGATTTTCATCTTGCCCGTGTCCAGCCTGCCAAAGTAGCGGTTGTATGACCCTGAGCCGTCGCACATGGGCAGGAAAGCGATCCAGTCATAGGTGTCAACCTCAGTGAGAATGCCCGTCTCCTGCTCCACAGCTTCCTTGTACTTCAATATCGGCTCGCCCATAACCCACAGGCAATCCACAATGCCGTGCAGAACTATGAAGTCCATCTTCTCTGCCAGCTCCTTGATCTGCATGAGCAGCTCCCGGGAAGCGGCCGTGATCCTCTCATGGACCTGGATCTGACCGAACTTGGCGTTCCGGTAGCCTGTGTAGCCGAAGCAGGTGACGAGCATCCACTTCAGGATTGAGTCGATCCCTGCAAACGCCTGGTCGGTCTTCTTCAGCCTCTTAGTCTCGATACGCAGGTTGAGCAATGAGGCGAGCACTGTGCTGAGGAAGCCCTCGATCTCCGGGTGCTCCAGGGTCTCCGGGGAGAGGTTGTACTTCACAATGATGGAAGGGTATAGAGAGGTGAAGTCGATCTGGTGGACCTTTTCGTACACCCCGGGCTCGGGCTGAAACATCATGCCGCCCTTGTCACAGCTTCTCAACTCCGAGATGTTCCTGACAATTTCTGCATCTCGCTTCCGGAAGGGCACGGCCACGCCTCTCCGTAAGGCCTCAAAGACCTCATAGCTGGAGATCAGCGTGCCGGGCGTGAAGCGGGAGACGAGGTTCGGGGAGAGGCCGGAGAGCCTCGAGGCCATCAGTACGCCTTTCAGCCCGCTCTCTTGATAGACGAAGCTTTTCGCGGTGTCTATCGAGCACCCGTCCCTCGGGGATCAGAGCACCTTCCTTGTGGTTGACCTTTCCATAGCTCCAATAAGATTTGGAGGCCATCGGTTTGAACCAGCCGCTGCGGCTGATGGTGGGGTCAAGGCCATACCTTCTGGCCTTGCGGACCAGGAGCGGAACCCAGGTATCGGCATGGGGTAGAAGAATCAGGTCGGGATTGCAGGACTTGATCAGCTCCAGGAGGTCGGAGATGACTGTTCTCTCTGATCCCTCCAGCCGTTCTCTTCCTGCCATTGAGGACCTGTACGCGGGAGAAATCTCCTGGCCTGGAAGGATCTCCGGCCACCTCCAAAGCCATTTGGGTCAAGGGAACCTCGAAATCGGGAGAGAACCTGGACTCGTCCCGGTCTCCGCAGGGGAAGATGTCGTGCTCGGCCATGTACCTCTGATCCTGTCGGACATCAACATTGTAGAGTTCGGCAGAATAGCGAGTCTGTATCTCGATCTTCTCCGCAACCTTGCGACCGGCAAAGATCCTGTAGCCCGGGAAGGTGCCGAAGATGGTTCTGAAACTGCATTCTTCAGCCCTGTAGAGACTCTCCAGAGCCTCGATCATCTCCCGGTGGGCGGGCGGATCTTTCAGGCGCATGTAGAATGAGGGTGGATAGGAAGCGCTGGTCCTGGTCAGGCCGTTCTCCCTGCCCCATAGTTCCACGCTGCCTTTATAGTAAGAATCAAAAATCCACATCTTTCGCCTCTATGCATGCCCGGATGCAGCCAGCATCTTCTGGCTATCGGTTACACGCCGAGGTGATAAGGACGAGGTGCGTGGAGGGCGAATGTGATGGGAAACGATTGTTATGAGGAGCAGTGTGATGGGGAGCGAATCTGATGCTGGGGATCAAGAATAATCAGTGCTCAAACGGATTTCTCCCAGCCCTGTCCAAAGTCAATCAGAGGCCGGACTTCAGTGACCTCGAACGTAGCCAGCACCCGAATCATCTCTGCCGCTTGCTCACCGACGATCTTGGCGGTCTTGACTCTTATACATCGTCCAACTGCGGGCCTGATGTGGCATACTCTTTCATCCTGAGATAAACTCGGATTCCTTTCCAGTCAAGGATCCCCGGTCCTGGCTCCATTATCATGAATGCGGCATTCGGGTTTTCTTGAAGGTTCGCAAAGGTGCGGCCCATGGCAAGCGCCACTATGACCGTATTCTCATCGATCATTTGAGGTGAGCCGTAAACGGCAGAATCTACCTTTCCGTCTTTGCTCGATGTACTTATGACGCCCATCCTCGGCTGTTTGTTGAAGTATTCCATTAATTTTGCAGACATATGAATCATCCGTTCGGGTTCTTGTTTTGCGGCTTCTTGTCCTCAAGAGTGGAGGGATCTATTATACCAAGTAAATAGAATTCCAATCTATAAAGCTGTTGGAGGGCGTTTTATGTCCTCTTTCATCTGCAGGTACAACTCTCGGGTTATCTCTCCTTTAGCATATCTCTCGTCCAGAATCTCTTCAGAACTCGTCTTGGCATTAGCGCCTCCGGCAGCACGGTATCCCGAGTCTCTCAGGATCAGATATAGTATCAGGAACAGTATGCCTATCCAGGGTATCACGATAGGCAAACCCCAGAGAAGCCCATTCATGCCTCTTTTCTCTGCGTCCTTGTAGACCAGGTAGGCTATGGCCACAGAGACCAGCCAGATTAAGGTCATTCCAAATCCCATGAAAGGGAACCAGTTCATCATGTGATAGTATGGCATTATCAGATCCTCTTGATCCGGAGTGCCGGAAATTGGCTGCAATGGCCGGAAGCATGTCGACTTCTGACCAAATTATATTCGACGTTAAACGTATATAAGGAGGTGGTACATCTTAACGGCAACGGGTCGGATCATCTTATTTTTTGGCCATCTGCCTTATCTTGTCCCAGCCCGTTCCCCCGACCCGGAGAGAGTGGTCCAGCACTACATCGATGAAGCCGAAGATGAGAGGAGCATAAACGGCATAGAAGTCGCGAGCGAAGGACATGGCCTCTTGCAGATCCTGAAAGTGGCGGGTCTCCATCTCTTCTCCCGTCCCGGCAATCACGGTTTTTATGTTGCTCTTTGCCACGAAGCTGGAGGCACCGCAGGAGGCCTTGGGAGGCTGTAACGCATCTATATTTACGGGCACCCCGCCATAGCATTCATAAGCGTAGCGAATCTGCTCGGCTCTTGTATCTGAACCCTCGGACTTTGCCTCCTCCAGGATATCCTTGTCCATAGATTCCGGCTGAGGGATGAGGCAGGCGTCAATGACGAAAGAGTATCCATCGCCGCCCTCATCAAGATCTACAGGGTTGTCTGAGCGGCTGATGTACGCGATCTTGGTTCCATCCGGCGCCCACGCCGGTGTCCGCGCCCCCCACTCATCCGCTGTAAGTTGGACGGGCTGACGCCCGTCGACAGGCATTCGATAGATCTGCGTCCGTGCGTCATGCGCCCAATCGGCCTGAAACGCGATGCTCCCTCCGTCCGGCGACCAATCCGGCGCGCCGGCTCCTAAGGCGCTATGGCTCGTCGTCAACCGGACGAGAGACACGGTCCTCGCGCTGATGCCGTTCGAAACCGACGACCAATTCGATTCCTCATCAACTGCCTTCAGCGCAAATTGATAGGTTGTATCGGGCATCAAGCCGGAGATCGTGCACGTTTGCACCGTACCCGCGGCCCCAGGTGTTGGCGGTTGCTCCGCGCGTGTTGCGACGTCCCAGGTGTCTTCAGAGATCGGAACGAAGGCGTACCTCAGGTCATAAGTCGAAGCAGTGCCGATAGCCCCGTCGCTCCCCGGCGCAGTCCAGGTCAGCGTCACACGCGAGGCGGTTGCTGACAACACCTCGAGATCTTCCACTCGCCCTGGAGGAATGGTGTCCGCCACCGTCGCGTTAGCGACATCCGAAAGCCCGGACCAGTTGAGAGCTTCGTCAGCGGCCCTGAGGACGAAGTACCACGTGCCGTGGGTCAATCCACCGATCGGAAAGCTTTCCGCCTGACCGCCGGGACGGGGGGCCGGCACCGAGGGTGCCACCGACGCAGTCACCCAACTGGAGTCCGTGATCACTTCCTTTGCATATCGAATCTGGTACGCTGCCGCCTGACCATTGGCCCCGTCATCGCCCGGCGCCGTCCAACTCAACGTGACCGTTCCGCCGGTGACGCCCGAGACACGCAGATCCCGTACAGCCGCAGGCGGCACCGTGTCGGCGGGCTGAGGCCTGGTTCCCCCGCCGTCGTTGCAGGACGAGAGCACGACGAGCAAGGCGCACAACATGACGGCCGTGCATCTCATGGGATGGCTCCAATCTCCGCGCCGCAGGGTGATGATCGCGCATCTCCTCCGGCATGGCCGACTCACCTGCCAGGCGTCACCGGCGACGAGTTGCTGTTGCCGGGAGCGGCGGAGCCCGGTTCCGGCTTGGGACAGGGAATGGAGTCGCAGCGCACTTTCTCGCCCAACGGGATGCCCCCACTTCGAGAGCAGTCGCGCAACGTCAGCAACACGCAGCCGCTGGGGAGGCAACAGCCCCCGAGCAAGGCGTCGTCCCCGCACGGGAGGTTGTCGCACGTCATTCCATACCCCAGGAACTCCCCTTGATACAACTCACACTCGTGTTTCGTCAGCATGCAGCACACATCGACACAGCAAGGCGCCAGAATCGCGCGAGGCCCTGGCTGCGGAACATACCCGTCCTGATCGACATCGATCCGCCCGTAGTCGACGACGGGTTCCCCGGCGTATGGGATTTCTGTTGTCACGAGACGACCGGCCAGGTTCGCCATCGGGTGCGGAATCACCTCGAAGCTCCCCTTGCTCTTCGCCACGATCACAAACCAGTAGAGCGGAATGGCGCGCCCTGTCTTCACACGTTCCTTCGTGATGGCGGCGGATATCCCGCCATTCGAGGCCGGCCAGCCGTTCTGGGCGATGCTCATTCCCCCCGCATCGCACGGTCCGGAGGTTACGAGCCGGGCACCGCCCGAGTACCGGATTCCGAAGGAGAATCCGAGGACTGAACCGACGCTGTCCGGAGGGAAGACCGCGTAGAGCCCCACGATGTGGGGGATACCGTCGCCCGGCAAGCGAGTCACCGCCTTCGCGGGATCTGTTAGCTGGAGACTGCGGCAGTAGTCGAGCACGCCGTACTCGTAGCCGAAGTCCTCGACGTTCAGGAGGAGTGCGCCCCCTGCGTTGGTAGGCGCCTTGGCACGCGCGGTGGAGACGAGACCGGCTTCCCCCGTGAGCAAGGCACCGAGAACGGTCAAGCCGAGAACGAGCGCTCCGCGCGTCAGCGAAGATCCGACACGACTCGGAAGGGACGAGGGGCGGCGCACCGGGCGGATGGTGCGACCGCGTGCTCTGCGAGTTCTCATGTGCTTGTCCTCCGGGGCCTGACGTCCGCGGCCCGGGCCTGAGGTCCACCGCTGTCGAGATTGAGTTCAGCCAGAGACAGAGAGAATACATGCGGACCGTCGCCGCGGGCCACATAAAAGGCAGCACTGTGCAACCGGGCTAGGCTGGCGACCACGGGGTGTACGCTGACGCCTCCGTTGAGGAGCGTGACCTCCACGGTCCAGGCCGGCGCAGCTCCCCGCTCTCCGTCCGCCGGCACCGCCATCCATGCGGAATTGCGGACGGACTCGGCGGCCAGGTCGGCCGCGGAGCAGGTGGAGCAGATCTCGCAGGAACGGCACGGCCTGGCGTCCGTCATGGACAGTACCCGCGGAAGACCCAGCTTACCGACATGCCCGTCGACACCACGGTCCCCTCTCGATCGATTTCCGGTTTGAACCGCTGGCGTGCCGGACGAACCGTGGCACGGACGAGTTGCGACACAGTACAGGTAGTACCCGGCTTTCCCATCAGATTGCAGCGATAGTGGAAGTCCGCTTGATCATTCGACACTGGCCCGCCGCGGCCGTAGTGTCTCCCCGTGTTCCACAACCAGGAGAAAAGGGGGCATATGATGCCAGAATTTGGGTATACCGGTCGCGCGCGCGTAGCGGAGAAGTCTGAGAAATGGATCCGTTGGATTTTGCGGCCGGCCCTGGCTGCGATCTTCGCAACCGTGGTGGTCTCGCTGGCCCAGGCGGCCCCGGCGACTCCCGGGCCCCTCGTCTCCATCGCCCGCAGCGCCATCGACGACGTCCCGGTGCCCTGCACCTCCGCCACCGTGCCGGGCTTTGCCGGCGACGCCTCGGCATCGAGCCTCCCCGCCGAGGATGAGGCGGCCGTGGAATCGGACCGCGGCCTCGACGTCTGGGATGGCCGGGGACCCTGGGGCGGCAACCTGAAGACCATCATCGCGGACCCGGCCGATGGCAATCGGATGATCGTCGCCGCCGGACTCAGCATGGCAAGGGAGGCGGGCGGCGTCTGGGTGAGCACGGACGGCGGGGTCAATTGGAGCGACACGAGCCTACGCGGCATCGTGGTCTATGCGGCAGTCGCCTCGCCCTCCGAACCGGGCGTGTTCTACGCCGGCGTCTACGATGGCTTCTACCGCTCCACCGACTCCGGCGCCACCTGGACGAGGATCTCCCTCGCCGCCTCGCTCGTCATCGGCTGCGGCGTGAAGGTTGACGACGGGAACATCGTCATCGCCGGCCTTTCCAGCGGCGCCGGCATTCGCCGTTCCGTCGATCGCGGGGTGACCTGGAACACGTGCGGCATCAACAGCTACTTCATGAAGGGGCTGGGGACGAGCCCGACCGCCCCCGATCGGATGTATCTGGCCATGAGCGGCGCGCCGACGTTTTGCTACCGCAGCGACGACGCCGGCCTCACCTGGACGGCGTCGGCTCCGGCCGGTGACGGCTGGGGGCTGTGGGTCGACCCGTTGAACGTCGATCACGTATTCGCCTCCACCGGCGGTGGCGTCTACCGGACGCTCGACGGCGGCGCAAACTGGACCCTCGTCCTGCCCGGCACGTGCTTCGCCAACTGCAGCGTGAAGGACGGCGTCGTCTACGCGCCGATCACGGGCTCCGGGCCCTCCGGCCCCGGGGTCTATGAGAGCAACGACGACGGCGCCACCTGGACCTTCTGCAGCACCGGCATCGTGGCCAACTACTTCCAATGCTCGGGCGCCAGCGCCACCGGGGTGCTCGCCGGTCACTATGGCGGTGTCTACCGCAGCACCGCTCCGTTCGGCGCGTGGAGCGTTTCCCAGACCGGCATCAACAACGCCTACGTTCGCACCGTCGCCTACTACGCCGACCGGCACGAGCTCTGGGCAGCCACCGATCAGTCGGGCCTCTGGCGCAGCATGGATGGCGGCGCGACCTGGGAGCTGAAGTCTACGGGTCTCACCAATTGGTCCACCCATCGCCTGGCGCCCAAAGACCATGCCCACGACCAGGGCGATCGGATGTACATCACCACCACGACCGGGATCTACCGCTCGACCGACCACGGAGAGACCTGGCAGGCATCGGGCCTCTCGGGAGAGCTCCTGCGCGGCGTCCTCGTGGACCGCGGCACGCCCGACCGCGTCTGGACGGGCAGCCAGACGACCCAGAAAGTCTGGCGCTCCGAGGACGCAGGCGCCAACTGGCAGCTCGTCGGGACAGGGATCGGCGCCGGCTTCTATCCCGACTTCCAGGTGGGGAAGAACCCCGCGAACGGCACTCGCCTCTTCCTGAACTACGAGCAGCAGACGAACAGCCTCTACTACTCCGACGACCTGGGAACCACCTTCAACGCCGCTACGGGGCTGGGCTCCTCGAACTACCTGCCCGGCGTGACGGTGCGGGACGACAACCCCGCGCTGGTCTTCTGCGGAACCGGAGCGGGCGTGTACAAGTCGGCCAACTACGGCGCCAGCTTCACCTCCTCGGGACTGACCTCAGTGATCTGGTCGATTCTCGGGCTGACGTCCGACGGCGTCTATGCGGGACGCAACGTCCAAGGCTGCCAGGCGAGCCACGATGACGGCCTGACCTGGGCGCCCTACAACACCGGGATCGAGACCCTGGTGAGTTGGGACTTCTGCTACGGCGACCACCCCACCGATCTCTTCGTCGGTCTGCGGGGCCACGGCGTGAAGCAGATCTCCGCCCCGGTGATCGATGCGGTCGACGGTGAGCAGGGCGGCGTACCGGCCGGGCTCGCGGTTGCTCCAAATCCGTTCCGGACCGCTTCGACGCTTCGTCTCCTGGCTCCGGTCCGGACGGATCTCGACGTCCGCGTCTTCGACGCCACCGGCCGGGTGGTGATCACGAACCGGTTGACGAGCTCCGGTGGTGCAGCCTCCTGGACCTGGGACGGCCGCGATTCGGCCGGGCGGCTGCTGCCGAGCGGCACCTACTTCTATGAGGTCCGCGGCGGAGCGGATCGGTACCGCGGAGAGTGGATGATCGTGCGGTAGGTCGTCGCGCGGACGACCGCATCGTGTTTCGAAACGAGGGGACGGCAGGGTCGAAAGATCCTGTTCGTCCCCTTGTTGTACATGGCGCCTGGTCGGGATCTTGCACGTTTCGTCAAGAATGCGGGGAATGATGGCTTGGGCTGGCGGATCTTGTACTTGACGGACCGGAGACGACAGTTATCGACTGCGAGCACGCTGGACAACGACCGCAGACGGCCGGAGCCGATCTCCGACACTTCCGCTCGCCGGTACCTGGCACGGCCGCCTTATCTCGATCCGGACCGACCAAAGTCGGAGAATCCCGACATCCTTCGCGAGCGTGTCAGCGACCGCAAGATAGAAGCTGCCGCCGGCATGCAGGCCCCGGAAGACATCCAGCGGGTCCCTGTCCGATCCCGACGCGCTGAAGTAGTACGCACCATCCAGCGACTGCGGGCAGGCGTTCGCCACTGCTCCCGACCAACCGGCTCTTCTCGCCCGGAAGAACTCCACCTCAGCTTCGGCGTCGATCTGACCGTCGTTGTCCTGGTCGTAGAGCAGGCGGAGCGCGACGTCGGCTGTGTTGGGATGATCCAGATCTACCATCAGGTCCACAGCCCCCAAGATCTCCCCGTTGTCCCCGCGAGAAACCGGCCCCAGGGTGAGTCCCTCGCAATCACCGTCCGGGATCACAGACGGGGTGCGCATCGCAACGGGTTCGAGTCCCGGCCCGCACGGCACGGCGGCCACGATCGCGGGCGCGCCCGGACTGGCCCCGGTCGATCCTTCGAACGAGCAGCCCACCATCAGGAGGGCGGTTGAAATGATCCAGCCTGCCGTGTTCATGTTCTCCTCCCTTCTCGGTCCTCGGGGGGCCTTCGATATCCCCGGGTTGGCACTCCATGCGAAATCCAGAGCTGGAATCTGCAGAGGTATTTGCGTTCCGCGAACGCATCTCACCGTGGCCCGCGAACGTTACCTGTTGCAGGCAGTTGCAGCGACACCCTATCCTTGTCCGGCGCGTGATGGAGTCAAATCCCATGGAGTGTCGGCGAGGAGGCTCGTGGCGATGGACGGCAAGGATCACGAGATCACGAGGATCCTCTTCGAACTCCAGACGCACCCCGAAGCGTCCCAGGAAGCCACGAATCGACTGTTCGCCGCCGTTCACGGTGAGTTGCGGCGGATGGCCGCCCGCATCATGCGGGATGAGCGGCCGGACCACATCCTGCAGGCGACGGCGCTTGTACATGAGGCGTATCTCCGCCTGGTCGATGTCCGGTCGGTCGACTGGCAGAGCCGTGCCCACTTCTTCGGGGTCGCCGCACGAGCCATGCGCCAGATCCTCGTCGATCAAGCGCGGGAGCGCGCCACCGCCAAGCGAGGCGGCGGGTTGCGCCAGGTGACGCTCGATGATCAGCTGTCCCTGACCACCGTGGATGAACTCGACATCCTGAACCTCGATCGGATCCTGACCAGTCTGGCCGAGATGGACAAGCGGTTGGCCCAAGTCGTGGAGTACCGGGTCTTCGCCGGGATGTCCGTGGAGGAGGTGGCCCTTGTTCTGGGCGTCTCGGTCCGCACCGTCCACAACGACTGGCGCGTGGCGAAGAAATGGCTGGGTCGAGAACTGTCCCAGAAAGATCCCCCAGCCCTTCCGAACACCTCGAAGTCTCCACCTAGAGTTTCCCCGTCGGATGGTGCGAGTGGAGGTCCTCATCCTTGAGTGCCCACAACGACAACCGAACGATTGCAGTCGCGAGATTCCCGGGGCTGATCCGTGATGCCCTTCGCGACTTTCGAAAGATGACAGGGCTCACTGCCGTCACAACGCTGGGTTCGGCATCCTTGGACACGCAAACGGACAGCATGCCGTCGCCTCCTGTCCATCCCCGCTGCGCAGAACTGGTGCGAAGAACCCTCGACAAAGCCCCTTGCGATGCGGAGTGGCGGAAACATCTCCGATCCGCGGAGAAGGTCCGGGGTTGCTGGATGCATACCTGTCCACTCGGGCTGCGTTGCGCGGGCGTTCCGATCATCCTCAACGATGAACTGATCGGCCTGGCCAAGTTCGTCTCCGGTCCGGAGATCCCCAGGGAACGGTTTCGCTCCCTCGTCAGCCTTTTGGAAGTGTTGGTCGCTCGACCGGGCCAGGAATTCCAGGTCGCCCTTCTGCGGCAGGAGATCCAGACTCTTCAGGCCTCGGTGAACCAGTTGCGCTGGATCAAGCGACCGGGTCCGCCCACCGGAAGCGGCGATGACATGCCCCTGACCCGGGAAGAGCCCAGCGACCCGTCCCAAGACGCCCAGACCCTGATCGGCCAGCTCCTGGAGTACCTGAACGAGCACTATGCCGAAAGCGAACTCTCGCTAGGTCAAATCGCCGATGCGGTAGGCAAGAACCCGAAATACGTCACGCACCTCTTTGCGCAGCAGGTCGGGGAGCGGATGCGGACGTACATCACCACGCTTCGAGTGCGGCGTGCCTGCGAACTGCTCCTGCAGACGAATCGGACCATCGCGCAAATCGCTTCCGACTCCGGTTTTGCCCGCACCGTCCAGTTCCAGCAGTCCTTCCGCCGCACCATCGGCGTGACGGCCTCAGAGTACCGTCAGATCTTCACCGTCGGGGCCCCGCCGATGGATTCCGGGACCCAGCCTCTGGGCATGCGGCGCGGCCACAACCTCAGGCCGCGCCAGCGGACGTCAACCAAGGTGCGCACGGCAGCGGAATTCTAACTTTCCCGCAGCCCGTCCAACTTTTCAGTCTCTAGTCGTCCGTGATGCGGAAGCACAACATCGACCGCACTCAGACTTCGCGGCGGGTGATCCGGTACCAGCGGACTTTCCGGAACGGTTTGAGCGTTTGGCTGCGGGACAGATTCACCCAGGAACTCCGGTGATTGCAGACGGATTTGCTTCTTGGAGGGCTTGTATGCGCAGGTTCTTCGTGCTCGCATCAGTTGCTTTTGTCTTGATGTTCGGGACGTTCCTCCTCTGCGGCAGCGAGGCGCGGGCGGAGGAACCACAACCAGTCCGGTACGGTCTCACCATGGGCCTCAACATGGGCAAGTTGATCTGGCCTGAAAAGTGGTTGGCCGACAAAGACGATCGGCTGTCGAAGCCTACGATGCGCTTTGGCTTTGTGGCCGAGTTCTTCACCGCCAACCCGGGGATCAGCATTGGCACGGGCATCGACTACCGAATGACCCGAGAAAAGTACCATTACTCCATCGCCGGCGTGCCGCTCTGGACCGATAGGATGGGCACCTATTTCACCGTGCCCGTCCTCATCAAGTACACCTTGAATGAGAGCAAGGGCATGTGGCCGTTCTTCGAGCTCGGGCCGCAGGCGGGGTTCCTCCTTTCCTTTACCGGCGAGGATGATCCACCCGGCCGCCCGGAGGGGGCGCCGGCCGGGCCCCCCATGGAAATGACGCAGTTCACCCGGCGGATGTCCCTGGAACTCCGTGGCGGAGCAGGTATCGAGTTTCCGATGAGCGGCATGTTCGCGGGAGTCATCGAAGCGGGCTACGAGTACGGTCTGACCAGCATCATACTTGGGAAACTGCACAACCCCACGACGGCGCGGAATCTCTATTTCTCGATGGGGGCCAGATTCTGATCCTTCGCCAGAAAGGGAACCTAACATGTCACGCCAACGATCCTGGGCAGTTTGCCTCGTGGCCATCGTTACGGCCGGGTTGACCGGGCTGGCCGGCCCGTTCGCCGCGGCCCAGGTCGCCACTCCGGCACCGATCCTCAAACCGGTCTTCATAGTCCTGACGAGTGGGGTTTCCGACACGCCTCGCTGCATGATGGCTTTCGGACTTGCCGAGAGCGCCCTGGACGCGGGTCGGAAAGTTGTCGTCTACCTGGATGTCAGCGCACCCGAGCTGGCCAGGAAGAACAAGTCGGACAAGCCCTTCGTCGCCGGCCGCCGCACGGCTGCGGCAAGAGGCATGGAGGCGAGCGCTTCTCTGCAGAAGGCGCTTGGTGCGCTGATGGCCAAAGGCGCGAAGGTCTATGTGTGCCCCATGTGCATCAAGACCCTGAAGATCACCCAGGACTCGCTGCTGGACGGCATCACCATCTTGACCGACAGCGAACTCCTGGACATGACGAGTGACGCCACGGTGCTCTCGTACTGACCGGACCTGCATTGGGGAACGGGAGAAACGCCTTGAACTCTTAGCTCGGCGGCTGCGAATTGTTCGAATTCGATGATCCGGATCCGGACCGTGGCACGGCCCATCTGCTGGAGGGATCTGCAGGTTGACGCCCGAGCGCTTCGCAAGGATGAAGGAGTTGCTCCTTGCGTCCGCCGATCTGCCGGCGGCGGAGCGACCGGTCTATCTGCGTGAAGTTTGCAGCGACGATCCCGATCTATGCCGGGAAGTGGAGGAGATCCTGGCGCGCGACCGGGACACGAAGCAGATCCTTAAATCGAACCTTGACCTGGCGGGCGCATTCCGCCTGCCCGCTTCGCTCGCCGAAGATGCGGGCACCATGGCCGGACAGGGGTCGGACCAACCCGCGGGGTCATCCCTGGTGGGCCGCACGCTGGGCCAGTACCGCGTGGAGTCAAAGCTCGGCGAGGGTGGCATGGGCGTCGTGTACCAAGGCACCGACACCCGCCTCGAGCGCAACGTCGCCATCAAGCTGCTCCATCCGTCCGTTGTGCAAGACAGCGCACTCATGGCTCGCTTCCGGCGCGAGGCGCGCGTGCTGGCGTCGTTGAACCACGCCAACCTTGCCGCCATTCATGGACTGGAAGAGGCGGACGGCACGACATTCCTGGTCCTGGAGTATGTGCCGGGAGACACGCTCGCCGAACGCCTCGCCCGGGGTCCGCTGCCGCTGAAGGAGGCCCTGACGATCTGCCGGCAGATCGCCGAAGGGATCGAGGCGGCCCACGAGCAGGGCATCGTCCACCGCGACCTGAAGCCGGCCAACATCAAGATCACGCCCGGCGGACAGGTCAAGGTGCTGGACTTCGGCCTGGCGAAAGCAGCCGCAGTCTCCTCGTCGGTCGACGGCCTGGCCGAGACCGCCTTGGCCACGGTCGAGATGACGCAGGCGGGCATGATCGTGGGCACGGCGGCGTACATGTCGCCCGAGCAGGCCTGCGGCAAGCCGGTGGATCGAAGGACGGACGTCTGGGCGTTCGGATGCCTGCTGTTCGAGACGCTGACGAGACGGCAGACTTTCGCCGGCGACACCCTGACGGAGGTAATGGCTGCGGTCCTGGAGCGGTCACCGGACTGGGGATCCCTGCCGGCGACGGTGCCGGAGAACGTCAAGTGCCTCCTGCGGCGGTGCCTGACCAAGGATCGGCACAGCCGGCTGCGTGACATCGGTGACGCGCGTCTCGAATTGGAAGAAACGCTTTCGGGTCAGGTCGGGACCGCCGCAACGAAGGCCGTACGAATGCGCGCGCACTGGCCGGCCATCGCGGCGGCCTGCCTGCTGGGGGTCGCGGCGATTGGGGTGTGGGCGTGGCGTCAGGCGCGCTCGGCTCCTCCTCCGGAGGTTGTTCGCTTCACCCATCAGCTACCGCCGGCCCAGCAGATCGTGCCCGGGTGGAACCCCAGCGTCGTGTTCTCGCCGGACGGGAAATCGGTGGCCTACAGCTACGCGGTGGATGGGGTGGCCATGGCCTTCCGGCGGTCGATCAACGACCTGGCACAAAGACCTCTGGGCGGCGTCAGCGGTCTCGAAGCGCCTGTCTTCTCGCCGGATGGCCGCTGGGTGGCGATGTTCAACAATATGGACCTGACGCTGGAGAAGGTGGCGGTCGACGGCGGCGCACCGGTCCGGCTGACCGGAGTCGACATGTTCGGGCGCGGCGATTGGGGCAAGGACGGGTACATCTACTTCACCGATGCCTACCCCGGCGGCGTCGTACGCGTCCCCGAGAACGGCGGCGCCAAGGAACCAGTGACGATCCTGGATCCGGAGAAGGCGGAGTTCACGCACAGGCACGCGCAAGTCCTGCCTGGTGGGAAGGCGATCATCTTCACGGCGATATCCTCCGGAATGGAATCGTACAACGATGCAAGTGTCGAGCTCCAGGTTCTGGGAACCAGGCAGCGAAAGGTCCTGATCCGGCGCGGCTTCGGCGCCCGCTATGCGCCGTCCGGCCAGATCGTCTATGCCAACGCGCGGGGATCTCTATGCGGTGCCTTTCGATCTGAAGAGACTGGAAACGACGGGGCCGCCGATCAAAGTAGTCGACGGCGTCCAAATGAGCGTCAACACCGGTGCGGCCTACTTCGATGTGTCGGGCACCGGCTCCCTGGCCTACGTTCCCGGCCACGCTGAAGGAGGTACACGCACTTTGGTCTGGGTCGACCGCCAGGGGGTGGAGGAGGAATTGCCGCTCAAGCGCGCCTCCTATCTGTTCCCACGCCTCTCGACCGATGGCAGGAAGTTGGTCGTGGAGGTGGAGGGCGCCACCCACAATCTGTATACCTGGGACTTCTCCCGCATGGTCCGGACCAAGATCACGACCGACGGACTGAGCCACGCGCCGCTGTGGACTCCGGACGGCAAGAGCATCTGCTTCCGCTCCTGGAAGGCCGGCACGATGACAATGTGGGAGATGCCGTCGGACGCCAACCACGCGGCGGAGCGCCTCACGGATTTCGGTGCGCGGCAGAGCGCGGTGTGTGTGTCGCCCGATGGACGTTACCTGGCCTTCAGCCAAATGGGGGACATGAGCGCCGTCGCCGACAAGGCGAACCCGGCAGGCGGTGACGGAATGGCGGAAATGGAAGGCGGGATGGGGTCGATGGGCACCGGAATGGACATCTGGATCCTGCCCCTGCAAGGCAGCGACCGAACGCCCCAGCGATTCAAGGGCGACAAGTTCGACGAGGCCTCTCCCAAGTTCTCCCCCGACGGCAAGCTGGTCGCCTACTGCTCGAACCAGTCGGGCAAGAGCGAGGTCTATGTCGGCCCCTGGCCCACCTCCGACGCCGACTGGGTGTTACAGATCTCTTCAGAGGGCGGCACGGATCCGCTCTGGAACCGCCTCGGTCACGAGATCTTCTATCGGAACGGCGACAAGATGATGGTGGTGCCGGTCAAGACCGCTGGAGCGTCTGGAGAATTCGAGGCGGGCATGCCCCGTCTGCTTTGGGAAGGCCGCTACTCTCACGGAATGAGCTCCTCCTGCGGCCCGCCGGGAGTGAGTTCGTCCAACTACGATGTGACCGCCGACGGCAAGCGATTCCTGATGATCAAGGACGACGGATTGAACGACGGTTCGACGAGCCTCGTCGTGGTGCTGAACTGGGCTGAGGAGATGAAACGGGCGATGCACGCACCCACGAAGTAGGTCCGATCCTTGGTTACGGCCCCAAACCCAGCGGCCGTTTCAAGCGGTTGACCGGCTGAGACGGGGTGCCCGGTGCTCCCCCGCTTCCCGCCTCCGGAGCGGTGCCGAGTCGGATTCCGCTGAGCAGATTTACACGAAGGAGTCCTGCACCGCGATTGCGCCGCGGACGTAACAGCCCGCCCAAAAGCCGCGTCTTCACGGCATCTGCTCCGGCAGTCCCGTGATCTGGCGCTCCTCGAGGATGCGGTTCTCGTCGAACCGGATGATCCACAGCGCAAAGTAGGTCCCACAATTCGAGATTCGGGACACGACGACGGCCTTCTCGTCCGGCGAGAAATCGAAGGATACCCCCAAGGGGATTTGTAGGTTCCAGTTCAGGAAGGGCCGGGGTGTGGATCCGTTTCCGTCGATCACCCACCAATCCGGATAGTCGGGATCCGGGCCCGAGTGGTTGTTCACGTGGAAGACGATCTCCGCGCCGTGACGAAACCACTTGGGGAATTCGCATGTCCAACCGGTGCGGGTCAGGCGGACTTCCCGACTCGAGTCCGGCCACACCCGAAACACCTCCAGGCCTGCTCCCGGGACATAGTGGGTATAGATGAAGCTCTTGCCCGACAGATCCCATCGGGGCGAGCCTCCTCCCAGGGGTGTGCCGTCGGCCAGAAGGAGACTGTGGCTCTCCAGCGTAACGGTGTCCGCGATCCGGATTCCTCCGGAATCGGCCACGCTGCCCTCCTCGGGAGAGCCAACGTAGATAAGATGGCGTCCATCCGGATGCCAGTCCGGCGTCTGCACCATAGCCTGATGTGGATCTGCGTGACCTCGCGTGTGTCCATGTCCAGGACGAAGATCGCTCCCGCCCAGTAGTATGCGAGCTTCCTTCCGTCCGGAGAGAATCGCAGCCAATGCGCCCAGTACATCGGGCGGGTCACCAGCTCCGGCTTGCTGACGCTGTCCGGGTAGACCCGGACGATGTAGATCCCGTGCGGCGCCTGTTCGGGTACGAATGCCTCGTGCTGGAAAGCGATCGTCGTCCCGTCCGGCGACCAGGCAGGATGCCAATCTTCTGCGACCAGGTTGGTGTCCGCAGGAGAGTCGCAAGGCGGAGGAGGGGGAGGAGGCGGTGGAGGCGGTTCCGCCGGCTTCGTGGCCTTCTCTTGGGCGCAGGCAGCCAGAGAAAGGAGCACGATCAGGGTGGCTATAGAAGGCCACCGCCCACGCACCTTGTTCATGGCTGCCTCCGCCGACCCCACTCGTCCCCCGCGGGTCCCATCAGCGGATGAGCCGGCCGCCGGCGGAGAACACTGAGTCGGCCGATCTTCTCATTTCAGCGGGTTGCGGTGAACAAGACCGGCGAATCTCTGGTAGTCGTTATCCGCGGAGTAGAGCGTGGCCCCGTGCTCGATCGCCATCGCAGCGAGGTGCGCGTCGGAGGTCAGGTTCCCCGCTGTGCCGCTGCCGGCCAACAGAGATCGGAGAATGCGCCAATGGTCCCGGCCCGGGGAGATGGTCTCGACGCACGGCTGCTCCAGCCAGGTCTCCACGTATTCGAGCGCCTGCTCGGGTGGAAGCTGGCGGCGAAGAACACCCGGCCGAGTCGTAATTCGAAGAAACGCGAGCAGAACCACCCATGCGAGTCCGACCGGGTCACTTCGCGACAGTGTCTGTTCCAGCCACGCGTGCGCCCGCCGATGGTGCGGCGAATCGGAGTCCACGGCATAGATCAACAGGTTTGCATCGACCACGATCACCGGCGCTGCTCCAGCTTCCTGGCGATCTCCAGATCCTCAAGCGCGTCCGCCAGCTGCAGTGCCTTGGTCAGGTCCACGCCGGGATTGACCCCGCCCAGGGACGCCGGCTTGAGCCGGTATTGTTTGGGGCGGGGCCGGGCCCCTCGGGCCAGACCGGCCCGAAGAGTCTCGTCGACGATATCCCTGAAGGACTTGCCCGAGCGATGGGCCAGATCCTTCAGCGTCTTGAAGAGCGATTCCTCTATCGTGAGTGTGGTCCTCATGGAGACATCATAGCACACAGGCCCAGGACATCAAGATGCCACATCCTTGCCAGCGTTGCCCGGCCCGAACCGTGTCGGACCGAGGGCGCCCGCGCTCGAAGGCCACGTCCTCTATCCCGGCCTTTCCAGAACCTGGTACTGCACCGCTTCCGCGACATGCTCCAGCGCGATCTCCTCCGCGCCCGCCAGGTCCGCGATCGTCCGCGCCACCCGCAGGCACCGGTGCGCCGCCCGCGCGCTGAGCGAGAACGACTCCACCGCTTTCTGTAGAAGCGCCGTCGACTCGAGATCGAGCCGGCAGAACGCGTCGAGTTCGGCCAGACCCATGTCGGCGTTGACCCGCACGCGGGGACGGCCTTCGAACCGGCGCGTTGGATCGCGCGCGCAGCCGCCACGCGCCGGCGAATGGCAGCGGAGTCGTCACCCGAGGAGTCGACGGGATGGCGGCGTTCCGGCCGCTCGGGATCCGCGTCGCGGCCGCTGCTGGACGCAGCACTCGCGTTCGGCGAGCGCGCTGCCGCCTCGAGCGAGCTGCGTTCGCGTCCAGCGGCGAACGGGCGTTCGTGGTTGCGCGGCGTCCGCAGCAAGCTCCCGCGCCGTCACCGCCGGCACCTCGACATGCATGTCGATCCGGTCCAGCAGCGGCCCGCTCAGCCGCGCCCTGTACAACTGCACCTGCCGCGGCGTGCACTTGCACGGTTTCCGCGGATGCCCGAGGAACCCGCAAGGACACGGATTCGA
>CAWJKV010000015.1:0-105352 GCA_963843555.1 uncultured Methanosarcinales archaeon
TTGAGCCTGGCTACAGCTTCACCTTTTCCTCGCAGCCTCACCACAAGCTCCTCTCCATAGCTCACCTGCAAAAGCTCTGCCGTTTCATAAAGCCGGGATAGCTGGCTCAATCCTTCCGAGGTGTTCGGCAGCCGGATCTGGTACTCCTGCAAGGGCTGCAGCCTCTGATAGATGCATTCTTTCAGCTCCTCATGGCCTATGCCGGATGTTGCTGAGACCTTTACGGGATTGGGAGCCAGGTCACGGATCAGCTCTTCCTTCAACGCCGCCTCGCTCTCGCCGATGCGGTCCACTTTATTGAGAACGGTAATCATGGGTGCAGTAACCTGGCAGTCCCAGAGGGCTTTGTGAGATGCTACCATCTTTCTCCGCAGGAGCTCGGCGGGATCGCTCAAATCAGCCACCAGAAGGACAAGATCAGCCTCAGCAATCTCGGAAAGGGTGGAGTGGAATGCCTTGATGAGAAAGTGCGGCAGGTCGTCGATGAAGCCCACTGTATCAGTAAGCAAGATCCTTCGCCCTTTAACATCAAGGGCCCTGGTTGTAGGTGAAAGCGTGGTGAAGGGTTGATCCAGGGCCTCAACTCCCGAGCCGGTGAGGGAGTTGAGCAAAGTGCTCTTGCCGGCGTTGGTGTATCCGGCCAGTGCCACAAGATCAAAGCCCTGTTCTCTTCGCTTCTGCCGTCTGTCCTCTCCAATCGTCTCCACGTCTTTCAGTTCCGCCCTGATCTTGGCCATCCGTCCCCTGATGTCGTGGTACATCGACTGCTCATAAGCGCCGGCGCCACGAAAGCCCGGCTGCTCACCGCGTTTCTTGAGGGCAAGTTCGCTGCGCACCTGAGGCGCATCATAGCTGAGCCTGGCCAGATCCACCTGCAGCTTGGCCTCGCGCGTGGATGCACGGGAGGCGAATATCTCCAAAATGAGATTGAATCGATCGATAACCTGCACCGGAAACTCGCTTCTGATGTTGAAGACCTGGTTAGGGCTCAGCGGGTTGTAAAATATCAGCTTTTCGGGATTGAAACTCAGGGCTTCATTGATCTTTCCCCTTCCCATCTGGAAGCGGTGGTCCCGTTCTCGACGCTGTTTGATCTCCGCCAAAACCCGGTATCCGGCAGCTTTTGCCAGGCCCCGCAATTCTTCCATCTTATAAAGGTCCGGGGGCTTGTTGGGGTTCTCTCGCATAAGCAGGACGGCGGTCTTTTCTTCATTCATCGATTAGCATCTTCTTCCGGATCAATGATAAGCCTTCGTCCTGCCACCGATATATGATGGGCCATCTCTATCGCTGTCCTCTCAGCAATGGTCTCAGGATACTTGAAATCCCTTCCCAGGATGCTTCTGACCCTCCAGATCTCCTGGTTGTAGAAGTCCCCTGATTCTGCGACAATTGTCCCAGGAAGGCACATGCATGCCTCGCAGATGAAGTCGGCGACGACATTGAGGTCCAGAGCCCCGGCCTCGCGAGGCGTGAGCCTGACAGAATTGATCTTCTCGATAAAATTTGGAGATACGCGGGCGGAGACGACGGCGCAGACCATTTTGTACCTGCCCTGCACAGCATGCCGGCCCGAGATGTCAATTGCCACTATATCTATTTATTCAACCCCTGAGCTCGATATTGCTGATTCGATTCTTTATCCAAGAATGGCGTGATGCTTTACTATCGCTGCCGCCTCATCCTGGGTTAAGCCCGCACCTACCGCGATTTGTTGGGCTCGCTCACTGTCGATGAGATCCCTGGGAGCATGCGTGTCCGTATCCACTACCATTTTTGCCCTGGCCTGGCTTGCTATGCGCGCCACATGGCCATTGGTGATGTTATGGCCTAACCGGGATGTGATCTCCAGGCAGACATCGTTCTCCCTGGCAAGCTCTGCTTCCTCCAGGGTGATAAAGCCGGGATGAGCCAGGATATCCACTCTCGCCTCCAGGGCCGCCCGGTTGGTGCCCGGCCGGACGGGCTCTACGGGCGTCTCGCCATGTACAACCACGATCTCGGCGCCGAGCTTGCGGGCAAGAAGGGCCAGCGGCCCTATCTTTTGGGGGGGCACATGAGTGATCTCCACTCCCACAATGACCCTGATATCCAGTACGTCTTCCAAATATTTGACTCTGGAGACGCATGCCAGGACGTGTTCGATATTGGTATAGTCCACATGATCGGTTATGCCGATAGCCGTGTAGCCCAGGACCTCAGCCCGGCGAACCAGCTCGCTGGGTATGAGCTCGCCATCACTGAAGGTGGTGTGAGTGTGCAGATCGATCATATATCTCCGGCAGAGACACTTTTATGTATTAAGCATTATCTATGGAGAATATCTGCCGCGAAATATGCTGACCATTGATGGCGGAGAAAAACGATTAAAATGTTGGGCGGCAGGCCCGGGGTCAAATGATCTTGATTCATTTAATATTTCTTGCCCTGAGGTGCCATGTTTCTTGTTTTTCGATTTCAAAGATCCCGCGATTCTCTTTAAGATGGCGGATTTGGGGCCGTTCTTTGCCACCAGTATTCGTCCCGCAGTCTCTGCCTGGTGCCAGGTCTTGGGATGCAACTTCCCGCGCTCGATCTCCGGCTTAAGACCGGTTTTAATTGAGGCTGTGATTATCATATCCAGATCGGGCTCGCTGACGGCATCCTTAAGTGAAACCATCCGGCCTTCAACCCTAGATCGTGATGCATCGAAGTAGATGGGCCATATCACAAGTTTGTCCTTCTCAGGCATAGTCTGCTGTTTGGTTCTACATCCTTAAAGTATCTTTGTCTTAAGGAGACGTCTTTGCCTGACACGCAAGTCTTTTAGCCTTGCTGGGCTCATATCAAAGAGCGAGGATAACCGTGGAGTTCCAATCATGAGCCAAGAGACTTTTCCCGTTGCCAATGTCGGTGGAACGGAGATACCATACGACCCGGAACAGCTCAGAAGGATCCAGGAGCACCCGTGTTTCAGTGAGAAGGCGTGCCACTCCTTTGGCAGGATGCATCTGTCTGTGGCCCCCAAGTGCAATATCCAGTGCAAATACTGTGTGCGGGACTTCGATTGCGTGAATGAATCACGGCCTGGAGTAACCAGCGAGGTTCTGAAACCCGAGGAAGCTCTGGAGAGAGTGGACCAGGTTCTGGAGAAATACCACTATATCAAAGTGGTCGCGGTAGCGGGTCCAGGCGAGCCGCTGGCCAATGAGGAGACCTTTGAGACCCTGCGCCTGGTCGGTCAGAAGTATCCGGGCATCATACTCTGCATCAGCACCAATGGTCTGCTGCTGCCCGACAAGATACAGGAGCTTGATCGCCTGGGCGTCTGCAACATCACCGTCACCATGAATGCCATAGATCCAGAGATCGGCCAGCAGATCTATGACTATGTGACCTACCAGGGCAAGCGGTATGAGGGTCTGGAGGCGGCAACTCTCCTGCGCGACCAGCAGCTCAAAGGCATTGAAGAGGCCCTGAAGCTCAAGAAGATCGTGAAGGTCAATACCGTCCTCATTCCAGGGGTCAATGACGAGCACGTCTTCGACATCGCCCGCAAGATAAAATCCATGGGGGTCTTCATCCATAATGTCATGCCCCTCATTCCTCAGTACAAGTTTGCCCACATTAAACCTCCCTCGCCTGAGGAGAAACGAAAGATCCAGGAGGAGCTGGGCAAGATCATCAAGCAGATGAAACACTGCCGGCAGTGCCGCTCCGATGCCATAGGGCGGCTGGGATGCGATGTGCAGAAGGAATTCCAGAGCAGGACAAAAGAGCAGGCTTAGAGGAAGAGACGTAAATTCGGGTTTAAATTTTTTAGGTGATTATGAATTGCTATAAAAACGCTATGTCCGGGCGCATTTAAGATTGCGCTCGAACCAACATTTCGCCTTTTTCCTCTCAGAGCTGGATATCTATTAATGTTTGAACATTTTTGTTATGCTGCTGGTGGCACTGGAAATGCTGCTGGATATGCCTGAGATTAAGCTCTTCTGCTCTCCAGACATTGCCGCGGACACAGATTTCGTCTCACCGGACTTGCCTGCATTGGACTTCTTGTCCTTCTTCTTGGAGAGTGAATTGCCATTTTTCATCTGATAATTGCTATTGCGATCTTGGGGACCCTTGCTCTTCTTTTTTTCGTTTGCCATATTTTCCACCTGCTATTGTTTATGTCAAAATTGATATAGATTGCGGCCGGTTCCCGCACAAACCAAAGTTTTCGGCTTTTTTGCCTTCACGCCAGCTTCATCCTCATCCCTATACCCCTCGCCAGGGCTTTTTCATAAACGACATTTCCAGCAGCCACATCCTGGATGGCCAGGCCTGTGGAGTCGAAGATGGTGATCTCCGTGTCGCTGGTGCGTCCCGGTTTCTTACCTGCCAGGATCTCGCCGATCTGGGCGTAGATATCCTGTGGCGCGAGCTTGCCTTCCGAAATAGGAACATTTACTTCGCCGGAGTGTACAGCCTGGGTGAGATCGTCCACAACAACTCTGGCCCTTTTCGTCAGGGTTGATTCCAGCTCCTGTTTACCTCGGGCATCGGCCCCGATGGCGTTGATGTGGGTTCCCGGCATGATCCATTTATCTTTGACCACAGGACGGCGCGAGGGAGTGGTAGTGACCAGAATATCACATCGGCAGGCCTCCTCCGGGCTGGCGGTGATCAGATAGTCGCAATTCAGGAAAGACCGGGCATCATCTTCAAGAGATTGGGCTCGTTCCGGAGAGCTGTCGGAGACGATCACCTGCTCGATCTGAAAGTGCCTGGTCAGGCCCAGGAGCTGTGTTCGCGCCTGCACTCCTGCGCCGATCATTCCCACCACGCGGGAATTAGGCCGGGCGAGATTTCTGGCGGCCACGGCGTCCGGCGGCGCCCGTGCGCATGCTGGTGAGATACGTCGCACCCATGATGGCAAGTGGTGCGCCGGTCCTGGAAGAGTTCAATACCAGGAGGGCCATGACAGTGGGAAGCCCAATATCCTGATTCCTGGTATGAACATTGACGATCTTCACCCCTGCCAGGTCTTGCCCTTCCAGATAGGCGGGCATGGTTCTCAGGTCGCCATCATATCTGGAGAAGTAGAGATAGGACTTGGGCGGCATCTGAGTCTGGCCCATTCCGTGATCAATAGAATGCCTTCTCGACTGCAGTAATTGCCTCATCCATGGTCAAGAGCGACTTCACTTCCTCCTCGGTGAGCCAGAGTATCTCCATCAAAACACCCGGGTTCATGGAGGCAGTGGAGGGGAAATAGGCTTTGGCTGAGGGCTCGGAATTGAAGAGGCGATAGAAGAGATAGTGGGGGCGAGAGCCTTCGAGATGTAAGGGATGGCAACTCATCGGAGGCTCCAATAGATTACTTGTAATTTAAACTATTTAAGTTTAATTAAATGTGCAGCGGGCACATTATTCCTCAGGAATAGTCGTCGTAGTAATACCGGTATTATCGATATTGTTGATAGTAATCAATTCTAAGAATTCTAACGGGATTGCCAAGAGCTACTTAAAATACCTTCCAGATTAGTCCCACAGCAAAAAAAGAAATGAGGCGAGGGAACTTTATCGCCGACGGCCTGCGCCTGACGAGCCCCGGCCTTTCCAAAAAAGATAGATCTGAGCCTTAAAGCTCATCCAGCTTCTCAACACCCATTTTCTTTACTCTCGGCTTCCAGATCTTGTCTGGCATCCAGGTTGGCGCGCCTTTGGGCTTCTTTACCTGAACCCTTTCGCCTACGAATATGTGCACCTTCTTTGTACCGCGCTCTCTGAGCCGTATATCTGTGTGGCCCCTATTTGCTGCCTTCAAGGCTGCCTGTCTCGGCTGCTTTCCTGTAAAGACACCAATCTCATTGCCCTTCTTATCCCTGAGGGCAAAATTTCTCGTCTCTGCCATTAAATCCCTCCTTTCTTCCTGACTGCACAACTCTATTTGATACATTGTTATTCCGAATACCATTATATTAATTTTATCCAGACGGCAAGAAAAACAATGGACCTTTTATCTCCAGAAGGGTCGAAGGAGCCCAAAATAGGGCTTTCACCCACCTCGAGACTGGATGGGTGCGCGGAATCTGATTCCGACTTGAAATCCGAATCTATGGGCAGGAATGAAATTCGATTATATCAAGGAATTGATTATATTATTGTCATAAAGATGCTGGGCATGGACTCCCTCTGGAGCCATTCCCGCATTTTGATGTGGCAAAATGGTGATCCCACGGTGGCTGTGAAAAAAGCTCGTTTTACTCCTCTTCCAGTCGGCAGAACTGGCAGCTATGATGCCATATCGGCTCGGCCTGTATCTGGACAGGATTCTCGCTGCTGTAGTGGCCTGCACTCATCTCCTGGATGAACTTATGCGCCTCTTCGGGGGACATGCCCCTGGGCTTGATCCTGCCCACCTCGCGGCCATGAACCCCATGATGGCCCTCCGTTTTATCTATGGTCATGACAGCGTACTCGGGATTGTCCTCGCTCTCGCCATCGCCCAGGTAGAGCAGATTCCCATAGTAGAAGCCATAGCATAGAGGCCAGTTATGGTTGATCATAGCCTCCACCAGATCGTCTTCAGTTTCGAGCTCCTTGAAGGAGAATACGCGGTCGGGATGAATCATTATTTTTCACCTTTCTCGAGGGTATTATTGTTATCGTTCTATCGTTAAAATAGTTTCGTCAAGAAGTCAGCGGGATCAATTTCGCGAGCAAACATGGCAGGAAAATTGGAATCCGCAAAACCTTATATACGATAATAGCCGTAATTCAAGTCTTTCACAATTGTGAATGGAGATTCCTGAGGCTCAGCTGCCTGCATTCATCAGCACGCCGGTACATTTCATTAGCAAAACTGATTGCAGGCAGCTTCCGGAGTTGAAGAATCGTTGATCGTCGCCAACGACCCTGCAATCATCCTGGCAGATGAGCCCACAGGCAATTTGGATTCCGCCACGTCGGAGATGATCTTCGGGCTCTTCCGGGAGCTGAATCGCCAGGGCCTGACGCTGGTTGTGGTGACGCACAACCTGGACCTTGCGAACAAGGCGGGGAAGATGTACACTCTCAGGGATGGACGGATCGTGAGCTGCGAAAGCAGGGCCTGCCTGGAAGGGATGGATGTGAGCCGGATGGTTGGGTGAGAGGAAGTGCATAATCGTACCCATGTCCTGCATTGGAACTGCCCGGCGCCGGTGGCCAGCGCACCCGTAGCCAAGGGCAGTAGTCGTTTCGCCCGACCTTTGATAGATATTATTGCCTTTAGCTATGCAAATCCTTGTGTCCGGAAATATTTAAGTAGTAATAAAGCCAAATATATGTAAATGCTGAAAAGATCTTGATACAAATGTTACCCACTATTGCAGATCGATTCGGCCTGAAAGATATTTCATAAATCTGGTGGTGAATTAATGAGTGTACCGTTGAAGGATCTGGGAATTAGTTCGAAAGACAACACAGAAGTAAAAGGAATGGGCTGGCGTCCTGAGCTTCCCGACTTTAGAGACTATACCATGCTAAGCAGTGGGATTGCCAAGATTCTTGTCTCGCTGGGACTGTCAAAGACGACGGCTACCAGTCTGTCAGCATCGGCTGATCTGAGGAAATGGTGCTCTCCCATCGAGGACCAGGGCCAACTGGGATCGTGTACCGCGCATGCCGGTGTGGGCGTGTTCGAGTATTTCGAAAATAGGTCGTTCGGAACATACGTCGATTCATCCAGGCTGTTCCTGTACAAAGTGACAAGGAATTTAATGCAGGAGACAGGCGACACAGGTGCCTATCTCCGAACGACAATGGGTGCTATGGTGCTGTTTGGCGTTCCGCCGGAGAAGTACTGGCCATATGTCATCGCTAAATTCGATATCGAGCCTTCTCCCTTCCTCTATGCTTTTGGAGATAATTATAAAGCTCTCCAATACGTAAGTTTAGATCCGCCGGGAACTTCTCCAAGTGCACTATTGACGAGCATCAAGACGAGTATATCAGCAGGTGTTCCGGCGATCTTCGGATTCACAGTCTATGATTCAATTAAACAGGCAGCAACCACTGGTAAAATACCTTTTCCCTGTAAAGGCGAAACTGTGCTGGGTGGCCATGCCATAGATGCTGTGGGTTATGACGATAATATGAAGATCAAGAATACTAAATGTGGCCTGGAGACCACAGGCGCTCTACTCATAAGGAACTCCTGGGGCAAATCCTGGGGAGACGCAGGCTACGGATGGCTTCCATACGAATATGTGCTAAAGGGTCTGGCAGATGATTGGTGGACCCTCATAAAGGCATCATGGTTTGAGACGGATCAGTTCGGAATCAAGTAATTGGACAATATACATTTTTTTGCGTCTCTAATTTTTCTGGTTGTCATAACGAATGCAAGCTTCGAATCATCGATCTTATTTGCCTCAATCCCATATTTTATATAGCAAATCCTCATCAAATGCTCTGTTCCGATTATGATAATGCTGTCACCCTTGAATGGCAAACATTACGAATTGCACCATTGAGCTTACAGGGAGCTTGAGGAGCCGAGATGAAAATCACTTTACCAGATGGCAGCAGAAAAGAGATGTCAGCGCATAATGTTCGGATTGAGGATGTCCTGAAAGAGCTGGGGATAAATCCGGTCGAGGTCATAGTGGCCAAGAACGGCAAAATAGTCACGGAAGAGGAGAATGCCGGCTTTGCAGATGAGCTGAAGATCGTGCGGGTCGTGCACGGCGGCTAGGATATGACGATAACAAAAAGGCTCTGGCAGATCGGCCTCTGATCTTCCGGTCACTGAGAACATGTTGAGTGATGTCGAGATAAAGAGGTACTCCCGCCAGATTCGCCTCTTTGGAGAGGCTGGCCAGGAAAAGCTGAAGAGGACTCGTGTCTTCATAGCCGGAGCTGGTGGTCTGGGCTCCATCATCTCCATGTACATGGCGGCAGCCGGCTTTGGCAGGATTCGAATCGTGGACTGCGACTCGGTCGAGCTGAGCAACCTGAACCGGCAGATTCTGCATGAGAGCAGTGACGTGGGCCGGGACAAAGCGTTGTCGGCATACGAAACCTTGACTGGCATAAACCCGGAGGTTGAGGTTGAGGCGATTGTGGAGACAATATCTGAAGACAATATAGACCATCTCCTGCAGGATTCTGATCTGATAATGGACGCCATGGACAACTTCTCCACCAGATATCTCTTGAACGGGGCCTGCCTGCATAGAAATATCCCTCTCTTCCACGGCGCCATCAGCGGCTATCAGGGTCAGGCGACGACCATAATACCAGGACAAACAGCATGCCTGCGTTGTATCTTCCCCCGCGCTCCTCCGGCCGCAATTTTTCCTGCACTGGGCTCCACCTGCGGAGTGATCGGCTCCATTCAGGTGACTGAAGCCGTGAAATATGTGCAAGGCTCTGGCGAGCTTCTGGCGAACCGCCTCTTGCTCTGGGACGGACGTAACGCATGTTTGGACGAAGTGGCTTGCGAGCGGAATTTGGGCTGTATGGATTGCAGAGCGACTTGGCGAAATGAGTGATCGATAGTGAGTCTTAATAGTAATGTTAAACATCGAACTACATCGGCAATCATTATCAAAGAACCTTAGATGGAAAAACAAATCGAGGCACTGTGAATCCTGAAATCATAATCAAGAGATGAGCGTATGACCGAAAGCAAAAAAGCGCTGTTGGTGATGGGCTGCCCGGAAGTGCCGGTGCAGATGAGCATGGTGATCTATCTGGCTCACAAACTCAGCCTTGCAGGCTGGGATGTGACTGTGGCGGGAACGGATGCAGCAGTCAAGCTGCTCAAAGCCGCCGATCCGGAGAGCTATTATGTGCAAAAGACGGTTGATGTGGACCAGCTCATAGGAGAGATCGTGGAAAAGAAGATCGACTTCGACATCTGTTTCGCCTTCATGCATAGCGATGCCGGCATGACCTATGGAGCCACATTCAGCGCCATTTCCCAGGCCAAGCCTTATGCCGTGGTCTTTGGCAAGAATGCCGAGGCCCTTGGGGAGAGCATCGATTATCCGGCAACGAAGATCGTGGCCAAGGCAACCCATAACCCCAACCCTCTGAAGAACAAGATCGACAAGGTGGTCCTGTGAGCTGTGTCGAGCAGATGAAGTACAAGCTGTACCTGGAGCGTACCTCCTTCAAGGACGCCCGTGATTATATCGAAAAGAACTCCGAAGAGGTCTATTACGTCGATCCGGGCTACAAGATATTCAAGGACTACTATATCATCGGCGTGCCGCCGGTGGCAATGGGAGTCAGAGGATCAGAGATGCTCTTTACCTATGTCAAGCCCTGTCACGGCACCTTCGTCATGGGCATCGATTCCGAGGAGGAGATCTCCAGGCTCCGGGAGAATGAGGCGGAAAAGATCAAGAAATCCTTGAAGAAGGGCGGCCAAAAGATGAAGGCCGAATCAGGGACAAAGCCCATCAGCTTCAGCGATATATATAAGAAATAGATATTTGCGATTGCTTGTAAGTGATCAGGCTATGTTGGTGAAGGTCAGGGCATTTGCCGGCTTCCGGGAAATCTTGGGAAAAGAACGAGAGCTGGACGCAAGGGAGGGCTCGACGGTTGCAGATCTATTGAATGAACTGGCGTCTTCCAATTCCATATTCAAAGAGTCGGCCTTTGACAGTTCGGGCAACCTGCAGGATTACGTTCTCCTGATGGTCAATAAGAAGAGGATAGATCCCCTGCAGGATCTGTCCCTGATGATGCACGAGGGTGACGAGCTGGCCATATTTCCCCCGGTGGCAGGAGGTTGAAGTCCATGATCGAGATCACCAATCAGGACTTCTCCCTGGACGAGATGATCAAGAGGGCCAAGAGATTGGATGCAGGCGCAGTTGTCACGTTTTTAGGCACTGTCCGGGACGATGGAATTGAAATGATGGAGCTGGAGGCTTTTCAAGAGGCAGCACTGCCAGAGCTGGAGAGCATTCGTGGTGAGGCCATGAGCCGCTTCGACCTGTTGTCGGTGGAGATCGTCCACCGCATCGGTCGTCTGTCTGTGGGCGACAACATAGTGGCCGTTGTCTGCTCGGCAGGGCACCGGGATGAGGCCTTCCAGGGATGCAGATATATCATTGAGGAGCTGAAAAAAAGAGCGCCCATCTGGAAGAAGGAGATCGGAAAAAATGGCGAGCGATGGGTCGGACGCGAATAGTTTTTGTGTGGCATTATGCACTACCGCTCCAGGCGAAGCGGAGTGGATTGCCAGAGCGTTGGTGGAAGAGAGGCTGGCAGCGTGTGTGAATATCGCTCAGGTCAAATCCTGCTACCTATGGGAAGGGAAGCTCAATCTTGAAGGAGAGGAGCTTTTGATCATCAAAACAGAACATAGGATGGTCGAGCAGGTCATGGCGAGGATTAAAGAGCTGCATAGCTATAAAGTACCGGAGATCATTGTGCTTCCCATAACGAGCGGTCATCAGCCTTACCTGGACTGGCTATCCCAATCGGTAGGATAATGCTATATTTTTACAGGGCATTGTAGGTTAATATGGGCAGAGATCTGAATGAGCAGGACTTGCAGATTTTAAAAAAGCTGGTTCCTGAGCTGGAGGAGCTGCAAAGCCAGGGAATCGATATTGAATACATGAACATTCTGCCTCCTGTAGCCAATCACCACTCTCGGGATGTGCCGGATTTCGAGCAGCGCCTGAAAAAACTGTCTGCCGAGGATATGCGCTATCTGATGAATCTGATTCTAGAGGGTAGGGAAAGCCTGTGCTGTCTCGAGCCCCACTTCGCTGAGGTCTTCTTCACCGTGGCCGGGCAGAGGCTCTCCAGTGACGTAGCGGATAGGCTCCGGGAAGCCTACGAATCAGGTGGAGAGTGCAGCGGATGAATCCGGATATTTTTGCGCTTTTTTGGCCGGAGGAAATATGGCTCTGATTATGTCCGCCGGGCATCCGAGCATTAACATCGATGACGGTGGTACAGGAGGAATCCCGGTGGTATTCATTCACTCCCTGGCGGGAAATGCCGCTCATTGGCTCATGCAGCTCGAACATCTCCGAAAGGAGCGGCGAGCGATTGCCTTAGATCTGCGCGGCCATGGCCAATCGGACCCCTCCTTGGATGGAGACTATGCAATAGCATCTCTCGCCGAAGATATTGA
Source organism: uncultured Methanosarcinales archaeon (assembly GCA_963843555.1). Taxonomy (GTDB): domain Archaea; phylum Halobacteriota; class Methanosarcinia; order Methanotrichales; family Methanotrichaceae; genus Methanothrix. Next base: position 12,119 of record CAWJKV010000015.1, read on the forward strand.
TTCTGTGATAAGCTCACTGAGTTTGCAGCGATTTGTCCTCGTGGGCCACAGCATGGGAGGATCGGTTTCGATCGCCTATGCAGGAATGTATCCGGATAAGGTCGCAGGGCTTCTACTGGCTGATCCCTCAGGAGACGCGAGAATGGTTCCAAAAGAGATTATGATCCCGTTTATAGCCTCATTAGAGTCGGAATCCTACGCACAATCTATTGAAGAATACTGGCAGGGAATGCTGGTCGGATCGAGGCCTGAGGTCCGGGAGAGGATCTTAAGAGATCTTCATGACACCCGACAGGAGACGGTTGTCGGCGTATTCAGATCATCTCTTCAGTTCGATCCTGCAACCACGCTCCAGCGCTTCAAAGGGCCAAAACTGTCAGTCATAACGCACCTTAACGACACTCCTCTCAGCCTGCATAATCTCCTGCCTGATCTGCCCGTCCTCAGAATAACAGGAACAGGGCACTGGATGCAAATGGACCGGCCTGATGAGTTCAATAGAATAATGGATGAGTTCTTGCTGTCGATCGAAACATCCAGCTCGAGTATAGGAGTTGCTAAATGACTACAGTAGGCTTTATCGGCACCGGCCACCTGGGAAGCATGCTGGTCCGTAAGTTCGTCGAGACAGGAGCGATAAAAGCGGAGAACATCCGTGTCAGCAACCGCAGCCCGGAGAAGGCCGAGCAATTGGCGAGGCAGGCGGGAGTGCGAACCGGAGATAACCGGGAGGTGGCCCAGAGTTCGGATATTCTCTTCCTGTGTGTGCGACCTCTGGACATCAAAGGCCTTTTGAATGAACTCGGCGAACTGCTGACTCCGGAGAAGCTTGTCATTTCTGTGGCCGTGGATTTCTCTTTGCGCCAGCTGCAAGACCTCTGCCTGGCAAGAGTTGCCCGCGCTATCCCCAGTATTGCCTGTGAAAATCGAAACGGAGTTACCCTCATTGCAATGGCAGACAATACTACGCCGCTCGATCGATCCCTACTTTTCTCTCTATTCGGGGCTATCGGAGACCCGGTCGCGGTTTCAGAGGACCATTTCGAAGTGCTGGGCGATCTAACCAGTTGTGGGCCGGGCTATATCGCAGCCCTCTTGAGAGAGTTTGCCCTGGCAGCTTCCTGGAAAGGCATCCCAAGAGAACTGGCAGAAGAGCTGGTTAAGAAAACCATGATCGGCACAGCCCGCCTGCTGGAAGATGAGGGCTTTGAGGAGCTCATCTCCTGCGTGGCGACAAAGGGCGGAATAACCGAAGAGGGTGTGAGAGTCATTCATGCCGGGGCTCCCAGTATGTTCTGCCAGCTCTTCTCGGCCACGCGGGACAAGCATGATCTGGTAAAAGGCCTCATAAAAGATCAGGAGATATGATTATCCACTTTGCGCCCCAAGGGCAGGCCTCCTGAGTGTGGCATCATGTCTCGCGAAATCTCTCGCGCGAAATCCATTGTGCCGCCAGCGAACAGAGCAGCTGTCTTTTTTGCCCGGCAAGTGGCTTTATGATTTGTGAAGCCTATTGTTGCCGGTAATGATGAAACTCTTCTTAAATCTATCGATCTATGATATGAAGTCTACAATGTATCTAACCTTCTAACTCTAACCTCTAACCCTCTAACCGTAAGATTTAAATAAGAATTTGTCACTAACTAGAAGTTAGTAATATCAAGTATCATATGTCCAGATAGGAAGATCGGGTCTCAGAGATCGCCATCTTCAGGATAATTCGTCATCCTGATGAGATGCTTTCAGCAGGAGATGAAATTTAGGTATCTGGGTTTGAAAAGTGGCAAAGATTAAGAAATTATTTAAGCTTACGAGGACAAAATATACTGGAGGATTTTGATGGCAGGAGATATCACACTCAAAGTTATTGAAGCACGCCCCACGGATGTAGGACGGGGGATCGCACGGATTGATCCGGCAGTGTTCAGCGAGATGGGCTGGCAGGCAGGCGATGTGGTCAGCATTCAGGGAAAGAAGAAGACCGCAGCATTGCTTTGGCCTGGCTACCCAGATGACACAAATACAGGTGTTGTACGTCTGGACGGAAACACTCGCCGGAATGCAGGCGTGAGCATAGACGATAAAGTGCCGGTAAAAATTGCCCAGGCCACCATGGCCGAATCGGTAGTCTTTGCGCCCACGGTACCTCTGCGCATCACAGGCGGTGAGGAGTACCTGAAGAGGTACATGGAAGGCCGTGTCATCACCCGGGGAGACATCATTGAGATCTCTGTCATGGGCCGGAAGATTGAGCTCATGGCCACCCGCGTCGCGCCCGCTAAAGAAGCTGCAGTGATAGGCGACCGGACCAAGATCGAGATCTCTGACAAGCCTGCCAAAGAAGAGAAAGCAGGACCTAGGGTGACCTACGAGGACATCGGAGGCCTCTCTGCCGAGATCAAGAAGGTCAGAGAGATGATCGAGCTACCCATGAAGCACCCTGAGCTCTTCGAGCGCCTGGGTGTAGAGGCCCCCAAAGGCGTTCTGCTCTACGGTCCGCCCGGCACGGGCAAGACATTGCTCGCCAAAGCCCTGGCATCCGAGACCAATGCTCACTTCGAGACCCTGAGCGGCCCGGAGATCATGTCCAAGTATTACGGCGAGTCTGAGGAGAAGCTGCGCCAGCTCTTCAAGAACGCTGAGGAGAACGCTCCTTCCATCATCCTCATCGATGAGATCGACTCCATTGCGCCCAAGAGAGAAGAAGTGACAGGCGAGGTGGAGCGGCGGGTGGTGGCTCAGATGCTGGCTGCCATGGACGGCATGGAGACGCGCGGCAAAGTGGTTGTCATCGGTGCCACCAACCGGCCCGACTCTATTGACCCGGCTCTGCGCCGGCCTGGCAGATTCGACAGGGAGATCGAGATCGGCGTTCCCAACAGGCAATCCCGTCTGGAAGTCCTGCAGATTCACACCAGAGGCATGCCTCTTTCCAAGGACGTGGACCAGGAGAAGCTGGCCGATGTGACGCACGGCTTCGTGGGCGCTGATCTGGCCGCGCTGGCCCGCGAAGCTGCTATGCGCGCTATCCGCCGCGTTCTGCCCGAGATAGACCTGGAGGTCGAGTCCATACCCGTCGAGACCCTCAACAAGATCGAGGTTAACAACGACGACTTCCTGGCGGCACTCCGCGAAATGGATCCTTCCGCCATGCGCGAGGTCCTGGTGGAGTCGCCCAATGTGCATTGGGACGAGATCGGCGGCCTCGATGACGTCAAGCAGCAGCTGATAGAGTCTGTGGAGTGGCCTCTGACCTACGCCAAGCTCTTCCTGCATATGGACGCCAAGGCCCCCAAGGGCATACTCCTCTACGGGCCGCCCGGCACAGGCAAGACCATGCTCGCCAAAGCTGTGGCCACGGAGAGCCAGGCCAATTTCATCAGCATCAAAGGCCCGGAGTTCCTGAGCAAGTGGGTGGGCGAATCCGAGAAAGCCGTACGTGAGACCTTCCGCAAGGCAAGACAGGCGGCTCCGTCCGTGGTCTTCCTGGATGAGATCGACTCCATTGCCCCATCCAGAGGCGGAATGAGCAGCGACTCGCATGTCACTGAGCGCGTCATATCGCAGATCCTGACGGAGCTGGACGGTCTCGAGTCCCTGAACAGCGTGATGGTGATAGCGGCCACCAACAGGCCGGATATCATCGATCAGGCATTGCTCCGTCCGGGTCGATTCGACAGGCTCATCGAGATCGGCCTGCCTGATGAGACGGCCCGCCAGGAGATCCTGAAGATCCATATGGCCAAGAAGCCTCTGGCAGAGGACATCAAGGTGGAGGAGCTGGCCAAGAATACCGATAAGTACTCCGGAGCAGACCTGGGAGCGCTCGTCAACGAGGCGGTGATGCTGGCTATTCGCGAATACGTCCAGAGTGGAGCCTGCAAGATTGATGACGTATCTTGCGACTACAAGGTAGAGAAGAAGCACTTTGATGAGGCTTTGAAGGTGGTCCAGCCCACTGCTTCTGAGATGGACCTCTACAAGAAGTTTGCCAAAGCCAAGGCGAAATAAGTCCGAAGCGATATCGTGGGGGCCGACAGATCCGGCCTCGGACATTCTTTATTAGAAGATATGACCTCGTAGGAAATGAGTTAGCTTCCCTCTTTCTTTTTTCAATGATGTTAATTCGATTCTCTGATGTTGATCGTAATTGGCTTTCGCCAGAGTTTAAATACCACTTTGCATCCGAATAGCTGGCGAATAGACCCCTTTCGAAAGGACCATTCAGTCGCAAGATTTAAGCAAAATCAGCTCTTCTAGAGGCCGCAAGGCTCATCCAGATGAAAGGGTGGTGAATAATGTTAAATCTCTTCAAGGCATATCGGATCTTGAAATGTTTGATGAATATATTACGGCGGCACTATCCAAAGCCAATTATAAGATCCTGGATAACGGCGAGTATGTTGCTACCGTCCCTGGTCTGCAAGGTGTTTGGGCTAAAGGCAAGACTATCGAAGGAGCACGTACCGAGCTTGTCGAGGTTATTGAAGGTTGGAAAGCCTTACGCTTGAGATTAGGCTTGCCACTTCCATCGATGGATAACCAGGCCATAGAAGCATCAGCGGAGCCTATCGCAGGTGTCTAGATTAACCACATTCGGGAACGGGATGTACGAGATTGAGGTTTAAGAACTTACTCCGACCTCATCCAAGAGGGCTTCCAGACAGTGATCCAATTCACTTTCTCGAAATCCGAGTCATTTGTGGCAATATCTTGAATCCCGTTGCATCTCATGATATGGAGATTCAATGAGTCGTTAGTAAGCAGGCAATAAGCCTCTCTCAAGGCTCTGCTCTCAAATATTCCATCCCTGCCGAGGGGCAGTATGCCTATGTTGAACCTCGGTATTTCTGCGATTGCGTCTTCGCTTTTTTCAAGGGACTTCAATGCTTCAGGATTCTTTTTCAGGAATTTTACTGCCTGTCCTGGCCGTATTCCATGATTTTCTGCAGCTTCCGCAATTGTCAATCTATGAAGAACCTCTGCCAATACAACCGTGGAAGTGCAAGCCGTTATGTCCCGTTTTTCAGCTTTGACTAGAAACGCAGTGCATGAATCGGATAAGTTTAGAAAATGATAGATGAATATATTTGAATCGATGAAGATCCTGCTGCCATTCGGTACATTATCTAGCATCTATCCTACCAGCACGGAAAACTCATCACCATCTGCAATCGCTCTTGCAATCTCCGGATCAAGCTTGATGATGCCTCTGGTTCTGAGAACAGCGTTTTTTATTTCGATCTCGACCTCTTCCCCCTGCCGCAGGTTCAGCTTCTCAAGAGGCCTGAGAACCCCATTCTCATAAACCGCTTTGGTTATCACAGAGAAGAACAGGATGTCATTCGATTTAAATCTGTCTCATAATAATTCGATATCACCTTGCCTATCTGCCGGCGAGCATTTGGCTATGTTCGTTTCAGCGTTTGGGCATGGCTGCCGCTTGTCTGGGAGAGGGCCTGCGGGCGGGCCCGCGGGCGCTGGCGGCAGGCATGTTCCACAGAGGCGATTGCCTGCTGGCCAGGTGAAGGACTATCTGGTGAATATGGGGATCAATGTTAGACGGTGATTTGCGGGCTGAAAAGGATTCCGAGAAGGCGTTGAAAGAGGGCTGGTAGCCTTCTTTGGCTCTTCTCATCAAAATCATAATGGTCCCTCAGATAGGTCTATCTTTCGGACTTGGTGGCTAATGTCTTTGGTAGGTAATGTCTTGATTCCCAGGTCTTTCCTGTCGCGCTTATCTTTCCTCTTATGTAATCGAGCAATATCTTTATCTAAAGTCATTACATAAGAATAATACTGTGATTCCCAAAACGATCAGCAACTGCCTTGAACATCAAGATCTACCAGTCCTTTATGAGGTAAGAGATCTTGTGGCGGAGCTGATCTTGAAAAAAGAGGGGGCCTTAAAACCGGCCGACGAGCCTCACGATAGGAATTCGAGGCGGGAGGTTTTGGAGGAGAGGCATTCCGGCTCCATCACCTACCGGCAGGAGCGCGTCTCCTGCGGCAAGAACTGCAAAGGCTGTCCGCACGGGCCTTACTGGTATGGCTACTGGCGGGAGGGCGGCAAGACGCATTCCAAATACATCGGCAAGAATCTCAGAAAATCGGGTGCAGAAGTATGATATATAATATTAATAAAATAGTGATACTGGTTTTGCTATTGCTCGTGCCGCTTTTTTGCGGTTGCGTCTCCCAGGATGAATCGCCTTCCGGAAAGGTCAATGTGGTCACAACCATTGCCCCCCTGGGCGACTTCGTCACAGCAGTGGGAGGCGACAGGGTCGAGGTTACTGTGCTGGTCCCGCCTGGAGCCGAACCACATACTTACGAGCCTGCTCCATCTCAGATGAAAGATGTGGCAAAGGCGGATCTATATGTCATGAATGGGGCGGGCCTCGAGTTCTGGATGGATAAAGTGCTGGGCATCAATGAGGAAATGTTGATAGTGGATTCTTCTCAAGGGATCGAGCTCATCAACGAAACCGGTGGGGAAGCAGACCCGCACATCTGGGTTTCGTTGAGAAACGCGGCCGTGCAGGTAAACAACATCTGCTCCGGGCTGATACAGGTCGACCCGGAGAATAGAGATTACTATAGCAAGAACAGAGATGAGTATTTGCAGAAGCTGACGGCATTGGACGGAGAGCTGAACCAGACCTTTGCCGCCAGGACGGACAAGACCTTCGTCGTATACCATCCTGCCTGGACCTATTTCGCCCGGGATTACGGCCTTGATCAGGTCCCACTACTGGAGAATGAGAAAGAGCCGGGGCCCAAATATCTCGCGAGCATAATCGATCTGGCAAAGAGAAACAATATTACTACTATATTTGTGGAGCCCCAATACAATCCCAAATCGGCAGAGGTTATAGCCAGGGAGATGAAGGCAAGCGTAGAAGTTTTGGATCCTCTTGGGCAAAATTATCTCGAAAATATGCGCTATTCCGGACAGGAGATCGCAAAGAGTCTAAAATGACGATAGTATCTATTAATAACCTCTGGGTCTGCCGGGCAGAGCACGCCGTCCTGGAGGACATAAACCTGGAGCTGGAACAAAGCGACTTCCTCGGGCTGATCGGCCCCAACGGCGGCGGGAAGTCCACACTGCTGAAGGTGATGCTTGGCCTGATAAAGCCCGACCGGGGCGAGATCAGAATCTTTGGAATGAGGCCCGAGGCTGCGCGGGGGCGCGTAGGCTACATGCCGCAGAAGACAGTGTTCGACCAGAGCTTTCCTGTCAAGGTCCTGGATGTGGTGCTCATGGGAAGATACACCAGGACCGGCCTGTTCCACCGCTATGGACCACATGATCGCAAGGCAGCGCGCCACGCGCTGGAGGCGGTAGCAATGGAGGATCGCGCCGAACGCGAAATTGGCGCCCTCTCCGGTGGAGAACAGCAGAGGGTATTTGTGGCGCGCTCCCTGGTCTCCGATCCAGAGCTGCTCTTGCTGGATGAGCCCACCGCAGGTGTTGATTCCGCTCAGCAGACGGAGTTCTATGATCTGCTCTGCCACCTGAACCATGATCTGGGAATTGCTATTGTGCTGGTATCCCACGACGTCACAGCCATCTCCAAATATGTCAGCAAGATCGCCTGCTTAAACCAGCGGCTTTATTACCATGGCTCCAAGGAGATCACCAACGAGGACATCGAGAAGGCTTATGGCTGCCCGGTGGAGATGATAGCCCATGGCACGCCTCATCGGGTCTTGAGGGAACATGATTGAGCTGCAATGGGATTTTTTCCGGTACGACTTCATGCGAACTGCCCTTGCCGCGGGCCTGGCAGCCTCGGTGCTCTGCGGCATAGTAGGGATATATGTAATATTAAATAAAATAGTTTTCATCAGCGATGGTATAGCCCATGCTGCCTTTGGCGGCATCGGCCTCGGCTACTTCCTAGGTTTCGACCCTCTGGCCTTTGGAATAGGGTCGGCGATTCTGACGGCTTTGGGTATTGGAGTGGTCAGCCACAGGGCCCGCGTCTCGGAGGACACAGCCATCGGCGTCTTCATGGCCACGGGCATGGCCCTGGGAGTAATGTTTTTGACGCTTTCCCGAGGATATGCCAGAGATCTTTACGGCTATTTGTTCGGCAATATACTGGCGGTAACCTGGAATGATGTGCTGATGATGTTAGCCCTCACCCTGATCATCCTGGTCCTGGTCTTCATTCTCTACAAAGAGTTTCTCATTATGAGCTTCGATCCAGTCTATGGAGAGGCCATCGGCCTTCCTGTGCAGGGTCTTCGGCTCTTGCTCCTCACAATGGTGGCATTCAGCGTCGTCGTTTTAATCAAGATTGTGGGGATAATCATGGTCATAGCCCTCTTGACCATTCCTGGGGCCATAAGCCGGCAGCACATGAAGGGATTGCCCGCCATCATGGCCGGGTCCGTAATCTTAGGCGCCATCTTTGTAACCATTGGCCTATTGGTATCCTATATTTTGGACGTTCCCTCAGGAGCGACCATAATTCTGACGGCTGCGGCATTCTTCTTCCTGAGCACGATTGCAGGCAGATAGATTCAGATAGGCTTAATTAATGGATGCAGACTAACCTGTTGGCATGAAGCTCTTCGAGATCATCTGTGTCCTGATGGTTCTTTTCGGGACCTGTCTGGCAGAAGATCTCATCTTTTTCGCGGATGATCATTACAAATCCCTTGGACTTCTTGAACTCGAGGCATCTGTCATAAATCCCGCTCTCTCCCCAGGGAATCGCATACTCAGAATTAACCTGGCCAATACTGGCCAGCTGGAAGAGCTGATGCCCATAAACGATAACGGCTCAGTAGATGACATAAAACGGGAGATGTTGGAGGAGATGCACAGTGTCGATGCCCTTAACATCAATGCCGCATTGGATGCAGTGGAATCAATAAACGTGACCTCAGGGCCGCAGCATATCGCTATTCTTCGCGCGGGAGATGTTTCTCTGCTGCAATTCAATATCACCGCTGAGAAGAGCGCCCGGGGCGAATTTGAGCTTCCTCTCCACATCGAATTCATGCGGCAGGTAGATGTGAGCGTGAGCAATGGAACGGTCTCGCCCCTCTATCAATCGCTCAATCAGAGCTTCAACCTCAAAGTATCTGTGGCGGGAGATGAGGAGCCATTACGCATCTTATCGATCAGGTCCGAACTCTTGAGAGGAGGATCAGGGACCCTGAGTCTGGTGATCGAGAATAATGGGGCTGAAGACTTTGAAAACTGTTCTGTCGGACTCTTGGCTGCGCCTCCTTTCCATGTCGAAAGCCCGGATATCTTAATGGGAGACCTATCGACTGGCTCTATGGCTCTGGCCAGCTTCACCGTTGCCGTGGATGCAAACGCCAGCTTGCAGGATTATCAATTGGGCTGCCTGATTCGATCTGGCGAAAAAAGTGTGGAACTCGCCATACCGTTGACCCTGACCGGATCCGGCTATTTCTCCGGCCCGCCCAGCTGTGTTGCTATTCGGAGGCTTGATTTTCGCCTCCCTGGCAGCCTTTCTCCTCCTCAAAAATTATGAGCATCTTTATCGGCGCAAAGGAAGACGTCTCAGGTTGCAGCAATTCTGGCAAAGAGATAAAGGAAGATCGCGATAATGATAGAAAAATCGGTCGTAGCTTATGGGATCTGCAAGAGATATAAGAGATTCTTTGGGGCCGGCGCCACTGTCCTTAAGAATATATCTCTGGATATAGAAGTTGGAGAGATATTTGGCTTGCTGGGCCCCAACGGTTCCGGCAAGACCACGCTCATCTCCATATTTTCCACTCTGATATACCCGGAAGAGGGCAGTCTGTCCATCCTGGGCCTCGATGCACGCCGCGACCGGGGAGAGATACGCAAGATAATAAACATCAGTACTGCCAAGCCCAACTTCCCCTGGAGCCTGACAGTGCGGGAGAATCTGCGCCACTACGGCATGCTCTATGGTTTGTACGGCTCCGGCCTCTCCCGGACGGTTGAGGACCAGATAGATGCCTTTGAACTGGGCGAGTTTCGGGACATGAAGTTTGAGGATCTATCCACAGGCATAAAGCAGAGGCTCTCTCTGGCAAAGGCCATGCTCAACCGTCCTCGTCTGCTCTTCTTAGACGAGCCCACAACCGGCCTAGACCCTGACATATCCATAAGAACCAGGGCATTGATTCGGAGAATTCACGAAGAAGAGAACGTAGGCGTGGTCTTATCCACGCATTATATGCCCGAGGCGGAGATGCTCTGCGATAGGATTGCATTCTTAAGAAAGGGTGAAATCGTGGCTCTGGATACGCCCCAAAATCTGAAGAACCATCTCGGTTTGGGAGAAAGGGTTGTGGTAACCTACTCCGGCCAGGCGGATATCGAGGCTCTTGAGAATCTGCCGGAGGTCATCGGGCTCAAATCCAAGGCCGGCAGGGTGGAGATAGTGATCGATAGGAGAGAGGATAGCGTGGATCGGATCGTCAAGCTCTTTCAAGGGGCCTCGATCCTGGATATAAACATAGAAGAGCCGGATTTGGAGGATGTCTTTATTGAACTGGCAAGGTGAATTGAATAAGTATCTGGCGTCGGCCTACAAGAACTGGATAATCTCCAAGAGGAATATATTCACCATCTTTGAGCTCTTCTTCTGGCCCATGATCAGCTTGCTCTCCATCGGTCTGCTCACGCGATTCCTGAAGTTGGACGAGTCGATGATCTCTTTTCTGCTGGTGGGTTCCATCGCCCTTACCATTCTGCAGGTAGCCCAGATCGATGTGGCCTATGTTCTTCTGTTCGATATGTGGTCCAAGAGCATCAAGAACACCTTCATTGCCCCCGTGCATAGTTACCATCTGATCTTTGGAGCTCTGCTCTTTGGCGTCGTCCGGGGAAGCATTGTCTTCGGCATCCTGATAGTCGTAAGCAGCTACCTCTTTGGCTTCGACTTCCTGGCAGGCGGCCTCCTGCCGGTGCTGATATTTCTGGCAGGAGTTTTTGCCATGGCTGCGATTATAGGCATCACTGTCTGCATATCCATTCTCACCTTCGGCCAGAAGGCGGATGTTGCAGCCTGGAGCCTGAGCGGATTGATACTGCTCGTCAGCGGGATCTACTATCCAGTGGATGTGTTGCCTCTCTTGCTTCAGAAGGCGGCCTGGGCCATCCCGCTGACTTACTTCCTGGAATACTACAGGACAATATTTATTCCCGGCCCGCACCATCTGGTTACGGGAACAATTCTGGCCGCGTTCTACCTCATACTGGGGCTGATCCTCTTCGATCGAGCCATAGATAGGGCCAGGAGGACGGGCATTTTGCTGCGTCTGTCGGAATAGTCATCAGGATTCTTTGCAGAAGGTATGAGCACATGAATTTTGGGTGTTGGGCTTGATAGAAGGTATGGTGGGAAAGGTCCGTGTGGGAGACGATCAGCCTGTGCGGCTGATGAGCGTTATCAACCTCAGCCGGGAGTCTTTCTACAAGGGTTCTGTGGCCGGCCCGGATGAGGTTCTTTCCATGGCCATGGATCTGCAGGAGCAGGGCGCAGATATTATAGATCTGGGGGCAGTCTCCACGGCGCCCGGTTCCCCTCCTGTAAGCGAAGCCGTAGAGAGGGAGCGGCTCTTTCCCGCCTTAAAAGAGATCCTGGACAACCTGGATATCACCATCTCAGTAGATACGCAAAGGTCAGCTATTGCAGATGATGCTCTGTCCTGCGGCGCCGACTGCATAAACGATGTATCGGGCCTCTGCGACCCAAAGATGGCGGCAAATGTGGCAAAATGCGATGGCTCTTTGATCATCATGGCCTCAGAGAAAAGAGCGGGAGATGTCCTCTATCTGAATCAGATAATTCCATTGCTCGGGGAAAGGGTGCGAACTGCAATCCAGGCAGGTGTATCCCCGGCAAAGATCTCTGTGGACCCTGGGATCGGCAGATGGATACCAGAGAAGACGGCTGAATATGATCTGGCCCTTCTGGATGGTTTTGAGCGGCTGCGCATTCTGGATAAGCCCGTGGTCGCAGCTCTGTCACGCAAATCCTTCATTGGAGAGCGTCTCAGACAGCCCGATCCCTTAGAGCGGCTCTCAGGAACTCTGGCGGCCACGGCCATTGCCGTTTATCTGGGTGCGCATATCGTTAGGACGCATGATATCACCGCCAGCAGGGATACAGTGGCCATGGCAAAGGCCATCAGAGGCCACCCTGCGAAAGTCGACGATGAGGATCTAGATGTGGAGGTATTGGGATACCTGGGCCGGGGAGAAGATTTGTTCGAGATTATGCAAAGAACAGAGGTGGATGAGCGGGGATGGGGCGTGCTCTCCAGGAAAGGATCTTTTCGCGTCCTAATTGTCCGGGGCGTAAGCAGCATGGAAGCCCTGATAATAAAGCAGGAGATGCTGGCACGCGGCGGAGATGCTGCCATTCCAAAGCTTGCGCTGCGCTGTGACAAGCGGCCGGAAGAGGTTTTAATATTTGGCACCATGGTTCAGATATCCGGCCTCGTGAAGAACCTGAAAGACCAGCCCTTCCGGCTCTCGCGCCTGGCCAGGTGCATAGATGAAGCAATGGAATCGATCGAAAGCCTTGAACGCTACAGGTGAGTTGGTTGCAGGTCTTGGGCATTAAGACGGATCTGATAAGACCGGGCGATGACCTGGTGGAGTCGCTTGACAAAGCAATGGCAAAATCAGGCCTGGCCTTCCAGGATGGTGATATCCTCGTCGTCTCGGAGAGCACAGTTGCTACGGCCGAAGGGAGAGTTGTGGCTTTGGATGATGTCACTCCCGGTGATAGGGCCCAAACATTGGCTGCCAGGTACGGCAAAGACCCGCGAGAGATGGAGCTGATACTCAGGGAATCGGACGAGATAGTGGGAGGCATACCGGGCGTGGTTTTGACGCTGAATAAGGGTTTCCTTTATCCCAATGCCGGGATCGATAACTCTAATGCCCCGGCAGGACATGTTGTGCTGTTTCCGGCCAATGCAGAAAGGTCTGCGCAGCTAATTCGGGAACGAATGGGGAAGGGCAGGAAGATCGGAGTCATCATCGGAGACAGCAGGACTCATCCCCTGCGGCTGGGGTGCGTGGGAGTGGCACTGGCGTGCGCGGGCCTGGAGGCAGTTGAGGATGCGCGAGGCCAGAAGGACCTCTTCGGCCGGGAGCTCAAGATCACACGCAAGGCTGTGGCCGATAATCTGGTATCGGCCGCTCAGATTGTGATGGGCGAAGGCGATGAAGGGATTCCTGCGGCGATAGTAAGAGGTTCGTCCGTTCCCATTCGGGAAGTCAGCGGCGAGATTCCTACCATCCCGCCCGCGGAATGCATGTACATCGGCGCTCTGGGCTTCGGTCCCCGTCCCTACACAGGAGGATATGACGATCTGATTGAGCAGGCCAGAGGGGCACGAGCAATGGCCTATGCTCCTTACTCAGGATTCAAGGTGGGGGCTGCGCTTCTCTCCCGAAGTGGTCGGGTCTATTCCGCGGGAAATATTGAGAATGTCTCTTCGGGGGCAGGCATCTGCGCGGAGAGGGCGGCCATGGCAAAGGCCATCGCATCTGGAGAGAGAGATTTTGAGGCAATAGCTATTGTCGGCGAGACCATTGAGCCCATAACACCATGCGGCATATGCCGGCAGAGCCTGATAGAGTGCGGGGAGGATATTCTGGTCATCATGGCCAATGTCAAGGGTGAGGCAATAACCGCGTCGATTAATGATCTTCTGCCCAGAGCCTTCACTTCCCGGTGCCTAAAATAAACTATTATTAAAATATTACTATTATAATCATTGCTTTTAAAAATGTGATAGAAAAGATGTCCGGCATTCCGGGCATCTCTTATTCGGCCTCGCCTACCAGATCCTTGCCAGGTTCCTTGCGCTCCACAGTGTCGAGCTTGCACTCAATTGGGGTGCAGACCAGAACATCCTGGGATTGGAATTTGGTGTACGGGTTCTCGGGTATGGTCGTGTCCAGGCCCATGGAGGCGGCCATCATCTCAACAATATCCACCATCTTTATGGGGGATTGAGCGGCATTACGACCGTCGATCAGATTCAGCCTGCAGAACGGACAGGTGGAACAGATTACCTCTGCCTGAACATCCGTTGCATCCTGAACTCTGGCCTTGGCGCAATCCAGAGCCAGGTCGGGAATTCCTGCCTTCACACCGCCGCCAGCTCCGCAGCACCTTTGCAGAGCCCTGTTTCTCACCATCTCCTGGAACTTGACGCCAGGGATGGACTGAACGCATTCCCTGGGTGCCTCAAAGGCCCAATCTTTTCCCTTGAGGTGCATGAGATGCCGTCCATTGTGGCAGGGGTCGTGGTAAGTGAACCTGTAGTTGAGAGGTATCTTGTACTTAACCTCGCCATTCTTTATTTTATCTCTCAGGAATACGGAGAGAGGCATAGTCTCATAGGGGATGTAGCCCTCGTACCACATGGGCCAATCGATGGCTGCATTCCTGAGGCAGCCGGCGCAGGCGAATAGCACGTTCTTTGCTCCGGCGTCCTTCAGGGCATCGATATTGTGCACAGCATGCTCGGCCATGACCTCACGCTGGCCGGTTCTGATCAGAGCCGAAGCACAGCACCATTCATCCTTGCCCAGCATGGCGAAGGGCACGCCAAGATTATCCAGAATCCTCACAGTGGCGACGCCCAGTGCTTGCTGTCGGTATGCTGCAGTGCAGCCTGCGAAGTATACTATATCTCCCGACTCTTGCACCTTGATATCTTTTGGAACCCAGCTCAGCCTCTCATCTTGCTTGGCCTGGTAGGGATTTCTATCTCCCTTGATGAGCTTGGGGAAGAAGGACTGTTTTCCCACGGGTCCATCGCCGCGCTTTACCAGGTTGGGCCGCATGGCCTCCCAGAGCTCTACGGTCTTGATTCCTGCTTCGCAGACCGTTCCGCAGACACCGCATGTGGTGCAGCTGTATGTATCTTCGGTGAAGACCTTCATCTCATCTTCGGTGAGGGGCTTGGCTCCGAAGATCTTGGCGCGCAGGCTCTGGCTCTTGGCCAGCAACTCTCTCCACCTTGCGTTCTTATACATGGGAGTAATGCCGGGCCGATCCTGTCTAACCGCGAAGGTCGGGCACCACTTCATACACTCCTGGCATCTGTTGCAGCCGTCAACCTCAAGGAGCTGAGTGGACATCATATAGCCCGTCATTAAGGGCTTGGAGCCTTTTTCATCAGCCATTTTATTCTCCTCCTCTGTTTGCCAGAAGGGTCATGGGTGTTGCAATCACGTGGATGTACTTGCTCCATGGCAGGATAAAGGCGAACAGACCAAGAGCCAGCAAAGTATGAATCAGGGCAAAGTGAGGCGCATAGATGGGATTCTCAAAGGCACTTCCCACCAGGAAGGAGTTCCCGCGCATCCACTCGGCATAAAATCCGGTGATTGTAATAAGAAATACTGCGCCGATCAATAAGGCATCATAGGCGCTGGTATTGTCTCGCACGAACTTGAGCAGAATCCTTCTGGATATGGCAATGGTTGCGCCGAATAGGAGCAGATAACCGAAGATATCGAAGGGCAGCGCCAGGTATTCTTTTGCCAACATGGCCTGTTCTTCCAATCCCAGCAGGTTGAAGTGCTCGACGATATCAATCATGAGTCCAAGGCCGGAAAGAGCCGCTAACATCAGGAATCCATAGAACATGGACATGTGCATAACCCATCGCACCGGGCTCCTGGCCAGAGTTCTCCTGAGAATAAGGATATCAAGCACAACTGTCCTCAAAAATACCCAAATGCCGTCTTTAAATGCCTCATGAATCCAGGTGGCAAGGAAGAGCCAGAAGCTATTGCGCAACTGGTCGTGGTAGCCGGTGGATCCGAGACCCCATTTCTTAAAGTTGAAATATATACCATATATCCAAACAGCAAGTACAATAACTGTTAGGAGTATCACAAGATTAAAAGTGAGGCCCAACGTGTAGAACGCCATCTCATTTCCTCCTCTTTATATTTATCACTATATCGGGGCGATACAACCATCATTTGTGACCAACTTACCTGACAACTAATACTTAAATATTCCCTAGCCGTCGCCCGAAATCGCATCCCAATCGACGGTGCTCATAAGAGACAATGATCTGAAATAGTCGCCCTTATTGTTCCCTGTGTGGCATCTCGCCGTCGGCTTTTCCCGGACTATTGTGGCAGGGAAGAAAATAGGAAAATCGCCAGAAAATCGAATTTCCAGCTCCAACCATCAAACCCTGCGGCATGGTTGGCAGGAGTCTTGGTTATGGATCAAAAACAGATTTGCATTTGGGTCTGGACTGAAAAGGCATCCAGGCCCATTTGATCTTCAAAGGATTTGTGGTCTTTTCTTTTTGGGCATCTCGGGCCCTGGTTCTGGTCCCCGGGGGAGATCCCATATTCCATATCTCACGCCTGTGCGGATGCATATAGCATCTTCAAATAAGAAATCCTCTTCGAGTCTGAGCAAGGTTCCTCCCCATTTGCGGGTTTGGTAGTTTGCTAAGCAGTCTAATTTATTTCGATATTAGACGAAATAGAGGTAGACAATAATCGAATATAAAGGTTTCGGTTTCACTGAACAATGGGACAACTGGATTTAAGTCAAAATCAGAGATTTCCCGACTTCCGAGCAAGGAGGCCCTTCTCTTGATGGTGGAGAACGTCTCCTACCTGCAGTCTTGATATCGTGTCCTGATCTGGATGCCGGCAATCCGCAAAAGCCCCTCCTCTTCAGAAAGGGCGGCTGATGTGCGGCATCTGCTTCTGATGGTGGCGGGAAGAGATCACGCGATTTTCGTTTGGTCTGGGGCAAATTGGCGATCATCCTTGCCATCCCGAGGCGGATTTGGCATTTGATCATTTTCGTAGCATTTTTATACGACTACAGATGTAATCTACCACGGGGACTTTAAGTGAAGACTTCAAGATTATTATTTGGGAGCTTAGTATTAAGCATTATCGTGGTGGGTGGACTGTTTCTATCAGGCACGAGCCAGGTTTCGTCATCTCTGAAGGATCCGGCAATATCTGATTTAGGCTTTACTCCATCTGGCTGGATGGGAGACTATCAAGATGTGACCTTTGCCGACAATTATGAAAAACAGGCCAATACAATGAAAATCACCTACAATCCCCGCGGAGAAAATGGATGGGCTGGAATTTACTGGTTGTATCCATCTTCGAATTGGGGCGATCAGCCAGGCAAGGACTTAAGAGGATACCAAAAAGTGTCCTTCTCGGCTAGAGGAGATAAGGGTAACGAGACAGTGGAGTTCCTGGTTGGCGGCGTGGATACGGGAAAGCAGTTCAAGGATTCAATTCAGCCTGCAATATCCAGAACCTATACCCTTACGCAGGATTGGGAATACCACGAAATTCCCCTTTCTGATGCGACAGACATATCAAGTGTCATTGGAGGTTTCGCCTGGCTTATCGATACGAAACAGGGTGGCAAGGCTTCCACATTCTACTTGAAAGATATAGCCGTAAGCTGATAACCGGATAGAAGTGTCGGCCCTGGCCGGCACTAATTTCTATTAAAGGGCGGATTCGTTCCTACATACGTATTACGTGTATTAGGTCTCTTATCCAAAGGAACAATTTCACTTACTAAGAGGGTGGTATTGCGTCTCTTTCCATCTCCCCCCATCCCCATAATTACTATTTCGACCCTTCTCTTATTGCTTCGATTGATGGGCCATACAGTTATTTCTGTTTCAAAAGGAGGCTTTACATTATTTTTTCCAAAAGATGCGTTTAAGTTGTCAGGCATTATGGCTTCCAAATGTACAGAATGACCGTACGGACGAATATATTTGTGGCTATCTTCCACGATGATTTTTGACGTCGTAGTTGGGGGAATCAGTCCTAATTCTCCTGCGGGAGGATCGACAATTATATTAAAATCTGCTGTATCCACCGGACCGTACATTATCGGTAGGACTGTAGTGAGTATCTGTGTACCAAGAAGAAGCAATAACGGAATAAATAGCATTTGAATGATGGATTTTAGTTCAATCCCAGTTGGCTTCCCTTCTTTTTCTGGCTTTCCTTCTTGATCTTTCGGCATTTCCTATTATTACTAGTGTCATTTACGTTCTTAAATACCTTCCGATAACGATGGTGGCATCTAATCATCCGGATCATTACATTATTGGTGGGATCCAGTAACCTGATCCTTCATGGAACACAATCAAATGGTTTACGAGTATTCTGGCTTGATTGATTGTATTCCCTGGAGCCAAACGTCTAACTGCAGGGCAGCCAGTTCGGGCTAATAAAACCTATAGTGCTGTTGCTCCAGAGCATAATGAACTTCTCGATGCTGAATACGCCCGTCAGATCCTCAGTGGCGAGGCCGTAGACGGCATGGCGGCCTGATGCACCCGGCATCACATCTCTGGACTGCCAGGCGATGTGGGCTTTGCCGACGACATTGGAATTCATATTGACTTCCAGGGAGCCGTTGCCTCTGCTATTGTCATTTCCGTTATTGGAGGTGTTAAAAGATCGGCTCACAACCTCCGTTACCTTGTCCAGATGCTCGAAATCAGTGTAGGACTCGGTGACACTCGCACCGGCATCGTAGTTCTTGATGCAGAGTGTATTTTCTGTGTCCATATTATTCAAGCCCTGATAGAATGAGGCAGGCATATCTGCAGCGGCAAGGCTGATCAGGATAAAGATAATAGACAATGCAATCGGCTTCATAACTTCGCCTTACCTCTATTATCTCTCCGGCTACCTTCTATTTAAGACGCATGCGTGTCTCTAAAAAACAAGAAAACGTATGGCAGACGTTGGTCGTCTACTATCAGGCAAAGCTTCTTTAGTAATAGTCGTATTATTTTCAGGTTTTTTGATGCTCGAAAAGTATGTTATTCTTACCTCATTGATCCTGGCAGTGAATGTCTTTTCGGTGTATTCTTACGACGGCCAGGCGGCCACGACGACCCGTGATGCCGGCGACGTCAATGCTCCGGACTCTTAGGATTCTCTGGCAATGTACATGGAGTTCTACGAGCAGAACCCGAAATCTCTGGGGTCGGACTCGGGTTCCGTCAGGCTCTGTCCAGTTCGATCTCAATGCTAATAAGCCCGCTTACTTGATAACAAAACTTACTTGATAACAAACGGTCGAGACATAGCGTAGATAACGGGTTGGATCCCATGGCGCCGGTGCCTGGAGAGGAGATCTGAGAACGATTTCAAAATGTCAAAGCGCACTGACGAGCTCCTAAACGGATTTCTAACTGGCTCAGCAGAGTGCCAGCCCTGCATCGTAGAGGCCTTTCGCAATAGGAAGTGATCGAATGAAATGCCCACGATCCTCAGGAGGGCTTATACGTGGCGGACGAAGATCGAGATGCTTTGACATCATTAACTCGATTTACATACGGAACAAACACGGCTTAACATTGAAACTCTATATTTAGTCTGCAGCTTAACCGCCGTCGCTTGGCCGGCCGCGGCCTTGAGCGGCGCCCCCAACCATAGCGCGGGAGGCCCGCAGGCCGACTCGCGGTACCCCGGAAGAATGTGCGGATGCTGTCCTTGACCGCATTAGACAGGTCCATCTGCAGTTGAATGACACTAGCAAATCTTCCAATGAGGCGTTTAAAAAAAAACATGCTACCTCTTCCGGGGTTCCGCGCGGTGTTACGCGCTGGGGCAACGGGGCCCACTCCAGGCCGTGGCGGCCCCCTTAACCCCGCGCGGCCGCGGGGGACAAACTACGAAGTCTTGCCCTTCATCCTTGAACGTGTTTGAGAAGGCACCTGACGAAGTGTGCATCCGAACAAATGCCACGCCATCCAATTTTAAATGCGAAAAGTGCTGGAAAAACCCGAAAAAGTATTGATAGTCCCGCTCAATTTACTTCGTCGAGACTATCTTTATCACATCCCCATCCTTCAGCTCGTGCTTCTCTCCCAGGCGCATCTTGGTCTTGGCATCGATGGCAAAGAGGAAGCTCTCACCGATATCAGAGTGTACCCGAAACGCCAGGTCCCGGGCCGTGCTGCCCCGCTTCATGAGGAAGGCGTCAGGCAGTATCACTCCCTTGCGGTCTGTGAACTTTCCCTCATCCTCCACGGGATAGAGGACGATGTAGTCCAATAGCTCGAATATGGCCCGGTTGATGCACTCTTGCACCCCCGTTCCGCCATACTGCTTCATGAGCGCCCTGATCTTCTCCAGGCCCGCCGTCTGGGCAGCGCTGAGCTGGCCCTTGACCACAAAGTCAGGGTCGCCTGGGCGGTAGCTGATCAGGCCAGCCTTCTCTGCCATGCGCAGAGCAATCTCCGCGGCTCCGCTTACAGGTATCACCAGCTCTTCCTTCAGGGCCAAAAGCCTTAAAACATTCTCCGGAGGCGCGACATCCATCTTGTTAGCCGCCAGGATCATGGGCTTGCTGTACTCGCGGAGGAGCATGGCGAACCTCTTCACATCCACATCGTTCCAGCTTCCCAGATCCTTCTTCATCTCAGTCAGAGCGCGCCGGATTTGGTTATCCGAGACCCCTGCGCCTGCCATCTGGTCTATGAGAACCTGCTCGGGCTTGCCTCCTATGCCCTTATAATTCCTCATCAGCTTCTCCCAGTTGCGTTTGAGGATGCCGTTGAGCCACATGCTGATCTCGTACTCCAAAAACTTGACATCTGAGACGGGATCGTAGTTGCCCGTTCCGACCGGATTCCCTTCCGCATCCGTGCCGCCCGAGGCGTCCAGCACATGAATGACGGCCTCCGCCACCCTCAGTGCGTCCAGGAACTCATTGCCCAGGCCTTTTCCGAGGTGCGCATCGGGAACCAGCCCGGCCACGTCGATCAACTCGATGGCGATGAAACGCACGCCGTCCTTGCACTTTCCGCAGCCCTTCTCGATGCCGAGGTCCCTGCATGGACAGGGCACGCGCACGTAGGAGACACCGTGATTGGCATCTATGGTTGTAAACGGATAGTTGGCAATATCCACATCTACCAGGGTCGCTGCCTTGAAAAAAGTGGATTTGCCAGAGTTCGGCTTTCCAGCCAGCCCTATGGAGAGCATATCAGGTCAGAGATCCAGGGCTCAGCGAGAGATGCCGGTGACATTCATCTCTGCAGACTTGCTCTCAAAGCGCTTGACCTTGCTCTCAGCCAGCCTGCGGGCCAAGGCCAGACCCTTCTCGGAGACGGCCTTCTCCTGCACGACCCCGGCCGCCAGAGCAGAAGAGTAGAGCTTCTCGCCCGCATCCGTTCGCGTGAGAACGGTAGACCAGCCGTCGGACGAGCCCACGCTTCCCACGGAGATGTCCGCCAGCTCGCTGGCAAAGTCAAAGCAGGGACCGCATCCCTTGAAGACAAACTCATCCGTCTCCTCGATCTTCACCTCATGAGCCTTGCCCTCTTTATCGATGACCCGGAACATGCCCTTTTTGATCTCGAAACGGGCTACATTCTTGGGGTCCATCCCGAACCTGCCCTTCACAAGTCCCGTCATGAGCAGATCATAGTCGAAGTTCTCCATGCAGAAGAGGCCGACCAGCAGAGCGATCTTCTTCTGGCCAAACTGGTAGGGCTCCTCCAGGAGCTGGACTTTTCGCAGAGCTTCAATCTGGCAGGGGGTGCCCACAAATCCAATCTTCTCGCAGCCCTTCTCCAGGGCCTCCTTGACGGCTATGACGCTGTTGTTGATGGTGTACTTGGTGCCGGCAGCGGCCTTGATCTCGTCTGCGGTGGTGGCAACCCGGGATACTGTTCTCCACTCCTCATCCCTGTCTGTGATAACGGCGCAGTCAATCACGCCCGACTCCAATGCCTGGACCAGCAGGGCGGTAGCCACACCTCCGTCCTGGGCTTTGCCCTCACGTGACTGCGCCTGGGCGGAGACTGCCTTCTTGAAAATTCCCAGGGATTCGTCCGATTTGCGAGCCCGGCCGAAGAGCTTGGACTCCATATCTCCCATATCAAGGAATGTTCTGGGACAGTAAGTAAAGCAAAGGCCGCAGAGGGGATCGTATTCCACCAGGGCAGGCCTGTTCTCTTTGTGCTCGATCTTGGGGCAGAAGGCCTCGCAAGTGCCGCAACGGCAGCATATCTCCGATGTTATGACCTTATGTTCCAGCTCTCCGAATCCACATTCTAAGTAAGTGGGCTCAGCAAACTTCTCCTTGGCAGCCATGATCCAGATCTCCAAAAGTTGGTGGCTTAAAGTCACCTCCCGACCTAAAGCTTTTATGGTTCGAAGGGCCAAAGGCCCAGGATGATTTTGGGCCTGGATATTGGCGGAGCCAATACAAAAGCCGCCAGCTCAGACGGCCTTTATGCGGAGAGCATCTATCTGCCCCTCTGGAAGAAGGCGCCCCTGGATGAGGTGCTGGTCCGGCTCGCGGCCTCCCGGCCGCAGGCGGTGGCTGTCGTCATCACAGGCGAGCTGGCTGACTGCTTCTCCTGCAAGAGGGAGGGCATTGAGTGCCTCATGACCGCCGTGAAGAGGGCCTTCTCCTGCCCGACCTGCTTCTGGGGCGGGAACGGCTTTGGCTGGAAGGACCCCCTGGAAATTGCGGCGGCCAACTGGGCGGCATCAGCCGAGCTTGTGGCCCGCGAGTTCGGTGACTGCCTCTTTGTGGATATGGGCAGCACAACCACCGATTTTATACCCATAAAGGGAAGGCCGCTGGCCGCAAAGACAGACTTTCTGCGCCTGGCGAGGAGCGAGCTGGTCTACATGGGGCTGCTGCGAACCCGATTGGATGCCCTGCTGCCTGTGGCGAGGATAAGAGGAGACAGGGTGCCGCTTGCGCCTGAATTTTTCGCCACCATCGCCGATGCCCATCTCGCCCTGGGCCGGATAGAGGAGAATCGTTACAGCTGCGAGACAGCCGACGGAGCGGATAAAAGCCGCGTGTCTGCCCTTCGCCGTCTGGCGCGCTCGGTCTGCGCCGACCTGGAGGAAATAGGCGAGGCGGGAGCGCTGGCGATTGCAGAGCAGGCATGCGGGCGGCAAGAGAGAATCCTGGTTGATGCTATGGAAAAGCAGTCAGAAAAACACGGGCTTTCCAGGGTGGCCGCAGCGGGAATAGGAGAGAAATCGATTGAAGATGCAGCCAGGTTTCTGGGAATGGAGTGCATCCGGCTTTCGGAGCGGTATGGTCCCAGGATCTCGGAAGTCTTCCCCGCTTATGCTGTGGCGAGAATGCTGGAGATGGACCCCAGTTTCGCGGAGTAAATCAAGAGATTCAAGCTTATCATAATCCAACCGCCTCAATCCACTAACTTGATAACGGTGAGATGGCATAAGTTCTCCCAGAGGTGCAGGCCCTGAATAAGAGCATCATTCCCGTCTTTGAGCTTTCCGTAGTCTCGAGGCATATTACCTATAGAAAAAGAGGAACCTTTCTCTCTGTGGCAGCCATAGCCCTGGCGGTGGCCATTTCTCTGATGTCCGTCTCTCTCCAGGATGGTTTTCAGGGGATGCTTTTTGATATCATAGTTGAGGATCTTCCTCATGTTACCGTCACCCCCAAGGAGGGAGACGATTACATCTACCTCTACAGAAGCCTCACGGATCGCATCTGGGCTATTCCGGGAGTGGTTGCCGTCTCGCCCGGACTGGGCTCAGAGGCGACCTTCACTCACAAGGATAACGTAGAGAATGTGGGAATGTCGGGTGTAAACCCGGTGGATTTGGATAAAATCTACAATATAGGAAAGTACGTAATCCAGGGAGATCTGAATTCCATCCAGGATGGAAATAAGGTGGTTATGGGGCAAAAACTCGCCGATAGGCTGAAGGTAAAGCTGGGCCAGACGGTGTTTGTCAGCTTTCCCGATGCCCGAGGCACTAGCCTGATTGTATCTGGAATCTTCAATGCACCTACCGGGTGGCCGGAGGATATCGCCTTTGTATCGCTCTCCACCGCCAGGAATTTTCTGAACAAAGGAGATGTGGTGTCATATGTGGATGTAAAGCTGGAAGACGTCTATCAGGCAGATGCAGTGGTCGGAAATCTGCGAGAGTACGGATACGAAGCGGATTCCTGGCAGCAACTTTACCCTGAGATCCTGAAAACGCTGGCCATTGAAAACTTCCAGAACCGGCTGATAATGTTATTGATCCTGATCATCGCCGCCTTTGGGATTGGGAGCGCGATGTACATGCTGGTCAATGAAAAAACCAGCGAGATTGGCATGCTCATGGCCATGGGGGCACGCAGACAAAACATAATGAGTATCTTCCTGTTGGAAAGCGCAATCCTGGGTCTGATGGGCGGGGTATTGGGTGCTGTCCTGGGCTTTATCATGGCCCTCTATCTCCGGAGCCTGAAGATAATGATGGATACACCTGGCGGACAGCATATCAGCTTGCCTGTAGTGATCAATCCCGAGAGCTTCTTATCTATTGTGCTCGTGGCTGTAGCATTGAGCGTCGTCGCAGGTCTATATCCTGCCTGGCAGGCGTCCCGGCTTGATCCTGCTCTTGCTATCAACGGATGAGATCAAAGATGTACGAATTCACCATAGCCCAGAGGCATATCCTGAGAAACCCCAAGATGGCGTTCTTCACAGTTGCCGCGGTGACACTGGCGGTGGCCATCATTATCGTTCTCATGGGCTTGATGAGCGGTTTTGAGGAGGAGGTCATCACCACAACGGTTGAGAATAATCCTCACATTTATATCCAGCCAAAGGAGGATGAGAAGTACATCTACCTCTATCGAACCGTCTCTGCCATTTTATGGAATTATCCCGAGGTGGAAGCGGTCTCGGCAAGGCTGGCCGGAAAGGCGGCTGCCAAGTACAAAGACAAAGTCCGCGGGGTCGACTTTTTGGGCGTTGATCCAGGCGACGAAGACCTGTTGATGAACGTTCAAAGAGATATCGTCATCGGCAACTTTCAGGACCTGAACCACAGAAAGTATGCTGCATTCATAGGAACGACTCTGGCGGACGATCTGAAACTGCATCCGGAAGACGATTTTATTCTGGTGAGAGGAAATAAATCCATCCGGCTCAAGGTTGCCGGCCTCTTTGAGACGGGCTCGGCCAACGACCAGTCGCTGATCTACGTTCCTCTGAAAACGGCCCAGGATCTGGTAGAAAAAGGAGATGTGGTCTCAGAGGTGGACGCTAGAGTCTCAGACATATATCAGGCGCCCTATATAGCTGCAGATCTCAGGGGTCAATTTCAATATCAGTCCAGGTCCTGGCAGGATACGAATGCCGACATCCTCGAACTGATCCAAACACAGAAATATTTCTCCATAATATTCTACATTCTCATATTCTTGATAGCAGGATTTGGCATCGCCAATACCATGATCATGATAATATCTCGCAAGACCAAAGAGATCGGCATCCTTATGGCTATGGGGGCTACAAGGCGGTCGATTCTCAAAATTTTTATGCTGGAGAGCCTCATCCTGGCTCCGCCTTCGGCCTTGCTCGGGAGTGTACTCGCATATCTCGCAGCCAGGCTCATAATGTCTTACAGTATTGAGCTTCCTTCCGAGATCTACATGGTCTCCAGGATGACAGTCACCATGAAGCCCGAGTTCTTTATTTACGCAGTGATCTTCGCCCTTATCATCAACTTCGTGGCAGGACTCTATCCGGCCTGGAAGGCTTCCATGATGGATCCAGTGGAGGCGATAGGAAGTTGATGAGAGATTAGAGAGAATTTTAGTCACGTGTGCTATTGATCATGGGATACACGCATTTTTTTTAGAACCAAAGGTCTTTGTCCGAAGGAATTTTCCATTTTGGTTGCTTTGCCAAAATGCCCTGAAGCCCAAAAATTAGGATAGATTATTGCGAGTCATGTACTTTCGCGTCGCGAGTCATATGAAGCTAGGTCTCGATCTTGACTCTACGCCTCTCGAAGAACTCAATTAGAGCCTCTTCCACAATCTGGCTTTGAGCATTCATACTATTCCTGGTCTGGGCAGCATAACCGATTAGGGCTTTTGCCAATGGTTCTGACAGATCGAAGTCAATTATTTTGGGCATAAATGAACTCCTTTTCGCTTAGTAGCGTTCCATTTTTTGGGAGATCGGTCCAGTTCTCCACTCTACTGAGGTGTTCTGCACTAATAAGGATTTTATGGCACAAATTACAATTTCTAGCACAAGGTATGAACTATCAATTGCCACTTCATATCAGCATTTTGCAGTCTTAATGCTTCTTTTGTGGCCCTAAATCCGGAAACCTTATCGTTAATGTAAGCTTAGACATTAATACTTTAAAGTACCATAATCTGTATAAATATAAAGTGTAAAAATCAACTCGCTTATAATGCAACTATATCGACTGCCTCCCAGCTGATAGCCAAAACCGGCGAGTCTATACTGCACAATCGAGCAAGAGAAATCACTTACTGATGGTTGGTATATGACATTTTTGTGCAGTAGCGCTTCGGAATCATCCCAGTTGCTGCAGAACATTGACAACAGTTTCGCTTGTCTGGGAAATATTATTAATATTAATTGAATAAGTAGATGATATTTTAGTATGATCTGTACATTATTGCCTTCAAACTTCACATAATCGTCTATATATCATATTGGATTTCATCTTTGATATAAAGGATGGAGAAATGCCCAGGATCACCATAATTTGGGTAAAGCAATAAAATTTCCTTCAAAACCGGAGGTTCTCTTCGCACTCGTGGATCTGATGCCATCCAAGAGCGGAGATATAAAGATGGAATTAAAAGACGCCGGCTATAGATCAAGCTTCCGACGGGTCGTCTACAATCGCATTATAGATCAGCAAGGAGGGGTACCATGAAGAGAAGCAAGCAAGAGATCTTCTCCCAAATCCTGGACATATGCTTGACCGGTGCAAATAAAACTAAAATCGTATATCAGGCGAACCTTAACTTCAGAACTGTAAATCCGTATTTAGAAATTCTAATTAAAAATCAGCATCTAATAGAGATCGGTCAGGGAGCGCAGATACTATACAAAACCACACCAAAGGGCACATATCTTCTGGAAAGCATAAATAAAATCAATAACACATTATTCGAGAAATGAAGGGATAGATTAAATCTTTCTTTTGCTTAATCCCTCAGTAATAGAGTTACTGTCTAATTCATTTGATGATAATTCAAGTCGTTTCCAAGGAACAATTGCGACCCATTGTTCGCGCTTTGTGCTATCATCCACAATCTGTGTCAATAATTTTAAATACACTCTGATACCAATACTATTACTGGCCCTCGAGTGGCCAGGCCATTTTGGAAAACCTCCTTCCTTACTGGAGAGCTTTAGTTTCTCCTCTTCGGAGCTCTCCAGACCATTCTACCATATTGTCCCGTCCCCACGCAGCAGAAGGATGGGGCGATAAGTTTTGCAAAGCTTAAAAAGCGTTATTTTACTGAGATATATCACTGAAAAAGGCTCGGTAAGCAAGGTGGCGAAAATCCAGTGTAAGGTTGCCAGGTCATTGAATGATAAACCACTATTTGGTGGTATTTATTATGGCCGTTAGATTCCCAGGGGCATGCTTGGATTCATATTTGACTCTTCTGCATTCATTATAGGGAACTTTTTGACAAACATCATGAAATGAAGCTGGCTATGCTTCATGCTTTGTACTAAAATTCGCAATCTGTGTCATAAAACACTTATACAAATGTTGGAAAACAGACATTGCAGGATGCCCGTGTCGTAAGTACCCCGGTCTTAGATGGAGTGGATGAAAAATGAGGTCTAATGATAAGGTGAAGAAAAAGGAGAAATCTGCCAAGAAAACCGCCCTTAGCACTAGCAATAGGGCCTCTGACCAAGATGTGTATGCCTCAGAGAACGGAGGAGGATACATGGATAATAGGGGCATATTGACGCTAAAATATGAAGTAGATGAGAAGGGTATTGGACAACTTCTCTTGCCACCCAGCCTTTCGTTGCTGCTCCAATCAGATCGAGTATCGATATCGCCGTCCGCTGGCGGGCTATTCATTCGATCGGTTTGAAAATTTTTCTGGCATCCCCAATTTCAAAATAGTGAAGTGTCAAAGATGAGAACACAAAGATCGGATAAAAAAAATGGGTCCGGAAAATGTATCGCTTGCGGCCAAATGACCACATCCGGGTCATTCTGTCATTATTGTCAGGAGATGAGAGAGGATCTTCGTTGCTGGCCAAAATAATTGCAGGCCCCCGGGATTTTGATGCTCAAATCTAGCTGCGGAGATCATGCCAAGTTGTCGTACCGCGGTATGATCTCTTTGCTTTTTGGAATGCCCTCAGCATAAGTGGCTAAAAAACTCCGACGAAAGTTCATACTTATGATAAGTATGGATGATAAGAATAGAATCCATAGTTGATCCAGTACAGTACTTCTTTTAGAAATGAACATAATCGTCTATAATACTGAACAAGATGATCAGTAAAGAAAGGGGAAAACTATGAAAAGGAATAGAAACGAGATCATCTCAGAAATCCTGAACATATGCATTAAAGGTTCCAGCAAAACTCGGGTAGTATATCAGGCGAACCTAAATTTCAGAACCGTAGATCCTTACTTGCAGCTCCTGATAAAAAATGAACTGATAAAAGTTCAACAAGGCCGACATGCAATTTACGAAACCACAGAAAAGGGCATAAGCTTAATGAATACCATCAATCAGGTCAATAACACTCTATCGGAAAATCAGAGAATATTCGTCCTGCCAACTTCGCCCCTATAAAGCCATTTTTTGGGGCAGCGTCTATAGAGCATGATGAAGTCTCTTACCGCAGAATCTGCCATCGGGAAGAGGCATTCAGCCGCTCATGGATAATCTCAGTTTATGGAAGCATATCTTCTCTAATTGTTGACAGGGCATGACTAAATACCTTCTGATTTTTAACCTTTTTAGATGACCTGCCCGATCATCATGGCAATGCATTTTGAATTGGCTGATATTTCCCAAGAAGCTTCGCCAGATCGTTCATGCGCACGGGTTTGCTGATGTAGTCGTCCATGCCTGCAGCCAGGCACTTTTCTTTGTCTCCTTGCAGGGCGAAAGCGGTTATGGCTATTATCTTCAGGCCTTTATCCGGCCAGCGCTGGCGGATGATCTTTGTAGCCTCCAATCCGTCCATCTCGGGCATTCTGACATCCATCAGCACAATATCGTATTGCTGGTGTTCCAGCGCTTTCAGAGCCTCTATTCCGTTAGCTGCCACATCAGCGCTATATCCCAGGCGCTTGAGCATGGTCATTGTGACCTTTTGATTGGACACATTGTCTTCAGCCAGCAGAACCCGCATAGAACTCGGACCGATTTCCACAATAGTTGGCACAGTCTCTTTCAATGGCGCTGCTCGGGCCGCAAATACTGCAATGAGGGCATTATGCAACTGAGACAACTTTATGGGTTTGATCAGTGTTACATCCGATAAGTCGGGCTCTATTCGCTGGCCCATGAAAGCTAGGATCAGTAGGGGCAAAGTTTTGTTGTATTTGCGAATTATTCTGGCCAGGGGCATGCCATCTATTTCCGGCATATCAATATCCAGGGCAACAGCGTCGAAGGGATTGCCGCTCTGGACCAATCGGACGGCTTCCTGAACCGAGTCGATGACTGTGGGAATCATGCCCCAATCCCAGGCCTGAAGGCTAAGGATATTTCGAATGGTCTTATTTCCTTCAACAATGAGAAGGCGTTTTCCCTGAAGAGAGGGCTGGATTCCGGCAAATGGCAATGTGCTGATAACATGCTCCGCCCTGATTGTGAAATGGATGGTGGATCCAACTCCAACCTTGCTTTCCGCCCAGATCTTTCCGCTCATCAATTCGACGAGTTTCTTGCTTATCGCAAGTCCCAATCCCGTTCCCGTGTATTTTTTTGTGATGGGATCATTGGCATTGCTAAACGATTCGAAATCAGCCTGGCTAAATGACTCGGAAAGGCGATCCATCGCCTGGCTATACGACTCAAAAAGGTGATCTATCTTATTTGGCGGGATGCCGATGCCTGTATCCTTAATCGCGAAATGAATTTCATATGGAGAACCAGAAAGCTTGGAAGAAGCTGATACCAGGACTTCTCCCTTCTCTGTGAATTTAACCGAGTTATTGAGCAGGTTGACCAGGATCTGACGCAGCCTGTCCTTATCTCCAATGATCACCCCGGGCGTATTTTTATCTATTATGCAGGCCAGATTTAGCTTCTTCTCTGCCGCCTTTAATGCCACTGAATCAAGAGCTTCTTCAATGCAATCGCGCAAGTTGAAATCCTGGACTTCGAGAGTTATTGTTTCCCGCTCAATCTTTGTAAAATCCAGTATGTTGTTTATTATCGACATCAGAGCATCGCCGCTGACCTTGATAGTCTCTACGAAATCTCTCTGCTCAGGAGTCAGTTTTTCATCAAGAAGGAGGCTTGTCATGCCTATTATTGTATTCATGGGAGTACGAATCTCGTAGCTCATATCAGCCATGAATTGCTTATACGTTGTCAAAAGCTCGATAACGCTCTTTTCATCATTTATATAATACTTTTTTTCTCGCCCTGATTTCTCATGAAATAATATTTTTCTATCTTCTAAGGTATTGATGTATTTGGATGCGGTGGAGGAGCCTATCGATAATTTGTCAACTATTTGGGAAAATGTCATACCAGGAGAATCGATTAAGACCAGGATAATATCACGGAAACGCTTCTGTTGAAGCAGCGGAGTCAAAGTCTTCTCGAGAGGTTTGAGTTTACCGGATGCAAAATATACCTTCAGATTTTTTTGTTTTTGGCAGACTATTGACCCCTTCTTTTCCAAATAATCGAGATGATATCTCAGAGTACTCAGGCGGATATCAAGATCCCTTGCTATTTTCCTCAGATGAGAGCCAGGGTTGTCTGATATGTATTCCAGAACCACTCTACGATTATCGACGCCAACGTCCTCTTGCATATGATATTGAACCCTTTTTAGTTTAAATTTTATACAATGACGTATCCGAAACTGATGCAATTTTGGGTCTATTTAAGGATTTCCTATTAAGAGTTCGGAAATTGTCCCAAATTGCTCTATTTCATTCTGACATTGCATTCTGATTGACTCACACTTATTAATAGTATATGCTCTCCGTCAATTATCATGATTCCAATTTGATGAAATCACACGACGAGCTTAAGAAATTTGTCAACCAGAAATTTGCTGGCTGAAAAAGTAGATATGATACATCCTACTAGCATTTGAAAGATGCCAAACTTCAACGTCTTGCTGGAGGGTGCCTGGCTGGTCAGAGATGTCAAGACAGAAGATGACGCCATCGGAGTGGCCATTTCTGAGGCAGGCAAGAGATTGAACCAGAGAAAGATGGATTTTGTAGAGGTAGAGATGGGCCAGTGGGATTGCCCTGAGTGCAAGGAACCCCTCGCGGGCGTCTTTCTCGTCGCCAGCACCGCACTGGTGGCCCTGCTCTTTGAGATAAAGATCTTCAATGCAGAGAGCCAGGAGCATGCAGGACGAATAGCCAAATCCACGATAGGAAAGGCCCTGGGAACCATCCCCCTTCGAGTGCTGGAGATAGATCCGATCAATTAGACAGCCATTCTTTCCTTAAAAGGCGGGTCTTGAGGACGATTATTTTTTGCCCAATCCGGAAATTCCGGTCTTTGTATCCCCCAGAGTGGAATAGCCCTTACGACCTGTATCTCCCAGCCCCAGCGATTTTGCCAGCTCCCTGAGATCCCTCTTGCCAGGTTTTCTGGTTTTGGTCCTCTTTGGCGTCGGTTCCACATTGTATATGCGTTTCTCAGGAATTTTCTCCATCCTCCACTGCGCGATCTTCTCCTTGATCATTTCCTGGCCCTCTTTTGCGTCTACCAATATCAATTCCGATCTCACCCATTCGGGGAAGAACTGGTTGACGCCGCCCAGATTGTCGTCTCCAAAACGACGATCGCAAAACAGAAGGACGCCTCTTTCAGACTCGGCGCGAATGACCCGGCCCGCAGCCTGCAATCCCCGATTCATAGCGGGCAGGGTATAGGCTATGAGCATCCCTTTCGTCTTGCCATATTTTTTGATGTAGTAGCCATTGATCTCTTTTTGAATCTCATCATAGGCAGCCAGCGGCAGGCCCACTACGGCCACGCCATTGAGGGCTTCTCCCTTGTAATCAATTCCTTCCGCCAGCTTTCCGCCACATACTCCCGTCAAGACTGCGCCTGCACGGCGGCCGAGGGAGAAGAACTCCTCCAGCAACTCTGGAACCTCGTCAGCGCTGCGAGGCTCAATGCAAAGCTTCTTTCCCACCTTTCTTGAGGATACGAGGCACACATCCCTGTAATTATTCATCATGGGGTAAGAGGTAAAGAAGACAGCCACATTTCCAGGAACATACTCAATTATCGATCTGATATGTCCGGATATTTCCTCCCTGTTGTCTGCATCGTCCCTGATCTCCAGCTGGGTTGTTGCCTTTTTTGCAGCCAGGAGCAGGCGGTTTTCTCTGGGAAATGGATTGGGCAGGCTGAGCTTTTGCGCTCTGCCTTCTTCCCCCAGACAGTATAGCTCGTACGCCTCCAGCGGCGAAAAGGTGCCGGAGAGCATTACAGTAGCGCTGATGTTATCGGTGATGCGCCGGATGTTGGCAGCGGGATCGATATTATTGACCTCCAGGCGGACGAACCTCTTTTGCCCTGAGCCGCTCACCACAATCTTCCTCTGGTAGGATGGATCATTTTCAGCCGTCTCCACATCCCTGAGAAAGAGAAGCACAAGCGCAAGACTCGGCTGGATGTCTCCTTGCAGGTTTTCTTTGTCCCCCTCGGCCAGATTCAGATCGGCGACAGCCACAGAGACGTCTGAGAAATAGGATAGAGCTTCGTCAATATCCGCCACACCATTGTAGAGGAAGGAGCGGAACAGATCTGCATCCAGCAGAACTTCTCCCTCCGGCATCCTTTCCTGGCGGCTCTGCAAAAATCTCTTCAGACGGGGAAGCAGCATCCGTATAACCCTGATTCCTTCCCTCCTCCAGGAAGCTCCCGCTCGCGTTTCCTCGAGCCTTGCCTGGCCCAATGTGCCTTCGAACTTTTCCACCTCCTTCTCGGCAAGATCTACCATGCGAAGTGTGAGAAGCCGCGAGTTCATAGCCCGCACTGCATCGCCCAGGTTATGGGCTTCATCTATAATCAGGGTAACCTTTTCTGAATCTATCTCCAGCCATTGGAATATGATATCCTGAAAGTCAGGGCTGAAGAGGTGAGAATAATTCATTATCACAATGTCGCTATTCTTGGCATAGAGGCTCATTATCTCATAAGGGCAGATGCCCTGGCACGAATCAGGAAGCCCGGAAGGAGGCGTGACCCTCTTCTTCAAGCCTTCCACCACGTCAATAGCACGGCTGGATCTCCGAAAATGGACTTTTCCATTAAGCTCGAAGCCCTCCCTGCTTTTCAGGTAATAGGGGCAGAAGGTCCTATAGCCAGGCTCTTCTTCGGGTATGCTGTCGGAACTGGGATCATAGACGCTGGCATTACTTTTGCCGATGCGGGTGGAGACATAATTTTTTGTCCATTCTCGAAGCCTGGAGCAGCCGGCATAAACGCTCTCACCCCGAAACTCCTTTTCCAGGGGACAGATCCTCTGCTTGCCGACCATGTAAGCGATCTCCGGCTTATGACGGGTTTTGGACCATATGCGGTTAATCTCATCGATGTAGATATCGATCTGAGATACTGTTCTCACAGCTACCACTATCTTTCCGGGGGCCGCGGATAAAGCAGCGCTGATGCAACTCGTCTTTCCTGTGCCGGTGGGCGCATCTATCATCAGCACACCATGCTCTCCAATGCTTACCACATCGTAGACCGCGTCCAGCATCCTGTCCTGGTAGGGCCTGAGGGACTCATAAGGGAAATAGTCCAGGTACACAGAAAGAGGATGTTGCTGGGAAGAGATAAATGCTATCCATAGGGCGGAATAGAAAAGTTGAAATTGTATTAATGACTTTCTAATTTTGTAGCTCTGAAGGTGGGGATGATGAAGGGGATAATTACAGTTCTGATTATATTAATAGCGGCCTATCTCTTTTCGGCAACGTCTTCTGGGGGCGGCGAGAGCGCCTCGAGCATTTTGGGGTATGAGAATTCAGGGGCGCTGGAAACCGGTGCAGATATGAAGAGGGTTGAGGTCAGGATGAGTGAAGCTCTGAGTGAACTTGAAGCTCACAGGCGAGTCGCGATTGACAAAAAGAAAGCTTCCGACATTATTAACACCAATCTATCTGTGTCAGAGAATAATTCCACAAATTCTTCCGCCATGAATTCCTCGGCACTCAACTCATCTGTGGCCGATCTCCCTGCCGACAAAGCAATTAGATCAGCATTCAGTGAATCCGGGGAAGAAGCATCTTCTGAAGGCTCTCTCAACGAAAGCGGTTATGCGGAGCCAGAAGAAATTGGTGCCAATTCCAGGGCCAGCTTCAAAGGCTTTTACGGCATCACTGCCTCCCAGCATGAGGTGGGCAAGAACGATATCGATTCCAGGACTTTCCTGAGCGGAACCTTTTCCATGGACAAGACGGTAAAATTCCAGGATAGAGGCATCTAGGGTCAATGGATGTGCCAATGACAATGAATTGTTGCCCCAAAAAGATCCTATCGATCGCCCTCGTCTCTCTCATCTTTGTCTCGTTAATCTCTATTTTTCTTGTTCTGGCGGAATCCAATTCAGCCTATGGAGCTGAGCCCAGAGAGGAATGGAATAAGACCTATGGGGGAAGGTATGGAGATGGCGCCTGGTGCCTGCAAGTGACGTTGGATGGAGGTTATATCCTGGTCGGCAATACGGCAACCAGAGGAGAGGGAAGCGACCTGTGGCTGATTAAAACAGATCAATATGGAAACCCTATCTGGAGCAGAATTCTCGGAGGATCAGGCGAGGACATCGGATATTTCGTGAAGGAGGCAAATGACGACGGTTTCATCATCACGGGAAGCACGAAGTCCTTCGGCATGGGCGAGGAAAGGCTCTGGCTGATCAAGACGGATGGCAATGGGAGCCTAATCTGGGATAAAACCTTTGGGGGATTCGTATCCTCTTCCGGTGACGGTGGGTGGTCCGTCGATGAGACCAAAGATGGGGGTTACATCGCCACGGGCTATACCCAGTCTCTGGGCAGAGGAAGAAAAGACCTCTGGCTCCTGAAGACCGATGATCTGGGAAACAGGGTCTGGGATCGTACTTACGGCGGACGGGAGGACGATGTGGGTATTTCGGTTCTGCAGAGCCGGGATGGGGGATACATTGCGGCAGGTCGGACAGCATCCTTTGGAAAAGGTGGAGATGACATCTGGCTCTTGAAAACCGATTCACAGGGAAAAGAGGCCTGGAATGCTACTTTTGGGGGCAGCAAGGATGACGCCGGCTTTCAGGTGGTGGAGCTCAAGGACGGCTATGCTCTGGTGGGCAGGACAGAATCTGGCTCCGATAACAATAGAATCATTCTCATCAGAACCGATCTCGCGGGTCGAGAGCTTTGGGAGAGTACCTACCAGGGGGGTTCGGGCGCATCTCTGCAGCCGACAACCGACGGCGGCTTCATCATCGCAGGACGGATTGATAGCAAGGAATCGGGAAGAGATGCCCTCATTATCAAGATCGATTCCAGGGGTAACGAGGCGTGGGCACGAGTCTTTGGAGGTGGGGCAGATGATATCGGCACCTTTGCCGTGCAAAACCGAGATGGAGACTATATTATGGCAGGCATAACCAACACTTTTGGATCTGGAGCAGAAGACGCCTGGCTTATCAAGATGCGAATGGAAATCCCTCTTCACAATTCGACGAAGTTGCAGAATTTGACTCGGTCATTTCATGCCATAGCTCTACATCCTGTGACTTAGTTGGATATCATTGTCGTCAGCATCCCTCAACCAATAGACAAAAAATTTTTAAAAGATGAGATGCAATAGCTGAATGATGCCAACAACCGTCAGGATATCGGATATAAGCCTCTATCTGCGTTGCCCCAGGCTGGTTTACTTTGAGGCTCTGGGAAGTATGCCCAGAAAGAACAATGCCCGGCATATCCTCATACGTAGCCTGATGCTCACCCTATCAAAAAAAAGCGATCTGGAAAGCCAGCTAAGAGAGGCTCTGATGAGGTTGGAAGAGGAGCTGCCTCTGGTTTATGAGATTGAGGTCGCAGAGCTCGGACCCGTCTGCCGGGAGATGGAGGGAAAGATTGCATCGATCGCTGAAAACCTCGCTGAATACATCGATTATCTCCT
Source organism: uncultured Methanosarcinales archaeon (assembly GCA_963843555.1). Taxonomy (GTDB): domain Archaea; phylum Halobacteriota; class Methanosarcinia; order Methanotrichales; family Methanotrichaceae; genus Methanothrix. The sequence goes on from CAWJKV010000015.1 coordinate 48,313, forward strand.
GCCGTATGAACCGGAAGTGGACCTCTGTTCAGAGAAACTGGGTCTATCGGGAAGGCTGGATCGACTTGCGCCGGGCAGTACCCCGTCTCTCATCCGCACTTGTCAGGCACCAGAGAACGGAGTCTGGAAGAGAGATAGGCTCACAATAGCTGGTTATGCTCTGCTATTGGGAGAGAAGCATAAGATGAGAATAGATCACGGGCTTGTGGAATATGCGAGCTTTGGCCTTATGCGAACGGTTCAGATTCATAGCGTGGATAGAGCCCGGGTGTTGCGCATACGCGATAGAATAAAGCAAATAAAAGAAGGCCAGCTTCCCGATCGCCCGGATGGTTCCCGTTGCCAGACGTGTATGGCGTCGGAGATATGCGAGACCCGTCAAACCCTAGCTTCAAGATTTTTTTAGCTTATGAAGAACCCCTGACAGAAGACCGGCTAAACCCATAACTTATAAAGGGGTAGCCTCCTTTATATTGCAGACTCAGCACATTTCAAGCTGATGGCAGGCTGCCCCTTGGGCCGCCTGCCGATTAAGAGGACGTATAAGATGGCAACCATAGAGGAGCAGATTAAGGCGCTGGAAGAGGAGATCTTTAACACCCAGAAGAACAAGGCCACTGAGCATCATCTGGGTAAGATCAAGGCCAAGATCGCGAAGTTAAAGGCACAGCAAGAACTTCAGAAAATCAAAGGCGGCGGCGGTGGCAGAAGATACTATATCAAGAAGTCCGGCGACGCAACTGTGGCCCTGGTTGGTTTCCCATCCGTAGGAAAGTCCAGCCTGCTCAACTACCTGACGGGATCCAAGTCTGAGGTTGCCGCATATCAATTCACTACCCTGGAGGTCATTCCGGGCGTCATGAAATACAAAGGCGCTGAGATCCAGATACTGGATATGCCGGGCATCATCAAAGGAGCTGCGAAGGGCAAAGGAAGGGGTAGAGAGGTCATAACGGCAGCTCGCGCGGCAGATATAATACTGCTACTGGGAGACGTATTCAACTATAAGCTGAATATCCTGGAGCGCGAGCTCTATGACGCAGGCATCCGGCTGGACAGGCAGCCTCCTAACATTCACATTACTCAGGAGAAGAAAGGCGGAATAATCGTGCGCAGTACGGTCCCTCTCACCAACATGACCGAGTTCGAGATCGCAGAGATCATACGCGCCTACGGCATAGTGAACGCCAATGTCACCATCCGCGAAGATATCGATACGGATAGCCTGGTAGACTTCCTGGCTGGTAACAGAGTCTATATTCCATCTGTGGTGGCCATAAACAAGTTCGATCTGCGCTACGGAGGAGTCGAGAACAGGATTCGAGAGGAGCTAGACAGAGACTATCTCCCTGTCTCTTGCGCGACACTTGAGGGTTTGGAGGAGCTGAAGGATATGATTTACCAAAAGCTGGGCTTCATTCGTGTCTATCTCAAGCCGAAAGGGGGCAAAGCGGATCTGGAAGAGCCGTTGGTGCTCTTGGACGGAAGCACTGTTAAGTCGGTCTGCGAGCATCTTCATCGCGACTTCGTGAATCTCTTCCGCTATGGTCTGGTCTGGGGCAAGAGCGCCAAGTTCCCGGGCCAATCGATCGGTCTGGACCATGAGCTCAAGGACTGTGATATACTCTCCATAATCACGAAGAGAAGGTAAGCGACAATTCCGCATTCTAACCAACAAGTATATATGCCAATCTATCCTTTAGACGATGCTGCATTATTGCGTCGATCAAAGAGATTTGTTGAGATGTTTTCTGTGGCAGTTTCGATTCTTTGAATCGATTCAAAAGGTACGTGAATTAAAATGTTTGAGCGAAAATATGAAAACAGCGGTAGCAGCAGCAGAGGCGGCTACAATAGCGGTCCGAGAGAAATGACAGATGTTACTTGTTCAGAATGCGGGAAGCAAACCCAGGTCCCCTTCAAGCCGGATGGATCCAGGCCGGTTTACTGCAGCGAGTGCTATCAGAAGCACAGACCTGCCAGGGCACCCAGAAGATACTAAGCCGATTTGATTATTCCTATAATCGATCTGTTCTAATTGACAGCGTTCGCAACAGGGCGTACAAAAAGAACGCGCGGCGAAGATCTTCGGCGCCGCGCAGATTTTTAACTCATCGCCGCTTGGTGCGGCTCTTTGAAAAGTTGGACTATTTGGCAGGGGCTGGCAAAGGAGCATGAAGATGATTGAGCACAAGCAGATCGCAGTTTTTGATCCGACATCAAACGGAGTGATTGAGGTGGACGAAGGAATAGCCCCTCTGCTCAAAGCCATCTGGGATTTTGGAATCACGACCTGCAATTCTTGCCAGGAGAACAGGCCGGGAGTTGTGTGGATAGAATTTCTCACGACAGGAGATGCAGAGACGTTCTTGACTCGTGTGATATCCGGCCTCGATCCGTTTAATAGCCCAGACGCTGATAATTGGCTTTACTCCAGAATAATTGGCGAAAACGGTGGCTGGAAGTATAACGCTCATCCACATGACATAAGAGAATACCTGGACGATGATTTAGGGGTAATCGAATTGAACTCCTCCCAAGCATGTGAAATAGGACTCTCGTTATCGGTTCGATTTCCGGTTGCAGATTACGAAAGGTTGCTCGAACTGGTGGGGAGAAGATAGTGTTGCTAAGCTGGAATAATTGTATCGATAATAGACTTATGATGATGTTAAATAATTAGCAGATAATCGATATCAGAATAGGGTATGTGGAGGAATCTATATTAAACATGCTGAGTCACCAGAAATTGAAAAGTTTGACGACATAATCTCGGAGCTCGAAAAGAGAGGCGTTGCGGTGCTGATGCATCGTCCTACGCGCTGGGGCTATGTCGTAGATGCTGTAATCCCTTCGGCAAAGATCGTAATTCTAAAGATGCCGGATCTGACCAAGCAGGTCAAAGTGGCCATGAGCCAGTTCAGGGATCTTATAAATAGACTGGAGAGTGATGGATACCAGGTAATCGTAATTCCCAAGAACATCATGAACCAGGAGCAGATCAAAGCCTTCTGTGATAAGATCTCTGTTGAGCCTGCTCTTGCAGCAGCCTGATGGAATCGAGGATTTATGCAACTGGAACCGGCGAGAAGAATTCCCGGGTCCGTTACTTTTCTATTTTGTATAATAAAACTTCAAAGGCATAATTTTCAAAGGTTTCACATCCCCCCTCCTATCCACCTGCTTCAATTATATTATCGGGACTCCTAACCAGGATTTTCAAGCGTCAGGATCATATAAATAGAGCACGAAGCCGCCCGGGAGACAGTCAATTCCCGTTCACGCTGTTAAGTCGACTGATCAATGAGGTGAAGATATGAAAAATTTAACACCATTTCTGGTTTGCATCGCTTTCTTGATGGCGATGACTGCATCGGTTTCAAGCGCTTCCGCCGTATGTTCGACCTGCGCCCAAGAAGGGGATTGGAGCCAAAGTGCAAGCAGCTTTCTTGAAGGCAAGCCCTTGAGCGATGAGCCCCAGGAATACGGTCCAAAGGCAGTTCGCAAGACCACATCCCAGTTTGAGAATGAGTCCAAGGCCGCCCAGGAGGCCCCCAGCAGCGATGCGAATGCTGCCGCAACTGCGGCTGTGGATGCCAGCGCAGCAAATGTCGCCATCAATCTTAAGAGCATTAATGCCAGTCCGAGTTCTGTGAACTCAGGAAGTCCTGTTAAGATCACTGCCATCTTTTCAGTGGGCAGTCCAGTGCAACCGGAGAACCAGACGGAGATTGCCAATAACGCCTCAACTTCCTTGGATGACGAGCCTGCTGACAGCAAGCGCCGCCGTCAAGGATTCGACAGGCAAAGATGTTGGAAATGTTAACCTGCTAAAATTTGCAGGAAATGAGTATTTCGGATACTGGAATGCTCAAGTCCCCGCTGGCGTATACAATGTAAATGTATTTGCCTCGTCCCCACAAGGATCAGAAACCTTCAATAATGCCCTGCAAATAAGCGTTGTCGCATCCGGCAATGTGTCCGGCACTCCTGCTGTCAAGAATCTGGAGTGAGATCAGTCCGGCAACTGCTGGCCCGATCTCCGTTCTTTTTTATTTCCTGGGGCGAAATCCCAATTGTTTTTGTGTCGGCTGGAATTATTTAGCAATTCCATATCGAGATCCCACAAGCCGTTAATGGCTAAAGGAGCTCAGACAGCAACCGCCTTCTAAGTCCCTCAGTCTCTTTGAGGAAGAACCTGGAACGAAGCTTTCCCCGTACTTTTGCGCGTGTGTAGACCAGCATCTCATTCTCCATTTGCACCTTCTGCAGGCCCTCCAACTCATCTTTTTCGGCAAGAGACAGCTCGATCTCGCCAACTTTTCCTGCCGTCCAGTCGAAGACCCGGGCCTTGTAGATGGTTCGGATATGCTTTTGGCGGCCCCTGGACCAATCCTTTTCCGACACCAGAACTGCGGCATACTCTACAGGGCCAATAAATTCCCGGCACTTTTCATCCGGCTGGCAGAGCCCGAGGTCTGATATGCCAAGATCCGGGTAGCCTCTGCTTTGCATCTGCATAGTTTTGCATTTGGGGCAGTGCATCATCCCAAACCACTCAGTGAAGATCCGCTCTTCAACGGCGACGGCATCCGACCAGAGCGACTTCGCCTCGGCGCTGCCCCAGCCCAATTGACCCAGGAATGAGGCCAGGATCGCCGCCCTCCTGTATCTGCCCTTCTCGCCTGCGGCTTTCCCAATTATATTCTTGATGCAGGGTGGAAAGGCAGCAGGCAAGGCTGGATCCATTGCCACCCACAGCGTCTCCTGACAAGGCTCGATCTCAAGGAGTGATATGGGAAGCTCCTTTCCTACTGCGGGCAACAGGCGGTCTCCTCTGGAGGGCATCTACGCTCTTTTGTGCCCTCCCACAAAATAAGCCTGCGTGTCCTTCTCCGGATGCGCTTGCTGAGGCACGGCAGCGCCCCCTTTCTGGGTCTCGAAATCCATTCTGTTCTTGAGGATGCATCGACCTTTGCGCAGCCCGCCCAGAGGATTTTTAGGTGTGCCCATGGAGTTCATGCAGCGTGCCATCACGGCAGCCCCCCTGGCCAGTCCATCGTCCACGAAGACTACATTCGTCTCCGGCAGGTCATAGAGCCCGAGCTTCTCGATTTCCTCCAGGATCAAACGGGGCTTATTGCCGCTGATTCCGGCTCGACCGGTGACGCCGATGGCAGTATTTCCTGTGACAATGCCCTCATCGATTCCCACCTGCACCAGCCGGCGCGCCACACTGGCCATGACCAGGTCCAGAGTGCCAAAAAGGATCTTCAAATTCTTGGTTTTATGGATATCAGCGCCAATCTCGGATAGCTTTTCCAGGTCGCTTCCGTTTACACCCACATCGCAGCCTATGAGGACGACGTTGTTCAGGGCCGCAGCCTGCGGGCTCACGGGCACAAGGCCGTATTTATTGCGACTTTGAGGCACCTTCTCTATTACTACTAATTCCTCAATCAGATCCGCGAAGGCTCGAGCCTCTTTGCCGTACTCTGGCTTCATCCTGGCGTCAAAGATGTCCAGCGTTGCCCCAGTTTTCTTGTCTACCAGCCCAGTGCCCTGCACCACAGCATCGGGGATGGCTCCCGCCAGGCCAAGCAGATTTCCGATGGTGTGGGCATAGGGCAGCTCTTCGCTCGTCACCCTGCCGTCCAGTGTAGTGCCGAAGTCCATAGAGAGGCAGGGGTTGCGAAAGTCCACATCTGTCCAGCGGCTCCCTTCCTTAATGCCGGCTGTGGCCAGCTCGCCTTCCATCTCATTGGCCACGACTTCTACACCTGTAGACCCCTGCGGTGGGAAGCATGAGGCTACTGCCCCCATGAAGGTCACCTTTTCAATCATGGTGTAGCTCTTGAACTTATCGAGTATATTGTGGATGCTCATGGCCGGGGTCATGAGCCGGGGCGGAACACCTGCATCAAGGCAGCCTTTCGCCAGGGCCTGGATGAAAGCGCCCACCTGTTCCGGTGAATCCAGCTCAGCCACGACGCCGGTGGAGCGCACCACGAAGTTCAGATCGGTCTTGATATCCAGTCGGGCCTTTTCATGGCTCTCGATAAGAGTGTTTTTCACCAGTTCCGCAATGGATTCTTCGGTTAGGGGCGTGCCGTTGATGGTATGAGCGAAGACCTCTTCACCTGGTTTTGGCAGCCTCACGTCTCTGGTCATCTTCACAGTTTTGTCGACGATGTAGGTCTTGCCTGTAATCAGGTCAGTAGCGGTTAGAATGCATTTGGTAGTAGTATTGCCCACCTCGACCGAGGCCACGATGTAGTAGGGCTTGGTCCGAAGATCCAGGTAGTTGACAGGCGGGCTTTCTGCAATGCGGGGTGTGGGTTTGGACTTGAAGAGGCGACCAAGGTTCATGGCTCAGGGAAGTGGTCAGGGAGACATTAAGGCTTTGGGTGGACGGGCAAGCTGCGGACTATGTCGAAGCCTCATTGAACTTTATCCAAGGCATATTTATTCTCTTTAATATAGGTTCCTGAATTTCCTCTCCAGGGGGTCGGTCAAGACTTGCATATCCTCCGTCATTGGTTTTTCTGTAGGGAATATTTTTCCGGCCAGTTCCAGATCGTCATACCTAATATCAGCCAATAACAGATCCGGAGGCGTTGTAAAATTCAGCTTCGATGAATTATTGAACCAATCATCAACTGAGCTGGAGTTATTGAGCAGCGTATCATTTATGCTTGAGTTGTTGATTGAAGTAGTATTTATTGATGCATTATTCGATGCTAATAGGATGAATATTGCGATAAATTTTAACATGATGATCTGATACCCCCCAGACTTTTTAAAACCTATTAATGACTGAATTCACAGAACTGCAAACCCAGTAATCTAATTCTCGTCTCCTGCATTTAATAGTTTATGATCCAACATTTCGGGTTAACTGGATTCTGCCATCAAGATCAAAAAGACCACAAAGCCGATATACCTCCTTATCTTAGCGCATAGCGAAAGGCGAGATGAAAATGCTTATTGGAATTGATGTGGGCGGCACCACCACCGATGCCGTTGTCGTGGACGGCAATAAGGTGGTCAAGACCGCATATGTGCCAACAGATCACGATAACCTGTTGAAGTGCCTGCTTGGGGCAATGGATGAGCTGGTGCAGGGCATCGATACCGGCAAGATCGAGCGAGTGGTCCTGAGCACTACACTGATTACTAATATGATCGCTGAGGGCAAGACCGATCCCGTGGCTTTGGTGCTCATACCGGGGCCCGGAACCAATCCCAAGGACTACGCGCTGGGCGAGAGCATCATCTTAGACGGTGCTATCGATTTCCGGGGCAAAGAGATCGATCGGCTCAATGAGCCCCAGATCAAAGAGGCCGCCTCCAAGATCCGGGCCCAGGGCCTCTCCCGCGTGGCCGTGGTAGGAAAGTTCTGCCAGAGAAATCATGCCCACGAGCTGAAGGTCGCCGAGATATTGGCCTCTGCTCTGCCAGGTAGCAAGATCGAGCTGGGCCACAAAGTCTCCGGCCAGCTCAACTTCCCCCGCCGGGCAGCGACAACCATGCTCACGGCCGCCACCAAAGACAGCTATGAGCGGTTTGCCAAAGATGTGGCCAGAGCTCTGAAAGAGCGCAAGATCTCGGCACCGGTCTACATCCTCAAGGCGGACGGCGGCACTCTGCCCCTGGACAAATCGGTGCAGATGCCTGTAGAGACCATCTTCTCCGGGCCTGCTGCCAGCATCATGGGCGTTTTGGCGCTGACGCAGCCGGGCCAGAGCTGTGTGGTCGTGGACATCGGCGGCACCACCACCGACCTGGCGCTCATCCTCTCCGGCAAGCCCCTGCTCTCCGCCAAAGGGGCGAAGGTGGGCTCTCTTCTCACCCACGTGCGGGCTTTTGCCGTCAAGTCGATAGCCATCGGCGGCGACAGCGCCGTTGCCGTTTCCGGCCAGGGCTGCGGCGGCAGCCTCCGTCGGGCCGCACCGGGATGGCCCGCCGCTTTGCATGGGCGGAAATGGGCCCACGCCCACCGATGCCCTGCGAGTTTTGGGACTGTCGAGCATCGGCGACGCCGCAAAGGCTGAGAAGGCCATGCAGATCGTGGCCGACAGGCCTGGGCTGCACTGCCAAGGAGGCGGCCCAAAAGGTCGTCGATGCCGTGGTGGACAAGATCGTCTTTGAGGTCAATGAGATGTTCCGGGAATGGGAGCAGGAGCCCGCTTATCGCATCTGGGAGATCATGAAAAGAGAGTTGCTTTCTGCCCAGAGCGTGGTCGGCGTGGGCGGAGGCGCGCCTCCCCTCGTGCCGCTGGTGGCCGCCCGCCTGGGCGCAGCAGCCATTGTGCCCGAATATGCGCCCGTGGCCAATGCCATCGGGGCCGCCGTGGCCCGGCCCACCTTAACCCTGAACCTGCACATCGACACTGAGAAAGGTGAGTTTAGCGTGGCCGAAGAAGGCCTCACGGGCCGGGTGACAGACCAAAAGATGACGCCTGAGGATGCAGAGCGGCTGGCCAAACGGCTTTTGGCCGAGCGGGCAGCGCGCCTGGGCATAGGCGAGTATGCCGGCGAGGCCGAGGTTACTTACAGCGAGGTTTTCAATATGATTCGAGGCTGGTCAACCGTGGGAAGGCTGATGGACGTGCGAATGGAAATTCCAGCAGGTCTTCTACCATCCTGGGGGAGGTGCTGAAATGTCCTCCAAAGGCAAGACCGGCAAGACGGGCCTCATATTCTTCCCCGCCTTCGACTGGGCCATCTCGCCCACTCACCCGGAGCGAGAGGAGCGGCTGCTCTACACCCGCGACCAGATCTTCGAGGAGGGGCTGATGGACCTCCCCGCAATCGAGGAGTACAAGCCCCGCCTGGCCGAGAAAAAGGACGTCGCTCGCGCCCATTTCTGCGTTCCCGATGTGGAGAGCCAGGTGACAGAGGCTCATCTCATCGCCGCCGGCAGCACCCTGACCCTGGCTGATGCCCTGGAGAAGGGCGAGATTCGAAACGGCTTTGCGCTGGTGCGCCCGCCCGGCCACCACAGCATGCGTGTGGTGCACGGCAACCGCGGCTTTTGCAATATCAACAACATGGCCATCCTGGTCGAGTACCTGAGGACGCAAGTACGGCCACAAGAGGATCGCCGTCATCGATACCGATGTGCACCACGGCGACGGAACCCAGGATATATTCTGGCACGACCCGGATGTGCTCTGCCTATCCTTCCACCAGGACGGCCACACCCTCTATCCGGGCTCGGGCTTCGTCAATGAGATGGGCGGACCGCAGGCGCTGGCCCGAACGCTGAACGTCCCCCTGCCGCCCGGCACCACGGACGAGGGCATTCACTACGTTCTGGACAATCTCATCCTGCCCATCCTCGAATGAGTTCAAGCCCGATTTGATCCTGAACTCGGCCGGCCAGGACAACCACTACACTGATCCGCTGGCCAATATGCGCTTCTCAGCCAACGGCTACGCCCGGCTCAATGAAAAGCTGGCTCCCGACCTGTGCGTCCTGGAGGGAGGCTACGCCGTGGAGACGGCTCTGCCCTATGTGAACACGGGCATCATCCAGGCCATGGCCGGCCTTGATTACTCGCATGTCAAGGAGCCGGACTATGTGCCCGGTCGCTTCGTGCAGACGGAGGGAATGGTGCGGGAGATCGAGCACACGGTAGCGCAGGTGCAGAAGATCTGGGACCAGAGGGACGAACTGGTAGAAGAGGCGCTGGAGAGCCTGGGCGACTTCTACCGCCGGAAGAGGCGCGTCTTCTACGACACGGACATGATCAACGAGAACCAGGAAGAGGTAGTTCGCCTCTGCCCGGACTGCGCCGGCTACATGACCATTCTTACCTCCGCCCAGCGCGGTTACGGCATTTTGAACAGCGCCTTTTGCGTCTCCATTCCCCGCGGCGTTTGCTCCTCCTGCCGGGATGACGCCAAAGAGGAGTATGCAGAGCATGTGGACGACAGAAGGATCGGTTATGTCTTGATGCAGGACAAGGACAAAGACAAGTTCAAGTTCTACAACAACATGACCCGGACGGAGAGGGGTTACTGAGGCCAGAGGCTCCAGTGATCGGACCCTCCGGCCACCCAAGCTCTTTTATTCTTGCAGTTTTTGTTTTAATGCTATCACTACTGATATGACCGATAGAGCCGGTGAGCTGGAAGCTGCGGCGTCGTTGATAGATAACGAGTCCCTGGATACAGCCAAAGCTGCAATCATCATAGTCTGTCAGGAATATCTCTGCTGGGCAGATCTTTTCATCCGGAGACTGGAGACAGTCGAGCCCGACCAGCTGCACAAGTTCGGACGGGCTCTGGCTCTCACCATGCTCGGCCATCTGCCCACCCGGCCTGGAACATGCCCTTTTTGCATCCAGTACGGAAAAAGTCAGAGCTGTCAGGGCTGCGGCTATGCAGCAACGCATGGCCGCTGCGATGCAGATGATTCCTCATTCAGCCTTTTTATCGAGGCCTTCCAGGATCTGGGAAGGGCCATCTACCAGGATACGGGCCAGTTAAGCTGCCCTCCGGATGATGCCAGGAGACGTCTCAATGAAATCCATTCAGGCCTCACGCGGTCTGGCCAGGAAGATGATGGAGGATCTGCCCTCCACCTCTGCTTTGATGCTGATGGAGCGAAAGGCCTGGTACCTTGATCAGATGATCAGGCTCCTTCCTCTGGAACTACTAGATCAAGAGGTCACTGAGAGATGCCGTCAGGTGCAAAAGGAGCTCTCGAATTACTGGTAGACCGATGTGAAAAGCAGGCTCATAAGAATTTATGAAATCGATATGACCTCTGAGCATGATCATAAAAAACGCCGGAAGGTCGCAAGAGACTTTGGCCCGTAAGAAAAAGCCAATCACGTCAGATGCTTCTTCAGCACATCCAAATAGAGCTTCTGCACATTCTCCCGGGTCTTGGTCATCTCCGGGAATCCACTATATTTCATGGCCTTCTCTGCATCTTCGGGGAGATTGAGCTTGTACTGGCTGCGGGAGAGGAACCAGCCCTGTTTGGCATAATAGCGGGAGAGGTACTCCTGCTCTGTCTGGCCGGGAGTGGGAGTGAAAAGCCCATGCTTCTTATCCAGCTCCACCATCTCCATCATAGTGGTATAACCGGATCTTGTGATCAGGAACCGGGCCCGGTTCATAAGCTCCACCTTTTCGTCCGTGGAGAGGTAGGAGTGCACAGCGGTATGCTCATCCAGTTTCCTGTGCGATTCTTTTTGCGGGCTACCCAGGAGGACGACCTTCTCTCCGGGCAACTTCGTCACCTGCTTGAGAATGATCTCCTCGAGCTTGGTCCTCTGCGGCTCAGGGCCGGATACTATTATCAGGTAATCCAGGTCTTCGTCCATCTTCATCTTCTTGGTGCTGGTCAGGATTCCGGCGAAGTACGCCCTTTTGTTGGTAGCATCCAGGTTGGAGCGGCAAAGCTTGCCGCTGAGGTTGAGGCAGCCGCCATTGGGATCGATGTCTGGCACGATTACTCCGTCATATTTGGTGTGGAAGAAGCCATTGAGGGGAAGGGTCAGCAATTCAAAAGGATAAAGATAGTCCGGCAGGCTGAAGCGAAGCTGGTGGGTGATGAAATAGCTGGGAATCCTGTTGGAGTAGACTCCCATGCGGTTATCGCTTATGATCAGGTCATACTTATTCTCGGATAAGATCTGGGCCAGCTTTTTTCTCTCCCTGGCCACGGCCCGGAGGAGGATGGGAATGCTGGCCGTAAACTTGGGCAAGAAGAATTGTGAAGCACTGTAGGGCGCAGGATAGTCCTTGAAGAGTATAAAGTTGCATTCCGGGCATTCTCTCTTGAGAAGAGCCAGGGCATTGCCACTGGTGCCTACCGTCACCTCATGGCCGCGTCTTATGAGCTCCTCGATGATGGGAATGTCGCGAGTGGAGTGGCCCAAACCCCAGTTTAGAGGGCTCAAAAATACTTTCCCCATTGTGCGGAAGAGGAGCAGGCTGATGGTATAAAACATTTTCTCGGACGGAAAAGGGATAAATACGAATCACATGCAGCTATGATTCCGTGTATGAACAGATAGAAAAGGCCCTGAAAGAGATTGATGCCAAAAATATTCCAGATCAGGAGAAGATGAGAGCCATTCTCAAGAGATATGTGATGGGAGATATCGGCTTGGACGAGGCTTACTACAATCTACTGGAGGAGGAGCTCATTCCCATGCCCCAGAGGTGCGCCCTGTCCACCAAGATACCTCACACGGCAGAAGATGAGATGAGGCTCAAAGAGGAGATAAGAAGCAAGCTCCTCTAAGAGCCAGCCGCTCGCAGGTCCTCTCGGTATCTATCTTCGGGGGGAAAGTGGATTAAGCGGAAGGGAGTGCATCTTTTCGGAGAAGAAAAAGCAGGCGACCTGGCAGTGGCAGTGGTGAGCACAATGGTGGAAAAGAGCGATGCAATGAGGCAGCATGAGAAATGGATAGAAGAGACCATGAAGCGCAAACCCAAGCATAAGAGAGAAGGGTTGCCGATTCAACCCTGGCATGCACTCGTCTTCATGGGGGTGTTATTCGTCCTGATGGTATTGATTGGAGAATTGATCCATAGATAACACGGCCAACCCATATTCTTGATAATAGGACCAATCTCCAATTTTTAAAAAACGGAGAAATAGTCTTCTCATAGCCAACATTGCATCAACAAAGAGATATAGTCAGTATGTATCATCCTGGATCATGAGCATCGCGGGCCGCACGAGTCCTATAGAACTGAGGGATCTATTCATATCGCTGGTAGCGCTGGTTATAGCCTTCTCCTTGCTGGTACGAGCGAAGAATGCCGGGACTTGAGACGATTTTGATTACGGCATTGGCCGTGAGCACCGGGTTCCTGTTGCATGAGATGGCTCACAAATTCGTGGCCTTGCGCTTTGGCTATTGGGCAGAGTACAGAGCCAACATGATGGGATTGGGGCTGGCTATCGTCATGGCCCTCGGCGGCTTCCTCTTTGCAGCTCCTGGAGCTGTCATGATAAACAAATCCAACGCCACCCAGGAGTTCTATATGCAGGACACCTTCGGCCAGGAGGAGCAAAAGAGCCGGATTACGAGGGAAATGCTGTTGATTTCCCTGGCCGGGCCCATGACCAACATCGTACTTGCGGTATTTTTCTTTCTGCTGTTTTTGGTCGGCGAGGCAGGCAGCGATCTATGGGCCCGGGCAGCCTACTTCGCCTTCTTCATAAATCTCATTCTGGCAGCCTTCAATATGCTGCCCTTCGGACCCCTGGACGGCAAGAAGATCTTCGATGGCAATAGAGTGGTATGGGCGCTGGTAGGCTTTCCCACGATTCTGGTGGGGCTGCTGGTTTATATGGGATAGATATGGAGAGAAAAACGCAAATCCGACTGCACAACTGAGCCGATCCTGAAGCAGGACCACCTATGGCTGGAGGAGAACAGCCTTATATCATCGATACATAAATTTTCTTAAGATGAAGAGGTTAATCGCCCATATCTCGGGAAGGGTCCAGGGAGTAGGATACAGGTCGATGGTAGTGATGTTGGCCAGGACCCTGGGCATCAAAGGATATGTCCAGAACCTCCCCAATGGCAAAGTCTTCATTATTGCCGAGGGGCCCAAGGAGGACCTGGCGAGATTTGTCAAGTCCATCAGGATCGATAACTCCAGGATTATGGTGGATGACATCTTTATTGATTGCAAAGATGCGAAGAAAGAATTTGATGGTTTTTATAAAATAAATTCAAAGCAACTGAAAGAGGCACTGCCTGATATTGCTCCCCAAAGCCGGAAAGGACGATTTACGAAAGCAAACGGCAGATATCTGCCAGCATCCTCCGGGCTGGAAAAGATCGGCTTTGAAACAGAAAAAGTTAATTATAAGCTGGAAAAGATGGTCAAAAGCCAGGAGGAGCTGAAGGAAGAGATAGAGTCGAGTTGTGATTCAGGGAAATAGTCTGGCCGAAAAACGAGAACAACAGGATAAAGGCTCTACAAGAGGCTTCGGCAATCTCGGGGGATCAGCTATATTTATTTCCTGACTCAAAGGGAAAGAATGGACGTGAAATGACAATGGCAGAAGATGAAGTTCTCCAAGAGATTTCGGATACGCTTATTTCGATCAGCGACAGCCTGGAAGGGATTAATGCAGAGCTCGCTGATATCAGTATGTCGAGCAAAATGCTGATATTTTTTAAGCTGATAGAATTGAGGCCGGATATGAAAGACAAGCTCGGGCCATTGATCAATGACCTGGCCGCGTCTATGGATTTTGATATGGGGGACGAGCCGGAAAAGGTCTAGCGCGAGAGAGACTCTGGGCCAAATAATAATAACTCGCGACGACTGGCGGGCGGGAAGGGCCCAGTCCACCCGCGCGAGCGCTCGAATGAAGGCAAGAGTGCTGGAGGCGGGGCATGTGCCCGGAGAAGAATGAAGCCCCAGAAGTCTGCCGGAATTGAGAAATGGTGGAGGACGGCGTGGTCATGCTTACTTGAAGAGGGGATCGTCGTCGGTTAAGAGGCAGCCCGCAATCTTACCGGCCAATATTTGAGGATCAAAAATCGTAATACTGCGGCCCATTTTTCTATCTTATAAACATCGGCCTGAATTATTCCCGGTATTTTTCAACATATGCGTCTTATCTGTTAAGTAGAAATATACAGTATCAGAATTACGAAAGTTTTATCAGTATCTATGTTATATGATGATTATAAGCCGATATTGGGGGGTTGATGGAAGATGGCACGGAGGAATAGGCTGGAGATACTCGGCTGTATTCTGAACATCTGCAAAGAGGATGGATCGAGCAAAACAAAAGTTGTCTATCAGCTAAACCTAAATTTTAGAAATGCAGGCTTATATCTCGAATGGCTAACCGAACAGGGGTACCTGGCCAAGCAAGATAAATTGTACAGGATAACACCTTCCGGCCAAAAGTTGCTGGAAAATCTCAATGATATTAATTCTATGATTAACTGCGATATTGGCGATGCTCTGGCAAAAGATGACGAGTAACCCATTTTTGACTTCGAGCAGTCCCTATTAATTCATGCGCAGCAAGTCATGGCTATGCATAACTGTCTCCCAATAGCCTTCTTTTCATTATGAAAATTGAATGATCCCAACATTGCTTCGAAAGCACAAGGCAGCTCACCAAAATAGTCTTTCGTCTTTAAGGCATTCCAAGCCGTCCCTTTATCGCTCTGATATCCGACTGCATCTGCCTCAATTGCATCGTGATTCCCGGTTGGACCTCTTCTTTCAGTCCCTTGATCTCTTCATGAATCTGTGTAATTGCATCGGTATTCTCTCTCACAGCTTTCATATCGTTCTTCATCTCCTTCATATCGCCCTTCATCTCTCTAATGTCGCCCTTCGTCTCTTTTATGTCACCCTTCATCTCTTTTATGTCACCCTTCATCTCTCTAATGTCGCCCTTTGTCTCTTTTATGTCACCCTTCATCTCTTTGATGTCGCCCTTTGTCTCTTTTATATCGTCTCTTATCTCCAACAGGACCGGTATGGCCTTATTCATCTGTATCGTGGTGCAGAATTGGGCATACTCTCCAATTGTCATAATCTCTCCATCACAGTCCTCGGCCTGTATTCGGGATACCTCGCTGAGGTCTGGGCGCTTGGTCTCCACCAGAGCATGGAAGGCTTCGACTGCCACTTTGCCGCCATCAACGAAGACCAAGACCTCTTCGCCCTCGATGCTCTCCGTATTATGGGCCTCAAACATCCTGATTCTTTTGGCCATGGCCATGCTCATGAGGAGGTATCTGTAGCCAACATCATGGACCTTAGGGCCGGTGATGGTAATCTTAAGCTTCATTCACAGGGATATGTGCGCGCCTGTGAGAAAAGGATTTGGGTCAGTAGCTTTGCTTTGGAAAAAAGGAATGGAAAAAACGCTGCCTAAAACCGTCTCCGGATCATGTAGTCGGCCAGCTCCAGCATTGTCGTCTTGGCATCTGAGTCCGGCAGAACTTGCAGGGCTCCCTTGCCTCTGTCCACCATCTCTTCCGCCCTGGAGCGGGCGTACTCGATCGACCCGCTCTTCTGCAGGAGAGAGATGGACTGCTGGATCTCAACTGACGTTGCCTCCTTCTTGCCGAAGACCGGCACAGGGACATCGTTTGCAAAGGCATGGATGATGATCAATGTCTTCTTTCCCTCAATCAAGTCCCCGCCCTGCCGCTTGCCTGAGACATTCTCGGGGGTGATAAGATCGATGACGTCATCCTGCAGTTGAAAGCCCATGCCCACCAGCCTGCCGAACTCGTCCATTGCCAAAACGACCTCGGGCGAGGCTCCGGCGAGAAGCGCCCCCATGGCGGCCGAAGCACCGTAGAGCACACCTGTCTTCTTCTCGATCATCTCCATGTACTCGTCCTCAGAGGCACGATCTCGAGACTCAAATTCCATGTCCAGCCACTGGCCTTCACAAATAGCCGTGCAGGTCTTGGAGAGCATATTCATGGCTTCGAGGATTCTCCCTGGGTCGGCAGGGGTCACGCCCAGAACCTGAAAGGCCTTGGAGTAGAGCGTATCCCCTGCCAGAATCGCTCCCGGCTCGCCCCAGAGCTTGTGGACGGCAGGCCGGCCTCGCCGCACATCGGCATTATCCATGATGTCGTCGTGGATCAGCGTGAAGTTATGGATCAGCTCTATGGCGACTGCCGCAGGAGCAAGACCTTCGGCCTCGCCCCCCGCAGCTTCTGCCGAGAGCAATAGCATGGATGGCCGCAGCCTCTTTCCGCCGGAGTCCACCAAGTGCCGGCTTGCCTCGTACAGCCCGCGCGGGTGCACCACCGGCAGCAACTGCTCGATGGCTTCCGTAACCAGGGCGGCACGCTTTTGCAGCTCTTTATCCATCATCTTTCTCATAACTTCCTCCTTGATCCTATTAACATTCGATCTTCGATAGTCCTTGACCTTCGATCTTAATCGATGAGCAGCTCCTGGCCGTTTCTCACAAGATGAAAATTGGAGCCCAGAGAATACCCTGTCTCCTCTGCCATCATGAGATAGCTGCCGTGGCTGTTCAGGTTCCCGTGACTGGGTATTACATGTTCCGGCTGTATCGTGCGCAGAAGCTCCCAATGATCTTCCTGGCAGGCATGCCCTGAGACATGCACATTATCGTAAATCCTGCCACCTCGCATCTTGAGCTTGGTGACAACCGTGTGCCGGTTGGACACATTAAGCGGCTGGGGTATGGTGCCTGCAGAGAAGATGATCTTATCCCCGGACTCCACCAGATAATCGGTCTCGCCATTGGCCACCCGGCTCAAGATAGCCCCCGGCTCCCCTTGATGGCCGGTCATGATGGGCAGATACTTATCCTTGCCTTCGGTCATGATTCTCTTCAGGGCTTTGTCCACCGACTTCCTTCTTCCGAAGACAGTCACCTCTCCCTGTCCGGCATAGCCTGTCCGCACGGCTGTGCCCCAGTATTTCTCCATGGACCGGCCCAGGAGCACAGGTTTTCGGCCCATCTTGTGGGCAGCCTCGATTATTGCTCTGATGCGGGCAATGTGTGAGGAAAACGTCGTGACCATGACGCCGGATTTCGACTCTTCTGTACCGATGAGCACATCCCATACCAGGTCTTTGGCGATCTTCTCAGAGGGCGTCTTTCCCGAGATGGAGGCGTTTGTTGTCTCGGTGATAAGTGCCAGCACGCCTTCCTTTCCCAGAGCTCTGAGCCTGGCAAAGTCTGGCGGCTCGCCCAGTGTCGGGCTCCTGTCGATCTTATAATCATTAGCGTAGACTATGGTGCCCTTGGGAGTGTGAATGGCAGCAAAGACGCAGTCTACAATGCTGTGCTGTACGCGGATGAACTCCAGCTCGATATCCGGGGTGACCTGAAAGCGTTCTCCCGCGTTCATGGTCTTGAGAGGATTGTTCACCCCGAATATCTTCTCGGACTTGATCTCCTGATTGATGAGATCTGCGGTAAAAGGAGTAGCTATGATTGGGGCATGATACTTATGGGCCAGTTTGGATATGGCACCAATATGATCCAGGTGACCGTGTGTACAGGCAATGGCCCTTACTTTTCCATCGATGTTCTCCATGATGCTGTCATCGGGAATGGCACCCATGTTGATCAGGTCGGCGGCATGCAGCGACTCTACATCTGTATCCTCGTGAATCTGCACTCGATCCAGCCTGATTCCCATATCCATTACCACGATATCTTTTCCTATCCTTATCGCCGTCATGTTACGGCCAATTTCGTTATAGCCGCCCACCGCGATGATTGCAATATCCTTCATTTTGCCAACTCTCTATAAGCAGAAAATTTTCTCAAGTCGAAACCCCGTGCATCAAGCCAAACTCTGGTCCTTCCTAGAACCACGAGAGGAACACGGGCCAGTTGTCTCACATTCGTACATCCGGTGAGGAACATCGAGATCCTCAGTGCCCGAATATAGGGATTCATAGCCTTAACTACAGCTTTTGTATCCTTTGTGGCAGGTTTTAGCATGGGAAGAGCAGTCTCTGCCAGGATGGCGCCTAAAGATAGACTCTTAGCAACATCCAGGCCGTTTCGAACTCCTCCCGAGGAGATAACATCCAACCCCTGGGCTTTGCATTCTATTATGCTCACAGGCGTGGGAATTCCCCAGCTCCAAAATAGCCTTCCCATCTCCTCCAATTCATCGTCCCCGGCCATTGCCGCGCGGTAGGCCTCAACGCCTGCCCAGGAAAGACCTCCCAGGCCTGAGACATCGACCATCTTGACCCCTGCGTTTGCCAGATCCCGGGCAGCCTCCCATGGTATGCCGGCGCCGGTCTCCTTGATGATTATGGGCACCTTTCCCCTGGCCGCAGACGCGATCGCATCCAGAACGCCGGAAGCCTCTTTGTCTCCTTCGGGCTGAATGCACTCCTGCAAGAAGTTCAAATGAACTGCCACTGCATCTGCATCTATCATCTCTGCCAGGCGCTCTAAAACCTCCGGCCCGGATCTCTTCAGCTGGACGGCTCCAATATTGCCAATGATGGGTATGTCTGGTGCCGCATCCCTGGCGGCAGAGAAGGTATCCACCAGACTCTTGTCCTCCAGGGCTGCCCTCTGTGAGCCCACCCCGAGTGCTATTCCTAACTCAGATGCCGCCTCCGCCAGGCGAACATTGATCTCCTTGACATCGCGATGACCACCGGTCATGGCTCCGATGATGAGGGGGGCCGTCAGCCTCTTTCCCAAGAAACTGCAGGTGGTATCGATATCTGCCTCATCGATCTCCGGGAGAGCCTTATGGATCAGAACCAGATCGTCGAAGGGCCTGCATTCCGATTCTACAGGTTTCTCCAGGCAGATTCTGATGTGGTCGAGCTTGCGGCTGGATGTTGTCAATTAGGCCTCCAGACTCTTGTTCCTATAGATTCTCCCCGCAAAGCTCGCTCAATATTCCCTTTTTTGGCGGCGTTGAATATAACTGAATCTATTCCCATATCTGCCAGGTCCAGCAATTCCTGGAGCTTTCCTTTCATGCCGCCTGTAACGTCCACGCCCCCACTCCCTCCAACGACGCTCTCCAATGCAGGAAGATCTCCCCTCGTAATCTCCGCCAGAGGCTTGCCTGAGAGCAGCACGCCATCCACGTCGCAGCCCACAGCTGTGACCTCGGCCTGCAGAGCTCCGGCAAGATATGAGACGAGCTGGTCTCCGGAGACAATTCCCGCTTTTCGTTTTGCATCCATCGCTACATCTCCATGCAGCACCGGCATGAGGCCTTCTTTCAGCATAGCTTTCAGCGGCCCCAGGGCAAAACTGTCTATCCTGCCGTTCGAGAGGAGGAGACAGGAGAGGGGATGAAGAGGCAGTGAATCGACTCCCGCGCGGCTCAGGGCCTTGACCACAAGATCATTCAGCCTGGCCACAGAATCATGCGTCACCCTCAATCCCTCCGGGCTGAAGCTCCAAGGCAGACCATACTTTTTGGCGGGGATATGACCAAAGGATCCTGCTCCATGCACTAGCACCAGGTCTTCCGGGTGGGCAGCAATCTCCCCAGCTACACGCGAAATCTCGTCCTGTCGGGCGGCATCTCCACGGGTTTTGTCGGTCAAAATGCTTCCCCCGATCTTCAGAACCTTAGTCACGTGTCACTCTCCAGCCTCACTCCCTCACATCCAGCCTTAACGGCAAATGCCAGTCCTCTCGCCTGTCTCAGGGCCACCATCAATGCATCTCTTAGGCCGGGCTTTGGCAGAGCGATCATGCAGCCGCCACCTCCTGCGCCGGTGAGCTTGGCTCCGAAGGCTCCCCCGGCATTTCGTGCGGCATAGACCAGATCGCATAGCTCCCGGGTGCCTACTCCCAGGGCCTCCAGCAGGCCGTGGTTGATGTTCATCAGCTCACCCAGTTGGACCAGGTCTCGATCTCTGATGAGTGGAACGGCCCGCGTCGATATGGCCCCAATGGCCTGAAATATGGGCTCGACCGCATCAGGATAGCGTTCCTTCAGGCTCTGTACCTTCTCAACCTCAGAGAGTGTATCGTGAGACAATTTTGTATATCCCACTATCATCTCCAGCGGGGAAAGATGGAGAGGCTTGACCTCTCTTGCGACCTGCAGGTAGCCGCCAAAAGAGGCGAGCGCTGTATCCATGGGGCTGCCACGGCCATTTTGAACCCTCTTTTCTATGCGGTAGGCGGTGGATGCGGTCTCCTCCAGGGAGAGCCCGAGATCCAGGTGACCATTGAGAGCCGCAACTGTGGCCACAACGATGGCAGCCGATGATCCCAGGCCTGCTGCCAGGGGAAGTTCCGATTCGATCTTAACAGAGAGATCTTTTGCTTCAAATTCCCTGAGAGCGGCCGAGACATACCTCGTAGCATGCACGGCACTGGAGGAGATGAGCTGGCCTGTGGTCAGATCTATTGAGAATCCCCGCAGAGCAAGGTCTTTGGTCTCGATGAGAACTTTGCCGGGCAGGTCATGCAGTGTTACCTTTGCTCGAAGGTCTATGGCTCCGCCCAAAGCAGTAAAGCCGGATACGACGGCATGCTCTCCAAAAAGGATTATCTTGCCGGGAGCCGAGGCCGTTGTCATTAAGACCCACCTCAGGTGAAGACGATCGCTCCGTACCCGACTACCTGTCCATAGTCCCTGCTGACGTCTCCGCTGGTAGCGTAGCGGAGCAGTTTGCCGCTGACACTTCCCAGGCCCGCGGCGGCGGTTATGGTAGCGGCTATGGGTCCATAGCCACATGCCGTCGCATTATAGCGATAAACTCTGGAATAAAGCTCCGGGACGTCCATATTCAATATGGCCTCTATCAATTGGGTATCCACCTTGCGAGCGATTTCTTGCGGCTCGTAGTGAGTGAAATCGCTGCTGGCTATCACAGTACAATCCCGCTTCAGTTTGAGGATGGCCCGAGCAAGCTCCCTACCTACCTCTACGGCCGTTTCTTCATCCTGCATTCCCATAGAGATGGGGAGAATCTTGAATTCCTGGAAACGTGCCTGAAGAAATGGGATCTGGACCTCAATGGAATGCTCTTGCTGGTGAGCGACTTCATCCTGGTCGATGATCGTGCCGGCTAATGCCTCGGCCAGCTCCAGGTCCGGCTGAACGACTCCGAGAGGCGTTCTCCAGGAGTCGCGGGAGAGAGCCACTGGTGAGCCAAGCCCGTGATGATTGGGTCCCAGTATCACATAGGTCTCTCTTTTGGGAAGGCGAGAATAGACTTCGCCCGCAACAGATCCCGAATAGATATATCCGGCATGTGGTACCACGCCCCCCAAGACCGGCATCTCAACAGCTCGTGGAAGCATATCCTCCAGCTGGTGCTTCAGCTCCGCTGCATCGCCCGGATAGAACTGACCTGCAACAGCCGGAAGACGCATCGATCAAAACTCCATCTCGAAGTCCGAGATAGTGTATTTGAAGCGATCTTCTTCGCCGCGCTCGCGCAAAACCTGTCGGGCTAAGAGCCAGTAGATAAGCGTAAGAGCCTTCCTGCCTTTGTTGTTGGTGGGTATCACCAGGTCAACATTGGAGGTCATATTATTGGTATCGCATAGAGCGATCACTGGTATGCCTACATCCACGCCTTCGTTGACCGCCTGGGCATCGCCGCTGGGGTCTGTGGCTATGAGCGCATCTGGCTCCATGAAGCCCCGGAAGGCCGGGTTGGTCAGGGTATTGGGCACGAACCTGCCGACGTTCGCGCTGGCACCGATGGCCTTGGCGAACATGGTGGCCGGTCTCTGGCCGTACTGCCGGGCAGAAACGACCAGAATATTTGCCGGGTCGTACTTGGCCAGGAACTTGGCAGCCAGACGGATGCGCTTATCTGTGGACTGAACATCCAGAACATACAGCCCGTCCGTCCTCACCCTGTAAATGTAGGGCATCATGTCATTTGTTTTCTGCTGAGTACCGATGTGCACGCCCGCTGCGAGGTACTCGTCGATTGGTATGAGAGTCTCATATTCTCCCGCTACCGTTATCACCTCATCTTCTTCCAACTAATTCACCTACCTAAATTGCGATCGCGTTTTACGGTTATGGGAATTACGCCCAGTTTCATCTCTTCAAGCGCTATTTCGAGAGGGTCGGTTAGACTTGTATCGATCAGCACTGGAGCGCCCATGAAAACTTGCAAAGCCCGTGCTCCTACTATTCGCGCACGTTCATATCTGGTATATTTCTCGCCCTTCAAATAGCCACCTCAAAAGGAAGAGTATGATGGGGTTGCTGAGATTCGAACTCAGGTCACAGCGTCCCGAACGCTGTAGGATGGACCAGGCTACCCTACAACCCCTTCTACTGGTACCGCCTAAGCGTTTCCACTATCTCCACATGAGAGAGAAGCATGCGCCTGCAGCAGTATTTTTCTATTCCCAGGTCATCTAAGACTTTGCCGGGAGGCTCGGTCTTGATGCGCTCCCGGTATTCCTCCCATACATGGGAAACCACTTTGCCACAGGAAAAACACCTGACTGGAATCAAGCAGTTTCACCTGTAGGACTTCTGGTACTTGGACCTGGCACCTGGTCCGCCGAACTTTTTCCTCTCCTTGTGGCGGTGATCGCTGACAAGGAGATTTCGGTCGTATTCGGAGAAGGCCTCTTTGAGGGCCGTGTCGCCGGTCCACTCTACGATGCCTTTGGCGATTGCAGTGCGGACGGCGTCTGTCTGGCCCATTGTCCCGCCACCGCTAACCACGACATCGATATTCATCCCTTTGATCAGATCTCCTGCGATCTGAACGGGTTCCTGGATCTTGAGTCTGGCCAGCCGGGGCTCGTGGATATCAAGGGGCACTTTGTTGATGCGCACAATGCCCTTTCCGTCCTTCAGAGTGGCCCTTGCAGTTGCCGTCTTCTTCTTACCCGAGGTATTAATTATCTTCATAGCGAACCTCTCAGAAGTTTGCTCCGAGCCTCTTGCTCAAGGCACCAAGCTCGATATACTTGTTATTGCTCTCGGTCCTCATCTTCGCAGCATCGGGCTGCTCCAGTGGCATCCCTTTGAGTTCTCTGGGAATGCCCACATATGTCTTGAGCCGGGAGAATGCGTCTCTTCCCCGTCTCATCCTGTAGGGAAGCATGCCGCGTACGGTCCTCTTGAGAATCATCTCTGGCCGGCGGGGGAAGTAGGGACCTCTCTCCTTATGGCCACGGGCCCTCGTTTGGCCATAATCGCCGAAAATGTAGTCTTTTCCACCGGTAATGAGAACTTTCTCAGCGTTGACAATCATGATCTCTTCGCCAGCCAAAAGGCTCTTGGCGGTTACACTCGCCAGGCGTCCCAGGACCAATCCAGTTGCATCTACTACTTTCATCGCCTCACCTCAAAATCTTTATGCCTGATCCCTTGGGGTGCTCTTGCACCAACTTTTCAATTGGCAAGCACTTCCCGCCGGCTTCTGTGATCTTGGCCATGGCCTGGCTGCTAAAATTGAGTGCGGCTACGGTAACGCTATGTTCCAGATCGCCGGAGGCCAGCACCTTTCCAGCCACAAGGACGGTGTCGTTGGACTGGGTATGCCGGTTGATCTTGCTGAGGTTGACAGCAGCGTAGTTGCGACTGGGCTTCTCCAGTCTCTTGGCAATATCGCGCCAGAGAGGAGCGCCATTCTCACGAGAGGCCGCCTTAAGATCGCCGATAAGGCGGGTTATTCTTGGATTTGTCTTCTCAAATGTCATTTAAATCCTCCGCATGGCCTCAATAGGGCCGACTCACGCGCCAAGCGCGCGTTCGAACCTGCCGGTTCATGCGCCCAGGGCACACTATCCCTGTGCGGAATATGTAGATCGACAATGCCCCAGTATTTAAGGGTTTTCCAGAGTGAGCCGAGAGGACGCCCAGGCATCCCATAGCCGCCCAGCCCCGCGGCCAAACGCAGGATTTTGCGCTCTGCGGATGCCGCCTGCACCGGAAAGGCGCACCAGAAAGGTTCGACATGGCGTCAACATGCCGGGCAACATGACGGGGCAGCAGATCGAACTCACAGGTAGAAGCCCGAAGTAAGATATTAATATGCCGGAATATGCCGACGAAGACTTCTTATAAATTAAGTGTAAGTTAGATCAGGCGAAGTTTGAATGATCGACATCACTAATATCACTCTTGTCGTCTGCGTAGCTCTGGGTTTTGCCCTCGGGATTCTGAGCGGCTTGACTCCTGGACTTCATCTGAACAACTTCGCAGCCATGCTTCTTGCATTGTCGCCCACGCTCATAACCCTGGGTCTGACGCCCTATCAGATGGCATTGATAATCCTGGCCGCCAGCATCTCCCAGACCTTCTTCGACGCCATTCCCGCCATCTTTTTAGGTGCGCCGGATTCCGAAACCGCTCTGACAGTTCTTCCCGGCCAGAGGCTCATGCTGGAGGGCCGGGGCATCGAGGCGGTGCGCCTGTCGGCTCTGGGGAGCGCGGGATCGATTATATTCGCCCTTCTTCTGGTCATCCCTCTATCCTGGGCCGTCTCCAGCTATTACGATTATCTCATGAAGTACGTGGGAGTTCTTCTCCTGGCAATCGCTCTGATGATGATCAAGTCCGAACGCGGACCCTGGATAGAGGGACAGGGCTCGCTGGTGCATTGGAAGTACAAGGTCATAGCCGGCCTGCTCTTCCTGACCAGCGGCCTTTTGGGCATATTCGCCTTCGACCACGAGAGCCTGATCAATTCACCCCTGGGCCTGGAGCCGCAGGTGCTCCTGCCTCTGCTCTCAGGAATCTTTGGCGCGTCGTCCCTCCTGCTGAGCCTGTCCACAAAGACGGAGATTCCCAAGCAAGAGGAGAGCCGGATCAAGATGCCAGGCCCAACTCTGGTCAAAGCTATCTTCTCCGGCAGCCTGGGAGGCTCCGCCGTGGCCTGGATTCCGGGATTGTCGCCCTCCGTCGCCTCTATCGCGGCGCGTCTGGGCGCGAGCGCATCGGCGGAGGAGTTCCTGGTCTCCATTGCAGGAGTCAACACCGCCAATGCCCTCTTCTCGCTGGTGGCGCTCTATGTAATCGACAAGCCCCGCAGCGGAGCTGCTGCCGCCATTCAGCAGCTTCTCAGCCTGGATCAGGGCATAATGGTGCAGATGATAATAATGGTGGTAATTGTGGCCGCGGCATCCTACCTGGCCTGCATCGGTGCGGCGCGTCTGGCAGCTCGGACGGTATCCCGGCTGAACTACAGATGGCTCAGCCTGAGCGTACTGGTCTTCCTGGTGGCCATGACCTATGCCTTCACAGGATTCTTCGGGCTTTTCATATTCTTCCTGTCCACGGTGGTGGGCCTGATCGCGCCTGTGGCGGGCATCCACAGAATGCACGCCATGGGGGTGCTGATGCTGCCGCTGATTGTGAGATATATTTAGTTGAGCGTCAAATATTTCCGATACCTAATATTTCCTGTTTGGGCCAATTCCGGCCTGCAGCCTGTTGAAAGAGCTCTGAATTGCTCTCTATCCAAACCAAAAACCCCTTTCTCGACTAGTCTGCAGCTTAACCGCCGTCGCTCGGCCGGCCGCGGCCTAGACCCCCGGATCTTCTTGGCCAGGCGGTGATTGGACCACTCATGCAGCACCACCTGCATGGGCTTTGGCGAGGCGATGGCCTTCTCCACCGCCAGGATGCACCTGCGGGCTGGATAACATCCTGTGACCTATCTCATCCACTATGGTGTGGTCAGAGTCGAGAGTGCTTTCCACGGCATGCGCTCCTATCTGATCCAGGTCGTCCAGGTGGACGCGATACTTTCCCAGCTTGTGCCCATCCCCGGTCTCATCCGCCAGCATTCCCGTGGCCGCGGAGCCCAGATCGAGGAGCTCAACCGAGGCGCCGGTCTTTGCAGCGCTTGTCACGGGCCAAGACGCCGCCCACGCGCGCGCCGGACAACGCAGCAACCTTCTGCACCAGAGATGATGAACAATTTTTTATAATCCAACGCAGAAATAGGGAGTAGTTATTGCGATTGGAAGTTTGGTGAAAATGGCTAGCAGAGATCAAATCATTGATAAAATCAGGATGCTCTCCGAAGAAAGCTTGAGTGAAGTGGCAAATTTCCTCGATCAAATGGATGAAAAGGGCAAAAAGGAATCAAGGGCCAAAGGAGATCTCCTGTCTACAGTCATTGGTATCTGCGAGGGACCGGCAGATCTTGCCGAAAGGCACGACAAATACGCCTATGAATAATGCAATCTTTATGGATACATGGGCTTTGCTGGCACTTGCGAATCGAAGAGACAGCTTCCATAGTATCGCTTCAGTCTGCTATGAATCCATATTGGAACGGTCTTTTTCGCTCGTTATCTCAGATTATGTCCTTGATGAAACGATTACTGCTTTGTTCAAAGAAGTCAGATTTGATGAGGCAACAAAGTTCATTCAAGCGCTTCTCGAAGCAGCAGACTCAGGCCAAATTGTCCTGGAGAGGATCGATGAAGAACGGTTCCGTTCCGCCTGGTTGCTTCGAAAGATCTATCGGGATAAACCAGATTTCTCGTTTACAGATCTATCCTCATTCATAGTGATGAAAGAGTTGAGAATAACAAAGGCGTTTACTGGAGATACACACTACGAACAGGCGGGCCTTGGATTCGAGATCATGCCAAAGCGGTGAAATGATGGATGTTGGGCAGCTAGTCCAGAACGCTCTATCTCTTCCCCCCTGAGCTCCTTCCCAATCTCCTCCACCAGTGAGTCCTTTACTCCTGAGTCACAGTTATCACCTTAAACGATCCGCGGATCTTCTTGGCCAGACAGTGACGGGATTACTCATGCAGCACCACCAGCATGGATTTAGGCGAGGCGATGGCCTTCACCACCGCCAGGATGAATACGGCGCAGGATAGCTCTATGGGCCCGATCTCATCCACGATGATCAGTGTCAGAGTTCAGGGCGTTCTCCACGGCTTGGGCCCCAACGCGGTCCAGGTCGTCCAAATGGACGCGATAATTTCCTAGTTGGCCCGTCCTCGCTCTCATCGGCCAGTATTCCCGTGGCCCCGGTGCCAGATCGAGGAGCTCAACCAAGGCGCCGGTCTTTGTAGCGTTTGTCACGGGCCAAACGCCGCCCACGCGCGCGCCCGATAAAATGTCTTTTGCCAATTGAACCCCTAAGAGTTCACCAAAAAAAATTTATATTCTGAAGGATTACACCATCTCCAGGCCCCGCTCGAAATCCGCCAGGATATCTTCCGCATCCTCTATGCCCACGGACACTCTAACCAGGCCGTCGCTGATTCCCAGGCTCTCTCGCGTCTCCCTGGGCATGACGGCATGGGTCATGGAAGCAGGATGCTCAACCAGAGTATCCACCGATCCCAGGCTGACTGCCAGACTGCAAAGCGAGAGATTGTTCATGAGACCGCGGCCGGCCTCCATACCACCCTTCAAGTCAAAGGAGAGCATGCCACCCCACCCACTCATCTGCCTCCTGGCGACAGAGTGCTGCGGATGGTGGGCCAGGCCCGGATAGTTGACTTTTTCTATTCTGGGATGCGAGTCCAGGAATTCGGCAAGCTTGGTGGCATTCTCTGCATGTCTCTCCATGCGCAGGTGCAGCGTCTTCAGGCCTCTCAGACAGAGCCAGGCCTCATGTGTTCCCATGGTGCCCCCTGCTAAGAGAGATGGACGCTTCATGCTCTCTATCAGCTCACTCGATCCCACAGCCACTCCTCCCAGGAGGTCGCCATGTCCGCCGATGTACTTGGTGCAGCTCTCGACCACAATATCTGCTCCCAGCCGCAAAGGCTGCTGGAAATAGGGAGTCGCGAAGGTGTTGTCCACGGCCGAGATTGCTCCCGCTTCCTTTGCGATTCTGCTTATTTCGCCAATATCGCTCACCGCCATGGTGGGGTTGGCAGGCGACTCCAGAAAGACCATCCTGGTGTTATCTCGCATACTTGTCCCGAACCCTCTCCGGGTCGGTGGTGTCCACAAAGCTGACCTCGATTCCGAATTTGGTCAGAAGCGAGGAGATGAGCCCATAGGTCCCACCGTAGATGATGTTCGTGGACAGCAGATGGTCTCCGCACTTCAGCTGGGAGAGGAAGAGAGCAGTCTCTGCGGCCATGCCCGAGGAGAAAGCGAGACCTGCCTCGCCGCCTTCCAGAGAGCAGATCTTTTCCACGAAGGCAGCATGCGTGGGCGTGTTAGGAGGCGCGCGAATGTACCTGTATCCGGGCGCGCCGGAAAAGATCGCAGCCGCCTGCTCGGCACTCTCGAACACGTAGGTGGAGGTCTGGTAAATGGGTGTGGCGTGGGCTCCATAGGGATTATGACCCTCTCCTGCGTGGACGCATCTGGTGCCAAAACTCTTCTCTCTCTCCAAAATTGTTCACCTGGATATAATATCGTTCCAAATGGAAATAAGATTTCCCTTCCGGAAGAGAGATTGGAGCATCTTATCTTACCTGGAATGATGTTCCATCAGGTAGCCAAAGCCGAAAGTGATAGTTGGAATTATGAGATACGTTACCCCAATATCCGTCGCATAATCCCAAAGGGACATTCTTAAGGGACCCAAGATGAAGATCAGTAGGTCCAGGATTATGCTTATCAAGAGCCACGCGATACCAAGAAAAATACCTTCCTTCTGAAAATCGCTCTTAAGTCCTGACAGATAAATTACGGCAAAGAATACTGTCCAGATCGTGATTACTACAGGCATGATCGATTCAAAGAGCGGCCGCTGTGAGGCGTGGAGTGGGAATATTAGAAATGATACCACAAATGGTATCAACCAAATGAAAAAGCCATAGAGCCCTATCTTCAGATATTTATTCATTTATCCAGCACCTTCCGCAATCCTCCCAGAATTTTGCTGATCTACCTTTTTGAATGATATCGGATAATCTTCGGATATTTATAAATTCTTCGGAAGAAGAATGGATAAGAATGGGATGATCCAGGAGCCTGAGAATGGATCTTAGTGGATGATTAAGTCTCAGGTACATCATATTTTAATCCTGGAATTTGAATTGGATTTGTGCCCAAAAAAGAGAATAACTTTTGGCTTAGAGGCAAACCTTTTTAGCCTCCTGTGGCCTAGATTTTTGCAGGGAGGCGTCAGACTTTATACCCAGCTGTATCCGGCCAGACCAAATCCATCCGGAAAGATGGTTTACAGATGCCAATCCAGAGGCATATCAGCAAACTCGCGTCTTTTTGACCAAATCCATTACACCGGAGGTTCGAGCCGAATGATCCGGGCCCTGGCGGTTGATATCGACGGTACTCTGACCGATCAGAATCGGGTGCTCTGTCCCGCGGCTGTAGAAACCATGCGCAAGCTGAATGTGCCCGTCATTTTGAGCACAGGCAACACCCATTGCTTCTCCAGAACGGTTTCCATCCTCCTGGGCACACCTCGTATATTCATTGCAGAGAATGGAGGCGTGCTCTCCCACGCAGAGGATGATATGGAGATTCTGGCAGACCAGCAGATCTGTCTGGATGCCTATCAGAAGCTGGCAAATGAATTTCCCCTGCACAAGTTCGAGACTGCTGGACACAGATACAGATTTACAGACGTTACCTTGCAGCGTGACTTCGATGTACCGGCAGTTGCCAGGCGCGTACAGGAGCTTGGCCTGCCTGTGGACATCGTTGACACCGTCTTTGCCGTGCACATCAAAGATAAGAGAGTCGACAAAGGAACAGGCCTTCAGCGCATTTCAGAGCGCATGCAGATCGACCTTTCTGAGTTCGCTGCCATTGGCGACAGCTTGAGCGACGGTCCCCTGTTTGAGCGGGCAGGCTTTCGGGCCTCTGTAGGGAATGCCAGCCCTAATTTGAAGGCGATGTCCGACTATGTAGCCAGGGCTGGATACGGGAATGGATTTGCAGAGATAATCAACTTCATGGCTGAGCAGAAAATGATCTAGAGCTTCTCCATCTTCCCAAGCAGCCTCGCCCAGTTGTTCTCGCAGATGATCCACCAGCCCAGGGTCTCCTTGGCAAAGATACGCGCTGCCGGGCAAAAGGCATCGACGGCTAAATTGTAGGGCATCTCCTGCAGCGGAGGATGAAGCGGATATTTAGTGCAGGTGAGGGGCCTGATATCGTAGATCTTACAGCCCCTCAAATTCTGGTCATAGAATGGGCAGGGTTGTTTGAGCACCCAGATGTCGGGGGCTTTTTCGTATCTGCAAAGCGTCTTGAGCTTCTTTTTTCCAACCCTCCCGGCGATTCTCTCAAAATCCTCTCTCTCCAGCAGGAGGCCGCCCCCAGGGGTTTCGCAGCACAGACCGCACTTCTGGCAGCGGAATCGTTCCCAGAAGAGCTCTACCCCCTGGTCGGAGTCTTCGCGCTCATCGCGGGCGGGCAGGGGCAGGGAGATGTCGAAAGGGATCTTCTCACCCTGGTCAATGCGGCGAAATTGCTCCTGCTTCTTCAAGGCGGACCAGTGGGGACGCATCTCAAGGAGGGGCTCGTGGCGTCCCTGGCGCTTCTCTTCCACGCAGGAGGAAAAGCATAGCTTGTGGCAGAGACCGCGCACCTGGGCTATTTGGTCAATGCGGTCGTTCATATCTGACTGCTTTAGATGCGCTCTTCATAATTAACGCTATACTCATGAGTAGTATCGTTTTACTCCTGAATGCTATACATAAAGGTACATCACTTTCGCCCCGCACGGCTTGCCTTTATCTTTTGCAAAATGCCTCAGCTATTCTATCATTAATTGATAATTCAAACTTTGGTGATAAAGATGTCCAAGAACCCCGAATTTGCCAAGTATGCAACCGACCTTGCCCGCCATCAGGATGCCATTCGCTCTGCCAACGAGGATCTGATCAAGCTCTCCCAGAGGTTCGGGCGCATGATGCCCAAGCTCCAGAAGCTGGATTCCTCAGCCATACTAACCTGGTTTGGCCTTTATAACAAGATCAAGGACGCGGCGAAAAGAGCGGACAATGAACTGGCCACCCTGACGGGCAATGATCAAGCAAGCGCGAACCCGGTTCTGCAATTGCAGATCAATTACTACTACGCACAAAGGCAGCGGCTCTATTCCAAGATGGAGGTCATGGACGACATTCTTAACGGCATGATGGAGGACCTTCTGGAGAACGGGAACTTTGAGGAGACGCAAAAGCAGGAGATGAGAGTGGCTCTGGATGGAACTATGGAGAAGAGCCGTCAGCACGCAGAGGCGGCTCCCGTCTTGGCCTGAATAGATGGGGGCCAAGTCGCCATTTATGACGGATTGCATGCAGCCAGTTGATTTGATGCGATGTATGCGTGCAAGAACCATTCGTCTGACATTCCAGCAAAAAAAAGGAGTTCGGAGTTTGAACTGAGATTAAGTGCAGGGCAGCCAGTCAACGCTAATGGCTCCGCAGGTTGAGTTTCCCCGAGCTGGATGAACTTCTCGATGGAGAAGACTCCTGTGAGCTCTTCGATGCTGCGGCCATACTCGGCATGGCGGCCTTTCAGCTGTGGGTCGGCATTGGGGTCCCTGGAGATCCAGCCGATATGTGCAATGCCGATGACGTTGCTATTCAGGTTGGCTTCAAGGACTCCCGTGCAACAGGGAATGGGAGGATACCGAACTTCGAAATAGCGTTCGGTTTCATTTTCAATTGCTGAAATATTGAGAACATTTTTTCATCATTATAATTTCTAGTCCTGACTTCGGCTGTCTTCTGCAGATGCTCGGTGTTAGTGTACATCTCTGTTATAACTGCGCCGATCTTGTAGTTCTGAACGCAGAGCTTATCGGTCCATTTCTGGTCGTATGCGCCTGTCTGGTAGCTCATCGGCATGTACTCAAACTCAGCTTGCTTTGTATAGTTGACGTAGTCCATAGGTCCAAAGCCTGTTGGCCATTGCCGGTACCTGAATTTTATGTGAAAACGCAGGAAATCATCCCAATATATCCAGGAACCCCAGGGGTCCGAAATCTCCTTCCCCTGGATCGGCAATCTCTGGCCATCCAGGTTCTGTTGTGTTCCCCGGTTCGTTCTTCCAGATGCCTACCTGTGTAAAGTAACTCCCTCCACATCCGCTGCCAATCTGCCTCTCGGCCTCCAACTCGGTTTTATCTGTGATTATATTGCCGCTTCCTGATCCCTTTTCAACAAGCTGGATCCATTGAATCCGGTCTGAGTGGAGATGATCTTCTCCGCGTTCTTGTATCCTGTGCCCTTCACAGACGACTTTTCGTACATGTAATTTGTTGCGCCGGTTACGCCTGCAAGAGCTATGATCAGAATTGCGAGAACAAACAAATTTTTTATCAATGCGGTCCCTCCTGGAAATCTTCAGAGATTTTTTATGGTATAAATCTATTGGCAAAGAGATACAACATGGATCATCGGCAATATCGTAAAGATAGACTATCTCATCAAGTCAAATTGATACTTATTCCACGTTTGAACGAATATTCAGATCGGATCTTCACAGTATTGTGATAAGAAATGATCATAATCGTCTATATCATTCTCGAAGATACATTATTGCTTGGGAGGCAGAGATATATGAATTCGAGAAGAAGAACTAGTGACTTAATTGCATTGCAGATTCTGAAGGTTTGCGTGGATGGTGCGAGCAAGACTAGGATTGTGTATCAAACCAATTTGAATTCTGCGAGTGCGAAACCCTATATTGAACATTTGATAAATAAGGGATTCATGGAAGTCATC
Source organism: uncultured Methanosarcinales archaeon (assembly GCA_963843555.1). GTDB lineage: Archaea > Halobacteriota > Methanosarcinia > Methanotrichales > Methanotrichaceae > Methanothrix. The sequence goes on from CAWJKV010000015.1 coordinate 81,410, forward strand.
CCTGTAGGCTCCAGAGTCATTTATAAAACCACGCCTGAGGGACTGGAATTGGCAAAAAAATTTAACCAATTTCACAGCGAGATGGATAAGCTCTATGCGTGCGTGTGAAGCTCTGCAATTCCGACCTCCTTCTCTTGAGTCGGGCCAATTCCCCATAGCCAATTCAGGAAATCATGGCTGATTGTGGTCGATATCATCTATCGCCCTCACCACACTCTGCCACTCCGGGCAGTAAGACACTTGATTGGAGTAGCTTTCGATGTCCGTTCCATTCAGGCTCCAGGGGTGTACGAATAGGATTCCATGTCGATTAGGATCGCTCTTTACAAATTCCACGATATTCATGTCCAGGTCGTCGATCAATACATCCGAAGGAATATTGTGCTTGGTCCCTGTCTTTGCAGTGTAATACTGCTTCAGGCAGGGGAAATGAGCACTCAGCCAAAGCTTTGTTGCCACTTCTGCAATCGGCCTTCTGGCTGTCACCACAAACACATCATGGAGAAAGAGCTGTCTTATGGCATCTTGCGAGCCCTCAATCAAGGGCACATTCCGCACGTATTCCGGGTCAGCTAATAACCTTCCTATCTCTGACCAGATCTCTTTTCCCTCGAAGCACCAGTGGGCACGATTAATATCACTTCTAGAATACTTCAGCCCGTATTCGTTTTCAATTACTTTCAGTACGGCGCCGACTTGATCTGCCAATACTCCGTCAATATCCACAGCGATCTTCAACTCAGTCCTCAGTAGATAGTTCGAGCTGAATAGACTGACTGGGGCACTACATGATAAATCTTTCAGCCTGGATATTTTTGGGCGATCAATGAGAAACCCGAAAGTTCGGAGAAAGCGGAGTCCGCCAGGAGAGTGTACTGGTCTCGCAAGATGGAGGCAGGTTCTATTGGCACCAATCCGACTCTCGCATCATTCCTTTTATCTCCAAGTCGAAGTAAGCGCGGCAAAGCGGAGTCATTTTTGACAAGCTTGGTGACGGTTTGGCGTCCTGGCCTGATGCACCCCTTCACCGGGTAGTCTAGAGCCCAAAGACCCAGCTGTTCAGGTTGCACTTCTTATAGAGGCATCCCCCACATGGGGTACCACTTGGCCTCGTCTTTCTCGATCGGCAGCTCCTTTTCCATCAGGGACTTCAGCCGAAACTCCCGGGAGGTGTCGCGCTTCTGGCCACTTTGCGGCACAAAAGGATAGTAAGACCCCAGCTTGAAATTGTAGATCCAGAAAGCTGTGACGTCTCCTCTGAAGCGGTAGACTGCAGCCAGGAGCTGCGTTCCAAAGCCCTGCTCCATCAGGGTCTGGCATACCATCTGAATGTTGGTTACCAAATCCTCGAAATCAGGGTCCGACAAAACCACCCAGATGTAATTGTACTCATCCTTCTGAATGCTGTACAAGGTGCCCGTCTCCTTGAAGCTCAGTTTGAGCAGATCCTCTATCTCCGTTCTGGCGGTTTCATAGCGGGACGACTCCATGGGCTTGATGCAGACTCCTGCGGCGCCGTCGGGCTTCAGTCCCAGGTTCGCTTCCATTGTCACAGCAGCCGTGGAGATGGCAAAGAGCCGGTCCGTCTTGGCCTCAGGAAGACGTGTCTTTCCCAGGATGGAGTCCATGAACCCCATCTCAGGCCTCCAGCTCTTGTTCAATGCTCTTCAGAGCGGCGATCCTGGCTTCCAGAGTCGGATGCGTTGAGAGCAGGTTCATTATAGCCGAACCGGAGATGGCAGGCACTATGAAAAGTGCGCTGACCGGCCCTTCCACTTTTCTCAGGTCCTGCGTGGGCACTTTGGAGCCACTGATCTTCATCAATGCCGAAGCCAGATTGGACGGCTGACCGGTTATGACCGCCGAGCCGCGATCGGCTGCAAACTCCCGGTATCTGGAAAGAGCGCGAATGAGAATGAAACTCACTATCCAGACCGCCAGGGAGACCAGAAACATTACTATGAAGCTGCCTCCGGAATCGCGATCGCGACTGCCTCCTCCTCCAAAGAACGGCAGAAACCTCACCATTATCTGAGCAATGGAAGAGAGGAATGTGGCTATTGTTATGACCATCATGTCCCTGTTTTTTACATGCGTCAATTCATGGGCCAGCACCGCCTCAAGCTCGCTTCGGTTGAGCTGTTGCATGATGCCCGTGGTCACGGCTACCACGGCATTCTTCTGATTTCTGCCCGTAGCAAAGGCATTAGGCATACTGGTATTCACTATGGCGATCTTTGGCATGGGCAGATCGGCAATGGCGCAGAGCCTGGATACTATCTGGTGAAGTTCGGGAGCCTCGCTCTCCGATACTGTTTTTGCGCCCATAGATAACAGGATCATCTTATCCGAATAGAAATACTGCAGAAACATAAATCCGCCCATGAAAAGAATTATTACCGTACTGCTTGTATTCATGGACAATAAAACTGCCAGGAATGCCAGGTATAGCACTGCCAGGAGAACCATGGTCAGCAACATCCTGGCTTCAAGCCCTCGATCAGACTTCCACTTCATCATATCTTAATTTCACCCTGATACCATCTAGACTATCCCGTCAAACTTTGCTTTTCAGTCATAGCAATTCTTAAGCATTGGCGTCGTTCTCTGGAAGGTTATCTCTTACTCTGAACACCTTCTCGCTACTATATTAGGTCTTCTCATCATTATCTCAACTCACCCACCATCTTTCTCGTTTATTCGCACGAGCATTGTGAGGTAATGAAACTCAATCGATCCATGGCTCTTTATTCAATAGCCGATTGTGAACGAAGTTGGTGACTATGATAAGAGAAGACGACAGCTTTGGGGAGAGATCGGGTGACTCTAGAGCTCCAGTTCCTCCAAATAACTCTCGTTCCTCCAAGTAGTCTCCTCCAAATAGTCTCTTCTAAATAGTGGAAGCTACAATTATCACAACGAGCATTTTCTGAATAAAGGAATGAGAGGCAGATTTCAATGGCACAAGCGAGAATGGGTGATACTGTAAGGGTGCACTATAACGGCAAGCTGGATACCGGCATTCTCTTCGACTCCTCAGAAGGGTGCGAGCCCCTGGAGTTCGAATTGGGCTCAGGTCGGCTCATCCAGGGCTTTGAAGAAGCAGTTGTAGGAATGAGCCCGGGCGAATCAAAAACGGTGCAGATTCCTCCTGAGAAAGCTTATGGCAGATACAGAGAAGACCGAGTGATGAAAGTAGATAAAAAGGATCTTCCACCTGAGGTCGTACCAACGGAAGGCATGACTCTTGAGGTCTGTGCCTCCAATGGTGTCATTGTTCCGGTACAGATCACGGAAATTGGGGATACGACAATCACACTCGATGCCAACCACCAGCTCTCTGAGCAGACTCTGACTTTCGAAATAAAGTTGGTGGAGATAGTGGAAAAACAGAAAGAAACGGGTCAAAAATAGCGATTTTGACTCTTGATGCAAAGATCGATGGCCTCCCTGATTTGGCGTGCCTCGGGTCCAATGGTCAGAGAACTGGATGGACCGCATTCTGCATAGGCGCTGGACTTCTGCCGTTGGAGCCGGTAGATATCCAAAAGTATTGAGGCCTCGGATAGTTGCTCGATGGAATCCAAATAGGTCTGAAAATCGCCCAACACAAATTAGATATATAATCAAATGAGAAAGTAGCTAAGTATAATGGCCACTGCCGTTCGGGAGGATGGCAGTAATTATGGACTTCAGGTGGGACTCGTTTTGGCTGATCGTGCAGCGGTATTCATTGATGGCGCTTACTTAACTAAAATTCTGGATGTTGATTTCGGCAAACCCAAGATAGATCTGGGCGGGTTTTCAGATATTCTTTGCGGCAATTACGAGCGTCTGAGGACTTACTACTACAATTGCATGCCCTATCAGAGCTGCCCTCCCACAGAGGAGGAGAGCCGCAGGTTTGCCTCCATGGACAAGTTCGTCTACACTCTGCGCAAGCTTCCCAGGTTTGAGGTGAAACTGGGGCGCCTGGGCCGCGTGGGCGGAGAGTTTGTGCAAAAGAGGGTAGACATTGCCCTTGCTGCGGATCTGGTGCGGCTGAGCTGCGGCAGAATGATCGGAAAGGCAGTTATCGTTACGGGTGATAGCGATTTTTTGCCGGCAATTGAGGCGGCGAAGGAGGCAGGCGTGCTGGTCACGCTCTTTTACTCGGAGAGTTCAATTCACGACGAGCTCCTATCAGCAGTCGATGAGAGAACGGTCATCGATCATGAGCTCATAAATCAGGTAGCTCGATGAAGGAGAAATAGATAACTAAATCAAAAATTAATGATTATCGCATGAAGATGGTCAGGCTGCGATTATCGCAGCCCTCCGATCTTACTTCTTCGCTTTCTCGTCCTTGGCGTAGACATCCCGTCGATCCACGACCTTCTTCGACTTTCCGGCCGTTCTCGGGATGGAACCCTTCTCCACCAATTCAATCTTGCTGCGCACGTTCAGGACGGACTTCAGCTTCTCTTCCGTCTTCTTTTGGATCATGGCCAGGTCAGACAATTCGCCGGTGAAAGCTTCATCCTTAAGCTCCACCTGGATGCTGATCTCGTCCAGACCGTGTCTCTTGCGGTCCACGACAACCTGGAAGTAGTTGCCGATCTCAGGAATGCTCACCAGCACGTCCTCGATTTGACTCGGGAAGACATTGATGCCGCGCACTATGAGCATGTCATCCGCTCTTCCCAGGAATCTATGCAGCTTTCTGCTGGTGCGGCCGCAACTGCATTTTTCTTCCAGGACGTAGGTCACGTCGCCGGTGTGGTACCTTATCAACGGCATAGCTTCCTTCGTCAGTGATGTCAAGACCAGCTCGCCCGGTTCTCCCGCCGCGCAGGGCTGCTCATCTTTATCCAGGATTTCTATCAGGAAGTGGTCCTCCCAGATATGCAGGCCATTCTGCTCCTGGCATTCGAAGGCTACGCCCGGCCCCATCATCTCCGAAAGGCCGTATGAGTCGTAGGCCTTGATGTGCAGTGACTCTTCCAGCTCTTTCCTGGATTCGTCTGACCATGGCTCAGCTCCAAAGCAGCCGATGCGCAGCATAAGCCTGTCCACTACCCCCCTGGCCTTAGCCGTCTCCGCCAGGTAGAGCGCATAGGAGGGCGTGCAATGCAGAGTGGTCACTCCAAAGTCTATCATGATCTCCAGTTGGCGTTCAGTGTTGCCTACTCCGGAGGGGACCGCCATGGCGCCCATGCGTTCGATGCCGTAGTGGACACCAAGGCCGCCTGTGAAGAAGCCATAGTTTACAGCATTCTGGAAGATATCGCCTTTCTTGACCCCGACCATCACGAAGTCCCTGGCCATGAGGTCAGACCAGGTCTCAATATCCCTGGCAGTGTAGCCTACGACTGTGGGCTTGCCTGTCGTGCCAGAAGAAGCATGTACCCGCACAACCTCATCCAAGGGAACGGCGAATAGGCCGAAAGGATAGTTATCCCTGAGATCTTGCTTTCGGGTGGTGGGGAGTCTGGCCAGGTCCTCGAGGCTCCGAATATCCTCAGGATCAACTCCGGCCTTCTTGAATTTATTACGGTAAAAGGGAACGTTATCGTAGACCTTCCGGGCGACGCTCTTGAGCCGCTGGAGCTGCAGCTCTTCCAGCTCTTTTCTTTCCATGAGCTCCATTTTCGGTTGCCAGTAATTCATTTTCATACCCTGATGAATTTGTATGTCTGGTGTGTCTAGATGCAACACGGTGCCAATGAGAAAACCCGAGGTATATCAATACTTCCGATGCGAAACACTCGGAAACGACTATTCTCCTTAAAAATGATTTTGAATCGAGGCAGCAAGTCTATTCTATGAATAAAAGGTTGGGATTTAATCATGGACCCGGGAGAGCCAAGGTGGGAGACTTGGCACTCCGGGCAAGGAGGGTTCGAACGGCTTAGCACCGATGGTGTTGATAGACGAATGTAATGAGCTGAATGTATTTAAATTATCATGACACAAATAAAGAATTATGACACAAAGCGTGAACAGTTGTGAAACCATAAATACATATTTTTATCAGAATATCTTCATTAATCTCTCCATAAATCACTTTTTTGGCACAATCTAGATTTCCAGTGATTAAGTGAAGGAAGGAAATATCCACCCGAAAAAATTTTATCGTCAAGCCAACATTTTTCGAAAAAATTTCGAAGAAATCCGCTTCATGATACAAAAATACGGGTGGTAAGAACATCTTCTAAGGGTCTTCTGGGAGTATGTTTTGCAGGCTCAGCATAACCCATGCGTATGAGTATCTGCGGATAATTAGTTTCCAATATCTTAGCCATCTTATGCCTCAACTCTGGAATAGCAGTGGGCTGGCTGAAGAGATCGAACCTGACGCCTAATTTTGTAGCGGTCAGGAAAAGAGATTCAAGCAAAACTCCGGCCTTGATCCAGGTCAATTTGTCTTCTTTTTGCGTGGATAATACAGCTACCGCAGGAGATTCTTCCATGTAAGAAGTCTCTATCCTGGCCCGAGATGTCGACATATCAAAAGTTCCAAAAATAAATGAACCGAAGAAGGACTCGAAGTCAGAGTAGCCAAAGGAGTACCCTGGTAGTCCATCCATGGCATCGGAGGTATTTGGTCTTACCCAGGATGCAAGCTCCTTTCGAAAGGCCTTATTCCCTAGCTGAATCTTGTGAGCCGCAGCCAGGATATCCGCCATCTCAGTTCTGCCCACTTTGTCGGTTATGATATCCAGCTTGAATCCATCCCTATTAACGCAATCTTTCAACCTCAGAAGCGTCTCATCCTCAATGGCCCGATCTTCGTATTTCATTCTGTTAGTATGGCGTTTGGTAATCTCGGGGAATAGACCGGGAAACTTTTGTTTGCCAGGTTCCTTAGAAAATTGCACGGCTGCGGTCCTATCCCCCGAGAGGCCTTCTGGCAAGCATTTCAAATCATAACCAAGGCCAAAATGCTCTGCTGCCACGAGAAGATTGGTGAGAAGACATCCGTGGCTCATATATAGCGTTCTATCGGTGGGGTCTACCCTTGGTAGTGATCTAGTGAAGTCAGCAATTAGAGATACTTGATTTCCATTGATCGAGAACTTCCAAGGCTGGGTATTTGGTCCCGAGGGAGCCAATATCGCATATTTTAATAGAAACTTTAGCTGATCTGACAGGTTGCCCGAGGTTGGAAAATCTTCTTCTCGTACGTTCCAGGCCGCCAATTTATCGCTCATTAGTCCATCTCCTCAATTCTGCTATTCCAACTAGCTAATTGCATTCAATCTATTTAGACTATCTTTAGCTTTCAAGGATTTTACAGCAATAATTATTAGAAGGCAGTTCCATGATCTTCTCAAATGAGACCATTCGTCAGGCCGAAGATAGTCATAAGCAAATGCATCGAGTTTGACCATTGCAGATATGACGGCAGTCTGATACCCAGCGATTTTGTGAAAGCTCTTAAGCCTCATGTGGACTTCATGCCTGTTTGTGCAGAGATGGAGATAGGTCTGGGCGTGCCCAGAAGCTCAATAAGGATTGTTTCAGTTAATGGAGAACCAAGGCTTATCCAGCCAGCTACCGGCCTGGATGTTACTGAAAAAATGATGGATTTTTCGGCTCATTTCTTGAGTTCGTTATCGGACGTAGACGGATTTATTCTCAAGTTTCGCTCTCCATCTTGCGGCATGAAGGACATCAGAGTCTATTCAAGCTCCGCAAATGGAGTCGCCGTATCAAAGACATCGGGGTTCTTTGGAGGAGCTGCAGTCAAATCCTTCCCGGAAATAGCCATCGAGGACGAGGGCAGGCTGCGAAACTTCAATATCAGGGAGCACTTCTTAATCAAGCTTTATTCCCTGGCCAGTTTCAGGAAAGTGCAAAATGATGGTTCGTTATCTGAGCTGATTCAATTCCATACCGACAATAAGCTGCTGCTTGCCGCTTACAGTCAGAAGGAGGCCAAGATCCTAGGAAGGATTGTGGCCAATGATGGGAGCCTGGGTTTTGCCGAACAGGCTGGACTTTATAGAAAACACCTGGCAGACGCCCTCAAGAGGCCGCCCAAGTATACCTCGAAGGTAAATGTGCTCATGCATTCTCTTGGATACTTCTCGGATGAGCTATCTCATGATGAGAAGGCCCATTTTCTCCGGAACATAGAGAGATATAAGGATAGAAGGATTCCCTTCAGCGCCCTCTTGGCCATACTCCAGAGCTGGATAGCTCGTTTTGAAGAGGAGTACCTGCGGAATCAGACCTTTTTCGAGCCTTTTCCCGAGGATCTAATAGAGCTATGCAGGGACACTCAGTGCGAATGGGAAGGATCCGATCTTTTTGAAGGGCGCGAAAACGCGAGAGGGCCTCAGAAATCATGAAGATTGGCTATCCAACTATAGCATTGGGTTTGGGCTGCACACCCAGCCATACATTTCGGCTCGCATCTTACTCGGAAGAGAGATTGATCAATAACGTTGCTAAAAACCTTGATTGCCTCGAAAAAATCCTGGAATACAATCTAAAGAATGATTTCTTGTTCTTCAGAATAAGCTCGGATATCGTACCATTTGCATCGCATCCCGTCTGCAAGTTTGACTGGGTTTCTCATTTTGCCGCCCGTTTAAATGATATCGGTCAATTCATAAAAAAGCATGAATTTAGAATATCCATGCATCCAGATCAATTCATCGTTCTCAATTCACCTAACCAAGAGATCGTAGAAAGATGCGTTTCCGAACTTGAATATCATTGCAGGCTGCTCGATGCCATGGAATTGGATATAAGCGCAAAAATCCAGCTTCATGTTGGCGGTGCCTATGGAGACAAGAAAAAAGCATCTTCCAGATTCATTTCTAATTACGAAAAGCTTCCTTCTGGCATAAGAAGAAGACTTGTTATAGAGAATGATGATCGGCTTTATAGCGCCAAGGATTGCCTCGAAATCAATCGTACCATCAGAATTCCCATAGTATTTGATACTCTTCATCATCAATGCCTCAATAATGGAGAAAATTTTGCGGATATATTCAGGGAGCTAGGAAGGTCTTGGAGCAGTGCTGATGGAATTCCAATGATCGACTACAGCAATCAAGCGCCAGGCCAAAAGCCAGGAAAGCACTCCAAAACCATCAATGAAAACGAATTCAAGAAATTTATTAAAAACACTGAAGAATTTGACTTCGATATTATGCTTGAAATCAAGGATAAGGAGGTAAGCGCGTTCAAAGCTCGCAATATTTTAAAAAATTCTCCTTCTCGCGCCAAAAATATGAATTGATTCGAGATTATTGCAGTTATTGGGCTATTTTTGACACCACTACGATACGAGATTCCTTGAAATTACTGGTCTCTGGCGAACTGCTTGCCTCTCCAATTACGATTTTTTTGAACCGAACTGCAATCTAGCTATAGCTCTGCCGGAGGCTGGCCATATATATATTGCATTAGTAGCGATAGCCTCCGGCCTTGAGCATACATATCAAGAAATGGGACGCCGGAATCCCACTCACACAGACATAGCTTCACTGGCCATTGCTCCTCCCGTAATCTTCCATTTTGCTATTTTACAGATCTACTTCGATGTTATTGATTTACTTGAACTGCAATCTCGTTTCTGCGAGAGAATGGTGGAGTCCAGGGATCATTATACTGCATCAATAGTGGTTCTCCCATAGTCGAGATTCCCCTATTTTCCAGTGTCTTGTTCAGCTGCTCAAGGTTCTTTTTATAATTTTCCTGGGTCACATAGCCCGAGAATCTGATCGTAGCTAGCTTTCTTGGCTCGACCAACTCGATCTTGACTCTGCTAGATGAAGGCTTTGGAGTGTTGTTGATATCGAACCGCTCCGGCATTATAAAAGCCATGAATTGACCCTTTTCAGTGTTCATTGACACAACAGGAGCTGTCATCTCTATCTTTTCACCCTTAGTGGAGCCCGTTCCAGCTGGTTGTGGTGTTGGCGTCACAACAGGCGCAGTCATTTCGATCTTTTCGCCTTTATCGTTATCTCCGGAGATGTATCTGAACAATGGGGTAAAGGCATCGTTCTGATCCTCTGCAACAGTGGTGGCCCAAATCTCCTCGGGATAGGCCCTGATTTCCACATCATTCTCCAAGATTTCCGAGACCTCATAATGAGCTTCAGGTACCGACATAGAGATAAACACTCCATAAAGGGTCCATAAGAATAACAACCCAAAAAGGATAAGCCCAGCCTGAATCGGCTTTGATAATTTCATGAAAAATACCTCAGATTCTCTTAAATTTGGCAATGAAATATATCTGTTTCTAAGATTTAAAGCTTTTGAGACCCAAGTAAATGTAAATGCGAGGCCAAGGTCAGATAAGGGCAGCAGGAGATTGTGGCCCGATAGCTCAATGCAAAGTGGCCTCGGAGGGATGCGACATTTAGCCTTAATCGGCGCTGTAGATCTTCAAGCGCAAGTCACTGAGGATGTATCTGCAAGATATTTTCAAAAACTATAAGTCTTATCAGAGCTAAATTATGATGTTAGGTGAAAAATGATGGCAGGAACTATAGAGGAATATCAGAGGCTTTTTAGAGAGGCTACCGTCTCGGATCAAATGAAACTATTTCGACTTCATGTAGCTATTTATCTGGTGGTGAACATTATTTGGCTGGCATTAGTAATGATGGGATCGATAACCATTAAGCCATCATGGGCCATTTACTACTCTCCGGTAGGGTGGGGTCTACTGATAATTGTTCACTACTGGTTCTATGTCCGAGGCGCTGAAAACCTATGCAAGCTCAGGGAAGAGACGGTCGTGGCCAAGATAAAGTAGTCTAATCCATGTAGGAGATTGGACTAAACATCGCAGTCCCGTGGTTAGGGACTTTTCACTTTTTATAGATCCATGGGCAATGGCTTCCCTTCCAGGGAATCATCCTAGGCACCTTTTTCTGGTAATCATTGTACTCTTTTCCGAACTGAGCCAAGAGCCTCGTTTCCCAATGCATCGACCCCAGATAAAGGTAAAGGGATGCCAACAGATATGTTACTAAAAGCTTTGTGGTCATGAATGGAGTCATCCACATCCCCAACAAACCCGAAATAAGAAATGGATCTCGAACATAACAGTAGACGCCTCGCGGCACGAGAGGCTTTGTCTCTTTCGATTTTGAAAGCTGCTGGCCAATAGAAAATCGGTGTGGTGAATCTGTAAAGCCCTTGACAATCCATGCTGCAGACAATAGCTGCACACCTACCATGAGCCAGCGCCAAGGCGAGGAGATGACATAGAGCTTCCGGCCGGGAAACAACAGCAACATCATCGCCAGCGGAATAAATGTAATTGTGGCAAAGATGCTGTAGAATATCATATACCAACGAGCCATTCCAGGTCCGAAGACGCCCCAGGCAAAATCTTTGAACTGCTTACTGGCAAGCAAGCTATGCATAGCTGCGAAAGCTATCAGATATGCAACTTGTATTAGACTGGTGAACGACATACAATCAAGACTCCTGCTAGCCAATGGCTTTGAACCTCTTGGCCAGCTACTCACTCCGCTCATCTGTTTTTTTGACCTCAACGCAATCGTAGATCTCATCGGCAGAGAGGCCAGTGTCATCATTAGCTTTTCCAGCAAGGGTGCAATTGAATAGAGGGGCATTCTCTCCTTCAACACTATGCTTTTCTCTGTACCATTTCTTGATATACGGAGCCAGAAGCACTACTATTAATATCAATATGCCTAATGCCGCAATTATGATGAAGTTGACCATGGGAAACCTCCACTATATTGATTCAAGTCCTATTTGTGTATGATATATCTTCAAACCTAAATGTTTTTCCAATATCCAGAAGTAATCCCGTTGAACTAGCCCCGGGAAAATGAGGCCAAACTGCAAAAATCTTTACAGACATCGACAGGGCATGCATCACCAAATATCCTCCTCAAGTCACTTGCAGCGAGCAGGCAGAAAAAGCTTTTTATGCAATCCTTCCCCGATAAGTTTGGCAAAGATCTACAAAGATCTACCATACTTTCATTGCCAGGTTGATGAAAGAGATGAGCGTGCACAGCGGCGGAATCCTGTTATTCAGATTCAGAGAAGATAGGCTGCAAGTGCTGCTTGTCCATCCGGGAGGCCCTTTTTGGACTGGGAAGGATGAGGGCGCCTGGTCGATGCCAAAAGGGGTATTTGAAGAGCGGGAAAGCCCACTTGATGCCGCAAAAAGGGAATTCAAAGAGGAAACGGGCTTTGAGGTTGATGGGCAGTTCATTGAGCTTGGCACTATAAGGCAGCCCAGCAAGAAGATTGTGCATGCGTGGGCACTGCAATTTGATATTGATGACAGTTCTGTTTCCAGCAATAAATTCACTATGGAGTGGCCGAAAAGATCAGGCATAATGAGAGAATTTCCAGAGATCGACAAGGCTGAATGGTTTGATGCATCGAGTGCTAAGAAGAAGATTCTCAAGGGGCAGGCAGATTTTATCGATAGACTCATGAAAGCAATCGATTATGTACCATAAAATAGAAGAATAGTGTTCCAGGCAAGCCTAAAAACGGCCGGAAACAGAAATGGCTGAAAAATAGCCGGTATTCGATCTAGGGATTGCGATATAGAGTTCGCAATCCACGGCCTAGATCATTGACCGCTAAGATCGCCTTATCGAATATTAAAGCAAAGCCAGCTTTACCTTCTCCACCAGCTCTGCCCTAATGGCGCTCCTGCGGTCTCCCCCGCAGACAATGCCCCGCACGCCGATGATGTCCGGCTGCAGGCGCCGGAGGAGCTCCAGGTGCGGGAAGTCGATGCTGCCGGCCAGAGCCACTTCCAGGCCGCTGGCGTGTCCCAGATGGATGAAATCCTGCAATTCCTCTTCGCTCATGAAGTCGAAGGTCGGCTTTCCATCCTTTATGGCCGTATCCACCATGACCAAATCTGCGCCTGCATTGGCCGCTGCCGCCGGCAAGAGCAGGGGCGAGATGGAGCCGGCTCGCTCGTAGTCTGAGTAGCCTGATGCTACCACTTTTTTCTGCGGATCGAACTCCTTGACAGCGCGCACAATACCCACCAGCATCTCTTCTGCCTGGTGGGGAGTCTTCACACCAAGAAGACCTGCTTTGATATATTCAGCGCCTGAAACGGCTGCGCCTAAAGCCGCCAGACTTGCCGTGCCTGGTTTAAATTCCAGATCTCCGATGGTGGCGCTCACGGGCACCCGACCTCTGGCCAGGTCTGCTACGGCCCGGATGGCCCAGGGAAAGTTCGCGCCCAGGGATCCTTCACGGGGATTCTTCACATCCAGGATGTCTGCGCCGCCGGCCAGTGCCGCGCGCGCCTCTTCGATATTCATGGGGCTAACCAACAATCTCATATTCACCCAATCCCGATAAGAGCAAATTGTGCGGTGCATCTTCGTCCTCGATATACTTAATGGTGCTGTTGTCCATGCGTTCCGAGGTGAGAGGAACCGATACGAACCCATAGCCAGTTACAGCAAGATCGTCTCCTCTTCCGAGCCGCTCGACATTCTTCACGAACTTCAGTCCCCGGGAGGTCTATGTCGCAGACCTGGATCTGCTGACTGGTCGGGGCGAAAATCTGGAGATAATAAAAAAAATATCCAGCATGGCAAAGACCATGGCGGATACTGGCATCTCAGTGGCAAGCGATCTTGATTGCCTGCCGGCGTCCGTTTGCCCTATCCTGGGAACGGAGACCGCCTCCTTCCAGCTGATGGAAAAATTGTCCATGCAAAGGGAGATGGTAGTAAGCCTTGATATGAAGAACCGGACGGTTCTCGCCCGCGAGGCATTGCTGGCGAATCAGACGCCTTTGCAGGTTCTCCAGAGGTTAAACCATCTGCCGCTGGCAGGCGTCATACTCCTGGAGCTGAACCGGGTGGGCACTTCTTCGGGCCTGGATAAGACATTTCTGGAGAAGGCCGTAGCCGTCTCCGAGCACCCTCTTATCCTTGGCGGCGGCGTGAAGGATGAGGAAGACCTGCGGGCTCTGGAGGAGATGGGATTTTCTGGAGCGCTGGTAGCCACAGCGGTACATAATGGGAGCATTCCTGTCAGGTGGATACAGTAACAGAACCGTCCCAGGACCGCAGTCTTCCTTCCCCGGGATCTTCTTTCAGGATAAATTCATTCCTCTGAACCGGATTAGCCCAGTTTCTTTATCGCTTCAATTACTTCGTCTATGGGTGGCAGTTGCTTCAACTCATAGATTTTAACGAAGACCACTTTTCCATTTTCATCTATAAGCACATTGGCCCTCTGGGAATGTCCCTCCGCCTCCCGGAACAGCCCGTAGAGAGACGCAACTCCTCCATGGGGCCAGAAGTCCGCCAGTATTCGGGTATCAACTATCCCGAGGCTATTTGCCCAGGCTTTTTTGGTGTGAACTGAATCCACGCTCAAGCCCACAGCAACTGTATTCAATGCGTCGAAGTTCTTCTTGTTCGCCTCCAGGGACTTCATCTGCTCTGCACAGACAGACGTCCATGCCAGGGGGTGAAAGGATAGCAGCACTCTTTTGCCTGCCTGCTCGGAGAGCTTGAAATCCTTGCCATTCTGATCCTTCAAAGTAAAATCCCTGAACCTATCTCCGACCTTTATGGTCTCCATCTGCTTCGTATCAATCTTGGTGGGCATCTTCAAAATCTCCAGCACAATATTGTTGTTCAAAATATATAGAGGTTATTGGAATCCGGCCTGTGGGATTAAGTTCCCGAACACAGAGGACATGTGGAAACGCTACACAGTTTTAGAGGCTATTAGGCACTAATCTAGTACAGCTAGGCTAAATAAACCTATTTTTAGGCGGTAAGCGCCTTTCCTTGGTAGGTCCATTTGAATGGTTTCGCCATTGTCTGGTTGAAGTATTCATTAAAAGGCCAAAACCTTAGATTTCAAGGTCTTAACAGAGGCAAAGTTGCCTCGTTTTAGCACCTTTCGGACAAGTATGCTAAACCATATTTCGACCTGGTTCATCCAAGAGGCATGTTTGGTGTATAGTGGAAGACGATCCGATGAGTTGGGTCCCTCGAAATTCTTCTCGCGTTTTCATGGACTGCAAAATACCGCATTTTCCTTTGACTCCCAAGTCAATAGATAAATTTGATTCTTTCGCCACATATCGAACCATTGATTCCGATTTATGAATTTTGAGGTTGAGCGCAACGAAGTGGCATCGATTTGGAATGATAAAGCCCCAAACGTCTGTTGGATATGTGCTGCAAGATCGTCTTAATTGCGTGTAGTGCCACACGAAACCGGTGAAATCAGGCCACTTGCTACTGAAAATCTGACGATGAACGATAAAGTTCCAAGTTCCATGTCGGGTGTATTCAAATTACCTTCTTTCCACGTTTCCAGATACCATTGGCAAATCCAGGATAATTGCCTTCAAGAGCCTGGACACCAGTCATTTCATCCGTGCTTATTACAGTTTCTACATTTTGTTCCAGAAACTGAGCTTGTTGATATAGCCTGTTAATCCCCACAATCTTTTCATCGAATCGTTCGTCCGGTGCTAGTGTTAACCAGTAACGGATCAAGTGCGGTCGGAGGCTTTTTTTTTTGAGCAGCCGAGACTCATGTCGAGGTGATATTTTGTCTACGATACCTCGCTTCTTGATTTCGTCTGCAATCTCACGACCGGTCCATTGAGTAATTGGACGCCCCGAGCTTTCCGGTTTTTCACAGGCCAGCTCCTCGATCTGGCAAATCTCGTTAGCTTTCAAATGAGGTGGCGTTCCTGGTCTGGGCAAGTCTTCCAGACATTCCTCTACAGTCAAATCATCCTAGAAATCGAATTCAAATCCAGCCAACGTTGCCTCCATAAACGAGCCGTATCCACAGACACGTTCAATTCTTTAACGATTTCTCGATTGTTTTTGCCGTCCGCAGCAAGCAGAATAATTTAGCCGCAAATAGCCTTTTGCTGACCTGTTTTGTACCGTCGAACAAGCAGCACAAGGCGTTGGCGCTGATAATCGGCCAGTGGATTGATGGTGGTTTTCTGACCTGGCATAATTTCCCCTTCGAAATGGATTATATATAAAGATGCCAGCGAGAACGTATTGCTAATGCATTCTAATTCTATTGTCTATTATCTGGCAAAATGATTCGCATTTAACTTTTGCAAAGGATTATTTATCGTCTCCCATAAGTTGGTCTATTTCCGCCTAGCTGTACTAGCAATAGCTGAATATTTTATATATTGGTAATCTATTATCTATCTTTGGTTAGTAGTTGCATAATCCGATCTTGATGTGTCAGAATTTAGGTGCTGGCACGAAGGAGGATGCTGCAATGGTAATGGCACGTGGTCCTGGTTTGGTAGGAACGATGGCAAGGACGGTAGCAATTGCCGACACATCAGCCTTAGGCAAGCCAGCAGGCAAGAAAAAGCATATTCTTGGATCATAAAAGCAAGATGAATTGAGTCTAAACAAGTGTGAGGCACCCTTGAGGAAGCCGAACTGCGCGCAGCCGTTGGAGTCGGTCGTGTCGTTCTTGGACGAGTCCTCATCGAGGCTGACGGGGATCCCCGGAACGCCGGTCGTGCCCGTGCGGTCGACGATCTGCACGGCGGCCCCGCTCAGGTCCGCTCGCGGGGACAGGAGGCTGTCGATCGTGACCGGCTTGTTCTCGTTCGTCGGGTCGGTGACCGTCGAGCTGATCTTCAGGTAGCTGGCGAGCGTGGACGCGCTGGTGCAGCTCGTGCTGCTGGTGTTGTCGGCCGCGTAGGCGACGCTCGAGGTGACCGAGTAGGTGAGCCCGCCGACGGTGATCGTCTGCGTGTAGGGGGTCTTGATGTAGGCGTTCAGCGCGCTCGCGTCCATCGAGCGCATGCGCTCCTGGTCCTGCTGCGCGAGCGTGGCCGCCATGGTGCGGTTGCGATTGCGCCCGGACGCGCTGGATGCGCCGTCGAGCCCGGAGTAGATCGCCAGCCCGGCGAGGACCAGCACCACGGCGCTGATCATGACCTCCACGATCAGCCAGCCGTTCTCCTCGCGCACTGGGAGCCGTGCGGCGAGCCGCGCGCGCAGGTTCATGCACGTACCTCAACGCGGACAGGCGAGTCGGTCGGGCAAGGGTTACCCATGGAACTCGTATCGGACCGGGGAGGGCCCGCCTTTAGCGCGCTAGTGCGGATCCGGACGAGCGCCGTCGGATATTCGTCCACCCGCCCGGGGCAGCGGCTTCAGCGCGGGAGCGACCGCTCAGGGGGTCTTGAGCTGCTCGACCCGACGTCGATGCGCTCCAGCCCGAGCGTTTCGCGCACGAAGCTACTCATCTCCAGGCGCCGCTCCGTCGCGGTTCGAGCGAAGGCGAGGCCGAGGATTCGCATCGGCTCACCCTAGGCGATCGTGCTCGCCTGGCTTCTGGATGCGGGCTTCGGGCTCATGCACATGTAGGCCTCCTTGAAGCTCCGCTCCGAAGTGGCCATTCTTCACTCATGCCCGTCTCGCGAGTCGCGCGCTGGCATGTCGATTCGGGGGAGTTGGGCGCAGCCTGCCCTCGCTGGGCTCGCTGGAACGGGGCGCTCGACCGCCGCTACACGCTGGGCGTCGAGGAGGAGCTGATGCTTCTGGAGCCGGGGAGCGGCTCCCTCGCCCCGTCGTGCGACGGCATCCTCGAGCGGCTCTCGGACGAGCTGTCGCTGCACGCCTCGCCGGAGACGCACGCCTCGGTGATCGAGATGAGGACGGGCGTCCACACGGACGTCGCCGGAGTTGTCGGCGAGCTGGTCGGGCTGCGAAGCCGGCTGGGGCCCGAGCTGGGCGAGCTGCGGCTTGTCGGCGCCGCGGCGGGCACCTATCCGCATGACCGTCAGCGGGGAGACGGTGGTTTCGGCCGCCGCGCGCTACCGCCTGCTCGACGACTCGCTGCGCTCGCTCGCGCATCGGGAGCCGACGATGGCGCTGCACGTCCACGTCGGCGTGCCAGAGCCCGAGGATGCCATCCGGCTCGTCAACGGGCTCCGCGCCGCACGTGCCGCGTGCTGATCGCGCTGTCGGCCAACTCTCCGTTCTCGCAGGGACGCGACAGCGGCTTCGACTCCATGCGCACGGTCATCTTCCAGGCCTTCCCGCGCACCGGGCTGCCGCGGTCGCTTCGCCGGCTACGCCGACTACGTGGACGCGCTCGACGCCGTGATCGGAGCCGGGGCCGTACCCGATCCGAGCTTCTTCTGGTGGGACGTGCGACCGCAGCCCAGGCTCGGAACCGTCGAGGTGCGGGTCATGGACAGCCCAGTCGACGGTCGCGGACGTGGCCCCGCTCGTCGCGCTGATCCAGTCGCTTTCGCGATCGCACTCGAGGGTGACCCGCCGCAACCCGCTCCGAACGCCGAGGTTCTCGACGAGAACCGTTTCCTGGCCGCACGAGACGGCATGGACGCGCGGCTGATCGAGCCCGCAAGCGGGCGGCTCGTGTCGGTGCGGGCGAGTGCTCGACACGACTGATCGCCAGGTGCCGCCCGCACGCCCAGGCGTTGGGCTGCGCGAGCGAGCTCGAACAGGTCCAGCTGCTCGCCGACTCCAACGGCGCCCATCGGCAGCGCACTTTCGCGGCCGCCCACGGCGGCCTCGACCGTCTCGTCCCCAATCTGGCCGACCTGTTTCTCACCCCGGACTGGCCCGCGTCCACGGACGCAACATCACCGCCGACACGACGAACAACACGACCGAAAGGGGCGGCTGATGTGCCGCTGGCTCGCATACTCGGGATCTCCGATCCTCATCAACGAAGCGCTCTACACGCCGGCTCACTCCCTGATCGACCAGAGCCTGCACTCGCGGATGGGCGCGGAGACGACGAACGGCGACGGCTTCGGCGTCGGGCTGGTACGGCGAGGGCCCGATCCCCGGCGTGTTCCACAGCACCGAGCCGGCCTGGAACGACCAGAACCTGCACGAGCTCGCCAACCACATCCGCTCGTCCCTCTTCTTCACGCACATACGGGCGGCGATCGGCAGCGCCGTGCAGCAGACGAACTGCCACCCCTTCCGCCACGAGCGCTGGCTCTTCATGCACAACGGCTACATCAACGCAGTTCGCCACGATCAAGCGCGACCTCGTGCTCGCGATCGACCCGTCCCTGTTCCCGAAGATCCAGGGCCAGACCGACACCGAGGTGCTGTTCTACCTCGCGTTGACCTTCGGCCTCGAGGACGATCCGCCGGCGGCGATCGAGCAGGCGATCGGTCTTGTCGAGGCGGTCGGCAGCCGGCTGAAGATCCCCAATCCCTTCCAGGGCACGATCGCCACCTCCGACGGCGAGAGCACCTGGGCCGTGCGCTATTCGAGCGAGGGCAAGTCGCGCTCGCTCTTCTACACGACCGACGTGCCCACTCTGCGCGAGCTCTACCCCGAGCGCCAGCTGCTCCAGGAGCTCTCGGAAGACGACGCGGCTGATCGTGTCCGAGCCGCTCGGCGACGTCGCCCGGCGTCTGGAACGAGGTGCCCGAGGCCACCTGCGGCGTGGTCCGGCCCCACGAGGACGAGATGCACCCGTTCACCCCGCGGCCGCCGGCGAAGTCGGTTGCGGTGCCTGCGTGCACGCGGCGCTAGGCCATCAACCGCGGTCCTTGAGGAACGCAAGGACCGCCTTGTTGAACGCCTCGGGGCGATCCGCACAGGACTTGTGCCCCGCGCCGTCGATCAGGGAGAGCACGGCGTGGGGCAGGCCGTCGGCCAGTCGCTGCGAGTACACCCGCGGCACCTCGATGTCCTCGGTCCCCCACAGCACGAGCGTGGGCGCGGCGATCTCCCCGAGGCGGTCGTCCACGCTCCACTCGCGAATCGCCCGCAGCGACTCGACGTAGCGCTCGACATCCATCGCGCGCCACGCCGCCTTCTGCTCCTCGAAGTCACTCGCGTGCTCGCCCACGTAGCGCTCGGAGAACGCGAACAGGAGGTTCAGCTCGAACATCAGATCGTGGCCCCCCTGCTGGATCGACTCGATCAGCGCGAAGTTGATGAAGCGCCGGAAGTGCTCCGTGAAGACCCCGCTGAAGCTGTCCGCCAGCACGAGCCGCCCCACGCGCTCCGGGTGGTCCAGCGCGAACTGGAGCGCGATCGCGCCGCCGAGCGAGAGCCCCACGATGCTGACGCTCTCCACCTCGAGCTCGTCGAGCAGCGCGGCCAGGTCCCCGGCGCAGGCCGGGATGGAGAACTCCCCCTCGTAGTCGGACTCACCAAAGCCGCGATGGTCCATGAGGATGAGCCGGAAGTGTTCGCCAAGCACGGGAACCTGACTGCTCCAGTAACTCTCCGAGCTCCCCGTCCCGCCGTGCAGCAGCACGACGGGGGGTCCGTCTCCGATAACCGTGTGGTGGATCACGACGCGTCGACCGGAAGCGCGGCCACCAGCCGGATCGGCGAGCCGGTTCCCGGCACGATCTTCAGCGGGAAGCCGAAGACGGTGAAGCGCTTGCCCGAGACGGCGCCCAGCGCGCCGATGTTCTCGATATGGGTCACGCCCGCGGCACGGCAGACCATGTGGACGGGGAAGTCGTAGCGGTCGGGGACGTCGACGCTCGGGGCCTGGTTGCCAAAGGTCTTGACGCCGTTGTCGATGAGCCACTGGGCGCTCTCGGCGACGAGGCCCGGGAACTGATCGAGGTAGTCCGGCGTCCCGCCCGTGCGCTCGAAGTGACCGGTGTGCAGCAGGACGATGTCGCCCTTACGCAGCTCGAGACCGTCCTTCTCGAGGGACTTCTCCAGTTCTTCGACGGTGATCGGCGCGCGCGGCGGAAGGCGCGCTGTAGATCGACGCAGATCGCGTCGCCGCAAAATAGGTCGAGCGCCATCTGGTCGATCGTCGGCGCGTCCGGATCCGGGTCGAAGTGGATCAGCGCATCGACGTGCGTCGAGGCGTGGTCGGACATGATCAGGAGTCGCGCCGCGTAGGAGAACCCGGTGCCGAGGACGTCCTTCGAGTTGGCGTGACTCTCGTAGGGGTAGACCTCGACGCGCGGGTGCAGCGGGTGCATCTGGGTCTGCTGGGATACGTCCTGCGACAGGTCGAACAGTTGGAACCTGGCTGGCCGAACAGCGTGGTGGTCTCGACTCCGGTGGGCGCAGTCATTGCGTGCTCACTCCTTCGTGCTGGTGGTGGTGAGCGGCAGACTCTCCACGAAATCGAGGCGTCGCGCCAGTCCCGGGCCGCGAGTCAGCTCCGCCGATCCGAGGGCCGGGTGCCCGGCTCGGTCAACTCGATGATGTCGGTGATGAACGCGTGCGCTGACCGATCTCGGCGACCTCCATTGGCTCGCCCACCGCCTGCACGCCGCGGTCGCGCAGCTCGGCCAAGGTCCCGTCGTAGGTCCTCGACCGCGATGCATAGATGATGGAGACGCTCCGGGTCCAAGCTCGCGAGGATGTCGTCGGTCGGCGCCGCATGACGACGGGACGCACCTGCCAGGAGCTCAACCTTGACGTCGCCGCTCGTGAGGAAGGCGAACGCCGTGTCGTGGACGTCGAACACTTTTCGACGGCGAAGTTGAGCTTGCTCGTGTACCACTCGATCGTGTCCTCGAAATCGTCGGGCGTCAGGCTGATCCCGACCTGGTCGAGGTGGAAGGCCAATCGCCATGGCAGGTCCTTTCGGTGCTGAAATCGACGCTGCCATGGAATCGCCCGGGGGCGGCAGTCACAAGATGGTGAGATCCCTCCCTCGGGCTCTCCTTCCTGGGTCTTGCGCGAGATCCCCCTTCAGCCGGCGATCAGGGCGCGCAATCGATTCATCGCGCGCTCCGCGAGGACCCCGTTCCGACCCAGTAGAGGTAGAGCCAGTGGTCGTTGGGAGCTGGGTGCCTCGTGAAAGACGGGGTCAGCTCACCGGCGACCGGATGGTGGTAGCGCTCTCGCCCTGAGGTCGGTGCCTCGACGTCGTGCTCGTTCCACAGGGCCAGGAACGCCTCGCTCCCGGCCGACAGCTCGGCGACGAGCGCCTGCAGCGCGCCGTCGGCGGGCCAGCGCGTGGCGGACGCGCGCAGGACCCCGACCCCGTCTCGCGCGCAGCCGCGTCCCAGTCGAGCAGCAGCGCGCGTGCGGACCGCTCGAGGAAGAGCCAGTGGGCGTAGAACCGCTGGCTGGATGCCCGGGTCGAGAAGTCGGTGGCATCAGCGCGCCGACAGGTTGCCGGCGCAACACGGCGGCCGGCAGCCGACGAGCGCGGGCGCATCGAGCCACTCCAGCAGCCGTCGCACGTTTCGGCCTGACGATCTCCTCTGCATGGGCGTCGCCCGCATCGACGCGCCCCCGCGAGCTAGGTAGAGGCGCGACCTCTGGGGCGGGGTGAGGCGCACGGACACGAGCGATCGCGTCGAGCACGGCGTCCGAGGGCGAGACATCTCGCCCCTGCTCGAAACGGACGTAGTGGTCGACGCTCACCCCCGCGAGCATCGCGACCTCCTCGCGCCGCGACCGGGCACGCGGACGGGAGCCGACGACCTCCACGCCCACGTCGCCGGGCTTCACGCTGCGCTGACCCTGCACGCGCAGGAAATCCTCGATCGTCATTCCGCGACACGTGTTCCGCAAGGTACCCAGACGCCGCTCGGCGTGCGCTTCGGAGTGACGCCGCCCGGCGGTGGGCGGGCCGCCGGGCAGACCGAGCAAACGCGAACCGAGGGAGAGCCGACTATCGGACTCGAACCGATGACCCCCTCCTTACCATGGAGGTGCTCTACCAACTGAGCTAAGTCGGCGCGGGCGTCGAGTCTAGCTGTCGGCGGCGCTGGCCTGACGGCCCAGCGCGAGGCGCGAGCCGCAGTAGGTGTGGAGCAGGAGGAGGGCCCCCGCGAAGATCAGGAGATCGCCCACGCTCAGCACGTTGCCGATCGGCCAGGGGCCCCGCCTCACTCGGCCCGGTCTAGTCTTCGAGCTGGCCGGCGTAAAGCGCGAAGACAGCGCCCTGCGGATCGGCGACCACCGAGAACTTCGCGATCCCGATGTCGATCGGGCCGGCCAGCAGGCTGCCGCCCAGCTCCTGCGCCTTCGCTCCGGCGGCGTCGATGTCCTCGACGGCGAAGTAGACGAGCCAGTGCGGCGGCGTCCCCGGCGGGTTCGGCTCGTGCATGCCGCCGTTGGACCGCTCGCCGACCATCATCACGAAGTACTTCATCGGCATGTCCTCGAACGCGTCGAAGGTCCAGCCGAGGAGACCGCCGTAGAACGCCTGCGCCCCGTCGAGATCGGGGGTGGTGCAGCTCGTTCCAGCACATCGCGCCGGGCGCGTTCACGAGTCCCGCGCCGATGTTGTCGCGCGGCTCCCAGACCATGAAGTACGCGCCCTGCGGATCCTGCAGGACGGCCATGCGACCCGCCGTCATCACGTCGAACGCGGGCGTGTGGGCCGCGCCGCCGAGCTCCTTGGCACGCTCGACCGCCGCGTCGGCGCTCTCCACCGTCACGTAGCTGTTCCACGCCGGTGGGGCGCCGGCGTCGCGCTGCTGCTCGGGCTGCGCGGAGATGGCGGCCACCGCCTTGTCGCCGACCAGCTGCATCGAGTAGTAGACGCCCTCGTCGCCGACGGGCAGGTCCTGCGACTTCCAGCCGGAGGCCTCCGTAGAACTCCTTGGCCGCCTCCTGATCGGTCGTGGAGAGGTCGGCCCAGCTGAATGTGCCCGGTGTGTATTTCGTTCGTTCGCCCATGCGCGCGAGGCTAGCGATCCTTCCCCCACGCCGTTGTTAAGGGGATGATTCGCCGATGCGCACGTTCGATCCACGCTCCGTGGGCAAGCTGGAGACTCGCGCCTGGGAGACGTACTATCGCCGCAAGTGGGGCGCGTTCCTGGTCGCGTCGGTCGGACTTGTGCGCGCCGCGTTCGAGATGAGCTGGCGCGACACGCTCAAGGGGGCCTGGCTCGTCTTGCGCGCGAATCAGAAGTGGGCACCGTTCCCGGACAACGACCCGGACGCCGCCCGCACGCTGATGACCCAGTTCTACCGGCTGCTCGTGGCGAGTGAGGGAGCGAGCTTCAT
>CAWJKV010000016.1:0-109699 GCA_963843555.1 uncultured Methanosarcinales archaeon
CGCTTCAATGGCTGTAGACATGGGGCCGGGGACGAACGTCTCGGATTCCCTCAGGAGCTCGTGGATCGCCAGCACATAATTGGAGGCGCTGGTTCCCACGCCCAGGGGGATGGTGGAGAATTCTGCAACTATCATAATAGACTCATCTCCTGGTGGAGCAGATGATTCTTTACTCCCGTCCAATCTCGCTGATCAGCTTCGTCGCACAGGCTGCCGGGTTCTCTGCCTCATAGACCGATCTGCCCACAATCAGATAATCAGCTCCTGCCTGCAGAGCCAGTTGGGCTGAGCCTCCCTGGGCTCCCACTCCCGGTGAAATGATGATCTTGTTCCCGATGATGGAGCGGATGAGCTTGATTCTCTCCTGGTGTGTGGCCGGGGCCAACACCACTGGCGCCGGCTTCCACTGCCATACGGGCCATGCTCTCCGCCTGGGGTGCCATGAATTGCTCGGCTCCTGGGTGGCTCATCTCGGTGACAGCATATAGATCCGCTCCATAACTTGCGGCGCAATCGGCGCAGGCGATCAGGGAGTCTTTGCCCGGGAAGGCCTGGGCGATAATACCGCTTGCACCTGCTTCTAACACCGCTTCGCATATGAGCCGGTTGGTGTTAGGAATATCAGCGACCTTCAGGTCGGCGATAACAGGTGCAATAACGCTGATTTCTTTGACGATCTTCAAGCCCGCGGGGAGGATGAGAGGGTAGCCGATCTTTATGGCGTCGAAATAGTCTTTTAACTGCTCCGCTAGAATAAGGGCTCTATCTCGGGAGTTAACATCCAGCGCCAGGATTAGCGAAGTATCTCGATTCATACCGGATAGACCATATTTGCCCTCTTATTTATTCCTTTCAGGGTCCTCCATGATCGCAATCACTGGATTTGACATGTCCTCTCCTGCATGATAGCCATAAAGCGCTTCCAGGTCGGCTTCGATGGCGTGCATAAACCGTGCATTCGGTATATCCATGGGACACAGCTCCTCGCACTGGCCACAATCTATGCAGGAATCGGCAACATGAGCGTAGCGCAACAGGTGGAATCCGAACTCTGGTGGAACCTTGCCAGGAAATGCAGTCATATAGGGCTTAGTGCTATTGAAAAGGGCCGGACATACCTCCACACAGGTGTAGCACTTTATACATCGACTCGTCTCCTCGATCATCATCTTCAGCCGCTCTCTGCTGCTCTGCAATGGTGCAAAATCGCGCTCACGCCAGGTGTCTGCCAATTTCAATACTGCCTCCTCTCTTCTCTTTCGGGCCTTGATGCATGAAGCATCCGGAACGTCCGTTCCTATGGCTTTTGCCTCCAGGGCTCTATTGATCAGCTCCGCACCCCGCTCGCTGCATACTTCGACAAAGGTGGCCTTTCCCACCAGATCTTCCCTGACGCCCCACTGCCCGCAGGCCAGGTCCGCCTGTCTCGGAACCTTCATCTTGCAGCGTCTGCAATTGCTTCTTCGGCCATAACCCGCTTCCTCAAGTTTGGGAATTGAGATATCTTTCTGCTGATCTTTTTGCTGGCCATCATAGGTGATGTACAGATGCCCCTTATACATCGTCTCTTTTTTAACCGATTCCGGATCGACCTCAAAGACCTCCGAAACCAACCGCCTCATCATGGCGGGAGTCGTGGCCCCTCCGCAATTAAGGCCAATCATCAGCAAATTGTCCAGATTGAGCTGCTTTCTCTTCGCCTGTTCATAGACTCCCATCACATCGCAGCCTTTGAGGGCGGCTGCTATCTTAAGCTCTCTTGCGCCCTGCAGATATTTACCGAAAAATTTGGAGAGAAGAAGCGTGCCCTCATAATTGGAACCGGCTGTCTCCAAGACCTCGTTTGGATCTGTGATGAGTACCGGCCTGGCATCGTATACGTCTATTGCCTTTCTTGACTGCGAGAACCGCGTCCACCACTGCCTTCCTCAAGGGCGAACTTGAGCAGGGCTGTGACCGCGCCTCCTGATTCGCCGTTTTTTCTGATCACAGGATCGCTGGCCGAGACGTGAATCAGATCGCCTTTTGCAGGCACTTCATGACTCCCCCATCTTTTCGATCTTTACTGCACACGCTTTGTATTCAGGAATCTTTGCTATGCAGTCCACTGCATTGTTGGTCAGGATGTTGGCGGCGCACTCTTTGAAATGGAACGGTATGAAGACCTCACCCTCTTTGATGTCTTCCGTCACCCGCGCCGTAATCTCTATCTCACCTCTGCGGGACGAGACCAGAACCCTCTCTCCGTCGCTAATGCCCAGTCTTGCGGCATCGTCAGTCTGAATTTCCACCCAGCCGGTCTTAACCTCATTATCCAGAGTCTCTGAGCGGCGGGTCATGGTTCCAGTATGCCAGTGCCAGATGCTCCTGCCGGTGGTCAGGATAAACGGGTACCCGGAATCCGGTACCTCTGCCGGCGGCTGCCAGTGCACTGCTGTGAAGATGCCCAGGCCGTCCGCTGGTGGAGAATCTTCTCTGTATGGAGTATCTGCGTTCCCGGATGACTTCTGTCCGGGCACGGCCACTGAAGGGCGTAAGGGTTCTCCAGCCGTTCATAATTCATTCCGCCATAAGAGGGCGTGACCCTGGCGACTTCGTCGAAGATCTCGCTGGCGTCACTGTAGGGGAACTGTTTTTCGTATCCCATGACTCTTGCGAGCTCGC
Organism: uncultured Methanosarcinales archaeon; assembly: GCA_963843555.1. GTDB lineage: Archaea > Halobacteriota > Methanosarcinia > Methanotrichales > Methanotrichaceae > Methanothrix. The sequence goes on from CAWJKV010000016.1 coordinate 2,665, forward strand.
AGACGATGAGCCAGTCCGGCTTTGCCTCTCCTGGGGGGTCGACGGCCTTCCTCCATCTTTGCACCCGTCTTTCCGTGTTGGTGTGGGTTCCGTCCTTCTCGGCATAGCAGGCAGCAGGAAGGACAACGTCTGCAAACTCTGCGGTCTCGGAGAGAAAGATCTCCTGAGAGACCATGAATTCAACGTTCTCCAATGCCTTTCGAACATGATTCAGGTCGGGGTCGGAGAGCATGGGGTTCTCTCCCATCAGGTACAGGCACTTTATTTTGCCGGGCTGGTCTGCCAGCAGGTCGATCATCTCGGTGGCAGTATAGCCCGCGTCCCCGGCGAGTTCATCCACGCCCCATGAATTCATCATTTTACTGCGGGACATATTGTCTGCCGACTTTCTGATAGCCGCTGTACACATTCGGCAAGCAGCCCATATCGCAGGCGCCCTGGACGTTGTTCTGGCCGCGGAGGGGATTGACTCCGCTGCCCGGTTTTCCGATGTTGCCGGTCAGCATCATCAGATTGGCAACGGATTTGACGTTATCTACCCCGGTGGTGTGCTGGGTAATTCCCATGGCAGTAGATAAGGGCGCAGGGTTTGGATTTTGCTATCCATTCCGATGCCTTTATCAGGTCGGATTCAGGAACGCCGGTAATCTCTGATACGTTCTTGAGGTTGTAGTCTTCCGACATGACTGTCTCTCGCAGGGAATCAAAGCCCTTTGTCCTGCGAGCGATGAACTCCTCATCCTCCCAGCCGTTCTCTATGATATGGTGCATCAGTCCGTTGAGCAGTGCCACATCGGTGCCGGAATACATGGAAAGGCAGAGGTCGGACTGCTTTGCCGTGGGGGTGTGCCTGGGATCGGCATAGATGATCCTGGCACCATTCTTCCGGGCAATGACAAGCCTCCTTGCGATCAAGGGATGCTGTTCAAAGGTGTTGCTGCCTATGACAAATATGCACTTTGCCTTTTTCCAGGTCCAGTATGGAGTTGGTCATGGCTCCTGAGCCAAAGACCTCCGAGAGGGCAGTAACTGTAGAAGAATGGCATAGTCTGGCACAGTTGTCTACGCTGTTGGTCTTCAATACCACTCGGGCAAACTTCTGCATGACATAGTTATCTTCATTGGAGGCTTTGGCAGAGGCCAGGCAGCCAAACTCCTCCGGTCTGTAGGATTTGAATTTTTCTGCGATCAGGCTGATAGGCTTCGTTCCAGGTGGATTCAACAAAGACTCCATCCTTTCTTTATCAAGCGGCCTGGTGAGGCGGTCAATGCTATGGATGAACTCGTGGGCGTACCTTCCCTTCTGGCAGAGTTTGCCCTCATTCACAGGAGGGCTGTGCCAGGGCTCGATTCCCAGGACCTTGTTGTCCCTGACCACCAGATAAAAACTGCATCCTGTGCCGCAGTAAGGGCAGGTGGTTGGAACAAATTTCAAATCCGTTCCCATTCTCATTCCATTCCCCTTGTCAGATATCAAAACCCAAAGGTACTTATATTGTTCAAAGTATAAAGAAGGCTCTGATCAGACTTCTTCTGGCTTTTCAGGTCAATAGTGCTTGCAAAAAGAATGTTGATCTGAAATGCTCGACATTTGGAATCTCTATCAGTCTGCAGCTTGATCGCTGTTGCTTGGCTGGCCGCGACCATCAGGCTTCTCGCGTTGCCACTGCAACCAGATCGGTCTGTATCAAAAACGGCCGTTATTTAAACGATATCGAGCGAGTTAGATGACAAGAGGATCGGGATCAGAGCATCCAGAAGGGAAGATGCTTCAATACCGGACTATCCGTACAAAGCTATGTATCCGAGCCTGCCCGGCGTTGAGGGCGCCCAGTCATGGCGCGGGAGGCCCGCAGGCCGACTCGCGGAACCCCAGAAGAATGTGCGAATGTTGTCCTGCGAGGATAAGACTGGTATCAATGCAGTTGAACAACATTGGGAATTTTTTACTATGACACTCTGCCTTTCACACGCATCCGCTAATGATCTCCACTGCCTCGCGCAAGTCGCCCACCACCTCGCTCCCCTGGCGCTCGCCTTTGCGGTCCAGGAAGAGCGCATCCAGGCCTGCATCGAGAGCCGATTCGTAGTCGTAGTTGTAGTGGTCGCCAATGTGCAGGACCTCGACGGGCTTGGCTTTCATATGGGCACAGACGGCACCGTAGAGCAGAGGAGATTTCTTGACCTCCCGGAAGTCGCTGGTGGCAGAGAAGGTCTCGCGGAAGTAGTCTTGCAGGCCGTCCAGCTCTATATCGATGAACTCGCGGGCGGCGTTGGATGTCACCACCAGCTCATAGTCCTGGGCCAGAAGATCCAGCACCTCCTCCACCTCAGGATAGACCTCGATCTCGTCCTCGTAGAGCTCCAGCAGCTCCTCTTTAGCGATCGCCAGGCCGAATTTGTCTATCCAGTATTTGAGGTCGTACCACTCCAGGTGGTCGCTGCCGATCTTCATGTACTCGCCGACCACGTATTCTTTGGCGGCAGGAAAGTCCAGGCCTGACTTTTCTGCATAGAGTTGGGGCATGCCTTCCATCCAGACCTTGTCCACGAATCTGGATTTGACCAGGGTACCATCCATGTCCAGGGATATGACGCGAATCATCTTAAACTCCTGTTGAAGAGGAACGAGTCGCCTTTTGGGTTATTATTCTTTCCGGAACGAAAGTAAAATTTTGAGTCGAAAAAACTATACCCTCGGGCGAGAAATGGATTTCGATGGATAATCGGTTGGTCTACAGCCCGGCGGGAATGCTTCTGATGCTATTTTTGGCATTCTTGCTCTTCATAGTTGTGGGCTTTCTCTTCTTGAGTCTGGCCAGAACTGCCTTCACCAAGATCGGTTTCTCCTGGGGCGAGGCGCTCTTCGTGCTGCTCGCTTCGCTCCTGGGCAGCAGCATAAACATACCTGTGACTAACATGCAGTGCAGCGCTCCCATGGTCCGGGAAAGAACCGTCTGGGCCTTCGGCATCCCATACCGAATTCCTGTGGTGGAGAACGTGAACTGCGACACACTGCTGGCCATTAATGTTGGTGGGGCCGTGATTCCGTCTCTGATCTCCATCGCGCTCGTCTACAGGTACCCTGCATCTTTGTCATATGCTCTGGCCGGGATCGCATTTGTCGCCATCATAACCAACCGTGTTGCGAAACCCGTGCCCGGCCTGGGAATTGTCACTCCCGCACTTGTTCCTCCCTTGAGCGCGGCTCTGGCGGCGATCTTAATGGTCTATGTGTGGGGGGCCCCTCATGATCTGATCTTCCTCATCGCCTATGTAGGCGGAACTCTGGGAACGCTAATAGGCGCGGACATCTTGAACCTGGGCAAGATCCGCGATCTGGGGGCGCCGGTGGCCAGCATCGGTGGAGCCGGGACCTTTGACGGAGTCTTCTTGAGCGGCTTGATCGCTGTGCTCCTGGTGTGATCGAAATGGTCGGAAAAATGATTTTTCAGGATTTAGGACAGAGGCCAGAAAATATGAGCTTCAGGGGTTTTTTGCAGGATCTGGAAGAGGCGGGACTGATGAGGAATGTGCGTGAACCCGTATCTCCCATTCTTGAGGTCACGGATCGCGCCTGGGGCGCCGGGCCCATATCATTTGAAAATGTAGCTGGTCACAGATGCTGCCTGAATATCCTGGGGACGCGAGACCTGCTGGCCAGGGCTCTGGGCATTCCCGCCAAAGATATGGTTCGGCATTTGTCTTCCGTCGGCTACCAGGGTCCTGTCCGGGAGGTGGACTCTTCGCCCTTTATGGAGTGCGTCTCCAAGCCTGATCTGTCCCGTCTGCCCATTCTGACCTACTTTCAGGGAGACGGCGGGCCCTACATCACCTCCGCTGTGGTGGTAACTCAGTTTGAGGGCCGGATCAACGCCTGCGTTCACCGGCTGATGGTTGCTGGGCAAAGACCATCTGGCGGCAAGGCTCGTTCCCGGCCGGCATACTCATCAGTTCTGCCAGGCGGCATGGGCACGCAGAGAGGAGGTGCCCGTGGCCATCGCCATTGGCGTGGACCCGCTGGTGCTCATGGCGGCATCGACTCGCGTTCCCCCTGAGATGGAGTTCCAGTATGCTGCCGCCTTACGAGGCGCTCCGGTAGAGCTGGTGCGACTGGAGAACGGAGTGCCCGTACCGCATGCTGAGATCGTGCTGGAGGGCTACATTACGGGAGAGAGAGCCGCCGAGGGACCGTTCGTGGATATCACCGGCACCAGGGATCTCGTTCGTCAGGAGCCGGTCATCCGGCTTACCAGGATGATGACCTGCGAGAATCCCATCTATCACGGCCTGCTGCCCGCCGGAGGCGAGCATAAGATGCTCATGGGAGTGCCTTACGAGCCGCTCATTTTCAGGGCGGTCTCCAAAGTGGCCAAAGTGAAGGACGTCCTCCTCACTGAGGGCGGATGCTGCTACTTCCACGCCGTGGTGCAGATCGAGAAGGAGACGGAGGAAGATGCGCGAAGGGTGATAGACGCCACAATGCAGGCGCACGGCTCTCTGAAGCATGTTTTGGTAGTGGACACGGATATCAATATCCACGATCCTCTGGACCTGGAGTATGCCATTGCCACGCGCATGCGCGGGGACGAGGACATCGTGCTTTATCCGAATGTAAGGGGTAGCACTCTTGATCCGCGGAGCAAAGACGGCATCACCACCAAAGTGGGAGTTGATGCAACAGCCAGGCTGGATCGCCTCTGGAAGTTCCAGAGGGTTACGCCAGCAGGCAAGGGCTGAAATTGGCTAAATGACAGCACAGGGCCAGAAGAGGAGCTTCAATTGATGCCCGAAAATAAGGCACTGTGTGGGCACAATGGCCCTGGCGTCCTCTGTCCCTGTCGAAGTCAGGTTCAGAATGTCCTTTAAGACTCACCTGTGACTTCTGCCTGGGAGCTCTCCACGATCCTGACCAAGCCTGTCTTCAACTGGAAGATCCCGATTTTTTAAAGTCTCAGAGCTCCAGGTAAAGACGGATGCTGTAGATAGTGATAAACCCCAGGATCACGGATACCACCAGGGCCATGATTTCGAATACTGCATCGATCATTTTATCACGTCTATCTTAGCGTGCTTCTGATTCATTTGCTTTTCTCTTTCCGGGATTATGCCCCTCTGAAATTCTGCCGGGCCGAGCACTTGCGCCGATTTCACGCCGGTGATTATGGCCATAAGCCTCACTTTTCCTGCAAACTCGGGCCTGATCCTGGCTCCCCAGATGACATTGGCTCTCGGGTCCAGGTCCAGGGTAAGCGCTCCGGCGATGGCGGCAGCTTCCTTCAGGGTCATATCCGGCCCACCGGTCATGTGCAGCAGGCAGGCTTTGGCGCCCCGAAAGTCCACATCCAGCAGCGGGTTCTTGAGAGCCGAGCGCACGATTTTCTCCGGGCTGTTCTTCATGCTGCCCTCACCAACAAACATGAAAGAAGCTCCACCGGTGCTCATGATGGTGTGCACATCGGCGTAATCGAGGTTGATGAGCGAGGGAGAGGTCAGAGTCTCGCAGATTCCCTGGATGATCTCGGCTATGATCTCATCGACCACGAAGAAGGCCTGCTTAAGAGGCAGATGGGGCGCGCATTCCAGGAGGCGGTTGTTATCCAAAACGATAGTTGTATCGGCATAGGTCCGTAGATTCTCCAACCCCTCCTCTGCCACAAAGAGTCGCGCTCTTTCCACATGGAAGGGAGTTGTCACCATGGCCACCACGAGAGCACCCAGCTCTCTGGCCATCTGGGCCACCACAGGGGCCGATCCTGTGCCCGTGCCTCCTCCCATGCCAGCCAGGATGAACACCAGGTCAGCGCCCCGCATGAGCTCCTCCAGCTCCTGCTTTGCGCTCTGGGCCGCCTTTCTGCCCACCTCCGGGTCCCCTCCTGCGCCCATGCCCCGGGTGAGTTTCCGACCTATCAGAATCTTCTTTTCCGCCTGCACTGTTTTAAGGTGCTGGCTGTCCGTGTTTATGGCAATGGTCTTTGCCCCTTTTATGCCCATCTTGACCAGGAGGCTTACTGTATTATTGCCTGCCCCTCCGCAGCCCAGTACCAGGATCCTGGGCATGCCAAAACCGTCCGCATACTCAGAAAATTCTAGAGATTCCCCTAAATTGCCTTCCATCCCAAATTCCCCTTCATTGCTTTGCTCATAACCAATTAGTGGTATATGTTAATAATAATTGCGGACAGGTGGCCCCAACCGGATCTCCAAATGATATAAGAATGATCAAACGATATTGGAAATCTGAATGTCATCGCTGCGAGGCGCGGAGGATCTGGCAGAGTTCATCGGCAAATACTACTCTGGCCGCATAGTTGAGGTGGGAGCAGGCCATGAATCATCTGTTGCCCGACTTTTGTTGGCTCACGGACTGGACGTAGTCCTCACGGATAGAGGGGAACGCCTTTTGGACCGCATGCGCGTGGAGAAGGATGACGTATTCGCGCCCCGGATGGAGCTTTACCAGGGGGCAAGCCTGCTCTACTCCATCCGCCCTCCCCACGAACTGCAGATAGCCATGGGCGACCTGGCCGCGCGAGTGGGTGCAGATGTCCTGATCCGGCCCCTGCAGGATGAGGTGGCAGAGCTGCCCGGCTTTGCGAGAAGGCTGGTGAATGCAGGGGAAGCCAGGTTTTACCTGTTCAGGGGAAAGGGTGGAGAGGGCAGTAGGTAGATTATTGCTGTGCTGCGATTACACAATCCATCAACTGTTCCGTCGTAATTTATCCAAGCCTGCGGCGTTGAGGGCGCCATTGGGCCGCGTTTGACCGCGCGCGGAATACCACCAGAAGCAGACTATAGGAAAGAATACGGAAGGAAAGCAAACTGCATCCAGGCCTGACTCCCTGAAAGCCAGAGATCTGCAGCAGTCTTACGCTCGCCCGCGCCTCCACGATTGCGCTCACGCGCACCCGAGCGCGCGCGCGTGGCTCCGCCAGCCGGGTCCGGGGTGTTTTGCTGGCATCCGGGCTCTAGCAATTCTTTGGCCTCCTGATAATACCCTGTGGTCATATGATGAACAGGACATACACGAGTAAATCTTTTTTCACAATTATAATAGGTATGAAAATTCAAAAAGTCAAAACGACGACGATGCACACCGTCGCAATTGGTATCGGTCTTCGGCGAGAAAGGCTGTTCCAAGGTCCCGTCCTGCCTCGCCTACGACCTTGCTCCACACCACTAATTATCACCGGAAGATTAATCTCCTTGGCCTGTAACATCAAATGAATTATCAAATTAAGGATATATTCGGCATCTAATTGTGCGGTTAAAATGTGGGCTTCTGGCGAGGTGTGCTATGGCTAATGATGATCATAACCCCAAGAGACTGTCCAAGGTTTGCAGACGAATAGATGAACTCAAAGCGAGCGCTCTAAATGATCCCATTCGTGCTGAGATGATCCTGGATAACGGACTCGATGCACTCCGGGCCACCCACGAGGATCATTCCATAGAAAGAGAGGAGCAGTTTTTTTATGATGAAAAAATGATCCGGTCTCAAATAGCGGAGGATGACCGCTACAGCACTCTTATAAAGACTGCATTTGAGAGCATCGCCATCAGCGTGGATGGCATCATTGTTGAAGCCCATGAGGATTTTGCCCGAACCAACGGTTATGAACTCTTTGAATTGATTGGAAGACATGTGACCGACTTCCTCGTCCTTGAAGAGCATGAACGAGCTTTTCTGGCCCTGAGGAGCAGCGAGGAACGCATGGGCGAGTTTTCTGCCCTGAAAAAGGATGGCTCAATGTTTGCAGTCGAGGCGCACGGGCGTATCATAGAGCGAGATGGGAAACCTGTGCGTGTGACGGTTATACGCGATATCACTGAGCGCAAGAAGGCTGAGATGGAGCTGCGCAGGTCAAAAGATGAGCTGGAGCTCCGGGTCTTGGAGAGGACCGCCGATCTGGTGAAAGCCAAAGAGACAGCTGAGGCAGCAGTCGAGGCCAAGGCAGCATTCCTGGCCAATATGTCCCACGAGCTGAGGACGCCCATGAATGCAGTGATCGGCTTCTCAAGTCTCCTCCTCGATGAGCCTCTATCCCCCGATCATAGAGATTATATAGAGAGGATCAGAGCAAGCGGCGAGGCTCTCCTGACCCTCATAAATGACATACTGGATTTCTCCAAGATGGAAAAGAAAAAGACGATCATCAATCCCAGTCCGCTCTCCATCCGAACTCTGTTGGAGGAGTCCATGGATATGGTGGCTGTCCAGGCCGAAAAGAAGGGCTTGAAACTTAGTTACACCAGTGGCTATGGCACGCCTGACGCCATCATTGGAGACAACGGGAGGCTTCGGCAGATTCTTGTCAACCTGCTCTCCAACGCCGTCAAGTTCACAGATGCGGGAGAGGTATCTGTATCTGTCTTCTCCAGGGAAATCGGCGGGGGCAAGCATAGATTTTCTTTCGCAGTTATGGATACAGGGATAGGGATACCTCCTGACAAAATGGGCATACTCTTCCAGCCCTTCAGCCGGGTAGATACCACTATGAGCAGCAGATATGACGGCAGTGGCCTGGGCCTTGCCATCAGCAAGAGTCTCATAGAGCTCATGTGCGGCCAGATCTGGGCTGATAGCGAAGAGGGACGGGGCTCTACCTTCCACTTCACAATTGATTCCGAAATTGTCCCGGATTTATCCCGTAGATCAGTGACCTCAACCAAACTCTTCTATAATATGGCAGAAGGACACCCTCTGAGAATCCTGGTGGCAGAGGATAACCCCTCCAACCAGAAGGTCATGGTGGAGATGCTCAAGAGGATGGGCTACTGGCCTGATGCCGTAGCAGATGGCCGCGAGGTGATAGAGTCCCTGGAACGCAGGCCTTATGACATAGTATTCATGGATGTGAGGATGCCTGAGATGGACGGGCTCAAGGCCACTCAGGAGATACGTAAACGCTGGCCCATCAATGGGCCAAAAGTCATAGCGATCACAGCGTATGCACTATCAGGAGACAGAGAGAAGTGCCTCGAAGCAGGCATGGACGATTATATCGCAAAGCCTGTGCAGAAGGGAGAGCTTGCCGGGATTCTGAAAAGGTATGCTCTGGAAATTCAATGAATGCCAGTCAATCCTTCCGCCGAACATCTCCCGCCCCGGCATCCGCACTCCCATTCAGGCGCATCGCTTTGGGGGCCGGGCTACTCCATCCGCCCCTCCCCTGGAGCCGCAGATAGCCATGGACGACGTGGCCGCGCAGGTGGTGCGCATATCCTGATCCGGCCCTTGCAAGATGAGTGGCAAAGCTGCACGGATTTGCGAGAAGGGTGGTCAATACGGGCTGAGTACCGGGTTTTGCCTATTAGGGAAATGAGACGGATTGAGGAGACGGATTTAGAAGTTAGATTTCCTATTCCCGAAGGATGCGTCTCTGGGTGCATACTCAAACGCATTCCATCAAAGCATCATCAGTCCAGATTCAGTGAAAACGGCTGCGACGCACTCGCAGATGGCCCTTTATATTGCATACTATAATTTTGCAGAACTCATCGATCTCTGAAATATAAAACGGATAGGCAAGCATCCTTCAATTGTCCTGCAAAGTATGCTGGGCTCAAAGATCGCGTATGATCTACAGTGCAACTCCTAACGTTTCCATATCATAAAATATTAACTGATTAGTTACTCACGATAGGATTGTCTGAAAGATTGTTAAATGAACGGTATTTGAAATTTTGAAATGATTGGATCGTGCTCGTAAATTCGGCAATCATCTGAAGCGTGATCTTTCCTCCTTCTTCTCAGCCAGATATGCCTTGGCCACCTTCGGATCCGTAGCCAGCTCATTTATTCTTTGCTCTGACATCTCCCAAAGCATATCATCCAATTCGATCTCTTCATCTCTCTTCTGCCACCAGGAGAGGCAGATGCTCGCCGCCAGCTCGCAGGCATCCTCATCAGTCAGATGGAGAGAACTACAAAACGCCTCACCCACGCACGCTCCCGCCGGTGCTCTGGTACAGTAATCGCAAGTCATTATCGCTCCTAAACTTTAAGATGCTGCTTTCTTCCGATATTTTCTCATCAGCATTAGCTCATCCGCTCTAAAGGGATGGACGTTCTATAGAATGACTAAGCTCTATCGTTTCCCAGCTATATAAGGGCATTACATAAACTAGAAATGTTCAAAGATAGATATTTCATCTCATCTTTCGCGCATTTGGATTCCGTTTGCCAGCACTTCTGACTCCTTCTTGCTTAACAAATCTTTGAAACCCAATGCTTACCAACGCAAGTAGTATGTATTTATATAGAACCTCAAACAACGGTTAAGTCTAAGAATTGAATCGTTATCGAGGTAATTAATTGGCAGGACAATTTAACGGGACCCCTATCTACATACTTAGGGAAGGCAGCCAGAGAACTGCTGGAAGAGAGGCACAGAGATCGAATATCATGGCCGCCAAGGCCGTGGCCGGCGCCGTAAGAACCACTCTTGGCCCCAAGGGCATGGACAAGATGCTGGTCGACACCATGGGAGACGTGGTAATTACCAACGACGGCGTCACCATCCTAAAGGAAATGGATATTGAGCACCCTGCCGCCAAGATGATGGTAGAGATAGCCAAGACCCAGGATACCGAGGTCGGAGACGGCACAACCACCGCCGTAGTCCTGGCAGGAGAGCTTCTCAAGCAGGCAGAAGAGCTGTTGGAGCAGGAGATTCATCCTACAGTTATTGCAGCAGGCTATAGGGCTGCAGCCGACAAGTCCATGGAGATCCTGCAGAGCCTGGCAGTAAAGGTCACCGTAAAAGATGAAGATCTTCTGAGAAAGATCGCCATCACAGCCATGACCGGCAAGGGCTCTCAAGCTGCTCGGGATGATCTGGCAGTTATTGCTGTCAATGCCGTCAAGGCAGTTGTAGATGAAGACGGCTCCGTCGACACTGACAACATCACAGTAGAGAAAAAAGTCGGCGGCAGCATAGGAGACTCCGTTCTCATAGGCGGTGTGGTCATCGATAAGGATAGACTCCACCCCAGCATGCCCAAGAAGGTCACCGATGCCAGGATCGCTCTGCTCAATGCGGCTGTGGAGATCGAGAAGACCGAAGTCGATGCCAAGATTCAGATTACCTCGCCCGATCAATTGCAGGCATTTCTGGACCAGGAGGAGACTATGCTCAAGGGCATGGTCGATAAGATTGCAGCCTCTGGAGCCAATGTGCTATTCGTCCAGAAGGGCATAGATGATCTGGCCCAGCACTACCTGGCCAAGGCCGGCATCTACACCGTCCGCCGCGTCAAGAAGAGCGACATGGACAAGCTCGCCCGTGCCACAGGGGGAAGGGTTGTCACCAGCCTCCATGAGATCACCAAAGAAGACCTGGGAAAGGCAGGTCTGGTCGAGGAGAGAAAGGTCAGCGATGAGAAGATGACCTTTGTGGAAGATTGCACCAATCCCAAGTCCGTCTCCATCATCCTGCGCGGCGGAACTGAGCACGTGGTCGATGAGCTGGACAGGGCCATGGAGGACGCACTCCGGGTTGTGGGTGTAGCAGTAGAGGATAAGATGCTGGTTGCCGGTGGCGGAGCACCGGAAGTTGAGCTGGCTCTGAGACTTAGAGCCTATGCATCCACCGTGGGAGGCCGTGAGCAGTTGGCCATTGAATCCTTTGCTGATGCCATGGAGATCATACCCAAGACTCTGGCCGAGAATGCCGGGTTGGACCAGATCGATACTCTCGTATCCCTGCGCAGCCAGCACGAGAAGGGTGTGAAGACTGCAGGTCTTGACATGGATACCGGCAAGCCGGTGGACATGTTGAAGCTGGGAGTGGTCGAGCCTCTGCGGGTCAAGACCCAGGCCATCAATTCCGCAGCCGAAGCAGCAGTCATGATTCTACGGATTGACGACGTCATCGCCTCCAAGTCAGGAGGGCCTGGTGGCATGCCTGGCGGAATGCCCGGCGGAATGCCAGGTGGCATGGGCGGAGAGGACTTCGAATAGGTCCTAACCCTCTCTTTTTTATAGTCTATATTTTTCGATTTTATCGAAGTCTTTCCATAATAAAAGCTAATTTAACAAATATATTGTGTTATCAGGAAGTTTAAATCGCTGCATGTTTTTATCAGAGGTAACCAGATAGTTCATATCGTAGGCGAGGGCATAGCCGATATGGACCAGATCCTGTGGTGTCATCCGCTCGTCTTTATATTTCGTATTTAATCTATAACATATTATGGCAACGGCTGGGTTAGGATGAAGGATGTTTAAGTTCAAACCGCCCCAGAAGGCAATCATATCATGGAGTTCTCTTATGTTATGAGATCGGCCCTCTCTTTCTCCTTCCAGGCACAAGGTAACGCTCTCTCCCAAAACTGAAATTGGGACCGAAAGCTGGAACCTCCCTGCATGGCTACTCAAGTGCTGCAAATGATTCTTAATTTCGATAGGATTTATATTTCTCTTTTTAAGAACCCTGTGATCTGAGGATATTGAAAAGAAGAAGATATCCGAATCAACGGCTATGCGAATCATTATTCTGGAAATAGGTGATTGATTCTGGCCAGCATCTTGTCATGCTCTTCCTTTGTTACAGCCCAGACGACCCGGCCATGGAGATCTGTGGCCCCTCCATAGGGCAGTTGGTTCTTGGAGGGATCGTAATATTGCCCTACAACAGATTCCTCTACTGCTCCAGCCATGACAGATAATCCGACTTACTGAGTTATAAGGATTGCGAAAATGAGGGACATATTATCGCACCTTTGGGGATTCGTCTGAAGAAGGTCGGCTAATCACTGCTTGGTCCCATCAAGTATCCATCAAGTAATCGCGTCACCCTGGGTGCGGGCCCAGAAAAGAATTATATGCATCAACTTCGGGGCCGCATCTGGGTCATAGGGCAGCACGACACCGGCATCGACAGCCTCACGGATAAGCCGTGAGGCGATTGCGTTGTTTTTAGCTCGATGCCGAACCGCTCACGGACAGAGGTATTAGTCATGTGTTCCCAGTTAACGTAACGCAGGCAGGCGTGCAAATAAACTGCCCGAATTCTGTCTGCTTTGTCCATCTGTAGATCGCACTCTTGGCCGAATGCTGGATGAATGACAGGGATACCAAAATCTTTTTATCGGATAATGGCAACACATTGCATGTTAACAGCTCACGGGCGGCGGGGATTTTATCCCCATGCAAATAGCGGATAACCGCTATGCCGCCTGGATTAATTACTTTTTATCACGTTCAATTTTGCTTATGATCATCTCCAGGTCAATGAACCGATCTGATAGCCGGACCATCTCCTTATTAATGCCCTGACTTTTGAAGTATGCCACTTCCACAATTAACCCTTGCCTCTGAACATCGTCTATTACTTGGTGAAAATCAAAGTCCCCCGACACGATAATAGCTACATCATAGGCGTTTGCTGCTGCCAGGGATAGAACATCCGACGCCAAAGCGATGTCTACGCCCTTCTCGATGAACGTTTCACTGATGGTAACGTGTTTGCAGCCTTCGCATGTGAACTCAGAGGTCCTTTTTCTTCTTGGAATTATCCTGGTTTTTAGTCCCTGATACTCCAGCATGTGATAGAAGCCCCATTTTTTGTTTACGCTCGCGGCTATTTCTTCATCATTATTTGGGTTGGGATGAATTGATCCATAGTAGTACGCCCTCTTTAGCTTCCGACCTTCTGATAGCACTTTCACCAATTTGATGCAATCAACTTGTTTACCCAATCCACTAGCTCCACCATCAAGATTTGAACCATCAATAAATATCATCAATCGGTCTTCTGGCATGCTATCTTCATAGATCAACTCAGTTATAAAAGAGAGTAGGTTATGAATCCTTAGGCACTTCTGCCCGCTTGATGGTTACTCCTGCATTCCCCCGCATCAGCTTTGCATGCAAAGTCCGTTCTGCAAATAAGATCTGATGCCTGCAAATAAAGCTCTGCCTTTAGGTTTGGACGTCTTTTAGAAAGTCCCAGACTCAATCCCAGACAGAATGATGGAACGATGGAATAAGGGTTCTCTGTCAGGTCCTCCCTCGCTCTGCGGATTTGGAGGTAGTAGTCTGCAACCATTAGACCATGAACAAATCAATGTAGTTTATGGAGTACGCTTAGAGAGGCTGATTAGCAAATGGAAAGACATGATCCACAGCCAGTATTCACCTATATTTAAATTAGCATTTTCAGTCGTTCTAACCAAGCCAGCCCGGCGTTGAGGGCGCCCCCCGACCGTAGCGCGGGAGGCCAGCAGGCCGACTCGCGGCACCCCAGAAGAATTCGCTGATACTGTCCTTGTTTGCATCTGCAGAGTCCAATATGCAGTTTAATGACATTGGCATATTTTTCATTTAGACGCAAAATTTTGTCCACCTCTTCCGGGGTTCCGCGCGGTGTTACGCGCTGGGGTGACGGGGCCCACTCCAGGCCGTGGCGGCCCCCCTGACCCCGCGTCCGCGGGGGACAAATTACTGAAGCTTGCCCTTCATCCTTGAATGTGTTTGAGGAGGTACCTGGTGGAGTGCATATTCGCACAAACGGTCGAATAGCAAAACCTGATGACTCCGTTCTCAAGTTAGCCAGAAAAGCCGATTTGAGTGTCCATTTAAGATGATTTTAAGTACCGCGGCAGGTGTAGAGTGAAAAGAGGGGACAGTGATGGTTGTTACCAATGGGCCAACCGCCGATCTCGTGCGGGAAATGTACGCACGCTTTGGTCTCGCATACTACCATAGCGAAGTCCTGCACAGAGGGCTGTGCCTTATCCTGGCGATGTCCGATCTCCCACGGAGGGATATGATCACACGTCCACGCGTCGAGGAACACTTCGCCAATGCGTTCTCCCTGACCCTTGGCCAGGTGATCACCGAACTGGCTGGCAGGATTCCAGAAGAGTATTCGACCCGATTGGAAGAAGTGCGAGAAAAAGGAACTTCCTTGCCCATCATTTTTGGTTCGATCGAGCGCACCTGATGTTTCGGGCTGATAACATTCAGCAACTCATTGAAGAACTCGACGGCTACACAGCGATCTTCAGCCGGTTGGATGAGGAAACAACTGCGTGGTTTCACAAGAGACAAAATGAACTCGGTATTACAGATGATATGCTTCAGGACTCCATTGCGCGATTCCTTTCAGGCGAGGTCATGGAACCCCTTCCGTGCAAGGATGTAGTAAAGGAACGAAAGAAGAAACTGAATCAAAAGCAACGTCTCGTTAGGGTATGGGAGTTCGATTCGCCAGATGAAGGAAAGCCGCTCGTTTTCGAGATGCAGGATGGAACCCTCTGGCAGCTCTGTGATGCTGGTTTGGGATGGACGCGTTTTGAAAACACCGAACCACACTGGGTCGAGCATCAAGCCGTCAAACCGTACCTACCTGCGGACATCACACCAAGGCCCAAAGACGCCAAACCGTGGGAGTATGAATTCAACCTAAAGGCCGGTGCTGTCCTCTGGGTCAGACCGGGGAAATGCCCAAAGACCTTTCAGTGGGGCGTCCGAAGAAAGCACAGAGGTTACGTCTGAGTTTGAACCTCTGCGAGATCTTAACATAGAACCGTCATGCCTGGCTAGGCACCCATGAGGCATGAAAATGGGTCATGGCATGAAGGCATTCTCAAGGACATCAATCGGATGCAGGAGAGGTTGCATCGATATGCTTGAGGCCCATCTTCATATCAAATGCTAAAGATCGACAAAGGAGACGTCAATTTCCTTGCTCCCTGCGTTCGCCAAATTATGTAATCACGGTCGATAGATTTGAATAGCTAATCTTCACGAGTAGATTGAGGAGATCACCTTTAATGCTCGATTTCGACAATATAGACGATTGGGCATCTAAGCTTACGGCTGCGCTACGTCCGTATGTGCCAAATTCTGTTGAACAGAAGCTCATGGAAGCAGAACCAGAGTACATCGAAGATGCACAAGACATACTCTTCGAACTAACAGATCGTGATGCAGTCGTTGATGCAGTGTTGGCCTGGGTCCGATCAAGGAAGATAGCAGGATATCACGGATCCCGCCTGACAGATGCGGAGGTCGATTCTGTCCAAAGAATTGGTCTAGTTCCATTGAAAGCAGAAGCTCGTTGTGATCGTCTCATTAATGTTTTGTCTTCTCATCCTAGGTGGTATGAAGTAGAAGACCAGCTCAATGCGGTCATTCAAGCCCACGGGCAAGGCAGCTTTGCTGGCTGTCGGGAGGGCCAAGTGCACCTCACGCTCTCAAAGGCTGGTTTGACTAAAGGTTTTGATCACCTCACCTACGGGTCTGAATTTGATCAACACGTGGCTCGAAGGCTACTTGGGACAGAAGGGATGGAACTCCTTGCATTCTATGGTGAACCGAGGGTGTTCCAAGGTCGCAGTTCCAGGTACCTTAGCTTTGAATGCTGCGCATCCGTTTTTTACCATCGAAGATGTCCGGGGCAGAGGAGATGTTCCAAACCTGGTAAACGAGTTTCTTAAGTCGTGGTGTTATAGATTAGCCCATCCAAATTTTCCGTCTTGGAAATTGAAGGTTGACTGCGGCATGATGTTCCGCCAGATCATTCCTGCTGCCTGGATAGTGGGTCTGGAAACGTTAAGTGATAGATACGATCAGAATGTACAGAAGAGGAAGGAGCATTAGGCATGGCAAGGCAAAGGAGATGCCGAATCATTCGCTTCAGTGGTGGGTAAACTGCGATGCTGAGCTTCCACATTAGGCAAACTGAAGATGGCTCAAGAACCAGCATGGAGACAAATCAAAAAATTATAGCGATCAGGCCCCATTTCGAGGCCTGATCGATTCTTTCAAAGCTTATGCATCCAATACTTTCAGGGCTTCCTCGCGGCGGGCCTGCATCACGTAGGGGATGCCGGATACCTTGGCAGACTCTTCGGTGAGGGCCATGAGGTCGTCGCGGGACATGGTGGCCAATTTGAAGTTCCGGCTTCCGGCCATCAGCTGCTGCAGACCGGTCTTGAACTTCTGGCCGTAGGTGTAGAGGGCCATGGCGCCCAGTGGTATGTCCTTGAAGTCGTTGCCGTACTTGGCCTTCAGCTCCTCGTAGGCCACGAAGATCTCCTCGGGCTTGGTACCGAACTTGGAGACGCCCTTGGGCAGGTCTCCCTTGGCAATCCAGTCCTGGATGTTCTTGCCGACCATGCCGGGGATCATGAGGGGGCGGCCCATGCAGACTGCTCTGAAGTGGGGTGCGCCCATGGCCAGAGCCTTGTAGACGCCGTCCTCTGTGGAGAAGCCGCCTGCCATTGCCAGGTCCGGAACGCGCATGCCTTTTGCCTTCAGGCGGTTGGCGAACTCGATGGCCAGCGACTGCAGGTAGAATGTGGGTATGCCCCACTCGTTCATCATGTTCCAGGGGCTCATGCCAGTGCCGCCCGGTGCGCCGTCGATGGTGAGAAGGTCGAGCTTAGCCTCGGAACCATAGCGCAGTGCCATGGCCAGCTCAACCATGGAATAAGCTCCTGTCTTGAGGGTGATGCGCTTGAATCCCAGGTCTCTGAGCCTGTCGATCTCGGCCATGAAGCCGTCATAGGTGACAAAGCCCAGACGGGAGTGGCGCTCGAACTCCTTGATGGCGCCATCCTTGAAGGCAGCCTGGATCTCGGGCAGAGTCGGATCTGGAGAGACTATGTAGCCGCGTTTCTTGAGCTCGAGAGCGCGGTCCAGGGTCTTCACCTTGATCTCGCCGCCGATGCATTTTGCACCCTGGCCCCATTTGAGCTCGATGGTATCCAGGTTGTGCTTGGAGGAGACGTACTCAGCCACGCCGAGGCGTGTATCCTCTACGTTCATCTGCACCAGGATCTCGCCGAAGCCGTTGTAGAACTTCTTGTAGGTCTCGATTCTGCGATCCATCTCCGGAGATTTGGTGACCTTGCCCTTGCCGTCTCTCTCCAGTCCCGGGTCTATTCCGCAGACGTTCTCTCCGCAGACCAGAGTGATGCCGGTGATAGCGGCACCTATGGCGAAGTGCTCCCAGTTCTTTCTGGCGATCTCAGTCGAGCCCAGAGCGCCGGTGAAGATGGGAACCTGCATCTTGACCTTCTTGGACCAGCCGTACTCGGTCATTGTGTCAACATTCGGGAAAAGAGCCGTATCCGGGTTTGGCTCAACGCCTGCGGGCAGGCCGTCTGCGCCTATGGCATATCCTTGAATGCTGAGATGAGAATAATCAATGGGATAATCCTTGTCAGCTCCTGCGGTGATCTCTCCGAAGGGCCCCGGATAGAGTACTTCACGACCCCGGAAAGAAGCCAGCCAGGTTTCGCATCCTCCCCGGCATCCGTCTAGGCAATCAGAACATATTCCCGACATGGGGACAACGCTCCGCGAGCGGTTAAAAGTTCCAGTGGCAGCACTGGCATTTGGCCTTCTCAGATTCATTGATCTCCACCCTTTTACAGTATGATCATATACTCGCATTCGATCCGCCTCTGACAACGGCTAAGGATCTTGGCAGCAGAGCATCTCTTTTTGGTTCTGCCTCGAAATGGATCCGCATAATTAGCCTCTCCTCCGGCAGATCGTCTTTGCGGTCTATGGCACCAACTGCCTTCCTATTCCACCTATAAATATGTTTTCACAAAGGACCATAAATTATATGAATTTACCTGGAGGAAAAGCATTTCCGGTAACAAATATCTTGCGGTTTCTTACATATGTTTCGTTTCATAAAACTTCATAATTATTATGAAATCTCAGACGGGAAAAAGCTTTTCCGGTAATGATGATCTCTAAAATCGGGAATACAAATTGCCCTATGAGGAGAGACCGATAAATTGGCAGTATGGGAGAGAACAGGGGCAAGCAGAAAAGGTTAGATAGAAGCGAGAGAGGAAGGGGGCTGATAAGAAGATGATAGCGATAGTCAATTATGGCATGGGCAACCTGTTCAGCATCTACAATGCTCTGGATCGGGTTGGCGGCGATCCCAGAATCGTACCCGACCCGGAGGGGCTTGCCGGAGCAGACGGCATTGTGGTTCCGGGCGTGGGGGCCTTTGGAAGCTGTATGGATCAGCTCAGCCGATTCGAGGGTTCGCTCTTAAGCGCCTTTAGGGAAGGAGTGCCCATGCTGGGCATTTGCATAGGCATGCAGGTGCTCTTCGAAGAGAGCGAAGAGAGCCCCGGCGTCAAGGGCCTTGGCTGGATAAGCGGAAAGGTCGTGCGACTTCCCGATGGAGTGATGATTCCCCAGATGGGCTGGAACAGCCTGTCTATCAAGCGCCCTGTGGAGATGCTGGAGGGAATCTCGAACGGAGACATGTTCTACTTTGTGCACTCTTACTACGGCCAGCCAAGGGACAGGTCGGTGATGGTTGCCACCACGGAACATGGTGTGGAGGTTACGGCAGCGGTAGCTAAAGACAACCTTTTTGCCACCCAGTTCCACCCCGAAAAGTCGGGCGTCAAGGGTTTGAAGATACTGGAGAACTTTGTGAGGTGCTTGCATTGTTAGCCCGGCGGATTATTCCCTGTTTGGACTGCGATCTGGGAGTGCCAGGCGGTCGAGTAGTTAAGGGAATCGAGTTCAAACAGATCAGATACGCCGGGATTCCATGGGAGCTGGCCGGCAAGTACTACGAGGATGGCGCAGACGAGATAGTCTTCCTCGACATAACAGCATCCCATGAGCGGCGGGAGACTATGACAAGCGTCATTAAAAAAACATCGCTGTCGGTCTTCGTGCCTTTAGCCGTAGGTGGCGGCATAAATAGTGTGGAGCAGGCAAGAGAGGTCTTCAATGCCGGGGCCGACAAGATCACAGTGAACACCTCCGCTCTGAAGCGCCCGGAGCTGATAAGCGAGATCTCAGATCGATATGGAAACCAGGCCGTGGTGCTGGCCATTGATGCCAAGAGGCGCTATGGCCAAGAGGAAGGTCGGGAGATGGTAGAGACTCCGGAAGGCCCTTGCTGGTTTGAGTGCTCCTTTTACGGAGGCCGAAAGTTCACCGGAATTGACGCTATCGCCTGGGCAAAGGATGCAGTTACCCGGGGAGCCGGCGAGATCCTTCTCACCAGCATGGACCGAGACGGGACATATGATGGCTTCGACATCCAACTCACTGATGCTGTATCAAAAAGGGTTCGAATACCTGTGATCGCTTCAGGCGGCTGCGCCAGCCCCGATCATATGCTGGAGGTCTTCCAGAAGACCGAGGCCTCCGCAGCTCTGGCTGCGAGCATCTTCCACTTCGATGAATGGAACATCCGCAATGTTAAAACATATCTGAAGGAGCAGGGAGTGAACGTCAGGATTTGAAGGCTTGGGAGTGAAATATCAAAGATGGGGTCTATAGAGCTAACTCGGGCTCCCTGCAATCAGCCGCTGGAAGTCAGGTCTGTCAATGGTGACTATGGCTGGGAGAAGAAATTTGAATCTATGGGGATAAGAAAAGGAAAACGCATGCGCATAATAGCCTGCCAGCCCTTCGGTGGACCGGTGGTAGTTGAGATAAACGGCTCAAAGATCTCTCTTGGCAGGGGAATCGCATCAAAAATTGAGGTGGAGGTACTTGCATCCCCCTCTCGCAAGAGCTAGACCTAGACTACCCACCTCCAAATTCCCAGAACCTTCAGGTTGATATTAGTTGCTTGAGCCTCTGGATGCTCTCCATGGCCTGAGCAGACTCGTGCAGCTTCTCCTCCTCAAAATGCTTTATGATGGCATCAATGCTCGCTCGCAACGAGTAGACCTTCATCGGTCTCCCTTTGCCTTCGCGCTTGATCTCTTTCTCCTCAATCCAGTTGTTGTCGCGAAGGGTGCGCATGGCAATGCTCACTTCCGGCTGCCTGAGGTCGGAGCCCATCTCTATCTCGCGAGAAGAGGCTTCATCCACATTAGCCAGGAAAGTTATCAACGTTGCAACGTTGCGCGGAACTCCCAGGGATCGAAGCGTTTCGACAAATTCCATATCCTTGTCGTCCAGGATCTTTACGGTAGACTCCCTCATAATCGTCACCATATTTTTCTTGTCACAAATACTTAATCATATAAATAATTTGTTTTGAAACGCAATGTCTTTTAATTTTACTAATTTAGACTAATACTTTAGATAATAAGTCAAAAAGCAATCGTCATTTACATTTAGATGGTTAAAGGAGCTAAGCGATAGTACATTAGGAATTTATAATTGTACGGATTTCCGGGAGATCATTAACGAGATCAAATATAAACGGTCATTTTGGGTGCTTTTGCCGGAGGAAGTCCAAGATCGAATTAAATAATTAATTTATAGAGAATAATTTAGTATTCTGATATAAATTTTTTTATAATCAAATTATTTGCGTATCTGGATTGATCCCAACTTAGATATATTTCCCAAAGCCATTGTCTCATCATGATACCCATCGAGATTTGCGAGAAGGATCTCAGTGAGCTGACCAAAACCGAGGTTAGCAACCTCCCAGGCTCCCTCTTTGCAGGGACAAGTCCTCTTCTCAAGCCTTTTATGAAGAAGCTGGAAGCGCTTCTTCCCCCGGAAAACAAGGGACTGGGTGACAGCTATGTCCTTTATGCGCTACATTCCCATATCGATGAGGTGCACGCTGACGAAAACCAGATAATCGTCAAGAGCGGCGAGACCGTGGTGGAGATTCTTCGCGAAGAGCTGGGTGAGCTGATGGGTGAGAGATATCCTACCACAAGCCATCATCGCCTCAACCTGCCCGGCCTTCTGTTCCTGCAAAGTGGCCCCGCGCTGCAGACAGCCAGCGCTATACTCCTGCGCCGGGAGCATAAGCTGCGCATCCCAGACGGGCGCAGGACTATGCGCTATATCTTTCACTTGGGCGTCGTCTCATTGGACGCCAATAAAGAAAAGATAATCGTAAGCTTTGATCCAGAAAGGCTGCCCAAGAAGGGGGACGGCACCTCTGTGCTGGAATAGGACAAAACAGTTTTTTTATCCAGGAAATCCGATCTCAAATTGAGGCTTTGGATCCCGAGCGCTCGGCAGCCCTTGGTGAACTCCAGGGCAGGGGAGAAAATTCCCCGGAGCCACAGAGTTCATAGACTGCGAGAGTTCATTTCTATTGTTTAGACCACCAGGTGGCGCAGATCCCACAGCAATTTCGGATTCAGCCTAAAGAGGACGCGCATCATAGCGGGCAGATCCATCTTGGAGATGTCCTCCTTCGCGAGGGAGCCGATGAGCATGTTGAGATCTTTATCGTTAAGCTTTACGAAGAACTCTTTGAGCTCCAGGCTGTGAGCTAGATGCCGGCCGATGCCCCCTCGCCAACGGTCTTCATACTCCTTCAGTCCCGCTCGACTGACATTGCCCGAGGCAATAGCTTTCGCCGCCACTTCTCCTGCGATGGTTCCTGCCTCCATGGCGTTCAAGATGCCTCCGCCCGTAAAGGGATCGGTCTGACGGGCAGCATCTCCCACCAGCATCACGCCATCCGAGGTTGTGGATTCGATGATGCCTGAGCAGGGGTCTCCTCCCACTACCATCTCCACCACTTTGCCGTTGGGGAAGTGAGATTTCATGAATTCGTGCAGGAGGCGGGTCGCTTCTCCGGGCTTGGACCGGGAGCCCTGGATTCCCAGGCCGATATTGGCCAGCTTTTCACCCTTGGGAAAAGACCAGGCGTAACCTGATGGAGCGATCGCATTTCCCATGAAGAACTCGGTGTACTCATCATCGATGCTTGGATCGGATACCAGGAACTGGGCGCAGGACTCGATGTCCTCCAGCTTAAGCGTGGTATCGATGCCCGCCCAGCGCCCTACCTTGGATTCAACTCCGTCAGCGCCGATGATAACTGGCGCCTCAATTTGCAGAGGCTCGCCTATGCGCATGGCAGAGACGCCACAGGGCACTCCGTCCTTTTTAAGAAGTCCAAGTGCCCGGGTTTTGACCATGACCTTTGCGCCCGCGCGGGCGGCTAGCATGGCCAGGCCGCGGTCGAAGACCTTCCTCTCCAGGACATAGCCTACCTCGCCGCCACTCCGGTTCTCGGACATGACGATGCTCTTTCCATCTGGAGCATAGATCCTGGCGCCCTTCACCTCAGAGGCTATCCACTCGGGCTCGGGTTTCACCATTTTGCATAGAGTCCTCTTGCTCACGCCCTCAGCGCAGCGCACGGGATCACCGATCTCCTGGCGCTTCTCCAGCAGGACTACATTCAGGCCCGCATCCGCTGCTGTCTTTGCAGCCATCGATCCACCCGGCCCGGCTCCGACAATTATCACATCGCACTTCATGCCTTGACCTCCAGGGCTCCCACTGGGCATATCTTGGTGCAGATGCCGCACTCTTTACAGTCTGCCGAGACCTCTAGCCAGGTCTCCACCAGCTCCAGGGCACATGTCGGGCAGACACCGACGCAGGCACCACAGTAGCAGCATTTGTATCTGTTGACGGTAAGCAAGAGATCACATCCTGATAAATAATCGCAATGATAAATTGATTTCAATATCTAATTTCATAATTAATATTCTATTTCAAAATCCTCATAGCCTTTGCACTCCAGCTCGGAGAACTCCATTCCCAGGATTATGGCTCCTGATGGACCCGACTTCATGGCTTTGAGCAATTCTCCCACCTGTTTCCTCTCTCCTTCCAGCACAGCCTCCACTCCGCCACTGGGAATGTTTCTTACCCAGCCTTTGACGCCCAGAGCTTTAGCCCGATCGGTGGTAAAAGCCCGGTAGTAGACCCCCTGCACTCTGCCCGAGACTCGAACGTGCACGGCTATCATTTTTCGGCTCCGCTCACCAGATCTTCCAGGGCTTTCCGCTGATCTTTGGCCTTGATGATTCCCGACGCGAGCAGCACGCCCATCGAGCCCAGCTCCAGAGCACTTCTCAGATCCTCACCATGTGTTATTCCCGCCCCGCAGAGCACACCCACATTGGGAGCGATGTGCTTGACAGCATCAACAGAATCGCGAATTACACTGGGGTTGGCTTTGGAGACGGGAATGCCGCTGCCTATCAATTCCGGCGGTTCCACGGCCACATAGTCCGGCTCCAATGCGGCCGAGGCCTTCGTTGTGGCCACGTTGTTGGTGCAGACTATCGTCTTTAGGCCGGCATCGCGGCATCCAGAGATGGAGGCTTCGATCTCGGCGAGCTTCAATCTCCTCTCAGAGTGGTTAATGAGAGATCCGCTAGCACCGGCCGCCTTCAGAGACGCGGCTGTCACATGGCCCGTAAATCCGCCGTATCCGACGCCATCTACATGCTGTGCATAGACTGGTATTTTCACCGCTTCGGATATGACATGGATGTCGGCCACCTGAGGTACCACTACCATCTGCACAGAATAATCCCTGGAAATATCCTCGCAGATCTCCGCCAGGCGCAGAGCCTCCTGGCCTGTGGATTCACGATAGGTCTTGAAGTTGAGCACAATTAAGGTCATAATCTCCCTCGCCAGACCTCTGTAACTTCAGTGAACATATATATTTTGGCTGCATTCTGCTTGCAGTTCATTGTAGCACTTTTCATAAACCGCGGCGGAGATGCATTCTCCGCATGAGATCATCCTTACGGTTCCCTGGAAGATAAAAGCAATCATCGGCAGCATGCCCTTCTCTTCTCTATGTATCATATGATAAAGCAGGCCTTCAGACTGGGAATAGTCCAGCAACACCCGTTCCAAATCCGTATGGCTCAAGAGGAAGCTCTCCAGAATGGGCCGGCTTTTCTGGCAGATAACGCAGTCTTTTTTGCCGATGAAGAGCAGCACCGCCTTCTCTTTGTCGTGAATGGCTTCTGCCAGCCTGAGAGCCGGTCCATAGGTATCCTTCAAGAAGGAATCCACAACGCCTTCCACCTCATTCAGCGGAACTCCATACTTCTCAGCCAGCTCCTGGGCGAGTTGTTCCTGTTTCCAGGTCATGAATCCCTGCGCCTGGATATTGAGATCCATGGATGGTGCTGTTTTATTCATTCCTTAAATTGGTAATGGACATGATTTGGTTAGAGATCATGAATTACCTTCACTCTCAGCTTTGAGAAGTCCTCTTTGATCTCCACCATAAATCCCATGCCTGCAAAGATCTCCTCCAGTTCTATGCGCACGAATTTCTTGGGTGCATCTGATCCGAAAATTAGAGTAAACTCATTATTGCCGGTCTTGCTCATCGTGAAGAGGTTGCATATCTCCAACCGTCGAAGGATGCTCTCTGCGTTGAAGAGCTTGTGTTTGAACTGCTCGGCATGGGCCCTGCAAACTTCCTTATGTAGGTTCCAGAACTTCTCTTTATTAGGGTGAGTCTCAATAAAGCTCAGGAAGAGTATCCAATGATCTATATCCAGGATCACATGCTCGCCTGCTGAGAGCATTTCCGCATGGGTGTAGACCATCTTATCTTCGGCTGACTCAAAGAGCATCTTATGCTTGCCAAAGAACTTCAAAGACTCCCGCATCAGTTCGCTCTGTGACATGCCCGAGTCCTCTTTCATCTTCTTGAACAGGCCTGCTGTCTCTTCGTCGAGAGCTATGGTAATCCTTTCCGGCGACTTCATTTCATCCTCAGCTTTTCTCTCCCACGCGATATAATTAAGCTTATGCTATATTACCTTTTTCTGGCATTATCTTTTTATACCGATGCCGGAAGATGCATTCCGCTTCTATGATGACAGATGGCAATATCGTCGCACCCCCCCCCGATAGTTCCATGCAGACCGATATTGTTATATTCAAAAGAGAAGTGACTCTAAGTCATGGACGCGTGGATGAAGGATAAAAATAGGTATTGTGAAAAGGATAGAGAAAAGCTGGAAAAGGGGTCGGGTTTTGTCAAGGTCTGGACGCTGGTCAGCAACTGGGTCTACAGGGTTTTATCCTGGTAATACCCGGAAAACTTTTAACTTTTGTATTGCCGCTATCGTTTCAGTTTATTCTATAATCGCAATTAGCGCGGCCGCTCTCTTCTTTAATTGAGCCAGAACCAGATCTCGATCAGATCGTTCCGCCAGAATAGAGAGGATAGGATCGTCTCTGGCAATTCGCGTTCCCGGCCGTGGTACATCTGATGTCCAGGGCCTGGAAAGGTCCGACTTGACTTCTATTTCGCGGGAAGCATAGATTATGGCTCTGCCGGCAAAGCAGCGGGCTCTGGCCCTGCCGGGCAGTCTTCCCTGGAAGGACTGCAGATGAGCCTGGAAGACATTCTGCCCCGTGGCCATCTCCACGGTATCCAGACTCCCCTGAAAGCGGCTATTGACCTCAACCACAACGGGCCCGGAGTCTGTAAGCAGGAAATCGACTCCATTGCTGCCCACAAGGCCCAGCCTTGCGATTATCTCCTCCGCCATCCCGGCAATCTCGCATTGCGGAGAGGCGAGAGGAGTGATGTTTCCACTGTACCTGAAACCTCTGGCTCCCGTCCAGCTCTCGCCTATGAGCTGCTCGTTGACGGCCAGGGCACGCGCGCCGCTGCCATTCCCGATGACCGAGACGCTTGCGGCTCTGCCCGAGATAAGCTCCTGGGCGATCAGACCCTCCTCCCATAACAGATCGGAGGGGTCCTCCACTCTTCTGCAGCCCACGCCTCCTGCACCCCGGCGCGGCTTGACAATGAAGGGAGTTCGAAGATCCTCTACGGAATGCATCTCCTCGGCCGAAGCATACGTTTTTATGAAGGGAAAGCCGGACTTTTCCAGCCAGCGAGCCAGCCAGAGCTTATCCGAGACCTGGGATGTCTTTTCCGGCGAATTGTTCAGCACAGGAACTCCTTTGACGTGAGCCTCTTCCAGGCCCGGTCCGAGGACGACAGCTTCCGGATGGAACTTTTCAATATATCCAGAAAGGAATTCATCCGCCCTTTCGCGCGGAAGCCGGGCCGTCTCTTTTGCACATCTCTCCAGGTCAAGGTCCTCGTAGCAATCGACGGCGAAAACCTCATGGCCAGCCCGGCTGGCAGAGCATGCAATATGCCGGATGTTGATACCGATTAAAAGTATTCTCATTTCTATCTATTTCATTCCGGGTACAAAACCTGCTTTCCTCGGGGTGTGGGCACAATCTTGAGGCCCCCCTCAAACTCCTCACAAAGCTCCCGGCCCTGGAAGAGCCGGTCCAGGAAGACCGCCAGCGCCGCCACCTCGGAATGAGGCTGATTGCCGACGGCCACATTCCAGTCTGCCAGATCGTACATTTCCGCCGGAACCTTCTCCGCCCCCACCACGACCAGGATATTCTCACTAGCCCGAATCTCGTCGATCACATCGGGCAGATTCGAACCGTACATGGTGAGGTGAACAACCTTCCCTCCCGATTCTTTCCAGCGAACTGTCTCTCCCTTCCAGGAGACATCAGGAGTGAGGCGAAAGTCTCCTCCCCAACGCTTTGCCACATCATTCAGGCTCTCTTCCACATGGGCATCGCGACCGCAGAGAAGCATCTCTTCGGCTCCAAAGGCCCGGGCTACGAGTCCCACGTGGGTGGTGATTCTCTTGTCTCGCTCCGGCCGGTGCCCCAGACGCAAAATCACTACTCGCACGAGCCCCAAGAATATGCCACCCATTATTTAGAACCTCCTTCCCGAAGCTATAAATTCCAATGAAGCTTTTCCGGGAGAGATGAATCTGTGTGAGAAGTGTCAGGGCCTGGGCTACCTCGTGGTAGGAGAGACGCCCTGTCCCAACTGCAGCGGCAGCGGAAAGACCGAGTCCATCTCTTTGGGCGAGGCTTCGGATAAGGATATGAAGTCTCTAATTGAGAGCGGCTCCACAAAATGCAGCGTCTGCCAGGGCTCGGGCAAGATGCCGGTCACAGAAAGCTGCCAGGCTTGCGTGGGCCTGGGACGCGATTATCTATGCCTTGTCTGCAAGACAAAGCTGAACAGCAAGAAGGAGCTGTGCGAGCGCTGTTCCAAGAAGCCGCTCGTCCATGTCCTGGATCCAGCCTGCGATGTCAGAGATATCGTTGTGGGCGAGATATATCAGGGGAAGGTCTCGGGGCTGGCCAACTTTGGGGCCTTTGTGGATCTCACTGAGAGCGTGAGGGGCCTTGCCCATAACAAATACTTGAAGACAAGACCTGAGCCTGGCGATACGATATTCGTAACGGTAAGAAATATTCTGCCCAATGGCAATATTGAGCTCGAACCTGCGGAGCTCAAGGAGTACAATATCGTTGAGGTGGAGAAAGAGCTTCCCCTATCCAAAGCCGCCGATCTGCAGAGCCAGGTGGGCAAGACGATCATGATCAAGGGGGAGGTCATCCAGGTCAAACAGACTGGCGGGCCGACCATCTTCACTGTCGCGGATGACAGTGGCCTTGTCTTTTGCGCAGCCTTCGAGCGCGCCGGAGTGCGCGCGTATGCGGACATCGACAGCGAGATGATGGTGCGGGTCCTCGGTGAAGTCACCTTGCGCAACAATCAGGTTCAGATCGAGATCAAATCCATGAAACGCCTCTGGGGAGGCGACGCATCTGGGGTCAAAGAGCTGATTGAGCAGGCTATAGACCGTCGCGCCGAGCCCTCTGAGACCCAGTTTCTGGTCAAGAGCGATATCATGACCCGTCTGCGGCCGGCCATGAAGGCGGTGGCCAAGGAGATTCGCCGTGCCGTCCTCAAGTCCCGGCCCATTGTGGTCCGCCACCACGCCGATGCCGACGGTATCACGGCTGCAGTAGCCATAGAGATGGCCATACTGCCGCTAATAGCGGAGGTGAGCGGCCCTGATGCCGAGTACCACAATTACCGTCGCGCCCCCAGCAAAGCCCCCTTTTATGAGCTGGAGGACGTGACCAAGGATCTGACCTACGCCCTGGAGGACCAGACCCGACACGGGCAGAAGATGCCGCTCATTGTCTTGATGGATAACGGCTCCACGGAAGAGGATGTCCCGGCCATGCGACAGGCCCAGGTCTACGGACTGGAGATGCTGGTCGTAGATCACCACCATCCCCACAAGATCGTGGACCAATTCCTCATCGCTCATGTCAATCCGGCGCATGCAGGGGGCGACTTCGGACTTACCACCGGAATGCTGGCCACAGAGATCGCCCGCATGATCCATCCCGAGGTCGAGAACAAGATCCGGCATTTTCCTGCCGTGTCTGCTGTAGGCGACCGCAGCGAAGCGCCGGAGGCGGAGAGCTACATCAAACTGGTTGAAGATAAGTACCGCAAAGAGGATCTCAAGAAGATCGCCCTGGCCCTGGATTATGAAGCCTTCTGGCAGCGTTTCAACGACGGGCGGGGCCTGATAAACGATATTCTCTGTCTGGGCAGGCTGGACCGGCATCAGAAGATAGTCGAGCTTCTCTGCGAACAGGCCAATGCCGCCATAGATGAGCAGCTGCGGGCCACCATGGGCAATGTGAAGAGCACCAAGCTTCCTAACGGCATTATCATGAACGTTCTGGATGTGGAGAACTTCGCCCACAAGTTCACCTTCCCGCCCCCTGGCAAGACCTCGGGCGAGGTGCATGACCGGCTCTGCCAGAAGTATGCCGGAAAGCCTGTGGTCACCATCGGCTACGGCCCGGACTTTGCCGTGCTGCGCAGTCGCGCTGTCAGGATGAATATCCCCCAAATGGTCAAGGAGCTCATGGAGGAGATTCCCAATGGCGGCGTCTCCGGCGGAGGCCACCTGGTCGTCGGGTCGATCAAGTTCGTGGGCGGAATGCGAAAAGATGTGCTGGCGAAGCTCGCCGAGAAGATTGCCGCCTGCGGAGTGGATGAGGTTCCCGTTAAAGCGGGCTGAGACGACTGGATAATAAATCTCTGTCGTCTTCTCTTTTAACTCACAACAAAATTTTAAATATTAAATGTGGAGCATAATTGATTAAAGACTAATTGGAGGTGAGAATCTCTATGGCCATGAAATTCAAACTGATTGGCCTGTTGCTGGCAGCAATGGCAACGACCACAACAGTTCTTGCCGTAGTTGTAGTCAAGAGATAAGCCGCTGAAAGATAAATTACCTGATGATCTGGAAAACAGGCATTCTATCAATCGGTCGCAATCATCACATTGGTGGCTTTTATTACTACATAGACATCTTTTCCCTCTGACAGACCCAGGGTTTCGGCTGAGGTCCTGGTGATTACTGAGACTATTGTGTCGCCTCCGGGCAACCGGACGGCGACTTCAGTGCTAACCGGACCCGTGACAATGCCGTGTATTGTTCCTTTCAGGATATTGCGCGCGCTGATCTTCATAGCTATGGCCTCTCAATTTATGTAAGAATGCATATATGTAAGAATGCATAATACAAGAATGTATGCGATGATTTGCAGGGATAAATGCCCGAGGATCTCCAACTGCAAAATTCTCGCCGGAATAGATGTGCCAGGCTTTACATCTGCACTTTATCCGGAGAAGTTGTGCCGGCTTTCAGGAGGCCCAGGAGCATCTCTACATTCTTCTGAAAATCATCCAGGCTGCCGTCATTTACAAGCTTCATGTCCGCGGCTTTTATGGCTTCACACATGCCCCATCCCATCTCCCGGCATTCCCGCTGCTCGATAGCAGCTGCCGCAATGGCTGTCCGGCTCAAAACAGGAGGAGATGATCTTGGCATCCTCATCTGTACCCCATGCAATCGTTTGCCGTGCCCTTGCCCGGATCGTCGGGACGGCCCCGCGCAGCCAGCCATCTCATTCGCGCTGTCCACTGGTGCGCGAGACCTCTACCAGATGAAACTCATCGGCATGATTGCGAAAGAAGTCCGCTTCAACCCTTGAGCGCAGACCATCTACCACTACCACATCCTTTCCCGTGGCCATGATGCTCTCCAATGTCCTTTTGGCAATAGCATCAGGGCCCTCATGTGGCCCGCAGGGCATTGCCGATGCGCCCCAAATTCTGGTCGGTAGGCTCCAGGTTCTGTCTGGCTGCTTCCTGGCGGATGACGTCTCCCATGACCACCACCGCAAGACCATGACGCCTGGCAATCTGCGAGGCTTCCCCTTTGCCTGAGCCCGGCAGGCCCACAAAACCGATGATCTTCATCTTTATTCACCGATTCCTGTCATACAGCGCATTTGATTATCTAGTTTTTCCAGGTTATCTTGGGAGCGGCTCGAATCCGAACCATCAGTTGGATCCCTGTCCCGATCTCGCAAGCTTTGGCCATCTCCTGCAAGGCCTCTAGTCGAGACCGGCTCAAATCTGGGCTCCCCCTCTCGCGCCAATCCCTGTTGCAGTATCAGGCTTTCCAGGCGATTTTCCGGATACTTGCCAGCACTTCAGCAGAGCATCGCGGCAATCTTCTACCAACTGGGAGCAGGATGGCATCTCTGGAAAGATGGTGCTGCTTCGTCCAGTGCCACTCCCCATTTGCAGCAGATCTCAAGGCTCTCCCGCACCCGCGCGGCCACTGCCGCTCTGCCGGTAGCCTTTTCGTAATCCGGCTCCAGAAGAGCTGTCTTGAGATCGAGGAATACCTTATCCACCAGATCCTTTTGCCAGCAAGCGTCTCCAGCCGGCCGGGAAAGCAGCCCGAGGTCTCCAGGCCCGTGGCCAGATGCAGGCTTCTGGCCAGACGAAAGAGTCTGGCTACAGGCCTCCAGTCTGGTGCAGCGGCTCGCCTCCGGATAGTACAAAGGCATCGACGAAGGGCTTGCTGCTTGCCCGCTGTGATGCATCATCAAGGTTGATCTGGGAGTGGAGAGATGTGCCGGGATCCCGGCAGCCAATCGCTACCCCTTTGACCTCAGATACAATGCGAGACGCGATAACATGAAGATGCGACAATGCTTTCTCCCGTCTGTAGCTTCTGGTTGTGGCAGTGGGGACAGCGCAGAGGGCAGCCTCGCAAGAAGACCACCAGAGCGGCTCGTCCCAGCCAGTCCACCGTGGATAGAGGAACAATCCCGCCGAAGTTGACCTTCAACCTTTCCTCATTTTCCCCGGGAAAGATCAAGTATTTATCGGCCTTCCGGCAATCCTGGCCAGCCTCTCTTTCAGCTCCAGACTCGTCTGATGCTGCCTTTTCCTCTAATGAGGCCAGATCTTTTTTGGCTTGATCCAAGGCCGCCTCCAGGCTCCTCATGCTTTTTCTGGCCTGGCTCATCTCCTCTTTCAGACGCACGGCCTCCCGGCTGCTTTCCGTGAGCTGCTGATCGAAGATCTCTGATCTCTCCTTCCAGAGCTTGCATGCCTGGCCCTGGCATTTTCCAGCGATCTTCTCTTGATGAGCAGATCGATATGATCGAGAATCTTTTCCTTCTTTTTGTCCTTCAATCCAAGTGCTGCCAGATGGGTCCGAAGCTCCTCTAGAGAGCCGGCAATATCTTTGTCCGAAACCAGGGAGGGTGACGATAAGAGCTGCTCAAAGACGTTTTTATGCTGCAGATTGATTCTATCGCTTGATCCTTGCTTCATAATTCTG
This sequence comes from uncultured Methanosarcinales archaeon, assembly GCA_963843555.1. Taxonomy (GTDB): domain Archaea; phylum Halobacteriota; class Methanosarcinia; order Methanotrichales; family Methanotrichaceae; genus Methanothrix. Next base: position 34,966 of record CAWJKV010000016.1, read on the forward strand.
GCCAGCGCCTTGGTCAGAGGTGCAATAAGATCAATCAGTTCATCTTCCGCCAGAGATTGATCTTGCTTCTTTTTCTCCAGATTCTCTTCAGATCTTCCGCCTTTTTCCCTTCATCGCTTGCCGCCAGCCTTTTCGCTTCCTCTTCCAGACCGGATAACTGGGATTTTATCCCGGACAGCGTCTCTTCATTTTGCTGTATGTTCTTTTTCAGGTCATCGATGCCGGATAGCTCTTCCTGCAGCCTTGCCGCAAGCTCTCTGGAGTACCAGCTCTCCTCTTGCACCTTTCTTTTCTTGCCGATCTCTCTCTCCAGATCGACCAGGAGACGGCTGATCTGTGTCAGGTCGGAGTTGATGCTCTCGATGTTTCTGGGAAAGAGTGCGGCAACATACCTCTGCGCTCTGCCGAAGGTGGTCACCGTCCTCTCCAGCCCTTTGACGAGAGCCCAATGATGCTGAAAAGCAGAATCGAGATCCTTTTTCTGGGAGGCATCAGCTTCTCGGACAGCGTTTCAAGCTGCTTTGACGACCTCGCCGCGCGCCGCCAAGCCCTGCCCGCAGAAGCTTGGGCGGCGTGGCATCCATCCGCGCTCGGCCGATACCAGGGCCGATATGTCTTTAGAGAGGGCCTTGGCCACATCTTCGATGCGGCCATAGATCTCTCGGCAAGCGCATTGCAAATCCGGATTCCTTCCCTCTCTCCTCCAGCCAGGAATTAATTTCGTTGAGAGCTGCAGGCTAACGGCCTCTTCCCCGGGCTTTTTTCCCTCAAAAATATTCTTGAGCCACTTCAAGGCTGTCTCTCCTGATCCACGGGACTCTCCTCTTTTTTAAGCTGAGAGATGACTTTCTCGGCAATCTTGGGACCGAGGAGGCGGGCGACCTCGATCTGGATCGGCTGCCTTCAGCTTTTCTATGCTGGTTATGCCCGACAAATAGAGCTTCCTGGCCCGGACGCGGCCTATTCCCTTCAGGTTAAGCAGGGCAAGAAGATCCTGGCCGGCACCGTAGTGAATGCGCTCTGCCAGTTGCTCTGCTTTGAAGGTTATGCCCAGTTCAAGATGCTTGGACAGTTCCGCTAAGGAGTGCATGAGCCATTCTGCCGTCTCAGCCGAGCGGCGGATGTCTCCCGGTCCGATGTGGTATCTGCTCGCAATCTGCTCCTCATGCACCTCGCCGATCCAGTCCATGAGCATAGCCGAGGTCTTGGCCTCGCGGAGCAGATAGTCGTAGTTGTCCTCATCATATAGCTCCAACTGATGCTGATCGATGAACTCCTCCACCCATACGTCCGCGGCCTGGATATAGAGCAGATTCATATCCGGAGTCATGGTTATGAGGTGAATGAGGCCGAGATCGGAGGGTCTTTTTCTCGGCCTGGCCCGGTCTCTTGCGCTCATGAATGTCAATACTATCATTTCCCTTCTTATCCTCCAGGTTTTCCAGCATGATGACGGCGCTCAAGAGGATCGATGTAGAGCTTGGAGACCAGAGAGCCGAGCCTGGTTGGCAGGAGATCGCCCTCATCGCTGCCCTGGATCATGCCGTTATCCGTCAGAAAGTCAAGGACCTTCTCCAGAGTGACATCCAGATGCCAGGGATCCTGCTGCTGGGCATAAAATGTGGTGGCGATGAAGTCTTTTAGCTCCGGCTCATTTTTGGCGAAACCGGCGGCAGATGTGGAGAGCAGATGGGTGCGAAGAGCGCTCTCGCTGGCCAGCTTCGACCAGATCTCTTCCGGGGTGCCGTTGATGTAGTGCTCCATCAGATCCTGCATCTCGGAGTCATTCTTGGCCATCAGAAAGGATTCGCCATAAGGATCGAGCCCCGGCCGTCCGGCGCGCCCTGCCATCTGGCGGTACTCGATGACGGGAATGGGCATCATGCCCGAGCCGTACTCATATCGTCTGTAGCTCTTGATGAGCACTCTTCGGGCAGGCAGGTTCAGGCCCGCGGCCAGGGTGGGAGTGCTGGCTATGACCTTGATCTTGTTGTCCCGGAAGCCCTGCTCCACCAGCCTCCGCTGCTCTGACAAGAGGCCGGCGTGGTGAAAGGCTATGCCGCGGGAGACGCAGGAGGCCAGGCGGTGGCAGGTCTCGCTCTCGCCTGTGGCCAGAATGCTCTCCGAAAGTGCCGCGGTCGCCGCATCAGCCGGGATCAGGTCGCAGAGCTTCGTGGCGGCAGCTTCGGCATTTTTGCGGGAGTTCTCGAAGATGAGGATCTGGGCTGCCTGGGAGAGAGTATCCTTGACCAGAGCCAGGGCTTCATCCTTCTTGGCCTCCAGCGCCGTCTCGCCATCGGAGAAGACCAGCTTTCCATTGCAGATGATGCCCTCTCGCAGGCTTATGGGCCGCCAGTCGCTGCTTACCAGCTCCGCATCCAGCCAGGCGGCGAGCTCTTTGGCATTGGCCACGGTGGCGGATAGGCCGATGACCTGCAAATCGGGATTGCAGTGGCGCAGCTTGGTGATGGTCATCTCCAGAGTGGGGCCGCGGCCCACATCATTGAGCAGATGAATCTCATCGACCACCAGAACGCTCAGGTCTCGCACCCAGGAGGCACCGTTTCTCATAAGCGAGTCGGCCTTCTCGGAGGTGGCGATTATTATCTGATTCTTGCCCAGGCGCTCGTCTCTCTTGTCGAAGTCGCCGGTGCTGATGCCGACAGAGACGCCCAGAGCCCTGAACTTTTTAAAAGAATCGTACTTCTCTGTGGCCAGGGCGCGCAGAGGAACGATGTAAAGGGAACGCGGCCTTGCAGGGCAGCTTTGAGCATGGCCAGCTCTGCCAGGAGGGTCTTGCCGGAGGCGGTGGGCATGGCCAGCAGCATGCTCTTGCCATCCAGCAGGCCCCTTTCCAGCGCCTCGGCCTGGGGCGGATAGAGCTCTTTATAGCCACGCTCTTCGTAAAGCTTGATGGCCTCCGGGGAGAGCCAGCGGGATAAATCTTTTATCTCCAGCATCGATCTCCTAGAAACTCAATCTTGTCCTTTAATCTTGTCTTCAATTTTGTCTTCAATCTTGAATTGGATAAATTCTGATCTCTTATCTTAAATCAACCGGGCTCCTCTAATCTTAAATACTACGTGAAAGTAGTACCTGCGGGATAACATCCTCTATAGGAACCAAAAAAAGAATGACCGTCATCATATAAATGCATCTTCCATGGAGAGAAACTAATGTATGCCGATCGGATAAAGAATCTCCCGCCGTATCTCTTTGCCGCCATCGATAAAGCAAAGCAGGAAGCAAGGGCAAGAGGCGTGGATGTAATTGACCTGAGCGTGGGCGATCCCGATTTGCCGACGCCTGAGCACATCGTCAAGGCCCTGAGGGAGGCGGCCAGGGACCCGTCCAATCACCAGTATCCTTCCTATGAGGGCAAGCTGACCTTTCGGACGGCGGTAGCGGACTGGTACAAGAGGACATTCAACGTCGACCTGGATCCCGAAGAAGGAGGTGCTCACTCTGATCGGCTCCAAGGAGGGCATTGCTCATGCGCCCCTGGCCTTCATCAATCCCGGAGACGCGGCCTTGGTGCCCGATCCCGCCTATCCGGTTTACCGGACGGCCACCGCCTTTGCCGGAGGCGAGCCTGTGATCATGCCGCTTCTCCGGGAGAACAAGTTCCTGCCTGACCTGGATGCCATTCCGGCCAGCGTGGCCCGCCGGGCCAAGATCATGTTTCTCAACTACCCCAACAATCCCATCGGCGCCTCGGCAGACAGGAGCTTCTTCCGGAAAGTGATCGACTTCGCCAGGGACTACGATATCATCGTCATGCACGACAATCCCTACTCTGAGATCTACTACGATGGCCAAAGGTCGCTCAGCCTTCTGGAGATGGATGGGGCGAGGGATGTGGCAGTGGAGTTTCATTCGCTCTCCAAGACCTACAACATGACCGGCTGGAGGATCGGCTCGGTGGTCGGCAACGCGAGGTCGTGGCCGGAATCGGCAAGATCAAGAGCAACATCGACTCCGGCACCTTTGGGGCGGTGCAGGATGCCGGAATTGTGGCCCTGCAGAGCCCGAAGGAGGTTGTGGACGATATCCGCAAGATCTACCAGCACCGAATTGAGATTCTCTACCAGGCCCTGCAGGATCTGGGCCTGCATCTGGAAAAGCCGCGGGCGACGCTCTACCTCTGGGCCTGGGTGGGAGGAAGCTCCATCGAGTACGCAGGCAGGCTCTTGGAAAAGACGGGCATCGTGGCCACGCCCGGTGTGGGCTTCGGAAAGTACGGCGAGGGCTACATCAGATTCTCCATCACCCAGCCGACGGCGCGGATAGAAGAGGCTGTGGTGCGGCTGGAGAAGATGGGCAAGTGATAGATTTGGGTCCGCTCAAAATTCGGAGGGAGTTCAAATTGCTGGAAAGTTATTCTGCAAAGGAGATCGAGGCCAAGTGGCAGAAGACCTGGGAGGAGATAGCGGTCTTCCAGCCCGAGCCAGACGAGCGCCAGAAGTTCTTCTTAACCATACCTTACCCTTATCTCAATGGAAATTTGCATGCCGGCCATACGCGCACTTTCACCATTGGCGATGCCGTGGCTCGCTACCGGCGCATGCGCGGAGAGAATGTTCTCTTTCCCATGGCTTTTCACGCCACGGGAACGCCAATCGTCGGTCTCTCCGAACTCATCGCCCAAAAGGACCCACTCATCTGGGAAGTTTACACCAAGCTGCACGGCATTCCTGAGGAGGAGCTGTCCGAGCTCAACACGCCGGAGAAGATCGTGCTCTACTTCCGCCGCCAGGCCAAGGCGGCCATGCAGTGCATCGGCTACTCCATCGATTGGAGGCGGGAGTTCACCACCACCGATCCCGCTTACAGCAAGTTCATCGAGTGGCAGTACGGCATTCTGCGGCGTCTGGATTATGTGGTCAAGGGCAGCCATCCCGTGCGCTGGTGCCCGCATGACCGGAATCCGGTGGAGGATCACGACATTCTCAAGGGCGAGGATGCCACCATCATGGACTTTTCCCTGATCAAGTTCCGAATGGGCGATACCATCCTGCCCTGCGCCACTCTGCGGCCGGAGACGGTCTTTGGAGTGGTCAACCTCTGGCTCAACCCGGATGTGACTTATGTCCTGGCCAGAGTGAACGATGAGACCTGGGTCGTCTCCAAGGAGGCATACGAGAAGCTGACCTTCACCGACCGGCAAGTGGCCTTTGGATCGGAGATCTCCGGGAAGGAGCTGATCGGCAAGACGGTCACGAATCCGCTCACAGGCACTGAGGTTCTCATTCTGCCCGCCGCTTTCGTGGACCCGGACAACGGCTCGGGGATCGTCATGTCCGTTCCGGCTCATGCGCCTTACGATTATCTGGCGCTGAAGGATCTGTACGACAAAGATCTATCCGAGTATGGCATCACTGCGGACCTGCGCGAGATCAAGTTCATCTCTCTGATCGAGTCGCCCGGATATGGAGAGTTTCCGGCGGTGGAAGCTGTAAACGAGCTGAAGGTGATGGACCAGAACGATCCCAAGGCAGAGGAGGCCACCAAGATCGTCTACCGGCGCGAGTTTCATAACGGCGTTCTCAAGGCCAACACCGGCCGCTACGCCGGAATGGCCGTCTCCAAGATCAAGGATGTCCTGCTGGCCGACCTGATTGAGAAGGGCATCGCCGAGATCTTCTACGAGTTCTCAGAGAAGCCTGTCATCTGCCGCTGCGGCACGAGATGCGTCATCATGCTGGTGCGGGACCAGTGGTTCCTGGAGTACTCCGATACCGAGTGGAAGGCCAATGTGCTCCGCTGCCTGGCAGAGATGCGCATCATCCCGCCGGAGTTCCGGGTGGAGTTCGAGAACAAGATCGACTGGCTGAAGGACAAGGCCTGCGCCCGGCGGAAGGGTCTGGGCACTCATCTGCCCTGGGATAAGGAGTGGCTCATCGAGTCTCTGGGAGACAGCACCATCTACATGGCCTACTACATTCTGGCCAAGTACGTGAACGCGGGCATGAAGATCGACAATCTGCCGCCTGAGTTCTTCGAGTACATATTCATGAATAACGGAGACGCCTGCCGCTGTGGCGGCGCCAGACGGGCCTGCCGCAGCAGACGGTGCAGCAGATCCACGACGACTTCGCCTACTGGTATCCTGTAGACCTGCGCACCTCGGGCAAGGATCTCGTCGCAAATCACCTGCTCTTCTTCCTCTACCATCACGTGGCCATATTCCCAGAAAGGCTCTGGCCCAAAGCCATTGCCGTGAACGGATTCGTCTCTCTGGAGGGCCAGAAGATGTCCAAGTCCAAGGGGCCGTTGCTCACGCTGCGCCAGGCCGTGGCCGAGAACGGGGCGGATGTGACGCGGCTGTATATCCTGGGCAATGCCGAGGGAACGGCGGATGTGGACTGGAGAAACGACGGAGTCGAGTCCACTCACGCCCATATGGAGAGGTTCTACAATCTGGCCAGGGAGATTCTGGCAGACAACAGTATCGATGAGAAGGCGGAGAAGACGCTGATCGATCGCTGGATGCTCTCCCGGTTGCAGAGGCGCATCGCAGGAGGCCACGACTGCCATGGAGAACATCCAGACGCGGCGGGCGCTGCAGAGTGCCTTCTACCTGCTCTTCAACGATCTGCGCTGGTATCAGCGGCGGGGAGGCAAGAACCAGCTGCGTGCGGTCCTCTCGGCCTGGGTGCGGATGATGTCGCCCTTCACGCCGCATGTCTGCGAGGAGCTGTGGGCGGCGGGGTTGGGCGAGGGCTATGCATCGCTGGCTGACTGGCCGGTCGCGGATGAGACGCTCATCGACGAGAAGGCAGAGAAGGCCGAGGACCTCCTGGAGCGCACTCTGAACGATGTGCAGGAGATCGTGAATGTCACCAAGGCCAAGCCCGGCAAGATCACGCTCTACACCACGCCTGCCTGGAAGCGGGAGATGCTGCGGCTCGCCGTTGAGGCGGCAGCGGGCGGCAAGCTGGACATGGGCGCGCTCATGAAGGAGGCCATGGCCTCGCCCGCTATTGCGGAGCACAAGAAGGATGCGCCCAAGTATGCCCAGAAGCTGGCCAAGGCGGCCCACTCGCTCTCCGCGGAGGCGCTGGGGCTGGACGAGTTCGAGACGCTTGACACGGGAGAAGGCTGTACCTGCAGGCGGCGCTGGGCGTGCCGGTGGAGGTCTACTCGGCGGACGAGGCGGGAGAGGACCCCAAGGGCAAGAGCAAGCAGGCGGAACCGGGGAGGCCGGCGATATATATTGAATAGGACTGCTCTGTTGATACCGGAATGAAATCAATCCATAGACGAGAAAGAGTTGAGGGCAATGAAGGGGGAAAAGCCATTCGCCTTGATTATCAGCAGAGGAGCCAACAAATCCCTGGATAAATTAGGAACAAGGACCGCGAAGAAGGTAATAGAAGCCCTGCGAGAGATTCAAAAGGATCCATTTAGGTCGCGATCAGGCGCTGACATAATGAAGATTAGAGGGAGAAAGGAACCACCGGCTTATAGACTGAAGTTTGGCCAGATACGAATTGAGTATGTCGTCTATGAGGAGGAGTCTTTGATCCAAGTGGTGCAGATCTTCAAGAGAAAGGGCGACTCCGATTACAGGTGAAACCATAAATAGTAGCGGATTTAATTAGAGGTTAACGATGAAAAGCGAATTGCTGCCTGCAAAAAATGAGCCTTTCACAGAGGAGGAACTTGCGGATCTGGAAGAAGGCGAGGAGTCGGAATGCTCCGATCCACTGTGGGAAAGCGCCAGGAAGCACAGGAAGGAAGCCATAAGCCTGGAGGAGTACTGCCGCAAGCGAGGAATTGATATCTAGGCGACTCCAGCGTGCAGGAACAGACTGGCCAAGGCGGATCTACTCACCCTCTGCGGAGGCGCTGGGGCTGGACGAGTTCGAGACGCTTGTCGAGGGAGAAGGCTTACCTGGCGGCGGCCTGGGCGTGCCTGTGGAAGTCTTTTCGGCGGACGAGGCTGGGGAGGACCCCAAGGGCAAGAGCCGACAGGCGGAACCGGGGAGGCCGGCGATTTATATCGAGTGAAGCCTCCTGTTCCTTTTTTTCAATGTAGATATCAAAGGAGTCCGCTTACGCACCTTTTCAATTGGTTTGCAGCTTGGCCGCCGTCGCTCGGCCGGGCCGCGACCATAAGCCTCGCCCCTCACCACAGCGCTGGAGGGCCGCAGGCCGAACTCGCGGCACCCCAGAAGATGTGCGAACATTGTCCCGGCAAGCATCAGATAGATCCCATCTGCATTAAATGACCTCTAATTTGTCGCAAAAAAATTATCCCACAACTTCTTCCCGGGTTCCGCGCGGTGAAACGCGCTGGGGTGACGGGGCCCACTCCAGGCCGTGGCGGCCCCCCTAACCCCGCGTCCGCGGGGAACAATCAATGAAGCTCTGCCCTTCAGGTTTGGACGTTTTTGAGAAGGTCCCAGGCAGAGTGCCCTATCCGAACGGCTCACATGCCGTTATTGATGGAGAACGAAATAGATGCTCTGAGCGTCGAAGTATCTGGGGCACAGACATAGGCGCATACCAATGGGAGTGTGCAAGCGATGATTCAAATGGGACTCTCGTCGAGCATTTCGACTTCCAGGATTTCTCCCTCATCGGTCACAATTAGCCTGAACTTCTTGCCTTCTTCTTCGAATAGATCCTGGACAAGGCAGATGACCACCCAGCGTTCAGCGTCTCTTTTTGCAGAAACCGTCTCAAAGATGAATTTGGTTAAGGTCTTGGTGTCCTGGAAATATCTTTTGCGGCGATTGTGGCTTCTCTGGCGTCCATATCATCACTCGAAGTTCAAGATGATCAACACATTTATCAATTTTCCCAGGGACATGCAAAGCGAGATGAATTCGTGCCATTCTGCGCATGAGCCTGCCGAGGAAAAGCATCCCTGAGCGCGGAGACGCTGGAGCTGCACGGATTCGAGGTGATTTCCAGCTAGCGCGCACCCACAGGCGCGGGACGGGAGGGTGGGCCAATGAGCAATATATATATATATATATTAATGAATTGATCTAAGATCTGCTATTTCCATATCTATATCAGTGTATCGTTCATCATCTTAAACCTAATATATATTTTAAATACCTGATCACGATATTTTTAGTTGAGCTTTTGCACATCTCATCGGCTTTACTCTTAGAAACTGTTAAGATGTTGTTTAGCTAGAATGCTCATTGATATGTCACGTGTGATGAATTCCCTTAAGGATCTAAAGGATACTACTCTATGGAAAAAATTAGATACAGCTTCCAAAGAGAATGAAGATGCGGAGTTTTTGGCGACAAATTTGCCGAAAATTTGTGAAGGAGCTAGCGAGCGTATGAAAGAGATGCCGTCATTGCATGGCCAATACACTCTCCACGACGAGACACATCTCCTACGCGTTACGGAATTAATGGCAAATATAATACCTGAAAAGGTACTTGATAAATTGAATCCAATTGAAATTGCTTTGCTTATCTTATCAGCATTTTTCCATGATCAAGGAATGGTCTTAAGCAAAGAAGAATTAGTGTCTATGAATTCCGAATCAAAATTTAAAATATTTCGCGACAATTGGTGCATAAATCATCCGAATATAAGAGAGATTCAGATAATATTGCAGGACAAATCCATGAGCCAACCTGAAAAGGATAGAATTAGGCATATGGAAAGGGAATTGTTTGACGGATTATTGACGGACTATATTAGGCAAAGCCATGCTCGTAGATCCAGAGATTTTGTTGTATCAACTTGTCATGATGATAGCTTATGGAAAATCGCAGGAACAAGTCTTACTTCATACGTTGGAAAGCTTTGTGAATCTCATTCATTATCAGCAACTGATTTAATACCCGAAAAGGGTTTTAACTATGATGAATCAATCGGACAATATAATATTAATCTATCATACCTTGCACTTGTTTTGAGATTGGCTGATATTCTTGACTTTGATCGTGATAGAACTCCTGATTCGTTATATAAAACGATAAATTTCACAAATGACGTTAGTTTAACTGAGTGGGAAAAGCATCGATCTGTTGAAGGTTGGAATATTGATCAAAAGAGTATCAGGTTCTCATTGCTTTGCGAAAGGCCAGAATATCAGAAAGCAGCCCTAGATTTCATGGATTTAATCGATAATGAACTAAAAGCTGCGATAAATTTAACAAAATCTTATCCAAAAAATTTTGAGATATACTACTTCGACCTTCCTACATCTGTTGATCGAAAGCGTATTGTTGCCAAAGATGATGCGTATATCTATCATGATCTAGAGTTTTCATTATCTCGCAACGAAATTGTTAAACTATTATTAACTGATAAATTATATAATTCTCCTGCAATTTGTGTCCGTGAATTACTGCAAAATTCACTAGACGCCTTAAGATATAGGCGATCACTTAAAAAATTTGATGGATCTGAATGGGCTGACGGCAAAGTGATTTTGGAGCATTTTGTGGATGAATATGGGCATGAAGTTCTTAGATGTACCGACAATGGTGCGGGCATGGATGAGGACATAATAGAGAGATTCTTAACCAGAGTGGGCAGAAGTTATTATAGGTCTCCTGAATTTGAACAAGAAAGAATTATATTTTCCCAAAAAGGTGCGGATTTTGATCCTTGTTCTCAATTCGGAATCGGCTTCATGTCCTGTTTTATGATTGGTGATCGAATTATAATAAAAACGCGTCGTGATTATGGTCCAGAAAAGGGTTGGGGTGAGCCCCTTCAGGTCGAAATAAATGGGCTAGGAGGCATGGTTGTGATTCGAAAAGGCTCTCCGAATCAATCACCAGGAACGATTGTGGAAATAACTGGAAGGAAGAAACCAAGACTATTTGATGAGTACGTAGACAAGATAAATTTAATTGATGTCGTCGATGCCTACGCATTGGCCTGCGAATTCCCAATAGAAGCCCATTGCCTGATTGATGAAATAGGGAATGACATTTCGATTCCTTGCACAATTGTAATCCCAAAAACGGAAATTGAAATAGCTGGAATTAAGAATCAATTGAGCTTTGAGCAAGAATTTTTTGAGATCGATTCTAATTTGAGGGGATACGTTCGAGCTAGCTTCCTCCTAAATAATTTGGGCAAAATTGATTTAGCTAATTCTGAAGCACATTGGGATATAGGTAACTTTGGACCTTGTCTTGTGCTGTCAAATGGCTTAAAAATAAAAGAATCATCAAGAAAGGGCGCAATTTGTTTGGATGGAATTTATGTGTGTGGCAATCCAGAGTATCGCAGCGAAAGACATTTCATGAACTTCACAATTTGGAGCAATAATTATATCCCTCTCGAAGGAGATTATTATTTACTGGATGTAAGGGGCATTCTCAAACCACCCTTAACCACTTCGAGGGATCCTCCAAGAGATCCTCCTGAAGGGTCTCGTTGGGATCGACTTGCATGTATGGCAAATCTAGCAAGAGCCAGATTATGGGAGAAGGTAGCTCAAACCATCGGAGATAGATTGGATATTGATACATTCTGGAAATTAGCTTTGATACATAGAGCCCCTATCCCATGGTTGCCCGCAAATACAGTATGGTCAAAATTATCTGTTCCCATTGTCAAGAATAATGAATTTATAGAATGGAGAGAGGTCTCATCCCTAGGGAATTTATATGTGAGAAAAGATACATCATCAGAAAAAGCAATATGCAGAGGGTTGTATCAAATTTTTACTGAAAACGGCTTGGAAATCAAAGCTTCGAAGGATTTAGCCAAATGGGAACACAAAGTCCGAATTCGTTATGGGTGCCTAAATGAACAATTATTCAATCTAATTATTAGCTTTTCCATAGTTAAAATACTGCAAGGAGATGCCTGCATTTATCTGTCTGAGCCGTTACTAAATGAATCTCTGATTGTATATCGCATCAACTCAGTATTTTTGCTGCAATATGCAGGTGAGCTGGCCGAAGTTTTCACGGTTCAATTACCTTTTAAAAATGCTAACCGCAATCATGCACTCGTTCGAACCGCATTCGATGCTAATTATGTAGAACATCTATCCGATATTCAAACATTTGCTCGTTCTTTGGTCCGATTCCTTGGTGATACGGATAATTTGAAAGCTCTAATGGATCCTGATGCATATAGCCACCCTGGGATTAATCGATGGATGCGTCATCTCGGCTACCAATACAATTCGATAGATTGGGAAAATTATGCTCCAGATCTTTCTCCTCCCTACAAGATTTGGCTGGGAGACCGAGGCATCTTTGAAATAACACATGATCATTTCGAAGCATGGGCGTCTCTAAAATAATATCAAATTTTATTTGGCATATCTTACCTTCTACTCCCAGAATGTGCGAATATTTGTGGCGCGGGCAGTCGTCCCGACTCCAGATGAGCATGATACGCCACGACTGCGTCCTCCTGCGGCCTCGGCCCAAAGGCAGCCATCCCTGCCAAGCGCCATCGGTGATATGCTCCCCGCGCGTATGCCCGTCCATACATGCACGCGGCCCGCCTGATTGCCCATCGACATGAGCCCGGACGACCCGGACCACAGGCGTCAGCAACGAGCGCAGCCCGGGGCAACGGCCGCAACCACTGTCGATGGCTGCCTGGGAGACTAACCATGCTCGCTGGATCGCAAAACTGGAGAATGCTTATGAATTGTCTCCAAAAAAATCTCAGCACATCTGGATCACAAGATTTCATTTTGCCTATTTTGCAACCTGAGATCGGACAAATTCCATGAATTGACGCAAGCTTATGCCGGGATTATCATCCATATAGCTCTCCTCAACTGCATCCTGAGAACCGTTATGAAAGTGCTTGGGATAAGTCGATACACTCTGCCAGTTTGAATCTGGAAAATTGTCGTGACGTTACATGGAGCCATCGATGTGTCTTCTCTCCCAATGATAGGAAAACCGACCTGAGATTTTTAAGGAGAATCATATATCGATAAATGAGCCATCATCCACAAATGCTCTGAGCTTGCCGCGAGAAATGATGGAATCAGTCGAAATATCTGCATATTCTGTATCGATGATTCTCTTCAGCATCATTAGATCTGCTACTGTTGAGGAAGGTTCTTCATCGCGGCTAATAGCTCATCTCTTCTGGATTCCAGGTAGTCGAGCTCCTGAAAATCGTCCAGAGCATCCTCCCCCCTAACTTCTCCCTTTTTCAGCTTATCATCCAGCTCAAATATGGATCTCACACCATGCTTTGTCCTGATCTCGAATACCTCTGCTTCAATGCATCTCAGTTCTTTCTCCAAGAAGGCCTTGATGCTAGCCCGAGCAAGAACGTCACGATCCATCTTCAGGGCACTTGCAACCTCATCGATAACTTCCATGATCGAATACCATCCAATAAGACTGTCATTAAGATATTTCAATCCTACCGTTTCTAAAATATGCGTGTATAGAGAAGGATGCCAGATTCCTACTCTCTGAAAGAGATGAACAATTGGCCTCCAGCGCGCCCGAGCACGAGCGCCTTCCAGGCAAGCCAGTCCGCCCAAATGACATCGCAGCAAGCCCGGACGTTCCCGGACCACAGGCGGCGGCCACGAGCGCAGCCGGGCCGGAGGCAAGGCAAGTGGAGGTTCGGTGTTTCTGTAACAGAAAAGATTTATTGATAGGACGACAAATAGTCAAATGAAGGCTGTCCATGAGTTACGAAAAAATCACTTACCGCCTTCATGCGGTTCAGAGGATGTTCGAGCGCAAGATCAGTGCAGAAGAGGTTCGGTACGTGCTGGAGACGGGAGAGGCGATTGAAGAATATCCTGACGATACTCCATACCCAAGTTGCCTGATCCTTGGAAGCTACAAAGGTCGCCTCATCCATGTAGTAGCGGCAAATAATTTAATCGACGAGGAGAAGATCGTAATCACAGTCTACGAGCCAGATCCTTCTGAATGGGACCCGGATTGTAGGGAGAGGATTTCATGAAATGCGTTATTTGCAGAAAAGCATCTACGAAGCCCGGCACAACAACAGTTACTTTTGAGCGTGGTTGCCTGACAATGGTGGTGAAATGCGTGCCCGCTCAAGTTTGCCCCAATTGTGGCGAAGCATACATAAGCGAGTTGGTTACGGCCGAGTTGCTCGATGATGCAGAAGAGCGAGCCAAGACTGGTGCCCAAGTGGAAATTCGACAATATGTGGCGGCCTGATTTACTTTTATCGGACGGGCTGCCTGACGGCCCAATTGGTAACCGCCCACCTCATGGCAAGCTCCTGCGCGTGTATGTGCCAACCTTACGTGCATGGGTCCGCGCGCAGACCGACTTCACAGAAGCCCGGACAGCCCGGCCTCAGGCGACAGGCCACGAGTGCAGCCGCACCACCAACGGTCGATGGGCTGCCTGGCGCTGCTGCCAGTAATCGACAAGTATTGCTCAGTCGGAGATTCTTCTGAATGATTTTATTCCCGCCCATCAGTCCTTGAGGCGTTTTCCAACCATTTTTCAGGGCTTATCGCTAGCACTGATTTCGGACAGCGCTCTAACATCTCTTCATCCCACGAAATCAAAACGGCATCAAAATCCAGAGCAACAGCTGCATAAACAGCATCTGCACCACGAAGGCGATTTTCAATAGCAATCTCTGCCGCACGAAGAGCGAGAGTCAGATCCAGAGGAACCTGTGTCATTCCAGGAAAATGCTTTATGAGATTGACCAGCCTCCCGGATAAAAGCGAGTCTCCGGTCGGCCTGGCAATAGCGGCCCCACACTCGGCAAGCACAAGAGTAGGGCAGAATATTTTTGCTCCTTTTACGCTATGCAGGAAACGGTAGCTCCGAGGATATTGTTTTTCAGAAGGTCGGGCTGCAGATACAAAGACGCTGGCATCAATTGTCAGGTTCATCTCCTCATCTCGGCAAGAATCTCCAAAGCGCTCTTCTTGCTCTTCCATGCCGAATCGATTTCATGGGCCAAAGCCAGCCACTCTGCATCCCAGTCAATTTCCTTTACCACATCCTCAGAGGATCTTAGTGGAACCAGTACAGCCATGGGTCTGCCCTCTGGGCCGATCAGAGTAGCTGTCTCACCTGGAGATAGTTTCGCTAGAATATCTTCAAGATTCTTTTTGGCCGAGTCTACAGAAACCTCTACCGACATGATTGACTCCTTCGTAATAATAATTTCATTTTCTTTGATTTATGTACAGCATGCTATTAAAAGTTAACCAAAAGCAAATCATCGTAGTCTGAGATCAATTGCATCGAAAGTCGCCAGGCCAAAACGGACTCCCCCTGCTCTAGCACCTGTCAGGCAATCCAGCCCGCCGTGACGACTGTGCCGCTGGCCCGGCCCATAGGCGGTGGCCACGAGCGCAGCCGCACCACCAACGGTCGATGGGCTGCCCGACGCTGCTGCCAGCGGCCCGCAAGGATCGCAAAAGCTGTAGCTTGCAACAGATCGCTCTGCTAAAAAGTCTCTGTGAGTCCTCTGTGCGCTCTGTGTCTTTGTGGTGAAATTGTTAGTTGTTAAGTCATAATTATCGGCTAATATTAATAACAAACCAAATGCATTGCTTTACCAATCCTGCACCAGGATAACTGCTTTTTCAGTAGCAAGCACCACCTGGCCTCAGGCCCGACCGGCCTCCTGCCCGCCCGGACAGCAGCACAGCAAGCCAGGACGCCCCGGCCAACGGTTGGGGACAGAAAACCAGGACACTCTTGCGGGAACTGTCGACAGGCATTATTGTTCAATCCTCATTCTCGCTCGAAGTATGCAATGCCTTTTTGTATATTTCTTCGCCTATCCAGAAACCAGCGTCATTTCTCAACCTGTCGAGCTCCTCTTTGAGCGATGCTATTCTTCCCTCTCGCTTGGCCCTAATCAAGATACCTATCACGCCGGATATGTTCAATCCATACACTCCAGCCGTCTTTCTCGCCTCGCTTTCGTCCAAAAATACAACATCCGGATTCAGCTCGACTGCCAGAGCTATAGTCTCAGATTCGCCTTCATGTAGATCCCTTTGTAGAAAACAGATAAGAGGGCGATTTGCAGGTGCAACGACATCTATCCTTCCCAATTGTCGTCCCTCTTCTACCTCAGAGGAGCCGGGCCATTTCCGGCCTTCCTGAACTACCTCTCTCCAAACAGCCGGTGCTATGAGAATCTTTTTATGAAACTCGAAGAGAAGATACAAGCGTCCAATCTTTGCCAGATGTATTAGCGTTGAAGAATCACTGATTGCACCCGGCATATTTTAAATCCTCTTCTAGCTCAGCTTCTCCATAGTGACGGTTAACCTTACGCTGGCCAAGAAGATCTTCGAACTGCAGACGCGTAAGGCCACTTAGGGCAGAGGCTTTTCCAGAGGATAGCATTCCTCGCTGGTAAAGCGCCAGAGCTAATTCTTTATAGAGTTCTGCTTCCACATCATCAGGTGGGACCCTAAGAGCATTTATTATCTCTTCAGGGATCTTTAAGGTTCGAGCGCTCATTTGATTCATGCTCCATTTCCATAATAATAGCAGAGATTATTAATTAAGCTTTGGCAGCAGAAGAGAATTCCGAGTTTTTAGAAGCTCTTGTGATATCTTATGAGCAACCCGACCGGCCTTCTGCTCTCTCACGAGCGCTCATCAGGCAATCCAGCCGCCCAGACGACAACGCCGCAAGCCCAGACACTCGGACCACATGCGGCGGCCACGAGCACAGCCCGGGGCAACGGCCGCAACCAACGGTCGATGGCTGCCTGGCGAGACTAACCCATGCTCGCTGGATCGCAAAACTGGAGAATGCTTATGAATTGTCTCCAAAAAAATCTCAGCGCATCTGGATCAACATGATTTCATTTGCCTATTTGGCAAGCTGAGATCGGACAAATTCCATGAAATGAACGTAAGCTTATGTCCGGATTATCATCCATATAGCTCTCCTCAACTGCATCCTGAGAACCGCTATGGAAGTGCTTGGGATAAGTCGATACACTCTGCCAGTTTGAATCTGGAAAATTGTCGTGACGGTACATGGAGCCATCGATGTGTCTTCTCTCTCAATGATAGGAAAACCGACCTGAGATTTTTAAGGAGAACCATATATCGATAAATGAGCCATCATCCACAAATGCTCTGAGCTTGCCGCGAGAAATGATGGAATCAGTCGAAATATCTGCATATTCTGTATCGATGATTCTCTTCAGCATCATTAGATCTGCTACTATTGAGGAAGGTTCTTCATCGCAGCTAATAGCTCATCTCTCCTTGATTCCAGGTAGTCGAGCTCCTGAAAATCGTCCAGAACATCCTCCTCCCTAACTTCTCCCTTTTTCAGCTTATCATCCAGCTCAAATATGGATCTCACACCATGCTTTGTCCTGATCTCGAATATCTCTGCTTCAATGCATCTCAGTTCTTTCTCCAAGAAGGCCTTGATGCTAGCCCGAGCAAGAACGTCACGATCCATCTTCAGGGCACTTGCAACCTCATCGATAACTTCCATGATCGAATACCATCCAATAAGACTGTCATTAAGATATTTCAATCCTACCGTTTCTAAAATATGCGTGTATAGAGACGGATGCCAGATTCCTACCCTCTGAAAGAGATGGACATTTGGCCTCCAGCGTGCCCGAGTACGAGCGCCTGCCAGGCAAGCCAGTCCGCCCAAATGACATCGCAGGAAGCCCGGACGGCCCTGCCCGAGGCGGCGGCCACGAGCGCAGCCCGGGCAACGGCCCAACCAAGGCCAGCGGCTGCCCCGGCGCTGCTGCGCCAGCGGGCCGCAAGGATCGCAAAACATTTGATTTGGCAAAATCGAAATATATCATCCAACTTTTACACGCTTACCTCTACAGAAGCCGCCGTGGTAGTTGGTTCAGGTATGCTTAGAGACGCTTCCTTTAGCCCTTCCAGGTGGAACTCTATTGCCTCTTTCATCAACTCTAGCGTCTCCTTTCTAGTTGGACCGGTTGCTATGACACCTGGCAAATCCGGACAATAGGCGGCGTAATTATTTTCAGCTTTTTCAATAATGATCAGATACTCAGTCATCTTTTCCGACCTCCTTGATACCGCTTTGTCTTAAAATGCTATTCAAGGTACCCTTTGGTACTTCATCATCCAAATTCCCTGAGATGGTCACCAATCCACTCTTGAAATGATGCTTGTACTGTCTGTGACTGCCTCTGGTTCTATCAAGGAACCATCCATCCTCTTCTACTAGCTTGATGACGGCTCGGACTTTCAAATTGTTAGCCCTCATTGAGATATTTAACCAATCATAATAGCCTCTCTAGACATATAATTGATTTGCCGCGTGGCAAATCCTGGCGCCCTCGATCTATTGGCAGCCCACGTCCGCGCCGCGTTACCTTCGATGGCATGCTCCCGCGCATGGGTACCCGCTCGTGCGCACACGCGAGCCCGCCCGGATGGCAGCGCAGCAAGCCCGGCTGGCCAGGCCCGCTGGACTGCGGCGGCCACGAGCGCAGCCCGGGGCAACGGCCGCAATCGCAGTCGATGGGCTGCCCGGTGCTGCTGCCAGGAGCCCGCAAGGATCGCAAAGCCGGAGGCCCCTTGATTGCTCCAAGGAGTCTCAAGTCTCTGCCTCTGTGTTCGGCCTGTGTTAATTGATATAATTATCTGACAATAATACTAAATCATAATCTCTTTCCAAAATCCGGTCTGCTGAATTGCCTCCCACCAGAGGCTTTCGTCACCTGGCCCCAGTCCCGACCGAGGAATTGCGAGCTAAAAGCTATATCCCATCACTGACAATAACTTCAAAGCGGCAATGGATAAAGCGGTCTATGAGATCATTGACGATCCAGAGCCCTTTTATGGCGAGATACCGGAGCTTCAGGGTGTCTGGGCTTCAGGAAAGACATTGGAGGCCTGCCGTGACACCCTCATGAGCGCCCAGGAAGACTGGATTGCCTTCCGCCTTAGAACGGGACGGTCCATTCCGCCGATAGGTGGAGCTTCAATCGCAGTTTCATTGGAGCCGGTGAGCGTTGTTGAATAAGCTCACTCCTGTCTTAGTAAAAACCTTTTGATTTTTCTCTACCTCAATAGTACGAGCAGCATAGCTGTTCTCTTTAAAAAAACCAGAGAATAAACTGTTGCCCGGAACACTCCAGTATCTTCGGCAAGTACTATAGACGGTGATACTTGATTCAATCCGTGCTGGCTAAGATCGTGGCCGACGACCGGAAATCCTGCCGCCGACACCGCATTGCCCAGAAAGACTATGGCTCGTTGCTCGGCATATTTTCCTTTAGCTTCATCCGCCCCTCAGGCAGCTCTGGATCAGTCCTCCGGAAATAGCTCACTGCTGCCAGCACAGCAATGATGAGAACCACCCAGTTGAGCCATCCCTGCCAGTAATGAAGTGTACCCGCCCAGAGCATAGACAATAACAGGAATTATAAGGGCCGCCTGGCCGAACCTGATTATCACAAGCTTCCTCAGCGCATTCAGCCTCTGCTGCTTAAAATTGCATCATCTCCTATTGCATCATCATGCTCTGTTCGAATTTTTCCATTGTCAAATCCCTTAGAATATTTGCTGATCGTCAAGATATTAAAAAAACGTGCACATTTCCAGGGGAAAACCTACAAATCATAAGGTAGCGACCTTCATATTAAGAATTCTAATTGTCGATATTGATTTTATTGAATTTGCGGTCATGGCTATGATGGATGGGCCAGTTGATGTTTTCCGGGTGTCGCTCTGGAGGAAGATCCTGCAAAACATCTAGAAATGATTTGCGCAGAAATATGCAAATCTATCCAGAACCGAGCCGCCTTTCCTGGGGAATGGGCAGGAACCCTCATGGCAGAGGAACTATTGTATTTGCAAAAAGGCTCCGCAATATGCATATTACATATCTAGTAGAAAATTATCCAAAAAAGAATATTTCTATATATCTAGATTTTTCAGGCATTAACCACCAGAACGTATAAATATTATCGAGTGTCAATTTAGTCTAACCTGAAAGGGTTAAAGGGGTGAAATTATTAGACAAATGGGAGTTCTATTGGTATTGGCTATGGCTATTCTATCCGTGCCAGTTATGGCGCAGGGCCAAAGCGGCAGCGGTAGCGTAGACATCCTCGGAACCGGCATATATGAGACAACTGGAGCTGCCTTCAAGTTCCCGTATTTTGCGAACACTAACCTCGACCTTCTGTCGGTTGGAAATGATAAAGCTTTGGCCATTGGGAGTATCTGGCAAACGACACCCATGACCATTGCCACGAACAACCTGGAGATCAAGAAGAATCAGGATTCTGGAGCGTGCGACTGCTGTACCAGCGGCGATTTATCCTGCCAGGACTGCTGCCTCAAGGTCAATCTGGAGCAGATCACAGTAGGAAACAGGGAGGCCATGGCGTTCGGAATGGCTGTTGCCACCAACAATGTGAAGATCGTCACCAACCAGCAATAGCTCGAGGTCAGAAAGACCCAGGATCATTTATGAATAAAATGCATGGACCCATCGGCCTCGCGCTGATGGGGGCCGCTTTTGTTTGTTTTTGTATTATGCTCAGCGCCTCGGCAGCCCATATGCCATCAAATCTGCCGGACTTGCAGAACGAGTTAAGGAAATCCAGCTCTGTTCCTTTTGAACAGATCCCGGACATGCAGCATCGTATTCGAGAACTCATGCCCCAATCATCGCCTTCCAAAGAAGAAGTCGATCTGTTGGGATCATCTCCAGTGGCCCAGGTTCCGGATCTAAAAGCGATAAATACAATCAAGCAAAGAGATATCGTCTATGATGAGGCCCAGAGTGGGGATCCTGAATCACAGGGTCTTGTCAATTCCATGGATGTCAGCATCACAGGCCAAGAGCCTGCAAAAAACGATGCTTTCGGCAAGGGTGGAAGTGGGGATGACATAGAAAAAATTGTTGATGATGCATTTAACAATCGCATGGAAAATAAAAAGAATGATGGCAGAGCGAAGTCACAGCAGATGGGCAACAATCTGAACATCGATGTGAGCGGAATTTCCGTCAGCGCCCTGAATACTGTGGAAGGGGGCAGTGCGGTCGCCACCTCTAATATTATCATAAGACCGGTGCAGATCATCATAAGCCCATCCGAGGTTGAAGAGAAGCTGAAGTGATTTGTGTAAAAATTTGGAAGTGGGCTTTGTACCAATCTTCGTGCAGAGACTCCATTTCCTCCTTTTCTTATTCGATTCTGAGCTATCACAAACTATAAGGGTATTTTGTACCATCCTTTTGTCGACATGACCATTCAAAGACCGAGAGGCACCCGGGACTTTCTTCCTGAGGAGACATGGAAGCGCGGCAGAGTTCGCCTTGCTATGCAAGATGTGTTAGAGCGGTGGGGATACCAGGAAGTGGCCACACCCACTTTTGAACATCTAGAGCTATTCACCAAAAAATCAGGCGCATCCGTGATGGAGGAGATCTACAGCTTCCCGGACAAGGGTGGTCGCAACCTCGCCCTCCGGCCGGAGCTGACAGCTCCTGTGATGCGCATGTACGTCTCCGAGCTGCAGAATTCGCCGAAACCCCAGAGGCTCTACTATTTTGGCAACTGTTTCCGCTACGAGAGGCCCCAGAAAGGACGTTTCAGGGAGTTCTGGCAGCTAGGTGCGGAGCTGATTGGTGGAGCTAAGCCCGATTCGGAAGCCGAGGCAATATCCCTGGCAGACCAGATTCTGAAGAGCCTGGGTGTGAAGGGAGACATTCACGTCGGCTACCTGGGACTTATCCGGTCCCTGCTCGGCAAGATCAAGGCAGAAGATCGACCTCTATTGATGAGAATGATCGATAAAAAGGAGCGCGAGGCCCTGAAGGCCTTCTTGCAGGAGACCGGCCAGGGCCATCTCGGCCTGCTGGAATTGATCGATCTAAAAGGCAAAGAGGCCCTGGACAAGGCCCTGGAGATCGCCCAGGATCTGGGGCCGCTTGAACCCGCTGCGGCTCCCTCTACGAATATGCAAACGGAGCCTTCCCCGGGGGAGCGCAGTTCGGCTCGCCAGGGCAGGTCTGTAGGCGCAGAGCTCCGGCTGGATGAGTTTCAAGAGACCGTAGATCTTCTGGAGGCCTATGGGGTCGACTTCCAAATAGACTTTGAGATTGTGCGCGGCCTGGAGTACTACTCCGGAACGGTCTTTGAGATCTATGCGGAGGGGCTGGGCGCACAGCGCCAGATCTGCGGCGGAGGCACATACGAACTGGCCAGCCTCTTTGGGGGTAAGGAGACCTCTTCTACGGGCTTTGGCCTGGGATTTGATCGCATAATGGAGATAGTGCAGATAGTCGAGAAGCGAAGGTCGCCCGTCTTTTTGGTCTATATGCCTGATGTCAAAGTAGAGGCAATTAGGATCGCGAATAAGCTGCGCCAGATGAATCAGAATGTTCCGGTCGTGCTGGATGTCATGGGCCGGAGCCTGACGGCACAACTTAAGGCAGCTTCCAGCGCGGGAGCAGAGTTTGTGGTAATAATTGGCAAAGACGAGCTGGATGCCGGATCTCTCACCTTGCGGGATATGAAAGGTGGCAAGCAGGAGAGCCTGACGCTGGGGGTTATCGAGGAGCGGCTGAGGGCGCATTTTCGGGTTTCGTAAGAGCCAGGCTTAGACGGATGAGGGGCTTCTTCTCGGGAAGGCCTTTTCATTCGTATTACTTTATGCCCAATTAGGTGGATGAGGCGGATAGTATTATCAATAGGAAGAAGGCCAGGGCCAAAGATAAAATAAGCATAATGTCATGATATTTGTTCTTCAGCAGACCATCCATAACCGTATTACTCCACCGTTGATCCTCAAGATCTGACATAACCATCCCCCTATAATCTCCTGTAATATTATACGGTGTTTAGCTTTAAGTAGTTTTTTATGAATACATCTCAATTAATATGAGTATTACGGACGAGGCTGTAGGGAAGAGGCTGTAGATACTCTTACTATGACATAACAATTTTTAAAATAAAAATTTAAAAATAGAACATCCAAAAGGATTAAAGCAGCCCCATGTTTTCGAGCTGCATCCTGACGATCCGCACACCTTCTTCGCACTCCTCAGGAGATTTGCCGCCCGTCACGACCAGTTTGCCGGAGCTGAATATTAGCACGACCACCTTGGGAACTTTTATCCTGTAAACGAGTCCCGGAAACTGCTCTGGTTCGTACTCAATATTCTCCAGTCCCAGACCGAGGGCGATAGCGTTCAGATTCAAGTCAGTCTTCAGATCTGCAGAGGCCACAATGTTTTGAACGTGGATCTCGGGCTCCAGATCGATCTTCTCGAAGCCTATGGATTTGAGCGTCTTGGCCATATTGGTTATGACTGTACGAACATCTTCGACGTTCTTGGCTCCGGTGCATACTACCTTGCCGGAAGTGAATATGAGAAAGGCAGCTCTTGGAGCCTTTACCCTGTAGACGAGGCCGGGGAACTTCTCCTTGTTATATTCAGCGCCCTCCAGCTCGGCCTCGATCTTATGCAGATCAAACTCTTCTGCCAGCTTGGTGGATGCCACCACGTTCTCTATATTTATTGTGGACTCCATACTCAAGTATCTCCAGTACTACTCTTATAAACTGGGTGTATATATACATGAGTATTTAAGATTTATAAACGGCTTATAAATGGTTTATAAACTGGCCGAAGAACGACATCGCCTTATGGAGAATCTGTTACGATTAGAATCTATTATGATTAAATGATAGAAAAAGCCAAAAAGCCGCCGATGGGATTCGAACCCATGAACTGCTGATCTTTCGGACTATCTTACGAATCAGCCGCTTTAACCGGGCTAAGCCACGGCGGCCCTCAAAGTCTCTACTAGCAAATGCAGATGCCAATTTAAGATTTGCGATCCTCACACGAGATCAGCTCAGGCACCATCTCTTGCTCAATGATCTCCTCCGCCAGCTGGGGCAGGAATATCCCGATATCCGTCACGAGGCCGATGGCCTGAGCCGATCCCCGGTCCATGAGCTTGGTTACGGTTGCTGGATTGATATCGACGCAGATGGTCTTAACAAAGGATGGCAGCAAATTGCCCACTGCAATAGAATGCAACATAGTGCCCAGCATTATGGTCATGTCCACGCCTCGCAGCGCCTTGTCCATAGCATCCTTGGCTTTTGCCGTGTCCGTGATTACCTCTGGAAGCGGCCCGTCGTCGCGAATGGAACCTGCCAGAATAAAAGTGATCCCTTTCTTCACAGCCTCATACATGACCCCGCCTTTGAGCTTACCCTCCAAAATGGCATTGCGGATTGAGCCGCTAGCCATGATCTCGCTGATAGCGTAAAGATGGTTCCTATGGCCTCCGGAGATGGCATTTCCCGAGCAGTTCATGCCCAGGCTTGTGCCAAAGAGCTGGCGCTCGATATCATGCACCGCTACGGCATTTCCCGCCAGCAACACATCCACGTATCCATCTCGAATTAGTTTGGCAAGTGATGGCGCCGCACCGGTGTGGACTACGGCCGGCCCACAGACCACGGCAATCTTCCCCCCCGCCTTCTTGGTCCTGACGATTTCGCCGGCCAATTGGCGGACGAGCTCACCGCTGGGCCTCTCTGAGGATACTTCATTGGACATGAATCCAAAGAATGTCTTCTCCCTGGGGCGCTCGGGCGGCACAACCTTGACCCCTGTTGTTCCAATCACTACCCTATCGCCTTTTTTGATATGGCCGATGGGCGTACACGCCGCCTTGCCATCTTCAAGGACGATGAGGCAATCCATGTGGTTGTAATCAACCTCCACCCACGAGCCCTGGTAGCGCACGTAGGTGGGATGATTGGTGGTAGAATAAAAACCTCTGGGAACGACCATGTCTCCTGGTGCTATGCCCGTCCGGACGTCCTCCATCTCAACAAGCTGGGCCCCCAGGGCATGCAGCTCCAGGAGCACCCTGTCCAGATGAGCGGCATCCTCGCCTGTGACTGTGATCTGCACATAGCTGGTATCGTTCTTCTTCTGGCCTATCTGAAAGCTCTTGATCTCGAACTCGCCACCCATGTCCATGATCTTATCCAGCACCCGGGTCAACATCTGCGAGTCGATGAGATGGCCTTCCATCTCAATATCTGCAATCTCGGTCATAAGTTCGCTCTTCACCACATCTCTCCGTCCAGGAGCGCCTGGGTTTTATCGTTTGTGCTCATGATGAGTTTGGTGATCCTTATCAGATAACCGTCATCTTCGGGCACTGGCTGGTCGAAGATAGCCCGAATTCCACTCCTGCGAAGATGATACTCAAATTCCCTGGCCGTTACCAGGCTTTTCACCCGAATCTGCACCTTCTGAACGATATTTTCTTTGTCCTGCTTTCTCTGGATGGTGTCAACCAGCGGCAAGAGAATGCTCTCCCCCAGGCGCAGAGCCCTCACTTTCCGCTCCTCTGCCGACTCCATCCACTCCATGGACTGAAAGCCTTCACGAACTGCTCGGGATACAAAGAAGTCCAGAGCATAGTCATTATAGTAGCGAAAGGCTATCTTCAGGTCGCCGCAATTGGTCTCGGAGCTGGTATATTTCAGGGGTGCCACCTTATTTTCCGGGTCCTTCATCACCACGCCTTCTCGCCCCTGCCGCCCAAGCTTAATCACAATCTGTTTGATCCTTTCCGGTGCGATCTCTTTACGAAATTCGCCCAGGAAGGCCGCAGTCTTCAGGCCGAATTCCTGGGCAAATTCGTGCGTCCTTTGCACACCAAGAGTGCCTTTCCGGTTTTTTTGAGCAATGTCGAAGAGATAGAAGTCGATGGTATCCGTGGGATAGATATCCTTGGGTACATAGGGGTTTTCCGGGCCCACCATCTCGCCGCACATGACCAGGTTGGGGTTCTCTTCGAATACCTCCCCCGGCAGAAGACTGGCCGCCACTTCAGTGGAATAAGGACAGATAAATCCACCTCTAGTAAGGGCCACCAACTCTCCGTCTATGGATAAGACGCGCACATTGTGGCCGTTCATCTTCTCCTCGACCGCGACATTGTCGGAAAAATGCCTCTTTATCGCCGCTCCGAGCATGAGGGGACGGCGGATCTTTGGATAGCCATAGACGACCTCGCCACTCTTAAAAACAACTGTACCGGCCTCGATCCCCGAGGTCTCTTTTTCAAACCTCAGAAGTCGAGGCTCGGGCCAGTTCGACTCTCTGATTATAGTCTCTTGCAGGCCTTGCAGCCGATCTTCACTTATTCCCAGTCTATCTGCAACTTTTCCGAGATTCATCTGGTCCTCACCAGATAATCTAAGATAGACCGCCTGGTGATCATGCCCACTACCTCTTCTCGATGGTTGAGAACGGGTAGGCCGCCTTTGTTCTCGGTGAGAATTATCGACTTTACCTCCTCCAGAGGAGTATCGGCGTAGACGTACCTGACATCATGGGTCATCACATCTGAGACCAGGATGTTGAAGATGCGGGCGTACTGCTTGCTGGCGGTGTCGTTCAGGTCCCGGAAGGCGCGCATGGATGTGGCCATGTCCTTCTCCGTTATTATGCCCACCAGCCGGCCTGCCTCCACTACGGGAAGCCTTCCTACGTCTCTGTCCAGCATCATGTGCCGGGCGTGAACCAGCCGGTCATTGGGGTTAGCAGTTAGGGGAAATCTCATGGCGTCGGATGCCATGCCGCTCACATTTACGGCCGCCAGGATCTCTCTCGGCCGGACCCAGCCCAGAATCTTGTCGCCATCCACCGCTACCAGCACCGAGGTCTTCTGCAAGAGGATCATGGCATCGTCCACGCCCATATCCGGCAGGACCTTGATTACGGCATCCATAGTAGCTGACGCTACATGAAGAGAGGAGGCAGGCATGCCCAGTGATTTTCGGGTGCCAAGAACTCGAGCGATCTGTCTCGTAGTGATTATGCCGCCCATCTTGTCCTTATTGGTCACCAGGAGCCTACGCTGATCATTTTTCTCCATCAAATCCAGTGCATGGCTAATGCGCTCGGATTTATCGATAGTCATAGGCTCTGTCATGATGTCCTTTACCTGCATTACTTCCACCTCCCGATCTCGGCGATGATCTCATCGGCTGAGAAGAATCCCACAACTTCGTTGTTCTCCGTAACAGGCATGCCGATGATGTGTTTTTCCTCAAGCGTTTTGCTGGCCTCAACGGCCTTTATCTCCGGGCTGAGAGAGAATATCGGCGAGGTCATGATATCCTCGGCCACGAAAGGCATCTGCTTCACGTACCGATACTGTTTTCTGCCTGCAGTGCTCTCTTTCCTGGTCATCTTGATGTTCTTGGTCTCCATCTCATCCTTGGGCCCCATCATCTCCGAGAATGTGAGGCCTGACCTGGTCACTATGCCCACGGGAGTCGTATTGTCCTCATAGACCAGCGCGCGGCTGACGCCTTGCACATTCATCTCCTCCAGTACATGGCCGATGGTATGATGACGGTGCACATTCAAGATGTTCTTACTCATCAGGTCGCCCACAGTCGCTTTGATGTCTTGCTCTGAGAAGTACTTCACCATATCACGGGATGTGATCATGCCCACTATCTCATCATCGCGTTCTACGGGCAAGCCACTGATATCGTTTTCTATCAAGAGCTCTGCTGCCTGGGACATGGTGGCATCGGGGAATATGGTGATGGGTTTCTCAGTCATAACCACCTGGATGGGGACCTTGTCTATGGGCCGTCTGCGCCACTCCGGAGACGCCTGGCTGAGCCGGTTGGTGATATCGTACTTGGTAACTATGCCCACCAGCTTGCCGCCGTCCATTACAGGCATTCTGCCAATGCCGTACTTGAACATCAGATTCCTGGCCCTTTGGATGGGCTCGTTTCGCTCAATGACATATATGGGAGCGCTCATGTAATCTTTGACTTTCTTTATGATCATGGCAGTATCCCTCTGTTCTCAGCTAACGCCCTCACGTAGTCTCTTTCCGTCAGAATCCCCACCAAGGAACCCTTGTCCATAACGGGCAGCGATCCAATGTCGTTGTCCATCATCTTCCTGGCCGCCTGGCCCAGGTCGACTTTCTTGTCTGTAGCCAGCAAGCTTCTCTTGATCAGGCTCTTGATGGGCTGATTCATTACCTCACCGATGTCGCCGGTAACCACTTTTTCAAAGGCGTCGCCGCTGCCCAGATATTTCATGATATCCGAAGCTGTGACCATGCCCATGAGAACTCCGTCCTGAACGACAGGCATGCGGCGGAAGCCCTTCTGGATGATCATCCTTGTCATCTTCTCAATAGTGGTTTGAGCCGGTGCCGTCACCACATTGGGGCTCATGAAGGACTCAACGGAAAGGCCAGTATCCAGGCCTCTGCAAAAGCGCACAAAGTCCTCTTCTGTTATTATGGCCCGGATGCGGCTGTCCTCGTCCACGATGGGAAGGCCACCCACGTTCTTTTCATACATCAGCTTCAGGACGTCGGTCAGGGAGGAATTGTCGCTGGCATAAGTGAGTTTATCGCTCATTATCTCCCTGATATCGGCGTTTATGGCTGTGAAGATGTTGCCCCCGTACTTCTCTTGCAGCAAGTTATGCCGTAGCCCACCGCCCAGAAAGTCTACGATATCCACGGATGTTACGAAGCCAATCAGCCTCTTTGTGCCGGCATCAGCAATAGGAAGCCGGGAGAAGCCGTAGAAGGTCATGGTCTTTATGGCACCCATGATGGTTGTTGTCGGCGGAACGGTGACTACATCAGGCGATGCTGCCCCAATCAGCTCGCTGATGTGCTTGGCATGCCTGGAGTCAAATTGCAGAGGTCCTCTATCCCCTGAGCCGGGGGCTCTGGGCATCCGATCGTTCTTTTGCGGTATCCTTGTTATCTCTTTTCCCGTAGTTGGACCGTTGCTCATCTTATTCACCAAGGTAACTCTTGATCAGATCGTTTCTATCCGCTATTCCCGCGAGCTTTCCTTTATCCACAACTGATATTCTGCCCACGTCATGCTTGAGCATCAGCTCGATGGCTGCGCGCACGCTTTCTTCCGGCCTTATGCTATATAATGGCGAGCTCATAAATTTCTCTACTGGCATCGAATCCGACGGCCTTCTCTCACTCTCCTTGCCAATCCTGGCGGTGCCTTTTAGAAGATCAAATCTGGTGATCATTCCCATTGGCTTGCCGTCCTTAACCACAGGCAACCCGGTGAAGTCCTTCTCCACCATTTTGCCCCATACCTCAGTCATAGGGTCATCCGGGCTGGCGGTTACAACTTTGGTGGTCATGACCTCGCTAATCAACTTATCAGGAACTTTGGATATGTCAATGTGCTTGAATATATCCATGAGGGTGACAACTCCCTTTAGCGTCAGGTTCTCCTGAGAATCCACCACGGGAAGCAAGGAGCTCTTCTCCTTGAGCATGATCCTCGCCGCTTCTAATACATCCGTTTTTTCAGTTACAGTGGGAACCTGCACCATGAAACCCGATATAGTAACATTCGATTTTGTAGACGTCACTCGCAGCATATCCTGATTTGTTACGATCCCCAGGACACGGCGTTTGCTATCCACGACCGGCAGTCCACGCACATGGTTGTCTCTGATCAACTGACGCGCTTTGGTCAGAAAAGTCGAATCCTCAACGTATAGAGGATCTCTGGATAAAATATCTTCTACTAACATTATTACTCCCCTGCTGTCCCGGAATAATTTCTATCTGTTTCCGTCCCTGCAGCTCCAGCAGAGCAACTCGCCATTATGGCTCTCCAGGGTATCCGAAAGCTGGCCGCAAACTTCGCAGATTCCGCGCACCACTCCACTAGGCTGATCGAAATGGACGCTCTCCCGGTGCATCTCCAGCAGATCGCTCAAGATCTCATTCAAACCGAGGGAGGACCCTGAGACCAGATCTGTATCGGTAATTATACCCACGAGCTTTCCTTGGAATATCACGGGCAGTCGTTTGACTCCGGCTCGGAGCATCAACGCTGCTGCGTCACGTAGGCTTGCATCGGGTTCTATGGAGTTCATAGGTGAGCTCATGATCTCTCCCACCTTTAAATTTCTGGGATCGATTCCTTGGGCTATGACCTTTTTCACCAGGTCTCTTTCCGTCAGAATGCCTGTGGGCTTGTCGCCGCATACTATTATCAGACTTCCCACATTGGCCGAGCCCATCTTCTTGGCAGCGCTTAGTATGTCCAGGTCGGCATCGGCTGTGATCACTGGCCGTGTCATGATGTCTCGCACTGGGATCTCTGTTTCCATTGGCCAATCTCTCCGTGATAGCTCTATGTGCTTATTAGAGTGCTAATGATATAAAAGGCTACTCCGGTTCAATCGGATATGATATGATTAATATTATTTTTTTCTCTTATTCCCGGATGTGCTTAAGGATGTGTTCTATTTCTGCCATGATAAGCTCCATGCCGAGGCGCGCCGCGCCTGGCGAGCCGGGCAGACAAAAAACAGGCTTTCCACGATGAATTCCGGCTGTTGCACGGGTAAGCATGGCACGGGTCCCCACCTCATCCAGGCTTCGCCAGCGGAAGATCTCTCCAAAGCCGGGAAGCGTTTTTTCGAAGAGCGGCTCCACGGCTTCCAGTGTTAAGTCCAGGTGAGTGAGACCTGTGCCTCCGCAGATAACCACGGCGTCGGCAACGCTCTTTTCCACTGCCTCCCGGATAGGCTCAATGCCGTCTGGAAGGAGCCGGTATTGGGCTATATGTCCAGCAGCTTCGATCTTCTCCTGGATCACTTTTCCGGAGAGGTCTTCTGCCCCTTCCGGGCTCGACACAGGCCCGAACCTGTTGAAACGGGAGGTGCTTGCGACCACTATATCAATGATCATGCTAATCCCTTTCTGGATAAGGATAAAATTTTTCCCGTGGGGTTCCTATTTAAGCCAAGAGATGTGGCGAGAAGGAATGATCTATGTCGCTATTAGCTGTTGATGTGGGGGCAGGCACCCAGGACATTCTGCTCTATCAGGAGGGGGTGCCTATGGAAGGTTTGACCAAGATGGTTTTGCCTAGTCAGACCATACTGGTGGGAAACAGGATAAGCCGGGCCAGGCTGGAGGGAAAGGATGTGTTCCTGCGCGGGCCGACCATGGGGGGCGGAGCCTCTACCATAGCAGTCAGATGGCACATCGCTGCAGGCCTGAGGGTTTATGCCACCCCAAACGCTGCAGCTTCCATAAACGATAATCTGGAGCGCGTAGCTGCCATGGGCGTCACCATCCAGGAGGATGCGCCGGCATCAGCCGAGATCATTGAGACAGGGGATGTCGACATTCCGGCGCTCCGTCGCGCCTTCCTTGCCTTCGACATCGCCCTTCCAAGAGAGATTGCAGTTGCTGTACAGGATCACGGTTACTCCCCGCAAAAGTCAAATCGCATGGTTCGGTTTGAGCATCTGGCCGAAGCCATCCGCTCTGGTGGGAGCCTGGAGGCCTTTGCCTACCGGCAGCCTCCTCGAGTCGATGACCAGGATGCAGCGCCGTTCGGGACACACTGGCGAGAGAGGGATTTGAGCCTCTCCTCATGGACACTGGCCCGGCAGCCATCTTTGGGGCAGCCCTGGATTCTCGTATTCAGTGATCCCGCGCTAATCATCAACTTCGGCAACGGCCATACTGTGGCTGCCCTCCTGGATGAGGGCCGGATCACTGCCATCTTCGAGCACCACACCTCCGGTCTCGGGCCGGAAAAGCTGCGAGATTTTGCAGAAAAGCTGTGCAACGGAAAATTGTTGAACAGCGAGATATTCGAGGATGGGGGTCACGGAGCTTATATCGATAGAGTTCCTGATGTCGTCAGGTCGATTCTCGTCACCGGACCATGCCGGGAGAAGTTTCTATCCTGCGGGGCTTTGAAAGGTGCAGTGGCGGCATCACCCGCAGGGGATATGATGATCACGGGCTGCCTTGGACTTGTCAGGGCCTGGAAGAAGAAGGAGGTTCTATGGAGATAGGCAGAGGCGCAGAAGCGGTAGTAACTCTGGAGAACGGCGTGGTCAATAAGTTGAGGCTGCCCAAGAGCTACAGGCAGACAGATCTGGACCGGCGCATCCGGCAAGAGCGAACTCTGCGGGAGGCCAGGCTCACAAGCGACGCCCGCAGGCATGGAGTTCTTACGCCCATCATCTGCGACGTCTCTCGCTTTGAGCTGAAGATGGAGTATGTAGAAGGCGAAAAGCTGAAAGATGTCATCAACATTGAACTCTCTACGAAGGTGGGAGAGATGGTGGGAAGGCTGCATGGGGGAGGAATCATTCATGGGGATCTGACCACCTCCAATATGATCCTTGTGCGGGGCAAAATCTGCCTGATCGACTTCGGTCTCGCATTTTACGAAAAATCCATTGAAGCGCAGGGTGTTGACGTTCATGTTTACTTCCAGACCCTGGAGAGCACTCATGACTGTTCAGAAGAGCTGATTGAGGCCTTCCAGATCGGATACACTCGGACCTATCCTGAAGCAAAGAAGGTCCTGAAGCGGGTGTTGGAGATCAAGGCGCGGGGAAGATACCTTTGAATTAACAGTAAATCAGCAACTTTATCTAGGTATGATCACAAGTTCAAATTTAATTCCAGGTGATAATCCAATGGCTGAAGATGATGTCGTATTCGTCGGCAACAAGCCTGTGATGAACTATGTGCTGGCAGTGGTTACACAGTTCAACGGCGGCGCAAAGGATGTCAGGATCATGGCCAGAGGCCGGGCGATCTCCAGAGCGGTGGATGTGGCAGAGGTCTCAAGGTCCCGATTTCTTCCCGATGTAACGGTGTTGGGAATTCAGATCTCTACCGAGACCCTCAACACCGACCGGGGAGAGACCAATGTTTCAGCAATTGAAATCACACTTGGGAAGTGAGCCTTCCATTTTGACAACCTCGCTTGGCATCATATCCTCGGGGAGAGGAGAAAACCTTCGTTATATTCTGCTAGCAGAGCGCTCCGGTTATCTTCCTGCCCAGGTGAAGATAGTCCTGACCGATCAGGCGGATGCAGGCGCCCTCGAGATCGCCCGCGAGTTTGGGGTTCCGGGCCTTTGCCTCGATCCCAGAGATAAGACTCGTGAAGAGTACGACCGGGAGCTCATGGCACATCTGGAGGCATCAGGCGTTGAATTGGTTGTGCTCACGGGTTTCATGAGGATCCTCTCACCCGCTTTTGTCCGGCGTTACAGGGATAGGATCTTGAATATTCATCCCGCTCTCCTGCCCTCTTTTCGGGGCATGGATGCCTTTGGACAGGCTCTGGACCACGGCGTCAAGTGGACAGGTACCACCATCCATATCGTTGATGAGGACGTGGACCATGGTCCCATCGTCTACCAGAGGCCGGTGCCAGTTAAAGAGAACGATACCCATGAGAGCCTGAAAGCCAGGATTCAGAGGGCGGAGTATAAGGCCTATCCCAAGGCGATAAAGATGTTTATAGAAGGGAAGCCCAAAGTCGTGGGAAGGAAGATCGTCTTCGAGGAAGAGGCGGAGTAAGATGGAAAAATTATGGGCACCCTGGCGCATCGAATACATCCTCAGCAAGAAGCCTGCTGGCTGCATATTCTGCGACAAGCCCGGTGAGAACAGGGATGAAGAGAACCTGATTCTCCACCGGGGCAAATACAATTTCATCATCATGAACGCTTTTCCCTACAACAATGGCCATATGATGGTGGTTCCTTTCCGGCATACGGCCACCCTGGCGGGCTGGGCACCGGAGGAGCAGCAAGAGATGATGCAAATGGCCGATCTTGCTGTGGAGCTGCTGCGCAAAACGATGCG
Source organism: uncultured Methanosarcinales archaeon (assembly GCA_963843555.1). Lineage (GTDB taxonomy): Archaea > Halobacteriota > Methanosarcinia > Methanotrichales > Methanotrichaceae > Methanothrix. Next base: position 68,606 of record CAWJKV010000016.1, read on the forward strand.
CCCGGACGGTTTCAACCTGGGGATCAATATGGGCATTGTGGGTGGAGCAGGGGTTGCGGATCACATCCACTTGCACGTCGTGCCCCGCTGGAACGGAGACACCAACTTCATGCCGGTGCTCTCAGAGACGCGAGTGATATCGGAGCATCTGCGGGCGACCTTTGAGATGCTGAAAAAGGCTCTTGATGAGATGGAGTTGGGCTAGAGCCGAACTTCTCCGGTTCATAGAGTCGCTTTATTTAACCGTTGCAGAGGTCATGCCTGGCACTTGGTTTTGCTTTTCAGCCACCGGCTTCGAGCCTCTCCCATGTAAAGCTTTTTTAAGCTCCTCCTATAATTCTCTCGCCCATGTTCTATATCGGAGAATACGATGAAGAAGAGGCCAAGGAGATCCGGACCTTTCTCTCCAATGCGGGCATCAGAGTCGAGTCGAAGCCTTTTCTGGTGGTGACTGAGGAGGAGACCAGCTCCCTTCATGGCAGGCACAGCCTTCTCAAGAGTCTGGCAAAAGACATGGATGAGTACGAGCACTCTTTATCAGTGCTGAAGAGCGTCCTATCCCGGAGCACTACAGAAGAGGAATTTGATGAGCTCTTCATGGAGGAGCTGGATCCCACCATGACAGAAAAGAGGGATAAGATCATGGCGCTCAGCGAGAGCCCGGACAGCCTTTCTGAGGAAGATAAGGAAGCCCTGGAGTTCAGTTCAGCAGAATGGTTGAGCTTTCTAATAAGGTCGCATAAAGCCAAAATCTTTGCCAAATCCGTCCTTTCTTTGAACGATATAAAGATAGGAGAGCCGGCAGGAGATAAGCTGGATGACCCTCTGCTGGATATTCCTGCCAATCCAGGAGATTATGACCCAGAACCTGAGCAGTTGAAGACAACCGTCGGATTCTATCTGGAGAAGTCAGTTGGAATCTTTGCCGATGAGTTCACAACGCCGCTCTCCAGCGAGCTGGATGAGGAGTTCTGTGATTTATATCCCGACGAGTACCAGAGTCTCAGGGTGCTGGGAATGCTTATCGAAAAACTGGCCACATCGCCCACATCCCGGAAGATGGATTTTGAGGAATTTGTAAAGAACTGCACAATGCAGCTGAAAGTTGAAGACGGGGAAGATATCCTGATCGATGGGAAGAATGTTGCCGAGGAGCTGGCCAAGGTGCTGGAGAAGAGCGATGTGGTGAAGGTCAAGGGAGATAAAATCAAGTGGAAGGGCGAGAGATAGCGGGCATATGAGATGGATGTTGAAGCTGTAACAATATCTAGCTGCGACAGAAGCATTTGGGGCGAAGCGCGAGAGGGAGCCCAGCTTTCGCCTTTTCCAGGGGCAGCATTCATTCCGATTTTTTACGAATCCAATATTGGATCTATGCTGTCGGCATGATTAGCTATTTAAGCGAAAATTTCCATTTATAAGCAATGATCTTCCAGATCCTGGACGCTAATTACACCTACGATTCAGATAGAAATCCTCTGGTGCAGCTCTTCGGCACTACGCCCGAGGGAAGAAGCGTTACCTGCCGTGTGGCTGGCTTTCGGCCCTATTTTTACGCGGGGGTGGAGGAAGGCTCCTGGAAGAGCGCGACCGAGGATCTTCGGGCATTGGGACTGGAGGTAGAGGTGGTAGAGCGCTTTGAGCCCATCGGCTTTCAGACCATTCACCAAGAAGATGCTCAAGATCACCACCCACGACCCCAAAGAGGTGAGACAGTCTCAGGGAAAGGGCAAAAGAGGTGGTCCGGCATCAAAGCCGTTTACGAGACGGATATTCTCTTCAAGAACAGGTTTCTCATCGACCGATCCCTGGGCGGCATGGGATGGGTGGAAGCGCCCATTCCGGAGTGGACCGTCCGGCCAGCGACGCGTCACATGCGGCCGCCTCTGCCCTACCACTGGTAAATGTTGAGTCCCTGCATCCGGTGCAGCATGAGGCCAATGCACCGCTGCGCTTTATGAGCTTTGATATCGAGTGCCTGCCCGATCAGGGGGAGATGCCCAAGGCGGAAAAGTCGCCGGTCATTTTAATCAGCATGGCCTTCGAGCCGGAGTATCAGGGCCAAAAGGACCTGGTGCTGGTGGGAAAGAATATCGACTGCCCTCGTCCGGACACAAGAGCCTGCCAGGATGAGTACGATCTCTTGGCCCAGTTTGCTTCCATCTTCAGGGATTACAATCCGGATATCCTGGCCGGCTACAACTCCAATGAGTTCGATTTTCCCTACCTGCAGGAGAGGGCCAGGCAAAATCGCGTGGAGGCGCGAGTGGGCCGGGACGGCAACTCCTGGTATATAAGGAAGATCGTAAACAGAACCGACGTCTCCATTACCGGCCGGGTGGTAGTGGACCTGCTGCCCATCATCCGCTCCTCCTACAGCCTCAAGCAGTACACCCTCAGAAACGCGGCAGCCGAACTTCTCAAGAATGGAGAAGTACGACGTGGACCCCAAAGAGATCGAGGCCCTCTGGGCGGAAGAGCGGATGGCGAAGGTCTGCGCCGCTTCATCAGCTACTCTCGACGAGATGCCGTACTGGCTATGCACATGCTCCTCGACCTGCGGCTGATGGACAAGTACATCGCCCTCTCCCGGGCCAGTGGCTCATTGCTGCAGGACATCGTGAACGGCGGGCAGTCGGGAATGGTAGAGAACCTGCTCATGCGCCGCTTCCGGGAGAGGGGCCGGGTGGTGCCGCCCAAGCCCGATGCAGACGTCTCGGATGAGCGCTATGTGGAGAACGAGGGCCTGAAAGGGGGAGCCGTCCTGGTGCCGGAGAAGGGGCTGGTGGAGGATGTGGTCATCCTGGACTACAAGTCCCTTTATCCGACCATTATGATGGCCCATAACCTCTGCTACACGACCGTATTGCCGGTTCACCGGCCGAGACAATGCGGCAAAGGTGAGCGGAGCGAAGGCATCATAACTGCTCCCTCGGGCGGCAGGTTCGTCTCCCCCCAGGTCTCGCCGGGCATCATGCCTGCCGTCTTGCGGGAGCTGCTCGATGAGAGGACCGCGACCAAAAATCTGATGAAGAAGGCCGGCGAGGACGAGCGCCGTTTTTTGGATGCCAAGCAGAACGCCATGAAGATTCTGCTCAACAGCTTTTACGGCTACTCGGGCTACGCCCGGGCCCGGCTCTACAGCCTGGCACTGGCCAATGCCGTCACGTCATTTGGCCGGGAGAACATTCTGCGCACCAAGAAGATCATTGATGAGATCGGCTCAGGCCTACGTGATAGACGGAGAGGTGGTCTTCAAGGATGCACTGCCTTTCGGAAAGGCGGCAGAGAAATGCTTTGACCTTTCCGTGGTCTATGGGGACACGGACAGTGTCTTTGTGCGGCTGCGGCCCGCCGGGCCAGGATGGCGGAGCCAGTCTCGCTGCGAAGATGCAGAGCTGATCGGCAGAAAGATCGCAGAGACTGTCACCTCCATCTCTTCCCGCGCCCATGGAGCTGGTCTTCGAGGCCTTCGCCCGGCGCGGCATCTTTCTGGCCAAGAAACGCTACGCTCTCTGGGTCTTCGAACCGATGGGCGACGGCTGGAAGGATAGAATCAAGGTGAGAGGCATGGAGACGGTGCGGCGGGACTGGTGCGGTCTGACCTCGAAGACACTCAAGACCTGCCTGGAGCTGGTGCTCAAAGAGGGCAAGGTGGAGGAGGCGGTAGAGCACGTCCGCTCCGTGGTGCTCCGGCTGCAGAATCTGGATCTCTCTCTGGACCCGACCTTCCTGGAGGAGCTCACTCTGACGCGCCGCTACACCAAGAGTACCGGCTCCTACAAGAACAAGCAGCCGCATATCCAACTGGTGGAGAAGATCAGAGAGCGGGGCGGACAGCGTGCCGGGCGTGGGCGACAGGGTGCCCTTTGTCATCATCCAGGGAAAGAGGGGCAAAAAGAACAAAGAGCTGTTCGTGAACCGGGCGGAGGACCCGGCCTTTGTTTTGGAGAAGAACATGCCACTGGACACAGAGTACTACGTGGAAAAGCAGATCTTGCCGCCCGTGCTGCGCATCTTCGAGAGCTTTGGGGTCACCAAGGACCGGCTTTGCTCGGGAAAGGGACAGAGCAATCTGTTCAGCTTCGGAGGCGTCCCAAAGAGCAGAAGCAGAAGTCGCTGTTTGATTTTTAGCAGACAGGATCTGTTGAAATTTTGTACCTATGTTATACACAATCGTCTATATGATTCTCCGAGTCCTTAGATGTGACTATGGCATGGAAGGAGATAAGTGCAATAGGTATCACTGTGATCGTAATTATGCTGGCATTGCCAACCGCCAGTGCGTCTAATGATTCCCTCCTGGATCTGAGGTCCTTGATATCAGGCTTCGAAGATCCTCGCATGAACTCTGAGGATCTTGCATTCTACCTGGTCACTCACGACTTCGATGCCACTCCAAAAGGCGGATGTGTTGAGGTCGATCTGGATGGAGATCTCTACACACTCACTCCCAACGGCGTGGCTCCAGGGCTCTGCTGCATAGTATCCTGATCCCACCAGACGCATATCAGCCAGCCAAGGCCATTTTATCCCCTTCCTTTCTGGGCTTCTCCTAAATCCGATAATCCTCTAACCGAATTGATAATGACCTGTCAGCTTTTATGATTCTCTCTATCAAGGGATGATCTGTGCCCTTTGGTCTATCCATTCGGACCAAAAGAGGCATCGACAAATCCCTGGCGCAGGCTGTGCTGGAGAGTTGATCCAGGCTATGGTTCACGGTTACCTTGTTCGTCAGGAAGACTCTCTCGCAAGTTGTGCATTTCTAGGCGCTGGGTGCCCTAAGTCCAGGCAAAAGAATCATTACTTTTGTCTGAGAAGAAGGGTCCATGATCTATACGATTACACTAAACCCAGCGCTGGACCGCACCTTATGGATTCAAAAGGTGCGCAACGACGTATCCAACCGCATATTGGAGGAGAAGAGCTTCGCGGGAGGCAAGAGCGTTGATGTCTCCAAGGTGCTCAAGAACATGGGCGTGGACAACATAGCTCTGGGGTTTGTAGGAGGCTTCGCTGGTCGAGAGCTGGAAGGAAGATTGCTGAACGAAGGCATCGAGACAGACTTTGTGCGTGTCTCAGGCGAGACGCGCACCAACATCATAATTCATGAGAAGGAGACAGGAAAGCAGCTGGCCTTCAATGCCCGCGGCCCGGAGATAAAACCGGAAGAGCTGATGCAACTTGTGGAGCAGTTGGAGAAATTGCCTTGCGGCGAAGTGGTTGCCATCGGAGGCAGTATCCCTCTCGGAGTGAGCCCCGAGATCTATCGCAAGATCATAAGCCTTGTGAAAAGATGCGAGGCCAAAGTGGTGTTGGATGTAGATGGCGAGGCGCTGCGCCAGGGAATCAAGGCCATGCCCAATATCATAAAGCCCAACATCCACGAGCTATCTGGGCTTATAGGAAGAGAGCTAAAGGATCTAGAAGAAATCATCAGAGCATCCAGGGATATCAACCGGCAAGGAGTGGAAATCGTTCTTGTATCCATGGGCGCAAAAGGGATACTTCTGGTCTCCGACGGCCAGCAGTACCTGGCGGTGCCACCCAATGTGAATGTGGAGAGCACAATAGGCGCCGGAGACTCTGCAGTAGCCGGGTTCATCTTTGGCCTTGTGCAGAAGAAAGACCTTTCTGAGTGTCTGGTCTATGCCGCTGCGGCAGGGACCGCCACCACACTGCATCAGGGAACAGCGCTCGGTCAGAAAGATGATTTCGACAGGCTTGTGCCCCTGGTGTCGCTGACCGATCTTTCCGAGAAGGCATGAGGTGGAAAATGACAGAGAATATGATCGCCCCTCCGGATGTCATTGTCCCTCTGGATGTGCCAATTCAAAATTGCCATAAATACCTGGAGAATTATAGGAATATCACCAAGGGCAGCGACCGGCTGATGCTCTTTGCCGGAGACCAGAAAGCCGAGCGCCTGGGAGATTAGGCTTTGGGGGAGAGATCGGCGAGGCTGGTTCTGCTCAGACACGGAGAGAGCCTCTGGAACCAGGAAGGCAGGTTCACAGGCTGGATGGATATCGACCTCTCCGAAAAGGGAAGATTGGAGGCGAGAGATGCAGGACGACTCATGCAAAATTCCGGATTTATTTTCAACAGGGCTTACACCTCCGTCCTGAAACGCGCCATCAGGACTCTCTGGATTGTCCTCGAAGAGATGGATCTGATGTGGATTCCGACATATCCTAGCTGGCGGCTCAATGAACGCTTTTATGGTGATTTGCAGGGGCAAAAAAAGCTGGAGATGGATGAGATTTACGGCATAGAGCAGGTCCATCGCTGGCGCAGGGGCTTTCGAGAGCATCCTCCGGCAATGCCTGTGGGCGACGAGCGCTTCCCGGGAAATGATCCCAGGTACAGTCATCTGGATGTGGGTCAAATACCGAGGTCAGAGTCTCTGCAGGAAACGCAAGAGCGCCTCCTGCCCCTCTGGCAGGATCAAATCGCCCCCGAGCTGAAAAGAGGCAAGAACATATTGATGGTCTCGCACGGCAATACCATCCGCGCCCTGGTCAAGCATATAGAGAACATCTCAGATAAGGATATCGAACTTGTGGAAGTGCCCACGGCAGTCCCGCTGGTCTATGAGCTGGACGACAGCCTGCGTCCCAGGGCTCGCCGCTGCCTTGGCAGTCCTGATGGCCGGAGACATCTGAGAAATGGATTTGGGCTTGGCAAAACATTTTGAGAGAAGAATTTGGGAGAGTTGGGGATGACATATACAGTTGAAATCATATCCATGGAGCGAAAAGAGGAGCTGGTCGATCAATATGGCGGCCGGATACGCTATGAGATCAAGTCCGAGATTTATGGATGCTGCATCAAGCTCTTGACAGGCGTCACATCCGTCAAGGACGCCTGGGAAGAGAGCTTCTATTCCGCATCTCAGAACATTCGATCCCATGGTCGGCTTTATGTGCTGCAGGATAAGTCCCAGGAAGAAAACCGGGTCTACTACGATCCTCAATCCAAGACCGGATTTTTGTTTAATATGGACTATTATGGCTGGATAAAGTCTCTGGCTCTGAGCTTGGCTGGCGATATCCTGGAAGATAATCATGGTATCTACTCTGTGCACGGAGCCTGCCTGGATGCCCGGGGTTTGGGCCTTTGCATCTTAGGAGGATCGGGTGCCGGCAAGACCACGCACACCTATGGTCTCCTGCGCAGCCCGCGAGTGCGCGTGGTCTCAGACGACTGGTTCTATGCCCGGATTTTTGGGGATGACGTTCTGGCCTATGGCTCAGAGAAGAATTTCTACATTCGTGCCGATCTGGCTGACATCTGGAAGGAGTTCTCAGGCCTTGTGGAGAAGGCAGTCTTTGATGAGAAGGGGCGTGCTGTGGTGGACCTGCGCTGGGTGATCGGCAAAGGACGCATACTTCCCCTTACGACGCTGGAAAATGTGATCCTCCTAAAACGCGACGCATCGGAGGAGGAAACCGTTCGGGAGCTGGGAGGCGAGGAGGCCCTGCAGATCATGGAAGCGAATGAATACTTCAATCCTCACCTGTTGGTGCATAGCGACTTCAAGCGCCGCCTGCGCAGCCGCTTCTTCCGGTCACTGTTTGCCCGCGCGAGGGTGCATGAGGTCAATACCAGGGGCACGCCAGAGGAGAGCCAGAGAATAATAAGGGAGATTGTGGGGATCGAGTAAAATAGTTTTAATTTTTGATTTGGAGGACCAATGTGTAGGAACAGTCTGGTGGTATTTAGCATCTTCAAATGCCAAACTATTGTTTGAATCCCGCTCTTAACCGCCGACGATGAGAGATTGGCATCCGGAATTGAGCCAACTTCTGAGATATATATATTTATTTTAGCATTAATTTCAAAAGTTACATAATATTGACTTCTTAGAAGATGTCAGTAATAATATGCATTAGAAAATGTTAGGAAATATGCCGATTGCTTAGTTGGATAAAGTATATCACCTACATAAGCTATCTATTATTGGGAAGGTAAAATATGTCTTCAAAAGGAGTTATTACAATGATGTTGGTCCTGGTCTTTCTTATTCCAGGCGCCTATAGCGTCAGCGTCAGCATAGCTGGCAGCCAAAGTGGAAGTAGTTTTTCTGATACAACGACATTCAGCACTCAGAATAGTGATAGTTTAAGGGTTCATAGTATTGTGGACGGCGCGGCAATGGAGCAGTATGCCAGTGGCAGTGGCAATTTACATAAGAGCTTCGGCGCCAGTAACCATCGGGGAGAAAAAGCACAGATAACTGCAGATGTTGTCAATGCAGGCAGCTGGGAATACACTCAGCCCCTCATGGCCGTGGATGACACAACCGCTTCGGTGACCGGATTTGTCTTGACTGCCAATGATGCATATACGATAAGATGCAATACCATCGCTTCAGACAGGCGAGGTGATAAAGCCAGTGCATCCGTAGAGGTTTACCGGGGGTCGCTCTACAATTATCATGGAGATGCCTTTGCATCTTCTGGTGGAGTCCTGGCAGTGCAGTCATTTGAGGATGCAAGAGGTGCCAAGGTCGCAGTAAGGGAAAGAGCTTCGAACCAAATTGGAACTGCAACCACAAACACAGATATACAAAATGGTGGCATCCTCGGTTACGATAACCTGGACCTTACCTTTGCAGACCCGAAGTCCATGAGGACAGGTGGCCAGTTTGAGAATGCATATGGGAGTATAATCGGGTCCGAGTCATCCGCTTACCGAACATGTGGATTTAGATCGAATGCAAAGATGGATGTTGTCGGCACAAAAACCCAAAATGGCCAGGTGTCGGGATATGGTAGTGCCGCTGGTGTCGGTATTACTGATGGAGCCGGTCTTATTTTCGAGACAGGAGCTCAGCAGATTCTGTCTGGAGAGGCACGGGGGAATACGATTGGCCTTTCAGCCTCTTCATCAAATTCCGAGAAAGATATGTCGAGCTTGAAGACGGACATCCGGGGTACAAAAACAGAGCCCGGATTCATCAACAGGTACGCGGATCTCACCGAGTCATTCCGGGACAGCGTGTTTGCGGACAATCTCTTCCGCCAGACAGAAGGAAATGAGATCTACCTTTCGTCCTCCTCTTCAAACAAGAAGAATGATAGAGCGAATGCTAACATGAATGCTGTGGGTGAAGGACAGATCATTAACTATATGGGCTCATCCAGTGCGTTTGCACAGGCAGCATCAGCCAGCAATGACATCGTTGATGGAGCTGTCGCGGGAAAGAAAATCGAATTTGATTCAACGGCGTTTGATGCTGCAAGAGATAGAGCTGCCTCAAGCACTAAAGTACTCGATGGATCAATCATTGGCACGGTATCGAATAGCGCCGAGTCATTCGGGGAGGGCGTGTCTGCATTCAATTTCTTCAGCCAGGCAGAAGGAAATGAGATCTATCTTTCGTCATCCTCATCAAATAGAAAGAATGATAGGGCAAACGCCAACATGCATGCTGTCGGCGATGGGCGAATCACCAACTATGTAGGCTCAGCCAGTGCGACTACACAGACCGCAACCGCGAGCAATAACATTTTTGACGGAACTTTAGAGGGAAAGAAAATCGGATTTGATGTATCTGCATTCGATGCCGCAAGAAATAGAGCTATCTTAAACACTGAGGTTCTGGGTGGATATATCTCGGGCACGATATTAAGTAGCTCTGATATAACTGCAGACGAGTTAACTGCATCCAATATCGGCAATGATGTATCAGGAAGCTCGATGCGAGTAATATATGATGGCAAAGAGGTGGCAACGGGGGAAACTGCACACGGTACGATCAACATCCCCAATCCTTCAAACCTCCCCTATTCCATAGTTCTAACCATAAATAGAACATCAACGGGGCAATTCAATAAGTATGGCGGATCTGCAAGCACAAGTAAATGATCTCATTTAGGGAAGAAATGATCGGTTAGAGAGCCTTGAAAGAGGCTCACCTCCTTTTTCCATGATCATATGCTGAACCGATCTCTATCCGAGCGGATTGAACTGGAAACATCTGCTCGAGGCAATGAACTCAAATCCCAATGCTCAATTTTAATATTTGGATTTTTTGAAATCATGCAACAAAGCATGCCAAAGACCTGGGGAAAACGAATAGAAGGGGGGCAAAAGTCTGAAGGTGTAGGAGGGAGAAAAGAAACCATCGACCTTTGCCTTATATCTACTAGTCATTTGTCGATATTTAAGGTTTTCGCCTATGAATACGAACCAAGCCTTCGTGCAAGATACCGCTCAAAAAAAGGGAATGAACGAGCCTCGGGCAGGCCAGCACCCACAGCGCCTTCCTCAGAGGAGACTACCACCGCAGTATCGGCGCTTGAACCGCCCAGGACTTCGATCCATCAAAGCCGTGCTACACAGGCTGAAGTACTGCATGCTTCGCTCATATGGCCCGCACTTTCTGGCCTTGCTGGTGTCAGCTCTATCTGTTTGCTTTGCCTAATGCCCCCTCCCGAGGCAAGCACCTCTTTAGCCCGAAGGATGCGAGTCCCGGTGGGCTCGGCTTCGAAATTTATGCCATCAGAACTCTTTCGTCGGGGAACCGGTCTGACTTTTCTCACAACTCCATTTTCCCCTTGTGTCTCTTCCTCTCCAGACCCCACCCACGCACGCTCGCAGGACGCAATGGGATGAGGCATTGCCTTCCCTCGCCCATCAGATCCAGCCTTCCTGCCATCTTCAAGCCCTCCTTGACCAGATCATAGTTCTTAGGGTCCCGGTATTGCAGCATAGCCCGCTGAATCCTCTTCTCCCGGCCTCTGGGCACGTGCACAGGCTCGAGCGTGAAAGGATCAATGCCCGTGTAGTACATGGCAGTGGAGACTGTCATGGGTGTGGGGGTGAAGTCCTGCACCTGCTCAGTGTACATATGATTGTCTCGCAAAAACTCTGCCAGCTCAACCATATCCCCAACGGTGCACCCGGGATGGCCGGACATGAGATAGGGCAAGAGGTACTGCTCCTTTCCCACAGCCTTGGAGGCGTCTCGAAAGCGCTCCCGGAAGGCCTGCAAGACCTCTTGAGGGGGCTTATGCATGCACTCTGTAACACTTCGGGTGATATGCTCCGGGGCTATCTTGAGGTGACCGGAGACGTGATACCGGCAGAGTTCCTCCAGATAGGGAGAAGAGTCTGCCATCACCAGATCGTGCCTTATCCCCGAGCCGATGAAGACTCTTTTTACTCCCGGAATCTTGCGAAGCCGGCGCAGCAGCTCTACCTGACGGGAATGATCTTTGTCCAGAGTCGGACACTCTGCTGAGCACAACTTTTCGGGGCATGCGCCCTGCTTCCAGCGTGGGCAAATAAGGCCGTACATGTTGGCCGTCGGCCCGCCCACATCCTGGATGATGCCTTTGAAGCTTGACATATGAGTCATCCTCACTGCCTCGCGCACGATGGAGTCCAGACTCCTGCTCTGCACAATTCTGCCCTGGTGGTGTGTCAGGGCACAAAATGAGCAGGATCCGAAACATCCCCTGTGGCTGGTGATGGAAAACTTGACCGGCTCCAGGGCAGGAATGGGTTCCCGGTAAGAGGGATGGGCCTCACGAGCGTAAGGCAGCTCGTAGATGTGGTCCAGCTCCTCCGCGGTTAATGGCAGAGCCGGACGGTTTTGGATGATGACGGTCTTGGGGTGGGGCTGGACGACTGTGCGGCCGCGAAATGGGTCCTGTTCCCCAAAATGCATGGCGAAGGCCTCAGCATATTTTCTCTTGTCTCTGGAGATATCTATGAAACCGGGAATTACAAGGCAGTCCGAACGCGGCGCATTTCTCCAGCTGCCGATCTCTTCTTTCACCGTCGTCCCTGCAATATCTCTGATCTCTTCAATTCGCTCCCCTTTTTCCAGGCGCAGGGCCACTTCTCCGAGTGGCTTCTCTCCCATGCCATAGACCAGGAGATCGGCCGGCGCATCAGCCAGAATGGACTGTCGAACCGAGTCCGACCAGAAGTCGTATTGAGCAAACCTGCGCAAGCTGGCCTCGATTCCGCCTATTATGATCGGAACTCCAGGAAAGAGGGCGTGAATCTTGTTTGCATAAACTATCACAGCCCTGTCTGGCCGGCAAAGAGCTCCCGCTGGCGAATAGACATCCGAACTGCGGCGTTTGAGATTGGGCGTGAAGTTGTTCACCAGAGAGTCTACGTTCCCAGAGGATACGCCAAAAAAGAGGCGCGGCCAGCCCAGCTTCAGGAAGTCGTCATCTCTTTTCCAGTCCGGCTGGGCGATTATGCCCACTGTATAGCCCGCATCCCAGAGCACCCGGCCGATTAGAGCCGCCCCAAAAGAGGGATGATCGACATAAGCGTCTCCGCTTATCAGAATAACATCAAACTGTTCTATCCCCAGGATCTTCGCTTCTTGTAGGGACATGGGAAGTATTCGGGGCTGCTTTATCATTCACACTTAAGAGGCCTCGTGGCATCATAAACTCTTCCCAATCGGTAACGCTTTTGTTTTTATACTTAATGGTACCTATAATTATAAGATCTAATTCAGGAGTCGGTGAATGCCCAGAGAGACAGTTATAGGCAATGGCCGCATCGCCATCGCCTTTGACGGCAAAATGAATATCAGAGATTTCTTCTACCCCAGGGTAGGTCTGGAAAATCACCTCTTGGGACATTTTCTGAGGATGGGCATCTGGGCAGACGGCCAGTTTCGCTGGTCTGACGATGGCTGGGATGTGGAGACGGGCTACATGCCGCAGACTCTGGTAGGCAGATGTCGAGCAAAGCATGAGGAGCTAGGCCTTCAGCTGGAGACTAATGACGGAGTGCATCACTCCCTGGACGTGCTTCTGAGAAAGGTTACCATTCGCAACCTTTCAGCTTCGCATAGGAAGATAAGGCTCTTCTTCACCCACGACTTTCACATCTATGGAGACTCCGTGGGCGATACTGTGATGTATGAGCCTGTCCTCGATTCCATAATCCATTACAAGCGCAATCGTTATTTTCTCATCAGTGGGTTCGCCCAAAAGAAAGGATTGCACCAGTTTGCCACGGGCTACAAAGAGCAGCCGGGCAGGGAAGGAACCTGGAGAGATGCCGAAGACGGACTTCTGGAAGGAAATACCATAGCCCAGGGCTCTGTTGACTCAGCCGTCTCCTTTGAACTCAATCTACTGCCCAATTCCGTGGGGTCGGTTCATTACTGGATAGCCTGCGCCCGCAGCCTGAAACAGGTTCTGGACCTAACCCTAAAAGTCAAAGAGATAGGGGTCGAGCAGCTATTAATGGAGACGGAAAACTACTGGGCGGCCTGGCTGAACAAGAAGAGCATCAGTCTTGCCAGACTGCCTAGAAACATCCTCACTGCCTACAAAAACTCGCTTCTCATCATGCGATCCCATGCCGACAGCCAGGGAGGGATAATTGCCTCCACTGATTCGAACATTCTGCAGTTCAGCCGGGATACCTACTCCTACGTCTGGATGAGAGACGGAAGCATCGCGAGCATGGCCTTCGACATGGCAGGTTTTCCGGAGGTAACCAGACGCTTCTTCCGGTTCTGTAATGAAGTGATAACAGAGGATGGCTTCTTTCACCACAAATATTCGCCGGACGGATCTGTGGGAAGCAGCTGGCTGGCAGCTTCCGGATTTGAGGGCCTTGCCATCGAAGAGGATGAGACAGCCCTGGTCCTTTATGCCCTCTGGAAGCACTTCCAAAAATTTCGTGACATAGAGTTCATAGAAGAGGTCTACCCCAATCTGGTCTTGAAAACAACCGATTTCCTGCTGAAGTACATCGATCCGAGGACCGGCCTTCCCAGGCCCTCCTTCGATCTCTGGGAGGAGAAATATGGCGTATTCACATGGACGGCAGCAACAGTCTACGCGGGGTTGTGGGCGGCTGCCAAATTTTCCCGGGTCTTCTACAACCGGGAACGCCACGACGTTCTCTGCCAGGCATCCAATGATCTAAAGGCAACCATGCTCGAGCACCTCTACGATGGCGAGAGTCACAGATTCATAAATGCCATCTTCCCAGACGGATCGAGAGATACGAACGTGGACAGCAGCATATCTGCAGTCTTTCTTTACGGAGGCTTCCAGGCGTCGGACAATGTCGTAGAGGAGACAATGAATTCAATCTTCGACCGGCTCTGGATAGGGAAAGGCGTTGGCGGCCTGGCAAGGTATGAGAATGATGAGTACCAGAGAGCATCAAGAGATGCGACTGGAAATCCCTGGTTTATATCCACACTCTGGCTGGCAAGGTGGCATATTGCGCGAGCAAGATCGATGCTGCAACTAAATGAGGGAATGGAACTCTTGATCTGGGCAGCAAACTCATCCCTGCCATCGGGAGTGATGGCGGAGCAGATTCACCCCTTCACAGGCGTTCCCGTTTCTGTTTCCCCACTGGTCTGGAGTCATGCCGAATTCGTCATCGCCGTCTGCGAGTACCTGGAAAAGCAACAGGAGATCTCTAATAGCCTTTTGGTCCAGGGCTGAAAGGGGTGCCAAGAGATGTTCATGAAGCTCTGCGCTACCAAGGATGTCTCCCCTGGGGAGATGAAGCAGTTTGATCTGAAAGAGGAAGAGATACTGGTCGTCAACCTATCGGGACAGTTCTATTGCCTGGAGGCGAGGTGCTCTCATGCGGGTGCGCCCCTGTACGAGGGCTCAATCGAGGATGAAGTTCTCACCTGTCCCTGGCACTATTCTCAATTCAAGATTAAGGATGGATCGGTTCTGAGAGGGCCGGCTGAAAAACCATTGCGAGTTTACCGGACAGAAATAAAGGATCGCCAGATCTTCGTGGAGACGAATGGGCCAGTGGAGAGAAGGCCAGACGATTGAAAAAATGTTGAATAGGAAAATTTGAGAGATCTTCATCGCATTTTTGGCATCCTGTCCCGACATCGATCCCTTTTACAAAGGCAAGTTTTAAGATCAGAAAGATCATAGTAGTAGGAGGGAGAGGCAATGAAGAACAGACCAAGATATCTAGCCGTGCTGGCAATCGCTATAATCCTTCTGACATCCATAGGTGAGGCCGTCACAATTGACGTCGCCCCCGGACAGAGCATTCAGGCGGCCATAAACAGGGCAAACTCTGGCGATACGGTCTCCGTTCAGAGCGGGGTTTATCGCGAGAGTTTGAATATAACCAGGCCGATTATCCTGGTGGGAAAAGGCCATCCGCTGCTGGATGGAAGCGCAATCGGCAGCGCGATAACCCTGCGAGCCGATGGAGCTCGTGTGTCTGGATTCGATATCAGAACCGTGCGCCAGACGGGGATACATGTCCTTTCCCGGAATAATATCATAGAAAATAATACCATAAGCGGTTGCCTGGATGGCATTCGCCTGGACCATTCCCGCTCGAACTCCATTGCTCGTAATGATATAAACAACAACACCAATGGCATAACCCTGTACGGCTCGGAAGGAAATACCATTGAGAATAATAATATCAGAGACAACGATATTAATGAAGAGAGCGACTGCGGCATCTTTCTGGTCTATTCCTCAAATAATGTCATCCGCAAGAACGATCTGATGGACAATGGCGACTGTTCCATATCGCTGCGCTCCAGCAGCAACAATACCATAATCGGCAACAATGTCACCGAGAACGATTGGTACGGGATCTCCCTGTCCGAGTCCAGCAACATGAATCTGATTGCCAATAACAATGCCAGCAACAATACCGATGCCGGCATATATCTGGACAGCTCCCGGCAGAATCTCATCCGGCGCAACACGGCCGCGCATAACGCCAAGGGCATTTACCTCTCTTATGACAGCAATGACAACATCCTGGAAGAGAATAATGTTTCATATAACGAAAAGGGATTGAATCTGGCAAATCACAGCAGCAATAACACCGTTGTCGGAAACACAGCCAAGGAGAATGGATACGGCATTTACCTATCCTTCTCCTCAGGATGGGATCTAGTTTTCGGCAACCACCTCATCAATAATGGCTTTAATGCCTACGACCTGGGCAAGAACAACCGCTGGGACAATGGCAGCGTGGGCAACTACTATAGCGATCTGGGCCGGATCTTCTACGTCCCCGGAGGGCCCAGCGTGGATAGGCACCCAATGGCGGAGGTGCCAGGCTCCTGAAGACTCAAGGAAAGTTTTTTAGCACATCAGTGACAACATATAATGGGATTCAATATGTCACTACAAAAATATGGTGTACTGAAAGGAAAGGCAATCGAGACAAAAAAGGGAACAGGAAAAACCCCGCATTTCCAGATACTGGTCAGCGATGACGAATTACTTTACCGCATCGCAGTAAATGTTGAGTCTCAGGAGCCGCCATCAGACGTTCTCTATTATGTGGATGAGAACTTCCATCATCCCATCATAGATCTTCTGGAACCAATGCCAAAAGGCCATCATCTATTGGATAAGAAACCGGGAGGCTCGGCCATCGATTTCATCCGGGGCAACCTCTTCGACACATCTTTGATGAAGCCATTGCCATATGATATTCCGGGTGCTGATAACGATCTCAATGAATTGGTTCAAAAATACGTAGCCAAAGCAATTTCCATGGAGAGCAGTGCTATCTATGCATTTGGTGAGCGGTGGGGTCCCGAGAATGCGCGAGATGGCTATTTCGGCTTCGCACCTGGCAATGGCATCCACGACATCCACATGAACCAGGGAAGCTCCGCCGCATTCATGAAGTACGACGGCGTATGGCAGGATGGCTGCCTTATCATCCACTTGCCTGACGAAAATAAGTGGATCGGCATCTTCCTGGCGTTTCAATCCCAGTGCTTCCACACGGATGATGTTCAGGGCCATCGTATTCCCGAGGTATGCGACAAAGTGCCGGTGCCGCCAAAACCCGGAGCTAAGAGCATATGCATCATTGCGGCTCTGGTAAATCCAGAGGGAGGGGACAAGGGATTGGAAGCGGTTACTCTGCTCAATACCACTCCCAATGCGATCGACTTGACAGGCTGGTCCCTGGTGGATAAGAATAAGAAGAAAATGGCCTTGGGGGGCAGCATCAAAGCGGGAGAAGCTCTTCAAGTGGAACTGACGGGCAAGGATATTGAATTATCCAATAAAGGCGGAATTATTACCCTGCTGGATAAAAAAGGTCTGAAGGTCGACGGGGTGAGCTTTACCAAAGAAGATGCCTCTAAGGAAGGATGGACGATTGTATTCTAATCCTTCCCCTTTTTGCAATAAAAAGAGAAAAGGCCGGAAGCTCCCGGATATCGGCCTTCAGATGAACTTTGGCCTCTCCGAGAGCTTCATGGACATGGCCAGTCTGCGATACGGCTTCCCTGCAGTCTCGGCATTGAGCCTTTTCCTCAAGTATTCAATTGTCATCCTGGACTTGGCGGCATTCTTGGGGGTGGAATCGGCACGGATGGTGACGTTCAGCTGGCCTGACTCCAGCTCCTCATCTCCGATCACCGCCACATAGGGTATCCACTCGCGGCCTGCATCGCGGATCTTCTTGCCTACTGTTTCGTCCCGCTCATCAACATCCGTCCGGAATCCAAGCTCTTTGGCAATCTCAAAAGCCCGGGCCTGGTGGCGCTCTGCCACGGGTATGACCCTGACCTGCGTGGGCGAGAGCCAGGTCTGCAGCATAGGCAATTTACCCTCCTCCGAAAGACGAGCCGCCTTCTCCAGCAGAGCATACATCACCCGCTCGATGGCGCCGGAGGGAGAGCAGTGGAGCAGTATGGGCCGCTGCCTCTCCCCGGCTTCATCGATGTAGGTGATATCGTAGCGCTCAGCATTCTCGACATCAATCTGCACAGTCGCGAGGGCGCTGGCCTTGTTCATGGTATCTACAAAGTTGAACTCGAATTTGAGGACGAAATAGAAGAACCTCTCATCCCACATCTCGATAAGGACCGGTTTTTTGACGATGTCCACCAGGCCCTCGATGAACTCCCGGTTCTCGCTGTAGAAATCCTTGGTGAACCTGATAGCCACCTCGTAGTCATCCAGGTCCAGACCCACTTCTTTCAAGAGGGAGATGCTGGCCAGGTACTGCTTTCTGAACTCCTCTGTGGCGGATGCCATATCGCGGGTCAGGGTATGCATATCGGGCATGGTGAAGGCCCGCAAGCGTCGAATGCCCACCAGTTCGCCACGCTGCTCGCGCCGGAAGCTGTATCTGGTGATCTCGAACATCTTCAGGGGCATGGACTTGTAGGAGATGGACATGTCGTGGCCCATGAGGAACTGGCCGAAGCAGGCAGCGAAGCGCAGGAAGAGCTTCTTCTTGTCCGCCTCGATCTGGTACTGCCTGGCCGGGAACCGGTCCAGGTACTTCTTCAGAGTGGGGTGCTCCATGTCGTACATGATGGGCGTCTCCACCTCCATGGCTCCCATGTCCGTGGCCTTCTCCAGGACCAGGTTCTCCAGCAGAGACTTCACCAGCCTCCCCTTGGGGTAGTAGCGCATGTTGCCCGGATCGGAGCCAGGCTCGTAGTCGACCAGCTCCAAGCGCCTCATGAGCTCCACGTGGGGCGGAACCTTGTCCACGGCTCTGGCTTTGGAGATCTCGTAGTTGGCGAACTTCTGCAGGTTGTCATGTCCCTTAAAGTCGAACTTATCTATGTCGACAAGGTTGCCATCCAGGTCCAGAACCTTCCAGTAGGAGACGGCTTTGGCCTCGGACTTGAGAGCCTCGGAGACCACTTCGCCCTTCGCCCAGCTTGATAGAACGGGAGAGCTCGGAGAGAGGATGGCCTTTGCAGCTTATGGTGAAGGACTTGTACCAGCCGAAGGGTGCGCGCATGACCTCATAGTCCCCGGAGAGGGTCTCTGCCATTCCTTTGAGGATTTTGACGGCCGTCGCAGGCGTGGAGAGGTTGGGGCTTAAGTGAGCATAAGGATATATCATGATGCGGCTGGCCTTGACCTGCCCGGCCACATCTGCTACTTGCTTCGCACCCTCGGCTATCACCGCCTCCGGATCGTCCTCGTCGAACTTCTCCACAGCGATAAAGGCGCACAATGCCTCTTCGAGACGGCCTTTCTTGGCCGATTCAACGACTTCTTCCGCCATCTTCGTGGGCCGCTTGGCCTCGAATTCAATAAAATCTGAGTGGATTAGGAGCAATTGCAATAGGGGTCACCTGACTGGTCAAAGGGATAAAAGTGGATGTAATTCAATGTTTCCGTGAAGCTCACGGGATTCCCGTAGTTATGGAGAGAGATGATGCCAGTTTATAAAGAAATTATCCCTGCATAATTCTGCCAAATGTGCGAGTAGAGGTCTACTAACTGTACTTTTTCTCGCCCGAGCAAAGTAGGCCGCGAGATTGACTGATGTGTCTCAATAAGAAATCGGTGCTAAAATTATATTGCCTTTTTCAGGTCTTCATTCATACGCGGGCTCATCTGCCAATAACTGTGAGCAAAAGGGCTGTTATCTCCATCAGGCCCTCTGCAATCTACTCATCGGTCTTATTTGCGTCAGACTCGTAAGGAATGTCCTGCCCTTCGGTCTTTGCGCTCCAAACCTTGCACATGAATATTATCTCTGGACTCCTACTTTATACATAGTACCTCATACACCTTTCTCAAATTGGCCTAAATCGTCTTTTGACTAGCAACCCGTTCCAGTTACTATGAGAATTGCAAAGTTTTCTTGAGCGGTTTCTGATATCGATCAATTAATCCTATAGCTATCGATTCCGAAAATGTGGAACTTGGAGCGTAACATCAGGCAGGTCCATTCAACTCATTATTTATAAAACTAATAATTTAAATTTAGGAGCGACCGGGTTTTCAGGACTTATCTCCTGCAAGGAATCCGGGCAACTTAGACCGCATATACGCCTCGCGGCGGTGGTTGGGACTGACTTTGAGGTATATGCTCGTTGTGGCCAGGGACGCATGCCCTAGCTGGTCCTGCACGTCGCCCACAGGTAACGCCGCTATCCAGGCTCCAGACGGCGAAGCTATGCCTGAGCATGTGATGGTGGACTCGATGTCTGTTCTTGCCTGCCTTGTCCTGACGCTTGACCTCTTGCAGACCAGCTCTGGTAGCTATGCCATCGAGGATATTCTGGGCCTGTCGGGAAGTGATGTGGCTATCTCGATAGCTCTGGAACAGCCAGCCCTTAGAACGCCCTCCGAGCAGCTTTGATATGGCCTCGGCGACCTGGGGGAGAAGAACCACCGTGCGCGCCTTTTTGAACTTGGCATTGATGACGGGGACATGCAGATACCCTTTGCTGAAATCTACATCTTCGGCTCTGATCTGGGTCATCTCACTCACACGTAGGCCAGCTCCAGCCAGAAGGAGCAGTATACATCGCTCTCTCGTTCGTCCTGGGAGGACTTGAGCAAGGCGTTGAACTCTGCATGGGTGAGATGAGAAAAGGAAGACCTCATTACTTTTAAGCGTACGTGGTCGTCGTGCCAATGTATATGCAATGTTAGTATTATGGCCTAGAACTACTTGCTTCTTTTCAAGCAGAAGTCTAAGATGTTTATAATTGGGTAAAAATTTCAGGCTGTCATCACCACATTATCAACGAGATTAGCATTAGGTCTCCCAACACCTTTATTAATCAAGTTACCATTTCCAGAAGGAGGCTTGAATTATGGAATTCCTTGACATTATGAGCATCTCACACCGCTATATGGAGATATTAAACCCTTCCACGCCTGAAAAAATCATCAAACTTGGCAAATTACTCAAATTGAAAAAGGGAAACCGGGTCATTGACTTCGGTTGTGGTTGTGCCGGACCCCTTACTCTCTGGGCGGAGGAATTCGGTATCACTGGTATTGGGATAGATATATCCGAGGATTTCTGCGACAGGGCTAGGCAAAAACTGGCTTCAAAAGGTTTATCTGACCGAATCGAAATCGTTTGCTCCAATGGGGCTGATTACGTATTCGAAGAAGGGGTTTTCGATGCCGCAACATGTATTGGGTCAACGTTTATTTTTGGCGGCTGCCAGCAGACACTCCAAGTACTGAAGCGAGCTGTTCATCAGAATGGACGCCTTGGTATCGGTGAAACCCACTGGCTTAGCAATCAGGTACATCCGGTATACGCCCAAAAACAGACAACTACCCATACAGAAACGGAACTAACTCAATTTACCCGGGATGAAGGCTTTGAACTCGAATACATCATTCGTGCCAGCTACGACGACTGGGACAGGTACATTTCGGATGGTTGGTATGGACTGATACGTTGGCTCGAAGAAAATCCCACCCACACTGACTATGAACAGGTATTCAAGCATTTCCGTACTGACCAGGATGATTATTTACAGTTCCAACGCCAATATATGGGTTGGGCCATGTACTGCCTCGCTCCCATGAAATCTCGTTGACATGTAGTAACCTATGAAAATATTTTTAATTTACACTGCCTAGGCACACTTGTATATGCTACCACCCTAGAGCAGACTGCCTAAAATTTAAGTATTTTTATATAATAAATTTCGAATAAAATAATTTCCAGCCAAGTTTATTTGTATTGGTCTTTTAGAATATTATTTCCGCATGCTAACCATGAAACTAGCGCGTAGAACCGGAGGGCTGCGCGCCGGATTCCATGAGATTTTTTAACTTTAACCGCTGCCGGTTATCCCGGCTGCGATATCCCTTCGGCCATGCCATAAAATTTTTGCGAAATCTTCCAGATGGCGTCGATTATCCGCTCATCGCTTTGGGATTCGTCTGAGCGCGGAGATGGCGAGAAATAACCACCATAAGAGCAGGCCGAACACTGCCACCAATGAAATGATGATGTAAAAGTCCATAATCCTTTCAACTCTTTAGAGGCTCCATCTAGACCTCAAGATGCTCAGATAATTCTTAATAGCCATTGATGATATAGACGATTATGTTCAAATATACTCCTAAAATTAAGCACATTTCACTGAATCAACCAGCATCAACCAACCGAAATTATCTGCTAAATAAAGGTTATACACGCTAATTTATACAACATTCAAGGCCCGTTATAAGAGGCCACATAATTTTATAAATATGCTTTTACCCTAGTAGGTCTGACGAGAGATCGAACGCAAACAGTCATGGACGCTTGCGGCGACGGTGCCAAACAGGATGGAGAGAAAGCGATGGGGCAGTGGTTGCGAGATTGCATGAAATAGGCATCTGGTCCAATTATAGTCTGCTTTTTCGGCCAAGATCATTGCCGGCATTTTTCTTCTCGTATCGGTTGAGTCAAAGTCCCTGTCAAAGCTCACAAATATTAGATCATTATTCTCGCCGCAACGTATTGAGATGCATTATCGAAATCCAGACCATGCTCTTTCATTGGCAATAACAAATCCCTTAGATCGGCAAGGCTCAATGAGGTAGCTCAATCGCCCCCACCAATCCAGGGATTTTTTTTGCAATTCCAGAGAAGTATAACTTTCATTAAAATCGGCCAATCCACCTGCCCAGTCGAGCCGTAGCTTTTTGCGCTTAGGTTTGCTTTTTTTCCTCCTGGTATTGGGCGAAATCCTGGACCTCTTGCTGATGTTGGGAGGAAAAGTTTGGACATAAGATCGCGAATCTGATCCGTAGATATTTTCGGAGGCATATGACGGATATATTTCTATTCGCCTCCCATGAGGCATCTTATGACATGCAACTCCTACTGCCAGAACCGAGGACTTCCAGCAGTATGGCTTCATCCACATGGACATGGGCCACCTGGGCTGGGCTCGAATTTGCACGAGCGCATCGCGGGCGCGAGCGGCAACTGGCACTGGCTGCGACCACCAATCACCTTAATGATGGCCTGTTCCGCCCCGAACCCGACTCAATGCCGGGCGGGGACACAAACAAAGCACCGGAATTCACGCAGTGTCTGTCTTACGGGAACCCGTATCACCGCCAGATGCAGGGCCGTTTGATCGCTCTGCCTTGGCTTTGGACACCTGTACAAGGCCGGACCTTCAGACTTGACTTACTTTTTTATTGGCTTTATTGGCGGAGGTCTGCTCACAACACCGGAATCGCTTACCGCTATCGACTTGGTCGCATTGTTGGTCGAATTGGTCTTTATCCTATTTATATTACTCTTGGAGAGATTTAAATTGCTTGTCTTGACCGCTACCCTGGGCATCAATACTGTATCAATTACATGGATCACGCCGTTCGTACAAACGATGTCTGACTGAACCACTTTAGCATCATTTACCATGACGTCGCCATTGGAAAAACTGATAGTGAGATTATCTCCCTGGACCGTTTTGACCATCATCCCATTCTTCATGTCGGTGGACATAACCTCGCCAGGAACTAGGTGGTAGGTAAGAACCGGAGTCAGTTGCATCTTATTTGCCATCAAGGCATTAAGCTGATCCATTGGTATTTTTGCAAAGGCCTCATCTGTCGGGGCGAAAACCGTGAAGGGTCCATCTCCCTTTAAGGCATCGACAAGTCCTGCCGTCTGCAATGCAGCCACCAGGGTATTGAAATTACCCGCCGCAATAGCGGTGTCCATTATGTTCTTTTCGCTGGGTGGCACACTTGGAGCAGCTATTGAATTTGATGCACCCATGCAGACCCCAACCAACAGTGAAGCTGAGATTAGTAATGCATATAATACTACTTTTTTATTCATATTATATTTCTCCAATAGGGTAATTCGCTTATCAATTGTTGAATGTGAACGAATAAATAGATTTTGAGGTGAAATCGCAATCTTGAGGATGACCAAATATGACTACAATACGATTTAGCATCACCAATACAAGTTTTGAAAAAATTAGATCCTAGATCGGAGCTATGGCGAATTCAGAAATGCAGCTGCACCGTAGTACCAGGCATTTGCATCATATAGTTCGTCGCCGGTCGGATAGAATCCGTTATAAGGCGTATAGATTCCGTTATAGGGCATATAATAAATTCCGTTATATGACATGCCGTAGGTCCCGTTGTTGTAAACCGCACTGCTGAGCGACCTGAGATCGACTGAACTACCATCCGGGAATACGCATAGGCTCACATCTCCGTAAGGCGTGTGTACATCTTGAACCTGGCCGCCTCGTGCATTACATGTCTTGGTCGCATCGGCAAGATCCAGTGCACTGAGTGGTGCATTAGCGTAGTAGGAGCTGGTGCTGCCAGTACAGTTTCCTGTAAAGAAGGCATGTGCATCGCACCAGGCATTGTCTGCGAACTGGCAGATAGGTTTGCCGTTATTCAATCCTGGAGTCGTCGCATAGAGGTTCCCCGTGCTTACACAATAAGCTTCGTCCGGGCCCGAAGTATTTAAAACCTGGGCCATAACGTTCAGCGAACAAATACTGAGAAGGACCGCAACACTAAGCCATGCTAACTTGAACCATGATTTTCCGATATTGAAATTACCTGTCATCTTCTTCCACCCCATTCAAGGCCTTATCGATCCAAACAGTGCCCATCTCCAGGGCGCTCCAATCATCCGGGATGATGACGCATTTTGAGCCTCTTTGGGAAGCACGATCTCCACTGGTGAGCCAAAGCTGTTGTAGACCGTGGACTCATTGATAAGGCTCATGATTTTGAATTCCGGTGAGGTGATGTTCAAAATCTTCGGTGTAATGGTCAGGCTCGAGTTGATATCCAGTCTTTTCAGGATCGAATCATTCTTGGATATCCAGGCAGTCAGAACTATTCTGCTGTTGTTCATCAGGCTTGTATTGCTGATATCGAAAGTCCCGTTCTTCAGCTCATCAGGCAGTGCAAAGGGTGATGGGAAGTAAGCTGCCAGGAGCTGCAAGCCGGTCATTCCTGTATAGATCGACGGAATTGGCGAGCCTGAGATCTTGTAGTAATCCTCGTCCTGCATCTTATCCATGCCCACGATCTTCATGTTGGAGTATTTGATGAGATTGACCTGGCCGGGAAGCTCATTGTAAGCCTGCAAGACTTGAGCCGCGTCGGTGACATTTAGCTGGGTCCAGTTCATACCCTCTTTCCAGTACTCTGAACCATTTATGAAATAGCCTTGCCAGGTGAGTACATCACCAGTCTCTTCATCAGTGAGGTTAGAGCTCCACCATCCACTCTTATTCACCTGGTCTACCTTACCGTTTGTGGTCTTGGATGCATCATATTCCTTGCGGAGGGAATCATTGGAGTAGATCTGCATACTCTCCGCTGACCTGGAATAGCTATAGCTGGTCAGATTTTTCGCTGAATTTTCGGCCGTCTGCTTCAATTGCTGGATGTTGACTTCCTGGGCGGTTGCGACCATGGAAGCCGCAAGAATTGCAAGCAGCATGATAAGTACTTTGTTAGATTTCATGATTTAACCTCCGGGAATATATAGTACGCGAATACTAATAAATTTATGCCTTAGGTTCTGCCAAGATACTGCATTTAGAGACTATTGAATCCAGTACCGAAAATTGGTAGCCATTGCAATTGTTGCAGCAATGATGACCTGAATAGTTACTTGTGGCTTTGGGGCCATTTTGCAGGATTTATTGACTGATGCCAATGCGGCCTTGAGATCGTCACTGTCAAGTTGCTGCTCTCTACCACATTTAGAGCTCGACTGGCCAGGGATTTCAGCCTCTACACCCTTTAAAATAATGTTAAATCGCTTACTTGCCTCTATCTCCTTTTAATTCGATGCCTATATCGCGATCTTTTAGGGAAGTCAGAGTTTGGAAAGCTATTTCCAAGAGGGAGTCTATGAAAAGCTCCTCTATGAGGCTTAATAGCCGTGAATGCGAAAGTCTCATCTCCCGCACGTTCAGCAGGCAGGCATTTTGGGCCGGTCAATAGACGATTCGCCTTCAGAATAAAAAGATGTAAAAAGCAGTAGTGCTAATAAATGTCAGCTGAAACCGGAAAATTGTATAAGGACGACGAAGGTGATGGAAATTAGAATAATATACATAATATTGTTATTGCTGGTTTACGGATTTATAGACAGTTTGGCAGCTTCTCCGAGTAACTCTGCATGCCCAGCAGGCACAAACATCTGCAACGGAACTTGTACTGATACCAGCATCGATGAACTAAACTGTGGATCATGTGGAACCATTTGCCCTTTAGGGAAAGCGTGCATAAATGGCACATGTGCGTGTTTTTCCGGTCAAACTCTCTGCAATGGGACATGTATTGATACGAGCTTTGATTTACGAAATTGTGGAGCATGTGGAAACGCCTGTCCCGCTGGGAAGGACTGCATCAATGGAAAGTGCTTATGTCCTGCGGGTCTAGCTTTCTGTAATGGGATATGTATCGATGTTAACAGCGATGAATTTAACTGCGGCTCATGTGGAAATACCTGTCCATTGGACAATGTTTGCCTCCAAGGAAGATGTATGTCGCCTGTGGTGGTCTGCACCAATGAAGACTGCGAGGTTATTTACCAATGATTACTATCCCTCTCGAAATGCTTATCATTGCGCGTGAATGAATTAAATGTATTTCAAGCGGAGTTTTTGAATATCCTAAAAACTCTGGCCAAGATCTGAACATTCCGGTTCAGCGGCGGCAATATGCCATCCGCTAGAACAGGTTGTTAGCTGACCATTTTTTTTCGCCCTGTTGAAGCCCTCGAAGACGTTCATACTACGATCTGGCGATGTCGAAACGGTCAAGGTTCATTACCTTGGTCCAGGCCGCCACGAAGTCCTGGACAAACTTCTTCTGCCCGTCCGCGCTTCCGTAGACCTCCGCCAGGGCCCGGAGCTGGGAGTTGGATCCGAAGATCAGATCGGCGCGCGTGGCGGTCCACTTCAGTTCACCAGTCTTGCGATCACGCCCTTCGAACACATCCCCGGCAACTGACGCCGCCTTCCACGTCGTTCCCATGTCGAGCAGGTTCACGAAGAAGTCGTTGGTCAGAGACTCCGGCCGCTTCGTGAAGACGCCGGCTTGGGTCTGTCCGAAGTTGGTATTCAGGACGCGCATGCCGCCCACAAGAACTGTCATCTCTGGGGCCGTCAGCGTCAGCAATTGCGCCCGATCGACCAGCAGCTCCTCGGCCGATACCGAGAATTTGGTTTTGAGGTAGTTTCTGAACCCATCCGCGACCGGTTCGAGCACGGCGAAGGACTCCACATCGGTTTGCTCCTGCGAGGCGTCCATGCGTCCCGGCGTGAAGGGAACTGTCACATTCTGGCCGGCATTCTTCGCCGCTTGCTCGATGCCAATGCCTCCGCCAAGAACGATCAGGTCAGCGAGGGAGACCTTCTTTGCCCCATTGGCGGCGCTTTTGAACGCGCTCTGGATACCTTCCATGGTCTTGAGAACCTTCGCTAACTGAGCTGGCTGATTGACAATCCAGTCCTTTTGCGGTGCCAGACGAATGCGGGCACCGTTCGCACCGCCGCGCTTGTCGGAGCCACGGAACGTGGACGCCGACGCCCAGGCAGTTGTTACCAGTTCCGACACAGACAGGCCCGAAGCCAGGACCTTGCCCTTGAGGGAGGCAATGTCCTGCTCATCTATCAACTTATGATTGACGGCAGGAATGGGGTCTTGCCAGATGAGCTCCTCGCCGGGAACCTCCGGGCCGAGATAGCGTGCTCGCGGACCCATGTCGCGGTGCGTCAGCTTGAACCAGGCGCGGGCGAACGCGTCCGCAAACTGATCAGGGTTCTCCATGAAGCGCCGGGAAATTTTTTCATAGATGGGGTCAAACCGCAGAGAAAGGTCGGTAGTCAGCATGCCTGGAGCGTGACGCTTCAACGGGTTGTGGGCATCCGGAATTATGCCGGCGCCTGCGTCACCCTTCGGCTTCCACTGCTGTGCACCAGCCGGGCTCTTCGTCAGTTCCCATTCGTAGCTGAACAGGATCCGGAAGAAGTTGTTACTCCACTTCGTTGGCGTGTTGGTCCAGGTGACTTCCAGGCCACTGGTGATCGCATCACCGCCTTTGCCTGTGCCAAAGCTGCTCTTCCAGCCGAGGCCCTGCTCCTCGATACCGGCAGCTTCAGGCTCAGGACCGACAGAGGACGCAGGGCCGGCGCCATGGGTTTTGCCGAAGGTATGGCCGCCCGCGATGAGCGCAACCGTCTCTTCGTCATTCATTGCCATGCGAGCGAAAATCTCGCGGATATCCTTGGCCGCCGCGATCGGATCCGGGTTGCCGCCCGGGCCTTCCGGATTGACGTAGATCAGACCCATCTGAACGGCAGCGAGCGGATTGTCAAGATCCCGGTCGCCAGAGTAACGTTTGTCACCCAGCCACTTGTCTTCAGAGCCCCAATAGACGTCCTGATCCGGCTCCCAGACGTCCTCACGACCGCCTCCAAAACCGAACGTTTTGAATCCCATCGTTTCCAGGGCGACGTTCCCCGCGAGGACCATCAGATCGGCCCATGAAATCTTCCGGCCATACTTCTGCTTGATCGGCCAGAGCAAGCGACGCGCCTTGTCCAGGCTGACGTTGTCTGGCCAACTGTTGAGCGGCGCGAAGCGCTGCTGGCCTCTACCGCCGCCGCCGCGACCGTCGCCGATGCGGTAGGTGCCGGTGCTGTGCCATGCCATGCGAATGAACAAAGGGCCATAGTGGCCATAGTCCGCCGGCCACCAGTCCTGCGAGTCGGTCATCAGCGCCGCTAGATCCTTCTTCACAGCCGCCAGATCGAGACTCTTGAACTCTTCGGCATAGTTGAAATCTTCACCCATCGGATTGGACTTGGAGGAATGCTGGTGCAGGATACCGAGCGGCAACTGGTTCGGCCACCAGTCCCGGTTCGACATGCCCCTGCCGGTTATCTTATCTTCATTCATAATGTTTGCTCCTTTCATTATCTTAATTATTGAATAGCGCTAATAGAATAACCGTGTTTCGCTTCCCATATAGCTAACATCGATTGCTCCGCCTGCTTGCAGTAATCATTCAACGCACTCATATATTCATCGTGAAAGATCGGCAAATTCGTGCGGTGGTCTTATCCCTATACGTAATCCAGATGCAGAACCTATATCGATAGGCATTATCCTAACGGAATAGCCCGAAGATTACCAGTAATATTATCTGACATCACTTCTGCTTCAGGGAGTTCATTTGATGGATATTGAGCAGGATGCAGGAGTGAACATGATCGATGTAGAGGTGAGAGCGATACATCTCTGTGAGAATTCCAAAAATTAAAAAAATCAAACTTCTAAAATATCAACCCATCACTTTCGCGCTTTCTATCTTCACCTCTTGCACCGGCCGGTCCGTAGCGCCAGTCTTCACCTTTCCCATCTTCTCCACCACATCCGTTCCCTCGACGACCTTGCCGAAGACCGGATGAGCTTCTGTCCAGGTAGTTGTTGCCTACCAGGTTGATGAAGAACTGGCTGCCGCCCGTGTTCGGCCCGGCGTTGGCCATAGCAATGGTGCCGCTTGTCATTCTTATTGTGGCGGGTGAACTCGTCCTTGATGGCGTAGCCAGGTCCCCCGCAGCCCGTTCCCGTCGGGTCCCCGCCCTGAATCATGAAGCCGTCGATGATCCTATGGAAGACGGTGCCATCGTAGAATCCCTTCTCCACCAGCTTCTGGAAGTTGCCGGCGGTGATGGGCATATCATCGTAGAGCTGCGAGAGTGATGTCTCCCATGCTGGTGTTGAGCAATACCCTGGTCTTGCCTGTGCGAAGTGCCTTCTGCCATTCGTCATCCTCTCTGCATTCGAATTATCATTCTGGCGAGAATCTCACTCGGTCAATAAAAAATTAAGGGACAATGCTGGCCCGGATGATCTTGACTTCCTGCAGCGGCCGATCATTGGCATCGGTCTTCACCTTGCCAATTGCATCCACCACGTCCATGCCCTCCACTACTTTTCCGAAGGCGGGATGCTTATCGTCCAGGAAGTTGTTGTCCACCAGGTTGATGAAGAACTGGCTGCCGCCTGTGTTCGGCCCGGCAGTTGGCCATGGCGATGGTGCCGCGGTCGTTTCTGTTATGATCGGTGAACTCATCCTTGATGTTATAGCCCGGACCGCCCATGCCCGTGCCCTCCGGGTCTCCTCCCTGAATCATGAAGCCGTCGATGACCCGGTGGAATATGATTCCATTGTAGAATCCCTTCTCGACCAGTCCTTGGAAATTGCCAGTCGTGATGGGCATGTCGTCGTAGAGCTGAATGGTGATATTGCCCATGCTCGTCTCCAGGAGAACCTTGGTCTGGTTATCCGCTGCACTGATCGTGCCGGTTGCTGGCCGCGGCCAGCATCAAGAATGCTGACTGCCAAAATGATCTTAATTCGCATCATCGATCAGCTAGCTACACGCTGAGAAGAATTAAGCTTTTCTCGGGACTGGAGAATTATGGGAAACAGACCGGAGATGGAAGAAGAGCGGTGAAGGAATGGAAATAGAATGGAAAAGGGATGATGCTCGGAACAGCATCTGCTTCATGCTCTTCGTTGCCCGGTTCTCGTCCACCACGATGTAGTCCTTGACAGCCACCACGGAGGCGAAGGGTATGAGCACAAACTTCCCATCCTCCCGGTACTTGGAGCGATTGAGCCCTGAGTCGGGCTTCACCACCAGATCCACCAGCTTTCCCGGTCTGTCAGATCGATGACCATGTTCTCCAACTCACCGAGCACCGTGCCATCGACGTTCACAATCTCCTTGCCTGCTATGCTTCCCGCGAAGACCTTACCCAATTCCCAACACCTCCCTTTAATGAAATCGATATCAACTATTCGTTCATTCTTTTCTTACTTACGAGATCACCTGTAGCCTACCAGGGAGCTGGGCTCGACCTTCACTCCGCCTTTGAACCTCTCGCTGATGCGCTCGTAGTAGCTGATCATGTTCTCCTCCACGCTCGGCCGGACCTTCTTCAGAGCTTCCAGGTAATGGTTCATGTCCACTCTGTCCAGGTCCTCCCGCATGGCAAGCATCGCTGCCTCGCGACATAGCGATTCCAGGTCCGATCCCACGTACCCCTCTGTCAGCTCCGCCAGCTCTTCCAGGCTGACGTCCTGGCTGTTCGGGATCTTGGCGGTATGGATCTTCAGAATCTCATGTCTGCCCAGCTTGTCCGGTGCCCCGACCATCAGCAGCCTATCGAATCTGCCCGACCGAAGCAGCGCCGGGTCCAGGATGTCCGGCCGGTTGGTGGCAGCGATCACTACTACGTCCTTCAGGGCTTCCAGACCGTCCATCTCCGCTAGAAGCTGGTTTACCACCCGTCTCCATCACGTGGCTGCCCTCGTCCATGCCCCTCATGGGCGCGATGGAGTCCAGCTCATCGAAGAAGATGATGGATGGGGAGACCTGCCTGGCCTTGCGGAAGATCTCCCGTATGGCCTTCTCCGACTCTCCCACCCACTTGGAGAGCATCTGCGGACCGCGGACGCTGATGAAGTTGGCATTGGTCTCGTTGGCTATGGCCTGAGCGATCATGGTCTTGCCCGTGCCCGGCGGACCGTAGAGCAGGATTCCCTTGGGCGGGCGTATGCCCATCTCCCGGAACTTCTCCGGCTGCTTGAGGGGCCACTCGATGGCCTCGATCAGTTCCTGCTTCAAGAGTCCCAGGCCACCCAGATCGGTCCAGGTCACACGCGGCACCTCCACCAGAACCTCCCTCATGGCCGATGGCTCGATCTCCTTCAGAGCCTCCTCGAAGTCATCGCTCATAACCTCCATCTTCTCCACGATCTCCTGAGGGATCTCGTCCTCGGTGGTCAGGTCCGGGAGGTAACGGCGCACCGCCTTCATGGCCGCTTCCTTGCAGAGCGCATTTACGTCTGCGCCCACGAAGCCGTGCGTTCTATCCGCCAGGCTGTCCAGGCTGACATCCTCGGCGATGGGCATATTGCGCATGTGGATCTGCAGGATCTCCACCCTGCCGCTGCGATCGGGAACTCCTATCTCTATCTCCCGGTCGAAGCGGCCCGGTCGGCGCAGCGCGGGATCGATGGCCTCCTCGCGATTGGTGGCACCTATCACCACCACCTGCCCTCTCTCTTTCAGCCCGTCCATCATGGCCAGGAGCTGGGCGACAACGCGCCGCTCCACCTCGCCGGATGACTTCTCCGCGCTTGGGGGCGATGGAATCGATCTCGTCGATGAAGATGATGGAAGGGGCGGCCTTCTGGGCCTCCTCGAAGATCTCTCTCAGCCGCTGCTCGCTCTCACCATAATACTTGGACATGATCTCCGGGCCGGCGAGGGAGAAGAAGTTGGCACCGCTCTCGTTGGCCACCGCCTTGGCGATGAGCGTCTTTCCCGTGCCCGGAGGTCCGTAGAGCAGAACGCCCTTGGGAGGCTCGATGCCGAGCTTCTGGAAGACCTCGGGGTGCTTCATGGGCAGCTCGATCATCTCCCGGACGCGCTGCACCTCGGTCCGCAGGCCGCCCACGTTCTCGTAAGTGGTGCCCGTGGCCTTCACGGAGCGAACGCTCTTGGAGGGCTTCTCCAGGAGAACGATCTCGGTGCGCTCGCAGATCACCACCACCCCTTCGGGATTTGTCTCCGTGACCACCAGGGGAACTGCCTCCATGCGGCCTATGAAGGGATGGCTGCCGGAGCTCATGATGGGGAGTATGTCGCCGCTGATCACCGGCCTTTTCAGGGTTTGGCGTCGGATCATGTCTGCAGCTTCGTCTCCGTAGTGCATGTGCGATCCGGAGGGCGGAGCCAGGACTATTCGCTGGGCCTCGGAATATTTGGCCTTGCGGATCTTGACCTTATCGCCTATGCCCACGCCGGCGTTTTGGCGGATGAAGCCGTCGATGCGGATGTAATCCTGGGACCAGTCCTGTCGGTCGGCGCGCCAGACCTTGGCAGCGGTGAGCCTCTTGCCTTCTATCTCGATGATGTCTCCCGGAGAGAGCCGCAGCGTGAGCAGAGCATTGGGATCCAGCCGGGCTATGCCCCGGGCGGAGTCATTGGGGTAGGCCTTGGCCACCTTGAGCATGATATCCTTCAATTCCCACACACCTCGGGCTATCTAAGCCTCTTTCGATTTAAATGTATCCTGTGCTGGTGAGATTTTTTAAATAGGAAGTAGATAGTAATCTATTTAATATTTTTGGCGGAAAGACATAATTGCCCATGTTCTCATATCTTCTTATTATTTCTGTTGGACCTGTATCACTAACTGAACCGCATCATTCTTCTCCCGGGAGAAAGCGACCCAGAAAATTCCGACTAGCATAATTTGATCCGTCTGAACAATGAAGAAAAATCGGAATATTTAAGTAATTTAAAGATTCATATACTTAGAAATCATCCAAAAAGGAGTTGAATTACATGGAAAAAGATATAGCAAAAATCGGAGTAACAATACCAGCGTGGCTTTTGGAGAGGAAGATCATATGCTACTACCTCATCATCAGAGATTGCTGCTGGAACAATAGGGAGTTTGCAGATGTGCTCCAAAAAGCTCCGGAAAAACCGCTCTATGAGATGATATCCAAGCATATGAGCGCCTTCATGCAGCAAGGAACAATGCCTCCCGCAGAGATCGCTCCGGCCATCATGAACCTCATCGATGACCAGAGCTCTGGCAGAACCATGACCATGAGGGCAGGCGACTACATCTCTCTGCAGAACTATCTCAGAAAGTCAAAATAAGCAGATCAAAGCACCGGGCGATTCGTACTTGGTAAACAATCTTTCTTGATGACGATAAGTTCAACATGTATGAATCGTAAGGGCTTGAAAATAATTAGGATGGGGGCCAGCGGCTCCCCAATCCTGCTAGGAGGTCATGATCCTGAGTTTTGATGGATTTCCATTAATTATTGGCTGGGAGCTGACGCTCGCCTGTAACCTGCGCTGTAAACACTGCGGTTCATCTGCGGGACAGCCAAGACCCGGAGAGCTGACACGAGAAGAAGCTCTTAAGTTATGCGATCAATTTCCCGAGCTTCTGGTTCAAGAGGTCGATTTCACTGGAGGAGAACCATTGCTCAGATCCGATTGGGCGGATATTGCTGCTCATTTGAGAGATCTCGGCATAAAAACGGAGATACTGAGCAATGGCATTGCTCTGGAGCCGGATGTAATCTCCAAGATGAAAGAAGTTGGCATCTCCGGGGTTGGAATAAGCCTGGATGGACTGGAGCCGACCCACGACCTCATCCGCGCCCAGAAGGGATCTTTTCAGCATGTATTAGCCGGCATCAAGAGAGTCCTGGAGGCGGGCATTCCTCTGACTATCATCACCACAGTCAACGCTCTGAACATCGACCAGCTTCCCGAGATCGGAGAGTTGCTCAAATCTTTGGGTGTCGAGCGCTGGAGGCTTCAACCCATAGTTCCCTTTGGACGGGTAAAGGGTTCCACAGAGCTTGTTCTGAATAAGCAGACCTATCTGCAGCTGGAGGAATTTGCCAACAGCTGGAAATCAAAGGAGGGTGAGATGGAGCTGATCTGTACGGATGGCCTCAACTATTTCAATGAGATCAACCGCCCGGATTATCCCTGGCGCGGATGTCCGGCGGGCCTGGGAACTTGCAGCATCACCAGCGATGGCAAAGTTAAGGGTTGTCTCTCTCTGCCTGATGAGATTGTGGAGGGCGATCTGCGCAAGAATGATTTATGGGACATCTGGTTTGATCCCAAATCATTCGCCTATACCCGCCAGTTCTCGGCGGAAAAGATCGGATCAAACTGCGTTTCCTGTGAAAAGATAGACGAGTGCAGAGGAGGATGTTCATCCAAATCCTACGGAAATTCGGGAGGTTTTAACAACGATCCTTTCTGCACTCACGGAATCGAGATTCGAAGAGGTCAAGCTGGGACTTGATGCTCCTCTGCCATAACCTCTTTTGATCTAATTTAAATATGACCAGCGGCGATTGATTAGCATGGACCGTCTCGAAGAGCTGATCGCTGCCGCGCGCGGTGAAGTGGAGGTCGATCTGCTCCTGGCAGGGGGCAGCGTGGCCAACCTTCTCTCCGGCGAGGTGCACCGGGCGGATGTGGCCATTCATAAAGGCCGGATAGCAGGCTTCGACTGCTCCAGCGCTCGCCAGGTCCTGGACCTGAACGGCAAGATCCTCGCGCCGGGATTCATCGACGGCCACGTTCATATCGAGAGCGCCATGGTCACCGTCCCCGAGTACGCGCGCGCAGTCGTGCCCAGGGGCACCACAACCGTGGTCGCCGACCCGCACGAGATCGCCAATGTCTGGGGCGAGGCGGGCATTCGCATACATGCTGGAGTCCTCAAGAGATGTTCCCTTGAACGTCTTTGTCATGCTCCCTTCTTGCGTTCCCGCCACCAATCTGGAGACCGCGGGAGCGGCTCTGGATGCAGATGCTCTGGCCGGGCTGATGCAGGAAGAGAGGGTCCTGGGCCTGGCCGAGGTCATGAACTATCCGGGGGTCATCTTCCGCGATCCGGAAGTGATGAAGAAGCTGGCTCTGGCCGGCCGACGGCCCGTGGACGGCCACGCTCCGGGCCTGACGGGCCGCGACCTCTCCGCCTACATCTCTGCAGGCATCCGCTCCGATCACGAGTGCACCACAATTGATGAAGCCCGAGAGAAGCTACGCTCCGGCATGTACATCATGCTGCGGGAGGGCAGCGCTGCCAAAAATTTGCTCGATCTGCTGCCGCTGGTCACCCCCAAAAACGCCCGCCAATTCCTTTTCGTCTCGGACGACCGGCATCCGGCAGACATCCTCCGGGAAGGGCATATCGACTTCATGGTAAGGACGGCCATAAAGCAGGGCCTTGATCCCATAATCGCCCTGCAGATCGCCAGCCTCAACGCCGCCCAGTACTTCGGCCTCGCGGGATCTGGGCGCCATCGCTCCCGGCTACAGGGCGGACATCGCCGTTTTGGATGGGCTGGAGCATCCCCACGTGGTCATGGTCATCAAAGACGGAAAGGTTGTGGCGGAAGACGGCGAACTCATCGCCCCGCTAAAGGCTCCGGTCACGGCCGGGCACAAATCGATGCAGATCGGCCCGATTGGCCCGCGGTCGTTTGAGATCCTGGCAGAGAAGGGCCCGGCCAGGGTTATTGGCGTTGTTCCTCACCAGATCATCACAAAATCTCTGCAGCTTTCGCCCAAAATTGAAGACGGAAAGGTCGTCTCCGACATAGACCGGGACATCCTGAAAATGGCGGTGGTGGAGAGGCACAAAGCCACGGGCAACGTGGGCCTGGGACTGGTGCAGGGCTTTGGCCTGCACTGCGGCGCCATCGCCACCTCTGTGGCCCATGACTCGCACAACATCGCCGTCGTCGGCGTCATCGGATGAGGATATGCTGGCCGCGGTTCTGGCCGTCAAGCAGATGGGCGGCGGGCTGGTGGCAGTGGCAGAGGGCAAGGTGCTGGCGAGCCTGCCTCTGCCTGTGGCCGGGCTGCTCTCGGAGAGGTGCATGCGAGATGTGGCGGAGGGCATTGCGGAGTGCATTGATGCCGCTCGCCGAGCTGGGATGCAAGCTGGAGGACCCGTTCATGACGCTCTCGTTTCTCTGCCTGCCGGTGATCCCGGAGCTGAAGCTGACGGATAGGGGGCTGGTGGATGTGAAGGTGTTTCGGTTGGTGCCGATGTTTTTGGGGGAATGCTGAAAATTGTCGCTACGATAGGCCACACGTTTTGGGTCTCCTATGAAGTGATGGACAGAAGAGGCAGGTGGTACACACAGCGCCCCCAGTGTCAGTATATGCAGAACCTGGCAGCGACACGTATTTTGTAAGCCCTCGCGGGCATATTCCTGACGATGCAGAGATTGGCAGCTATCAGGCAGATTTTTATTTATATGCATATTATGACAACTACACTGGGGAGTTGTTGGACCAGCTG
This sequence comes from uncultured Methanosarcinales archaeon, assembly GCA_963843555.1. Lineage (GTDB taxonomy): Archaea > Halobacteriota > Methanosarcinia > Methanotrichales > Methanotrichaceae > Methanothrix. The sequence goes on from CAWJKV010000016.1 coordinate 105,262, forward strand.
GATCAAGTTGCACAGGTGAGTGCCTTCAGCGTTGTAGGATGAAGGGATCGAGTCAAGTTAAAAAATTGGTTGCGCTGGCGGTTCACTTAAAAGACTCTGAAAATCATTTTTCCATTCTCCAATTAAATTTGCTCCGTGTATCTCTATGCATTGAAATTTTGTTCGGCATATCACCAGAGATTCTTCTAATTGCCCTCGGCGTGCATCCTGGCCATCTCGCTTGGTCGGAATGCATATATCACAGGGACAGCTGGCCTTCTCCTTCGAAGGGATGCTCCGGTATCTGGTCAGAATATTCGGCCAAGTCCTGGATCTCCAAACCAGCCCAGAGCCCATATTTATTGGCCAAACATCACAAGATTATTTATCTTTGGAACGCAAATGTAGGTCTATGAGACAGATTGCTTTGCTTCTATTTCTCTCCATGATCGCTTTAACCCCGTCAGTATTGGCTCAAGGCTGCGACTGGAGTGGGCACCTGGATCACCGGCTGGACCGGTTAGTGCTCCGAGTGATGTGAAAATGGATCTTCACGAGGTTTCGCCTAACACTTTTGCAGGGACTTACGAGCATGATGAAGGACAAATTGTTGATGCGAGAGTGAACGGCAATGTATTGAACGGCACTTGGATTCAATCGGGTGGCCTGCACACGGGTGGTTTCGAGTTTCGCATGAATGCAGGTTGCAGTTCTTTTGAAGGCACTTGGACTTCAGACGAACAAGGGATCGGGAGTGGGGGATGGAATGGCCATAGGCCGTAGGATAAATGCATTCCTACCGAATGTGTTTATCTTCTCATAAGCCATGCAGTTGGATACATTCATCCATTAGAATCCGCCCCGCTCGCGAAGGCTGATTGGAGCCCCGCGACAATGGCGATCGCCACACCAAAGCAGAGCTATTAAGGCCTGGCCCCAATGGTGTCCGGTCAAGGCCCGGTTTGTGTCCGGGTCTCCCTTGCGATCCCACAAGTTCGACAGTAATGATGCCGTCATGTGTGCCTCAGGACCTCTGGCGTATGTTCGTTCCTACCATCTCTGCTCAATCGGATTCCTTGATATCTCGCTTCAATCCAAATCCTTTTCTTCTCGGTTTCTCGTTCTACTAACGGGCTCAATTCTACAGGATGATGCACACTTGAACCAATTCAAAACATGGTTTCGCTGGAACACCAAGAACTCCTGCAGCATTGCTGCACTTCTGCCCCTAATCGACGCAGATCTGGCCCACAAGCTTATGCCTGGAATCATGCTCTACAGCGTTGTCACCGCCCAGGCGGCTGAGATCTACCGCGAGAGGTCCCAAAAGCCAGGACGGCGAACGCAGATGCGATCCTTGTCGCCGACGGCCCTCATCCTTCCGCCCTGCTGGGAGGGGCCAGCCGCCGTGTTCCTGCCCGCGTCTTCAGATACCACGGGCCTTTCGCAATCCTTATAGCTCTGCAGCGAGAAGTACCTATCATGGCTGGTGCGAAAGAGAAAGCCGTCATTCAGGAATCTACAATTGAAGAGATAGAATTAGAGGCCTCTGAGGTAAAGGAGTTGGATCAATTAGCAGAAGAGACTCGCAAGTGTGGCATATCCTGGGAAGACCTTAAGGCAGAACTTGGTCTATGAGCTTTCATGTTCGCTTAAACAAAGATATCAGGTCTATTCTATTATCGCTTCCTCGCGCACATCAAGAAAAAGTCGGGAAATTAATCGATCGCCTAAGCGAGAATCCATATCCTTCAAGATTCAAATTCATTGATATTTCATCGACCAATTTTGATATTAAAAAGTGCAAAGGCCATCAAACCAGATTCAGGGTAAGACTTGGCGAATACAGGCTTATTTATGATATAGATGAGGCAAGCCAAATGATCCTTATTCTGAAGCTTGATACCAGGGGCGATATCTATTAGATGCCCAATTGCGGTAAACACGCACGATAAGCCTCTTTCAGCTTCTTCAAATCTAATGTGGCCATAGATATCGATGGCATCCTTCTTGCCCCCCAGAAGCTTCAGGCAAGTGAATCGCTCGACCGCAACGATGCCGCCAAGCGGGCCTCCCGCCCCCCAGGCGAGCGTCAGGCCATCTCAGCTCGATCCGATTCCAGCCCGTTTTCCTGCTGCGCCTCATCCAAATCCTTTTCTTCCCGGTTTCCCCTTCCCGTAACAGCTCAAGCTCCAGGTGACGCATATTTGACCCAGCCCAAAACTTGGTTTCGCTGGAACAGCAAGAACTCCTACAGCATCGCCGCCCTGATGCCCCTCATCGACGCCGGCCTGGCCCGCGAGCCGAAAGATGGCATCATGCTCTACAGCTTTGCCACCGCCCAGGCGGAGGAGATCTACCGCGAGGTCAGCGGCGCGAGCGTGGATGCCATCTACATCGCCGGCGGCCCCCATCCCTCGGCCATGCCGGAGGAGGTCCTGGAGCACTTCGACTTCGTGGTGGTGGGCGAGGGCGAGGAGACCCTGCCGGAGCTGATCAGGGCGATAACCGATGGCCGGGATCCGAGGATGGTGAAGGGCATCGCCTACAAGTCCGCAGGCCGGATCAGGTTCACAGAAAAGCGTGCGCCGGTGGACCTGGACCTCTATCCTCCCTTCTCCAAAATCCTGGCGCCCCTGGAGATCTCCCGCGGCTGCCCCTGGGGATGCACCTACTGCCAGACGCCGCGGCTTTTCGGCACAAGCATGCGCCATCGTCCGATGGCCTGCATTCTCAGATACGCCCGCCGCCACAAAGACATCCGCTTTACATCGCCGAACTCCCTGGCCTACGGCTCTGACGGCGCGCACCCAGGCTGGATAAAGTCGAAACGCTGCTGCGCGGCCTGGCGGAGCTGAAGAAGCCCATCTACTTCGGCACTTTTCCTTCCGAGGTCCGGCCGGACTTCGTCTCCCGAGCAGGCGTTGGAGCTGATCACCAGGTACTGCGCCAACAAGACCATCAGCATCGGCGGCCAGTCCGGCAGCGATGCGGTGCTGAAGTCCATAGGACGGGGCCACGGCGTCGAGCAGGTGCAGGTGGCCTGCGAGCTGTGCCGGGAGCAGGGCATCACGCCTCAGGTGGACCTGATCTTCGGCCTGCCCACAGAATCAACGGAGGACCAGCAGCGCACCCTGGACCTGACCAAATGGATAGTCGGAAAAGGCGGAAAGGTGCGGGCCCATCGCTTCATGCCCCTTCCCGGCACGCCCCTTGCGGGCACGCAGCCCGCGCCCCTGGATGAAGAGGTCGAGGCCTGTCTGGGCAGGCTTGCTCTGCGGGGAACGCTGACGGGAAGCTGGTCAGCTAAAGGTAGAACTGCTTGAACGGCTTGCGGTATTCATCCTGCAGCTCGTATTTTATTCTTATCTCCTCGGGCAGGACATGAATCTCTTTGACCGCCTGGGAGAAGAGGAACCAGAGGAAACCCCGGTCGGGGAGCTTGTATCGGTCCGGCAGGCTGGCGGTGAACTCCGAGGCGCCCAGGATGTAAGTGCGCAACATCTCGCTTCCCGAGGCGAAGAGGAAGGGAAAGCTCAGGTTCTCGACCTCCCGCTGGCAGGAACCCTGCAGCCGCAGGCGCACATGAAGGAACTCCAGATAATCGTCTTTGGTTATCACCATCTCTCTTTGCTCGCTCAATTAAAATCACCGCTCGATAGACTGGCAGGGCGATGAGATAAAAGTAATCGTCGTTTGAGCCTAAACCACCAGCTCTATCTTTTCCTTTTCGCTCGGCCGGACCGATCTCTCCGGGTCCGCGATCTCGCAGCTATAAGCTGCATTGAACTCTTGAATGCTCTCCCGAGGTCTCGAGAGTTCAGGTGTCTTGATCCTGGGATCGATCCCCAGATCGTTGATCTCTTCAATCAATCCTGTGAAGGCTTCGACTTCCCTTTCCAGAACCTGAGACGGAGTCATGTAAATGCTTCTTTCCGATTCGACAGTGAGGTCGTCAGGCCCTCTGAAGACCAGCCTGCTCCTGCCGTCACGAACGAATGCCCTGTGGATGTCTCTATCATGAGCAAGTACCATTCCTGGGATAATGACCCTCTCTTTTACATTATCAAGCGGTAGGTTCTCAAAATCCTCAATCGTGATCAGATAACCCGATCTCCTTTTTTACTGCCACGACATTCACTTCATCTCCAAGTTCTTTGAATATCGATGACAATAAGGGATAAGCTATGGAGCTGGTAATGATGGTTGCGCTTCTCCGAATAATCGGAAGCCTCTTCAGCTCTTCCTTGTGATGGGCGAGGGCAAAAGGCGCTCCGGTGCGAGGATCCCATAGAGGGGTGCCAATAACTCTCATATCATACCTTTCGTTGATTGTTGTCGCAATCCCGCATATCTCCTCTACAGAAAAGGGTCTTATATTCGGCATAATAGGCTCGTTACCAAAGATGAGCCCTTGCTCACGGTTATTTAGCAATACGCAACGCGAGCGTGACAACAT
>CAWJKV010000017.1:0-80083 GCA_963843555.1 uncultured Methanosarcinales archaeon
ACTACGTTTCCGGAAAACTCTCGGTTTCAGTATGGAGGAGAGGATAAGAGCCATGCCGGATGGCTTTTCCTGAGGCCGTGGGAAAGCATCCGGTAGATAAAGAGAGAATCGGGAAAATTGGGGATTTAAAGGAGGTTACAAGATTGGCTGAGCAAAAAGCAACAACGTCTGTTCTATATGAGGAGACGAGAGTATTCGAGCCGTCCAAAGATCTCGTTGAGAAATCCAATGTCATGGAGTGGATGAAGAAGAAGGGATTCAAGACCGAGCGTGAGATGCGCGCCTGGACCGGCCAGAACTACATGCAGTTCTGGGATGAGATGGCCAAGACCTATGCCGACTGGTTCGAGCCCTATGGCCCAGGTCCTCGAATGGAAGCCACCCTATGCCAAGTGGTTCGTGGGCGGCAAGTGCAACGTGGCCTACAATGCAGTGGACAGGCATGCCAACAGGCGCTAAAAAGGACAAGGTAGCCTACATCTTCGTCCCTGAGCCCATCGACCAGCCCACCCAGAAGATCACCTATGCAGATCTGGCCAAGAGAGGTCAACAAGTTCGCCAACGGCCTGAAGAGCCTGGGAGTGCAGAAGGGCGACAGAGTCAGCATCTACATGCCCATGATCCCCGAGCCGCCCATAGCCATGCTCGCCGTGCGCCAAGATCGGCGCCATTCACTGCGTTGTGTTCTCTGGATTCTCTTCTGGCGGCCTGAACAGCAGAGTTCTCGATGCCGAGTCCAAGGTAGTGATTACCACGGACGGTTTCTTCAGGCGCGGCAAGCCCCTGCCACTCAAGCCCAACGTGGATGAGGCCACCGCCAACACCCCAAGCGTCACGAACGTAGTAGTGGTGAAGAGGGCAGGCATCGATGTACCAATGAAAGCTGGCAAGAGATGTCTGGTACCACGACCTGGTAGCCAAGCAGTCTGATGTGTGCGAGTGCGAGAAGATGGACGGCGAGGACCGGCTGTTTATCCTGTACACCTCCGGCACAACCGGCAAGCCCAAGGGTATCGAGCACGTTCATGGCGGCTACTGTGTAACTCCGGCTCAGACGCTTTCCTGGGTCTTCGATATCAAGGAAACTGATGTCTGGTGGTGCACAGCCGATGTCGGATGGATCACAGGCCACAGCTACGTGGTCTATGGACCACTCTGCCTCGGTGCTACGACCATGATCTATGAGGGTTCTCCTGACTATCCCGACTTCAGCAGGTGGTTCAAGATCATCAGTGAGAATAAGGTGTCAATACTCTACACCGCACCCACTGCAGTGAGGATGTTCATGAAGGCTGGAGACCAGTGGCCCAAGATGTTCGACATCTCCATGCCTGAGGCTGCTTGGATCAGTCGGCGAGCCCATCAATCCCGAAGCCTGGATGTGGTACAGAAACAACTTCGGCGGCGGCAAGCTGCAGATCATGGATACCTGGTGGCAGACTGAGACCGGATGCTTCCTGGTATCACCTCTGCCCATCACGCCCTTGAAGCCCGGATCCCCGACATTCCCGCTGCCCGGATTCAACATCGATATCCTGGATGAGGATGCCAACCCCGTGCCAGCCAGGCTCCGGAGGCAATATCGTCAGCAATACACCCTGGCCGTCCATGCTCCGTGCCTTCTACAAAGACACAGTGAGGTACCAGAAGGAGTACTGGGACATGTACTGGCAGATCAGGCCCGGCACATACCTGGCTGGCGACAAGGCCACCAAGGACAAGGATGGATACTTCACCATCCAGGGCAGGATCGACGATGTGCTCAAGGTAGCTGGACACAGGCTCTCCAACGCTGAGGTTGAGTCCGCACTTGTCGGCCATCCCAAGGTGGCTGAAGCCGCTGTCATCGGCAAGCCTGACGAGGTCAAGGGTGAGGTCATCGTGGCCTTCGTTACCCTCAGAACAGGAAACGAGGAGAGCGATGAGCTGAAGAAGGAGCTGGTTAAGCATGTGAGGACCGTCCTGGGACCAGTAGCCAGCCCAGAGGCGATCTACTTCGTCAACGACGTGCCCAAGACCAGGAGCGGCAAGATCATGCGCCGCGTCATCAAGGCCAAGGCCCTGGGCAATCCCACCGGCGACATCTCCGCTCTGGCCAACCCGGATGCAGTAGAGGCCATTCCGCTCATCAAGTGAGCGGCCTAAACTTTTTTAATTCTTTTTTTTCTCAAAATCACTTTCCAAGGCCTCTACCTGCTCAGTCTCTCAAGGATATCGATTCATTTCCATAATGAATAATTATGGGAAGAAAATTTTAAAATAATCATTTAAAGATATTAATCTATATATATAACTAAAGACACAAAATTCTTCAATATGCTTTTCATATGCCAGGAGTTCCTCAATTATCCAATACTTTGAGTTAATAGTAATAAATCATTATAATCAACAATGATGATATTATTATCGCGATAACTTTATAAATGATCAAGTAGGTCTCGATTCGATGTTCCCTGAGCCCCCATAGCGCTAGGAAGATAGTGCCGTCGGGCCGAGAGAGCGGCTCTAAGAAATGCTCTTCAGATATGCCTGACCAAATCGGGAGCCTGGGACGACATATCTAGATCAAAAGGAGGTATGAAATTGGCTGACACAGCAAAAACGTCTTCTCTGCAGGAAGAGACTAGGATTTTCAACACCCCGCAGAAGATAATTGAGCATTCCATTGCATATCAGTGGATGAAGAAGAAGGGCTTCAAGACTGAAACCGAGATGCGCAAGTGGTGCTCGGATAATTATATTGAGTTCTGGGATGAGATGGCTAAGACCTATGCTGATTGGTCCAAGCCCTATACCAAGGTCCTCGATGACTCCGCCAAGCCTTACTACAAGTGGTTCACCGGCGGCAAGATCAATGTAGTCTACAACGCAGTGGACAGGCATGCCAAGGGCGCCAAGAAGGACAAGATTGCCTACCACTTCATCGGCGAGCCTGTCGGCGATAACAGGGATATCACCTACGGCCAGCTCTACACAGAAGTCAACAAGATGGCCAATGCGCTCAAGAGCGCAGGCGTAGAAAAGGGAGACAGAGTAGTCGCATACCTTCCCATGATCCCCGAGCTGCCCATCACTATGCTCGCATGCGCCAAGATCGGAGCCATTCACACCATAGTCTTCTCCGGATTCTCCTCCGGTGGCCTGAACAGCAGGGTCAACGATGCTGAGGCCAAGGTTGTCGTCACAGCCGATGGATTCTTCAGGCGCGGAAAGCCCCTGCCACTCAAGCCCAATGTAGATGAAGCTATGAAGACTGCACCCTCTGTCAAGAAGGTAGTAGTCGTCAGGAGAACCGGCGTTGCCGGTCCCCATGCAGGAAGGACGCGATGTCTTCTACGATGATTTCGTAAAGAATGAGTCCGCAGAGTGCGAGACCGTTATGCTCGACCCAGAGGACAGGCTGTTCATTCTGTACACCTCCGGCACAACCGGCAAGCCCAAGGGTATTGAGCACGTTCACGGCGGCTATGCCGTCGCTCCGGCTCAGACAGCAGCATGGGTACTGGATGTCCATGACGATGATGTCTTCTGGTGCACCGCAGACTGCGGCTGGATCACCGGCCACAGCTACGTAGTATACGGCCCACTCTGTCTCGGCACCACCACCATACTGTACGAGGGATCTCCGGACTTCCCAGACCTCGGCCGCTGGTGGTCCATAATTGAGAAGTATAAGGTATCTATCCTATACACCGCACCCACAGCCATCAGGATGTTCATGAAGACCGGCGAGGCCTTTGTGAAGAAGTACGACCTGTCCTCAATCAGGATCCTGGCCTCAGTCGGCGAGCCGCTGAACCCAGAAGCCTACATGTGGTACAGAAAGAACATCGGCGCAGACCAGGCACCAATCATTGATACCTGGTGGCAGACTGAGACCGGATGCCACGTCATTGCCCCACTGGTTATGACACCCGAGAAGCCCGGTTCCGTATGCTTCCCACTGCCCGGATTCAACACTGATATCTTCGACGAGGATGCCAACTCCGTGCCACTCGGCTACGGCGGCAACATCGTTCAGAAGACCCCCTGGCCAAGCATGCTCCGTGCCTTCTTCAGAGATGAAGTCAGGTACAAGAAGGAGTACTGGGACATGTACTGGCAGGTCAAGCCCGGCACATACCTCGCTGGCGACAAGGCCACCCGCGACAAGGATGGCTACTGGTGGATCCAGGGCCGCATCGACGATGTGCTGAAGGTAGCAGGACACAGAATCTCCAACGCTGAGGTCGAGTCCGCCGCCGTTTCTCACCCCAAGGTCGCAGAGGCAGCCGTTGTCGGCCAGCCCGATGAGGTCAAGGGCGAGAAGATCGTCGCATTCGTCATTCTCAGGGATGGCGTTGCTGAGTCTCCCGAGCTCGCGAAAGAGATCTCCACCCACGTCCGCAAGGTACTGGGCCCCGTCGCTTACCCCGACAAGGTCTACTTCGTGAAGGATGTCCCCAAGACCAGGTCCGGCAAGATCATGCGCCGTGTCATCAAGGCCAAGGCCCTGGGCAAGGAGACCGGAGACCTGTCTGCTCTGGCCAATCCAGAGTCCGTAGACAATATCCCACGCATTGATCTGTAAGTGGGATATCACCCTCCCTTTTTTTTAGATAGCTAAGAATTGAAATCTGGTTTATTTGAACTGATCCAGTATCAAGGCTCGATCTTCGCTATTGATAAAGATCCTATCTTTCGCTTCGATGTCCATCAGAATTTTCTGCAACTCAATCATGGAAACTATCTTTTTCGCGGCGATCAAGACCAAGATGTCCTTCAAACCAAGAACTGAGATGCCGGATGCCTTACAGAAGCGGATTACCTTGACATCATTGGACAAGAATATGGCGCCGCGATTCTTAGCGATGGCCAGGCCCTCTGCCTCGCCAAAGTGAATAGAGCGCTCATGTGATAACTCCTGAAACACCAAGAAATCGCTCTTTTCCATGGTGATTACAGGTATGCTCTCAAAGACCTTTTCGGGAAAGGATAATCCCTCATCCTTGGATTTTGTGAGCTCAATATAGACCGAGTTCGTGATATAGATATCCGCACCGGGAAATGTTTTTCTTAAGAGATCTATCCGATCGATCTTGGCAAAGGTGCTCGCAACATCACAGTCAATGAGGATCATTATAGAAGGCCCATCTTTTTAAGGAGGGCTATGCTGTCCTCGTCTCCTTCGATCTCTATTCTTATCGATCTCGAAGCGAGTACATCCTTGAACTGCTCCAGTGTAAGAGATGCAATATCTGCAGCCCTCCATAGGCTGACCTTCTTATTTCTATAAAGGTTAACGGCCATGTCGATCTTCAATCTGGGCTTCAGAGTGAGAAGGGCACTCATTGCATCTGAGATGACCTCATCCCTGGATCCATAAACTTTGGCGTTTACCAGTGCATCGAGCTCATCTTCGACAGATGCCATCATTTTATAATATGCGATGTAGCTATTTTAATTCTTCCTCAGGGCGAGAAGATCGTCGCCTTCGTCATACTCAGGGATGGCGTTGCTGAGTCTCCCGAGCTCGCGAAAGAGATCTCCATCCACGTCCGCAAGGTACTGGGCCCCGTCGCTTACCCCGACAAGGTCTACTTCGTGAAGGATGTCCCCAAGACCCGTGTCTGGCAAGATTATGCGCCGTACCATTATGGCCAAGGCCCAGGGGCTCGGAGACCGGAGACCTGTCTGCTCTGGCCAATCCAGAGTCCGTTGACAATATCCCACGCATCAACACTGAAGAGCAGTTGTTGGGCTCTTCGCTATATTGTGTGGGTAAGGAATGCTTTGTTTGTCTATGCGCAACTCTGCGAACTCTGCGACTCTGCGGTTTTACTCCGCTACCATCAGTCATAACCAGTGTCTAACGATCATTTAACCGCGGAGGCGCAGAGCACACAGAGGAACTACGGAAAAATTGTTGGATTCCTGCCCCAGGCGCATGAACCCACAGAAAACAGCGATGAGCCAGTTGTTGGAACTGCCCGCTAGCTACGCCGCGATTCTGGGGCAATTGTGCAAGAGGTGCTTGCACAAACCTGGTACCAACATTAACGATTCTCGATAAGGTGAAGGATCCCGGATCCTTGTAGAAATCATCAACAAACGCATCATTGAGCAGAGACGCTAAGAGCTGGAAGCTGATATGAAAGAACCCCTGGAGGCTTACCGAAAGGGAGAGGTCCGGGTAGTACTGTGGACGACATTGAGAGATCTGTTAAAGGAGCAGAGAGATTGAAAAAGCTCATCTGAGGCAATCAAGATATATCCGCTTCGCCATTTTTCGCCCATGAAGATCGGAATCGTGGTCTTCGACCCAGAGGATTGGACCGCCCAGGCACTGCTGGCTTCATTCTCCAGAAAAGGCATAGATGCATTTTTCCTTGACTTCTCAGAGCTTGTCGCCTTCATTGGCGATGATCTCATTTTCCGTACCGGCGACGTCGATCTCCTGGATCTGAATGCCGTCGTGGTTCGAGATCTGGGCAGAAGAGGAGCAATCGATGTTGCCTTTCGCTTTGAGGTTCTATCGGCACTATCGGAAAAGGGCATTCCCGTCATCAATCCGCCCGAGGCCATTGCCAGAGCTGCGAACAAGTTTGCCACCTCCAGAGCCCTGCACGACAGTGGTAGTGCCGACTCCCAAGACCATTGTAACCACCAGTCCGGAGGAGGCCGAAGAGGCTCTTCACGGATTTTGGAAGAGGCCGTCTCCAAACCCCTCTTCGGCTACAAGGGCAAGGATATCCTTCTCTTAGAAGAGTGGAGACCAGTCAGACCTGGCCCGGCTGAGCAGCATTGTGGAGACACAGGGATTGATCTACCTGCAGGAGTTTGTCGAAACAGCTACCGATTCCCCCCGCGATATCCGGGCCTTTGTTGTGGATGGCAAGACTCTTGGGTGCCATATTTCGCGTTGCTCCGCCAGGCCAATGGATCAGCAACCTGGCCCGTGGCGGCCGGGCTCTAGGCCTGCCCTCTGACTGGTGAGCTGGAGGACCTGGCGGCAAAAGCTGCCCGGGCCGTAGGCGCGACGTACTGCGGTGTGGATCTCCTGGAGACGCGGCAGGGTTTATCGGTCATTGAGGTGAACGGAACGCCCTCCGGAAAAGGAATCTTTGAGGCCCTGGGTGTTGACGTGACCGAAGCGATAGCAAACCACGTAATCGGGCTTGTGGATTCAAGACGGCAATAGAAAAGCATCAAAATTGTTATCTACGAGGCCGCCAAGCCAAGAGTCATGTTTACAATACTCACCGGTGCACAGTTTGGTGATGAGGGTAAGGGCAAAGTAATAGATCTTCTGGCAGAGAATTATGACATCGTTGTTCGCTTCCAGGGCGGCGACAACGCAGGCCATACCGTGGTCGTGGGTGGCAAGAAGTATAAGCTTCACCTGGTTCCGAGCGGCGCCATCTTCGGCCGCAGGCTGCTCATTGGTCCCTGGGGTGGTGCTGAATCCCCGTGTCCTGTGGAATGAGATTCAGGCCCTCGAATCAGAGGGGATCAAGCTCGATCTGGGCATCGATGCCAAGACGACTATCATTATGCCTTATCACATCGAGCTGGACAATCTGCGGGAGAAGGCGAGGTCAGTGAAGATAGGCACTACCAACCGTGGTATTGGATTTGCTTATGTGGACAAGATCGCTCGCGAGGAGGTGCAGATGGGAGACCTCACAGATCCTGCCTTGCTGGAATCCAAAATTGACGAGATAGCGCCGGCCAAGGAGAAGGCCATCGCTGATATGGGCGGTGACCCCACAATAGTAAGATATGCGCCATTCATTGATGAGTATCTGGAGATAGGAAAGCGCTTAAAAGACAGGGTGACGGATGTCTCGCGAGAGATCAACATCGCCTTGATAGAGGAGAAAAGCGTACTTGCCGAAGGCGCTCAAGGTGCATTCCTGGACGTAATCCATGGTACCCAGAAGTTCGTGACCTCCAGCTTCACCACTGCCGGAAGCGCTTGCGCAAACCTTGGCGTCGGCCCGGTAATGGTTGACAATGTTGTAGGAGTGATAAAGGCCTACATCACCCGCGTGGGTGAAGGTCCCATGCCGACCGAACTCACAGACGATCTGGGCGTGATGATGAGAGAGAAGGGCGCAGAGTACGGCACGACTACTGGAAGAGCGCGCAGATGCGGCTGGTTCGACGCCGTCCTGGGCCTGAAGTCCGTCTATCTGAATGGCTACACCGAGCTGGCTCTGACCAAACTGGATGTGCTGACAGGCATTAATCCAATCAAAATATGCGTGGGCTACGAGCTGGATGGCGAGACCATCGGCTATCCACCGGAGAGCACAAGGGAGCTGGCCCGTTGCATGCCCGTGTACGAGGACATGCCAGGCTGGACCGGGGATATCACCGAAGCTAAAGAGTATGAAGATCTGCCCAAGAATGCCCGGGATTATGTCGAACGGCTGGAGGATCTGCTCGGCGTGGATGTCTCGGCCGTATCCGTAGGAGCAGGAAGGGAGCAGACAATTTTCCGCGAGGGAACTGAAGACTAGGCATGAATGGGTGAATATACGATCCCATATGATCTGTCATAGGCCTAGAAACAGCGATCGATGCTCGTGTCGCTGTTAATTCATTTTTTATGACACGAACGAAGAAATTAATCCTTAAAGATTCCTAAAGGAAGTGGCCAGTCTATCATGATCAATGCCGGCTAGCCTGCGCGCTCAATGTGCAGGCGTAGTTTTCTTTTTTTATCACAGAAATTTTCAAATATTACTTCGGCAACTATTCATGATATGGAACCCATTGAGGGATGGCATCTTGTTTTTTATTTTGGGAACTTTTTGGCAGATACTGGAATTGCAATCTTTGCAATTTCAGTCTGGGAATTCGATAAAAAGATGGATAGTTACAAGAACGATCTCTCTGAATCTAATGTGACCGATATAGCGACGCTGAAACTATTGAAACGGCAACAAAGAAATCTGGTTATGATAAAATGGTCCAAGGGTATTTCGATCGTTTTTCTGGTGATTGGAATAGCTATTCAGCTAACTGCTTTGCTGTCCTCCATCCAAATGCCGATTGGCTTAAAATAGCTTGCTTCTTCGCACATTGGATGGTTGGCATCAAATTCCGATTACGTGATTATCTTCGGCACATGCGGACACAGCGCCGAATGCTGACCATGTGCTGGGATGAAATACGATACTCAGCTTTGCGTCTGCTCTATTTGTCACAATGTTGAATACATCAGAGATTTCTTTATTATAATTATATTGAAATAAATAAAACAAATCGAGTTGGGTTGGTTCTTTATGATAGATGTGTGTCCCTCGACCGAAGATATTAATATAATCATTCAATATTTTAGCATCCATGGAGGGAATGATTTCGATTCCGATGAATCCAGAATCGTATAACATTTTCAGTAGATCCATCAAACTATCGGCTTTTAAATTTTCAGCCAAATTTTTCTGATATTTCTTGATTTTTTTATTTAGATCTTCGAGGTTGAAAGGATTTGGTAAGCCATAAAGTAAAACCATAATTTCTTTAGTTTTCGCATCGCCGTATCTTCTCTTTGCTTCTTCAGTCAATTCATTCTCAAACTTAGTCCTGCAAAATTCATTTACAGTATCTTTGATTATATCTTCTGCTATTTGGCCACGCCTTATTATATCGTCCACAGATTGATCTAATCGGCTGGATTGGTTTTCTACAGCCATCCGTGTTATCCTTTGGAGCTCCCGAGGCCGCCAATGAGTATGTCGACGAATGAAAAGGAAGGTGTCTTCAAAAAAATTCTGACCACTCTGTCGGTGATTGATTTTTCTCGGAAAAAGTTCGATCCAGGCATTTCTTTTTGCACATCTTCTATTGACTCTTCTAAATTCCCATTCTATGCGTCGATCAATAAAATCTTTCAAATTCTCTCTATTCCATTCAATAGATCCCATATATGGAATGATCCTATTTGGATTGTCCAAATTGTCAGGCCTGTATCTGTGCCAGGGTATGCAAATTCTAATCCACCGGCTTGGCTCCTGATATTTGATAAAAATACGGGTAAAAACGTTCAATAAAGAAGTTACCAAAGGTAATGCGAATCCTCCTTCATCCAATTCTGTTCTTGGCGTATCTATAGGTTCTATCACAATAAACGGTTTTACCTTTTGACCCATTATATCTGATAAACATTTATTTATATTAACTAATGTACTTGGTCGGAGAGTTTCACCAAATGTTCCCTGCATCTTCTCAACTTCTCTTAATCCCCTTAAGTTGATCTCGCCAAGTGCAAAGAGCAATGCGGGAATTCTGTCCCAAAAACGCGGAAGTCTATTTTCTTTGTGACCTATGCTGATAACCTGATTCCAATGATCTCCATCATATGATTCGTAGTATTTCCTTAATTGATAGAATAAAATACACTCGCTTCGAATAATTTCTGCTATCCAAATATTTTCCAATGTCCTTTTAAATAATTCATTATCTGCATACTTTTTCCGGAGAATTGCCAAAGAAGCCGTTCCTATAGAATATTCTCCGATATTCCATACATCTTTGCTGCAATCTTCTGTTTTTTCACACTCCTCAATGAGATACCTGGCCTCATGTAAAACAAATGCGCTCTTGCCGATCCCCCACTTTCCCATAATTATGGATTTCCTGGCTAAATCCTTGGGCTGATCAATATAACATTCTTTTAATAATTTATCATTCCAGGCATTTTCATCTCCGAATAGCATAAATACCCCAATCTAATTCGGCACAAAATTGCCCACATATCAATCGCTTACTACATTATCTATTGAAGCTCATTCGTATAAGAACTTTTTTCATTAAGATTCTATGCATCCAGGAAGCTACCGGTGCACAAATATTTAAATTGATATAGATAATAAGCGGAAGGCTTGAGGATGTACCTATATATATTCTTTGCCAAATAGAAGCGAGATATTAAACTATGATATCTCAGAGCTGATAGAAGTATTGATCCAAGATATCAGAGCAAATGGAGTTTCGAACTGCCCTGGAGATTTATGATCAGGGGCAGGATGAGTCTTTCCCTGTTGAACACCCTTCTCGATAAATGCCATATGTTTCTTCAGGCATCTTCAAATGTTCCGTATCTATTCAGATATGCCTCTACCTTTGGGGTTTAATGCGTATTGAACGCCCTGATCAGAATTGTGAACAAGTCCTTTAGTAGATTTCGGCAAGCGATTTTCAGATGCCTTGGCCAGAGAATTCATGGCCAGTTGGCGGTCTATGTTTCTGCTCATCTTCCAGCCAATGAACTTTCTGCTGTAGAGATCCAGGATCACCGCGAGATGGATGTGCTCATGCAAATCCGATTCGATGAATATCTCCAAGAATGATCGCGAATCGGAACCAAATCAATCAGGTCCAATTCATTAAATAGCCTATTCTTCGGCATACGCTTGCATTTCTATTTTGTAGCTCTTCTAATACCCATTCACGGGACGAATCCATAGTAAATGATAATAATATTTATATATAATTAATTAGATTCTAATTGGGTTGGTAGATTTATGGGAATCCGCGAGGAGAAAGCTATGAATATAGGGGATCCTAAATTACATGTATAGATAAGCAGCAAGGCGGTCCGCATTAATGTCTTCTAATGTCACAGATATTGAGCTTAATAAGGAAATCTGTCGTGAATTAATTGATAACGCCCTGTTAGGGCTTGCAATAATTCAGAATAAGAGGTTGGTCTACGCCAATAGGAGCCTAGCGGATATAACAGGGCATACCGTGGATAATATGCTTACTCTTTCTTCCAACGACTTCATGTCCATGGTCTACCCAGATGACCAAAAAAGCATCTTGGGAGCCGTGATAGATGGTATTTCCAGCAACAGACTTCCCTTACGTCAGGAGTTTCGTATTATCAGGAAAGATGGGGGCATTGCCTGGATGGATGCTCGGGCAAATTTCATAGAATTTCAGGGAAAACCTGCTATGCAAGTTGCCTTAATAGACATAACCAGCCGCAAAAATGCTGAGGCCGAGGTAATTGCCGCAAGAGAGGAATATAAAGAAATTCTCGGCAGCATTTGCGATGGGTTTTTTGTCCTGGATGAAAACCTGAAAATTACCTACTTCAATAAAGCTGCAGAGTCGCTGCTAGGGCGAATTGGCTCTGAGGTTGTCGGATACAATATCTTCGATGCCTTTCCTGAATTTAAGGGATCTATATTTGAAGATACATATAACTGGGCAAATAAGGAAAAAAACACAATTTCTTTTGAGACTTACTTTGAGGCAACGCCTTATGAAAATTGGTATGATGTGCGAGTGTACCCCAGAGAGAATGGAATATCTGTATACTTCAAGGTAATTACCGATCGTAAAAAAGCAGAGGCGGCTCTAAGGCAATCTGAAGAGCAATACCGCTTGCTCTTTGAAACTATGGTACAGGGCGTAATATATCAAGATGCTAATAGGAACATAATCTCAGCTAATCCAGCAGCGAAAAGGATTCTTGGTTTGACCTCTGAACAGCTAGAAAGCAAGACATTCAATGACCTTTGGTTGAAAGCAATTCATGAGGATGGCTCAGATTTTCCAGGAGAGACCCATCCCTCCGTAATCGCTCTAGCTACAGGGAAGACGGTCGAGAACGTTGTGATGGGGATCTTCAACCCTGACGATATGGAATATAGATGGATAAATATTAACGCTATGCCTCAATTTCTACCTGGGGAAATAAAACCTTACCGGGTCTATAGCACCTTTGAGGATATCACCAGTGGAAAGAAGGCAGAAGACCAACTACGCACTACTTTGCAGCGCTCATACGCTATTCTTTCTAGCCTGAATGCAGGCATCTTGCTTTTGACTGATGAGGGTCGAACCGAGTATGCCAATCAAGCATTCTGCACCCTATTCAGTCTATTGGACGCGCCTCATGAATTAGTTGGGCTCGGCTCTCAGGAAATTATCGGAAAGATAAAGAACTCTTATTTATATCCTGATGAGGAAGTCGCCTGCATCGAGGAGATCGTGAATCAAGGGCAACCTGCAAAAGGTCAAGAAGTTTCTCTGCGAGGGGGGAAGATATGCCTGCGAGATTATATTCCTATATCAATCGACGGAAAATCCCATGGTCGGTTATGGCATCACATGGAAATAACGAAGCTTAAGCAGATCGATGAGGCACTGCGACAGAGCGAGCAAAAGTTCCGCAGCATCGTGGAGAACTCGAATGACGGTATAAGCCTGATAGATGACAGCGGCAAGATTGTGGAATGGAATGCTTCCCAGGAATATATCACCGGCTTGAAGCGAGAAGAAGTGCTTGGCAAATTTGCGTGGGATATCGAGTTTCAACTTCGTCCAGATGAGCAAAAAACCGAGGAAGCCTACGAGAAGATAAAATCCTTTTTGCTCCGGCTTACTGATAAGGGACGAATAGCCCTGAAGGGATGGTTTGAGGACCAGGAGATCCAGTTAGCTGATGGAACGCGCAGAACCATCCACGAGGTGCTCTTCCCCATAAAGACTAAGAATGGCTTTAGCATCGGTGTTACCACCCATGATGTAACTGAACGAAAGAAGACAGAGACGGCCTTAAGAATCAAGAACATGGCCATTGAAGCGTCCCTCGATGCCATATGCATGGCCGATCCATCGGGAGATCTTTTCTATATCAATGACTCCATGCAAAAAATGCTGGGATATCAAAGGGAAGAGATTGAGGGACGATCTCTCCTGGATTTCTTGCAGGACCCAAGAGAAGCCGAAGAAATAGCCAGACAATTGTCTTCGACCGGCAGATGGGAAGGCGAGCTGATTGCAGAGAAAAAGGACGGCTCGCCCATTGATGTTCATCTTTCTGCGAACATTGTAAAGGATAACTCTGATAGTTCTATTTGTATAATAGGCTCCTTCATTGATATCAGCGCGATCAAAAAGATGGAGCGAAAATTATTGGAGAGCGAAGATAAATTAATGCCCCTTTTTAAAGATTTGAAAGAACGCGAAGAGCGTTTCAGGAAGATCTTTGAACTATCTCCAATCGGCATTCAGCTATTTGATGCGGAAGGTTTTCTGGTTGATTCCAACCCTGCCAGCCAGACAATAATGAGCTTTATTGATGCTGCCAGACATAAGAGGTATAACATATTCCGTGAAGTAATAACAGATATTGAGCATAAGCATAAACTGGAAAGCGGCCAAATTGTGAGTGAAGGAAGATGGATTGGGATGAAATCCGCTAAGTCTAAGGATAATAATATAGATAAAGAGACGCCGAAGGATCGAGCAGAGAATATCTATATTGAGAATATTATAGCTTCCCTGGGAGAAGCCAGCAAACCAGAGGGATACATGTGTCTTCAGCAAGATCTTACTGAACACAGGCTGGCTGATGAAGCTATGATAAACGATAATGAACGTCTGCAGATTATTTACAATATATGGCAGACCCGCGTTAATACAAGCAATATGAGGATAAAGGATTGGGAAGCGTAGATCTGGAGATCGGAAAACAAATTTCAAAACAATTTTTTTAAAAACATACTATCTCATTACCGCCAGCGTCAGATTTCCGTGAGGCATTACCAGCATCCGTGCATCCTTACCATGCCTCTCTCGCGCCAGGGATAGGGCTTCTTCCAGAGTCTTAGCTGGAGTCATGAAGCACATCTCCGCTTTATCCCTGGGAAGTGATGATACCAGTATCAGGTGATGCCGCAGGGACTCTTTGGCCAGGAAGGCCGCCTTATGCCCTCCGAACTCGTACTCCCTTCCAAAACGCTCCCAACAGTCCTCGGCAGATGAGGCTTCACATGCCCAGCGCTCGAAGACCGGATGGCCCAACCCCTCGCAGCACTCCGCCAGGAGGATGATAGTACCACCGGGTAAGGCAGCATCCTTGGCATTGTCGAGAGCCTTCTGAGCCTGGAAGAGGTTGAGGTCTTTGGGCCTGCCCCCGGCGCAGGTTATCACTATCTCCGCCGGGTCGACAGGGCATTGATACATCTGATCCACGACTGCAGATCCGCTTCGGTGCGCCTGGATAAAGTCGCCCGCCACTGACAGAACGATCTCTTTCCTGCTATTCAAGACCGTATTCAGGATGAAATCAAGTCCGGAAATCTTTGCGGCATCTTCCATATCCTGTCGAACGGGGCTGTCCAGCCGTCCGGTAGTCGATGCCGGATCTCTCATTAGCTCGTGATTTTTGATGACAGAACGTTCGGAGCTGACTCCGGGCAAGACGGCCTTGGCTCCGCCGCTGTAGCCCGCATAATAGTGATATTCGATATTTCCTGTGGCAACGATCAGATCCGAGGAGGCTACAGTCTCCAGGATCTCCACCGGAGTTCCCCGCCTGGTCTGGCCCAAAGAGACACAGGCTTGTGGGTCGTGCTGCATATGGGGCAGGCTCAAACAATCCTTCAGGAGGTACTCTTCCTCTGCAGCCGTCATTCTCCGATGTGTTCCCAAAGCGAAGATGATCTTGAGGTTTTTAATGTCCAATTCCATCATTTTCTTGACAAGGGGAGGAAGCATGAGGTGGCTGGGAGCGGGCCGGGTGATATCGCTGACCAGAATCGAGGCCGATTGGCAGCCTTGAAAATCATCCAGGCTTCTTCCCAATGATTGATCGAGAGATCGCTCAATCTCTCCCGGGCCGGCCGGGGGAAGCTCTTGGGGGAGAACTATCTCTGCCTCCTCGCCAGACGGCAATTCGAGGCATCCCTGGCCATAACCAAGCTTAATGTTCTTGATATTTGATTTCATGATATTTTTATTCACCTTATGTCTTCCAGATCACAGCTCTGGTGAGCATCTCCGAAAAGGCCTCAAAAATGGGTCTGTCCGTTCGGAAGAGGAAGTAGTCTGCGCCGATTTGGTTGCAGGCCGCTCTGATGGAATCGTTGTGCTCTGCCATTCTCTTCAGATAATCCGAACGCTCTCCTTCCGTCACGCGGGTGATGAGCGGGAGTCCCGTTTCCACATCTACGAACTTCACGTCCCCTCCGAAGCTCAGCTCAGCCTCTTCTGCTGCCAAAACCTGAATGACAATCAGCTCGTGCCCTGATAGCCGGAAGATGCTGGACAGGACCTCTTCCGTCTCCACCAGGAAGTCGGATAACAAAACTACCAGGCTTGTGGTCTTAATCTGGGATTCGAACTGTTCGGAGACATTCTTCAGGCTGGTTCCGCCCCTGGGAACGGTCTCGTCCAGCTCAACAATCGACGAGAAGAGATTTCTCCGTCCCCGTTTGGGCTCCCCCGGGTAGAACTTATTGCAGTAGCGTGAAATGGCATACTTCTCGTTCTCCAATGTGGCAAGATATGCAAAACCGGCAGCCAGACGCGAGGCATATACGAACTTTCCGCTGTAGCCCATGCTGGCGCTGCTGTCCAGGAGAATATGCACGACGAGGCTTCTCTCTTCCTCATGCTCCCGGATGTAAAGCTTCTCAGATCTCCCGTAGACCTTCCAGTCCACCAGCTTAAAGTCGTCTCCTTTGCGGTACTCCCTGTAGCCGACAGGACTGATGCCGTGGCCGAAGCGCAGGGATTTCCTGCCCCCGCTGTAGGCGGTGGAGACGCGCTTCTTGACAAATAGGGCGAACCTTTCCAGCTCTTTGAAGAACTCTGTATCCATGATTTTATCCTATAAGATCCTTCAGATGGACATTCCTTCAGATAGACAGACTCCTCAATATGTCCGTAACCACCTGGTCGCGCGTCAGCCCCTTGCGCTCCGCCTCAAAGCCCAGGATGATTCTGTGCCTCAATACAGGATAAGCCATGACATGCAGGTCTTCTTTGGAGACGTAGTTCCGTCCTTGCAGGAAGGCTCTGGCCTTGGCAGAGAGGATGAGACCAATGGAGGCTCTGGGGCTGGCCCCATACTGGACGCCTTCCCACTTGCGCGTGGCCTGGACAAGATCGACAACCGTTTTTTTCAATTCGTCGGAGACTGGTATGTCGCGACATAGCTGTTGCAGCGCGATAACCTCTTCCTTGCTGACCACCTTTTCGACTTTTGGCTCCCCGCGAATGGTGTATCTCTCCAGGATCTCCATCTCCTCTGCCTTTGAAGGGTACTCCATGAAGATCTTGAGCAAAAATCGATCCAATTGAGCTTCAGGCAAGGGAAACGTCCCTTCCATCTCAATGGGGTTTTGCGTGGCCAGAATGAAGAAAGGCCTATCCAGGAGATAGGTCTTGTTTCCTACGGTTACCTGCTTTTCCTGCATGGCCTCCAGGAGCGCGCTCTGGGTCTTGGGAGATGCCCTATTGATCTCATCCGCCAGGACGATGTTGGAAAAGACAGGCCCGGCCTCAAACCGGAACTTCTTTCCTCCATCGGTCTCATCGATGATGGTAGTGCCGGTAATGTCAGCAGGCATCAGGTCCGGAGTGCATTGAATCCTGCTGTAATCAAGGCCCAGGCTCAATGCGGTTGTCTTTACCAGAAGCGTCTTGGCAAGCCCCGGATTGCTCTCCAGGAGGGCATGGCCTCCGGAAACAATGGCGACCAAGAGCTGCTCTATGGCCACATTCTGGCCGACCATGACTTTATCTATCTCGCGCCGGAGCTTCTGGAAGATCTCAGGAGCTCTGCTGTATACTGATTTGAGGTCCTCCGACATTATTCTCTCCTTTTATCATTTTCTGGAGGGGTTTATGTTCTAATTATACTTTTTCCAGGTATTAGCCAGGGCATCAATGCAAGATAAGCCTTCCTGGAAAGATGTAAATATAAAGAAACAATAGTTATAAAAGGAGATATAGATGGCTGACGTTGATTCCATAGGAGCCACGGTAGATGAGCTTATCAAGGCTCTCTCGGCCAAGAACATAATCGGTGAGCCGATAGAGATGGAGGATAAGGTCATCATACCCATTACCAAGATGGGCATGGGCTTTGGCACCGGTCAGGGAGGCCAAGAGGCAAATAAAGGCGTCTCAACAAGCGGAGCAGGCGGCGGAGTGGGGGTCTTTCCTGTCGCGGTTATGATCGTCTTCAAAGGAATTGCCGGGCCTGAAGGGGTAAAGGTTATTCCTCTATCAAGCCAGAGCTCCATCACGGAACCTGCAACCGGCATCACGGATAACATTATAGAAAAGATAATCCACTACCTGGAGAGCAAAGAAAAGAAGCCTTCACACACGGCCACCGTCGATATAGAATAGATTGCAGCTGAGGGCTGACAGGATGCAATTTCTCTTCCTTATATTGGCGCAGTCTTCGATTCCCGCAGCACTATTTCCAGGAGTCTCATTTCCACCAGCCCTATTTTCTGCTAGCCTTATTCATCCTGTTATTGATAATTCTTTTATTCATTCTTCTCGCCATTCCCATTCACCTCAACTTGAATTTTAGCAAGCAAGGTCCATTAATGCGAGGAAGCTACAGAATAGCCTGGCTTGGATTCGTTTTGAGGAAAAGAGAGGTTTTTCCGCAACCAGCAGCGGATTCATTGGCATCGATCTCGGAAAAGGATGCTGAGGCAGAAAAAGGCAAGGTATATGAAGGAGGGAAAGCGGAGGGTTCAAGAGATGGGCAGAAGAGTGATATCAAGCGATCGCCTGAGCTGAATTCCTTCCTGAATGCGGCTCCTGCTATTGCACATCTCTTTATCGACCTTTTAAAATCAATCGTCTTTCAGAAGCTCTACTGCCGCCTTTGCTTTGGATTGAACGATCCTGCAGAGACGGCAGTAGTGTCTGGCTATCTCTGGTCTATGGCGTCGACGCTGGGCCTCTTTCAGGCAAAGGTCTCCATTGAGCCTTTCTTTGAGGGAGAGCGGTTGGAGGGAGAATTTGCTGCTGAGCTGAGGATCAGATTGCTCTGGATAGCGAAGGCAGTTATCGATGCCTTCCGGGAAAAGGAGATAAGATCGCTCATTAGAGAAATCGCCGGGTGGGATTGAACATGCCAGAGCTGAAGCTTCCAAAGGTTGTAACAGAGATCCGGGTATGCAAGGAGATAACGGCTGGCGCCAGAACCATTTTTATTGTGGTCAGGATCTCCCTCCTGGAGTCTGATGATGGGAAGATCCGTGGAAGCTGGATAATGCCTCACGCCATGCTCATCGTCGAGCCTGGAAGGCAATATGCGATCGACATCAATGGCGAGCAGATGAGCATCGAGACGATTCTGGAAGTGGCTCCTTCTCTGAAGGAAATTGTGGAAAAAGCTCGCGAAATTCACAGGATTAGAGTGGATTGAAATAGAATCACAATAGTTATTATGACTCTTCATCTCAATAAATCCGGTCTTCGCGTTTTAGGAGTCGCGGAGAGCTTTGTGCGCACAAGTTCCACCTCTATTCTGGCAGGCGTGGTCATGCGGGCAGACCTCTGCGTGGACGGCCTGGCCTATGCGCGGGCCACTGTGGGCGGCAATGATGCCACAGAGGCCGTGCTGAACCTCTATAGACAGTTGGACCGGGCGGATGTGAATGCTCTTCTCCTGAGCGGCATGGCCATAAGCTGGTTCAACATCATCGACCTCAATGAGGTTTGGGACGAAATTCAACAGCCAGTGGTCTGCCTGACCTATGAGGAGTCGCCGGGCCTGGAAAATTACATTCGCGCGTATTTCCCCCAACCGGAAGAGAAGCTGCGCCAATATGAGGCCTCAGGTGAACGCGTCCCTTTGCTTCTCAAGACTGGCTACGAAGTCTACGTACGCTCTTTTGGTGCCTCCAATGAGGATGCCAGGATTCTGCTCAATAAATTCACCAGAGACGGCCGGGTGCCGGAGCCTGTAAGGGTGGCAAGGCTGGCGGCGCGAGCAGGGCTCCGAGCCGGATGGCTCTAAGATCCAGATCCGCCTTTATTTTACAAACCCAGCTCAATAGCTGATCTTTGGGCAGAATAGATTTGAGCGAACCTATTCCGAGATAATTGCATGCGATAGAAAAGGGCAGAGTTGTTAAACCGCCATCTTTTAATGCAATTGAAGGCGAAAATAGAGGTCACAAATCATCATGATAGTCGAAGATCGGATTAATGCAATTCGATATTTGCAGAAGTTTCAAATATAAGTCATCTTTTATGGGACAGGAAATGCAAACCGATCCACTGCAGAGAATCTCCCAACTTCGAGCTCAATTAGACGGTCTCAGAGCCAGGGGCCTGGCGGATCCGGATATTCTATCCAGTACGCTGTCTCATGCCTCATCCGAGCTGCAGACGATAGAAAGATTGCTTATGGAAAAAGGCAAGGAAGAAAGTGCAAGTCTCGCCTTCACAGACAGAAGAGATTATCTGGAAAAAATAATAAATTCTATTGGCGACCCGATTCATGTCAAAGACAGGCAGCACCGGGTAGTTCTGGTCAACGATGCCGCCTGCAAGCTCTTCGGCTGCTCGCGGGAGGATATGATGGGCCGGACAGCTTATGAGCTGTTCCCCTCCGAAGTGATGGCGGATATCTCCTGGGAGAAGGACGAGGAAGTATTCACTACTGGAAAGGAGAATGTTAATGAGGAGACGAATACCTATGCTCCCGGGGTGACACGCACAGTCCTTGCCAAGAAGAGCCTCTACAAGGACAAGTCAGGAAACGAGTTTCTCGTAGGAATTACGAGAGATATCACTGATAGCAAAAAGGCAGAAGAAGCTCTTCGAGAGGCCAGGGATTACCTTGAGAACTTGATCGACTATGCTAACGCACCTATCATCGTCTGGGACTCGTCCTTCAGGATAACGAGATTCAACCATGCATTCGAGAGACTGACCCAAAAGAGCTCTGCCGAAGTGCTGGGCAAGCATCTGGAGATCCTGTTCCCTGAGAGTAGCAAGGCAAAGTCCCTGGAACATATCAAGCGCACATCTTCAGGAGAACGTTGGGAAGTCGTGGAGATTCCCATTTTAAGGGCTGACGGCTCTGTTCGGATAGTCTTATGGAATTCAGCCAATATCTACGATAAAGATGGGACCACGATCCTGACCACGATTGCCCAGGGCCAGGATATCACAGAACGGAAACATTCTGAAGATGCAATCAAGGAATCTGAAAGGCGCCTGACGGATATCATAGATTTCCTGCCGGATGCAACTTTTGTTATCGATAAGGAAGGCAAGGTGATGGCCTGGAACAGGGCCATTGAGGCCATGACCGGGGTTCGGGCCAGGGATATTCTGGGAAAGGGAGACTACGAATATGCCATTGCCTTTCTACGGCGAGAGGAGGCCTGTTCTTATCGATCTGGTGCTCCAAGACATAAAAGAAATCGAAAATAAATATGACTATGTCAAGAGGAAAGATGAAGCTCTGGAAGGGGAGGCGTATATGCCGAACATGAAAGAGGGAGCTGTCTACCTCTTTGGAAAAGCCGCCGTACTATACGATTCGGCAGGAAATGTCTTTGGAGCAATCGAGTCTATAAGGGATATCACAGAGCGGAAGAAGGCTGAAGAGGGCCTGGCCCAGGAGAGAAACAAGGCAGACAATGAGCGGCGACGGCTCAAAGCCGTATTGGATGCTCTGCCGGTCGGTGTGTTCATCGTCGATACCGATGGGAAAATCGCACAGATAAATAAGCAGGCCGACCGCATCTGGTGCAATTCAGCACCGACATCCGAGGTTGTCGATTGGAGGATGTATAAAGGGCGCTGGGCCAGTTCAGGAGGCTGTCATCAAGCATGAAGACTGGCCGCTCTACAGGTCGCTGAATCTCGGTGAGACCAACATCGCCCAGGCTATAGAGATCGAGAGGTTTGATGGCAGCCGGGGAACAATACTCTCCTCCAGTGCTCCCATAAGGGATGATCAGGGAAAGATCACGGGCGCAGTCTCCGTCATACTGGATATAACAGAACGTAAGGTGATGGAGGAGGAACTGCAGAAGGCCAAGGAGGCTGCGGAGGAAGCAGTCAGGGCCAAGTCCGAGTTCCTGGCAAATATGAGCCACGAGATCCGAACTCCTCTCAATGCGGTGGTAGGTCTGACAGGATTGCTATTGAGTGCGGATTTGACGCCGGAGCAGAGGGATTATGTGGAGACCGTGCAGAGCAGCGGCAACTCACTGCTCTCGGTTATTAACGATATACTGGACTTTTCCAAGATCGAGGGGGGCAAGATGGAGCTGGAGAACCAGCCCTTCGATCTGCGTAACTGCCTCAAGGTGGCAGCGGATCTGGTGAGAGCGGCGGCGCTGGAAAAAGGATTGACTCTGACATTCACCCTGGACGAACGCCTGCCTGTGGCCTTCAAGGGTGATGTCACAAGGCTCCGTCAGGTGTTGGCGAACCTCCTCAGCAATGCCGTCAAATTTACGGATGCCGGGATGGTTGTGGTCCGGGTCACTGGAAGGCCTATTGAGATGAAAAAGCCAATCAAAGAATATGAGCTTCATTTTTCCATTCAAGATACAGGCATTGGCATTGCTAAAGAGAAGGTCGATAGGCTATTTCATTCCTTCAGCCAGATAGATTCATCGATTACGCGCAAATACGGCGGAACCGGCCTGGGTCTCGCCATCAGCCGCAGGCTTGTCGAATTGATGGGCGGCGAGATCTGGGTGGATAGCCAGCCAGGGAAAGGCTCCACCTTCCACTTCACGATTCTTGCCGAAGAAGCTATGGCCCTGCCGACCCCCGTCGACGCTCCGGCTCAGCCTAAGAGGGCGGCATCGCGAGATGGGTCCGGGCCGAGGTCCAGGCAGCCGCGAATTTTATTGGCGGAGGACAATGCCATCAACCAGAAGGTCGCGATTCAGATGCTGAAAAGGCTGGGCTACAGCGCAGACGTGGCTGCCAACGGCCGGGAGGCTTTGCAGGCGCTGGAGCGTCAATCCTACGACATTGTTCTCATGGATGTGCAGATGCCGGAGATGGACGGTTTGGAAGCGGCGGGCAGGATTCGAGAACTCTGGCCCTGCGGCCCCAGGATCATAGCCCTCACCGCCTACGCCCTGGAGGGCGACAGGGAGAGGTGCCTTGCCGCAGGCATGGACGAATATATCAGCAAGCCCATACAGCTAGAGGAGTTGCGAAGGGCTCTGGAGATCTTCGATTAGTGGAAACCAAGACCGGGACTGTTCGACTTCGACTTGGAAACGATCTCCGCGGCTTGAAAAGGCTTGAAAACAGTTAACTGAATGAATTCTGGACGTTGCATATCGAATAGGGATTTAATGGCAGGAGGACATCCCATTGTCCAACCGCTCCTGCCACTGCGGTAAGGACAAGTCCCCACTCTCCCACCGCGCCAATTAGATGAATATCGCCAAAGTTAATAATTCTTTTTTTCATGTAGATCTTATGTAGATCTGATATAGATCATTTATGATTAAGATGAACGGATATAATGATTGAGCAATGCCTCGATCTGATTTATTTACCTTCATATTGTCCAAGAGCAGACCTTTTTGGGGAAGCCTCCAATTCGAATTATGGACCGAAATATTCTTCTACAGTCACGTATTTATGCAGAAGTATGTGCAAGCCATTACAAAGCAAACGATCACTTATTTTCCTTTTGATGCTTATTATCTTTTCACAAATATGGATATTCAATGCCTGCGGTCTCACCAACCTGGACTACCATCTCAGCAAGTCAAAGTACGCAGAGGCCTCTATATCGGAAGAGACGGGCTATCATGGCTCAAATTCTGCGAGCCTCTCCGTTGTCAACAAGGGCACTTACTCCAGGGTCTCGATCTACCTGGACGATCCCATGCCCCTGGAAGAGCTTGATCAAATGAGCATGTGGGTTAATCCTCAGTTGGGCAATGGAAAGATCCAGCTCGATCTCTTTCTCGATGGTGATCGAAATGATCGCTATGAAAGCAAGAACTCCCTGGATGCAAGGATCCGCTCTATAAGCAAATCCTGGTCTGATCTGGGAGTGTCTCATTCTCAGTGGAATAAACTGGACGGCTTCGACCTGGATTTTGAGAAATACGGAGACAAATCCGTTCCCACTGGTTGTCTGGAGGATTTAAGGAGCAGGCTGAAGGGCAAGGCAGTCGTTCAGATCTATATTACTGTTTATAAAGACCCAAAAGTGCCTGAAACGACCGCCTTTCTCGATTTTATAAAGATAGGTGATGAGATCCTCACTTTCGAGCCCCTGGAGGATGAAGATATCAAGGAAGGCCCCAAATCCGCTACCCCAGGCGGCCAGATAACCTACACCATAACCTACGGAAACAACCGATTGCAGCCCGTGGACCTGGTAGTCAGGGAAGAATATGATCAGCGGACTGTATTCATAGATTCCTATCCCCGGCCCGATCCCGGCACCAATAATATCTGGACCTTCCGGGATCTGCCTCCAGGCAAGCACGGCCAGATCAAGATCATCATGAAGACCGTCAAGCCCGCAGCAAAGGCGGATATCAACGGCGAAGTGCGAGGCACGGGATTCGCTTCTACCAGAGGCAAGCTTTCCACGGATTTTGAAGGCTACACCGTCACTAACAATGTGCAAATTTCTTCGGGCGAGTTCAGGTTCACCGACTCCGTCACCACCCTAATCAAACCGATAGTCGGATCGACTCTGGTCTTTGGCGAACACGGATCAGGCACCTATCAGGCAGAGGAGCAGCTGGATTACAACTCTGTAAGCATAACAGCAAAGCGCGACATCTTGGCAAGCTCATCTCCAGCTCACCTCAACCTCTCCCGCCGTTCCATCGCCCTGGAGGGAAGCTGGGCCGCTGGCCTCAGGGCCGAGAACGATTATCGAGACCTGCGCTGGAGCGACGAATACTCCCAGGCGAGCCTTCTCAACCTGAGCTATAAAACCAGTCTCGGTAAGACGCTCTCCTACCTGGAGACATCCGGCCAGATCACCGGCATCGCGGACCGAAGCATCGAGTGGCCAGAGGGCTTCACCGATCAGCGGCTGGCCGGCAACTTCACACTGCAGGGCAAGGCCAGATGGAAGCGAACGAGCTCCCGCGTCAGCCCGCCTTCGAAGGATGAGCTGGACTGCTGTATGTTGATTGGGGAGAGGGCGGTATTGGATGAGATCTGATGAGATGGCTGGAAAAGGGGAGAAGGTTGAGAATCTCCTCAAGGCATGACAATCGCTCCTGCTCGCTCGCCCGCCCGAGCCCACCCGCAGGCCTATATGTTTTTATCTCAATAGAGTCACTACAACCAATAATCGGAAAAAAATTCAGAGCCGAGGTGAATTCATATCCCCCATGCCTCCCTAATGACAAATGTATAATCAATATTATCTAGTATTGAAGGATTCGCTCTAATTAGATCCGCTTTTGCAAGGCATATTAAGAAAAGCAAATTTGCATAAGAATCAAAGGAATACCTGTAAGTTCCGTCATTCGTAAGGTCGATAAGATTATCCAAGAAAGATTTAAACATTTTTCTCAATGCATCTCTGCCCCATTGATCTGCGTCTCTTAGAATTTCATCAAATTCCTCAAGATTTTCGACTTTGAATCTTCTCAATAGTTTCTCAAGATCCGCAATATTCTCATAGTTCCAAAAATGTTTTTCAATATCAATACTAATCGATATATCTTTGTCCGTATGATATAAACCCAGTATTTCTAGAACGAGTTTATTTGATATTTTCATCCACTTCTCGTCTTGCTTAGTAAATGTAAGATATGCTAATAATGATAAGGAATTTAATTTTATTTTAAGATATCCCCATGTTATATCGCTTAGATATTTCCCATTTAATGATTCAGTATCATATTTTAAATTTTGGAATTCTTCATCTGCAAGTTCAAATAATGCCATTAAGCGATATACTCGCCTTTTTATTTCAACCGGGATATCCTCATCTTTCTTATATCTTATTTCATGATCCATTTCTGCCCAAGCATGCTGCAATATAGTTCTAACTTGGATTTCTGCTTTAAATTCCTTATACTCGACCCATTCAGGCAAACCTCGTCTAGAAGAAGACAAAGAAATAATATGATGGACTGATTTATATCCAAATTGATCAATAGCTAATGTAGTTGATTTATCTAGTGAATTTTTCCCGTCTATTTTAAATTCTTTTTTTATTATGCTATTTATTTTTTCAATATCATCAAGATAATATGTTATTATTCTTATTCCAACAATGTCGGTGATATCATTTAAAGGATTTTTATATCCTTTTCCCTCTCTAATTTTTCTTTCAATTTTTTCTTTATAGCTTAATTCAGATTTAGTTCTTGAAGATATCTGTGCAGTTATGTCTTCTCTTTTTAGGAGTGCTTCCATAAGACTTTTTAACAAATTCTCGAATTTTTTAAAGTCCTCTCTCTTTGAATGGTATTCTTCTTCCCATCCTCTTTGTCTATCTTCCATCATCCTAGCCTCATGATTCCTAGATCGTCAATCTATGCAAAATACTTCGTTATTTCTTCTAGCTTCTTTCCAAGATCTTCGCCCATTCAATCATATCACCGAAGGAGAGACTTTTATTATTTAACTATTTCACGTTTTCTTCGGAACTATACTCATTTTTAACCCTATCCTAAATAAGCATTTGACACTAGGATAAAATCACTATGCTGAACGGGTGTGACTGACGAGAGCTCAAATTCATTGATTTCGTTACCGCCAAAATAAGGCCGATATTCGGATCGACTCTTTTCTTTAGGGAATACGAATCAGGCCCTTATTAAGCAGATGGACATTGGATTAAGGTCTGTCAGCATAACTGCAAACTTGTGAGGGAATGTCTCCAGCTCTCCTTCAAACCTCTCCTGTCGATATATCGTCTTGAATGGAAGCTGATGTGTCAATCTCAAGGCTGAGAACGATTATCGAGACTTTCGCTAGAGCAACGAATATATCCAAGCGAGCCTGCTTAGCCTGAGACAATCAAATCCGTCATGGCAAGACTAATTCCCATCTAATGACGTCCGGCCAAATCTCCAAGATCGCTGATATGAACATCAAGTTGCCTGACGGCCTCATCGATCAGCAGCTAATCGGTAGCTTCACAACGCAATAAGGCCAGATGGAAGATGTCCAACAAGAAGCAAGCCTGCCTTCGCCCGACAGACTGGACTGCCGCATCCGGATTCAGGAGCCGGCAATAAGGATGTCGATCTGATATGAGACGACGGTTGGACGATCAAATTGATCATATCGAATGAAAGGGATCAACAGATGAGCGGGAAACGACAGAAATATGGTCTTGCCACACCCTCGCCCACACGCACGCGCGCGAGCGCTCGCCCGCAAGCACGGAGGGCTGCAGGTGATGAAGATCTGCTCCACGACCTATTTTCCGGCTGAGGACGGCATAGGTAGACCATCGGCAATCCGTCAACATTTGGACTCTTTATCAGTCTGCAGCTTGACCGCCGTCGCTCGGCCGGCCGCGGCCTTGAGCGGCGCCCCGCACCCATAGCGCGGGAGGCCAGCAGGCCGACTCGCGGCACCCCAGAAGAATGTGCGAACGTTGTCCCTGCAAGCATCAGACCAGATAGATCCCATCAGATAATATATAAATAAATTCTATTCGCAGAAAAATCATACCAAAACTTCTTCCGGGATTCCGCGCGGTGTTACGCGCTGGGGGTGACGGGGTCCACTCCAGGCCGTGGCGGCCCCCCTGACCCCGCGTCCGCGGGGAACAATCTATGAAGCCCTGCCCTTTATTCTTCGACGTGTTTGAGAAGGCTCGCAGACGGGGTGCATATCCAACAGCTCAGATTGATGAACGCCCGCCGCCAGGGCATCTCCGGCGCTGGTCCCGCCTGCGCAAACTATTTTGCTAAGTAGGTCACATGATCGAATGCGGAGGAAGGCCCATTAGGGCAAAATTTGTTCTTGTATTGATGACTTTGGCAATGCTAAGTGCTCCCGGCATTTGGGCAGACGACGGCAAAGGATTGGCTCGAGAAAGGAGTTGACTTTCTTGACCAGGGCAATTACGACGAAGCAATCAAAAGATACTGACAGAGCAATCGAGATCGATCCAGGAAATGAAGATGCCTGGTACAACAAAGGCGTTGCTCTCTGGTCAGGGCAAGTACGATGAGGCCATTAAAACTTTTGACAAAGCTATTGAGCTGAATCCAGAAGATGCAGATGCCTGGTACAACAAAGGCCTTGTTCTCTATCACCAGGGCAAATACGATGAGGCAATTGAGGCAAATACGACAGAGCTATTGAGCTGAATCCAAGCGCGGTAGATGCCTGGACTAACAAAGGCAATGCTCTATCTGGCTCAGGGCAAATACGATGAGGCAATCAAAGCACACGATCAGGCCATCGAGCTAGATCCACAATATGCTGAGGCCTGGAACAACAAAGGCGTTGCTACTAAATGCCCAGGGCAAGTATGATCAGGCCATCAAAGCGTACGATGAGGCCATCCGTCTCGATCCCAACCTCGTGGAAACCTGGAGCAACAAAGGCGCTGTTCTAGGTCAACAAGGCAAGTATGACGAGGCGCTGCAGGCATTCGATAAAGCCATCGAGATAAATCCACAACTAGCGGATGCTTGGGCCAACAAAGGCTTTGCTCTCGGCCTACAAGGCAACTATGATGAGGCACTGCAAGCATTCAATAAGGCCATTGAGCTCAATCCGCAACATGGTAAAGCCTGGGCAGGCAAAGCCTTAACACTCCAGTCGCTTGGTCGTACTACAGAGGCCGATGCAGCATTTGCCAGGGCCGAAGAACTGGGGTTTACGGGCTAACTCCAGCATTATGAAATTGTATAACCTACACCCTTCGCCCGCCCTGACCCGCACGCGCGTGCCAGCAGGCCCGTGAGGGCTGCAGACGATGAAGATCTGCGCCATGACCTATTTTCGGCCAGAGGGCGGCAGAGGCAGTCCATTAGCTATCCATCCAATTGTGAAGGCTGCGGCGGCATCTGAGGCATAGGCTTTCCAGGCATCTCGTATCATGCAAGAAGACATGGCCCAACATTTTGGACTCTTTATCGGTCTGCAGCTTGACCGTCGTCGCTCGGCCGGCCGCGGCCATAAGCCGCGCCCCAACCATAGCGCGGGAGGCCCGCAGGCCGACTCGCGGCACCCCGGAAGAATAAGTGGAAAGCTGTACTCGTCTGCATTTACGCTGTCCGTCTATATCTGAATGATATATCTTTTATTTGAACAGAAAAAATCAAACCTGCCTCTTCTTCCGGGGTTCCGCGCGGGTTTTACGCGCGAGGGTGACGGGGCAAACTTATGGCCGTGCAGGCCCCCCAAAACCCCGCGTCCGCAGGGAACTATCTATGAAACTCAGCCCTTCATCCTAAACGCGTTTGAAAAGGCTCCAGACGGGGTGCATATCCAATGGCTCAGATTGATAAACGCCCGCCGCCACGGCATCTCCGTTCTGGTCCCGCCCTACGCAAACTATTTTGCTAAGTAGAACGTTTAACCAAATGCGGAGGAAAGCCCTATTAAAGCAAAATTTATTCTTGTATTGATAACGTTGGCTATGTTATGTGCCCCGGCATTTGGGCAAACGACTGCAAAAGATTGGATCCATAAAGGCGTTGAATTCTATGGCCAGGGCAGGTACAATGAAACCATCCAGGCTTTTGACAGGGCTATTGAGATTGATCCACAATATGCAGATGCGTGGAGCAGAAAAGGCATCGTTCTCAGCCGGCTGGGCAGATATGATGAGGCAATACAAGCATTCAATAAGTCCCTTGAGATCAATCCAGAATCTGCAAAAGACTGGACTGAAAAAGGCCTTGCTCTCAAAAATCTCGGCAAGTACAATGAGGCCATCAAAGCGTGCGATAAGGCCATTGAGATTAATCCACAATTTGCAAAAGCCTGGATCAACAAAGGCATTGCCCTCAAGAATATTGGTGAGTATGACGAGGCACTCGAAGCGTACGACAGAGCCATTGAGATAAATCCACAAGACGCAATAGCCTGGAGAAACAAAGGCGTGGTATTTGCCAAAGTAGGCAGGTATGATGAAGCACTTCAGGCATTCAATAATACAATTGAGATCGATCCACGACTTGCAGATTCCTGGAGCAACAAGGGCGCTATTTTCGGTCTGCAAGGCAAATACGATGAGGCACTCCAGGCATTCGATAAGTCCATCGAGATCAATCCACAATTTGCAGTCGCTTGGGCTGGCAAAGCCTTCACTCTTCAGTCACTGGGCCGCACTACAGATGCTGATGAAGCCTTTGCCAAGGCCAGTGAGCTGGGTTATACATAAGCTAATTGCCACTGCGAAGAGCATGCAACCTGAAATTTGTCGCCTGCCCGCCCCAGCACGCATGCGTGCGCCCGCAGGCGGGAGGTTGCAGATGAGGAAGGACCTGCAGGTAATAATCACAAAAAAGGAGAAACAATCGGACAGGAGTCCAGGGTCGGCTCAAAGATTTTTATTTGCTCCTGCGAGAGTATAGGCGTCCCAACTAGAATAATTTGTCTTTTACGCTATAAAAGAACCTCTGAGAACTATAATTTTAAATATCAATCCATTTTAAGGTATATCATTCTAGAGAAGAAATGTTTGAGGAGAGATGACATATGCATAGAAGGGGGATAATTCTATTGCTGCTGGCGCTAATTCTTGCCGGCAACGCGCAGGGTACAGTGACTAATATTCCTGCCAGCCAGGACGTTTACATCAGCATGGGCACGGGAAATGAGTTGGTGTACAATCAAACAGATACACTTTTCTGCGGTATCAATGTAGCAGAGGTCAATAATACCAGTGTTAGCAGCTATCCCGGAGTCCCGGTAATCCAGTTTGATATTTCCAGCCTCAATATCACCGATGACGATGTCGCGATTCTGGTGCTCAAGGCGGAATCAATCCGAATGCCGGACAGCTCCGCGCTGGTAGCTCTGCTGACCATCGGCTCGGACTGGAATGAAGAATCAGATCTGACGACCTTCCTCATCAACATCCTTCCCGCCTGGAGTATCATCAAGAAGAATGACCTGACTCAAATGAGCAGCAACACCGATGGCGATAAGGTCTTCGCATTTGATGTATCGAAAAAGCTGTTGGACGCAAAAGAGAAAGGGGATAAAATATCCTTCCTCCTGGAACTCATCAGTAACAGCAGCTCGGAAATTGACTTCTTTTCCCGGGAAACCGGCCAGGGACCATATCTTATGATCATGCCCTACCCCACAACTCCCCTGTCCGATCAGACTGTTCAGCCCAATCCAGCTTCACAGAGCAGTCAAACCTTTGGTCTGGCAGCAAATGTGAACCAGACGGACGAGATGGTTCCTATCGAGGTCGGATCGCAGAGCAACCAGTTGAGCAATGGGGAGATCGACCAGAAACTGGCCCTGGCCTGAAAGCGATTCGACTCGTGTTTCATTTTTTTAAAATTTTTCTCGCATCCTGATGGTGTCTGTTCTATCCTGTATCTTGAATTGAATGCCATATCAAAAAGATTTTCATACACTTTGCGAATAAATTTGCTGTATTCGCTCCCGCAAGACAAAGATAGATGAATGGATCAAAAATAATATTCCGATGGACTCCTTTTCCTATGGAAAATGATGGGCGAAGGTGATTTGGATTAGAGCTCGGCCATGTCTTTTCGGGCTGCCAGACTCAGTCCTCAAACCTGCCATATCTCTCGCGGCATATTGGTCAAACACTTCGCTCCGGAAGTGGTCGTCAGGAAGGTGTCTTCGATTCCCAGGACGCCCTTATCCGGATAGATCATCTTGGGCTCCACGGCAATGGTCATGCCCTCCTGGATTTCATGATCCAGGGGAGCCAGTACAGGATACTCATCCAGTTCAAGCCCCACTCCATGGCCCACAAAACCGCATTTGCTGCCGATGGGCCCTCCCAGGAAGTCTTTGTAGCCCAACCTCTCTCCTTCCGCCAGAGATAGCTCGAATAGCTCTCTTCCCGTCCTGCCCGGCTTCATCTCCCTGGCAATGGACTCTTCGATATGGCAGGCGGCTTGATAGGCGTCCTCCAGCTCTGCCTCAATCTTGCCCAGGGAGAATATTCTTGTGGCATCGGCAATATAGCCGTTGAAGATGCCTACTGTGTCCACAAAGACTGGTTCGTTTCTCTTTATTTTTCCTAAGCTTGGTCCATGAGGAAATACTAGCGAAGTTCCCTTTCCTCCGGTAGGCGAAGCCAGGAAGCTGGGGATAGCTGCACTCGCTCCGGACATTATATGGCCCAGTGGAACAATGCTGTTGAACCTGCGAAAGCGAAGCGATCCCTGATGGCCCAGAGATCGCATCTCCGACTCCAGGCGGCACATCAGATCCACCTCAGTCATTTCCTCATGAATGTAATCAGGGACGGATGAGAATCCGGCTTCCAGAATCCCTGACTGCTTCCTTTACCAGGCCAAGTTCGAACTCGGACTTGACAGAGCGGATATGCTTGATCTTTTCGGCCGCATCGACAAACAGGGCATCTCCGAGGGCCTTGTTGACTCGAAAGTAGAAGCTGCAGGGAAGGACATCCATCTCCAGGCCGATGGTGGCGCCAGCCGGGATGCCAAGGTCTGATTTCAGATTTTTCATGCTCTTGAGCGGCCGGACCTCCAGGGGCGATTCCTCCCTGGCCCTCTCCAGGCTTCTTTTCATCATCACCACGGGCTCCCCGTCTTTGGGAATATAGACCAGCCCGTCTTGAGCTGTTCCGGAAAAGTAGCACATATCCACAGCTTGAAATAAGAGTGCTCCATCCATGTCGCCCATCTGTGATTGGAGCCTTTTTATCCTGCAATCGATCTCGGACTTGGGGTGAAGAACATACTCCATTTTATCTGCCTCTGCCATCCATCAATGCTTGCATCCATAATGCCAGAATGGCTTGGTACTGCTGGTATGTCACATCTTTATTTACCTAACCGAAAGGATATTGGTTAGGGGCCACTTCCGCGGCGTGAACGAGCAGCAGTAGCAGCTGAGTTGGTGTCCAACGGCAGAGTGTTCCAATCCGGGAGCAGCTTGGCGGATTGTGCAACTAGCTTGCAGGATGGATAAGGCCAAATACAAAGAGCTATGAATCTCTGTTAGATGAATCGGCTCACTGCCTATGTCTCAGGACAAATCCAAAAGGTTGGCTATAGGAAAAGAGTCATAGATATAGCGAGGGCTTTTGGACTTAAAGGTATAATAGAGAACCTGAATGATGGAAGGGTGAAGATCATTGCCGAAGGCGATGATGAAAAATTAAAATGGTTCGAGAGCGCTATCGACATAAAGAATACTCTCATCCAGGTATCGTCTATTGAGACGACATACTCCGCAGCAGGCGGCGAGTTCAGCAAATTTGGCAAATTTGTAGAAGAGGGCGAGACGGATTCCAGGCTGGACAAAGGCGTCGAGGTTATGAAAGAGATTCTTGTCGCCATAAAAGATGTAAATAGAAGTCTCGATGACATGAACTCAAATCTTGGCGGAAAGATCGATAATCTTGGCGGAAAGATCGACACTCTTGGCGGGAAGATCGATACTCTTGGCGGAAAGATCGATACTCTTGGCGGAAAGATCGACCGCATTGACAGCAAGATGGATCGGACGCTGCAAAAGCAGGACGAGCTTCTCGTCGAAGTCAAGGATATGAATGCAAGTCTCAACGATAAAATGGACAGAGTTCTGGATAAGAGCGATGTCTCTGATTTAAAGAGTGATATGGCTCAGGTGAAGTCTGCTCTGAAGGCCAAGGGAATAATCTAGAATCGAAGATGCTTCGTCTGCACCCGTTCGCCGGACGATCCGAATCAAGGCGCTAGAATCCCATCCAGCCAAAGACCCCAATCATCTTCAGCCCGACAAAGATCATCAGCATCACGAAGATGTTTTTGAGCTTCTCCGCCGGCAGCCTGTGGGCGGCATTTACGCCGTACTTTGCAGCCAGCACGCTACCTCCCGCCAGCAGGGCGAACTGTAGCAGATTGATGTAGCCCAGAGAATAAGGCGGAAGCCCGGCCACACCCCAACCATTGATAGCGTAGGCCAGTATCCCTCCCACAGAGTTGAAGGCAATCGTCACAGAAGAGGTGCCGATGGCCTGATACATGCTAAACCCCATGGTCACGACCATAGCCGGAATCAGGATTACGCCGCCGCCAATCCCGGTCAGCCCGGACATAATTCCCACCGCAGTTCCCCAGAGGACATATTTGAGGAGGCTGTCCTTTGACCTGTCCCCCGAAGTCTGCCTGGGCTGCAGGTTCCTGGCGAAGAGCATGCGCAGGGCTCCCATCAAGACCACAACTCCGAAGATCATACGGAGCAGATCGCCGGGCGCATGAGCGCGATTGTTCCACCCAAAAAGGCTCCCGCGAGGCCGGAAAGTCCCATGGCAATTCCCGGCCGCCATAAGACCACTCCCCGGCAGCTATGACCGTAGCATCCGCTCAAGGAGGTGGGCAGGATGACGGCCAGTGAGGTTCCAAAGGCGATCCTGGTGGCGAGCGTTGGATCGATTCCTGTGGACGTAAGGGCCCAGATCTGCACGGGCACCATGATGAAGCCGCCCCCTACT
This sequence comes from uncultured Methanosarcinales archaeon, assembly GCA_963843555.1. Classification (GTDB taxonomy): domain Archaea; phylum Halobacteriota; class Methanosarcinia; order Methanotrichales; family Methanotrichaceae; genus Methanothrix. Next base: position 34,376 of record CAWJKV010000017.1, read on the forward strand.
CCCAGCAGGCCACAGGCAAATCCCACGATTATGCCCGTGGTCAGCAGCACAAGAACATAGAGCAGTTGGGACTCTGTGATCAAGCTCGTCTCAAGCGATCCCCAGCTCCCGGTGCTTCGCCAAAATCTCATCCGCCAGCCGGTCAAGGGCCCTGAAATCGGCCTCTTTGGGATGCCCTTTGGCCACTACAGGATCGAGGAATTGCAGCTTCAGATTGGGCAGGGCTAGAGTGATCTGCTCCAGCATCTTGCCACCCCAGCCAAATGAGCCGATGATGGACGCATACCTTGCTTTTGGCCGCAGTGCATTGGCCAGAATGGCAGCATAAAGCGCCAGGGGATGAGCTCCGGCGAGAATTGTGGATGTGCCTATAACTACCGTCGCCGCGTCCACCAATGCCTCGGCCAGGTCGCCTATGTCGCTGTTGGTGAGATCGAATCTTTTGACCTCGATTCCTCTGGAGATCAGAGCATCGACGAAGTAGTCCGACATGATCCGTGTGGCTCCATGCATGGATACAAAGGGCAGAACCACCTGGTTCTTAACATTGTCAGAAGCCCAGTCCCTGTAACTGCTCAACATGAACTCCGGCCTGTTGTAAGCCGGCCCATGGCTGGTGGCGATGACATCAATATTTAGTGTCGAGATCCTGTCCAGGTGCCTTTTTATGTGCTGGCGGAAAGGCATCATGATCTCGGCGTAATACTTTTTGGCAGCTCTGTAGACTGTTGCCTCATCAGTGGCATAAAGGTCGCTGGTGGCCAGATGTGAGCCCAGAAAATCGCAGGTGAAGAGAATCCGGTCTTCAGCAAGATAGGTGAACATCGTGTCCGGCCAGTGCACCCAGGGAGCGCTGATGAACTGCAGAGTCTTGCCGCCAAGGTCGATCGTTTCGCCGTCCTTCACTTCTTGCATTCTCTCCTTGCCAACGAGGTCGAACTCATTGAGCAGCTCCAGGCATTTGGCTGAGCCTACCACTCTGGCATCGGGGTAGAGCTCGACCAGCCTTTTCAGGCTCCCGGAGTGGTCCTGCTCTGCGTGCTGGGCGACGATGTAGTCGATCTTTTTTATATCCAACGCTTTCAGGTTATCTATCAGCACATCGGCCATGGTCGCGTCCACGGCATCTATGAGTGCGGTCTTATCCTGTCCCCGGATCAGGTAGGAGTTGTAGCTGGTTCCATCGGGCAGGGGAATCAGGGCATCAAATAGCCTGCGGTCCCAATCTATTGCTCCAACCGACAGCACTCCCGGCTTAATCTCTCTTGTGAGTGTCAATTCTTTTCCTCCATTCTCATGTCTTCTTCCATTTCTCAGTTTCTTCCATTCTCAGGTTTTCTCCAATCACTTTTTTTCCCAGACTTTCAGGCGAGTTCTTTGAAATCATCCTTTGCAGAACCGCATACCGGGCAGGTCCAGGTGTCGGGTAGCTTCTCGAAGGGCGTATTAGGTGCAACCCCCGAGTCAGGGTCTCCTTTCTCGGGATCGTAAATGTAACCGCAGACAGTACATTGATATCGATGAACCATGCGCTCAACTTCCCTTTTGCTTTTGTCCAATCTATTAGTCTAGTATTGGCCTGCAAAGTATTTAGTTATTAGTTAGATCGCCGTAAGCGGCCAAGAATGAATTCGCCGTTCCGACCCTGGGCATAGATTCAGATCTATAAACAGGATCATTTCTCATATTTTTGGAACGTCCTCCTTTGGACCAAAAGCACTGAGGCAACAAAAAAGTTAAATAATAATGAGTTCTATGTAAGATTACGATTCGAGGTGTTACAATGGCAGGCACCGGATCTAATAGAGAAGGCAAATTCAAATGTAAGGTCTGTCGAATGAACTTTGAGTCAAAAGAAGAACTGAAATTTCACTTGATGGAGGACCACAGCGACAATTGAGCCAATTTTATAATCACTATCCGAGGAATCCCTGGATCCTGGCCATCGCGATCTCAAATTTTGTTTTATCCTATGTTTCAATTTTTCTAAGGGCCAGCAAGCTCATACTTTTTTTTACAGTTTTGGTTAGATAGTCCTTTCTGCGACTATTGGTCCCAGATGCATTTCTTTCTTCATTTCTGCATTTCTCCTATTTCCCATTCCTGTTCCTATTCAGCTGGAGAACACTTAATGAATTCCTGGGCTATCATCCAGTGATCCTGGTCAGGCGTACTGGGGCTCTGCAACTCTGAGAAGGCCTTCACCAGCACCTCATTGATGGTAGGGTGGATGACCTGCGATTTTGTAACCGGTTTAAGGTTTTGGTACTCGGTGTTCATGAGGTAGACCACCTGCTGCACGAGCTCTGAGGCACCGGAGCCCACCACAGTTGCGCCCAGGATTCGTCCCGTCTCCTCTTCCAGGATTACTTTCACGAAGCCATTCTGCTCGTCCATGGCCACGCCCTTGGCCATATCTATGTACTTGGCCCGCCCTACCAGCACCTTCAGGCCTGCTGCCAGGGCGTCGGCCTCTTTCATGCCCACGCCCGAGATTTGCGGATGGGTGAAGATGGCATAAGGCACGGCGTGGTAGTCAACCTTTTCCCGATCGCCCTTATTCTTGGCTTTCAGCAGATTATGTATTACCACCTTCGATTCGTAGTTGGCAGTATGGCGGAACATGTGCTTTCCGAGGCAGTCTCCAAGTGCCCAGATGTCCTTTTTTCCTGTTTCCAGGTAATCGTTCACCTTGATCCAGCCGTGCTCGTCCGTCTCCACGCCTGTCTTCTCGGGATGGAGGAGGTCGGAGTTGGATCTGCGGCCGGCCGCGAGAAGTATCTCGTCCGCCTCGAACTGTCTGACCTTACCGTTCTTCACTTCTTTAGCCGAGACTACCTTTTTGCCGTCCTTTTCGTTCGACCGAAACGACCTCATGTCCTGGTGACCACCCTCATGTACTCGGAGAGCACTTTTTGCAGCATTTCTGACGCCTCCGGGTCCTCGCCGCTGAGCACCTGAGGGCTTCGCCCTATGAGGGTGACATCCGTTCCAATGGCCGAGAAGAAGTGTCCGAACTCGCAGCCGATGTAGCCTGCTCCGATTATGATCAGGCTCTTGGGCGGAGCGTCTCCAGGCTAAGAAGGCTGACATGGTCCAGATAGCCGGTTTCTTCCAGTCCCGGGATGGGAGGAACCAGCGAGCGAGCTCCTGTGGCGATGACAAATTTTGAGGCAGTGATTGTTCGTTCGCCCACTTTCAGAAGATAGTCGCCGGTGAACTCCGCCTTCTCCCGATAGTAGGTTAGACCCTTCTTGGCTGCAATTGCCGCTTCGAGGTTGGTGCGGTTTCTATCCACGACCCTATGCATGCGGCTCATGATCTTGGGAAAATCGATCTTGTCGATGGACGGCCGTGCACGCCTACGGCTCTTGCCTCCTGAAGGGTTCTGATGACGTCTGCCGGATAGATGAGCAGCTTGGAGGGGACGCAGCCGGTGTTCAGGCAGGTGCCGCCTGTGGGGCCAAAGTCCACCAGAGCGACCCGCAATCCTGAATATACGGCTTGAGATGCTACGTGTGTTCCTGCTCCAGAGCCGATTACGATGAGATCGAATCTATCCATGATATCAGTTTTAGATGGGCTTTGATCGGATAAATATATGCGGCCTTAGTGCGTCCCGTCACTCCAGCTCGTAACACCCGCGCGGAACCCCGGAAGATGTTGTTAGATCTTTTGCACTTAGTTATAAGATATGCTAATGTCATTCAACTGCAGACTGAACTATGTAGATGCAAGCAAGGACTGCTTTTTGATCCTCCTTCCAGGGTGCCGCGAGTCGGCCTGCGGGCCGCGCCAACGAGCCGCTCCAGGCAGCGGCCGGCCGAGCGACGGCGGTTAAGCTGCAGACTTATCGATTGTAAATGTCTTTTCTTATCCTTGCCACTCCGACAATTTTCGCCGCGCAATCTCAGCATCCGGGCTTTCGATTTGCTCGAAAATCCCAAGTGCCGCCTTTGCATGATCGATCGCCTCCGGCCGCTGGCCGAGCTTGTAGAGCGCCAGGCTCATGTTGAACAGGGCATCTCCTTCTCCTCTGGGGTGTTCGATCTTGCAGGCGATCTCTAACGATTGCTCACAGATTTTCTCCTTCAATCCATGGATCCCCAATCTCTCGGCTGATTGCCGTGCCTGCTCGTAGTATTCGATTGCTTTTCGAGTCTCGCCCAGATCCGGGTTTTCTTTTTGCCAAATTACTTTCAAAAAAAATTTCAATTTAATCTATTCTGTGGTACCACACCTTCAATAAATACACTCTAGGAAACATATTTAACTGATTGGATCTTATTGGGTGCACTATGGGAATCCCCTGAAGCATCGCATCTCTACCATTGATCTGGATTTCAGCAGGTACCCTATGCCTGAGGCTTTGAAAAGAGGGAGGTCTGGCACTTCAAATAAAGCAAGATGCATATGGGGAGAACGGCCATGGTTTGATGGTCCGATAATTTCGAAATACAAGCAATCGTATCGCATGGCACCAAATAGAGCCTGGGCGGGATACACCGATTGAAGCTGTCAAGTTTCGCAAGAGCACATACTATGAGGATATTGGATGGCGAGCCCCTGAGAAGGGAATTAGTCTTTGGCTGCCGTCAGATTAAAAGCAGCACCAGATCCTTTTGATGCACCGCTGAGTGTAGCAGATTAGGGGTGGGGTATATGGCAAAGGATAAACGCCCAAGATCTAATATTTCAAGAATCGCAGGACAAATCGAAGAACTGCGCAAAATGGGCCCAAATGCACCGGATAATTTCGCAAAGATCCTATCAGAAGCCCTGGAAGAGCTCGAGGCCAGCCTGGAAGAGCAAACCATTGCAGATGAGGAGCTCGCCCGCCAGAATGAGTTGCTGATCGAAACGGAGGAGCGATTTCGAATGGCAATAGATTTCACCAATGATTGGGAGACCTGGCTCGATCCAAAAGGAAATTATGTTTATGTCTCGCCATCCTGCGAGCACATCACGGGATATACCGTAAATGAGTTTCTGGAAGATCCGGAGCTTATTGAAAAGATCGTACATCCCCTCGACCGGGACCTATTTCCGAGACACTTCCGCAAGAGAGACGATGAAACGCAGCCTATTGATTTCAGAATAATTGCCCGCAACGGAGATGTGCGCTGGCTCTCCCATATCTGTCAGCCCGTCTTCCGCTCCAATGGACTGTATCTCGGCAGGCGAGCCAGCAACCGCGACATCACGGAACGCAAGCATCGCGAGGAGCAGATTGCCAAGCTGACCCGTCTCTACGCCGTCCTGAGCAAGGTGAATGAGGCAATAGTTCGAATCCGTGATGAGAAATCGTTGTTCGGCGAGATTAGCCGGATTATGGCAGAAGAAGGCGGTTTCCCTCTGGTTTGGTTCGGGCAGGTAAAAGGGCTGGAAGTGGTTCCAATAGCCTGGAGCGGGCCGGCTGGGGACTACCTGAAAGAGATAAAAGTGGAGGTGCAGGGCGAATTGGGCAAAGGCCCGACAGGGACCTGCATCCGGAATGACCTATCCGTAATCAACGATGATTTTGCAGCCAGTCTTGACGCTTCCCCCTGGCCTGAACTGGCCCAGCGTTACGGATTTCGTGCTTCGGCATCATTCCCCTTGCGCCGCCGGGGGAGGGTCTCGGGCGCATTCACGCTTTATGCCTTCGAGCCCCAAGCCTTTGACGCCGAGCAGGTCAGCCTCCTCGAATCGCTTAGCTCCGACATATCCTATGCCCTGGATGCCATTGACCATGAGCATTTCCGTGTCCAGGCTGAAGGGGCTCTCTCCAAGAGCAGAGACGAGCTGGCAGAGAAGGTCCGGGAGAGGACCGCTGAACTGACCCTGGCCAAGGAGGAGCTGGAGGCAGCGAATGAGGAACTGCAGGTCGAGCTTGAGGAGCACCGGAAGCTTGAGATGGATCTGGTCAAGGCAAAGGAGGCAGCTGAGGCCGCTGCCGAGGCCAAGACCACTTTCCTGGCCAATATGTCTCACGAGCTGCGCACTCCAATGAATGCCGTGATCGGTTTCACAAGTCTCCTCCTGGAAGATACCCTGGACAAGGGGCAGAGGGATTGCGTAGAAGGTATCAGGAATGGCGGCGAAGCCCTACTGGCCATAATCAACGATATCCTGGACTTCACAAGATTGGACAAAGAGAAGCTGGAACTCGAGCACCAGCCTCTCAGCCTCAAGCATTGCATAGATGAGTCCCTGGATCTGGTTAAGATTCATGCCAATCAGAAGGGTCTGAGACTGGCCTATACCATCAACTATGGAAACCCGGATGTTATTATTGGAGATCAGGGAAGGCTCAGACAGATCCTGGTCAATCTGCTCAGCAATGCCATAAAATTCACGGATATGGGGGACGTATCAGTGTCCGTCTCCTCAAAAGCTGCCGCTGACAACAAGCATCAGATCCTCTTCACAGTCAAGGATACGGGTATTGGCATACCACAGGACAAGATGGACAGGCTTTTTGAGCCCTTTGGCCAATTGGAGCGCACCATCAGCCGAAAGCGTGACGGTGTGGGACTGGGTCTGGCCATAAGCCGCAACCTTGTAGAACAGATGGGCGGCAAGATCTGGGCTGAGAGCGTTCCCGGCCAGGGTTCGGCCTTCAGCTTCACAATTCTGGCCGAGGTTCTGCATGGCAAGAGCCTGGATACAAAGTATGCAGACCGAGATACCGCTTTTGAGAGCCTCTCAGGGGAAAAGCCCCTGAGCATCCTCGTGGCTGAAGATAACCCTTCCAATCAGAGAGTGCTGGTCGAGATGCTAAAACGTATGGGCTACCGGCCTGATGCTGTGGCAGATGGCAAGGAGGTCCTGCAGGCTCTTGAACTCCGGCATTATGACCTGGTTCTCATGGATATCAGAATGCCAGAGATGGATGGAATCGCTGTCACTCAGGTTATACACAGGCTCTGGCCCGAGAATAAACCTAAGATAGTGGCAATCACCGCCTATGCGATGCCAGGTGATCAGCAGAGGTGTCTTGTTGCCGGGATGGATGATTACCTCAGCAAGCCGGTGAAGAAAAGAGAGCTGGCGGCGATTCTGAAGAAGTACTCGCTTTTTGGAGAAAATTCATAGAAATCGTCTTTGCCGCAAAGGCAATCTTTATAGGGGATGACATCTCAGCATGATTTCGGCGCAGAGGATGGCCATAACCGATAAAGGTTAAAGCAGATCGACGCAGTTGTCGGGACGCCTTTGTCAATGCCAAGGTGGCGGAGCGGCTACGCAAATGCCTGCAGAGCATTACCACTCCGGTTCGAATCCGGACCTTGGCTTTCTGATCCTATGAGGTACTCGTCCTCATTTTCCCGTATTCGCTCTTCGTGCTCTTAATCTGAAACAATTATGGCGAGCAATATCTCGCAAATAGCGGATAAAGCATTGCTGCATTCCGTTAATAAAATTTAAGTTATATTTAAGGGAAAAGCTTATATCTGCTCAGGATATTTCATTACAGTCCTAATTATTCAGGAGGCTTAATCAGTTTTGAGCGAAGCAACGGGCTACGACGCAAGCCAAATCCAAGTTCTTGAAGGCCTTGAGGCAGTCAGACGCAGGCCATCGATGTATATCGGCAGCACAGACACCCTCGGGCTGCACCACCTGGTCTATGAGGTAGTGGATAACAGCGTGGACGAAGCCCTGGGAGGCTATTGCACAGAGATCAACGTGGTCATCCATCTGGACGGAAGCGTCTCCGTCAAAGATGATGGCCGCGGCATCCCTGTAGACAATCACCCCCAGTTCAACCGACCGGCCCTGGAGATCGTCATGACTGTCTTGCATGCCGGAGGCAAGTTCGACCACGAGTCTTACAACGTCTCGGGAGGCCTGCACGGCGTGGGCGTATCAGTAGTCAATGCCCTCTCCGAATGGCTGGAGGTGCAGGTCCGCAGGAACGGACGGGTTTACTGGCAGCGATATGAACAGGGCAAAGTGGAGTCGGACGTCGAGGTAAGGGGAACCTCGGAGCATACCGGAACAACGATTACCTTCAAACCGGATGGCGCGATCTTCGAGGAGACCGAATACAACTTTGACACGCTCTCTTCCAGGCTGAGGGAATTGGCCTTCCTCAATCGCGGCCTGAAGATAACCATAAACGACGAGCGTTCCGATAAAGAGAACATCTTCGAGTATGCGGGCGGGATTGTCTCTTTTGTAGAGTATCTCAATGTAAACAAAGAAGCTTTGCATAAACCTCCCCTTTACTTTTCCCGCAGCAAGAATGGAACACAGGTGGAAGTTGCGCTGCAGTACAACAACTCCTACAGCGAGAACATCTTCTCTTATGCCAATAACATCAACACCCGCGAGGGTGGAACTCACCTCATGGGCTTTCGCGCCGCCCTGACCAGGACGGTCAATGAGTACGCCAAATCTAACAAGCTCTTCAAGAGCGAGGTGAAGCTCGGAGGGGATGATCTGCGCGAGGGCCTGGTGGCGGTCATCAGCGTGAAACTTCCCGATCCGCAGTTCGAGGGCCAGACCAAAACCAGATTGGGAAATAGCGCCATACGGGGCATCATCGAGTCCATGGTCTCAGAGGGCCTGACTGAATACTTTGAGGAAAACCCTCTGGTCGCAACGACCATTGTGGAGAAAGCGGCTGAGGCCCTGCGCGCCCGCGAGGCGGCCCGCAAAGCCAAGGAGTTGACCCGTCGCAAGAATGCCCTGGGTTCCGGTGGTTTGCCAGGCAAGCTGGCAGACTGCTCCAACAATGATCCGGGAAAATGCGAGATCTATATCGTCGAGGGCGAATCGGCAGGGGGCAGTGCCAAGCAAGGCAGGAACCGGCATTTTCAGGCCATACTGCCACTGCGAGGCAAAATTCTCAATGTGGAGAGGGCGAGGCTGGATAAGATCCTCAAGAACAGCGAGATCCGGAATATGATTGTAGCCTTCGGAACGGGTATCGGGGATGACTTCGATATCGGAAAGGCCAGATACCATAAGGTAGTAATAATGACCGATGCCGATGTGGACGGCTCGCACATTCGAACCCTTCTCTTGACTTTCTTTTACCGCTATATGAAGCCGTTAATCGAGGCAGGCTACGTCTTCATTGCTCAACCACCACTTTACCAGGTCAAAAAGGGAAAACAGGTCAGTTACGCTTACTCGGACCAGCAGCTGAACGAGTTGGTGAAGTCCCTTGTCAAGCCTGCAATTCAAAGGTACAAGGGTCTGGGAGAGATGAACCCTGAGCAGCTATGGGATACAACCATGGACCCTGAGAAGAGGACCATGCTGAAGGTCACGCTGGAGGACGCCGTGGAAGCGGATCGCATCTTCACCATCCTCATGGGTGATCAGGTGGAGCCGCGCAGGGAATTCATCGAAACGCATGCCAAGTATGTAAAGAATCTTGATGTCTGAGGTGGCTTTTGACGGAAATACAGGTTAACATCACTGAGGAGATGAAGTCCTCCTACATCGATTACGCCATGAGTGTGATTGTAGGGAGGGCTTTGCCTGATGTGAGGGATGGGCTGAAGCCCGTTCACAGGCGCATTCTTTATGCCATGTATGAGCAGGGCATGACCCACGATCAGCCCTACAAGAAGTCCGCTCGTGTGGTCGGAGACGTAATGGGCAAGTACCATCCGCACGGGGATGCTGCCATCTATGAGACTATGGTCAGAATGGCCCAGAAGTTCTCCATGCGCTATCCTTTGATCGACGGCCAGGGCAACTTCGGTTCCGTCGATGGGGACCCGGCAGCGGCCATGCGTTACACTGAAGTAAGGCTCTCCAGGATCGCGGAAGAGATGCTAGCGGACATTGAGAAGAATACAGTCGACTTTGTGCCCAACTATGACGGCTCACTGAAAGAGCCGACAGTCCTACCAGGAAAGCTCCCCAACCTTCTCCTCAACGGTTCTACGGGCATTGCCGTAGGCATGGCGACCAACATTCCGCCTCACAATCTGAATGAGCTGGCAGGGGCTATCATTTACCTCATAGATCAGCCGCAGGCTACGATTGCGGAATTGATGCATTTTTTGCCCGGGCCTGATTTTCCTACGGGAGCCTTTATCGTGGGCAGAGTTGGGATTGAGGCTGCCTATATGACCGGTCGGGGAAGCATATTGCTGCAGTCCAAGTCGGAGATCGAGGAAGGGACGAGAAGCACCAAGATCATCTTCACAGAGCTGCCCTACCAGGTGAACAAGTCCAAGCTGATTGAGGATATGGCGGAGATGGTCAAGGGCGGTCGCCTGGAAGGCATATCCGATCTGAGGGACGAATCGGATAAGGATGGCATCAGACTGGTGGTGGAGGTCAAGAGCGGCTTCAATGTTCATGTGGTCTTGAATCAACTTCATAAGCACACCGCACTTCAAACCAGCTACGGCATCAACAATATGGTTTTGGTGGACGGTCTTCCCAAGACAGTCTCTTTGAAGGAGACCTTGGAGCAGTACATTTACTATCGCTCCATAGTTGTCGAGAGGCGGACCAGGTTCGAGCTTGATGCGGCTGAGAAGAGGGCCCATATCCTGGCCGGCCTCCTCATTGCTCTGAAAAACATCGATGAAGTAATAAGGATAATCAAGGCTGCAGAATCGCCTGTGGTTGCAAAGGATGCTTTGATGCAAGCTTTCCTGCTCTCTGAGGAGCAGGCCAAAGCCATTCTGGATATGAGGCTGCAACGCCTCACGGGTTTGGAACAGGAGAAGATCGTCACCGAAGCGGCAGAGCTGGAGAAGCTCATCGCCCGGCTGAGGCAGATCCTCTCCAGCAACCTGGAGATTCTCAGCATCATCAAAGAAGAGCTTACACAGCTCATAAACACCTACGGAGACGAGCGCCGCACATTGATCATCGAGGCGGAGGGCGAGGTCAGCCGGGAGGATCTCATCCAGGAGGAAGAGGTGGCTGTGACTATCACCAGCTCCGGGTACATCAAACGCCAGCCCCTCACAGCATACCGCATGCAGCGTCGCGGCGGTCGGGGAGTTATTGGCGCTGAGACCAAGACCGAAGAATTCGTTACAGATGTCTTTACCGCCTCCACCAAGGACTATCTGCTCTTCTTCACAGACAAGGGCAAAGCCCACTGGCTCAAGGTCTATGAGGTGCCGTCTCTGGGAAGAGTGACGCGCGGCAAGTCTATTGTAAATCTCCTGCAACTGGAGCCGGATGAGAAGATGACGGGCGCGATACCTGTGAAAAGCTTTGAGGCGGGGTTCATTGTCCTTGTAACCAAGAGCGGAAGCATTGTGAAGATGCCTTTGCAGGCCTTCAGCAACCCCCGCAAGGGTGGCATCAAGGCCGTAAACCTGAAGGGCGACAGCCTGATCTCAGCGAAGCTTACGGACGGAGGAAAGGAGCTGCTGGTGGCCACCAAGTTCGGCAAGGCTATCCGGTTCAAGGAGAGCGACGTGCGCGCCTCCAATCGCGGCACCATGGGCGTGAAGGCGATCAGCCTCAACATGGGGGACGAGCTGATCAGCATGGATGTGATCCAGGCGGGCTCCAGTTCCACTCTCCTCACCATCACCAACCAGGGATATGGCAAGAGGTCGGAGCTGGAGGAGTATCCTCAACAGAGAAGGGGCGGCAAGGGTGTCAAGAATATCGACGCCAGAAAGGGCTTCGTCTGCTGCACCACCACTGTCTCTGAAGAGGACGAGCTGCTGGTTACAACCAAGGACGGCGTGGTGATACGCATCCCGACCAATGAGATCCGCGTACAGGGGCGGTCCACGCAGGGCGTGCGCATCATGAATGTGAAACCGGGCGACGAGGTCGCGGCGGTGGCGAGGATCACCTAAGGTTCCTCCACCGCCGTTTTTTTCAATTTTTTGATTTGAATTGTTTAGGAGCAAAACAATCTTTTATGGCTTTTGCCGGAGTGAGTTGTAAAGTAAACCCCACCTGTTTTAGAAACTTTTATAAATCTAGGAATCATATACTAAGTAGGTAAATAGAATATATCTTTGAGTATATAAAAAGTAAGTGAAGGAGGAAAATGGCAAAACAAAAAAGAGAAATGAAAGGAGCAGCAAGTTGAATAACGTGGCTAAAGGTAAGGCGTAGATTATGAAAATCATATACACCAAAGTATTCGTTAACGATCAAGATAAAGCCTTGAAGTTTTATACTGAAACCCTGGGCTTTGTGAAGAAAAGCGACATCACCGCGGGGGAATACAGGTGGCTCACCGTTGTCTCGCCTGACGATCAAAACGGTACCGAGCTTATACTTGAACTGAACGATAATCCAGCAGCAAAAACATACCAGAAAGCAATTTTTGAGCAGGGTATTCCCGCGACAAATTTCGGCGTTTCTGATGTTCGCGCAGAGCATGAACGATTGAAGAAGCTCGGTGTGAAGTTCACAATGGAGCCAACAGAAGTAATGAAGCATGTGACCATAGCCGTCTTCGACGACACCTGTGGCAACTTGATACAAATACAACAAACGGCGCAAAAGTAAGCCGTTCAACTGAAAAATAACGTGTTTTATTGAAATAGAGGAGGTGTGAATAACATGAGAAAGATTATCGTTTTAACATTTATTTCGCTTGACGGTGTCATGCAAGCTCCTGGCGGGCCAAAGGAAGATACCTCCGGGGGTTTCAAGTATGGCGGGTGGGTGATACCCTATTTTGACGAAGCTTTGGGTAAGGTCATGGATGAGCAGATGGGACACCCATTTGATTTGCTACTTGGCAGAAAAACCTACGAACTGTTTGCCGGCTATTGGCCTGGTCACAAGGATGAAGGCCCGGGCATCAATAACGCGACAAAGTATGTTGTTTCGCATTCGCCTCAAGCATTCACCTGGGAGAAATCGGTGCTCGTCACAGGTAATGTGCTGAATGAAATAAAAAAGCTGAAAGCGCAAGATGGGCCGGAACTGCAGGTTCACGGGAGCAGTGCGCTGGTTCAACTGCTTCTTGCAAATGACTTAGTTGACGAATTTTGGCTTAAAATCTTTCCCGTGACACTCGGTCATGGAAAACGCCTGTTTGATGAGGGAACGATGCCTTCAGCGTTCAAGTTGACCAAAAGCACGGTAACACCTGCTGGAGTGATTGTTGCCAATTACGAACGCTCGGGGGAGGTAAAGACAGGATCGATTATATAATGGGCTTGTGGAAGAAAGCAGGATTTATTATAACTTCATAAGGCCGCATTTGGGACTTTATGGGACGACACCCGCAGAGATGGCCGGAGTCGGGGTTAATGGAAGTTGGGAAGAGTTATTGAGGAGGAGCATAGATAGGAAATTATAGATAATTTATTTGCCATCTCATGAAGGCTTGCAGGAATTCCTTGCATCCACTCGTAGTTCGGATTCCAGAAAAATGCCTCCAACAACTCATCTGTTATATTGCGCTTCAGGAATTCCTGCCTAATTCTGATAATCTCGCCTAAATATTTTTGATTGAAATCTTTTAAAACTTCTGCTTCAAAAACAACCCTGCGATTGGTATTCTCGGACCATTCCTTCAGGCTATCGTTGCGATTCGTCATATTGTAATTTGTCGTGCTGTTATCAAAAAGAGGTATTAATTTATATTTTTTTATATTATTATCACCTACAAAACCAGAAATACTATTAGCTAATTCGTTCGCTTGATTCTTCAATGATTCATTACTCAAATCGCCTTGATTTGCGTTAGAAGACTTGTTTGATACTAAATCTTCTGGTATGTTTATATAAAACGTGTTTTCCTTCGCAGAATTGCCGGAGATTCTATCCCACAAATTAAGAGCTGGATCGGTGAGAATTAATACCAAAATTAATGCTCCAAGAACCTTTTGCCAAGTCTTCATTGCATTCCACCCCGCAATAAGGTCCATGAAATCCATGTTAAGCGGTTGAAACAATTAAGATATAAGCCCTTTCCACAAGAATACTTTACGTTATTTCTAACACTGTTAACTCTCTTGTAGTAACATGATTTGGCTAACATAGTTAGTTCTCGCCACTAGAATGCAACACCAATCTAAAACACCTGAAGATGCAACAGAACCACTATGGGCAATGCTTATATAGAACTTCAATCTTGTAATTGCTGATGGAGCAAAGCGCCTATATTATTTACTGCATCACCTTAAAATCCGGTTTAGAACGGACCTCATTCTAGCTTGGCTCAGGCCATTTGGCAATCTCTTGCATAGTAGCGCGATCTTTATCAAAAAATTTTGCGTTGTCATTATGTTCAATGGGTCGTCTATATCGCAGCACAGTATTATAAATAAAATTGCATAAAAATATATGAGTCGGAGGTGACTCGCCATGATGAACCGCACTATGAAACTACTTCTGCTATCGGACATATTCGTTCTCACAGGATTCGGGCTGATACAGCCCATACTTGCCATTTACATAAACGGTGGTGGTGTGACAGGAGGCACCATGCTCTCTGCGGGTCTCGCGAGCGCTCTCTTCCTCTTCACCAAATCCATGGTGCAGCTTCCCTTCGGGCACTATGTGGACAAACAGCCGGGCAAGACAAAGTGGCTGATCCTGGGGACGTTTCTCATGGCCGGCGTTCCCATAATTTACATCACAGCGAACAGCATTTATCATATCTATCTGGCAGAGGTGATTTACGGACTGGGGAGCGGCCTTGCCTACCCCACCTGGCTGGGCCTGTGGTCCGCTAACCTGGATAAAGGGCGGGAGAGCTTCCAGTGGTCCGTCTACTCCACGTCTACCGGACTTGGCACAGCAGCGACGGGAGCTGGGGGCGCTGCTGTCGCCAGCGTGGTGGGCTTCAATGTCACCTTCATCATGGCCGGACTGCTCTGCATGTTGGGCTGCATGGCCCTTATTTATATGGGGCGGAGGAGTGCGATGAAGGGGGAGTGCCTGGGGGGCGAGGCCCCTTTCCGCAGATTTAGCACGAGCTTTGCCTTCTACAGCAGGAGGCCATTAGATTGGGTCTCTCGCCTTCGCCTAACGATTATCAACAGGATATTGAACTGAGGCGGAGATCTTTTGGAAAAAGTTAATATAAGCCCGGCCAATGTAATAGATGGTAGCAAGGAGGAAATTGTCTTTGCAGAAGAAAATTGCGCTTTTGGTCGGCATTGCAGCGATGATCTTATGCAATGCCTCTGTTCTTGCCCAGGAGTCGAGGCCTGATACTGGAACATTCATAAAAGAGAGCATGATGGATGGCAGGGGTGAGCTTGACATCATCAACAATGGGGCAGATGATGCGGTTGCAGCTCTTAAAGAAAATAAAACCGGGATCCTGGTTGGGGCGGTTTATATCCGCGGGGGAGACGTTTTCAAGTTGATCGGAATTGAAGACGGCAGCTATGACCTCTACTTTAAGCAGGGGCAGAGCTGGAACGCCAGCCTCAAAAAATTCGATGACGAGGCAGGACAGAGCCGGATGGACGATCCTTTGACCTTTGAGACCGTAAGAGTTCCCGAGGGGATCCGCTATTCCATGGTAGAGATCACTTTGAATGAGGTCCTGGGTGGAAATACGATTGCAATTCCTGTGGATGACGAGGAATTCCCGGATTTGAGATAATCGGCAAGGCACCACTTCTGTGGGGCGGTGGCGTACCTCTATACAGACTCCTACTAGAAACTGACAGAGGCAAAAAGAAATTCACCTCCGACTCAAATTTTGTTAAGCAGAATTGTTTACAAAAGTCAAACATGGTTGATAACAATGCAAAACATTCTTAAGCTTAAGCCGGAATAAGCATGCTGACAGGTGCTTCTCAATGGAAATCATTCACTCTGCCCGGCCCAAGACATCCATCCCGGAGAGCCTACACTCAAAAGCGAATATTCTTTTGGAAGAATTTTCATGCCGACTAAGCTAATTGCATCCCTCTGCCCCTACTGCGCCGTGGGGTGTGGCCTCTACCTGGAAGTCGACAAGGGCAGAGCCACAGGTATCGAATATATGAATGACCACCCCGCTTGCGAGGGGGCGCTCTGCCCCAAAGGCAACGCCCTCCTGGAGATTCTGAACCATGAAGATCGGCTCAAGTATCCCATGAAAAAGGCAGGCGACGGATTCGTTCGTATCACATGGGACGAGGCCCTGGACCTGGTGGCCCAGGGGCTTCTCAGAAATATCCGCAAGCACGGGCCGAAGTCCCTGGGTTTCCTGGCATCCTCCCGCTGCAATAACGAGGAGAACTACCTCATGCAAAAGATGGCCCGCCTCCTGGGCTCGCCAAATGTGGACAATTGCGCCAGGCTCTGCCATTCTCCGACTGTTGTGGGCCTGGGGGCTTCCTTTGGCGCCGGGGCCATGACCAACAACCTCCTGGATCTGGAAAACTCGAAGTGCATCTTTGCCATCGGCACCAACTTCACAGAGGCGCACCCCATCGTCTCCCGCTGGGCGCTGAAGGCCAGGGACAGAGGAGCAAAAATAATAGTCGCCGACCCCAGGATCACCTCGACCTCCTGGATGGCAGATATCCACCTGCGCATAAATCCGGGATCTGATATCGATCTTCTCCGGGCTATGATGAAAGTCATCCTGGAGGAGGGACTGGCGGATATGGAGTTCATACGCTCCCGGACGGTTGGCTTCCAGGATCTTCAAGAGAGCCTGTCGGACTTCTCTATACAGGATGCAGCAGAGAAGACGGGCGTAACTTCAGGCGAGATCATAAAAGCGGCCCGGGTCTATGCGAAGTCGCCAGCTTCCGCTCTCCTTTACTCTATGGGCATCACCCAGCACGTCTGCGGCACGGACAACGTCAAAACCTGCGCCACTCTGGCTCTCCTCTGCGGCCAGATCGGGCGGCCGGGCGCAGGCGTCTGGCCCATGCGCGGCCAGAACAATGTGCAGGGGAACTGCGATATGGGGGGCATGCCTGAGTTTTATCCCGGATACAAGAGATCTACAGATCCCCAAACCATCGAGTTCTTCAAGGCCGGCTGGAGCGTTCCAGATCTTCCACTCGGACCAGGCCTGACCTCCACAGAGATGAATGATGCAGCTATAGACGGTCGCTTGAAGGCGCTCTATATAATTGGCGAGGATCCAGTGGTATGCGATGCCAATGTCAAAAAGACCCGTCAGGCATTAGAGAGCTTGGATTTCCTGGTGGTGCAGGAGATCTTCATGACTCCGACGGCAAGACTGGCAGACGTCGTATTGCCGGCTGCCGCCTGGGCAGAGAAGGATGGCAGCTATACCTCCATGGAACGGCGAGTGCAGTGGATTGATAAAGCTGTGGAGGCACCGGGTGAAGCCAGGGAAGGCCTGTGGATCGTCTGCCAGATTGCCAGACGTCTGGGCCTTGAAATGCCATATGAGAATGCAGGCGGGGTGTTGGCGGAGATCAACCGCCTGGTTCCTCAATATGGAGGCATGACCCGGGAGAGGATCTCGAAGATTGGGGGCCTGCGCTGGCCCTGTCCGGATGAGAAGCATCCCGGCACGGATATCCTGCACGCCCAGAGGTTCTCGACGCCCGACGGCAAGGCCAGGATGACGACAGTGCAAAACACGCCGCCGGGCGAGGCTGTGACTCCTGAATACCCCATCTTGCTCACCACGGGCAGAATAGTGATGCACTATAACAGCGGCTCCATGACCATGAGGAGCGCCTCTCTGCAGGAGCGCGATCCGGAGCTCTATTTGGAGATGAATCCACTGGATGCTGCACAGCTCAAAGTTGCCAATGGAGACCTGGTGGTGGTCAGCACGCGCCGGGGTCAAGCGGAAGCCAGAACCAGGATCACTGAAAAGGTCTTGCCTGGCATGGTCTTCATGCCCTTCCACTATCACGGCACGAACCTCCTGACATCTGACGCACTCGATCCTGTAGCCAAGATCCCGGAGTACAAGATGGCAGCCTGCCGGATTGAGGCCAAGGTTTAGCTGAAGTATTGCCAGATCCGAGCCTGGGGTTGGGAGCCATTCAGGATTGGCTCTGGCAATGGCCAGTGTCGAGACCGCTTGCCGGAAGGGTGTGAATTTTAGGGCGACTTCATTATTTGAATGCTAAGTCAGGGCAGAATCATCGAACTCAATCTTCTTTTGAGTTTGGAAAGACCCCGTATAGGTCTGTTCGCTTTTATTCATATTGATCGACCACCCTCGCATGTTCTTGATATTCCAGAGTCCCTCAAAGGCCAATTCTGTGCCATAAGACATTGTATTATTGAAGCGGTTGATAGACCTGATCATATTGGTCTCGCTCTTGTCCACATGGCTCAGATTGAACCTCTCGCTTACACTGGCGCCAATGCCCTTTTCGAATTGTGGTAGACTCAGGCTTTTCCTATTCTTGAGTTGTCCACCTGTAAAAACCAGATCAGACTTCTGGGTGAATTCGACTTCTTTGACGAATCTTATTCATGTTTCGTAGAGATTCGAAGTTGATTGAGCCAGTTCCTTTCATCCAGCCGCTGGAATCCACTGCATTGTCGTGAAATGATCCTTTGATGGATACCTCGCCGGAACCCCTTACCGTTGATGACTCATCAAAAAGAAATCCCTTACCAGCAACAGTACTCTCATTTACAGGTGGTCTGTTTCCATAGTCAGGAGCATGAAAAGGCACACTTGGATCATGATCTGCTGCTTCTGCACCGCAGAAGAAGCCCGCTGCCAACGCTAAGGCCAAAACTCCAGTGAAGACCAGACCGATCAAATTCCCTTTCACTAAAAATCATGATGGCTAGATGAGATAATTAATCTTTTGTTCCAATCTCATTTAATTCGCAGCTCGTCAGAAGCCCAAGAGGTCCACTCGCTCATGAAAACCTTCTTAACCCATTCCCTCCTACATCGATGCCTAACAGGCAGGGTTTAGGATGAGAGAGGTATTGCTGGAATCTCGGGAAGACAAAACGCAGGTCTATCTCCCGGAGAAGTGCATCGGCTGCGGGACTTGCGTCCAGGTCTGCCCCAAAGGGGAGCTGATCATCGGTTCAGTGGGACCTGTGGTCCGCGGGCTGATCGATAAGGACTTCATTGAGAAGAGAAAGAGCGGGGCCTGCGTCTTCTGTGCGCTTTGCGCTCGCGTCTGCCCTACAGGCGCTCTGGAGGTCAGGACCGCTGGCAAGGCGGAAAAGGACGATTCCTATCTGAGCGTGGCTCTCAAGCCAACCGTCGTCGGTGAGAGTTGTGTGCACTGCGGCCTTTGTAGCGAAGTCTGTCCCCAGGCCTGCATCGAGCTGAAGGACAGGCATCTGGCAGAGGATGGCAGCCTCAGGCTGGGAGGCCAGACGCTGATCAATCTGAACCGCTGCGTGCATTGCGGCTGGTGCGCTTCCGTCTGCCCCACAGGGGCCATCTCCTTTGAAAAGCCATTCGCAGGCGTATACAGCCGTGATGAAAACGTCTGCCAGGTCTGCAAAACCTGCGTGCATACCTGTCCTGCCAATGCCCTCTTCAACCGGGATTGGAAGGCGGGCGAGAGGGGCGAGAACGTTACACACAGAAA
This sequence comes from uncultured Methanosarcinales archaeon, assembly GCA_963843555.1. Lineage (GTDB taxonomy): Archaea > Halobacteriota > Methanosarcinia > Methanotrichales > Methanotrichaceae > Methanothrix. The sequence continues at coordinate 53,782 of CAWJKV010000017.1, forward strand.
GGACGCCTGCATCTACTGCGGAGCCTGCGCCCAGTCCTGCCCGGTGCGGGCTATAACCGTTCGCAAGACTGCCATTATTCCGGAGATGAAAGGGAAAACGGCCTTCGAGAAGAAGCTCGCACCTCCTGCTCCCTGGCCCACTCTGACCTCACTACTCGAGACGGACGAATTGGCATGCCTGGGCTGCGGAAACTGCGTCATCGCCTGTCCGGTGAATGCTCTCTTCGATCCCTACCTGGCAGCAGGACACCTCAATGAGATGGACGAGAAGCCTCTCCTGGAGGTCAAGAACGGCACAGTCAAGGTAGTGAACCAGGAGGTCTGCGGCTCCTGCGCTACCTGCAGCATGATCTGCCCGGTAGATGCAATCTGGCTGGTTCCGAGAGAGGTGGTCTGATGGCAGCGAATTCTATAAAGACGACAATTATCAAAAACGGTTACGTCTTCGACCCTCTGAATGCAATAAATGGCGAGGTCAAGGACATATTCATAAAGGACGGCAAAGTTGTGTCAGGCCTTTCCGGCCCGGAGACGAGAGATGCCACAGTGATCGATGCCAGAGGAAAGACCGTCATGCCCGGCGGTGTTGACTCCCACTCTCACGTGGCCGGAACCAAAGTGAATACCGGCCGGCTCATGCGTCCGGAAGACCACTACCGATCGGTTCGCAAAAAGACGGATTTAACCCATTCCGGCAGCGGCTATACAGTTCCTTCCGTCTACAAGCAGGGCTACGAGTACGCGGCCATGGGCTACACCACAGTATTCGAAGCCGCCATGCCGCCGCTGGAAGCCCGCCATACGCATGAAGAGATGCGCTCAACTCCCATTCTGGATATGGGCGCTTACATGGTCTTCGGCAACAACTGGTTCATCATGCGTTACCTGAAAGAGGGAGACATTGAGAAGGCAGCCGCCTATGTCGCCTGGATGATGAGGACACACAAGGCCTACGGCATAAAATGCGTCAACCCGGCTGGCGTCGAGAACTGGGGTTGGGCCAAGAACGTTCGCAGCCTGGACGAGCCCAATATTCACTTCGAGGTCACTGCCCGGGAGATCATCAGAGGCCTGGCTGAGGTCAATGAGATGCTGGGCCTTCCCATGTCCCTGCATCTGCATGCCAATAATCTCGGCCATCCAGGCAACTGGGAAGTAGCCAGAGACTCGCTCATGATAACCTCGGATCTGGATCCGAAGAGCAAGACGGAGTCTGGAATGGGCAGAGACCAAGGAGAACGCCAGGAGAAGACAGACCGTTTATCTCGCCCACGCCCAGTTCAGTGCCTATGGAGGATCGTCCTGGAGGGACTTTTGCTCAGGCGCTCCGGAACTGGCGAAGTACATCAACCAGGTGGATAACGTGGTCATCGACAGCGGCTCAGTTCCTTTTGGTCCAGCCACCACCATGACCGGCGACGGCCCGGCCCAACACGATCTCTACATGCTTACCGGTCAAAAGTGGTCCAACTGCGATGTAGAACTGGAATGCGGCTCAGGCGTCCTCTCCTTAGTCGTACCTGAAGAGCAGCCCGGTTCACAGCACCATGTGGGCGATCGGATTGGAGATTTTGCTCCTGGTTGACGACCCCTGGAAGACCATCATGACCACGGATCATCCCAACGGCGGCATCTTCACTCAGTACCCGCAGCTGATCACCTGGCTCATGTCCAAGAAGGCCAGAGATGATACTGCCAAGGAGTGCCACAAATGGGCTTACGAAAAGATCGAGCCTGGGCGGCGTGGACAGGGAGATGAGCCTCTATGAGATTGCCATTCTCACCCGAGCCAATTCTGCCCGGACCATCGGCATGGCCTACCGCAAAGGCCACCTGGGCCTGGGAGCGGACGGGGATGTGACCGTCTATGATCTCGATCCGACAAATCTGGATGTAAACGATCCTGTAAACCTCATCGCCAGGCTGTCCCGGCCGGACTATACAGTAAAGGACGGCCAGATCGTGGCTCGACAGGGAGAGATCGTGGCGGTGCCCGATGGTCGCAGATACTATTGCCGGCCTTATGTAGATGAGACTCTGGAGAAAGAGATGATGTCGGACGTAAAGGACTGGTTCAAGTACTACACAGTCGGCTTTGCCAACTATCCCGTACCGGAGAAGTACCTGAAAAATCCGGTGCCGATACCTGTCAACATGCCTCTGGAGGCAGTGGCGAGGAGGTGAGACTGATGGCGGAAATCAAACTTGTACCCAAGGGCAAGATTGGAATTACAGTCGAGGCGGAGGTCATCCGGCCCGATGAGTTTTCCAGGATGTCAAAAGAGGAGATAGAGCGACTGCAGGTCTGGCAGGGGCCGAGAGAGCTCCCCTTGAGCTGAGTTCTTTGATGTGAGCGTCCGAGAAGGCGGCGCGCCGGAGGAAACCAAAATCGTAATCGATGGCGATGTATCCCGCGTAAAGCGCATCGGCCAGGGCATGAAAGCAGGGAAGATCGAGATCCATGGGGTCGGCAGGAATGCATTTGGGCGCAGAGATGGCCGGCGGCAGCATCTTCGTTCAGGGAAGTGCCGGTTCCTGGGCCGGCATGGAGATGAAGGGCGGCCTGCTGCAGGTAGCGGGCAGCGTAGGAGACCATGTGGGTTCTGCCTACCGGGGAAGCTGGCGGGGGATGACCGGCGGTCAGATCCAGATTGATGGGAACGCACGCAGCCAGCTGGGCGGCGGCCTGGTCGGGGGCCAGATAGTAGTAGCCGGCAACGTGGAGAATTTCTGCGGCAGTGCGCCAGAGCGGCGGCCTGATTCTGGTCAAGGGCAATGCCGTGCGGGGCTTGGGCGCAGAGATGACCGGGGGCACTGCTGCCATCCTGGGTGAGATCAAGCAGTTCTGCCCGGGCTTCATGGAATCGGGCCATGGAGGATAATCCAAAGTTAGGGGAGCTGCAGTTAGAGGGAAGGTTTGCCAGGTTCACAGGCGACTATGCCATAAGCAAGAACCCCAAAGGTGTACTTTACTGCAGGGAGGGCTGTAAGAATGGAAAGAGTTTCTGCTGAATACCGGCAGCACCATTGAGGAGGGCAGGCTGGCCAAGGGCGGCAGCAAGCTCACCGATGACTACACGGAGGAGTGCGCCGTCTGCGAGATGAATCTGGAGGACTATCTGGCGTTAGGATCGCCTGATAGGGTTATGGTCACCAGCCAGGATGGGCACAACGTGGTCGTTTATGCCTATGCGGATGAGAGGGTCCTGTCGCATCAGGTCTTCATGCCCAGGGCCATCTGGTCCAATGTAGTGGTGGACCCGGAGACCTTCTCCACAGGCTCGCCGCTTTACAAGGGCTCGCCGGTCAGGATAGAACCCACAACCGAGAAGGTCCTCTCGGCGGAGGAACTGGTTATGAAGTTATACGTGAGGGGTTAGACGATGGCATCAAAGAATATTATCTGTCCCGTCTGCGGAGCCTCCTGTGACGACATTCAGGTGGAGCTGGAGGGCAAGGGCTTAACGGTCAAGAATGCCTGCAAGATGGGCAATGCCAAGTTCCAGGAGATCGTAAGCTCTCACCGAATCCGGGAGCCTCTCTGCAGAGTGGACGGAAGCCTGAGACCGGCAACATGGAATGAGGCAATCGATCGAGCAGCCAGAATCCTAGCCAACGCCAAGCGTCCTCTCTTATTCCTGGGCAGCGAGACCTCCTGCGAGGCCATGGAGGTCGGAATTCATATGGCGGAGTTCCTGGGAGGAATAGCCGACTCGAACTCCACCGTCTGCCACGGGCCGACGGCCATGGGCATTCAAGAGGCAGGCCGGGTGGGCGCAACCGCCGGTCAGAGCAAGTCGAGGGCGGACTTGACCGTTTACTGGGGATCCAATCCTCTGGAGTCCATGCCCAGACATATGTCACGCTATGCCGTCTATCCGCGGGGTTATTGGACAAAGCGAGGGAGGTTCGATCGAACCATAATCACCGTGGACCCCAGAAGGAGCATCACCGCCGAGAACTCGGATCTGCATATTCAGCTCAAGCCCAACACCGATTACGAGCTTCTCTCGGCTCTGCTCAGTCTCCTGCATGGCAAGAGACCAAATGCTTCTGTGGAAGAGGTCACGGGCGTCTCCATCTCCGAGATGGAAGAGATGCTTTCCATGATGAAGGGCTGCAAGTTCGGGGCCATTTACGTGGGCCTGGGAATCGCCTCCTCTTATGGCAAGCACCGCAATGCAGAACTCGCCTTCAACCTGGTCAAAGAGCTGAACGGCTATACCAAGTTCGTGATCGGTGCGCTCAGAGGACACTGCAATGTGGCCGGCTTCAATCAGATTGCATCGTACCTCTACGGCTTTCCTTTCGGCCTGGATTTCGCGCGAGGATATCCCCGCTACAATCCCGGCGAGTATACGGCAGTGGATGTCTTGAGGGAGCAGGATGTGGATGCAGCTTTTATCCTTTCAGCGGATCTGGTTTCGCACTTTCCTGCCGCCTGCGCCGAATATCTGGCCAGGATTCCCGTAGCCTGCATCGACATTGCACCCTGTCCTACCACCATGATCTCAGATGTTGTCTTGCCGGGCGTAATCGATGCCATGGAGAGCGACGGCACATTCTACCGTCTGGACGATGTGCCGATCTACTTCCAGCCCTTCACCAATTCGCCCTTCTCGTATACGGAGAGCAACGAAGATACCATGAAGCAGATCTTTGAGCGGGTGAAAGAGATACGAAAATAAATTGGAGATCGGTCAGAGAAGGCTCTTGCGCAAATTCCCCGCCTGATTTAAATATGCAGATGTGCTAATGGAAAATAGCGGAGGTGAAGGCGACATGTGTACAGTTGGGGGCGGGCCAGACATAGGGGAAGTTGAAACTCTGGCAGCCAAAGATTATGAGTGCCTGGACTGCAATAACAAGTTCCAGGGCATGGGAAGAAGACCCATGTGCCCATCCTGCAAATCCAGGAACGTCAAGGCAGCTTAAGGGTCAGGCATCAGGATCATCTGCAAGGTCATGCACATACTTCTGAAAGAGGACGAGATCGCCTATCTCGTGGGCCGGAGCGGCACCATAGCCATGGCCAAGACCAAAGGTATCTTTTTTTATCTGGAGACGGAGACGGCAGAGATCGTTCTATTCACCGAGCCTGAGGATCTGATGGTGGCCTCGTCCTTTGGCGTGGGAGAGAAGGTCAGGCGCGGTCTGCGATGCACTCTTTATCAGCTCCGTGAGCTTGGCGCGCCATTGATAGTGCTTCCCAAAGGCCATCCGGCATCGCCACGGCTGAAGGTGGTGGTGTCCATTGGTCCACGCACGCGCCTGAGCTGCAAGATCCAGCCGGGAACGCATCCTGAGCAGAATGTGCTCTGCGGGTCAGAGGAGTTTCACGACCTGGAAGTGCTGGCCGAGCCTGAGGGTGCAGAGATAAAAGGGCGATGACAGGCAATGGCAATGGATCCGGGCCAGATAATCGTAGAGAAATTGTAGAAGGTGATTTGCTGATGGCAGAGATAAGAGAAGACAGCCTGGTCAGGTACAAGGGCACGGGCACTATAGGAACGGTGAAGGTGCTGAAGGTTGAGGACGACGGAGAGACATGGGCCTTTCTGGACAGCACCGGGCTTTACTACCGGCTGGATACACTGGAGCTGATTGAGAAGGCTCCGGAGCGAAAAGAGCTGGAGGGCATGACCCTGGAGCAGATCCAGGAGAGGTTCAAGCAGACGCAAGATATGATGGATACGGCCAAGATGCAGGATGATAACCTGGAGACAGGCGGGTAAAGATGCAGATGCGAGTTATGAGGATTCTTGGCCGGAGAGTTTGGTGATAGGATCGGCGTCGTGGTGCACGGTCCGGAGATCGTGGACTCGGGCAATGCGATGCGGCTGATCAATTATCTGAAAAAGCATGGCAGCGTGGCCGCTGTCTTGGGCGGGACCATGGGCCGGGTGGCGGTTATTGATGCTGGCCTGGAGGGCATTATCTCCATCAATCCCAAGAGACGGCCCAGCCTCTCCATCCGGGATCTGGCTCCAACCTCGGATGTCATCTTTCTCCTCAGCCAGGCCAAGAGCCGGGAGACGGGTCTGGCATTCGGCTCCATGGTGGCAGCGGCGGCCGGGATTGGAAAGCCTCTTGTTCAAATCGACTGCGGCGGAAGATTTGTGGTCGATCTCTCCTCGGAAGAGGACTCAGGAGTGAGAGCAACTCACGAGAAGGCGGCTCAGGAGAAGGGCTTGCGAAGCAAGTCGCCTCGGAGCTTGGCCTGGATCTCTTGCAACCGTCTCCAACTCATGGCGTCTCTCATCTGGAAGATACCATAAAGCGCACCCTGACGGGAGTCAATCCGGGCGAGCTGATCTCTATAAATGGAACGGTTGTGGCCAGGGCCACGGGGTCCCGGGTGGAGATCGAGGCCAGAGACGGCAGGATCGTTGCCATAGAGGGCGCTGATTCCAAGGAGCACGGCCTGGAGAAGCTGCATGACTCCATAAAGTGGATCTGAAAGATGCCATCATCCGCAGCGGCAGTATCCGGCGGAGCCTTGCCCGGCCGAGACTTGGAGCTATCGGAAACAAGGACGGGGGCGAAGGAGCAGTGTTCATCGATCACTGTGCAGAAGATGCCTTCGAGGCAGCGCAGGGGGCCAGCGTGGCTGTTACTGTGGGAGACGATACCACTGCCATCGCCGGAGATATTCTCGCCCGCCTCGGCATTCCCGTCGTCGGCATAGTGGACGGAGACCTCGACCGGCTAGCCGAAAGCCTCACAATGATGCCTGGCAGCGTCATCATCCGGGTCGAGCCGGGATATGACGATCTCGTGGGCAGGCGTGTTTTGGACGAGATATTTCAGGGAAAGAAGAGGATCTCTAACAGCTACCGCTGATCTGGCAGAGAAGGTGAAAAAGCTGGCCGGCGAGCACCTGATCGAGATTGAACAGATCAAATCCGATTTCTCTTGATAGCCTTAAGCTCCTGGAAAAAGACCGCTGCAGTGGCTGTATCGCCCAGGCCGACGGTGATGCAAGGAGCTTTTGCCAGGAGAGACGGCATCAAGGATACGATTTCGTCCCCGGAGTCAAGATACGCCCCTCTACCAGCTTTCATGGCCCCATGGCGGCAAAACTCAGATCTAACCTCGAGCCCTGCAGGATTAACCTCCATAGGAGGCTCTCCTGCAACAGAACCCGTGGCAGCCAAAGCCGCTGCGGCATCGGTTCCGCCCTGCAGGGCAGAAAGCTCTTCTCCGGCGGTGATCTTTCCCTTCAACATGACGCTCAGAATGTAGTCCCTGGTGTGAACCGCCACTCTGAAAAGCCCCAGTCGCTCTCGCAGCCGCTCCGCCGCCTGAATTGTCTCAGGCCACCGGCCGGCCAAATATCCTTCTGCTGCCGCCAGCTCATCCTCATTCCAGCCCAGGCTGTCCACCGGCAGGCGTGGGATAAGAGATTTCATGATCTCAGGATTCTGGAAGTTGCCCATTTCGGCATGGATGAATATCTTCGGGTTCGTCTCCTTCCAGGATTTGATCTGCGCGATTTTCTGCGGGAAGATCTCCCTGTACTCCTTAAGGGGGGCCAGGTGAAAACCGGAGAGTAGAGCGCCATCTAAATTCTGGATATTATCCCGGCAATAGGAATCGAAATGCTCGCTGGAGGCGAGCTTTGCGTTCACCGGGTCGTAGGAGGCAATAAAACGATTATCCGATGGTGCAATTATTCTGCCCTCTGGAGCTACAACGGCATCTCCTCTCTTGAATTGAAAGACAAAATGTACCATCTCTTTGTCTATTTCGGATTCTCCAGCCGCCCGGTCGGGCTTTTTCAGGATTCCAGAAATGGGGATGCCCACCTCCGGATGAAGCATGCCGACCAATCTCGGTCCCAGTATCGGTGCATTCAGAACAGTACGGGCTCCCAGTGCGGCCAGGACATTGGCCATGATTCCGGCGTTGCCGCCCAGGCGGAATTGCCAGCGAAAGGACTCCTTGATCTGTCGGGCCACCTCATGTTTCTCGATCAAGATCTCGGCTCCGGATCCTTGCTTCATGCAGAATAAGAGAGAGGAAATGAGATCATCCCGGCTGCCTATCGACCCTCTCAACTCGCTCTTTATTGTCTGGGCACAGCCCGACTGGATGAGGCTGGATACTTCCTCTCCGCACAAATTGTAGACAGCATCGATGTTAACGGGATAGGCGCAAATGATGTTCATAAATAATCTCCTGAAAGCCATCTCCACTTGCCTGGAAGTCCTGCCAGATTTCGGGATTAGGAGCCAAATGGCGACTCCTTATATATCCTTTTCGATTTTTGAGGTGCTCGGGCAGGCTTGCTCCCGCCTGCGCTCTGTGGTTGTTCCAAACCACCTGGTTATGACCAGAGCCTAACGATGTCTTGGCCACAGAGTTCACAGAGTATGAACGGAGAGGCGGACTGACAGCTGGAAACCCAAGAACATGAGGTTAGCTGTCAGAATAGAGAAGAGCCTAATTTTTATTGCAACCACACCACCAGAAAAATTTAGGGACATGCAGCTCGCCGGATCTACGTTCAGTGTTTGCCCGACATACGCGGCAAACTTCTCAATATAGAATAAAAAATCTCATGCAGCCAGGAGCTCATCCCTCGATAGGAGCTATCCGCCTTATCTTGAGGTGGGCAGGCATATTTACAATAGCTATTATAATTTCGAAATTTTCCATCTTCGCCATGGATGATGCATTCAGCGCCTTCATTTTTGCAGATCTTCCGCGCGCGCAAAATTGCTTCGGCTTTTGTCCCGGCATGACTTGATGCTCGCTCTGCATGAGGCTTCTTGATATCCCAGCCACTTTCTGGATTCTTTACAACGTGTCTTTCATTTCGTGCCATATAGTCCTTTATGGGTCATATAAATATATAAATAATGTGGTTCGCGCAAAAAGGGAAAAAAGTTTTTCCATAAGACGATTCTATGGCGATACCTCTAAGAAAATGCTCAAACGCCTGGGCTATAGAGCTGACTTGGCAACTAACGGCATAGAGGCTCTGCAGGCCCTGGAACGCCAGCCATACGATATCGTCCTTATGGATGTAAAGATGCCGGAAATGGACGGCCTTGAAGCTTCTCGAATCATCCGTAAGCTCTGGCCGGAGGGTCCGAAGATAATAGCCATCACTGCCTATGCCCTGGAAGGCGATCGGGAGAGATGCTTTGAGGCCGGAATGGACGGTTACATCAGCAAGCCTGTAAATATCCTTGAATTGGCGGAGGTTCTGAATAATATCAATCGGGAATAGTTTTTAGCATTTAATTTTTAAAAAAAGTTTTCATTTTGGTCAATGTTATGCGTGTCACCGCCGTTGAGCCCTGCTAGAAACCGTAAGACAGCGGTGGGAAGGAAACAGGCGGATCGTCTTGGATGTACCGGGTGGTTACAGGAGCGATACATACATAGATAGTTGTGTCGCCTATAGTCTCACCTCATAAATATATTGGGAGTTTTTACTATTTCAACTTATTCCCAGGGTATGTGTTGGGGCTCACAAATCTCTCGCGCGAGGACCTAATCCTTTTATCTTCTCAGAATACCAGGAACTGAACTCCCATCACAGTGGCTGTAACGATGACTCCGGCGACCAGGACACCAGCCACGATGGCCGCGAAGGCCGGCCAGAAACGGAAGCCGAGCAGGAAAGCAACCAGCGCAGCCTGTCCAGGCTCCCGTCATGGGCAGCGGGATGGCAACGAATATGGCCAGAGCCGTCAGACCGAAGTTTTCGTGATCCCGGATGCACTTATTGCGCGTGCGGGCGAAGAGCCAGGTGAAGAACTTATCTGCACAGGCAAAACGCCTCAGATAATCTGAGACCGGGCCCAGAAATAAAAGCAGGGGAATTATGACCAGCACATTGCCTAAGACGGATAAGAGGTAAGCCTGCAATGGCGAGTATCCGTAGACTCCGATGGCCAGCGGTATGGCACCCCGGACCTCAGATATGGGAAGGGCTGCCACAACCAGAGGTAATCAGCCATTCAGGAACTATAAAGACCACCAGGAATTGGATTTGACGATGCTATCACTCACCTATTGTTCCCTTGATCTCCACCTTGAAGACCGCCTCTTGGGTCGGAGAAGACACAGAGATGGTCAGATCCACGGGGATCTTTCCGATAGCAATAGATAGCGGAGCATCGGAGCTCGCGACCTCCACCTTTACCCCCTGGGACAATCTGGTGAGAGCGCTGACGACTGCACCAATATCGATCGTCTGTGAAACAGCTCTCAAATCTGGAATTATGGTGATCGGTGCAACCTCGATGGGGTCGATGGCAATTGGGTTCTGGGAGTCGCCGGATACCCTGGCGGATATGGGATTTTGAGCTTCCCCCGAGACCTGCACGCTCAAGGCGCCATCCTTCCCCGTTCCCTTTACCTTGGCAACGATCGGGTACTTCTCCTGGTCCTCTGATCCCTGTACCTTTGCCCTGGCATCTGCATCGACTTTGAAGGTCACCATTATATCACGCAAATGGCTTTGCTTATTCTCAGATATAAAGATGGCATAGGAAAAAGGCTTGATTTGAGATTGGCTCAGCAGGAAGGTTCCGAGAGTATGGAAGCGAAAGCCTGATATCTTCATGCAACACTCATCCGGTTTTGATGCTTGAAGTAGGATATCTACATATCGATAATCCAATTGCCATCATTTCTTCTCATGACCGGTCGGATTTTAGTAAATCCGCCGGCTTACTCTTACTGGACGGCTTCGATCTGGATGAGGCTCCCCTTACTGAGATGCAATCCTGCCTGGATGCACTGAAAAAAAACCGGTTTGGATCCAATGGATCAGGAGCATTTGGGCTTTCCGTCACCTGTTCGAAAGATGAGCCGCTCTTGGAGGCAGCCAGGATCGCAAGCAGAAATCTCTGCTTGCTGGAACTGAGGATGTCTAAGATCCGCGATCCGATCCGGCTCTTAGAATTGATTCCCGAGCTTAAGCGCTGCGGAGTCACACTCTCCCTGAGGATCAGGCCGGAGGACCTATCCGATGCTCTTTTGCAGAAGCTCAATGAGACCGAGTTGGATATAATTCACCTCGACCTGAGGGGCTTGAATGGAGCCAGCCCTAAAATGGTGAAGAAAGCGGCAGATATCCGCGGTCCTGTCATCATGGCGCTGGCGGACGTGGGCGAGTTTGAAGACGCCAAAAATCTGCTGGCCATGGGGGCGGATGTTGTCGCTCTTCGTGGAGCTGACCCTGAGTTTGCCGAGTGGCTCTCAGGGGCATTGCTGGAATACGACTCTTTGAGCGGCTGGTGCAATGCGCCCAAGCACATCTGCGCGGGCGGAGACCTGCGCGGCCTGGCCTACTGCTGCCCGCCGGTCAAACACTGTGCTGTGTTCGGCGCTCTGAAGAGGGCAAACATGTCTCCGGAGGAGTTCGTGGAAAAGAAGATCTCCTTTGCCAAAGGAACGCCACTGGAGAAAGGGGATGGCACCTGCTTTGGAAGTCTTGTGTGGTGCTGCAAGATCAGCAAACTCTGCTACCTCCGGGACGCGGCACTTTCCAGGATCGGGCTCTCTGGAAAGGAGTACATGGAACTGAAAAAGAAGCTGGCAGAAGACCTGCTTCGCAAATCCTCCTGATTGGGATTATTATGAATTCGCCCGACCGCACGGCCCAGTGTGCCGTGCTGGCCATGCTCTTTGAGCTCTCTTCCAGTCCCAAGCCAGGCAACGTCGACCGCTGCCACGATTTTTCCGATGTCGGCTTTCATCATTTCTTGACAAGCGCCGTCTCCTCCTATCCCGTCTTCAGAAAGGCGGCTTGTGGGCAGGGTCGTCCGGGCTCGTTAATTTTAGAGGGCGTGCAGGCCTGGAAAGATTGGAACTTGAGCAGCAACACTCACTTCGGCTCACTGGTCCTCATGATTCCAATCGCCCTGGCCGCGAGCAGGTCCGGCGGCGATCTGGAATTAGAGCTCGCAGGGGTCCTGGAGAGGACCACTGTTCAGGATGCCATTGACTTTTACAGAGCATTCGAGTTGGCCGGGGCCAGAGTGACAGAGGTTGAAGAGTTCAGCCTGCTGGACACGGGCTCTGAAAATGCCCTGCGCCAGAGGGAAAAGACGCTACAGGAGCTCATGAAGCTCTCCATGGGCCACGATATTGTGGCTCGCGAATGGGCGACAAATTATAAGCGATCTTTTCTGCTCGCGAATAGGCTGGCAGAGCAGACCGGTAAGTTCGGCCTGAACGATGGGATAGTCAGAACTTTCCTGGAGGCTCTGGCGGAGGTGCCGGACAGCCTGATCTCTGCTAAGTTCGGACCCGACAAGGCCTCCTTGGTCTCTCGCCAGGCAGCCGAAGCGTTAGCCGATCCCACTCTGGAGAAGGCTCGTCAGATGGATGTCGACCTCCTGGGCCAGGATATCAACCCCGGCTCTACAGCAGACCTGATTGCGGCATCTTTATTTATCTCCCTTCTGAGGGACTTGAGGTTTTGATCATGCTTTATGGCAATGAAGCTCTGGACGAGCTTGGCATACTGGACGGCATAAATGAGGTGATCGCGACTACGGAGTCTCGCGATCGGATCAATGCGGCGCCTCTGGGCATCATCAGAGACGGTGACAACCTGTACATCCGTCTCTTCTTAGGAACTCATACTTATGAAAATGTCCTGACCAAAGGGTGGTTCGTGGCCAACATAACCCATGATGCCTGGCTCTTCGCAGAGACGGCCCTGGAGGATCTCCCCCCGGAATACTTCATGATGCGCGAAGATCTGCCTGTGCTGAGAGATGCAGAGGCCTGGGTGCTGTTCAAATGCGAGACCTTTGCCTCAGATATCATCATCGCCAAAGTGGAGCCGGTAAAGGGAGAAGTCTTGAGAAAGGACTTTCGCGCCTGCAATAGGGGAGCGAACCTGGTGATCGAAGCGGCCGTGGCGGCAACAAGATATATGGCTCTTCGCACGGATTCCTATTTTGAGGAACTGATGAAGACGCAGAGGATCATCAACCGCTGTGGAGGTCCGAGGGAGAGGGAGGCCATGGACCGGCTTATGGAAAGGGTGGACAGCTTTTCGCATGTGAGATAGATTGAACATGCTTGAACGATTGCCTTCGGGCTGCCAGAGCCTGGATCTCCTCCTGGGCGGAGGGTTTGAATCAGGTGTAATAACCCAGGTTTACGGGGAGTCAGGCACAGGAAAGAGCAACATCGTCTTGCAGCTGGCGGTGCAGGCTGTGGCCCGCGGCTTTCGCGTCATCTTCATAGACACGGAGGGCTTCAGCGCGGAGAGGTTCAAGCAGATTGCAGGCGCCGGCGCGGAAGAGATGGCAGCAAAGATCATGATCTTCGAGCCCATGAGCCTGGAGCAGCAGGCGATAGCTATCAGAGAGGCTTCCAAGATCGCTGGAAGAGATCTCGGGCTGATAGTCCTTGATTCAGCTACATCCCTTTACCGCGTGCTCCTGGAGGCGGATGATAACCGATCTATGCGCCGGGCTCTGACCGTCCAGCTATCCGAGTTGCAGGAGATCGCCCGAAGGCACAGAATTCCCGTGGTGATCACCAACCAGGTCTACACGGATATCGAGAACAACGGGCTGAGGCCCTTAGGCGGCACATCACTGGAGCATATGTGCAAAGCGATTGTCTTTTTGGAGAAGAAAGGCGAAGGTTTGCGCAGTGCCCGGCTGATGAAGCACCGCTCTCTGCCGGAGGGTGGATTGGCAGAGTTCCGATTGGTAGCTCGCGGGCTAGAGTAGTTAGAGCCGAAGCCTCATGATGATAGCCGCCTCGCCATCGGAGTAGTATGCCGGGACAATGCCGATCATCTGGAATCCCAGAGTGTAATAGAGCGCCTGGGCCTTTTTATTGCTTACTCTGACCTCGAGTGTGGCACTCAGTGCGCCCATTTGCCTGAAGATCTTGAATGTATCCAGCATAAGCCTCGTGCCAATGCCGCGGCACTGGTAGCCCGGTTTTACTGCCAGCCAGAAGACCCTGCCCTCAAAGGGTGCATGTTTAAACCCGAGGATAAAGCCGGCCACAATTCCGCCCACTTCGGCGACGAGAGTGCTGCCGGGATGGTATTCATAAAAAGCCGTGAATATGTTCGGATCGTACCCTCCGAAGACCTCCTGGTCGATCTCCAGGGCTGCTATCAGGTCGTCAGGTCCTAATCTCCTGATTATCACGGCATCTTTGAGGATCGCCTCACCAATCCCATCCTTGAGCCGCCTATGAATCTGCTCCTCGGGCCACATTCTATCTTTGCCAGGGATTTTTCAACGGAAATAGTTTATCCGACGTAAGGGAGTCCGTAGGTGCCAGATGGCGAGGATGCCCGATGGATCATGATCAATACTGAAGGGACATCGTCCGGCTTCTAGGCTAAGGCAAGCTAACTCTCTTGCGCCTGTCCTGCTTGCCAAGCCAGCAGCCACGCGCCCAGGTCCCGCGTGGCGGCGGGGCCACCCTTGGGAAGCCGCAAAGATGTCCTCCAGGGGGAAAGCCCATTAGAAGGCTTTCGGTTGATCAGGTGACCGTGAATATGAATACTTACATTCCACTGAAAACAAGAATTTGTGGCTCAATCTTTGAAACTATACAATTTTGTCCACCAAGTATAGGTTTTGATTTGAGCTTTCAGTCAATCAGAAGCATGACCTGGCCGCACCACCATACGCCGCCGTGATATTTTGGTCTATGTTCGCATAGTTCGGAGCTTTCTTTACCTCCTGAACGACTCTAAGGGTTTATATGTATATAGTTTAAAAGAGATTCTCATGGAATTTTCTGATAGTGGGAAGGTGTCACTGGTAACAGGTTTATGCCTGTTGGCTCTGGTTGTAATTCTTAAGAACGTTCTCTTGGTCCCAGCAGACATTTTGTCAAATGATGTAATCATATATATCATTATTTACGGGGCTTTTGCGGTATTTTCTTCTGAAAAAAGCAATGCGTGTGGATCGAAATTGAATAAACCACTCTATATGAGTCTGCTCATAATCCTAATTACTCTGGCCATTATCGCCGTCTATGCATTCTGATATGGAGTGAATGAGTCACTGAAAAACGCTATTCTGTGACTAATATTTAATACTAAAACGACAAGATGAAGGAGATAATGGCGTGCTCAGATCCTCTTGAGGAGGCAACCGACGGGATGCCCAAAACAGAAGTAGCAAGGGAAGAATCTGATTTCATTGAAGGTATCGCGGATGGCCTAAAAGATTTTGCCGAGGGTCGCTTCACTGTCTTCATGGACGATGATGAGCTGGAAGCCCATCTGATGAGCCTATAGATCTTCGTAAAATAGTTGCAATATGGCATTTTAAGTCCATCACCACGGGCTATTTTGATAGAAAATTTTCTAAATTAACTGGTAAGAATAGAACTTTTAAAATAGATGCAATATGGCATTTAAATCCATCACCACGGGCTATTTGATAGAAAATTTTTTAAATTAACTGGTAAGAATAGACTCTTAAGGAGCAAGTTATAAATAAAATGAAAGGGATTCGCCAAACCCCAGAGATAGGCGAGCCCAAGAGCCATCATGAAGCACATCTCCGCCTTGCCCTCGGCAGGGACGATACAGTATCAAGTGATGCTGCAGGGGACTCCCGGCCAGGAGGCCGCCTTATGCCCTCCAAACTCGTACTCCCGTCAAAGTGTTCCCATCATTCCTCAGCAGATGAGGCTTCGTATGCCCGGGTTTGCCGCGTTTCAAATAGACCCGGAAGCAGGGCGAAGCTTGACAACAGATCCAGTTGAAGGAGCCACCTTCGAGCGCATTTTGACGAATTTGATCTCAGATCCGGTCTCAATATTTTTATTGTTCTCGATTTGCTTGATCTTTTGTTGCTGCATCTCAATAGTCTTTTAGGACTCTCGATCAGGCCATTTTCTCTTGCGTCCAATTTCGACTATTTCCGTTTTTTGAGGAGTTCCTCGAGGCGGTCCATGCTTTCGGTTGCTCCTTCCTTCATCCCTGAGTTGAACATGCCGTCACGGTCTTCAACGCGTCTGGAAGAGATCAGTGACCGTCAGTTTCGTCTTGCCTTCGAACTCTTCGAACATCGACGTTTCAAGTATTACATGGCCCGGCATACCTTCAAATTCAAATGTGTGCACTTCCCGCTCCGGCGGCACGATTTCCCGATAAACGCCATTAAAAGCGTACTTGTTGCCATCCTGGTCGCGCTGGATGAATCGCCAGACTCCGCCCGGTCTCACGTCCATTTTTTCAACAGTAGTCGTATATCTTTTCGGTCCCCACCACAGTGGTATAAGATCAGGATCCGTGCTCGCCTTGAACACCAGCTCGCGCGGCGCGTCAAAGATGCGAGTTATGACGACCTCCCGATCTGACGGAAGCTCAAACGTTGGGACATTTTTCCCGGATATAATCGATTTCTCCGTTTCCAGGTATTTGGCAAGCTTGTCGAAGGATTCGTTCCAGCCCTGCTCTGCACCCTCACCATCCGGGCCCGGCGGCATGCCAGTATGTCGCAAGGTAAGCTTTGTCTTGCCGTCATGTTCTTCGAAGATCACCGTTATCAGCAATTCAAGCGGAAAATCTTTGCTCATTCCGTAGTACGAAGCCGGGACAGTGTTGCCTTTCTCATCTGCGAAAGAATCGGTCATGACAAGTCGATCGAAGGCGCAACAATTTCACGGTAGACGCCTTTGCTCCAAAAGTCCTTGCCATCGGGTGATCGCATGCAGCTGTGATACTCGCCACCCACTCGCAGATCGATCTTGGAAACTGGTGATGTAAAACCTTTGGGCCCCCACCAGCTGCATAATGCGCTCGGGCTCTGTCCACGCCTTCCACACAAGTTCTCGAGGTGCATCAAAAAGGCGTGTGATAATTAGATCTTTCGTATCTCCCTTGGTCATTTGTTATTCATCCTTTTCATCATAATATGGTTTTAAAATTATTTAATTTTATGACACAAACCTTGAATTCATAGCACAAAGTGTAAACAATCATACAGATATTATCATAATTATTGTTATACAGATAAACTTCCAAAATGGCAGTTTTACTTATTGAAAATGCCGGCGACCTAAAATTATGCTGTCTCGCCACAGCCAGCATCAGATTTCTGAGCGGCATGACCAGCATCCTGGCATCCTTGCCCGGCCTTTCTCTCACCAGGAATAGGGCCAACTTCAACGATCTGCCTACAAATAAGCCGCTTTCGCCCGTAGCCAATAACCAGCGCAATGGGGTTCATGCAGACCCAGATCTTCAACGGCTCCATCAACTTCGGGCCGAGCAGCCAGGGCGGACCCAAAGCGGCTATCGCGAGGCAGGGAGTACCTTACAAACCTTTATTCAGGGGAATGTAACCCGTGAGAAGATCTACAAAACGGATGACTTCACCCAGGCTAAAGAGAGGTACCTCTCCATGAATGAGACGGAAAAGGAACATCTGGCAGGTAACTTCATAGCCGATCTTATCCACGTTACCAAGCCAGAGATACAGAAGCGGGCCATCGAGAACCTGGCCCAGGTAGATGAGGGACTGGCAGCGAATGTTGCCAAGGGCCTCGGCCTTTAGAGCCAGAAGTTGCTATCAGGGCGAACTCGAGCCATATCAAAGCAATCAGCACTCGAGTTCGTCTAATTTTAATTTTTGAGCTCCTCGCTAAATTGAGGGTTCGTATGTTAGTTAAAGGAGTCTCTCATTTTTCTTTGTAGGTCCTTTGGGCACTTCGTGGTCTTTGTGGTAGAGTTATTACTCATATAGATATCAAATAGGATTCGACAACTGTTAATAGGTATTTATCCTGGAGGAGTCAGTAGAGTCAGGATACAGGGCCGCCGCGAATTTGCAGCAGATAATGCAGGCTACCAGCATTCGAGACTACACACGTTCGAAACCCAAGTACAAAATTTATATAGATGAGAAGGTCATAATATACATGTAGAGAAATCTCTAGGGTCATATTACCTAATGCCCTGGAATGGATTATAAAATATGACGAAGGTATATTTATGACATCCAAGATAAAAACAACTGCCGGGATAATTGTAGCGGCATTTCTCTTGATGGGCTCTGCAGTCAGCCTCTCCCTCTCGGTTTCGAGCGATGTTGGAGGTTTGAATCAGGAGATAAATGCGGACACTGATGACTCTTTCTTTGGCAGAGTGGTGCTGTCAGAGAACGCCCTGTCCAATGAAATAACGTCGTCCAAAGGAAGCCTGAAGGATAGACACTGGATAATCGATGATTTAGGCGATAAGGCCGAGGTCGGCGTCGATATCAAGAATGCCGATTGGTATAGATACTCCTACACCCTGGATAACGGCCCCGATTTTGCTTTTGCTGGGGAGACTATTGATGCGGCAGATGCAAGAAGCATCAAAGCATACTCAAAGGCGGATAACCAACAAGGAGATGTCGCAGAATCAAGCATAATCATCTCCGACAAGAATAAAGAAGCAAGCCTCTTTGGGTATTCAAATTATGCCTATGCAGGATCAGGAATCCAGAGTGTTGCAGGGCAGATCGTCGACAGCGCTGTAGGAGATCATATAACAATTAATGAGTGCGCTCGCCAGTTTGATGGTGATACAGCCCTTGCCAGAATGAACGTAGCCGAGGGGCAGGTTGATTCGTACTATGGAGCCGCCATGGCAGGTATTGTAGAAGACGGCTATAACTACGATTCCGGCTATGAGCGCGGTTATTGGGGCGGCAGCTTGGATGAAGCAAGGGCAATGCATTACGGAACCATATCCGGGAAGAGCATAGATATCACTGAGGCTGCATCACGACCTGATGGGGAGCTGGCCTGGGCAGATACAGAGATCCAGAGGGGTCACATCGATGGATATAATGGAAACGCCTCAGCCGCGAACGAATACAATATCAACAAAGGAACTCGTTATGGAACTGATTTCCTGAGTGAGCAATGGCTGGACACGACCTGGGTCTCTCATGGAGCAGCAGACTTGAGCGGCAAAAAGGTGGCAATAAAAGAGGGCGTCATTCAGGTTGATGGAGACATTGCCGGCGCAAGTTTAGTAGCACTTAACATTCCTCAGGTAGAAAACAAATCGCAGCCGTATTTTGGAGGTGCCGAAGCCGTCATTTCGAGCACCAATTCCTGGGATGGATACAGTTCCTGCAATAATAGCTCCAATTATGTGAAGTCGTATCATTTCGGTGACATAATTGGAGGGCGAATAGATATGGACGAGTGGTCTAAAAGGGCTAATGGTGACAGAGCCAGCACCAGCGCCAGGATTATTGACGGATACACATTGTATAATGCATCAGCAGGGACGGAGATCGGGAGCAATATATGCATTGATCCAATGTGCGTGACCGTAGAGGTGAAGGACATCACATGGGCTTATCAGAGTCTCGCTGGCCTCAATGGAAGAAAGATGGATCTGACAGCAATGGCCGTGAGCAACGAAGGACCTGACAGATCTGTACGTTCAAGGCTCAAACAAACGAAGGACGGCAATTATTTGACAAGCAGCACTGCCGAGGCCTTCTATGGAGACACCTCTGCTCGGATCTTCGTAGACTGGCTGCCTGAGGTTTAAGGTTAAGGGCATAATGCCCTCACTTTTTTATCGTCGTTTCTGCTCTTATCCTAGAAGTAATCCCACAGAAGTGCATAAATTCGACTGCCAGAATGCGACCAGAATCGCAGGCGGGGATCCCGACTATCTGGTTCGAGATCTATGGGAGGCCATAGAACGGGGGAGAGTATCCCGAGTATGAACTCAATGTGCAGATAATGAACATCTCCGAGGAGCTCAACCAGACCTTTGACCCCCTGGATGATACCAAGACCTGGCCGGAGGACAAATTCCCGCTTACGCCGGTGTGCAAGCTGATCCTAGACCACAATCCTGAGAATACTTCACTCCGCGGAAGAGTCGGCATTCTATCCAACCAACCTGGTTCCAGGCATCGAGTTCTCGGATGACAAGATGCTGCAAGGCAAGACGTTCTCCTATGTCGACACCCAACGCTATCGCCTGGGGGCAAACTTCAACGATCTGCCTACAAATAAGCCGCTAATTATCCTCTTCTCCCGGAAGTACCGTCGTATTTGACAGATGGCTCATACCTTCCGGCCGTTCCATTCCTTTCCGTTTAAAGAGCTGAGCTTCCACCACTTTCCCTGGAAGGACTTGCCGGATTTATCCATGTGGATTTCGAACTCACCTGCATCATTCGGCGGAGCATAGGAAGGGGCCTCAGACCACTTGCCAGATAGCCTGTCGTCCAGCGCCAGCCCGTCGATGCGGCCTTCCTTAAGGATGTACACCCCGGTTACAATGTTTTTGGTTTGCTGAAGCACGACTTTTCCATAGTTCGTCTCCCAGGTGCCGGTCCAATCTATATCGGTGCTCATGATACGCCTCTCTTGAAATCATTACGTTGATAGGTAATAAGTCAATATCTCAGGCTGGGCATCTTAGACTCTCCTATCTATCGGAATGTTTTTCATGTGATACATAATACTGATGTCTCGGAGGAAGGAAAGGTTGCCTGTTCCAGAGAAGATACTCGAATTGGTGGACAGATTTGAGTCCGATATTGATAAATATAAGTCATTATCCTATAATGAAGAAGACATTAAAATTGATTTCATAAATCCCCTATTCGAAGCTCTAGGATGGGATGTTGGAAATAAAACCAATAAGGCTCCAGACTTAAGGGAAGTCAAATTCGAGGACTCTGTAGAGGTGCTGGGTAGAATTAAGAACCCTGATTTTAGTTTTCGATTGGATAGGTCAAGAAAATTCTTTGTAGAGGCAAAGAAGCCTGCTGTGAATATCGAAGGAGGAATTAGTCCTGCCTTCCAGCTCAGAAGCTATGCCTGGTCAGTCAATTTGCCCGTCTCCATTGTAACCGACTTCGAGGAATTCGCAGTTTATGACTGCAGGACTGAGCCTTTCAAGTCCGACAAGCCCTCCAAAATCAAGATTGATTATAATAAAATATTATGAATTTGAAAAGAGATGGGATGAGATAGCCTCACTATTTTCCAAGGAGGCGGTGCAAAATGGTTCTCTTGATAAGTATCTGGAATCCATTCCCGCCAAGAGGGGTTCAAAGAAGGTAGATGATGCCCTCCTGGAAGATATTTCAGGATGGAGGGAGGCTCTGGCAGAAAGCCTTGCGAAGATGAATCCTGATCTTGATCAAAAGAGCCTGAACCATGCGGTCCAGATGACCATTGATCGGATCCTATTCCTCCGCATCTGTGAAGACAGATCAATTGAGGACTATGGCAGACTGAAGACGCTTCTCGATGGCGAGAATGTTTATCGCAGGCTGTTTAAGTTCTTCGAAGAGGCCGATAAGAGATACAATTCAGGCCTGTTCCACTTCCATGCCGAGGAGGAGAGGAATAACTTTGATAGCATAACTCATTCCATAAATATTGAGGATAAAGTTCTGAAGGACATTATCCAAGAGCTCTATTATCCAGACAGCCCTTATGTGTTCTCAGAGATTCCAGCAGAAATTTTGGGCCGTGTTTATGAGCAATTCTTGGGGAAGGTCATCCAGCTTGGCGAAGGTCATAAGGTCAATGTAGATTACAAGCCCGAAGTGCGAAAGGCTGGCGGGGTTTATTACACGCCGTCTTATATTGTCGATTATATAGTAAAAAATACCGTGGGCAAGCTGCTTGATGGAAAGAGCCCGAAAGAGGCTTCAGAGCTGCGTATTCTTGATCCTGCGTGTGGTTCAGGGTCATTCTTGATAGGAGCCTATCAATATCTGTTGGATTGGCATCTGGATTGGTATAAGAGCAATCTGGTGCCTCTCTTAAATGCCGGGCAAAAGCTGACCTCCAAGGAGGTGCAGAGTCTGCTTCCAGCACCCATGGAAAAGCCAGGAAAGAATGCCAGAGCCAGATCAAAAAAGATTTGGGAGAGGGCAACAGTAGCCTCCCTGCCTATTGAGCAAAGGGCGGAAGAGTGGCACTTAAGGACTGCCGAGAGGAAGAGAATCCTTCTAAACAACATTTACGGCGTGGATATTGATACTCAGGCTGTGGAGGTCACAAAGCTCTCCCTGCTGCTCAAGGTGCTGGAAGGAGAGAATAAGGCTACCATTGCAGATCTCACCATGTATTCCGATGAGAGGGCATTGCCTGATCTTGGAAATAATATCAAATGCGGGAACTCACTTATTGGATGGGATATCCAGCAGGACAGGCCAGATTTGACCCAGGAAGAGCTTTGGAGGATCAATCCATTTGACTGGGAGGATGGATTTAGAGAGGTCTTTGCGCGTGGTGGGTTTGATGCAGTGATTGGGAATCCACCTTATGTGAGATATGGATTATTGACAGACCTTAAGAATTATCTAAAAAACCATTACCGGGTTTATCATGCATTGGCCGATCTTTATTCCTATTTGATTGAGAGAGGAATATCATTATTAAATAATAAAGGAATCTTTTCATATATAGTTGCAAATAAATGGACAAGAACCAATTATGGTGAACCACTTAGAAGATGGCTAAAGAAACAGTGTATTGATGAAATTATTGACTTTGGCGATTTGCCTATTTTCAAGAATGCAACAACATATCCGTGTATTCTTAGAGTATCTAAAGGCTGCATTAATCAATATATAAATGCGGTTCAAGCTGTATCAATGAATTTTGGGAATCTCAGCAAATACGTTGAAGAACATAATTATCGGATCAATAGATTGGGATTGAAAGACGAAAGTTGGCCCCTTGTTGATGAATCTGTGCAAAATTTGCTCGATAAAATGGAGACTAAAGGTATATCATTGATCGAGTATTTTAATAAAAAAATTTATTTGGGTGTACTTACGGGCCTTGATAAAGCATTTATTATCAATGATCAAGTAAAAAATAATTTGATTAAAATGGATCCAAAGAGCAAAGATTTGATCAAGCCATTCCTTAAAGGGAAGGGATGTTAAGAGATACCAACCCATAGAAGCTGACAAATATGTGATCCTAATACCAAGTGGGTGGACCAGGAAAATGGCTGGAGAGGATGTTAATGCATTCGATTGGCTCAAAGACAATTATCCCGCTGTGGCAGATTACTTGATCCCATTTGCTGATGAAGCAAGAAAGAGGGATAAGAGCAATAGGGGTGAGAATTGGTGGGAATTGAGGGCGTGTGATTATTATAATGAATTTGAAGACCCTAAAATCCTATGGCCTGAGATTGCGGGAAGTGCAAGATTCACATACGATGAGACAAGATCATATACGAATCATAAAGTTTATTGAATTCCAAATGCAAATTTGGATACCTGCTAGGCATATAAAATTCACCTTGATAAGATTATTTATTCCTTGCGTTTGTACTGATCTTCAAGGAAGTAGCTATAACTTTTCTGTGGCTTTTGTTGGCAGAACCCCAATTCATACCATTGATTTCTCTAATCCCCATGATGTAGACTTGCACAACAAAATGGTTTCTCTCGTGGAAAAGATGCTCGACCTCAACAAGCGTTTTGCTTCCTCCATGACAGAGCATGAGAAAACAATGTTATCGCGACAGATTCAGGCCACTGATGACCAAATTAACACACTGGTCTATGCGCTTTATGAATTGAATGAAGAGGAGATAAGAATTGTTGAGTCCCAAGCTCCTTAATCTATTGAGGATTAAATGACAACTGAAATTAAGCTATGGAAAATTGAGCAGGATAATAAGCTCAAGGTTGTGAAGAATTCTAAGCTAAATTTGGAAGAAAGGCTAGAAACATGGCTTGAAAATGATATTTCTCTTGTGTCTGATGAAATTCTAATTGTGGGAAGGCAGGTTGAAACCAGCTATAGCGGAATTATTGATCTCCTTGGCATGGACAGGAATGGAGATCTGGTCTTAATAGAGTTAAAAAGGGATAAAACACCAAGAGAGATTACTGCTCAAATCATAGACTATGCATCTTGGGTAAAAGATCTATCTAATGAAACAGTATCCAATATAGCAAATAAATATTTGGATATCCGAGATGGTCTCACATTGGAGATATGCCTTCCAAAAAAAATTTGGCGTACGAACTTGCCCGATGTGATAAATGAAAGTCATAAGCATGCTGATTATTGCT
The DNA here is from genome assembly GCA_963843555.1 of uncultured Methanosarcinales archaeon. GTDB lineage: Archaea > Halobacteriota > Methanosarcinia > Methanotrichales > Methanotrichaceae > Methanothrix. Next base: position 77,835 of record CAWJKV010000017.1, read on the forward strand.
AGCCAGATTGATCCGGCTTCCGAGAGGATTATAAAATATCTTTCTGAAACATATGGTGTCAGTATCAATGCAGCAACCTTCCAGCATTTCGAAGATGGATAATGGAGTCAGAAATTATCGGAAGGGTGTTCTTAATTCAGCCAAGTGAAATTGAAGCTTCAACAGGATCAAGCACCAAGAGAAGGCCAAAAAACCTTAGCCTTGAGGAACTGTCAAAGACGGCTGAAGAGAGAGGTTTAAGAGAGTTTTATGAAAATCTGACTTCAGCGCTTGAAAAATATCTTATCAAAAAAACAACGAGAAGCTCCATAGCATTTTATGGGAGAACTGGTGACGGAGTGAGATCTATTTTCAGCTTGGTACCTACTCAATGCAGCCAGGAAGAAGGGCTGAAGTTTCAAGTTATATATCTATAGATTTATGAATTATTTTAATATAGATAAAGACAGCTTATTGTCCATGCTTCCAGAGAATATAGAAGATTGGAAGTATCTATCCAGATGCAGATGCAGGATTACTCTGGATGCACAGGCTACTTCCAGACCGATGATGAGGTCAATAGATTTATAACATGGTTAAGCACTCTGAAGCGAAAAAGTAGTTCAAGATGGCTCTTAGACTAATTGCAAGTAATGAAATCTGTGATCTGGCCTTTGCGACGATTTAACCACGGAGTTCATAGAGTACGCACATAGAGGCTACCAAGACCAGGCGACAAGATGATGCTCCATGGGTATCCATTCACGGTTGCAGTGTTTACCACTGACCACGACCCCGACGGCGTGGTGGTGAAGCTGGTATGAATGCTGATACTGGTTCCACTCACGACGCCTGAAATTGCCACTATCAGGAATAACGTGAGTGCTAGAAGAAGCCATATCTTTGAAGACATTTTTCACGAACCTCCAATAGCTTTACAGCTCTATATATTTAAGCTCATCAAGATATACTTTTGGGTTTATTCATCGTTAGCTTTCTTTCGTAGCTATGATCCTTAACTATAATTCTTTTTATCAGTACCTGGGAGAAAGAACTCACGGTTTTCGTCATGAAATACCTTCAAAAGAAGTCTCTTGTCTGCTGCAATTCGCGGTGGCCCAGTATCCTGATTCTACTCACTCCTCCGAGGATAACTACCTATTACCAGTGATCCAATCCTTATTGATATCTTCATGATGCAAACCGTCACTCTTAAGATCGACTGATCATTTGGGGACGCCCTTGAGACGCGACTTTTTCGTTTCAGCTCTTTGTTGATTCTCTCCAGGACGTTCGTAATTCGGATCGGTTGAATTAAAATATAGATAATCTGTTATGTGCTGAACGGAGAAAACTGGATAAAATGTTCCATCATCCTCGTCTTTTGATTATCTCCACCCCGCCCGCCCTTGCCAGGTATAGCTCGTCCAGGTTGTCGAATATCCCGTGCTCCACCACTCCCGGAATCGGGCTTATCTTTGCTGCCAGAGCCTCTGGATCAACAATCACTCCGAAGTCCACATCCATCACGAAGTTCCCGTTGTCCGTGATCACCGGCCCGTCCTTTCTCAAGCCCTGTCGCAGCACCGGCTTCCCGCCCGGCTCTTTGAGCCGCCTCTCCACCAGCCTGGCGGCAAAGGGCAAGACCTCCACAGGCACCGGCCAGCTCAGCTTCTCCACAAATTTGCTCTCGTCGGCCACAATAACAAAATGCCGGGCCGAGCAGGAGACGACTTTCTCGCGCGTGTGCGCCGCTCCGCCGCCTTTGATGACGAATAGGTTGGCATCGACCTGATCGGCTCCGTCAATGGCCAAATCCAGTTGAGGATGTTGGTTCAGCGTTGTCAATTTGATCCCGGACGCTATGGCCAGGTCTTCCGCCTGAAAGGAGGTGGGGACTCCATAGAAATCCAGGCCTTCCTCCTTGATCCTTTCTCCCAGTCGTTTGATCGTCCAGGCCACAGTGGAGCCGGTGCCCAGACCCACCACCATGCCGCTATTGACAAGATCCGCGGCGGCCTCGCCAGCTGCCTTCTTGGCACCGACATTGGAAGACGCTTCTTTCATGAAACCTCAAATACTCAAATCCGCTCATAACAGAATCTGGTTATTCCTATCTCTATCCCAGAATCTGGCTTTTAACAGTGGTGAACACCGGTCCCCTGAGGTCCATCTTATGCTTGTAGCTGGTGATGTACCTCTCCAGAGCTGGATGAATCTTTATGTTTATGTCGCCGGGGCTGCGCACTATCCGCGCTCTGGTCTCGGAC
>CAWJKV010000018.1:0-125380 GCA_963843555.1 uncultured Methanosarcinales archaeon
ATGCCGCACAACTGTCTGAAGATGGACCCGGCTTCGCGCTCACCGCCAAGGTGAAGGACGCGATCCGCTCGCACCAGCCGACCTGGTGACCGGATCGAGCCATGGCGCGCCGCACACGCGCTCGATCTTCAGACCCTGTTCAGTGCCCAGCAACGGGCCTTCGCGGCCCAGAGCTTTCCCGGCGCGGCCGTGCGGCTGGAGCGGCTGCAGCGGTTGAGACGGTGGTGGAAGACAACGAGGACCCGATGGCCGGAGGCGATTTCCGCCGACTTCGGTAACCGCTCGCGCCAGGAAACCGCCGTCGCCGAGGTGTTCTTCGTGCTTGCGGTGATCGCGCACGCGCGCGGCCATCTGCGCCGCTGGATGAAAAGGCGGCGCGTCGCCACCTCCTTCCATTCGCTGCCCGGGTCGAGCTGGATCATGCCGCAGCCGCTCGGGGTGGTGGGCATTGTGGAGTCCCTGGAACTACCCGCTGCAACGGGCGCTGGCGCCGGCGGTCGCGGCGCTGGCCGCCGGCAATCGGGTGATGATCAAGCCCAGCGAGACCACGCCGCGGTTCTCGGAGCTGCTGGCCCAGTTGATCGGCCAGCGCTTCGGCGCGGACGAGTGCGCGGTCGTGACCGGCGATGCCGAAACCGGGCGCGATTTCGTGCGCCTGCCCTTCAACCACCTGTTCTTCACGGGTTCCACGGAAGTGGGACGGAAAGTCGGGGGCTGGCGGCCGCTGCCAACCTGACGCCGGTCACGCTGGAGCTGGGCGGCAAGTCGCCCGTGATCGTGGACGCCAGCGCGAACTTGCCCGACAGCGCCCGCAGGATCGCTGCCGGCAAGCTGTTCAACGCCGGCCAGACCTGCATCGCCCCGGACGTACGTTCGGTGCCCGCCGCGCAGCAGCAGGCGTTCGCGGAGGCCTTCACACGGGCCGTGACCGAGCTGTACCCGACGCTGGAGAACAACCCCGACTACACCAGCATCGTCGACGAACGCCACTACGCCCGGCTCCAGGGCTTGGAGCAGGACGCGCGCCTGGCCGGTGCCCGGGTCCTGCCCATCAATCCGGGGGGTGATGCCGAAGAACCCGGCGCGCGCAAGATGCGGCCGACGCTGTTGCTCGACGTCACCGGCGGCATGCGGGTGATGCAGGAAGAAGTGTTCGGGCCGCTGCTGCCGGTGATCGGCTACGAAACGCTGGACGAGGCCATTGCCTTCGTCAATGCCAGGCCCCGGCCGCTCGCCCTGTACTGGTTCGGCCGGGACCGGGCGCGCCGGGACCAGGTCCTGCGCCAGACCATCTCGGGCGGGGTCACGGTCAACGATGTGCTGCTGCACATCGCCCAGGAGAACCTTCCTTTCGGCGGCGTGGGCGACAGTGGCAGCGGCGCGTACCACGGTGAACACGGCTTCCGGCTGTTCTCGAAGGAGAAGCCCGTGTTCGTGCAATCGCGGCTGGCGGGCACCTGGCTGTTGCGGCCGCCTTACGGCAAGCTCGCCGCCTCGGTGGTCCGCAATCTCCGGCGCATGGTCTGAGGCCCGGGAGCGGCGCGCCGTCGCGGGCCTGAATCCCGGCCAACGTAGGACTGGTCGTACAGGGCCAGGGGCGGTCGTCCTAGCAACTTTCGTAGCTGAGCCTTTTAACATCGCGTCTCCGCTACAAAGTGAGTCCCCCCGGGGACGTGTTGCATGGCCCACGTTGCTTTTCGAGCGCGCATCCCGTTGCGACACATGCTGGACGCGATCCGGCAACCCTGGAGCCGCCTGCTGCACGGCGCATCACGGCGGACCGCGGACGGCAAGCTCTACGTCGGCCAAGGCCAGCCCGTCATGGTCTTTCCGGTGTTCGGGGGCGGGCCCGGGAGCACCGCCAGGCTGCGCAACGTGCTCGACCAGGCCGGATTCACGAGCTACGACTGGGGCCAGGGCGTCGACAAGGGGCCCGGCGCACTCGGCCTGAACCACTGCCTGGGCCTGCTGGAAGAGCAGGTCATCGATGCGTTCGAGATCGAACGCAGGCCCGTCACGCTGGTGGGCTGGGGACTGTCGGGCATCTACGCCCGTGAAGTGGCGAAGCGAACCACGCCGCTGGTGCGCCAGGTGATCACGCTCAGCACGCCCTTCAACCTGGCGGTGCCGGGCCGGCAGCCGTGTTCCATGCTCCGTGCCTTGCACGACAAACAGGGAAGAATGGACTCGGCCGTTGCGCTGCGCCTGCGCCAGAGGCCTCCGGTTCCGTGCACCTCCGTCTACAGCATGAGCGACCGGGCGGTTCCCTGGCAGATGTGCCTGGAGACCGAGTCGCTGATGTCCGAGAACATCCTGGTTCCCGCTGTCAACCATACCCATCTGGGCAACCATCCCAAGGTCCTGGAAGTCATCACGCACCGGCTGGCGCAGCCCGAAGCGGCGTGGCGGCCGTTCGACGCCTAGCGCCTCGCATCAAGGCGGGCCGGCGCCGATCGTTCATGGACACCACCAGCAGCCGTCCGTCCGGCAGCCAGCCCAGCCCCGACGGTTGACACGGCGAGCATAGAAATCCGAGAACCAGAGCGCACCGTCGTGCCAGCGCGGGCTTTCCGGGAATGCAAGTCCCTTGACCCAAAGGTGGAGAACAGGCGGCAGGGTCATGGTAAGTTCAGCTCTTCCGTTCTTGCTGTGAGCATCCTATGTCATCGAGCCGCCTGAAGAATAAAGTTTGCATCGTCACTGGGGCCGCTCAGGGCATCGGCCTGGCCACCGTCCTCAAGTTCGCTCGCGAAGGCGGTCACATCGCCATCTGGGACCTGCAGCAGGCCGGCATCGACGAGGCGGTGCGCCAGTGCCGGGAATTGGGTGTCGAAGCGATCGGCCATGTGGTCGACGTGACGCAGCGCCCCATGGTGGACGCGGCGGTCGGCCTGGTAAAGGAGCGGTTCGGCCGCATCGACGTGCTGGTCAACAACGCCGGCATCACCCAGGATGCCCGGCTGCAGAAAATGACGCTGGAGCAGTTCGACCGCGTGATCGACGTCAACCTGCGCGGCGTGTTCCATTGCGCGCAGGCGGTGGCGGACACGATGGTGGCACAGGGCAGCGGCGTGATCCTCAACGCCAGCTCGGTGGTCGGCCTGTACGGCAACTTCGGCCAGACCAACTATGCCGCCACCAAGTTCGGCGTGCTGGGCTTCACCAAGACCTGGAGCCGCGAACTGGGCCCCAAGGGGGTGCGGGTGAACGCGGTGGCGCCCGGCTTCATCAAGACGCACATCCTGGACAGCATTCCGGAGAAGGTGCTGGAGGACATGAAGCATCGCGTGCCCCTGCACCGCCTGGGCACGCCGGAAGAGATCGCCAATGTCTACTGCTTCCTGGCCAGCGACGAGGCCAGCTACATCAACGGCGCGGTGATCGAGGTGTCGGGCGGCATGACGGTCTGAGAGGCCGGCGAGAGATGCTTGACGCAGGCAAGCAATTGCCTGACCATGTCAGGCATGAAGACCACCACCTCCACGGTCGCGCCGGCCCAGGTCAAGGCCGTCCGCGGCTTCAACCGCTTCTATACCCAGCGCATCGGGGTGCTGGACCCCTACCTCGGCAGCGAGCTGTCGCTGACCGAGGTGCGCGTGCTGTACGAGCTGGCGCACCGTGACCAGCCCACGGCGAGCGAACTGGGACGCGACCTGGCGCTGGACGCAGGCTACCTGAGCCGCATCCTGCGCCGTTTCGAGGGGCGCGGCTGGCTGGCGCGCTCACCCTCGCCCGCCGACGCGAGGCAAAGCCTGTTGCGACTGGCCGAAGCCGGCCACAAGGCTTTCGCACCCCTGCAGCAGAAGTCGCGCGATGAAGCGGCGGCGCTGCTGGCCGGGCTGTCGGTCCCGGCGCGCGACCGGCTGATCGGCGCGATGGCCACGGTGCAGCAACTCCTGGCTCCCGCCGACGCCGCTGCCGCACGCCCCGACGTGGTGCTGCGCGACCCGGGTCCCGGCGACATGGGCTGGGTGGTGCAGCAGCACGGCGAATCTACTGGCGCGAGTACCGCTTCAACAGCGAGTTCGAGGGCCTGGTGGCCGAGATCGCGGCGAAGTACATCCTGAACTTCGACCCGCAGCGTGAGAAAGGCTGGATCGCCCAGATCGAGGGCGAGCGGGTGGGTTCGGTGTTCGTGGTGCGCCGTTCGACGACCATTGCGCAACTGCGCCTGCTGATCCTCACGCCCGGTGCGCGCGGCCATGGATTGGGCGGCCGTCTCGTCGACGAATGCATCGCCTTCGCCCGGAGCAAGGGCTACCGCAAGCTGATGCTGTGGACCCAAAGCAACCTGCTGGCGGCGCGCACGATCTACCGGTCGCGCGGGTTCAAGTGCGTCAAGAGCGAGCCCTACCCCGCCTATGGCCAGAAACTGGTCAGCGAAGTGTGGGAGTTGAAGCTATAAATCCTGCCTTCACCCCCGGGAAGACGGTGAACTGGCCGCTGGTCGCCGCCGCGGGCACCGGGGTGCAGGTGGGCGCGGCCATCGTGGCCTCGCGCTTCGCGGTGGGCGAAGTGCCGCCGCTGACGCTGGCCATGCTGCGCTACGCGATCGGTTTTTGTTGCCTGCTGCCCTTCGCGTGGCGCGGGATGCGGGACTTTCCTGGCTCCCCCGACGCTGCACCCGTCAACGCGAGCCGGGCCCGCGACCTGCTGGCGATGGCGGCATTGGGCATCGGTCAGTTCGGCGTGCTGATCGCCCTGCTGAACTTCGGGCTGCAGCACATAGCGGCGGCGCAGGCCGCGCTGATCTTCAGCCTGTTTCCCCTGCTCACCCTGCTGCTCGCGGCAGCGCTCGGTCGCGAGCGAATCACCTGGCAGTTGCTGCTGGGCGTCGTGCTCACGATCGCGGGCGTGGCACTGACCCTGGCACCCAAGCTGGGGGCCCCGCGGGCCGGCCACTGGTGGGGCGAACTCGCGGTGGCGGCGGCCGCGGCCACCGGGGCCCTGTGCAGCGTGCTGTATCGACCTTATCTGCGGCGTTATCCGACGGTGCCGGTGTCTGCCTTCGCCATGCTGGCCTCGGTGCTGTTCCTGGCCGTGCTCGCCACCGGCGAGCACTGGCCGGCACGCCTCGCGAGCTTCAGCACCTCCGCATGGGCCGCCATTGCTTTCATCGGTGTGTCCAGCGGCATCGGTTATTTCTGGTGGCTGTATGCCCTCAAGCACGAATCGCCGACCCGAGTGACGGTGTTCCTGGGCCTCAACCCGGTGACGGCGGCGCTGCTGGGGTGGGCGCTGCTGGGAGAAACGCTGCCGCCCGCGGCGTTGGCGGCGCTGGCATTGACCGTGGCGGGCCTCTGGCTCGCAACCCGCGGTCCGAGATCGACCGCGTCGTGACGCCGGCTGCTTGACGCAGGGACGCCATAATCCCCGGGATGATGTCATCGCCCGAGGCGCCGATCGCAGCGCCAACCCCGCCTCGCTCGCAGCCACAGTCGCTCACCGATCTGTTCGTCTCCTTCACCGTGCTGGCCCTGCAGGGCTTTGGCGGCGTGCTGGCCGTCGCGCAGCGCGAACTGGTGGAGCGCAAACGCTGGATGACGAACGAGGAATTCGTCGAGGAATGGGCCGTGGCGCAGATCATGCCCGGCCCCAACATCATCAACCTGTGCATCATGATCGGCGGGCGCTATTTCGGCCTGCGCGGTGCGCTGGCCGCCCTGGCCGGCATGCTGCGGTGCCGCTGTCTGGTGCTGCTGCTGGCGCCCTGCTCTACGCCCAGTACGCCAATCATCCGGGCGTGATCGGCGCGTTGCGTGGCATGGGGGCCGTGGCCGCCGGCCTGATCGTGGCCACCGGTCTCAAGCTGTTTCCGGCCCTGAAGAAGAACGCCCTCGGCATGGGCGTGTGTATCGCGCTGGCGTCCTTGCGTTTCGTTGCCGTGGCCATCCTGCGCTGGCCGCTGGCCTACGTGCTGCTCGGCCTGGGCGTTGTCGCCTGCACCCTCGCCTACCGGAAGACTCAAGGCATGAACATCGTCCTGCACTTCGGCTGGAACGACTGGCTGTCATGTTCTGCACCCACTTCCTCTCGCTCTCGCTGCTCGCCGTCGGCGGCGCCATCACCACCGCACCGGACATGCACCGTTATCTGGTGGACCAGCAGGGCTGGCTGACGGACCGCCAGTTCAATGCCTCGATTGCCATCGCCCAGGCCGCGCCCGGCCCCAATGTCCTCTTCGTCGCGCTGATGGGCTGGAACGTCGGCCTCAATGCCGGCGGCCTGTGGCATGCGCTGCTGGGCGTGCTGCTCTCCATGCTGGGCATCATGCTGCCCAGCTCCGCCCTGACCTACTTCGCTTCGCGCTGGGGCCATGAGAACCGCGAGCTGCGCGCCGTGCGCGCCTTCAAGCAGGGCATGGCGCCCATCGTCATCGCGCTGCTGATCGCCACCGGCTGGATCCTGGCCAGCGCGCAGCGCGACCCGGCGCACGACTGGCCGCTGTGGCTGATGACCGTGGTCAGCGCGCTCATCGTCTGGCGCACCCGGCTGCACCTGCTGTGGCTGCTGGGTGCCGGCGCCCTGCTGGGCTGGTTCGGCTGGATTTGAGTCCGGCCGGGCCGGGCTTCAATCCAGGATCAGCTGAGTCTGCGTGACCACCGCACAGAGCTTGCCTTCGGCCGACCGGATCGCCGTCTGCCAGACCATCGTCGTCCTGCCGCGGTGCAGCGCGATGCACTCCCCCACCACCGTGGTGTCCAGTTTCGCCGCGCCGATGAACTTGGTGCTGGAATCGGTCGTCGTGGTTCGCTTGCCCTTGGGCAGGTTCAGCACCGTCCCGATTGCGCCCAAGGTGTCGGCAAAAGCCATGTAGGCGCCGCCGTGCAGGATGTGCCCGGCGGTGCAGAGGTTAGCGCGGACCCGCAGCTCGCCCACCACCCGCTCGGGCGCCAGATCGACAAGACGCACGCCCATCAGGCCGGGAAAGAGCGGCTCCAGCAGCTGCTGGATGGACGCTATCGAATGCATGGGGTCTCCTTGATCAGTTGCCGGCGGGGCTCGTACGCCGCAGCGCTTGCCAATAATCCGGACTTTCCGAAATCGTATTGTGGCCGGCCCCGGCAATCACTTTCATGATGGCGACGCCGCTCGGAAACCGTGCATACAGCTGTTCGGTGCTCCACCGCGGAATCACTTCGTCGCGCTCAGCTGCGATGATCAGCGTGGGGGCTGTGACGCGAGGCGCCCAGCCGCCGGATTCGTACTTGTCGACGAGCAGCCACCGCACCGGGAAATACGGGAAGAGTGTTGCGGCCAGGCCCGACAGACTCTCAAAAGGCGTCACGAGAATCAGGCGCCGGACCGGACGCACAACAGCCAGCCGGACCGCCAGTGCGCTGCCCAGGCTTCTCCCCATCACCGTGACCTGGGGCTGTTCGGCGCTGACCTTGTCGAACAGCAGCAGCGCATCCTGCTGCAAGGCCTTCTCCGAAGGCGTACCCGTACTGCCGCCATACCCGCGGTAATTCATCAAGTAGATCGCGTGGTCGGGAAAGGCCGCGGGCAGCGACGCGAGGTTCGCGGACACGTCCTCGGCATTGCCGCCGAAATAGACCAATGCCTTGGGCCCGTTGTGGCGCCGCATCGAAACGACAAGCTCGGCACCATCGACAGCCAATGTCATCCGCTCCGCCGACGTGCCGTTCGCGCTCGGCTGTGGGTAGTAGATCATCGCCCGCTGCCGGAAAAATATCGCTGCGCAGGCGGCCAGGTACAGGACGGCAAGGATCGCGAGGAGCGTGAGGAGGATGCGCATCAGCGACGGACGGCGACGTTCAGGCATCGCGCCGATAGCGACCACGGTGCCACGCCGGTGGGAAGTACCACCATGTGGCCGCCACCAGCAACCCGAACAGCGAATAGCCGGCGACGAACACCCATGGTGGGGCATCGTAGTAAAGCACCCGCCCGAGCCAGTGCTCGATGAAGCTGCCACTGTAGGTCGGGGCGCGGGCCTTCGCGCGAAGCCACATTTCGAACGTCGTGAGCGGGCAAGTCACGCCGATCCAGACCTCGCTGACCACGACACCGATGGCGGCCAGATGCGCGAGCCGGAACCCGAAGTTGTTGACCCAATGCCAGCGCCGCAGGTTGCCAACGACGACGAGCACCAAGCCGGCGACCACGAATACGACAATGGCGACGTGCAGCGCGAGCACGGTGTCGGCGAGAAGCTGGTACGGCAGGGACACCCGGGCACCTCCGAAGGCTTCACTTCGGGCTTCGCCCCAACCAGCAATACACGCCGCCGACCACGATGACCGTGGCCAATGAACTCCCGGCCATGGCCATCGCCGATGGCGGCGCCGGCATGCTTTGCCACAGCCCCAGATCGACTTTGGTGGAATCTGCGCCCAACAGCGGCAGTTCGGGCACATGGACGAGCGCGTCAAGAAGCCAATGCGAGAAGACGGCGGCCCCGACAAGTGCGGCGGCGCGGAAGCGGCCGATTTTCTCGACTCGCCCGATCGCGAGCGCGGCTCCCATGTGACCGGCGAACATGCTGCAGCTTTCTTCGTCCCAGCGTCGCGCGTTGCCCGTCTGTGGCTAGCCCTTCTTGCCACCCAACAGAAGCAGCGCGCCGCCTATCACAATCGCGCCGATACCCGCCCACACCGGCACGTTCACCGTCTCTTTCTCCTTGACGGACAGCTCGAGCGGGCCGATCTTCAGCTGCTGGGTGTCCTTGGTGTAGCTGAACCCCCCGTACATCAATGCGAGGGCCCCACCCACGATCAGGACGATCCCCACCATCTTGGCTGCGTTCATTCTGTGTTCCTTTTCCTTGGAGGCGAACCTCGTGACGAAAACCGTACTTTCCGCACGTTGGCGCCGACGGCGCTCGTCCGATTGTGATACGAGTCGGCGCCAGACGGGGCGATCTCCAGGAGATCGCCCCCAGTCGCGGAGTCGTGCCTCGCAAGGCGCGCCGTCGCGGCACCCTAGTGCTGATCCGTGAAACGTGGGACCTCGCGCCCGTCCAGGTATGCCAGGAGCACATCCGCCGCAGCGTCGGCGAACTGCTCGTACTTGCTGTCGGTGGGCCAGCCCACATGGGGCGTGAGAATGACATTCGGCAAAGTCGTCAATGGGTGTCCGGGCGGCAACGGCTCGCTGTCGAAGACGTCAAGCCCCGCTCCCGCGAGCCGTCGGTTCGCCAGCGCGTCCACCAATGCGGCTTCATCGACGATGGGGCCGCGTGCAGTATTGATCAGGTAGGCCGTCGGCTTCATCAATGCCAGCCGACGGGCGTCGAGCAGTCCCCGCGTTTGCGGCGCCAGGGTTGCGTGTACGGAAACGACATCGGAGGCCCGCAACAGATCATCCAGTTCAGTCGGTACGGCACCCACCGACGCCGCTGAGCCGTCGTCCGGACGCCGGCTCCAGGACAGAACGCGCATGCCAAAGACATTCGCGATCCTGGCGACGTGGCGGCCGACATGCCCCAGACCGACGATCCCCATGGTCTTGCCATTCAGTTCATGGCCCATCGGGGTCGGCCACTCGCCTGACTTTACCGCGGCATCCATGGCCGGAATCTGGCGCATCAGCGCGATCGCCAGGCCGATAGCGAGCTCCCCTGCCCCGGTAGAAAAACCTGAATTTCCCTTTGCCACGACGATCCCACGCTCCTGCGCGGCGGCCAGATCGATGTGGTACGCGTGGCCTCCGGTCTGCGCCAGGATCCGCAGGTCCGGCAGTTGCTCGAACAGGGCGCGTGTGAACCGCGTGCGTTCGCGATTGGCGATCAGTGCATCGAACCCGCGCAACATCAGCGGCGAACCGAATGGCGCAGTGAATATCCGGACATCGGCTCGCTCCCGTAGCCGGCGCACACCGGCCGTGTGCTCATAGGCCTGGTGAATGTCATCGAGAATCGCGACTCGCATCTGTGCCTTTGACTTCAGCCTGGCCGTGAGCAGCAACCGGACGACTGCTGGATGGGCGGGCATTTGACGCTGCCGAACGAGCAGAACACACAGCAATCGCCGGCATTGGGGCTAAGCAGGTCGCCGCAGCCGGTGCACTGGTAAAAGTAGAGACATGCATCCACCGGCATTTCTTCTTCCGCGGCGGTGCCGCATTTCGGGCAGGTGATCACGGAGCGAGTCAATATTTCCATGGTGATGCGCACTGAGGCGACCTAAGGCGAGAACGGGTGGTTTAGAGGGACCTGGTCATGAAGACACTGTTTGGGTCCAGCAGGTAATCAGCGAACGGCCCACAGTACGCAAAGCCAAAGCTCTCGTAGAGCTTCTGAGCCGGCTGGAAGGCCGACATCGAGCCCGTTTCAAGACTCAGGCGCTCATATCGGCGCCTCCTGGCCTCTTGCATGATGTGGTTGAGCATCGCCTGCGCCACGCCTCTTCTGCGATGGGCAACGGAAGTCCGCATGGACTTGATCTCTCCATGCAGTGGACTCAGCTCCTTGAGCGCGCCGCAGCCAAGCAATTCGCTATTCGACCAAGCCGTCCAGAAGCTGATTCCAGGCCCGCGCAAGGCATCGATATCGAGGGCGTGCACGCTCTCAGGCGGCGAGAGCAGCGCCATGTCCCGCAGGTGCTCGTCAAGCAGCGCGTGGATCTCCGGCCCGGAGAGATCGTCAAGTCCTATTTGCACGACGCGCTTCACTTGTCCGTGATGGGCTTCTTGGTAAAGAGATATTCCTTCAATTGCTTCGAGAAGGCAGGATCCTTGCGGCGAATCCACTCGAGCACCATGGCCGCATGCTCTTTCTCCTCGTCCCGGTTGTGCGCAAGGATAGCTTTCAGCTCCTCGTCTTTGCACGCATCGACCCGCTGGTTGTACCAATCGACGGCCTCCAGCTCTTCCATCAGCGACACGATGGCCCTGTGCATTTCGCGGGTCTCGGCCGACAATTCCTCGACCGGTTCGTGATAACCAACGCTGGACATGTTTCTCTCCTGAGTTGTTGACGGATGAGGGCAGCATCGATCTTAACGTCAGCGGCCGGGCGCTGCCCCGGCCTATCACCCCCGGGCCGACCCGCTAGACCGGCAAATGGAAGAGCTTGAACACCTGCCAGGTTCCCCACGTGACGGCGCCAACCACCAGCAGAAACGCCCACTCCTGGCCTGAGATCATGCCGCGGTCCAGCGACCCTGCAAACCAGAGGACGGGGACGCTAAGACACAGATAGCGCATAACCTCGAACCCTCGCGCCGGCAACTTGCCCAAGCGCGCCATCAACAGGAGCGCCAGCGCTCCCCCCAATGCAAGAGCGATGACTGCTGCAACGGCGCGGCCCATGGCCGATACCTCCACCGTCACAGCCGCCATAGCCGCTACGGCCAGAAACACCGCGTTCAACAGCACAGCGCACAACAGAGCGAGGGTCTTCACGTGAGTCTTAACGGAAGGGTTGGGCGTCACTCTGCCTGCCGGAGCAACCATTCGGCAGGGAGAACACAACGGTCACGGTGGAGACTCAATCGTTTGCCCCAGGGCGTTGTCCACGACAAGCGGCGTGTCGAAATACTTGATGACGGGCTCGCTGCCGTAGGTGTCCAGCACCCGCTGACGCCACGCCTCATCGTGGGCCCGCTCAGCAGCTTCACGGTTCGGCCAAAGGTAGAAGGCGCCAGTCTGGTTTGCTGCCGCATCGTAGACGAATGTCTTTCGAATCAGCTCGGCGTTGGCTCGCCATCGCGGTGCGACATCACGCATTCCCTGAACGACCTCGTCGCGGGTGATGGCGGTCGGCAGGTTGAAAAGAACGTACTCGGTGATCATGCGCAACTCCAGTGAAGCGTTCCGAGCATAGCCGGATGGTTCGCGCCACGGCAATTGGCTCAAGCCACGACCAGGCGAACAGCCCAGTACACACCAATGCCCATTTGCACGGCAAACGCCGAGAACCGAAGGGTGACAGCCAACGCAGACAGTGAACCAAGGTGAATGACTGACTGCAGGATGCGCGTAGCGAGAAAAACGTACGCAAGCGGATCGGTGACCGCGGACCTGCCGGATACCACGGCAATGAGCATGAGGCCACCGAAGATGGGCAAACCCTCGACGCAGTTGGCGTGAGCCCGCGCGAGGCGTTGCATGAATGGGGAGAGATTGGAGTTGTCTGGCTTGAATCCGTTCGCCGCGATGGCCTTCGTAACCACGAGTTTGGAGCGTATGAGCTCCATGAGCACCAAGAGAAACAACGACCAGGCAACGAATCCAGTGAGGGCGGTGAGAGTGGGGTTCATTCAGCTATACCGTGGTGTTGTTTGTCTGTGACGGGATTCGCAAGATGTCTTCGGATGAGGCCCAACGTTCGACATGAGCGGCACCTGCTGGCCGCAGGCCGGCAGCTGTCCGCTCGATTGATGGGATGGACTCCCCCCGTTTTTCGCGCCACATTGGCGCACTGGTCTTCATTGGCGTGCGGATCAGGTCTTCATCAAACGAAAGGAGTCCGACATGAATGCTACAACCGTTGCCGTCGATTTGGCAAAGTCCGTCTTCCAGCTGGCCGTGGCCGATGCGTCCTGGCGCGTGATCGAAACCCAGCGCCTGACGCGCACCCAGTTCGAGCGCTGGTTTGCCAATCGCGATGTTCGCCTGGTCATCATGGAGTCGTGCGGCTCGGCCCACCACTGGGCGCGCTGGCTGACGGCCTGGGCATCGAAGTGCAACCTGCTGCCGGCCCAGTACGTGCGCGCCTATGTCCGGCGCAACAAGACCGATGCGGCCGATGCCACTGCCCTGCTGGAAGCCGCTCGTGCATCCGACATTCGCCCGGTGCGCATCAAATCGATCGAGCAGCAAGCCCTGCAGGGTCTGCACCGCATCCGCAGCCTGTGGATGGGCACGCGCACTTCGCGCATCAACGCCTTGCGCGGCTTTTGCCGTGAGTTCGGCATCGCCATCCCGGTGGGTGCTCGCACCGGCATCGAGGTCGATCTCCCGGGTGCTGGCCGATCCGCACACCGCCGTGCCCGACCTGATCCGCGGCAACCGCTCGCCTGCTGGTCGAGGAAATCCGCCTGCTGGAAGCGCGCATCGCCCAGGTGGAGCGCGAGCTGGCCCAGGCGGCCGCCTGAGCCCGGCGTGCACCACGCTGCTGTCGGTTCCCGGGCATCGGCCTGCTGACGGCCACCGCGATGGTTGCGGCGACCTCCGGCGACGTGAGCCACTTCAAGGATGCACGCCACTTCGCCAGCTGGTTTGGCCTGACGCCCAAGGAATACAGCTCGGGCAACTCGCGCTACCTGGGCCACATCTCCAAGCGCGGCGATCGCTACCTGCGCATGCTGCTCACCCACGGCGCCAGAAGCGTGCTGCGCGCCGCCGCCGTGGCGCGCACCAAAGGGCATGAACCTCAGGGCGTGCGCCACTGGGCGCTGGACGTGCAGGGCCGCACCAATCACAACAAGGCCACCTGCGCGCTGGCCAACAAGATCGCGCGCATCTGCTACGCCACGCTGCGCGACAAGGCAGCCGTTCGACGACCGAACAGCCGTTGACCAAGAAGATGAATCGCCAGGCCTTTGCGATGCCGGCCTGACTGAACACTGAGTTCTCCCCGCCTCGCCTTGCGACGAGATTGATCGACCATCATGGCAAACAGGGTCCACCCCGCACCGACTGACGCCGATAACACTTCCGGCTCCACAGCAGCCGCTTGTAACGATTGGCGCGCCGGTGACGCAGATTCCATGTCGGCACGGGCCACACCAGAGCCCACAACTGATGCCGGATATACGACTGCAGGCGCTTCCCTCAAGCCAAAACCATCGATCAGTTTCTTGCCGTTGAGGGGGAGTCCATATAGGTAATAGTTACTTGCCTCCAAGCCAGCGGTTTCTCTGATGATTTGCCAAGTAACACCTTTGCCCGCGGTGAGGCCGTGGTAACCACAAGCGCTGGCACAACATACCAATAGTCGCTAGTATGAACGTATGAACGCAATGAAAAGGCATCTGTACGAGCAAGTCGCCCGAATCGGCAAGGCCCTCGCCAGCCCGAAGCGGCTGGAGCTTATCGAGTTGCTGTGTCAGGGCGAGAAGACCGTCGAGGCGCTTGGTGCGCAAGCGGAGATCAGCGTCAAGCTCGCCAGCGCCCATTTGAAGGAACTGCGCCTCGCACGGCTCGTCGAGACCCGCAAAGACGGTAAATACGTCCTGTACCGCCTGGCCGGCGCCAGCGTGGCTGACCTGTGGGTGACGCTGCGGTCGCAAGCCGAAGAGCGGCTCGTCGAATTGCAGATGGCACTGGCGTCACTCGTCGAACATCGCGACGACCTCGAAGGCCTCGACCGCAAGGCCATCCTGAAGAAAGCTGCGAGGGGCGAGGTGCTGGTGCTGGACGTGCGCCCAGCCGATGAGTACGCCGCGGCTCACCTTCCGCATGCACGGTCGCTGCCGGTGGACGAACTGAAGAAGCGCCTGGCCGAATTGCCGAAAAACACGCCCGTGGTCGCCTACTGTCGCGGCCCGTTCTGCCTGATGGCCAAGGAGGCGGTCGAACTGCTGCGCAAGAAGGGCTATAGCGCTTTCCATCTGACCGATGGCGTGGCCGAGTGGCGCGCCCGTGGCCTGCCTATTGAAGCATGAACTCACCATGAAAACCCTCTTGATCCTGAACGACGCGCCCTATGGCAGCGAACGCACTTACAACGGCGCAAGACTGGCCGGCGCCCTTGCCAAGCAGGCCGATAGCGAGGTTCGGGTCTTCCTCATCGGCGACGCCGCGGCAGCGGCTCATGGAAACCAGAAAGTCCCCACTGGCTTCTACAACCTCGAGCTGATGCTGGGTTCGGTGGTGCGGCACCACGGCGTCATCGGTGTCTGCGGCACCTGCATGGATGCGAGAGGCATCGCTGCGCAGGACCTGATCGAAGGGTCGCACCGCAGCACCATGGACGAGCTGGCCGGGTGGACGAGCTGGGCCGAAAAGGTCCTTGTGTTCTGAGTGAAGGAGACCATCATGTTTTCTCGACAACGCGCGGCCGAGAACGCGAACCCTGTCCTACTGGCAGGCTGATCGATGCACACGGCGTCCATCCGGCTCGGGCTGCGCGAGAACCTCGGCCAGTTCTCGCTGCTGCTGCTCGTCAATGCCTTCGTCGGGGCCATGGTGGGGTTGGAGCGCAGCATTCTTCCGGCCATCGCCGAGCAGGAGTTCCACGTCGCTGCGCGGGCCGCGATCCTGTCGTTCATCGTCGTCTTCGGCGTCACGAAGGCGCTGACCAACTACGGCGCCGGGCGTCTGTCCGACCGCTTCGGGCGCAAACATGTATTGGTGGCCGGATGGCTGGTGGCGATTCCGGTGCCCTTCGTGCTGATGTGGGCGCCCGCCTGGCACTGGGTGGTCGCCGCCAACGTGCTGCTGGGTGTGAGCCAGGGCCTGACGTGGTCCACGACCGTGATCATGAAGATCGACCTTGTGGGTCCGAAACGCCGCGGCCTCGCGATGGGGCTCAACGAGTTCTCGGGCTACATCGCCGTGGCGGGCAGCGCGCTGGCCACCGGATGGATCGCCGCGCGTTACGGGCTTCGGCCCCTTCCCTTCTCTCTGGGCGTCGTCTATGTCGCAGCCGGTCTGCTGCTGTCGGCTCTGGCTGTTCGAGAGACCCGGCACCATGTGACGCACGAGGTGCGGGCACATCATCCGGCGACGCAAGGCGATGGACTCACCCAGGGCGAGATCTTCCGGCGCACCTCGTTGACCGACCGCAACCTCTCCAGCATCAGCCAGGCAGGACTCGTCAACAACCTGAACGATGGCATGGCCTGGGGTCTGTTCCCGCTGGTGTTCGCCGCGGCCGGGATGAGCCTGGCACAGGTCGGCATGCTCGCGGCGATCTATCCGGCCGTGTGGGGCGTCGCGCAGATTGTCACCGGCGCGCTGTCGGATCGTGTCGGCCGCAAGTGGCTGATTGCTTCGGGCATGTGGCTGCAGGCGGTGGGTATCGCCGTCACGGCGCTGGCGGCCGATTTCGCCGCCTTCGGCCTGGGAGCGGTTCTTCTCGGCCTCGGAACCGCGATGGTCTATCCCACCTTGCTGGCCGCCATCGGCGACGTCGCACATCCGTCGTGGCGGGCTTCCGCCGTGGGCGTGTACCGGCTGTGGCGCGACCTCGGCTATGCCGTCGGCGCGCTACTGGCCGGCATCACCGCCGACCTGTTCGGGCTGGCGGCTGCCGTATGGCTGGTCGCCGGCCTGACCCTGCTGTCCGGTGTGATTGCGGCCGTGCGCATGAGCGAAACCCTGGCGGCACGGAACGCCTGACCGAGACAGAACCGGCCTGAGGCCGACAAGGCTCGCTACATGAACCACCCCATCTACCTCGACTACAACGCCACCACCCCGATCGCGCCGGAAGTGTTCGAAGCAATGCTGCCTTGGCTGCGCGGGGAGTTCGGCAATCCGTCCAGCACGCATCCCTTCGGGCGGCGCGCCGCGCAGGCCGTTGCCACGGCGCGGCTTCAGGTGGCCGAACTGATCGGCGCGCAAGCGCAGGAGATCGTCTTCACCGGCTGTGCGACCGAGGCCAACAACCTGGCCCTGCTAGGCACTGCGCGGGCGTCCGGTACCCGGCAGCGCCACCTGGTGGTCAGCGCGGTCGAACATCCCGCAGTCATGGCGCCGGCGCTTCACTTGCGCGACCGGGGATGGGCACTCACGGTGCTCCCCGTCGATGAGTTCGGCCGGATCTCGCCCCAACAGCTGGCGCAGGCGCTCAGACCCGACACGGCCCTGGTTTCGGTGATGCATGCCAATAACGAAGTCGGCACGCTGCAGCCGATCCGCGAGATCGCGCGCATGACCCGCGAACGAGGCATCCTGCTGCATACCGACGCCGCCCAATCCGCCGGCAAGCTGCCTCTGAACGTCGTCAAACTGGGCGTCGACCTGCTGACGCTGGCCGGCCACAAGTTCTACGCGCCCAAGGGCGTTGGCGCGCTGTATGTGCGCGCCGGAACGCCGATTCGATCGGTGATGCATGGCGCCGAGCAGGAGCACGGCCTGCGGCCCGGCACCGAAAACGTGGCGGCCATCGTCGGGCTCGGTGCAGCGGCCGCCCTGGCCAGGGCTTCGCTGCCCGCCGTGTCGGAGCACCTGCGCGCACTGCGTGACCAATTGCATGAACAACTGACGACCGCCGTCCCCCACCTGCGGCTCAACGGTCATTCGGAACACCGGCTGCCCAACACGCTCCACGTGTCCTTCCCGGGCGTGAGCGGGCGCGCGTTGCTGGCCCAGGCAGCCGATGTTGTCGCGGCATCGGTCGGAT
The DNA here is from genome assembly GCA_963843555.1 of uncultured Methanosarcinales archaeon. Classification (GTDB taxonomy): domain Archaea; phylum Halobacteriota; class Methanosarcinia; order Methanotrichales; family Methanotrichaceae; genus Methanothrix. The sequence goes on from CAWJKV010000018.1 coordinate 17,258, forward strand.
CGGCGTGTCATTCCGAGCACGACGCCGTCAGCGGCGTGCTGGCCGCGATGGGCGCGGACGCCGCGAGGGCGGCAGGTGCCGTGCGCCTGTCGGTGGGGCGCATGACCACGCCCGAAGAAGTCGAGCGCGCCGCGGCAGGGCTGATTGCCGCGTGGCAGCGGCTGCGCGCGCGATGACGCCCGCGCAGTACGACGCCTGGTACGACACGCCGCGCGGCCGATGGATCGGCGACACGGAGTACCGATTGGTCCGCAACCTGCTGGGCCTGCAACCGGGCGACACCGTGCTCGATGTCGGCTGCGGCACGGGCTGGTTCACGCGGCGTGTGGTGGCCGACGGTGCACAAGCGGTCGGGCTCGACCGCGATGCCGGGGCTTTGGCGTTCGCGCGAGAACGCTGCGCCGGGAACACGAGCTACGTGCATGGCGACGCGACCGCGCTGCCGTTCGCTGACGCGTCCTTCGACGCGGTGCTGTCGGTCACTGCGCTGTGTTTCGTCGAGCAATGGCCGCGGGCGCTTGCAGAGATCGTGCGCGTCAGCCGCCGCCGTTTCGTGCTGGGTTTGCTCAACCGCCACAGCCTGCTCTGGCTGGACAAGGGCCGCCAGGGTGGCAGCGGGGCCTACCGTGGGGCGCATTGGCACACCCGCGCCGAGATCGACGGCGCGCTGCGGGTGCTGCCGGTTCGCGGGGTGCGGTACCGAGATGGCGTGTTTCTGCCGTCGGGCTCCTGTATCGCGCGTGAGCTGGAGCGCGCACTGCCTTCGCGTCTGCCGCTCGGGTCCTTCCTGGCTGTGGCGGGGGATGTCGTGCGCTGAGCGGCCCCCGCCGAACGTGAACGACCGGGCTACGGTCCCGGCTGCACATGGCCCGATTTTGACGGCGGCTGAGGAAACGGCCGGGCTGGCCCCGGACCCGACCCCGCAATAACGGGGTTGTCGAAAGCAGATCTTGCGAGTAATGTCCCAATCCCGGTTTTCCGGGAAGCGGGGAGATGACTATGAACAGACTGCTGTCTCTCGTATTGCTCATCGTCGGCTGCGCGATCACAGGCTCGGCCATTGCAGATCCGCTGCTCGCGTCGGTCGATGAAGCGTTGAAGGAACCCATCCGCCTGGTGGCGGAATGGGAAAGCGACAGGACCATCGCTTTCAGCATGGTCGCCATCGTGTTCTTCCTGGGCGCCATCATCGCGATCATCCAGGCCTTGCCGACCAATGCGAGCAAGATCTGCGCGGTGGTACTGGGCAGCGCGGTAACCCTGCTCACGGCCCTGAGCAACGCCTACTTCGATTTCGATCATCGCCAGTACAAGGCGATGGCGAGCCTGGGCCGGCAATTGCTCACCGAAATCAACATCAAGAAGATCCAGCTGCAGGAGTTTCCGGTCGACCAGAAACAGGCGCGCGAGGCGATCTTCGAGGACATCCGCCGCAATGCCAACGCCATCGTCGGATTGCCCGCGAGCTTCAAGGAAAGGGCCGTGCAGAGCTCGGCGGCAACGAGCGCGGACCGCCTGGCCGGCATGTTGATATCCCCCGCGCTGGCCCAGCAGTCGCCCATCCCCGCCTGGGTCAACAGGCTCCCGGTGGACGACGACAACCTCTACTTCCTGGGCAGTGCCGATGGCCGCGACTATCTGGCGGTGCAGCAGGCTTCCAGGCAGAACGCTTACGACGAGGCGCGGAGTTATCTTGCCGGCCGGCTGCAAGCGTCCGGGAAAAATAGCGGTGTCGACAGCGCTTCGGCCGCGAAATACCTGCTTGACTCCGCCCGTGTTGCCAGCACCTACTCGCATTACGACAAGAGCCGCAATACCATCCGTTCCTATACCCTGCTTTCGCTCAGCAAGAAGATCGCAGAGTCCGACCTGCGGTGGTACGGCGCCAAGAACAGCCAGGCGGTGTCGCCGGTTCAGCAGCAATCGCTGAGAAGTGCAGTCCGCACACAGGACGCCTATATCTCGAATCGCAAGGAAGTCATGCGAAGCCAATAAGCGCGAGGCTCAGTCGTTGATCGTGTTGTCGATGGTGAACGTGCCAGGGCCTGTGGATCGGGCCACCGAACTGAAGGTCTTGCCTGCCAGAGTCGCAGCCAAGCCCGTGGCCAACCTGTATGACCCCAGGCTGGTGGATTCCCACGAAACCGAGGAGCCCGTGCTCGTCTGAACCTTCCTCGCGCCCTGATTCACTTCATACACGACGGTTGATCCGGCCTTTCGCGCAAAGGCGAGAGAACCCAGCAGCGTTCGTCCTCCTCCTGTATCGGGTTCCCAGATATTGGTCCCAGTTACCACGAACCCGTCGAGCAGCCCGCCCGTGATGCGGCACGTGAAGTGGGTCATCTCGGCGGGCTGACCCTCATTCCCGAAGTGTGCAAGCTTCGTGGTGTCGACCACACGGCAGTCGGAGTGGTATCTGGCCCCGGCGGCAGTTGACGGAGGTGCGCCCAGTGCGACAAGAACAGCTGCCGATGCCACAGCGGTGCGAATGGCGCTTCGTGTTATCGCTTTCGCGGGTCGATGGCAGGAACAAGCGGTGCGGAGCACGGAAGTCTCCCTCCAGGCCTCACGACAGGCTCGTGTCAAACCAGGTCGCGGGAAACTGCGACTCCTGCCCAACGGTCAGTTGCCGCGCGTTGACCGATTCGCCCATCCGCACTATCGCCAACTCGAACAGATCATCAGCCAGGCCTCGCAGCGTCCTGACTTCGTCCGTTTCAGCCGGCGAGGGAGGTTCTCCCTTGCCGTCGAGAGCAAGGACAGCCTTTACAAATGCAGCCTTTGCCGCGAGCATCGCCGCCTGGTTTGCAATGCGCCACTTCTGGAACAAGTCAATCGAACTCATGGGCTGAGCCTGTCATTGGGAGTTGCCCTCATTATTCGGCCAGCTCAACAGTACGCTTGACCGGCGGGTTCATTCTTGATATTGATCAAGCTGGCCCGTTGGGCAGGGGCCACGAAGACAGTTCGAAGCCCTCCGCTGGTCGAATCATGAAATGCAAGGCCTCAATCATGTTGAGGTTGAGGCTGAGGAAGCGACAGTCCGCGCACAGCAACGGTGCGTGCCGGCGACTTTCATACAGAGATTACCTACAACGTCGGCTCTGTAGAAATTGAATACGTGATCCGCCACTATGATCCACGCCCCGCTTTTTCTTTGAAGGGTGATGCCATGACTGCGACGTTGGAAAAGAAGGCGTTAGAGAAGAAGTCTTTGGAACAACCGGACGAGGTCCGGCCGTTCAAGGATGGGAAAGGCAAGATGGCTGTGTTTACGCTCGGCGGCCAGACCATGGGCCGGGGCGAGTTCGAGCCCGGCTGGCGCTGGAGCCTGCACGTGAAGCCCATCGCAGGAACCGATTCGTGCCAGGCCGCCCACACCGGCATCATGCTGGAAGGCCGGATGGTGGTGAAGATGGATGACGGGCCCGAGGTGGAATACGGGCCGGGCGACGTCTTCTACATGCCGCCCGGGCACGATGCCTGGGTGGTCGGAAACAAACGTTGTGTTCTCTTCGACGTAACCGGCGTCGCAAAATACGCCAAACCCCGCTAACAGGCACCCAGCCCGGGATCAGCGGGTCGGCGCGGGGCCGTGCGTCAATCCGCGATTGTCACGCCGAGCTGACCGGCAGCTTGGCGTCGGCCGCGCGCGAAGGCGCGTGCGCCACGTGGGACAGGATCGCGGCCCAGGCCGCGGCGCGATCCGCCGGTGGATTCTCGCGGGTTCCGCGAGCGCGCTCCGTCGCGAGCTGGCTGCACTGCTCGCCATACCGGGTCACGAGGGCCAGGAGTTCGTCTTGCCAATGTGAGGTCATTTCAGGCGCCCTTTCGCAGCTGTTTCAATGCTCGGCACATCGGTCATCGTCCTCCGGGATTTGGCTGCCGACCATGACTTGGGACAGATTTTGGGCAAAAAACCAGCGCGCTGAGCAGGACTGGGGCAGCCCATGTCGGGTGTCTCACGGGTGACGGCATTATTCGCTGCACGGCTTACTCTCGACTTTGCCGGATGGAGCGAAATGGATGCGAATCACACTTGAAATGCATGGTGCGCTTCAACGCTTCAACCAGGGAGGGCAGCGCAGGGCCGAACTGGACGTGGAAGATGGCGTCACGGTGCGCGAGCTGCTGATGGGCCTGGGCATGGACATGGACGAACCCTGGAACGCGGGGTTGGACGGCACACTGGCCGCCGGCTCCGACAAGTTGCGCGACGGGTCGCTGCTCATCGTCTTTTCGCCCATCGAGGGGGGATGAATCATGCGGGTCTGTTTTCGTTTTTGCCGGGAGTAAGCACCATGGTCAAAGGACTTGCCAACAAGATTCTGCGGGTCGACCTGTCCACTCGTCGCATATGGACCGAAGAGCAAGACGAGATCTTTTACCGGCGCTACCTGGGCGGTGCCGGAATCGTCGCTTACTACCTGCTGAAAGAACTTCAGCCCGGCGTGGACCCTCTTTCGCCCGAGAACATCCTCGTCTTCGCGCCCGGCCCGATAACGGGTACTCCTGCGCCGGGAGGCTCACGCCTGTGCGTCGGCGCGAAATCGCCGCTGAGCGGCGGCATGGCGAAGAGCGAAGCGGGCGGCTTCTTCGGCTATGAGCTCAAGCGCGCCGGTTTCGATGCCCTCGTGGTGCAAGGCAAGGCCGACCGGCCGGTGTACCTGTGGGTCCACAACGGCGAGGTGGAAATCAGGGACGCGTCGCACCTGTGGGGCCAGACGGTGCTGCAAACCCAGGATGCCATCGAGGCAGAGCTGGGCCAGAAGCGCGTTCGCACCGCCACCATCGGTGCCGCCGGTGAGAACCTGGCAGCGATCTCCTGCGTGATCACGGACTTGCGCAACGCCGCCGGCCGGGGGGGCCTGGGCGCCGTGATGGGGTCCAAGAACCTGAAGTGCATTGCCGTCAAGGGCGCCACCGTCCCGCAAGCCGCGGATCCGGAGAAATTCCGTGAGCTGGCCCGCTGGATGAACATGAACTACATGAATCACGGCAACGGCGCGTCCTTCCATGAATTCGGCACCGGCGCGGATATGGCGGGTTTCAACGCAATCGGCAACCTTCCGGTTCGCAATTGGAGCGACCGGCAGTTCGAAGACGTGGCGATGATCACGGCGAGGGCGTTGCGGGACACCTATCGGATTGCCATGGAGGGCTGCCCCGGGTGCCAGATCCGCTGCAAGAAGGTAGTGGCACTGGAAAGCGATTCCTTCAAGGTGGACCCCCGGAACGGCGGCCCCGAGTACGAAACGCTGGCATCGTTCGGCTCGTTCATGGGCATCAACGATCTGGCGGCCATCTGCCGGGCGAACGAGCTATGCTCCCTCTATTCCCTGGACACCATTTCGCTCGGCGGTACCGTCGCCTTCGCGATGGAGTGCTTCGAAAAGGGAATCCTGACCCGCGAGGACACGGGTGGCATCGAGCTGCGCTTCGGCAATGCCGACGCCCTGCTCCAAATCATCGAACGCATCGCACACCGGCAAGGCATCGGCGACATTCTGGCCGACGGCAGCCGCAAGGCCGCCATGCGCATCGGCCGCGGCGCCGAGGCGCTCGCCATCCAGGTCAAGGGCGTCGAGTTCGGGATGCACGATCCCCGGGTCAAACAGGGCCTGGGCCTGATCTATGCCATCGCGGCCAATGGCGCCGACCACATGGCCGGTGCGCACGACACGGCGTTCACCCATGAGGGGCGCGGCATGGAATCCGTCCGCAGCCTGGACAGCCCCACTCCGCTTGCCGCCAATGACCTGAGCACGGCGAAAGTGGACCGGGTGAAGAACCAGCACTGCTCGAAAAACTTCGGCGATTCGCTGGTGATGTGCCACTTCGTTCCCTGGACCCTGCGGCAACAGGTGGACCTGCTGCGTGCCGTGACAGGGTGGGATTACACGGACTTCGAGGCTTTGCGGCAGGGCGAGCGTGTGGCGACCATGGGCCGGGTCTTCAATCTCAGGGAGGGGCTGAGCGCGGCTGACGACCAGCTGCCCAAGCGGTTCTTCTCACCCGCTCCCCAAGGAGAGTTGAAAGCCACCGCCATCGATCCCGAGGCCATGAATCGCGCCAAGCGAACGTTCTACATCCTCATGGGCTGGGATCCGGTCACCGGGGTACCGATGCCAGAGAAGCTGGAAGAGCTGGGGATTGGGTGGGCCGGCGTGGAAAGAGTTGCTGCTTGACCGGCAAGGTGATGGTGCGCGGACAGGAAGCTGGAGGGTCATTCAGCAGGGAATGACAGAGTGAATGTCGTTCGCCCAGATGAGGATTGATATGAGCCAGAGGACGGGCCGCGCAGGCAGCGGGTTTATGATGATCGGTCACAACAGCCACTAGACTCCGATCGCAGATCTCCTGGATCATTCCGCTGCCAAGATCCGTGAATATAACCAGATCGGCTCCCTGGTTGACAACTTCATCCAGCGCACCCAGATCGAGCTGCCGGAAGAAGAGAGGCTTGTAGTCTATATTTAACCTCTCCAGGGCTGTGCATATGATAGCAGCAGCCGTGAGTCCATCGGCATCCACGTGAGAGACCACGAGAAGATTTTGCTGCCTGCGGATCTCCTCCGCGGCATCCTGGCAGAGCCCGCAGAGCGTGTCGAACTTCAGAGAGATATCCCGGGCGTCTTGCATAACTGACACCATCTGGTGAGTTTATTTTATAAATCTTTGCTGTGGAGCGAAATTAAAATTTCTCCATGGAGAGATTTATTTTTCCGGCCCAGATCGTTCCCATTAGACGAAAATTTCCAGGGCTTTTATTCATCTGAGGATAGTCGCGAATGGTCACTTCATGGGCGATTGGCACTTTAGTGAAAAGGAATTGGTCCGTAATGGTAATGTTCTCAGAATTGTTGCTCTGAAAAGTGTATTTGTCCATAACGTCACCTGTTCCGTGCACTTCTCCAATAGCTACAGTATTCTCGGGGGAACCCATCTTGAAATCGGTCATAACAGTCCCCGTACCTACGACGCTGTGGCTGTAGTCGATATCCACATTCGACAATGCGGCATTCACCCCAATCGCAATTATCAATAGGGCAATGGCGAGTTTAATCACAGGGCCAGAGAGGCCGTTTATTTTTTTCATAATTCCATGCCTGCCTTGTTTCTTTCCTTTATTTAAGTCTGCGGAAGGATCGATGCCAGCCCAGGAGTCCATATAGACGTCCATATCGACATCTATATCGACATCTATATCGAGGTCTATATCGACGTCTATATCGACGGGCTGCAAATCAAAACAAAGAAGGTGAACCGACCAAAGAGGATTATACGGGCAGAGAGAGAAATGCCTTTAGATACTTATGACGTCTCATAATTCCGTGCGGCCCTTCAGCCAGCTCGATATAGCACCCACAGTCGCCCGAACCCTGGGCTTTATCCTTCCCAGCAAAGACGGCCAGCCCATAGATTTGGTGCAAGGCTGGGGCTGCAAAAATGCCGCCATCATCATAATCGACAGCCTGGGCTATGATCTATTCATGTGGCTGCGGCCGGGCCTGGAGAACATGTCGCATCTCGCTGACGAAGGGCTGCTGCTCAGGGCCGAGGCCGTTTCCAATCATACGACTCCGGCCATAGCCAGCATCCTCTCCGGCCTCTTGCCCGAGCACCACGGAATCTTCGATAAGGCAGGAGCAAAGGAATCCAGCATACTCAGCCTGCCAGAAATGGCCAATGCTTCAGGCCTGAAGGCAGCGGTCATAATGGAGAAGAATGGAGCCGATGTCTATCAGGGCTTGATTGAGATCGTCGAAGGAATACCGGACAGTATCCCCTCAGAGGAGTTCGACCGGGAGTCTTGCCGCAAGACTGTTCAGGCCATCTTGCAGCGGCCAGGGCTTCTTGTCTCCTACTTCATAGGCATAGATAAGAGCGTTCACCGGGGATTGGGCCTGGAAGGAATCAGAAATGCAGCTATGCTTATTGATCGCTGCATAGGTGAGATCGTTTGGAATGCCGATAGAGAGACTTTACTCATCATTTGCGGGGACCATCCCATACACGCCGGGCTTCTCAAGAGGACTAAAGAGCCTTATTGCGTGGCCCTAATTCTGGCCAGAGGACAGAAGTGCAAAAGTGAGAATCAACAGGGCTTTCGATAGGTTTAAATGCCGCAAGAAGATAATTAAACTCCAATGGATGAAGATCTCTCCGAGGTTTTTCAATTAATAGCCGAAGACGAACGCAGACGCAGATATCTCAAGGAGGTCGGCGACTGGCTTATAGAAGAATACTTTGAGCTCCACCAGGCATCTTGAAACCTTTGCCAATTTCTTGGCTTTTCATTTGTTGATGAAGGCCCTCTTGTAATGACTGGGCGCAAATACTATCCCATCCTGATAATTTCAACCTCAACGTCAGGACCCTTATCGTAACTGTAATACTTAATCTTAGTTATGACGCGCGATCGTGCAACTATTCCACTGAAGAATCATGATCGCGTTTCAGATTGTAAAAGGATATATTTTGTCCGACTAATTATGGCTACAGAACTGGCTTTCATCTAACCCAGACGCATCACTCATTGCCCGTCTTGACGGACACTCTCCCGGGCATTTTGAGCGCACATCGCGCGCATAACTTTATAGATTCTTTAGAAATTATAGCGGATTTTCCTGCCATTTACTTATATTATCGATGTTGGCAGGCTGATGTGAAATGGTTTCACAAAAGCAGAGTTCGCCGCGCACAACTATGAACTCTACTGATCTCTATTTTCCTAATAGTAATCGCCCGAAATTTCTTTTCACAATACGTTATAATGCGATTTCTGAATTGCATACCCGACTTGTGAAATGCAATTCTGACTGCTATTAAGGCTTTATTTCGGAAAATAATGGCAAATAGAAGTATTAAGCCATTAACCACAACTATCAACTATTGGAAAGTTTTATATACCACAAAAACTAGGTTAATATTGTGCCAGAACGGCCAGACAATCTGTCTGATTACATCAAGATGGGATAAGAAAGGAGGGCTTGTTCGTCTGAGGGGATGGATGAACCTTCGCAGCATATCATCGAAGTAGGGTAGCGTATCGGGTGAGCATATCGGAGTCATAGGCCAGATTCATTCCACATAAAAATTGTGGTGGATTGTTGTCCGGCTGATTCGATTTGTTCACCACTGTGTAAGCGAAAAAAACCGCACACCAAGAAGGGATGGCACGAGGAGTAGCAATGAAGGGGATGTCGATAGCCTCAAAAAAAAGGGTCTTTCGATCCAGTGCGAAATGCAACACAGTACGCTTCTCACAAAGAATGGCACAAAGGAGTAGCTGAAGGGGATGTGTATCAGATCCGGTATAAACGTCTGTCTAAAGACTGTTCACTGTCGGAAAGGGACGGCTGTGCACAGATTGAGACGATGATTTCCATACCACGGCCAAAACATGGCCCCCATTGTCGGAAAGGGACGGCAATGAAGGTCATAGGAGTTGGTATGGTCCTGGATTTGAAATGCACTGTTGTGGACAGGCTGTGAAAGCAAGGGAAAAAGCCAGGGAATTAAGGGGCCCGGGCTAGAAGTGTCTTTCACAATCTGTACAGAATAGAAAGGGATGGCACGAAAAAGGGAGAAAATATGGACCGGATCCGCGGGAAGGGGGATTATCCTTGCTGATCCGGTCCTGCAAGGTAGCTGATTGAAGTAGGGAATTCGAGGAGAGGAAGACTGTGAGAGGGCATATCAAGTTGTTTACAATACAGATGAACCTGGAGAAGTGCGAGCGTTTGAAAATCGCCGAGCCAACAGAAGATGTAGGCTATGGGCTCTGTCGGGATGCTCCTTCCTCTATCGAGCGTATATTTCTTCCCATTCCAGAGCTGATGTCCGGAAGATAATAGGGGGATACGATGAGGATCCGGATTGAGATAGAAGACGAAGGGCTCAAATCCTCTCACGAATTTGAGTCGCAAAATAAGGGCGGAGAGGCTTTGAGGGAGAAAATCATAGGCTTTCTGTCAGCTTCCGGTATCTTCGAGGACAAAGAGGAGCGAGCCGCACCGGCTGCGTCTGCTCGTAATTACGGCAGCGTTGGGACTCTCATGGACCGTCTAGAGAGTTTCATCAAATTTGAGTTTTCCAATACATGGTTCACAACCCAGGAATTGAGAGAGCGATATGAGACAGTGGCGGATGATATCAAGCTCAGCACAGTATCAACCTATCTCTCTCGCATGAATCACGACGGCTTGTTGGACAAGAGGGGGAACAGAAACAACCGGCAGTACAGATTGATAGAGATGACTGAGCCGGAGATGATACCCCATCAAAATTATCAGCGCCAAAATAGCTATGAAAAACGAAGAGCAGAAGGCAGATAAAGAATAGCCTGGCCGGAAAGCCTCCTTTGCCGGATCTTCCCACCACAGCAAACAAGATCAGATTAAATTCCGGTCAGGCCCGTCTGCTCCCGTCTTTGAAAGCATTTTGCTAATCTCTTTTCAGATCTCTGGTCTTGCAGAGTTACACTGTGCCTTTGAGGCGGTTTTGAGTCAGATTGATGCTGTACGCGGCTGGAGCGTTCCCCGGATCGATCTCAAGAACCCTTTCGAAGGCGCTGAGGGCTTCTTGAAAACGGCCTGCTGCCACCAGAGCCAGGCCCTTATTATAATGAGCATCTGCATTATGGGGCATAAGCTTGATGGTTTTCTCAAAGCTCGAAAGGGCTTCCTCAGATTGGGCGATCTGGTTTTGGGCAAGGCCAAGTCCGAGCCAGGCATAAGCGTCGTCCGGAGCAAGCATCGTCGCATTCTTGTAAGCCATTACGGATTGGCCGTACTGGCCCAGGAAATAATATACCTGGCCCAGATTGTACCAAACCGCCTCATTGGACGCGTTGGCTTTGGAGGCCCATTGCAGGCTTTTCAGGGCCTCATCATACCTTCCTGAAGTTGCCTGCAGGCTCCCCAGGTTGGACCAGGCAGCATAGTTTCCGGGATCGATGGAGACGATCTCCTGGAAGCATATCATAGCGCGAGAGCTATTGCCGAGAGCCGCCAATGCCAGGCCTTTGCCCATCAAGGCCTCAATATTTGATGGCTCCAAACTCAGGACGCTATCGAAGGACTGCAGAGATTCGTTATACTCTCCATTGAGACAGAGAAGATTCCCCAAACCATTATAGCCGCGGGTGTCAACTGGGTCGGCGTTTATGGCCTGTTCATAATAGTGGCGAGCAGCACTGAAATTGCCTTTTTCACGAAATACGTTGCCCATTCCAGAAAGCGCAATAGAGCTACGCGGTTCAATAGCAAGAGCCCTCTCGTAGCTCGGCCTGGCGCGGTCTGGATCATTCTGGCAGAGGAGGGCGTCCCCAGCACCCACCCAGGCATCAATGTTGCTGGCATCCAGTGTCAGGACGTCTTCATAGAACTGCAGAGCTCGTCTGCAATTATTCAAAGCATAGTTAGCTCTTGCAGCACCCAGGAGTCCCTGGACATTCTGCGGGTCAATTTCTAGAAGTCTCTCGTAGAACGACAGGGCGAGCTCTGCGGAGTTATTGCGCAGAAGTGTGTCCCCTATGCTGAGAAGAGCATATATGTTATCCTCATCCCTGGCGAGGATGCGATCATAAGCCACCAGAGCTCCGGCAAGATCGTTTTGTGCCCTGAGCACATCTCCCTGGCCCTGCAGAGCCATGGTATTCTCAGGATCCAGCCGGAGGATCTGCTCATAGGATTGCAGTGCCTTATCCGTCTGGCCCTGCAAACGCAGTGCCTCTCCTTTTCCATAGAGAGCGGAAATGTTTTGAGGGGAGACATTCAGAGCCGCGTTAAAGCTGTCTGCTGCGGAAGGATACCTCTGCAGTGCCAGGAATGAGTCTCCCTTGCCGAGAAATGCCCGAAGGTCGTCGGGCTTTATTTTCAAGGCCTGATCGAAGGCCTGAAGGGAAGAGTTGAAATCTTGCTGGGCATAAAGAGCCCCGGCAAAGCCTATCATCGATTCAAGATCGTCAGGGTTCTGCTCCAGTGCCGCTCCAAAAGACTCTGCTGGCCTGATCGTACTCTTTGAGCGCGATCTGTGTTTCACCCATGCCTCGCAAGGCTTTGGCATTTCCTGGGGAAAGCTGCAGTGCACGGGCAAAGGACTGCAGAGCCTCCTGATACCTTTCCAGTTCAAGGAGCAGTCTGCCCCGGTTCATGATGATCCCGGTATCATTCTCATCCAGCTGCAATGCCCTGTCATAGCTATTCAGGGCACCCTTGTAGTCTTGCAGCTGCTCGTGTACATCGGCCGAAATGTTCCACAAAGTTATATTCTTGGGCTCCAACCGCAGGGCAGATTCTAGAGATAGCTTTGCCATTTTATATTTTCCAATCGTTGACAGGATCCGGCCCTTTAAGGCCCAGGCTGATGCATTATACTGATCCAGCTCCAGCGCCTTATTCAAAGAATTTATTGCCTCGGATGGACGGCCGAGCCGGAAGAGGATCTGCCCTTTGAAGAGCCACGCAACAGACTTCTTGCCGTCTGCCTCAATGGACTTATTTATGCTATCCAGGGCTTGAGAATAAGAACCGATTTTGCTATAATTCTGAGCCTGGAACAAGAAGCGGCTGTAATTGGAGCCGTTGTCTTTCTGCGAGACGACATTTCCAGACCTGTCGCCAGACCAGTCCCTAGACCAGTTCCCGGTCCTGTTCCCGGACATGGATGATTCGGACACGGAAACTTCCGACCTATCGACAATTTCAGCCGAAGCCTTCTCTTTCCCGGCCAGGGATGCCCTGTCCGGGGGAGAAATAGCTGGAACTGTTTCATTGCTCTCCAAAGCGTCCGAGAAGAGCCCTTTGTCCAGCTGCCGGTCCCCTTGAGCCTTCAGAGCCTGGGCCAGGCCTTGCTTTGCCTCTCCATTCTTGGGATCGAGCAGGTTCGCTTCTTCGAAGATCGCCCTGGCCTGGGAGGCATTTCCCCTGGCGAGCTGCAATTGTCCCAGGCCCGCCAGGGCGCGAGACTTGCCTTCTTTTGCTTTCGGATCTGATGAGTTGCCGGCAAGAACCTTATTGAAGCTTTGCAGAGCCTCGTCATAGCGGCCTGTGGCAATGGATGCATTCCCAATCCCGAGCCGAGCCTCGACCAGGCTGCCGTCTTGGGCCAGAGCGCGGTCGTAACCCTGCAGAGCCCGGGCCCAATCTTTATCCAGCTCAGCAGCGCGGGCCTCTTCCAGCCAAAGCACGGGATTCTTTGGGTCCTTTCGCAGAGCGAGATCGAAGTAAAGCCCGGCCATTTTATACCTTCCCAACCTGGATAGAGCCGTGCCTTTGCCAACCCATGCCGATGCGTTCTCGGGATCGATTTTCAGTACGCGGTCAAAGCTTTCGACGGCCTGCTGAAATGAGCCGTTTAAGAGAGCCACATGGCCCATCTCCAGCCAGCTGGCTGCGCTCTCCTCGGAAGAGGCCGAGACAGGGAGAGATACGAGCAGCATGCAAGCTAGCATGACGGATGGCATCAGGTAGGGGGGAGAGGACTTCTGCAAAGCAATCACTATTTTCTCCAGATATTTCAGATAGGTTATATTACCAGCGCCTTCACCAATGCCTAGAGCAAGAATTTATCAATTAGCCGATGTGGTATTCTATGGTTAACATGGCAACACCATTCGCCAAAAGAAATATCCTGATGATCTCTGCAGGCGGCTCCTTCCTGGCTCCTTTTATGGTTTCAGCCCTGATCGTGGCCATTCCCACCATCGGCGTTGAATTCTCCATGGATGCGGTCGCCATGAGCTGGCTGGCCACGGTCTTTTTTCTGGCAGCATCCATGTTCCTCATTCCTTTCGGGAGATTGGCCGACATCTTTGGCGTTAAGAAGATCTTTTCCATCGGCATTGTCATCTGCTTTGTCTCTGCCTCTCTGGCAGCACTGGCACCCAGCGCCCCGGTTCTGATCGCGGCTCGTTTCCTGACGGGAGTTGGCGCTGCCATGATCTTTGGAACCTCTTTTGCTCTGCTTAGCCTATCGCTTTCGGAGAGCGAGAGGGGAGAGGCACTGGGCATAAACATCGCCTCTAACCTCACTGGATTTGCCCTGGGATTTTTCCTGGGAGGGCTTCTGACCAACTACTCGAGCTGGAGGTTCATTTTCGTCATAACTCTTCCCATAAGCACCCTGGTGATGGCATTAATTCGACTGAGGCTTCCGGGCGAGTGCGCATTTTCCAAAGGACAGAAGTTCGATGTGATTGGGTCCGCCATGATTGTAGCCCTTTTGTTTCTGGTTATTCTGGGGCTATCCGAACTTCCCTCGATTTCGGGAGGCGCCCTCATCTTATGTGGGATAGCGGTGTTTTTGCTGTACAGTTGGCATCAATCCAGTAATAGCAGTCCAGTGATAGATCTTGCTCTCTTTCGCAACCGTTGTTTCTCATTTTCCAATGCTGCCATATTGATCTACACCACATCCAACCTGGCGGTCATCTTCCTCTTCAGTTTTTATCTGCAGTATATTAGAGGATTCGATAGCAATCAGTCGGGTCTGATCTTGATGGCATCTACCCTGATAATGGCCATGCTCGTGATTTACGCCGGTCGTCTATCGGACCGCATGAATCTTTACCGCCTGGCCTCAATAGGGGTGATTGTATCCCTGGCAGGCCTTTTGCCCATGATCTTCATCTCACCAGACACGCCTCTCTCCCTGGCTTTCCTGGAGCTAACTCTGGTTTCGGCGGGTGCAGCGCTCTTTTATCCTCCCATGGTAAAGATAATTCTGGGCTCCATACACCGGGATAAGTACGGTGTGGGCTCCAGCCTGGCAGAGACCATGCGTCTTGTAGGAAATGCTGCCAGCATGGCCCTCGTTACGGTTGGTTTCACCTTTTATCTGGGGGGATCGGTCATCTTGCCTGAAAATTACCCGGCTTTTCTGCAGAGCATGAGGTTGATACTGGCTGCCTTTTCGGTTCTTTGTATGGCCAGTTTGCTCCTGATTCAGCTGGCTTCACACACAAGCCGCAAAAAAAAGATGACGGACGAAAGCTGAGGATCTCAACCTGATGAAATCCGGCGTTGAAATCATGATCGGATTCTCAAATTCCGTCAAAATGCTTAAGTTGGTTGGAGTCAATAGAGTCAAGCTGATCAGGATCAATCTATGAACGATAAATATCCCGGCTGTGATGTCCTTCTTACGGGCTATGAAGATCATGAAAACCTGGGGCTGCGCTACATCGCCGCGTACCTCAGGGCGCATGGCATCAGAGCAGGGATGGAGCCCATGACCAGGTCCTCGAACGACGACCTGATGGAGAGGATAAAAAGGGACAGTCCAAAGATAGTAGGGTTTTCCCTCATATTCCAGGGGATGTTCACCCAGTTCAAAGACCTCATCGGGCGGTTAAGAGATGAGGGCATTCGAGCCCACTTCACAATGGGAGGCCACTTCCCGACGCTGGACTACGAGAGAACTCTCGTACTGATGCCTGGACTCGACACAGTTGTGCGTCATGAGGGCGAGGAGACGCTCCTCGAGCTTTACGAGAAGATCGACCGACCGGACCTCTGGCCGCAGATAAAAGGGCTGGCATGGAGGCGTGGTGGAAAGATAGAGGCATCAGAGCCACGACCACTCATAGAGAACCTGGATCTGTTGCCTTTTCCGGTTAGAGATGCCGAGATGAAAACTCATATAGGAATGCCTGCAGCATCTATCCTATCGAGCCGGGGATGCAATTTTGACTGCAGCTTCTGCAGCATCCGCAGGTTCTATGGAAGCGCACCTGGCCCTCTCCGGCGCTCCCGATCTGCCAAGAACGTGGCAGACGAGATGGAGACCCTCTACGAAAATGGGGCCCGCATCTTCGACTTCAAGGATGACGACTTCGCTATGAAGGGCCGGTCGAGGAGCCGATGGATAGAGGACCTTGCGGGGGAGCTGGAGAGAAGGTCCCTTTCTGATGACATAATCCTGAAGGTAAGCTGCCGGATAGATGAGATCGAGAGCGAAGCGCTGCAGAGAATGAAAGAGATAGGCCTTGGTATGGTCTACCTGGGTATAGAGTCAGGCTCGGAGGGTGGTCTGAAGAGCTTTAACAAGCATTACGGCGTCGGCGAGATCCGCGAGACACTGCAGATCCTCCAGGCTATCCAGATGGGTTTTGAGTACGGCTTCATGATCATCGAGCCCTCTTCGAGCTTTGATTCCATCAGGGAGAACATCTCTTTTCTCCAGGAGCTGTGCAGGGGCGGTAGGGTCGTCGCCCATTTCGCCAGGACCTATCCCTATGTCGGGACGGCTGTGGCTGCACGCCTCAAAGCGGAGGGAAGGCTTAAGGGAACTATAGACTACCCCGACTACAGCTACCTCGACGGCAGGATCGACCTCTTCGAGAGGTTCTTGAATAGGGCCTTTGGCCGATTTCTCTTCGAGACGCAAGGGCTCGTGAACCAGATACAAAACTCCTTCTGGAATGCTCTGCTCCTGCAGAGATTCGGCAGAGATTCCTACGATGTGGAGGGCTACACGAAGTACCTGATGATGCTCACGGAGAGGTGCAACAATTCTACACTGCTGGCTCTCTCGAGGGCAGTGGGCTACATGGAGGAGAGAAGCGAGGTCGAGATCCTGCGAGACTGGAAGGAGATGGAACTTGTCATCCAGGAAGTGCTGTTGGCCCAGTCCGGAATTGAGAAGCAACTGGACGTTCTGAACAGCACATATCACACCATGCCGGAGTTCTGGAAAGGGGTATAGAGATCTAGATTTTAAGGTCCTGGGATCTGAGGTTTAAGAGTCCAGGTCGGACAGCCTTCGATTACTACCTTTGGAGG
Organism: uncultured Methanosarcinales archaeon; assembly: GCA_963843555.1. Lineage (GTDB taxonomy): Archaea > Halobacteriota > Methanosarcinia > Methanotrichales > Methanotrichaceae > Methanothrix. Next base: position 34,048 of record CAWJKV010000018.1, read on the forward strand.
AACGACCCTGAACAGCTCGCCTGTCTTCTGGCTGAGGGAGTAGAACCTGTAGAGCATCTCGACCTGAGCCTGGACGATATCTGTAAATGGTATGCCCACCCCATCCGGGAAGTAGTCTGCTCTCTTCTCATACAGCTCCGTTCCTGGCAGAATGTCCAGGACATTGGGAAGCACTCTCGCCGAGGGCCTGGCCTCGTCTATGAACTGGAGGATCTGCCCGAGGGATTCGACAGTCTCACCCGGAAGCCCGAGGATGAAGGAGCAGTGGGTCTTTATCCCCATCTCCTCGACCATGCGCACGATCTGCTTTGCCTGTTCTATGGAGAAGTCCTTTCGAATAGTGTCGAGGACCTTCTGGGAGGCGGATTCTATCCCGAAGAAGATCTCCTCGCACCCGGCATCCTTCATCGTCCCGACGAGGTCTTTGGAGAGGAGGTCTATTCTCGTGCTGCACCCCCACTTAACGGGCACCTGCCTTCTCTTCATCTCGCTGCAGAGCCCCTCGACGCGATCCTTGCGCATGGTGAAGTTGTCATCCACGAAGGAGACGTTGTTTATCTTATACTTCTCCACGAGGTATTCAATCTCGTCCACGACCCTTGAGTTATCTCTGACCCGGTACTTCCTGCCGTGCAGGGATGCAGTCGAGCAGAAGATGCAGTTGAAGGGACAGCCCCTGGTGGTGATGACGGGCATGCACCTCACAGCGCCATTGCCGATGTAGGCCTCGGGCGTTGGATCGAGAAGGTGGTACGCAGGAAAGGGGAGGCTGTCCAGATCTTCCATCCTCTCCCGCAGAGGCGTCGATACTATCCGGCTGCCGTCTCTGTAGGATATGCCGAGCACGTCTGTGGGAGTCCGGCCGCCTTCGAGGCTTTCTGCAATCTCAGTGAGGGCGTGCTCACCTTCATACCGGACAACAATATCGACTTCCGGCACTGATTTGAGGATCTCCTCGTGGGTGAATGTGGCATGCACGCCGCCCATGACGATTTTTATGCCGGGATCGTATGACTTTACTGCCTTCGCCACATCGACTGCATTTTTGTAGTTGGAAGAAAAGGATGTGATGCCGACGATATCCGGTTGGAACTGGGCAAGCCTCTTATTGAGGTCTCCGGGATGAAGGTTGAGCATGTCCATGTCCAGGATCCGGGCTAGAGAAGCCAGCCTCATCGAGGTATGCCGCAATGTAGCCCAGTCCTAAAGGAATACTTGCGATCTTCATGTAGCCTAAAGGTATCCTGCCGCCGGTCCAGTAATGTGGGTTGATGAGGAGGATCTTCAAAAAATCACCCGGTTATATCCACGAGGTCGAGCTCCTCCAGGAGGAGAAGAAAGGAGAAGAGATCCCTTGTGAGAACGCTGCTCTGGACATTCGGCCAGAGGGTCTCAAGATCCGAGATGATGGTGCTTACACTCTTCTCGCCATCGCAGAGCCTGCAGACCTCGGATCCCGTGCTGTTGATGAAGAAAGGAATGTAGGTGTCCGGGTGTATGCCCACGACCTGGCTGCCGCCGTCGATCCAGTACTTTCCGTGCCTTCTCACAGGATGCTTGCCTGCGAACTCATCAAATCTGATGGTGATCCCCACACCGTCATCGGGGAAAGAGACCTGACAGTCGATCATCTTCTCCTGAGCAAGGACCTCGCCAATTCTCACCGCAAGCTCAGTCTTGATGTCTCCGGCATTCTTCGATCTTAAGGGAAAGATGGTTGCCACTGCAGGAGGGTCGTACTCAACGTCTGGGAGCACTCTTTTCACTCCGCCGCTCTACTGCTCAGAAGGTCGTTTCGCGGAAGCAAGGCGCCGGGTCTACGATCACCGTCGTCCAGGGCTTTATTCTGATGGGTGCAATGATCGGGTTGATGACGATGCTCGACCACTGCGGGTAGTATCTGTCTATATCCTCGGCCGGGATATTCTTCAGGCTCTCTGTGACGAGGGCCGTGACCTTCTCCTTCAAGTCTATGGCTGCGTTCAGCCTTTCTTCAGGGTCGCTGTTTGCGGCCTTGACGTAAAGCTTTGCAACTTTCTGCATGAGCTCTTTGTTATCGGCCATCATGTTCATGATAGCTGACATCGTCTTGAGCTGGCGGACCTGCTCGCTTGTGACCTTGAAGTCGGGCAGCTTTCGCGCCGCCATCTTTTCAGGGGCATCTTCTTTTGGCATAGAAGTATAATAGGCGGCGATAACTTAAATTGTTTCTTGTATTTGAAATATGTATTTGAAATACGTAATTGAGATTAGGTCGTGTGTGTAATGGTTTCCAATTAGCCTCGATCACAAGAAAGTTATCTCAACAGGATCGCCTTCTTTCAGACCCAAAGCCCGGCGAAGTTGCACGGGCGCTATGACCTCCACCAAATCCGCTGGATAGCGGCTCCGCTCGGGCCGGACCACGGCGGCCTCGATGCCGTTCAGTCTGATGCGATAGCATTTGCACTCGCCAAAGCTCCGGCCCTCTTCCTGGAAGCCCTCGATCCGAATCGCCTGCAGCTCCGCCGGGAAAGGCTCCTCCAGCAGCACGTTCAGGGTGCCTGGGAAGGGGACAAAGCCCAGGTGCTGCAAGAACTGGCGGCTGTAGCCCTCACGGGATATGAAGTACTGGCCCTGACCCAGGCCCGCTGCAATTTTTCCGCGCATGATATCATATCATTCAGCATTAGATGAGATCTTGTAGTTCATCTCGACTTATATCCGCTTCTTTAAGAATTTTGCATAAGAGTTTTTTAGGTATATCATAACCGTGAAATGGAACTACCGTTACTAATTCTTTCTTATTATTATAGTATGTGTGATGGCTTCCAAGAATTCTTATTAAAGCAAATCCATCCTTTTCCAGGGCCTTTGCAAGTTCCTGAGGGGAGACGGATGGCAACTTAGGCATGAGCTTCAACTACTACTGTGTATTCGAATGTTCCTTCTTCCGTTGGAATTTCTTTTCCCAGGTCATGCAAGGTTTCAATATATACTTCTATGGCCTCTTTTGCCATCTCTACGGCTTCTTCCACAGTTTTTCCGAAGGTATTGCATCCTGGAAGGGTAGGTACCGAAGCGATATAAACACCTTCTTCCGGATCTTTTTTTATTATTACACGGTATTTCAGGGACATAATCAATCCATCTATTGATCGATCTTGTATATCTACATCTCTAATGTGGTGTTGGAAATGGCCATCATCGGCAGCACAACATCCAGCATCTTAAGATCCTTTCTTCGCATCATCTGCTGTGTAGTCCAGAGGGACACACTTTCGCTGAGTAGCATCAGCATCTCTCATTTGCTCTTGACCCCGGCTAGCTCTGCTGCCTTGCCCAGGGAGAGCCTGCCTTCACGGTAGAGCTCCACTGCCAGAGAGCGCTTTATGAAAGGGCCTAGCTGGTCTTTAATGAGAGCCAGAATTGAGCCCAGAAGATCCACAACAGCGCGAACCGTTTTCATCACCAGATGATAGTTTGGGAGTCAAACTTCTGACCACGTCATGTTTATCATCAGTATAGATCATAGATTCTATTGTCTGTAATTGTATGACGCAAAAATGGAGGTAGTCACACATCCTCGCGAAAATTCGTGCCATTCTCGATCTTGTGAGAATAGATCTCGTATTCGGCGCTGGGATATTTGTCGTGGCCGGCGAGATTTTGGGTCTTGGTGGATTGCCCCCTTTGAACAAGGCGTTTTTAGGATTTCTGACCGGATTCTTCATCTCCGGTTCTGCAAATATTTCCAATGATTATTTTGACCGGGCCGTAGACCGGATCAATCAGCCAAAACGACCCCTTCCCTCTGGCCGGATTTCTGTTGCTGAACTGTGGACCCTGTTTCTCTTTTTCACTGCCGCGGGTCTGGCAACCGCAACCCTCCTCGGATCGCCCGTGCTGGTTTTGTCAACAGCAGCCTGGGGGATCGCTCTTCTCTACAATATAAAATTTAAGGAGATGGGCCTCTTCGGGAACCTGACCGTAGCCTTTTGCGTTGCAATGACGGTTATCATCGGTGGAGTGACCGTGGGGGTGATAAACGGGATTGTGTTGACGTTTGCTGCTTTGGCATTCCTTTTCGATCTTGGCGAGGAGATCGCAGCGGATGCGATGGACGTCATTGGCGATGAGTTGCGATCATCAAAAAGCATCGCAAAGAGAAAGGACAGAACATATGCTCTCAGGCTGTCTGGTGTGATATTCATTATTTTTATCATATTGTCCTTTCTTCCGTTCCTGATGGGTTGGCTTGGATACTTCTATCTGCTGCTCGTTGTAGCAACTGATCTATGCATATCGTATTTTTCCTCCCGGCTTATTCTGAGCAATACGATAGAAGAAGGGCGGATTCAGATTCGCAGGCTGTACTTGACCTGGGGCATGTTTGTTACTGTATTCATATTTACCAACCTCATTTGACAGGCAATCTGTATAGTTTGCAGATAATTGGGCAAAGCTTCAGCTCTTTGATGATCTTGCGTGCTTTATTGGACTACTTAGGGTGTTATGATCGGTTATAGAGAGGCCCGCGAGGCCCGGCGGGCGGCAGCCTTGAGGATCGTCTTGCTCCATCATAATCCCTGGATCAGGACCAAATGGAGATTGCCTTAAATACTGCTCAACTATCTGTCCACTATCAGAGGTTCGGTCCCATCCGATTGATAAACGAGGCGTTAGAATGAAGATCAAATCCTCTTTGTGGCGATTTCGATATCCTGGAATGGATTGTGCAGTTGATCTGAGATTTGCGTGGGCCGCTTCGGAAAAAGAGGCGAGGTCCGCGCTCACGAAAAAATTAAAAATCAGGAAATTGCCAGAAGGAACCGAGCTCTGGCCTGAGGACGGTAATTAATTACCTTTCTAACGCCCTTGCTTTTTGTGAGCCTTTGCCTAATCCCTGCGGGCTACACTATCCGCCTTCCCCGCACACCCTTCCTCACAATCATGTAGATCGATTGAAAAGTATTCCCAATGAAGAACCGCGGCGACGTCCTCTTGCCTATTATCCTGGTCTGCCCGGCACGGATGGCCTCTATCGCCTCCTCTGCATCCGAGGCATCAATATCCGTGACGCCCAGGCCAACTGTCGCAGCAAAGTGCGAGTCGCTTCCTGCCACCGTAGGAAGACCGCGCCTCCGCGCCTCTCTGCGGGCCCGGGCATTGGCAATGCCGAAGAGGTGCTTGGAGTTGTATACCTCCACCGCATCGCAGTCCGGCACCCGCCCGATGGCGTGCCGGAAGGGATGATAAGGATGGGGAACAATGGTGATGCCTCCCTGCTCGTGCACCAGATCGGTCGTCTCCTCAGGGCTGAGCCCTCGGGGCGGGATCTCCTTTACACCCAGAACCAGCAGATGGCCTTCGGCAGTCGTGACCTCCGCACCGGGAATGAGGATCAGGTCGAGCTTCAGCTCTTTGATGACCTTGCGGGCTTTATCAGACCCCCTCAGGGTGTCATGATCGGTTATAGAGAGGCCGGCGAGCTTGCGCCGCGCGGCAGCCTTGAGGATCGTCTTTACCTCATCGCGGCCATCAGAACAGTTGGAATGAATATGCAGATCAAATTTCATTTTCAAACTCCTGGCACAGCCAGGCAACCCTGCAGAGCCGACGCAGCGGCGGTGGCCGGGCTCGCCAGATAAACCAGTCCGCCTTTGCCCATCCTTCCCGGGAAGTTCCGATTAGAGGTAGAGACGCAGACCTCCCCCTCACTCAAAACACCCATATGCGCTCCCAGACACGGCCCGCATCCCGGAGGACCGACCATAGCCCCTGCTTCCACCAGCGTCTGGATGATTCCGCATTGCAAGGCCTCCAGCAGAACCTCTCGCGAGGCGGGAATGACCAGGGTTCTGGCTTTGACCTGTTTTCCCTTCAGGACCCTGGCCGCCACCTCCAGGTCTTCCAATCTCCCGTTGGTGCAGGTGCCGATGAATACCTGGTCGACTTCAAGGCCCGCCAGCTCTGAAACGGGCCGAACATTGTCCACCCGAAAGGGCACCGCCACCTGGGGCTCAAGATCGGTTATGTCATAATCGTATTCATAATCGTATGAACCAGGATCGGAGTGCACGGGCGTATAAGGCTGGCGCGCCCGGCCCGCGAGCCACTCTTCAGTCTTCTCGTCGGGCGGAACCATTGTTGCCTTGGCCCCCATCTCCACGCCCAGATTGCAGAGCGTCATCCTTCCCGAAATGCTCAGGGCCTCGACTGCAGGGCCGAGATACTCCACGGCTTTGTAGGTCGCCCCGTCTGCGCCCAGATCTCCAATCACCATGAGAGCTATATCCTTAGCAGAGACAAATGGCGCAAGCCGTCCGGCTACTCGCACGGCTATCGTCTCCGGCACCTTGAACCAGAGCCGGCCGCACGAATAGATCTCGGCCATATCCGTTGCCCCCACTCCCGTGCCGAAAGCCCCAAAGGCGCCATAGGTGCAGGAATGCGAATCGGCACCAACTACCAGCAAGCCCGGCAGTGCAAATCCCTGCTCCGGGAAGACCTGATGACATACCCCCCAGCCACAGTCGAAGAAGTTCGAGATCTTCTGCTCCTTTGCCCAGGCTCGCACCTCTTCTTGCAACTCAGCTGTGGTCTCATTGTTGGCGGGAACAATGTGGTCGAAGGGTACCACCAACCTTTCCGGGTCCCAAACCTCGACCGATCCCATCTCCCGGAAGGCTTTGATGGCCAGTACTGAAGTCCCATCATGGGACATGGCATAATCTACGCCTGCCTCAACGATCTCCCCCGGCTCCACCATCCTGGCAGAGCCGGAGGCCCGCGAAAAAATTTTCTGGCTTATTGTCGCCACATTCGTCAGCCTCAGCGATATCACGAAATGGCGATTCTCTCTCTTAAGTTCGACGCTTGCACTGGATATCTTCATCGGACGGCATCATATAAGCTATGTCGTCTGCTGGATGGCGGTACAGCCTGGAGCCAAGCCTCTTTTGGTCCAGGATATGCCCGATCAGGCCGATGCTGCGACCGAGCGCAAATAGCCCATTCAGATAACCCAACCGCACGACCTCATCGATCTCCTCTTTGGTGAAAGCACCGCATGAGGTCATCAGATCAATAAAGAGAATGCCGATGCAGCCGTCTACATTCAGGATCAGATTCCCCTTCTTGGCTGTGGTTAGCTCTTCCACCTGCAGGGCATAGTTGAGAAGCTCCGTGCTGGGGAAATTCGCCCGGGCATAACTTATGAGCAGTTGGACCCGCTTGTCGGGGTTCTTGACGCTCTTGATCTTGTGGCCGATGCCAGGAATGTTGATGCCCTTCTTCTTCATCTCTTTCACGAACTGCTCGGGAGCAAGATCAGTCTCGCGAGCGTGCTTGAACTCGCGGGCTGCATCATCGATGGCCCCGCCAAAACGCGGACCTATGGTCAATAGGCCGCTGCATAGTGACGAGATGAGATCCTTTCCGGCACACGAGGCCACAATGGCATTATGAGCCCCGGATACGGCCGGACCGTGGTCCGCCACGATCTGAAGGACCAGTTCGATGAAATGAGAGGCATAGTCCGGCAGCTCCTTCTTGAACCAGAGCAGGCCAACAACCCCTCCGATGCCCATCTTCTGGCCCAGAACATCGGAGAGCTTCTTGCCCGCATAGAGCACCTCTTCGCCGCTGTCATCGGAGACGGTGCAGATGAAGGTGGTGGGCTTGCGAATATCGCCCGATGCAAGCGCTTTGCTGTAGTCGCTGGGAATTTTGGGAACCTCGGGCTCTTCAAATTGCAGAACCACGCCTTTGGCCAGCAGCATCTCGTATACACGGCGCACAGTCTCGCCATAGTCATCGAATGATGTCAGGCACATAAGCTCCCGCCTCGCGGAAAGCATCGTTCTTGGCCTGAGCGGTCTCCTTGTGAGAATCGGCCTTGGCACCGGCATGGCCGAACTGAACGCTGGCCGGCAGGAACGGCGAGCAGGTACCTGTTACCCATGCTACCAGCGGCTTTTTGATCTTTCCCTCTTTCAGGGCCTGAATGATCTTATACTCGTCTTCGCCGCCCAGTTCGCCAAGACAGGCAATCATCTTGATGGCAGGGTTTTGTTCGTAACGCAGGATGTGGTCGAGCAAGGTCGATCCTGGATAGCGATCTCCTCCGATGGCCACTCCTTCGTAAATGCCGTCCGAATTTCTGGAGATGATGTTGAAGGCCTCGTTGAGCATGCCTCCCGATTTGGAGACGAAACCTACACATCCCGGCCGGTAGAGCTTGGAGGCGATGATATTCTCGATGGTCCCTGCAGTATTGCCGATACGGAAGGCCCCCGCGGTCATGCCGCCCACTGTGGCCGGACCGATGACGATCTTATGGAGCTCTCTGGCTGTGGCACTCATGACACGAGACTGCCTCTCCGGCACGCCCTCCGCAATTACGGCCACGGTTCGAATGGTCTTCTCCTGCAATGCCTCCATGGTGGTCTCGAAGGCGGAACGGTGACTGGCAAAGTTCACCATTACATCGGCTTCTGGATAAGCCTTGGCCGCCAGCGAGATGGTCTTATACATGGGCAGAATGATCTCTTTAGTTCCCCAGAATGCCTTATGAATGCCGGCTCTGCTGGGATTGATTATGGCAGAGATGCTAGGCGATTCACGTTTGCAGATGTAGTCGAAGTCCAGCATGCGCTGGATGGCATTGGTCTGATAGCCGTAGACGAATGCTTTGGTGTCTTTATCAAAGAGAACGTATTCTTTCCTGCTCATTGAGATGCACCTTCCAGGGCCAGGGGAACAATTCTCGTCATATGGGTCTCGGGTCCATGAACTTCAATGGGCACGCCAAGCCTTCGGCCCAGGTCGCGCATGAGCCTCAAGCCCTGCTCATAATTGGGGCCGCCTCTGCGCACGTAGATCTTGATACCAGCTTCTTGGAGCAATTCCTTGTACTCCTCCAGGGCCATTGTTACGCCCTTGAAAGTCTTGGCGACATCAGTGAAGTTGGCAATAGCGCCTCCAATGAGCAGCACCTTTCCTCTGGGGTCCTTTTGGCGCGTCATCAAATCCAGAATTGTCCTGGTGTAGTAGTAAGTCTCCTCGGTGTTGGGGTCTCCGCTGTATTCGCCATAGTTGGCCATTTCTTTTGCGAATCCCAGATCACAGATCGTATCGGCATAGATCACGCTCGCGCCACCACCTGCAACCATAGTCCAGACCCTCCCTTCCGGATTGAGAATGGTCAACTTCAAAGAGGCACCTGTCTTGGAGTCGAGATCCTTGATGAACAATTCCTCTTTGGAGAGACTCCTTCCGAAGGGCTCGGGGAAAGCAAGATCGTGCCATCGTTTCCTCTGCCAGTACTCCTCAGCGTCGTCAAGCTTGGCCACCATATCCAGAGGCACAATAGCACCGTTATGGAATGTGAAGGGATTGATCTCCAGGTAAGCGAAACCCGTCTCTTTGTAAAACTGCCAGAGAGCTCGGATGAAATTTTCCACGGCAAGTTTTTTCTCCCCGAGGCTCGCCGGCAGCTTTGACTTGATATCTAAGTCCTCTATTCCTGCCAGGACATCTGCATGCACCCGAACGACCTTGTCCCAATTCTCCTCCACAGAGACGCCGCCTTGCGTAGAGAAGAATACATTATCGCCATCATAGTCAGAGCTGATAGCTACATAGAACTCCTCGTCATGGGGTATGAAAGGTTCAATCAGAAAATGAGAGAGCCTTCCGGTGATGCCCCCTAAGACCACCTCAGAACCCATGTTCTCTTTAAGGTACTTCTTCGCCCGATTCCAGTCTGAGTCCAGCAGAACCAGCCCGTGTTTGCCTCTCTTTCCAAAGAGCTGGTCCGGCTTGACCACAAGCCTTGACGTCTTCAGCCATGGATTAAGAGATACGAGCTCCTCCAGATCCGTCTCCGGTCCCACCAGGGCGAGATTCCCTTTGTAGGAGAATTCATTGAGGTACTCGGGAAGGTATCTGGCCAACAAACGTTTTGCATCGTACTCCCTAATGCCTCTCTGTGCCATGTCCAAAACCACCTTCGCCGCCTTAATGTTTTTCTTATTTACAAACCTTTCTAGAGGCCGAGGTGCCGGATAGTTGGGCAAATGTTGAAGTACTCAAGTGAGACTGGGATCATATGAAGTGTCCTGCTTGCGGTATGACCTGTGTTGAGCCGGCAGAGGAAGTCCTGGCGGGGATTGAGCAAAGGTATCTTGCCTGCTGCAATTGCCCGCCTGAGCCGAATTTGCACAAAACTCTGTCCCTGAAGAATCTACCCGAAAAGATAGAACGGTGCCAGTCGTGCGGCAGAGCAACGCTGGATGCCGTAATGCTCGATGCGTTGAGAGTTCTGAAAGAGTTTGGTCTGCGCGACGATATGGATAACCTGCGAAGCGTTGGCTCGCCGCTTATAGGGGTGGGCTATCCCCTGGCCTATTCGCCCCGCCTTGGCCAGAGGAGCCTGATGATCTCCGGTGAACGGCTCTCTGTTGAGGCTGCCGAGGCGATGCTGGAGAGAATTCCGGAGATCAAAGGAGTAATACTCTCCAGGGGGGTTCCGGGCATATGCCAATCAGGGACAGAGCCCCTGGAGAACGTTCTTCTGGCGGGCTGCGACCTGCGCGCCGACATCTGCCAGAGCCTCTTTGGGGAGCTGGTCATCTACAAGAGCCAGTCAAAAATCCATATCGAGTTTTCCAGGCAGAGCGCCCCCAAGATGAGGATCATTGAGGAGCTAAGCCTGGCCGGCAAGGCTTGCGAGGTAGTGGATGGGCTCTCAGGCCCCGGAACTCTGGGGCTGATGTGCGCCCTGGCGGGAGCCAAGCGTGTGGTTCTGAATGACGCCTGGCTTCCTGCAGTGCAAAATGTCCTCCTCAATCTGGAAGCCAACCGCAGCCTGCTCGGAATAGAGGAGATAGAGTATCTGGAAATGCCCGACGGGACTGGTGGGGAATGCTCCGGTGCTCGCAGGCCGCGCCAGCGGCCCGTGCGCGATAGAGGTCTATCATGGGGATCTGACAAGGCTATTTGAGCGAGCGCGACCTGCCGGCCTCTGCCTTATCGATCACTTCCCGGGCCAGGAGACAAAAGTTCTGGAGAAGGCCTGCAGCTGCTGCAAAGATGTAGTAATAGTATAGACAAAGCATACATAAAAAGAATAGTGGGACAGCGCGGATTCGAACCGCGGTCCAAGAGTCCCAAACCCTCGAGGATAGACCAGGCTACCCCACTGTCCCAAAGACAAGTGCACCTACTGGACACGGGTATTTAAAAGCCTTTTGCTAATTGTTTCTCAGTTACAGCCGTCGGGGAAGTATGATTTATCTTCTTCACGAGATACGCCGTCGCCAGGCCGCCGATGGCGGTGAGCATCCAGAGCTGGACGAGTCTGATGAGGATGGTCGCTGCCACTGCGATGTGCATGGGCAGACCGATGGCGGCAAAGAGGGTGCTCATCACTAATGTCCACCAATCCGACTCCACCCGGCAAGAATATGGGCAGCATCTGCAAGAATATCATAACCGCATATACCGCAAATACAGCTTGAAGCGGCACGGAAATGCCCATAGAACGGAAGACGACGACGGCCACCATGGTCATGGAGAGCCAGCCTACCAATGCCCAGAAGGTGCTGATGAAAAGGGTTCTCTTGTGCTCGACCAGCATCTTCATGGACTGATGGAATCGGTTCATTATGCCGCTGCATTGCATCCGATCCACATTGATATGGAAGATCTTTTCGACATAGTCGATCAACTTGAAGATGATTCGCTCCAGCCAGTCGTCTGCAAAGCAGATGCCGATGAATGTGGCATTGAGTAACAGCATGATGAGAGCAATGATGCTGCAGGTAGCCAGAACCCAGGGTGGGGCGTCGGTGGCCAGGTACAGGTAAACCAGGCCAATCGCTGTACCCAGAAAGAAGGGTATTGCTGTGATGATTCTTGTGGCGGCAACTGTAGCTGAAGACTGATCGATTCGCGAACCTCCGTCCAGCTTTTCCAGGAAGTAGATGCGAGCCGTCTCTCCTGCGAAGGAGCCAGATGGTATGAGGTTGTTCATGAAACCGCAGGACAGGTAGATGAGAAAGAGATCCCAGATGGGCACCTTGTAATTGAACTTGAGGACAACTGCCCTCCAGGCCAGGGCATCGCAGAACACACCGAAGAGTGCCAGAATTACAGCCATGGAAAAAAGGGCAAGATCGACATTTCTGAGGCTGTCAATCACATCCTGGAAGCCCACCTGATATAGATAAAATAGATAGACGCCCATGCCTAATGCAATCAAAGCTATTGATTTTCCTGGGCGGATCGTGGGAAGCTCTATCTCGTCGCTCACAAAGGGGTCAAGGCAACGATGGTTAAAAATATTCCCATCACAACCTTTTTAAATCCTGCTTTAATAGGGTCATCTCATGGGAAAGACAGGAAGCATAGAATGGGTCAAGATCAAAGGAAGAAAGGGTCAGGTCAGGCAGGTAACCAAGGCCGAGGCCACCCATAAGAAGCCCGGTCCAATGCAGAGATATACAGCCTCAGGTTCCAGAGTCAAGAAGATAAAGAGATCCGCGAAGGCTACTCAGATCAGAGCATGATCTTCCAGGACGTAGTTCTGGTACGTTACGGGGAGATCACTCTAAAGGATAGCTGGACCAGGCAGAACTGGGAACGCATTTTAGCGAGCAATATAGCTTTTTCCCTGCACAGGGCAGGTGTGGAGCATAAGGTTATCAGGGGCGAGGGCAGGATCTTCGTCCACACCCCCGACGTCAGGGCCAGCGAGATCGCAGCACGGGTTTTTGGCGTTGTCTCTACAAGTCCTGCCAGGACTGTTTCCTCCGATTTGGAGGAGATGAGCCGACTGGCAGTAGAGATTGCCCTGCAATCAAAGCCGGCCACTTTTGCCATACGGCCCAGGCGCACAGGGGTCTCGATTTCCAGCGAACAGATCGGCCGGGTCGTGGGAGAGGCAGTTCGACAGGCTACTGGCGCCTCAGTGGATCTGGATGAGCCGGAGCTGGAGATATTTGTCGAGGCCAGAAGGGACAGGACCTACGTCTTTACCGAGGTCGTGAAGGGTCTGGGGGGCCTGCCCCTGGGCTCACAGGGAAAGATGTTGGTGCTCATCTCCGGGGGCATTGATTCGCCTGTGGCCGCCTGGATGATGATGAAGAGAGGCTGCCCCGTCACGCTCCTGCACTTCGACTCCCGGCCTTATGCCGATGCTATAAACCAGTCCATCAGATGCGCCGAGGTTCTGTCGGAATGGACCTCGGGCCGTAAGATCGATTTTATCACCATTCCCATCCAGAAGGGAATTGAGAAGATCCAGGCTCACTATCCCCGCGCCACCTGCATTCTTTGCCGGCGCTTGATGTACAGAATAGCGGCAGAGGTCATGGAGAAAGAAGAAGCTCTGGGTATTGTCACGGGATACTCCATGGGCCAGGTGGCTTCGCAGACGGCGGAGAATATACTGGCCGAGCAGGCCTCAATTGGAGTGCCGGTCTTCCATCCGCTCATTGCCATGGATAAGTCCGAGATAATCGACCTGGCCCGGAAGATTGGGACGTACGAGGTGACCGAGGAGACCAAGTCCTGCACAGCCGTGCCCAACAAGCCCATGACCAGAGCCAAAAAGGACGAGATCCTCCTTGCAGAAGAGGATCTGGGTCTGAGAGATATAGCCAGCGCTCTGGTCAGAGAGATGAAAGTGACCAGAATCGGGTAGAAATTCTATTAGATCAATTCAACATCTTCAAATTTTTAATAAATTATTTTGAATCATATGACCAAAATTTTCGTGATTTCCACTACCAATGCTAATCTTTTTCAAAAAAATGAATTAAGCACAAAACATAAATATTTAAAGAAGATCTAACAGAATAGTAGTAGTCTGGAATAATTGAAGAATTGAGAAGAAAAAAGGCCAGAATTCTCTCGAGTCCCAGAAGTTTTCAGCCAGATGAGATGATAACAAAATCCATCAAGACGTGGGAGGGAAAGGAAAAATGGCAGAAGAGAAAAAGACATCGGGAAAAGAAGGAAAGGGTAAGATGACTGTGCAGGAGGCAGGCAAGAAAGGCGGCATGAAGACTGCCCAGACGCACGGCAGGGAGTTTTATGAGAAGATCGGCCAAAAAGGCGGCCAGAAGATCAAGGAGCTTATCGAAGAAGGAAAGAAGGCCAGGAGCCTGTCTGAAGGGAAGTAAGGCAATTTTTTTGTTGCCAAGGAGGTCCTGGCAGAATGTCGATCAATTGCCGTGGTCGATTCTTGCCATTTGCCGGGATTTGAATGAACGGACGTGGAGAGGAAAATGGACACCATGGGCCCACTTTTCCCGACCTTTTTACACTACCACAATTTAGTCCCGCTATCGAGAAACATGATCGTCACGTTCAACGCGGCCACAATCAGCCTTGATCACCCAGAACCGCAGCAGTACCGCTGGCTAGAGCACCGATCCCGGGCTCTCCTCAAGGATATCGTGCGAAGAATCCGCCTTTTCGTCTCTCATCTTTACCAGTATCCATCCTCGCTGCGTTTTGGTGAGAGCATAACCGCCTGACAGCTTCTTGCCCTCCAACCAGAATGCTGCATGTCCGTTCTCCAGGGCCTGAGCGAGAGTGATATCCTGTCCATCCTTCCTGGACATGTTTATGTAGGGACCTTTATCCCAAACGATCACTGTGCCGGCTCCGTACTGCCCTTCTGGAATTGTGCCCTGGAATGAGGCGTATTCCAGAGGATGGTCCTCTGTCTGTATCGCCAGGCGCTTGACCTTGGGATCCGTGGAAGGCCCTTTCGGAACCGCAAAAGACTTGAGAACGCCATCTACCTCCAGGCGCAGATCGTAGTGCAGGCTGCGTGAACTGTGCTTTTGCACCACAAAGATCTGGCTGTGAGAACGGGCCCCGCTGCCCAAGGGCTCTGCTGTGATCTCAAAGTTCCTCTTCTCCCTGTAGGATTTTAGCGAATCAGAATTCACGGGATCTGATTTTGATGAGTTTGAATTTTTCGAGCCTTCCTCCATTCTGAACACCTGCACTATTATTCCTTCTGCAATCTAAATAAGCCTTCACCCGGGATGTTGAACTTGTGGCGGTGGCCAACCTGCATTATGAGAAGGACCGATCAAGTGGAAAAATCTATACGTTCCAAAAGCGAATTAGAGTCTTTATGAGAAATATAATTGTTTCAAACTATGTTACCCTTGATGGCTTCTTTGCAGGACCGAATGGAGAAATTGACTGGTTTGTCTGGGATGAAGAGATCGAACAATTCTCAAAAGATTTTTTGGCAGGTTCGATAGACACCATCCTTTTTGGACGGGTGACTTATGAGCTGATGGCCGGCTACTGGCCTGTTACTACAGCGGAAGATCCAATCATCACCGAAAAAATGAATAATTTACCTAAGATTGTCTTTTCAAAAACCCTGGAAAAGGCTGATTGGAGGAATACAAGGTTAATAAGAGAAATTAACAAGGATGATATTCTAAGAATGAAAGGGCAGCCGGGTAAGGATATGGTGATTTATGGCAGTGGCAGCATTGTATCAGCTCTTACGAAATTAGGATTGATCGATGAATATTTGATCTATGTCAATCCCATCATCCTGGGCAATGGAAAACAGCAATTCAAAGATATCACGGATAGGATAAATCTCAGGTTGATAAATAGCAAGATATTCAAATCAGGTGTCGTCTTGCTTCATTATGGTGCGATAGAGAAAGGGTAAGAAACAATTTGACCAGGTAGAATGGTTTTCCGGCAATTGTCCGATCTCAATTCTCATCACTTCATCTTCTGATGTTCAGGGCAGTAGTAGCTGGTTCTCCCTCCGATCTTCTCATGCTGAAGAAGAGCGCCGTCCCTGGGGCAGGTTCCGCCCGCATAGCGATACGGCAGGAGATAGGAATCGGGCAGATTGGCAAGATTTGCCCCGGTGGAAAGGGCTGTCTTAATAACCTCCTGAATTGACGCAAAGAGGGCTTCAAGTTGCACCTCATTCAGACAGCGAGACTTGGGACAGATTCCAGCCTGAAAGAGGGCTTCGTCTGCGTAGAGGTTGCCAAGGCCCGCAAGAAGTCTCTGGTTGAGCAGTGCTGCCTTGATCAAGCCCCGTCTGCCGCTCATAATCTCTATAAAGCCATCCCGGTTGAGCTGCAGGGCGTCGGGGCCGATCTTTCGCTCTGCCAGGAAAAGGGCAGGACTTGTTGTCAATCCCACCTCGCCGAAGATCCTAGGATCATCGAAGGCCAGCCGGCGGCCGTTCTGAAAAGAGACCAGCAGGCGGGTGTGACGGGGCTTTGCCGCATGGGCCTGGAGATATACAAGCCTCCCGGTCAGGCCGAGGTGAAGCGTGAGCCAGAGATCGTCCTGCAGCATCAGAAAGAGCCTTTTTCCATGCCTTTGCACGGATAAAAACTGCTTTCCCGCCAGACTGAGCTCCAATGCCTCTGGAGAGACCCCGGAGAGGATGCGGTTGTCCAAAACTTTAGCCGCTCTGATGGGCTGGAGCAGTATTGTAGCCTCCAAATACATTCGAGCCGCCTCTACTTCAGGAAGTTCAGGCATATTTTCATGCACCATCCAGTCAGTCGATCAGAGTTGGTTCATTACAGCAGTTTAAGGTATACTTGAGGAAACGCCTTATCATATATACCTGGGTTTCCGTTGTATACCATACAATTATGACTGAGGCATTTGTATTCACAGAGACGGACAGAACCAAGTCCAGATGGGTGGCAAAGGCCTATCATGATTTTGTAAAAGAGACCGGCAGATCAAGGACCACGCTGAGAGGGCTTTTCTACTATGCGTTGCAGAGGAAGGCATCAGACTATCCCCTTTGTGGTGGGTTCGTGGGCGAGATCAGGATCACGAGACCTTACCATGAGAGCGACGGCGCGAAGCTCTCCAAGTGGATGAGCAAAGCAAGAACGCTGCGATTCATTCCGGCTGACGCCATACTCGACGAGATTCCTGGGGAGAACGTCTTCTTGCCGGATGAGAGGCAGGCAAAGACCACCCCGGTCGAGGTCTGGTTGAATAAGTCTGCATTGAATCCCTTATTGTATCCCGTCTGCCAGAAACACGGCGCAACACTTGTCTCCGTCAATGGCAGGGCTTCCGAGGAGGCCGTCAAGGCTCTGTACAAGCGTTGCTGCTCCCCAACCATCATCCTGTGCCTCTCGGACCTCCGCCCGGACAGTGTATTCTTTGCCAGAGACCTGGAGGCAAAGATCGCAGAACTGAGGCACAGGGCTGCTGCAAATATCAGACTGAAAAGCATTGGCCTATTGCCCGAGCAGATTTTGGAGCTGAAGGTACCCATGGTCCAGGGCAGTAAGGAAAAGAATGAGGGACAGGAGAAGTATAAAAATTTTCTAAAACCTTATGCTCTGGATGCAAAAAGGATGGCTGAACTCGATGCACTGGAGGTTTATTTTCCGGGAGGTATAGCCGGTTTCCTGGAAGATGCCCTCTCCAAATGGGCTAGAAGACGCGAAAACCCAAAAGTATTATAATGCCCGTCTGCATTGCCGAAACGGTATGACAGAAGTACCTGATATTCCCCTGGAGCAGATCCAGCAGCGCGTGGTGGCCATGTGGATGGGAAGCTTCTACGGCAGCAGCGGCTACGTAGCTCGAAAGCTTGGCAAGAAAGGCCTGCGGGAGTTTCAGGATATTGGAGCCCGACAGGTAGCGGCCACCTTCAAGCAGCTCGGCCTGGCGGAGCCCGAGGCAGTGGCCCTGGCCATAGCTGCCAATGATAAGAACCTATTCGGAAGCGAGGTCGAGGTGATAGAAGGAGATGGCTTTGTGGAGATCAAACGCAAACGCTGCGGATTGATGGAAGGCGCCAAATCCTTCGCCCGCGTGGGAGCCAGCCTGATTGCCAAGGAGCACTGCAGGACCTGCGTGGAAAGCCATTGGAAAAAAGTCTTCTCGGATCTGAAGTTGAAGATGGAAGTGGATCATACGGAAGATGGATGCACTATGAGAATTTCGAAGCTTTAGCCGGAAACCAACTATCCCCGGGATAGCATGCGGTGAAAGGAAAACCTCCAATGTCGGCCCATCAACGTTAAAATCAGCCTGGATTATTCCATTTTTTAAATAAGACTAATACTTATGAGAGATTTGAAGGATAAATTTATATAATATTAAAGTAAGATATTCATTTTGAGCATAATTCGCTTATTTTGCGAAATTAGCTCAAATTAAAGGTTTAAAAAATAGGGGGCGAAAAAGAAAATGAAGGGAGTAGTAATAGTAGTACTTATGTTAGCGATTGCCCTGATGGGTGGTTGCGGCATTGTGCTAGCTAATCCACCACTGGTACCACCAGTGCAGTATGAACAGTTTTGTGAGAATCAAAAGGTATCCGGATCGGGAATCATCGACGTCAGCACATCAATAGTCGACAAGAAGATCGCTCTCGAGTACTACAACACCATGGCAGGTGACGGCGACCTCGAGCTTGACTCTGAACATGCCTACTCGCAAGATCCGGAAAAGCTCCAGAGGAATGTAAGCTCTGTCAATGGCGGCGACAAGTCGGCCTTCAATCTCTTCGAGACCACAAAGCTGACCTATCAAGGCGCTACGCCTCTGACCGGTGGCAAATATTTGAACTCCAAGGCGTTTTATGGCGGCATCGGCGCTGATGTTCAGGAGATGTTCTCCGTAAATGAGATGGAAAAGGATGAGACTGCCTTCTTTGTCTCCACAACGCCTTACGAACCGAATAACACAAGCCCGGAGAACCTGATCAACAAACTCAAGGATGCCGGCAGGGATACAGCAACGGTCGAGGAGCTCATGACGGCCAGCAATGGTATCTATGATCCAGCGCATCTTATTGGAATCGAGACCAAGAACTCCTTCAATGGTACCTGGGGCACGGATGCCAACGTGGCACAAGATATTCTACAAGGATATCAAGGCCCACGAGATGTTCACAGGAACATTCGAGGCCGAGAAGACCATCAAGTTCCATGAGAATCCTGTGCCGGAAGAGACCCAAGCGGTCTGCGATGGCATAGACTGCTAGGGAAACCTGGCAGCCAACCTTTTTTTTTGATTATTTCAAATTCATTCTCCCAGAGTACCTATTTATCCGTCAAAGATGTATTACCTTTACAGTATCATCTTGTAGCCGGTGATTTTATGAATTCCGAACACGTATCTGGAAATGATAAGGGCAAGATCATTCTCTATGCGTTGAGCACTTGCATCTGGTGCAAGAAGACTAGAGAACTCTTACAATCGTCTGGAGTGGCCTTCGACTACATTTATGTGGATCTCTTAAAAGGGGAAGAGAGGGCCCAGGCCATGGATGAGATAAAGAAATACAATCCCAGCACTTCTTTTCCGACGCTTGTGATCAAAGAGAAGGTCATTATCGGCTTCAGAGAGAAAGAGATCAAGGAGGCCCTGGTCTGATGAATGAAGACTACCAAGAGCCTTCCCAAGAAGAGATCGACAGACTGTACTCACGCCTGGATAAGGAAGCAAAGCAGGGTGGATACAACCTCAATCCTGACGGAGAGTTTGTCCGAGGCCTGGTGAAGGGCCTGCTCGTAAACGAGAGGCGGTACGGTTACCAGGCCTGCCCCTGCCGCCTGGCAGCAGATGACAAATCTCAGGATCTTGACATCATCTGTCCCTGCTATTACAGAGATGCAGATGTCACTGAATTCGGGGCTTGCTATTGCGCGCTTTATGTCTCGAAAGCTGTCCTCAAAGGGGAGCAGGAGCTAGGGTCCATTCCGGAAAGAAGACCTCCCCAGGAAGAGAGGCAAAGACTACTGCCACAGGCACAGCCATTAGCAAACGGAGCAGAGCCGGGGGCCTGCAATGGGAATCTGAAGCTTTCCGTTCCCGTCTGGAGGTGTCTGGTCTGCGGCTACCTCTGCGGCCGGGACGGATCTCCGGAGATCTGCCCCATCTGCAAAGCCGGGAAAGAGAGATTTGAGAGGTTCATCTAGAGAAGTAGGGTAATAGAGCAATAGAGCGATCCATGGCGGAAGATAAGCGAGCTGAGCTGAAGGTAACGGGCATGGTTTGTGCAGCCTGCACTGCAACAATCGAGAAGGCCCTCAAGAAGCTGGATGGAGTCTCCCGGGCAGAGATCAATCTGGGAACAGAGATCGCCTCTGTAGAATACGATCCAGAGAAGCTCAAGCTCGTCGACATCGAAAAGGCGATCCGGGAGGTCGGCTACGATGTAATCGACCAGAAGGTCGTCTTGAAGATAGGCGGCATGGTCTGCGCCATGTGTGTGGGAGCACTGGAGATCGCCCTCAAAAAGCTGGACGGGGTCGTGGACGTGCGCGTCAACCTGGCAGCTGAAAAAGCCTATGTCACCTTCAATCCCAGGATGGTAGGCCTGGAGGATATGAAGAAGGCCGTTGAGGAATCGGGCTATCAATTCCAGGGGATAGCAGGAGATGAAGCCGCAGCCGAGAGAGAAAGGGAGGCTCGAGAGCTGGATCTGCGGGACAAGAAACGGCGCATCATCATCGGCTTTGCCACCAGCCTCTTTCTGATGGCTGTGATGTATCTGCCGGTGCATCAGATCATCCCCATGGACATCTTCATGAGAGTCCCCAATTTCATGAATCTGTTCATGCTGGTCGTGTCCGCCCCGGTATTCGTCTATGTGAGCTATCCCATCTTCAAAGCCGCAGTAAGGGCGCTGAAGAACAGGAGCCTGGACATGGACGTCATGTACGCCATGGGCATTGGCGTCGCCTATGGCTCCAGCATTCTTGGTACCTTTGGAATTGTGCTCACTCCGGACTTCATGTTCTATGAGACGGCAGTTATGCTTGCCTCTTTCCTGACGCTGGGCCGCTATCTGGAGGCCAACGCCAAAGGCCGCACGTCTGAGGCCATAAAAAAGCTGGTGGGTTTGCAGCCCAAGAGGGCCACCATTCTGAAGGACGGACGGGAGATCGATGTGGCCGCGGAAGAAGTGCAGGTGGACGACCTGATCCTGGTGAAGCCGGGTGAGAAGGTTCCGGCCGATGGCATCGTCGTCGACGGACAGAGCTACGTGGATGAGTCCATGATCACCGGGGAGCCGGTTCCGGCTTTGAAGGAATTGGGCCAGAAGGTAGTGGGCGGCACCCTCAACAAAAACGGGTCCCTCACTTTCAAAGCCACCCGGGTGGGCAAAGACACTGTCCTGGCAGAGATCATAACCCTGGTCGAGGAGGCGCAGGGGTCGAGGCCGCCTGTGCAGAGGATTGCCGACAGAGCGGTTACATATTTCATCCCCACTATCCTTGCCATCGCCGCTGCGGCATTTGTTTACTGGTATTTTGTGGCCCATAACACTCTGCTCTTCGCCTTGACGGCTCTGATATCGGTATTAGTAGTGGCCTGCCCCTGTGCCCTGGGCCTTGGCTTCGCCTACCGCCATCACAGTCGGCATCGGCAGGGGAGCGGAGCTAGGGATTCTCATCAAGAGCGGTGAGGCTCTGGAGGCGTCTGACAAACTTAATGTGGTGGCCTTTGACAAGACGGGCACCCTGACTGTAGGCCGGCCGGATGTTACAGACCTTGCGGCCTATGGCGAGGATGAGAAGGAGCTTTTGCGGCTGGCAGCGTCTGCTGAGAAGCCGTCCGAGCATCCCCTGGCCGAGGCCGTGGTGCGCAAGGCAGAAGCGGAAGGAATCGATCTTGCGCGCGCCGATCAATTCGAGGCCCGGCCAGGAAAAGGCGTGCTGGCCCAGGTTGGTGCGAGAAGCGTGGTGGCCGGAAACAGGATGCTCTTCAAAGAGATGAAGATCGATCTCGACGACGCGATGCTCAGCAAGGCATCAGCCTATGAGGAGCAGGGAAAGACGGCCATGCTGGTGGCCCTGGATGGAAAGCCCAGCGGAGTTCTGGCCATCTCCGACCAGCTCAAGAGCTCAGCCGCGCCGGCGGTGGCCGAGCTGAAGGGCATGGGCCTGCAGGTAGCGATGATCACCGGCGACAATGCCCGCAGTGCTGCGGCGGTGGCGGGCGAGCTGGGCATCGACACTGTCCTTTCGGAGGTTCTGCCCGAAGAAAAAGCTATGGAGATCAAGAGATTGCGCCAGGCCGGGAACCGGGTGGCCTTTGTGGGCGACGGCATCAACGATGCTCCCGCTCTTGCGGAATCGAATGTAGGCATCGCCATCGGCAGCGGCACGGACGTGGCCATTGAGACCGGCGATATCGTATTGATGACCGGCGACCTGCGAGACGCTGTCGCTGCCATCCAGCTCAGCCGCAAGGTCTTATCCAGAATCAAGCTGAATATCTTCTGGGCCTTTGCCTATAACGCGGCGCTGGTTCCCGTAGCCGCAGGCGTGCTCTATCCACGTTTTGGCATAACCTTCCGGCCGGAGCTGGCGGGTCTCGCTATGGCCCTGAGCTCTGTGACTGTAATCTCATTCTCGCTGCTGCTCAAAAAGTATATACCGCCAGCGACCAAGAATAAGAGCATTGGAGGATAAAAGAAAATGGCTATAGATCCAGTATGCAAAATGACCGTCGATGAGAAGACGGCGAAAATCAAGAGCGACTACAAGGACAAGACCTACTACTTCTGCGCCCCAGGATGCAAGAAGGCCTTTGACGAGAATCCGGCCAAGTATCTGGGCAATGAGACTCCGAAAGGATGCGGGTGCGGGTGTAGGTAATGAAGTGTTAAATAGTTGCAGAATATTCACTTTTTCTTGATTTGAAATAGATCAGAGGGATGACCGATGGGCAAGAAGGCGGCTGCGATACTATCCATGCTAATAATGGGTCTGGGACAGTTTTATGCAGGGCATCTCTGGAGGGCGCTGGCATGGTTCTTTGGCAGCATTCTGGTCCTGGGAACTTTAGCTATGGCAGGAATCGGGGGTCTCATCGTTGCACCGATAATCTG
Source organism: uncultured Methanosarcinales archaeon (assembly GCA_963843555.1). Classification (GTDB taxonomy): domain Archaea; phylum Halobacteriota; class Methanosarcinia; order Methanotrichales; family Methanotrichaceae; genus Methanothrix. The sequence continues at coordinate 56,927 of CAWJKV010000018.1, forward strand.
GGTAGCCTGCGCATGGGATGCATACAGTATAGCAAAATAACAGAGCCAGCTCTTGAATAAGATCATGCCAGCGCTACCTCTTTGTCAGATTAGCGAAGCCAAAACCTATTCCACTTTTCTTAGGTTTTTCCTGAGCAGTCCAAGTTAGCATAAAGTTATTAATATTATCGGCTATTTGTCCTAACTGATCTAATCCATGCAAATTAGAACGGTGTTTCTAAGCTCCACGGCCAGAGATTTACACGAGTATCGTGAGGCTGCCTATCACGCTATCGAAGGTCTGGATGGATATCATTGTGTTCGAATGGAAGACTTTGGTGCACGTGATCAGGAAGCTGACGAATTCTGTGCCGCCAAAGTCGCCGAATGCGACCTATTTGTGGGGATAGTGGGTCACTTATACGGGAGCTGTCCAAAAGGAAGCGAGACATCGTATACGGAAATGGAGTATAATACAGCAGTTGACGCCAGTATACCAAGACTTAATTTTCGTCGCGCCTGAAGACTTTCCTATCCCTGCTAAACTAAGGGAGTCAGATGATAAAAGGGAAAAACAAGAATCATTCCGTGAATCGTGTAAACAAAGAGAGAATCATCGCAGATTTTAGTTCCCCTGATAATCTGGCTTTAAAAGTAACACAAGCGATCCAAAACGAGATCACGAATACTAAAAAAGAGAGAACTTCGGTATCTCTGCAAAGGCCACTCCGTCCTAAACTCGACTGTCTTAATCCCTAACCAAATTCCCCGACCACCAGATGACTTCAAAGGTCGTGAGGATGAAATCAGTGAGATCCTATCAAACTTCGATAAGGGAGCAACCATTACCGGTCTGCGTGGCATGGCTGGCGTCGGCAAGACAGCACTGGCACTTGTCTTGGCCGAGAGGCTAAAAGACCGCTTTCCTGATGGGAATCTAATTCTAAACCTGAAAGGAACGACCAAGAATCCTCTGAGCGCCTGCTGAAGCCATGGCCCAGGTCATCCATTCATATTACCCAACTGACCGCCTGCCAGAGAACGAAAACGAGTTGCATGGATTGTATCTCTCAGTTCTGTCTGGCAAACGTGCTCTGCTATTATTAGACAATGCAGCTGACAAAGAGCAGGTCGAGCCGCTGTTACCTCCATCAAGATTGCGCCGTTTTAATCACTTCAAGAAATAAATTTACTCTGCCGGGCTTAAAGGAGCGAGATCTGGATGTTTTGCCTCCTGACCGAAGCATGTGAACTGCTTCTCGAAATCGCTGGACGGATTGGCGATCGAGCGGACTCATTGGCAAAGTCTATGCGGATATCTTCCTCTGGCCCTTCGAAATGCAGCAAGCGCCTTGGCCGAGAGGAAAGACATAGGTGTAGCTGATTACGAACGTCGCCTGAGTGACAAAAAGGTGAGGCTAGAACTGGTTGATGCATCATTCAGCTTGAGTTACGATCTGCTGCGTCCATTAAGAAGGAAGCATTGGTGTCGTCTTTCGGTCTTTCCAGAAGACTTTGACCTAAATGGTGGGACAGCAGTTTTGAAGATGGCTCGAGATGCATCTGCAGAGGCATTGAGCGATTTAGTCAAATGGAGTCTTGTGGATTTTATTCGCCCAGTTGATTCTGGAGAGGGGCGTTACAGGCTGCATGACCTGGCCCGTCTTTTCGCAGAATCACGTCTGGAATCCAAGGAGCATGACGACGCGAAGCAGCGCCTCACTAAGCATTACTTGAAAGTCCTCTCTGATGCTGAAAAGCTCTACGATAAAGGCGGGGAAAATATCCTGGAAGGGCTAATGCTCTTCGACCGTGAGTGGGCGAACATTAAGGAAGGACAGGCTTGGGCAGAGGTTATGATGCGAAACGTTAAGAAACCTAAAGCAGAAGTCAGACCTGAAGTTCGCTTTGCAGATGGCCAATTCTTATCCGAATGATGGGAGTCAACGTACTGGATTTGCGTCAGCATCCTCAGGAGAGGATTCGATGGCTTGAGACTGCCCTAACGGCAGCCCGGCTGATTGAAGAACCTCGAGTTCTGAAGGGGCTCACTTGGGCAACCTGGGCAATGCCTACTTGAATCTGGGCGAGGCGCGCAAGGCCATCGAGTACTACGATCAGGCGCTGGCAATCAGCTCGCGAGATCGGAGACAGAAGGGGCGAAGGAGCCGACCTGGGCAACCTGGGCAATGCTTACTCCTATCTGGGCGAGGTGCGCAAGGCCATCGAGTACTACGATCAGGCGCTGACAATCAGCCGTGAGATCGGAGACAGACGGGGCGAAGGAAGCCATCCTGGGCAACCTGGGCAATGCCTACACGGATCTGGGCGAGGTGCGCAAGGCCATCGAGTACTACGATCAGGCGCTGGACATATCCGCGAGATTGGGGACAGAAGGGGCGAAGGAGCCAATCTGGGCAACCTGGGCCTAGCCTACGCCGATCTGGGCGAGACGCGCAAGGCAATCGAGTACTACGATCAGGCGCTCAGCAATCAGCCGAGAGATCGGGGACCCATCGATTGAAGGAGAAAATCTAGTGCAATTTCGGAAAAGCCTATGCTGCACCTAGGAGAGACACGACAAGGCAATCGAATACTATGAGCAGTCGCTTGAGATATCTCGCAAGATCGAGGATCGAAAGAATGAGAGCGAAGCTCTGTGCAACCTGGGCAAAGCCTATGCCGACCTGGACGAAGTCCGCAAAGCCATCGACTACTTATGAGCAATCGTTAGAGATCGCCCGCAAGATCGAATACCGCCGAGGAGAAGGCGATGCCCTATTCAACATGAGCCTGGCGCTCGACAAGCTCGGCCAGCGGCCGGAGGCGATCGATCGTGCAAAGGCGGCACTTGTGATTTTCGAGCAGATCGAAAGCCCGGATGCGGAGAAGGCGCGGCAGAAATTGTCGGAGTGGCAAGGATAAGAAAAAGACATTCTACCATCAATAAGTCTGCAGCTTAACCGCCGTCGCTCGGCCGGCCGCGGCCTGGAGCGGCGCCCCAACCATAGCGCGGGAGGCCCGCAGGCCGACTCGCGGCACCCCGGAAGAATGTGCGGATGTTCTGTCCTTGCTTGCATCTACGAAGTCCAGTCTGCAATTGAATATGACATTAGCATATCTTACAATTAAGCACAAAAGATCCAACAGCGTCTTCCGGGTCCCGCGCGGTGTTACGCGCTGGGGTGACGGGGCAAACTGGGCCTGGCCTACTCCCATTAATCCCACGATTTCGAGACTAATCATTGGCTAAATATCACTTATGTAATTGTCGCACCCCGCTGGGGTGGTGGATATTATGGGGTCTAATGCTAATTGATTTATATTGGTTATTTTTTAAAAAACCGCGATTGTTATTCTTTAAATTGTTATGGATGAGGGAAATCGGGCCTGATGATCTTCCGGCCCAGCCTTGCCATTCCTCACATTCCTCAAATGTACTGCTGAATGAGCCCTTCCGGCTCGCTCATCCGGTTTCTTTCTTTGTTAAGGATCTTTGCAGCCGCGTTTTCGAAATCGCTCTGGTAGATCATGGTTCTCTCTTCTCTGATCGCATACATGCCGGCCTCAGTAGATAGTGCCTTCAAATCCGCGCCGCTCGAGCCATCCGCGAGTTCGGCAATCAGCTTGAGGTTAACATCCGGATCCAGGCTCATGCCTGCAGTATGGATCCTTAAAATGGATTCGCATGCCTCTTTATTTGGCAGTGGAATCTCAATGACCCTATCGAAACGGCCCGGCCGCAGCAATGCAGGGTCCAGCATATCCAGACGGTTGGTGGCAGCGATGAGCTTCACCTCGCCGCGAGCATCGAAGCCGTCCATCTCCGCCAGAATCTGCATCAGCGTCCTCTGCACTTCGCGGTCTCCACTGGTGGCTCCATCCATGCGGCGCGCGCCGATGGCATCCAGCTCGTCTATGAATATTATTGCCGGGGACTTGCTCTTGGCCAGCTCAAAGAGCTCGCGCACGAGGCGCGCTCCCTCTCCAATGTATTTTTGCACGAACTCCGAACCCACCACCCGCAGGAAAGTAGCTTCAGTGCTCTGGGCTACTGCCTTGGCCAGTATGGTCTTGCCTGTGCCCGGCGGCCCGTGAAGCAAGACACCTTTGGGCGGCTCAATGCCAACGGCCGTGAAAAGGTCCGGACGCTTCAGGGGCAGCTCCACAATCTCCCTGATCTCGGAGATCTGAGTGTCCAGCCCTCCGATCTGAGAGAAGCGCACATCAGGAGCCTCTTCGATCTCCATGCCAAAGACGGCCGGATCACGTGGCGACGGCAGGACGCACATCACAGCAAAGGACTGCTGGTTCAGGCCAACCTGAGCTCCGGGTTTGATCTCTTCCTCTATAAATTGGGAGAGATTTACGACGAATCTGGGACCTGTGCTGCTCTTGACGATGACCCTGTTCTCATCCAGAACATCAACTATTGTACCTACTATCATGGGACCGACGCGCAAGCGCTCCAGCTCGCTGCGGAGCTTGCGAGCTTCTCGCTCAAACTTGAGCTTCTGATTCTCAATGAGCCTCTTCTCGCCTTCCACGCGGTCTTTCTGCTCACGCAGCGCCAGGTTGCGCTCTTCGAGCTGGCGCATACGGTCCAGGATGTAGCGCGAAAAGTCCGCGCCGGCCTGTGACTCATTCATGCCTTCTCCACTATCCATAATTACAAAGATTATTAAACTCCGACCCCTATAAAGGTTTCCGAAATGACAGAGAAGCAATGCGAGATTTGCGGCGCCGAGATCTCAGGTTTGCCCCAGAGGATTGTGATCGACCGCTCAACGCTGGACGTATGCAAGAGCTGTGCGCACTTCGGAAAACCGGAAGACAAATGGACACCAGTCCCGAGGAAGATGGTTCCTGTGGAGAGGGCATTCACGGTAAAACGGCCCAGACCTCGCGACCATTTCAAGGATTTGGTGGAGTTGGTCCCGGAGTTCGGGCGCAAGATCAGGGAGGCACGGGAAGGCCTGGGTTTATCGCTGGAAGAGTTGGGCGCGAGAATCAAAGAGAAAGCGACCCTTTTGAAGAAGATCGAGAGGGAAGATATCTCTCCTGAGGACGAGGTTAGAAAGAAGCTCGAGAGGGAATTGAAGATCAAGCTAACCGATGAGGCGAGCGAATCCCGGGTCAAGTCCGGGAGCGTAGGCAGAGGATTGACCCTGGGGGACATTGCCAGCATCAAACGGAAATAAGAAATGTTCGCCAGTGCAGCTCGTTTTATCATCGGCGGGGGAGTGATAGTCTACCCCACCGAGACCGTTTACGGCCTGGGCGCAAATGCTCTGGATGAGCAGGCGGTGATGAGGGTTTTTCAGATCAAAAAGAGGCCTCTTTCCATGCCCATTTTTTTGGCTGTCTCAAACTTCGATATGCTGAGGAATGTAGCAGAAGTAACCAGAGAAGACATGGATCTTCTAGAGCAGCTCTTGCCAGGGCCGGTTTCAGTTCTTGTGCGGCGAAAGAGCGTAGTTCCAGATATCCTCACCGCAGGCTCGCCAATGGTTGGCATCAGATACCCAGATCATGAATTAGCTCTGAGGATCATCGATCTGGCTGGACCGATCACATCTACCAGCGCCAACCGCACCGGTTCGCCTGCACCGACAAGTGCGGCCTCAGTCTCTCGCGAGATCGAGGATCGAGTTGATACGGTGGTAGACGGAGGAAAATGCAGTTACAGCGAGCCATCCACCCTCTTAGATCTGGAGAAGAGAGAGATCATCCGGCCTGGCGCAGGCCTGGATAGAGTAATGAAGGCGATAAAGTGAAGGCCCGCATCAGAGACTTCTTTGAGACCAAAGACGGCTGGTTTTTTGCAGTCTCTGATTACAGCCACCCGGATGGCCTTCGCTCTTTGCTGAGGTATGTGCCTGATCCTGCAGGTGAACGCCTGTGCGGAGACATACGCTATCGAAAGATGGACTTCGATCAGGCTTTCGAGTTTCTAAAGCGCGTCCGGCCTGATTATGTTCGCGACCTCCATGTTGTTCCAGAATCGGATGTGATCAGATGTTATCGACCGTCTGTTGGCTTGAGATCCGCGGCCGGGAAAGATACAAGAGTCATGAAGATTGCCACCATTCTAAATGCTGGGGGCGTTCCCTGGGAAGAGATGGGCATCACCGGCTCCATGCTGTTGGGGCTAAATAGTCCTAGCTCAGATATCGATTTTGTTGTGTATGGGCCTATGTGGTGGAAAGCCAGGGATATAGTGGCCCGGGCAAAGGCCAAAGGCTTGATTGAGGATCTGAATGAAGCCACCTGGAAGAAGATTTATCTCAAGAGAAAGCCGGAAATCAGCTTTGAAGAGTTCATGAAGCATGAGAAGAGAAAAGGAAATCGAGGTATGATCGAGGGCACCTACTTCGACCTGCTCTTCACCCGGGACTGGAGCCAGATCAGCCAGCAGTCTGCTGGCAAGGCAAGAGGCCCGGGCCTAATTGAGGCCAAAGTAATTGACGCTGAGTTTGCCTTCGACAGTCCCGCTATCTTCCGTCTGGATCATCCGGAGGTGAAAGAGATATTCTGCTTCACTCATACCTATGCAGGCCAGGCCCTGCCCGGCGAGACGATAGAGGCGAAAGGCGTCCTGGAAGAGACGGCCCAGGGCCAAAGGCTGGTGGTGGGAACCACGCGCGAGGCACGAGGCGAATGGATTCGATCGCTTTCGCTCATGGAAGGCACAATTTGATAGTGTTGATAAAAAAATCGCTTAAGAGGTCTTTTAAATGCTGCAAGTTCGTCCCTTTGATATTGATATAGGTCAGCACAAGGTCATGCTTAACGTTGTGGATGCCAGAGAGAGAGGGCTCAATGCGGGGGACCGCGTCAGGGTCAGAACAAAAGGTGCCGGGACCACGGCCATACTAGACACCACCCTGGAGATGGTCAAGGTGGGCGAGATTGGCATATTCACTGAGGCACTTAAGGAACTGAAGAATCCCGTCACAGTGGAAGTGCTACCGGCACCCAAGCCCGCCTCCCTTTGCTACATAAAGAACATAATGGACAAGAAAAAGCTCAATGAGGACCAGATCAGAACTATTGTGCAGGATATTGTGGACAACAACCTCAGCGAGATTGAGCTCTCGGCTTATGTCACAGCATCCTACATCCATAACATGGACTCCGAGGAGGTCATGTGGCTGACCAAAGCCATGATCGAGACCGGCGAGCGGATTCACTTCGACACTCATCCTGTCATGGACAAGCACAGCATCGGGGGCGTTCCCGGTAATAAGGTTTCTCTTCTTATTGTGCCGATAGTTGCAGCTGCAGGCCTTCTCATTCCCAAGACCAGCTCGCGTGCCATAACCGGCGCAGGTGGGACTGCGGACCTGATGGAGGTTCTGGCACCTGTTGAGTTCAGTGCTGATGAGATCAAGGAGATCACCGAGAAAGTGGGCGGCGTCATCGTCTGGGGTGGAGCCACTAACATTGCTCCTGCCGATGATAAACTGATCAAAGCGGAATATGCTTTATCCATCGACCCCTACAGCCAGATGCTCGCCTCGATCATGGCCAAGAAGGGAGCTGTTGGTGCAGATGCTGTTGTGGTGGACATGCCCGTCGGACTCGACACCAAACTTGCAACTGCAGAGAATGGTCGGTCTCTGGCCAAAGACCTCATCGACCTGGGAGAGCGACTGGGGATTCGTGTAGAGTGTGCCATGACCTTCGGAGGATCGCCGGTCGGCCGCACCATTGGGCCAGCTCTGGAGGTGCGCGAAGCGCTTACAGTTTTGGAGAATAAGGGCGGACCGAACAGCCTGAAGGAAAAGAGCCTCTCCCTGGCCGGCATCCTTCTGGAGATGGGAGGAGTTGCAGGACGTGGAGCAGGCTACAGTGCGGCAGAGGAGATTCTTGTAAGCGGAAAAGCCCACACGAAGCTCATGGAGATCATCGAAGCTCAGGGCGGCAACCCCCTTGTCAAGAGCGAGGATATTGTTATCGGCGATCATTGTGAGGATATTTTAGCTCCGGCAGGAGGCTATATCGTAGCTTTCTTCAACAAACGGCTTGTGGAGCTGGCCCGCCTGGCAGGAGCACCCTCAGATAAGAAGGCAGGTGTTGTAATCCATAAGAAGATGGGCGAAAGAGTAAAGAAAGGTGAGCCGTTGATTACCATCTGCTCCACCTCGGACTGGGATTTGCAGACCGCAGTAAAAGATGCCAGGAGGCAGATGCCGATCGTGGTAGAGGGCATGCTCCTGGAGAGATACCCCCGTATCACGGAGCTCTAGGGACCGGACTTAGGCAGGAGGTCAGCGTTTGATGAAAAAGGAGTCGGAAATGTTGGTCGCAATTACATATCATGAGGATTTTGGCAAGAACGGATTCAGCGTACTCAAGGAAAGGATCCGTCCATCCTTCGAAAAGCTCATGGTGTCGGGGCTGGTTGATGGCGTTGAAGTGCAGGTATTTCGGGCGAGATCCGCTCCTCTGGAGCTGGCCGAGAAAGCTCACACTGCTGCCCATATGGCCAACATGCAAACAGATCAATACAGGGAGGTGGCTTTGCTCTCTGCGGGAAGCGTGATGATGGCGGCTGAGATGGTCGCCGCCGGCCAGGCCAGATCCGCCTTCGCTTATACGGGAACCGCGGGACACCATGCATCTCGAGGAAGCTGCTGGGGCTTTTGCTACTTCAACGATGTGGCCATCGCCATAATGCATCTACGGGAAATGGGGCTGAAGCGTTTCCTCATAGTGGATGTAGATCCTCATTTTGGAGATGGCACGCGCGACTTCTTCAAAGAAGATGCAAACGTCTTTCATATCAACCTTCACAGCGGCTCCGGAGAAGAGCATGACCCAGAGAAAAACAACTACGACATAGGCCTCACCTTTGGAGGCAGCAATGAGAGGTTCATCGAGGCCCTGAAGAGTTCTCTCGAATTGGCCAATGATTTCGATTATCAGATAGCCTTCGTCATCTTCGGTCACGACTCTCACCAGGATGATTATGGGGGTTTCAACCTGACCTTCGAAGCTTATCCCCGGATGGTGCAGTTGATCCAGGAGGCTGTGGGTGAAAAGGGTCTGATCTTCGTTTTGAGCGGCGGATCATGCGTGCATGTAGCAGAAAGGGTAATTCCTGATGTCATTCGGGTCCTGGCGAGAAGGTGGCCGTCTTGAGGATGGCCTCAGACTGCTACCCCTGCATCCTGGACAGGGCCAAGTTCGAGTGCGATCTCGTCTTTTCCGGGGAAGAGGAGAAGAAGGGGGCCGTGGAGGAGCTGCTGGACTACATGGCCTGCCATAAGGGAGGTGTTCCGGCTCTGGTGGGAACGGAGAGAGAGTTCATCATCAAGAGGCGCAGCGGAAGTCCGGACCCCTATAGAAGCCTGAAAGAAGAGAGCAACCGTGTGGCAAGTGACCTTCTGCCCATAGCCAGGGAGTTCTACGAAAAAGCAAATGACAAGATAGAGGCGTTAATACGCATTGCTGCGGCCGCTAATTCCATGGAGTTCGGAGTGAAAGGTCATGATTTTGACAACACCACATTTGGTCGTGTATTCGAAAATACACTTTGCGAAAAGCTGCGGGCCGATATTCCGGAATTAAAAAGAAGGCTGCAGGCCTTCAGCAATATCTTCTATCTTACAGACAACAGCGGCGAGGTTATCTTCGACTTATTCGTTATTGAAAAGCTCAAGGATATGGGAAAACGCGTGGTGATCGGGTCAAAGTCCGAGCCGGTTCTCAATGACGTCACAGTCGAGGAGCTGGGAGACATGACCATTGATGAGGTCATACCAACTGGCAATGTAGTGGGAACAGCTCTAGAGCACATCAGCCCAGGGGCTTCGACCCTTTTGTTCGACCCGGACTGGTTGGTCTTATCCAAAGGCATGGGCAACTTCGAGACCATCTCCGAGTTTGATGATAAGTTAAAAGGTCGGCTCGTCTACATTTTGAGAGCCAAGTGTGAGCCTGTGGCCATGGAGATGAGGGTTCCCAAGGGAACGCTGGTGGCAAAATCAATCTAACAATAATTCATGTCTACTTCTTCGACGCCTTTTTCTTCCGGCTCCTCCGTCATTGGCTCCATCAGTGATATATCAATGTCAAGATGAAATAGCTTTTTGATAGCACTTAGCAGGTTTGTCGCGGCCTCGATATCCACAGGATCGGCGCCGCTGCTGGTACTGAGCAGGCAGAAACCACGCATCTCATATAAAGGGGCGAGCCCTGCCAGAAGCCCATTTAGTCCTCCAATGGCTCCGCTGCGCAGCAATGGGATTTCAGAGTTGCCTAAAGCTGCAGCGGATTCGGGGTCCGTGGAAGCGCCCAGTATCGTCTCATCCGTATCTCCGACGTAAGCCGCCAGGGTGATAACATCTGTGACTCCCTCTGCGTGAATGGCTTCCAGGATACTTCCTGCCAACTCGTGCATTCCCACTACATCCAGGGGCTGGGCATCACCGGAGAGGATGAACATGTTCTGTCTCTCCTTGGGACGTTTCAGTTCGGCATGCATTAGCTCTGCCAATCCGCTCGATACCATAACTTGCGGCGGAAAGCTGTGAGAGAAAAAGAGTTTAACTGTACTGCATTCTAAGGCCGTGCTCAGATAATCGGCAGCTACTTTGCCCACGCTTCCAATTCCTGGAAGACCGCAAATGCAGACGACTCGAGACTCGAACATTATCTGGGGGTTGGCGTGCAGCTATAACATACTTTCGCCAACATTCCCCTGACATCTTATCCTTTTTAGATCCTCCTTACTGGCCGAGAGCCTTAATCATCCAGTTGACCTTGTAAGTCTCATTTGTTGCCACAATGGTCCTCTGAGCAGGTTCCAATATCCCATTGCTGTAGAGGAATGAGTTGCCCGTTCCATTATCTTCCTCCATGAGGATCCCCATGCTTCCGCGATCATAAAAGACCACATAGAAGTCCCCAGTTACCGGCAATGCAGGTATCTCTATTACGCCATCGATGGGACCCGTCGGAGACAGGAAGTAACCATTCTGTGCGTCTGCAAATTTGTAGAGGAGATTGAGGTCTTTGTCCCTGATCTCAAGGAGGAAATTCCTATCTGAGGGGATTGTTTGGGTTGTATTATTGAATCCGCTCCAGCCCAGCACATCTACAGCTCTCAGCTTCCAGCCGGCTTTAGGAGAGGTAAACTTGACTGCCTCACCGATGTTCAGGCCATCTAAGCCGAATGCGCTTGCGCTTGTTATGGTGAATAGAGTGAGGTTCATCTCGGAAAGATTCTTTCCGCTATCCTGTTTTAATTCAGTTAACTCTGACGCTGCCGCATCTGCTCCAAGAGCGCTCATGCATAATGACATGCAAGATAGGCAGGCAATCAATAATATCGTCTTCTTCAAATTATCACCCCAAGATTCACCAGTTGAATTTTATCCATATAAAGATTCTGATGAAAGGCAGTAATGAATTTTTATTTTGCAGAAAATGCGATTATGACGTCAAAAATCAAACAGGTATATTCAGATAGGAATGTCAAGAATCTGAAAAAAGTCTTTTGCAGGTTGGCGTCTTATCTCTCCAACCTGCAAAATGGTCGGATTCTTCTACTCACCGACCGCCCTGATAACCCAGTTAATCTGTGTAGATTTGTTACTTGCATCCTTGAAACTTACAGGAATCAGGTTACTATTTAGACTATCGTAGAAATAGGAGTTTCCAGTTGCGTTTTCCGGTTCCATTCCTACAACCATTGCGCCTCGATCATAAAAGATCACATAAAATTCATCCGTCACTGGAATAGCCGGTATATCTATTCCTCGAAGAACTGGTGCGGGATAAGTGAAGTATGCATTTTGCGTGTCTGCCATCCTGTAGAGAAGGTTTAGATTCTTGTCCCTGATCTCAATGAGAAAATCATTAGCGGAAGGAATTGTCATGGTCGTCTCATTGAAACCATTCCAACCCACAATGCGTACCTGCATCAATTTCCAGCCGGGCTTTGGTGCGGTGAATTTGACGGCTTCACCTATGCCAAATGAATCGAGCCCCCAATCATTAGAGACAGAGTAATAGGTTAAATTCATTTCAGAAAGATTTGCTCCGTTGTCCTGCTTGAGGACGGTCATGTTTTTAACACCACTATCCGCATTATTTTGAGCAATAACAATGCCCATTAGTGTCATAAAACAAAGGGCAGAAATCAAGATCATCTTTTTCAAGCGATCACCATGAGAGTGAATTAAATCCGATCTTTATATAGATGATGCTAGATTACCTTGAGGCTGTCTGCGTAATAGGGCCAGAGGTGGTGAGGGGAACCTCGCTTTATGCACTCCCGGCTTGAGGCAATTCTCCAAAATCTGGCATGCACCATTGGATCATACTCCTGGGTTGAAGAATGGCCGGAAGGGAAGTGCTCGACTTGCTATAACCATTATTTCGGATACTATATTATCAATATTTTCCAAATAATTTTGCTGCACCTCTATGCATTGTGTGGATATTTAATCCATGGCCGAGGTACATCATGGGACATTTGCCCGTAATGAATTGCATCTGAGATCCAATGCATTTTTCTTTTACCTCGAGAGTATCAGTCCGCCAATGTATCCAGCATTTCTTGATGCCTTTCTCCTTGAGGGCTTCAATTATATTCCCTGGATTTGTTTTTGTCAACGCAATTACGGCACAATCGATATCCATGGGAAGTTCAGAGATGCTTTGAAGAGTCCCTTTATCGGGCTTATCCGACATATCGACAACATAAACTCTCTTCCCTCTCGACGCCAATTCATCTATCGTCAATTTCATCGCCGGCTTTGTTTTATCTGTGATCACGGCAAAGCATTCCTGGTTCCAAAATGATTCCTGTTCTGACACTGTCCAACACTCCTGCTAGAGAGATTGTTGCCTGCTGCAGATCCTCCACAGATCTCCCTCAGATCTCCCTCAGATCTCCCATATCTCCCATATCTTAAGGCCTTCTTCGCCGATGGTTCACAAGCATTTCCTCAATAATAGCACTTTTGGCAACACCAGCCAAATAGGATCTATTCGCAAAGAGCTGCGCAAGAGGTCGGAACAACGAAGAATCTCATATTTATTATATATTATTTGCACTAAATGGCTTTATATGAGTTCTTAGGACACATTCGTACAAAAGATACTTGTTAGAATCGCAAGATTCATATAATTCGAAAACCTAAATAGATAAACATGAAAACTTTTATAATTGGTGCAATCCTTTTGATAGCATGTACCGCCACAACATCAGGGTCTGATGCAAGCAATCCCAGTTTTAACATTTCGAACCTGAATTCCGCATCTATCAGGGAGGCATACAATGCATCCTTGGGAGAGTTTCCGGACTCATATAAATCCCTGATTGGAGATAATAGAATCCTGATCCGAATAAAGGGGTTGAATAACTCTGTTCAGTCGTTTGGGTTGGTTACCAAAAATGGCGAACTGGAGGACGCAGTCGATGGAGAGATTGCCGATCCAACGATCGAGTTGAATGTCAACGAGAATGCGATTATTAAGCTGCAGAATGCTGAGGACCCAGCGGCCGCCTTTGATAAAGCAATCCAGGATAAGGAGATATCTGCAAAAGGAAATGGTTTCATTAATCAGTTAAAGGTAAATATGTTGCTAGGCAATCCAGTTTTGCCGGAGTTGATCGTTCAACTGTTCGCGCCCACAGAACAGTAAAACGCAATGTGACAAAACATAGAAAACTGAGATACGTAGAAGCTTTACTATAAATTTTTACGTAGATTTATAGTATTTCAAAACTGGTGTCAAATAGATTCTTGCAGCATATTTCTCATGTAACCGCTAGAGTGACGACCATATGGAATTCATAACCGCCTCCTCTTTGCCAGGCATCAGTCATCTGAAGCAGATTCACAAGGCCAAAAAAAATGAAAATTTATTTTTTCAGGTAACAGGCCATACCAAAAGCCTTTAAGATGATATCTATGTTTGCCTAGGCGGTCTCAAATATGATTGCTTTGATCCCCATATACGATTAAGGTCATATCACCGCCGCTGTACGTCCAGCTGCGTAACGGTGACCAGTTTCTTGCCGCAATGCGAGCTTCTTGTTGAAGTGTCGCAGTAACAGCAGCCAAGAAATTGCTGGTTGTTTCCATCAGGTCATGGCTTATAGCACCCTTGGCTTTCCAGTCAACAATTCGTCCCAAATCATCCAATCGTGCTATCGCTGTAACTCCTTCTGTTTCGAATAGCTCATCTAGAGATATCATCTAAATACCTCCTGTGCTTAAGTTGTTCGTCCTCTTCAACTTTCTCGAGTCTCAACACCAGCTAGAATTGATTCATTGACCTTTTTGCAATGGCTTGCTGTTGGATGTTGGATAGCATATGAAGCTCACATACTTAATGCCAACCTCATAGTTTTTCGCTGCCATGTTATATGGATCGAGAATCCATCTCATAAGCCTTAGCACGACGAAGCTGCACAACAAATCCAACAGCCCCCAAGGCAATCCACAGGACAGTCCAGGCAGTTGACGCCTCGATAAGGTATTTTGCCAGCTCCTGCAAGCCACCCTGCAGGGAAATATCGCCTATCAGCAACATGATTCCTATTATGATGGCAATGGACCCCAGCAATGATGTTGACACAATTATAACAAATTTAGGCAAGTGGAAGCGGATTGCCAGAAGGGCTACGACTATGGCAACAATTAGCCCGATTAGTGCAGGAATTAGTCCAGGCTCAAAGCCCAAAGACGTAACGACAGTCCATCCCACAAAATAGCCTAAAGACGCACCCATGAGAATAATCGCCACCGGAAAGAAAAGGTAGGCAATCACAGCGAAAATTAGGCCAACAATTGCACCAGCTACAATGATGACAACCATGGACAAGAGGCTTTCTCCGTAAACGCTTGAAACACCATGGGCTCCCATGGAAAAGCCGGTTATAAAACCCCATACAGGCAGCAGGATCATGAACCACTTAAAGCCTCCAAAACAGAATGCTGCTCCAATTAATATAGTTACAAATGCCACCAAGATGCTTTCTAAAGCCATTTACAGCCTCCTGATTGACTCTCACTATTTTTGACTTATCAAGCCTGTCGCAATGATTGCCTATTTATTTCTGTATTCCAATCGCAGCCAGATAGCTGTATCACTTGAATCCATTGCATTTGAAACGCGAGAGTAGCTCTCGCACTTCAGACGAGCTTGATTTCTTCATGCTTTTTCCTTTGGATCCCTCATAGCTTCCTATCTTCCGGAAAGCGCTCTCATGTTTTTTGCGATGGACATTACTATCATAGCCAACAGGCCTAGCATGATAATCTGCCAGAAGAAATCCTTGATCAGGATTATGGCCGCGATTATCGCTAATATTACGATTATATTGAGCAGGAATTTTGTAAAACGACCCCATATTGTTGCCTCAATGGCTAAGAAGAATGCAGCAACTACAAAGATCCAGAGGAGCAAATCATTAGGCCTTAAGAAAGCAAGCGCAACGAAAGCGAATAGCAAAAGCCCGCCGCTGATTGCAGTCCAATACGCACCGAATCGCCCCATAGGTCCTAACGGCGGCTCTGGATAGCGCTTAGTTTGGATATGAGCATGGGGATCACCCCAATCACCTTTTTGGATGTCCTGCAAGTAGGACTGGGTAGCTGCGGATAATTCAATTAGATTTGTGTGGCGGGCGACTTGCGCTTTTAGTTCATTTTCGGCTGTTGCCAAGTCCTTTTGATAGGCCTGGTGAAGTTTATTGAGATATTCTGTTTTCTTAAGGGCTTGTACCTCCAATTCTAAATGGCGTAAGCTGTCTCGTTTTCCTTCAATATCGGCTTCTGATGCTTTTATTTCCTCTGACAGAGCAGAAATCTTATCCTTTAATCGTTCCGGCAGGAGTTTAGGTGGAGGAACCTTGTCTAGCCCAGACCAGCCCAGAGGATCGTACCAGGATATGCGAATGGTCCCGTCTCTATTAAACTTGGGACCGGCCGGTCCACGCTCTCCTCCAAAACGATCTCTGGTGTCCATGCCCCATAGGCCGCGGTATTGTTCTGCCCATCCCATATCTTCTTTCAAGACGATAGGCGTCCAGCTCTCTTGCTGTCCAGGTCCAATGCTCAGCCCATCCCCCCTGGCATAATCTATGTAAGGCATAACCAGCCTGGATTCTTGCTCGTCCTCGCTTGCAAAAACGCCCTGACCCAATGTCTGGCTCCAAAAATACCTGAGCTTTGCTGACACATTATTGATGATGCGCAGGAATTTGGGCTCGATGCTTATCAGATAGTCGCCTGGCAAGAAATAGCTGGAATGTGAGCCTCCGCCGGCAAATATGACTGGGTGAGTGCCATCGGACTTTTGCAGATCCGGGTCGTCCCATCTTCTCCTCAAGTCGTCGCCGGAAAAATCGTGTGATGCAAAAGCAACCCAAGCAGGCGTTGGGTCATCGTCATCGGAAAGATAGATAAAAATTTGCTCCCAGTCGGATTCGTGATCGTTGATGCCATCGAAGGTGGAGCGGAAATCATTCATTACGTAAAAGAAAATATAATGCAAGACTATATAGCCGCCTTCGCGAAGAACTCTCGAATAATAGACATATTTGTGATCTTTGTCTAACATTTCCCGATACTGCACTTCCGCGTTCGCCGTTGTGCCGCTTGGAATCATCCCTCGTACCAGGAAGGAGGCATCGTTAAAAGAATCCACAATGCGCGAGAACAAGCCTACCCGAGCCATCCGCCCCAAAGTTTGAAAAGATGGTCTATTTGGGCGAAGCCGCCAGCTCTGATAGTCAATAACATCCATTGGCGCGTCAACAAAGCGCAAGAAGAGCACATGCTTGGGCGGGACCTCTTTGAACAAACCCAGCTTTTCCGCGGAAAGTTCACCCACCTCGGCAAGTAATTTCTCGTTGCCATGATCATCACGAATCCATAAGCTGCAGCGCTGAAGATACCCGTCCACTGCACATGGATAGAAGAGTTCACCTCTTGTGAAGTGGACAACAGGTTCAAATTTCTGTAATAGTTTTAGCTCTTCCATCCTTCACCTCTTCACCCTTGCTTACAAATACCCTCTGGACATCCTTCTGATTGAGATAGAACACAATTATAACATTAAGAAGCATAGTGAGATAAGTGGGTTGAGCGTGGAGGTATCCCCAAATATCGACCAGGATGCTTGAGCCAACTTGGATCATCAATAGCAACCAGGCCCAGCGCTCTAAACGCCACAGTCCAAAAATAATAACAAGTTCGAAGATGATAAATATCGGAAAAAAGCTGTATTGCAGCAATAATATTCCTATAGGAGCTCCTTTCATATCAAGCAATTGAATGGCATCGTCTCCATAATTCACCCCTCGAGAGGCAACGAAGATCAATGCTAACAACAAGGAGTAGAGGATCATCATGAAGATGATAACAGAAATTCCAAAGGGATGTTTTCGTGTTGATCGATCGATCGGTTCGGTATTCATAATTTCCTCAACTCATCCTAGCAAGATCCCGGAGACTATATTCCTGCAATCACTCATTTGCACAATGCTTATTTCCCATCTATGCATAAATAAGTTTGGTCCTCGCCGTCCTGAGTGGTTAGGTGTAAGGTTTAATAAGACGAATGTATTTTAAAAAAAGAGGAGCTTTGAAAGCTCCTTCGTGGTCAATAATCGAACGGCTTTACATTTTGCGCATCTTAAACGCCATATATATGGTAACCAATCCTCCGATTATTCCCAAGGCAGCCAGGAAATACACCAGCAACACCACGCCCATGTAAGGCGAACTGAGCAATATCAGACCGAAGAGTATGCTGAGAACACCCATGATGGCTGCGCCCCACCCTGCCTTGAGCGCCCAAAATAAGCTAATAGCTCCGAAACAAATTCCCAGAATGCCTACTAATAGGATTAGAGAAGTAGGCAGCAGAACTGCGCTCGCCATCGGGTATCCCAATATCAATAAACCTGCCACTATTCCCAGAATACCACTGGCGATCTTCCAGATCATATCGGTTCTATCCATGAAAAGATAGACCAGAGTCAATATACCTATAATAAGCCAATACCATCCGAGGACTTGCACTAGAAATAGAGTTGTTCTTGCAGGACTTATGATCAAATATATTCCTATGATCAATGCTGCCAACCCTTCCAACAGAACAAGCCACCAGGGAGGGAGGTTAGCGTCCGCCCTCGATGTTGTTGATTGAGATGTTTCTGTCATAAAGATCCCCCTTAACTATCTTCAATTACCTGATTACTGGTCTTTGTAACCTTAAATGAATTGAGCTTCATAATATAAAGAACTTTTGTTTATTTGAACATTTTCAGGAGGATTTTCTCATTTTCATGTTCGCTGCTTATAAACTACAGCCCTCCGTATTATTAGCATCAAACAGAGTGAGCTCTCTTCCTCAAGATCATGGCTTACGGTTGATTGCATCGCTGCAAGATAACTATTCTAATATATATCCTGAGCACGGAGCATTGCAAAAAATATATAAGACAAATTCTTTTATATCTGGATTATCATTCGCGGCCGTTCCTGGGAAAAATAGCCTCTGCTATGGCCTCTGCGGGAGACCTTATTATCTTTCCTATGGCAATAACAGCCTTGCTCCTAACTAGCAGATTTTCATCATTCAGCGAATTTGTCAGAGGCTCTATTGCTTTTATATCACCAATTTCTCCCAGAGCAATTGCTGCCGCTCCTCTTGCATTAGCATTTGAATCATTGAGAACGTATATCAAGGGATTAACAGCTCTTGGGTCTCCAATTTTTCCAAGTGCTAAGGCTGCAGCCTCTCTGATATTGCTGTCTTCATCAGTCAGAGTTCGAACCAGTGGATCCAAAGCATTTGGATCTCCAATCTCCCCCAACGCTTCGATAGCAGCCACTTTTACTGCATTATCTCCATCCTCTGTTGCCTTAATAACTGGTTCGACGGCCTTCGGATCACCTATTTGTCCCAATGCCCACGCGGCCTCCGCTCTTACGGCACTATTCTCATCCGAGAGAGCGAGGATTAGGGCATCTGTTGCCGTTGTGTTATTGAGCTGTCCTAAAGCTCCTGCAGCCGCTATTCTAACGCTGGTATCTTCGTCTGTGAGGGTCTGACTCAGAGGATCAATGGCCATCGGATCGCCTATCAGACCTAGAGCCCAGGCAGCAGCTCCTCTCACATTGCTATCGCTGTCCTGCAATGTCTGGCTCAGGGGATCGACTGCTTTGGGGTTTCCGATCATTCCCAGAGCCCACGATGCAGATCTCCTCACATTGCTATCTCTATCATTCAGAGCCTCTATGAGAGGATCAACTGCCTTTTCATCTCCTATCAACCCCAGGGCAAGAGCTGATGACGACCTTAAAACACTTCCATTGCCATTTAAGGCAGCTATTAAGTGATCTGTTGCTTGAGGATCTTGGCTTTCCCCAAGTGCCATGGCGGCCTCGCTCTGCATTGTTGTGTTCTCGCTTGCCAGGTCCAAAACCAGTTCGTCTATTTCTTCAGCACTGGAAGCTATCACTGAAGTTAAACTGAGAAGAATAATGATTGATGCTAAACTAATTAATCTCAAAATCAAACCTCCTTTAACACATATGGTTTCTAAAACTTATAATTATTTTTGGTTCCTCGCTATTCTGAGTGGTATGGGGTGAGGATTAATAATATCATTTATTGAATTATTATCATGACGCTCTTGCAGGAAGAACTATTCAAATTGATCTTATCCGAGATCTATATCTTGAGATTGTCCTTTAGAGGCTAATACTATTTGGCCCTTAACCATTCCTTCGTCTTAAATAAGAAAAACGTATATATCTAATAAGTTTTATACAGAAGAGAAAACTCGAAAATCCCGTTGCTTAGGAGATCAGCAGGCCATTCAAGAAAAGATAAGGGCGGCTTATCCAAACCGAAGATGGATTGGCGCTTCTACCACTGCCCAGTAGCCTTGAAGAGATGAAAGACCTGGTTTTGGCAGGGATAGAATAGAAGAGGAATCAGTGGACAAGTATTGCAGAGAGGACGAAAGAGGTCTATGCTTAAGTTATGTCTTAGAGGATTCCCATTAACCAATATGTTTTCGCCTCTCCTTAAATATTATATATAAAACCTTGCGGAAAATCAGAGTTAATAGGAATCATCTAATTGAAAATTTATAGAAGTAGGAAAATGAATCGAGAGGCTCAGCGAATAAATATGATAATAGCAATTTAAATCAGGGTGAAGTGGTTTCGGTTCGAGGTAGTGTGATTGATGCTCAGATTCACAAAGTTGCTACCAGAAATTCATAATCTGCTGAAAGCAGACGATGCGATGATCGAGGTATTGATGCACCTCAATCCCGAAATAGTGCGCGGGGTTGCCCTTACGCCAACCCAAGGGCTGGCTCGAGGCTCTCCGGTAATAGATACCGGCCAGGGCCGATAATGGTGCCGGTGGGAGAAAAGCTGCTGGGCAGAGTATTCAATGTATTTGGCCATCCCATAGATCACAAAGGAAAAAGTTGAGGTCAGGAGATTTTCGCTCCATACACAGAGAACCTGTTCCTTTATCTCAGCAAACCACCATCTCCGAAATCTTCGAAACCGGAATAAAGTCCATAGATGTTCTAGCGCCAATGGAACGCGGCGGCAAAGCCGGGCTTTTGGGGGGCGCAGGCGTTGGCAAAACGGTCCTGATCATGGAGCTGATCCAAAATATGGCAGGAAAATATGAAGGTATCAGCATCTTCTGCGGGGTCGGCGAGCGCTGCCGGGAGGGAGAGGAGCTTTACCGCGAGATACAAGATGTGGGTGTGCTGGATAAAGCGGTAATGATATTTGGCCAGATGAATGAGCAGTCAGGTGCCAGATTCAGAGTCGGCCATGCAGCGCTTACCATGGCGGAGTACTTTCGGGATGATGTTATGAAAGATGTGCTGCTGCTGATGGACAATGTCTTTCGTTTTGTTCAGGCCGGATCTGAGGTCTCGGGGCTTATGGGGCAATTGCCATCGAGAGTGGGATATCAGCCCACGCTGGCGACTGAGCTGGCAGAACTTGGAGGAGCGGATTTGCAGTACCAAGACAGGCAGCCATAACCTCAGTTCAGGCCGTATATGTGCCGGCTGACGACTTCACCGATCCTGCGGTGGTGCACACCTTCGGTCATCTATCCTCTTCCATTGTCCTCTCCCGCAAGATGGCCAGCCAGAGGCTTGTATCCTTCCATCGATCCGCTGCAATCCCGCTCCAAGATGGCTGAGCCCGCAATATAGTTGGGGAGAGGCACTATCAGATAGCCCAGATGATCCGAAAGACTCTGACGGTATATGAGGAGCTAAAAGACATCATCGCTATGCTCGGACTGGAGGAGCTATCGTAGGATGATCAAAAAACTGTGAATCGAGCACGCAGGCTGGAGCGATTTCTCACTCAGCCGTTTTTCACCACCGAACACTTCACCGGTCTTAAGGGCAAGATGGTAAAATTGGAAGATGCACTCAATGGCTGCGAGCGCATCCTTAAAGACGAGTTCTCAGATTACCCGGAAAAGTCACTTTACATGATAGGGATGATCGAGGAGGCAAAGAAATGAGGTTGAAAGTCATCCTTCCCATGCAGGTCCTCATCGATCAGGAAGTGACGAAGATTGTTGCTGAAGCGGAAGATGGTTCTTTCGGCATACTTCCAAAGCATATCGATTTTGTGGCAGCACTTGTCCCAGGTATCTTTTCTTTTGAGTCGGATAATGGAGAGGAATTTCTCGCCATTGACGAGGGAATTCTGGTTAAATGCGCATCTGATGTCATGATTTCCACAAGAAAAGCGGTACGCAGCAAAGATCTGGGAGAGCTGAAAAAGACAGTGGAATATGAGTTCAATATACTCGATGAACGAGAGAAAAAAACTCGCTCCATTCTGGCCAAGCTTGAGGTAGATTTTACCAAGCGCTTCTTAAAAATGAGGGAGAAGGTGTGATGGCTAAATTGAAAGCCGGAAATTCTGAAGGAGTTTACAGAAAAGGTAGGCACGAAAGAAGCGCGCAAAATGAAAGCCAGAAGGGATAGAAACAAGGGCATATGGATCGGTCTGGGAATGATGGGAATGATTGGCTGGTCGGTGGCCATCCCCACTTTGATCGGCGTAACCATTGGGATCTGGATGGATACCAGATACCCAGGACATATCTCCTGGACTCTTACATTTTTGTCCATTGGCTTAGCGGTTGGTTGTGTTAATGCCTGGTATTGGGTTGAGCGAGAACGGAAAAAGATTGAGGGAATTCGAAGCGATGAATGAAATTCTAACGCTGACACTAAGCTTGATATCCGGCATTCTGCTTGGATTTTTCTACTTCGGAGGGCTGTGGCTGACTTTGAAGCGTCTGCATCAATCAAACCAGCCGGCTCTCTTGACAATAGGCAGTTTACTGGGACGATCGGCAGTTTGCCTCTTTGGCTTTTACCTCATTTCCAGAAAGCGGTTTAGAAGTGTTGTTCCTCAGCCTGGCGGGTTTCGTTTTGTCCAAGATTGCATTGATTCATCGCTTTGGTCTTCAGGCTCATAAGGAGGCAGACTAAGTGGTCGAGTTGAGTCCCTGATGAGGTGGTGTTCTGGCAATGGGGATTCGTCTCCATCAATGAAACAATAGTCTTCACCTGGGCGTAATGGCATTGCTCGTCATTTTGGGCTGGCTGTCGCACGCCGTCTTTCCGTGGAACCGCCGCTCTCGCGCTCGCAGAACCTGTGTTGAAACAATCATTACCTACATGCAAAGCCAGATACGAGATATCGCCCAGATGAATCCGGATCTTTATTTGCCCTTCTCAGGCACTTTATTTCTATTCATCTCGGTTGCCAATTTGCTGGATATCGTGCCTGGTTATCGTACGCCGACCAGCTCCATCTCCACAACCGCAGCGCTGGCCATCTGCGTCTTCTTTGCTGTTCCTGTTTACGGAATTTCACAATCAGGGATCTGGTCGGCTATCTCAAGCACTATGTTGAGCCCACAGTCTTGATGCTGCCTTTCCACATTATTGGGGAGTTTTCTCGCACACTGGCCATGGCGGTAAGGCTGTTCGGGAATATGATGAGCGAGACCATGTTGATGGCAATTTTACTCACCATCGCCCCTTTATTCTTGCCTGTGTTGCTGGAATTGCTGGGGCTGCTTATCGGTCAGGTGCAGGCATATATCTTCGCGGTTCTGGCCACCGTTTACATTGTTTCAGCAAGCTCGAATGAGGGAAAAACTGTAAAAGGTTCTAAAGGAGGAAATTGATATGGCTAGGCGTTGATATGGCAAGTGTTGATACTATCGGCATGGCTTCCATTGTTGTGGCAGGAATGACCATGGCCATCGGCTCCATCGGGCCGGCAATCGGCGAAGGCTGGGCATTGTCCAAGGCATTGAGCGCTATCGCTCAGCAGCCTGATGAGGCAAATACTATAACTCGAACTCTCTTCGTCGGCCTGGCCATGGTGGAATCTATTGCCATTTACTGCTTTGTGATATCTATCATCCTGATCTTTGCCAATCCCTTCTGGAACTATGTGGCAAAATAGGAGGACAAAGTGCAGATAGACTATTTCACTATAATTGCCCAAATTATCAACTTTCTAATACTGGTCTTCCTGCTCAGGCACTTTCTGTACGGGCCTCTCCTCAGATCGATGGACGAGCGAGAGCAGAAAATAAGCACTCGATTGAAGGAGGCCGAACAACAGATGAAAGAGGCAGAGCAAGAGACAGACTCTTACTCGCAAAATATTACAGGAATTATCAGAAAAAAGTGAGGAAATGAACACCAAGGCAGCAGAAGAAGCACAGAGTTTGGAGAAAGCTTTAATGCAAAAAGCGCGCGACAGCGTTGAGGCGAGCAGAGCCAAATGGTTTGAGGATTTTGAGCACCAAAAAGAGTCAATTCTTGTAGATCTTGGCAAGCATGCAGGCGCTGAGATATATTCCATTGTCCGCCGCGCCCTACAGGATCTTGCTGACGAGAATATGGAGCACCAGATACTCAATACGTTCATCAAACGCCTGCAAAATATGGATGCCTTTGAAAATGGCAAATTTAAGGAATTTTATAAAACTACTGGCCAGCAAATCATTATGAAGAGCACTTTTGAGATTGCCGAAGAGATGCGCCAAAAGATAAAGGAAATTGTTCGCAATCAAACCGGAAGGGACGTGAAAATGCAGTTCAAGATTGTGCCGGAGTTGATCTGCGGGGTGGAAATGAGCACTCACGACATGAGGATTGGCTGGAGCATCGCCAGCTATCTAAATGTGTTGGAAGCTGATTTGCAAGAAGGGCTTGAGCAAAGAGCATCCAAAGAAACACAGAATAATGGTGCTGGGGAAAATGAAAACCAACGAAAATAAAGAATTTCAGGATGCTCTGGCCAAAACCTTTGTTGGTCTCAGTCGAACCCTTGAAAGCTACCAGCCTCAACTGAATTTTGAAGAGATAGGGATAATATCCTATCTGGGTAACGGCATAGCTCGCATTAAGGGTTTGCCGCACATAAAATCAGAGGAACTCATCGAATTTGCTGGAGAAAAATTGGGGATTGCCTTCAACCTGGATCCGGAAGAAGTTGCGGTCATCATGCTCGATAAGAGCGAAGACGTAAAAGCAGGGCAGGAAGTGCGTCGAACCGGAAGGGTCATGGATGTGCCTGTGGGAGAAGAGCTTCTGGGAAGGGTGGTAGATGCAACGGGAAGGCCGCTTGATGAAGGCAAACCAATCCGCCCTTCAGAAAGACGACCCATCGAGCGCGAAGCTCCGGCGATTATGGATCGAGCTCCTGTTAATATCCCGCTTCAGACAGGAATCCTCGTGGTGGATTCCATGATTCCTGTAGGCAGAGGCCAGCGGGAATTGATACTGGGAGACCGTCAGATTGGTAAGACGGCAGTTGCTCTTGACGCCATTGTCAATCAACAAAAAGAAGGGATGATATGCGTTTATTGCGCTATCGGACAGCAGAGATCGGCAGTAGCCAGAGTGATTGCCGATTTACATAAGTATGATGTCATGAAAAATTGTATTGCTGTTGTGGCAACAGGCGATGATCCACCCGGTCTAAATTTCATTGCTCCCTATGCCGCCACCACTATGGCGGAGTACTTCATGGAAAAAGGGCAGGATGTGCTGATCGTATATGACGATTTGACCCGCCATGCTCGTTCTTACCGGGAGCTGTCTCTATTGTTGCGCCGTCCTCCCGGCAGGGAGGCCTTTCCGGGAGACATATTCTATATTCATTCCCGCCTCCTGGAGAGATCCACTCATCTGAAAAGCGGCGGCACCCTTACAGCTTTGCCCATCATTGAAACTGAGGCTCAGGACATTTCAGCTTACATTCCCACTAATCTCATTTCTATTACCGATGGCCAGATCTATCTTTCCCCCGATCTATACCAGGAGGGAGTTTTGCCTGCTATTGATGTGAGTAAATCTGTCTCTCGTGTGGGAGGAAAGAGCCAGCTCCCGGCTTATCGTGAGGTTGTAGGCGATCTGCGCCTTTCTTATTCCCAATTCCAGGAGCTGGAAGCTTTTGCAAGATTTGGAACCAAGCTGGACGAAGAGACCCGAAAAACTCTGGAACGTGGACGGCGAATCCGCGAAGTGCTGAAACAGCCCCGGTATGAACTAATACCGGCTCCGGTGCAGATTGCCATTCTTCTGGCTGTTACTGCAGGTATTTTGGACAATATTTTGCTAGACGAGATTTCTTCCGCAAAAAAAGCAATCAGAAAGGCGTTTTCAGAAGAGGCACCGGAATTATATCAGCGGATTTCATCTGCCGGAAAGCTCAGTTCTGATGATAAGGAGAAGATTCTGAGCATATCTAGAAATGCTCTGAAAAAATAAGAGGAACAAGATGGAAGAGCTGGAACGTTTGAAAAGGAAGATCAAAAATGCCAGCGAGTTGCAGTCTCTGGTCAAGATAATGAAGACGATTTCTGCGTCTAACATCCGAGAATATGAACAGGCAGTATCTTCCCTCACGGAGTACAATAATACCATTGAGTTGGGTCTTCAGATCGTACTGCGAAATAAACCAAAGGATCTTTGGACAGCCGGCGCTTCGGAGGGGGAAAAACGCCTAGGCGCGGTGATCTTCGGTTCTGAACAGGGACTATGCGGTAATTTTAACGAGCAAATTTCAGCCTATGCTATCGAGAGAATGAATGAGTCTGAGCATAAAGATCTTACAGCTCTTGCAGTTGGAGAGCGGGTAGTTGCCCACCTTGAAAAAGCAGGACAACCAGTTGAGACGCATTTTTCCTTTTATGGTAACAATTTGGGCATCACACAGGTTATGCTGGAAATGCTGGTCAAGATAGAGGAGTGGCGAACGAAAAAAGGTATTGACCAAATAGTACTCTTCTACAACAGGTCAGCGCCGAATGCGGCATTTAGTCCTCATATGGTGAATCTCATCCCACTTGATGCTAAATGGCTAGGCGGCCTGACTGAAAGAAAGTGGCGATCCCACACTCTGCCTACCTTCTCCATGGACGTCGATCAACTTTTTTCATCTCTAATGCGGCAGTACCTTTTCGTCTCCCTTCATCGTGCTTTTATTGAATCCCTGGCCAGCGAGAATGCCAGTCGGCTCTTGTCTATGCAGATGGCAGAGAAAAATATAGAAGAGCACCTGAGTGAGCTTAATGTTCAATTTCATAGAGAGCGCCAGGCAGGTATAACCTCAGAATTGTTGGATGTGGTGACGGGATTTGAAGCATTGACCGGCGAGTAAAGAAAAGACTAGGAGTTTATGAACGAACAAATTCACCCCTGATCTCTCGTCAAAGGCATGTTTAGATCAGAGGCGAGACCACCTCTTCGGATCTCGTATCATTATAATTCTAGTGATAAAATTTATCTGTAGTGCTTGCAGAACCGTATTCTGCAGTAGAAAAACCATTATCTTCTATAGTCTGCGAACAAACCCGGAAAATAGCGCTAGCACTTGATCTTTCTACCACTAGGCCTGAGTGTAAATAAAATGCGAACAGAGGCCATAGACAAGGTTTAAAAAGAATCAGAATACTAATACAATGTAATCATAGATTATCGGTTTGGAATCAAATCTTAAGGATGGCTGGAATGACCCAAATAAGCGTGGGCGGGAAGAAGCGAAAGACCCTAATAAATTACCTGGCAGTGTCGCTCCTGAGTCTTGTATTTCAGGTAAGCGTCCTGGGGCTCTTGGACATTTTCCTGCCGGGCCTGAGCGTACAGACTCTAGGAGCTGCCTTTTTGTTTGTCCTCATTTTGGGGCTTGCTAACAGCTTTCTCCTCCCTCTATTGGTCAATTACGCCGTGCGCATTCGTCCCCTGCTATTTCCAATATTTGTCTTCTTGATGAACGGGATACTTGTCATTCTGGTGAATGCTTTGATACCAGGCGTTGCCATGGATTCCATCTGGACAGCCATTGAAGTATCAATAGTCATTTCGATGACAGGCATGATGGCAGGCGGAATTTTCGCTACAGATGATTATGCATCCTATGAGCGCTTTGTTGTCCAGCCGCTCATCAAACGCTATGAAAGCTCAGAGAAAACAGACGTACCCGGTGTAATGTTCCTGGAGATTGATGGGCTTTCCAGAGAAGTACTTGATAATGCGCTGCTGCATGGCTATATGCCCACGCTGAAAAGGTGGCTGGAAAGCGGTAGCCACAAGTTAGCAGGCTGGGAGACAGACCTGTCCTGCCAGACGGGTGGCTGTCAGCCAGGAATCTTGCATGGTTATAATACCAATATCCCTGCCTTCCGATGGTACGAGAAAGAGAATGGTAGGATTCTCACATCGGGGAAGCCTCGCGATGTAGCAGAGATTGAAAAAAGAATTTCCGATGGCAAAGGATTACTTGCAAATCACGGCGCCAGTAGAGCCAATATGTATTCGGGAGACGCTGTGGAAAATATTCTCACATTAAGCACGGTTGGTTCCTCGAAGAGAAATACCATGGAATACTTCCTCATTTACGCCAATCCCTATATGGCATCCAGGACCTTTGGGATCTTTATTTCTCATTTCATTGTTGAGGTTATGGAAGGTTGGTGGCAGCTGGTTCGTAACGAGAGGCCAAGAGTAGAACGAACCGGAGCCTATCCTTTTCAAAGGGCTGTTATGTCGGCCATTCTCCGTGAGATTAGCGTCTTCACCCTGGTGGGGGATATGCTGCGCGGTCTTCCGTCGATGTATGCCACCTTTGCGGGCTATGACGAGGTGGCCCATCATTCTGGGATAATGCGCAAAGATGCTTTGCGCGTTTTGACCGGTTTGGATAGATCGTTCGAATGGCTGGAGGAAATCTCAGAGCATGCTGCCCGTCCTTACGAATTCGTCGTACTTTCCGATCATGGTCAGAGCAATGGAGCCACATTTTTGCAGCGCACAGGAAAAACTCTGGAGCAGGTCATAAAGGAGCTTGTCAACCTGGAAACTTATGCGCCTCCTGCCCAGGATGAGACCTGGGTGCGGATCAATACATTGGTAACCGACGTCTCCAGGCAGAATACACGAGGTGGAAGGCTGGTGAACCGCACCGTTAGAAACAAAATGGAAGATGGAGATGTAGTGCTGGGGCCCAAGGATAAAGAGTTGAAGGCGGGAGAGAAGAACAAGGTTATTGTCCTGGCGTCTGGAAACCTGGGCCTGATATATTTCACTGCCTGGGATAAGCGCATGAGCCTGGAGCAGATCAATCAAGCCTTTCCCGGGCTGATTCCGGGGCTTTTTAAGTATCCTCAGGTCGGTTTGGTGCTGGTTCGTTCCGAGGAGCACGGTCCACTGGTCTTGGGTTCTAAGGGAGTTTACTACTTAGAGAGCGACCGGTTTGATGGTGAGAATCCCCTGACGGCATACGGACCTAATGCGGCATTGCATCTCAAGAGAGAAGATAGTTTCATAAACGCCCCGGATTTGCTGATTAACAGCTTCTACAATCCCGAAACAGGTGAGGTGGCAGCCTTTGAAGAACTGGTAGGCTCTCATGGGGGATTGGGAGGAAGCCAGTCCCACGCCATCCTTATACATCCAGCAAATCTAATGGCAAGTTCAGAACCAATTATCGGGGCAAGTAATTTGCATCAGGTCATCAAACAATGGGTGCCTGAGAAATGAAAGCTAAAAATTTATATTCGATAAGATTCATGAATTATTAAGAAAAAACGAGGTGAAAATCATATGGGAATAAAAGAAACCTTCACGAACGACGAATGGAAAAACCTGCTGGAACTACCTTATGCGGTTGGATTGACCGTGATTATTGTGTCGCCATCCGGGCCCATCGGCATATACCATGAATCCAAGGAGCTCATGCAAGAGCCTGCAAAGTTGGCAGCTCAAAGCGGGTCAAGTGGATTGGTAAACGTGCTGGCAGTAGAATTGCAGACAAAAGCCAAGGAAATAATGAAAGAGCAGCAGAACGAGATCAAGCGTTCACCAACAGCCTTTAAGGACAAGACTCTCAAGGCTTGCGGTTCTGCAGCTTTAGCTCTTGGAAAAACTACTGCAGAAGAAGCTTCCGCGTACAAGCACTGGGTGTTGGCTCTGGGTCAAAAAGTAGCCGAGGCAGCCAAAGAGCATGGAGTATTGGTGAGCCCGGAGGAGAATGCTGTTTTGCAGGAGGTTTCCAAAGCTCTGGGCATGAGTTGATCGAAATGACCCTTTCGGGCAGGTTTGGCGAGACTGCAAAACTCGGTCCCTCCTTTAGCTTTTGCCGTAAACTTTTTGTGCTTAGCCCTCATCCGCAAAGGCAGGGATCATTTCTACCTCTTCTTGTGCCCTTTCCTCCCAACCCGGGTCTCTGTTTCCTGCAAGAACTTCATGATGCCGTCTGCAGTCTGACCCTTGCGCAGGAGATCGGCCATTATTTGCATGTAACGATCGGCATGATAAAAAAAAGCCATGTAGCCAGAACAGAGGTAGTTAAGACCGAGCTCGCCGTCGGGCGTTTTGATGAAACGATTCTTAGGGCACTCGCCATTGCAGGCAAAGAGGAACCGGCATTTCCGACAATAACGGGGCAGAGTGTCACTCTTATCTTGCCCAAATTTGCGCTGCTTTTCCGATTTTACCAGCTCGATCATTGGCTTCTGCATGATGTTTCCTAAATAGTAATCGGGCTCGACAAAATGGTCGCAGGAGTAAAGGTCTCCATTATGTTCCAGGGCCATTCCCAGGCCGCATGCGGGCCCGAAGATGCATAGCGTGCCCGCCATCCCCAGCCAGCCTGCCAGTATCCCATCAAAGTTGAGTACAAATGTACTGCCCACGTCCCTTTTTACCCACTCATTGAAGATCTCGGTGAGGAAGCGGCCCCATTGTTCCGGCCTAACAGAGCGATCTGTGACCCTACTTCCCTCCTGGTAGCCCATCTCATTATCCCGCTCTACAACGGGGATAAACTGGAGAAAGTGGGCGTCAAGCTCATCCCGAAAGAACCGATAGACTTCCAGTGGATTGTCGCCATTTCTGGAATTGACTGCGCAGAGTATGTTGAACTCTACCTTATGTTTCTGGAGCAGCCGGGCCGCACGCATCACGCGTTCAAAGGTTCCCTGATCGCCTCTATCCCTGCGGTAGCAATCGTGAAGTTCTCCTGGTCCGTCCAGGCTGAGGCCGATCAGAAAGTTGTTCTGGTGAAAAAACCGGCACCAATCATCGTCGAGGAGAATGCCGTTTGTCTGGAAGGTGTTCTCTACATTGAGACCCGGCCGTTGATATTTCTTCTGAAGCTCTACCGAGCGCCGGAAGAAATCCAACCCCATGAGGGTGGGTTCTCCTCCCTGCCAGGCTACTGTTACCTGGGGAATCTGGTGGGCTTCGAAGAGCTGCTTGATGTAGGATTCATGCACCTCATCTGACATCCGGAAATTGCTTCCCGGATATAGCCTATCCTTCTTAAGGAAAAAGCAATAAGCGCAGTTGAGGTTGCAGGCGGAGCCTGAGGGCTTGGCCATAACGTGAAATGCTAATGGGTGTTCAGTCATTGTCATATCTTCCTTCACGACATATCTATTATTGAAGGAGTTTATGTAGTCAGCGATTTTAGGGACTATACAGGCAAAAGCTTTAAACATAATGGTTCCGTGTAATACTGACGTGGAAAAGGTCACAAAAGAGATTGAATCTTCTGAACCGAATCATTGTCAACACCCACTGGAACACTGTCTAAGCTTTCGGTTGAACGAGAAGATTCAGCGAGCAAGGTCCCAGCTGAATTACAGAGTCGGTGACACCAGCTTTAAAGCAAAGGAATTCCAGATCGTTCCCATCTCTCTAACCATCCGCGGGCTTGATCCCGTCTTCGAGGGATACCGACTGGTTCATATCTCCGATATCCATCTCGGCCAGTGGATCACTGCGGAACGCCTGGAGGGAGTTGTAGATCTGATCAATCAGCAGGACCCAGATCTAGTGGCGATAACGGGCGATTTCGTCTCCTATATCTTAGATGACCATATCGGGGAACAACTGGCCAGATCTCTTGCCAGATTGAGCCCCAAAGATGCTACCGTAGCGGTCCTGGGCAACCATGATCATTGGGTAGGAGCTGATGATCTCCGCCTGTTGATTAAAAGCAGCAATGTAATGGATCTCAGCAATGACGTCTTCACCGTTACGAGAGGCCAGGCGATGCTGCATATCGCCGGTCTGGATGATATCTGGGTAAATAGGCATCGTTTTGATCTGGTATTGAGCAAGCTGCCGCCATCCGGACCTGCAATCCTGTTGGTGCATGAGCCCGATTTTGCCGATGTGAGCGCCCAGACCGGCCGTTTCAGCCTGCAGCTCTCTGGCCACTCCCATGGAGGACAGATTGTGATTCCAAAATTGGGAACACCGGTTCGCAGCAAACACTTCTGGAAATATCCGCTGGGCAGGTATCAGGTGGGCGACATGGTGCAATATACCAATCGTGGATTGGGCACTAATTTGTTCTGGTCAAGGATCAACTGTCCACCAGAAATCACGATCTTTACCCTCCACTCAGGAAACGGTCAGGGTAAGGACTCATTTTAGGCCTGGCAGAATCAGACAATCTATAGTCTAATTCTCTTTCCAATAATCAGGAATGAAAAAATAAAATGCGGTCGAACTAAAGCATACCCTGTGTGCTCTGGCTCGGGCTGGCCTCCGTGTTCTGATCCATATCCTGGAGTGTATATCGCCTGTTCAGTTGGGCTCCCTCATGGGTTGGATCGAGAAGTAAGGCCTTATTAAAGCTATCCAAAGCATCCTGGTACCTCCCCATTTCCCGGAGAACTACACCTTCGTTATTCCAACCCGAGGGATTCAAAGGCTCTATTTGGGTGGCAGTATCGAAGCAGGCCAGTGACCCGGAAAAATCTCCGCTATTAGCCAATGCCATGCCTTTTCCAATCCAGGCATCAAAATTTGAAGAATTTAGCTGTAGGGCCTGATCAAAGCTGGCTATGGCTTCATCATTTCTCTTCAGACCCTGGGAGAGGGCAACCCCTTTCAAGTTCAAAGCTGCGACATAGGTGGAGTTGATTGCGAGTGCCCTATCAAAACTGGCGATAGCATCTTCGAAACGGCCCAGGTTGGCGAGGGCTTTTCCCTTGTTGTCCCACAGGTCTACGTTATTGGGATCCAGCTCCAGTGCCTTATCATAGCTTGCTGCCGCCTCTTCAAAGCTATTGTTGAAGAAGTACCGGTCTGCCTGGTTGGACCAGTACTCTGCGGTGTATTGACCCATTGCCTGCGGAATGCATACCGCCACCAGGGCAGTGATGATGATAACTTCGAGCTTCATGGGAGACCCCTCTACTACCAGGTGGTAAATATCTCTACCCCTTGAAAAGCGGTATTCGATAGCGGCCCATCCCCGGTTATGGGAATGGTCTTTCGGGCACAAAAGTTAATTAATTCCCTGCCCCTATCATCACCAAACGCCAGGGCGTTCCTTGCAGGAATATCTTTGGCAAAGGCGTGAGGAGGTTCTTAATTTGAAGAGATTTGATATGATGCTGGAAAATGACATATCCGGTTATGAGGGCGAATTTTCCGAGCTTATTCACCAGGCTCCGGCTTTATACAGGATGATGACAAAGCTGCTTGACGACAGTGCTCTTCCGAGATCCATATCACCCCTGGTCATCGCTGCCATCGCATACTTCATTCTGCCCGAAGACATCATACCTGAGGATAAGTACGGGCCGGTCGGCTATGTGGATGATATCTATCTTTGCGCTTTTGTTGCCAATGAGGTGACGAAGGTATCCGGATCTCCAGAAATTCTGGCCAGAAATTGGGACGGAAAAGCATCAATCGTGGATCTGGTAAAGGAGATACTTGATCGCGAGAATGAGTTGATTGGCACCAAGAAAGAGCGCATAATGCAGTATATAGGCCTCGATCAGCTCTAGATCGAAATTGAATTAAACGGCATTTGGGCATGTGTCCAAAATCGCAATAGATCCATCTTCAGCTCAAAATTAAAATTTTCCGGGTTTATACGGCCTTCTCATCTGCTCGCCGCAAGAGAGACAGGTGGTGGTGAGAACGCCATCACGAAGCCTCACCCTACAGGCTTTTGGGGAAAGATAGCCTCTGCAATGCTTGCAGAATAGTCTCTTCAGCGTTGGAGGCATTCGGACTCTGGTGCGGGTGCTGATGCGGCAGGCGATCTGCACGTATCTCTTACTCCTCTCAGGGTGAATCTCATGCGCCGATGCCGCCAGACTAAAGAGTCGCTCCATGCGTTGAAGTGCCAGATCCCTGACCTTGTGGCTGTCCTTTCTGCGTCTCACGGTTATTATTGAAGCGACCAGGCTATAAAACCTATTTCGTCGACTCTTTGAGAACCTATTTCTATACCAGTAGCAGTCTCTCTGCCATGCCTGTTAAACCGTTTTCCCTTGAGATCACCCCCGAGATGGAGGATTACATCCGCGCCCGCTCGACAGACCTGCGCGTGGCCACGACCTGTGAAGGTCCTCTGATCTTTTCGATCAGGACCAGCCCGCCCAAGGCGACCGATCACATAATCACAGTAGGCGAACGAAAGGTCTACGTTTCTGCAGTTCAGGCACCCTACATCAAAGCCATAGACACCGGTATGCTGCCGCGCTGCGCTATCGAGAAGAAGCGTCACTGAGCTTTTCTGTTCGGCAAAATCGCAGGCTCAGATGCTTCTATAAAAATAATGTTAAAAAAATTATGCGTGCGATTCAATTCGACTGCGTTTGAGCTATCTTTTTTTTTTGGCAGACGGTATTGGCTTTCAGCCGATCAGGGCCGGATTCCTTTAACCCGGATACTGCAAGAAACGACCACCAAATGACCAGGCAGACTACTACCGCCAATGAAATAGTGAAATAATCCATCATCAACATCGCCTTGATACTACATCTCATTCTAGGATATTATAGACGATTGTGATAAGCGGATCCATCCATAAATTGTACTTTTTATCAATTGTATGCGAAGGCAAAATCTTAAATTTAAATATCACTGGATGGAATACTATTCAAAAACAATATTGATTATATATTTAAGATAAACGATTTGTTTCGGGTGATTAATCAAAAATTTCCATAATTAGGTTGCTCAAAGCCCCTGTGGAACTGTTTAGATCCTTCTTAACGAAAAAGCAAAAAAAGTTTAAATGCCGTCCAGCCATTCTTTCAGGGCGCGCATGGACTTTGCACGGTGAGAGATCCGGTTCTTCTCTGCTATCTCCATCTCGCCCAGACTCTTTTCGCCAACGTAGAAGATTGGATCGTAGCCAAAGCCAGAACTTCCTCGCGCCTCAAAGCCAATCTGGCCCCAAACAATCCCTTTGAACATTTGCGGCTCCAGCCCCGGCTCGGCATAGACTACCACGGATTTGAAGAAGGCTTTACGGTTCTCTACTCCTTCCATAAGCCGCAATATCCCATCATTGCCGATGGTCTTCTGGACATAAGCCGAGTAAACACCAGGAAAACCCTGCAGAGCTTCGATGAAGAGGCCCGCATCCTCAAGCATCACCGCCCCCACTAATCTGGTCGCGACCTCCTTCATGCCAAATATGGCCACCTCTTCCAGTGTATCTGCCTGGATCTCCGTATAGCCGATATCCTTTTGATTCAGATCCCCGAAGATGCCTTGGGCCTCCGCAAACTTTCCCTTATTGCTGGTGACAAAATTGATCATTTCTTCTCCTGCAACCATTCTTTACAGGATGTCTTAAGTTTATCTAGCTTTTTTTAGCTTCCACCTCCAGCCTCACCATCCCGACATGAACATTTCCCTCTTCATCGAGTGGGTGTTCCCGGATGTACCTGTCAACCACTTCGCAGATGAAATCCATTTGCAGGTCTCCCGGTACTCTTTCGGTATATGGCAGCCATGTAGCCTTCACCCAGGAGATCAGTCCTTCCCGTCCCCTCTGAACCATATCCTTTGCCACCAGATCCACCCTCAAGGTTCTCAGGCCGGACCGGTTGAGCCAGGTCCGATATTCGTCAGGGCCGAAGAAGCCATAAGGAAACCTGAACCCATCGAAGTAAACGGACCAGTTCTCCCCAGAAATGAGCTCATCCACAACCTCCAGGATCCCGGCGGCATTGCCCCTGCCTCCAAACTGCATCAAAACCTTGCCGCCTTTCTTGAGGCTGCGTCTTATCCCTTCCAGAACCGGTCCATGATCCTGCACCCAATGGAGGCACGCAAAGGAAAGAACGAGATCGAACTCACCTTCATACTGTAAATCCGAAGCGTCTCCATGCTGGAAGGCGAGGTTAGGCCGGGCTGAAGTCGGGAACCTATCCCTGGCGAAGCTCAGCATCTCCCGAGAATTGTCGAGGCCCGTGACCGATCCCCTGGGGACGAGTAGCGCAATCTCCGCTGTGATTTTGCCATCTCCACATCCAATATCGAGGATCCTGTTCATCTCCCCGGATCGAGATCTTGGACAGGAATTCCTGAGCCCATTTCTGCTGGGCAGACGAACTCTTCTCATACACTTTGGGGTCCCAACTGTGCATCACTGACCTCCTCTGCAGTTTAACCTCCATCTGAGATTAAGGCATTTAATCTCATCTGACCCAAGGGCAACGTTTTTAGATGCCTAGCATAAAGTAGCAGGCGTTAACGGCAATCTGGTGAGAACAAGATGGATCTGGGGGATAGAGTCTCCGTAGAGAGGAACGGCATAGCCTATGAGGGCGTGCTCATGCCATCCCGGCGCGTTGGACATGTGGTCCTAAAGCTGAACAATGGCTACAACATCGGCCTGCGGGCTAGAGAGAGCGACCTTGTGCTCGTGGAGAAGGGCCAGGATCTGAAGCCTTTGCAGAAAGATAGTTCGCTGCAAAAGAAGGCTGGACTTCCCCAGGTGTCCATTCTGTCCACAGGAGGGACGATTGCCAGCAAGGTCGATTACAGGACGGGCGCTGTCACCAGCCAGTTCTCTGCCGGCGAGATCATCTCCGCCATCCCGGAGCTGGAGGAGATTGCCAACTACCATGCCCGGGTGATCTATCAGATCTTGAGCGAGAACATGCGCGCCGACTACTGGACGACGCTCGCGCGGGCTGTGGCAGAAGAGATCCAGAACGGCGCCGAGGGTGTTATCATAACCCACGGCACCGATACCATGATGTACACTGCGGCAGCGCTCTCCTTCATGCTGAAGACTCCTGTGCCGGTGGTCATCGTCGGCTCGCAGAGGAGCTCTGATCGGCCCAGCAGCGATGCTTCCATGAACGCCGTCTGCGCGGCCTCTGTTGCCATCAGCGACATCGCAGAGGTCTGTGTGGTTATGCATGGCACGACCAGCGATGATTACTGTTCCATTCACCGCGGCACGCGCGTTCGCAAGATGCATACCTCTCGCCGGGACGCCTTCCAGACTATGAACCAGCCGCCCTTAGGGCGCGTCGATTACCTCACCAGGAAGATTCAGACCTTCCTGCCTTACCGCCGCCGTGGGGAAACGGAACTGCAATTGGCAGAAATGCTTGAGCCCAAATGCAGTCTCGTCAAGTACACACCCGGATCTTCTCCGGAGATCTTGAACTACTACATCGATAAAGGCTATCGGGGAATCGTCCTGGAGGGAACCGGCCTCGGTCACGTGGCTTCCGACTGGATAGACGGCATAAAAAGAGCCACAGAGGAGGCCGTCCCAGTGGTCATAACCTCGCAATGTCTGCGAGGCAGGATATGCGATAGAGTATACGACACCGGGCGCTACATGCTTGATGCAGGAGCAATCGAAGGTGAGGACATGCTGCCCGAAGTAGCACTGGTCAAGCTCATGTGGGTACTGGCAAACAGGCCGGATGAGGTTCATTCGTTGATGAAGACGCCCCTCGCAGG
This sequence comes from uncultured Methanosarcinales archaeon, assembly GCA_963843555.1. GTDB lineage: Archaea > Halobacteriota > Methanosarcinia > Methanotrichales > Methanotrichaceae > Methanothrix. The sequence goes on from CAWJKV010000018.1 coordinate 94,233, forward strand.
CGAGATCGCCTTCTCCACGCCCATCACTGTGTAAGATGAAAGGATAAAGGCCAAACCTTATAAGCAAGGTGAATAGTGCCACAATCTCAGGATTATTGGAGGAATTCGTTTTGACACGCAAGCCAGCAAGCATGTATAGAAGACGGGAACGCCCCTATACGCGCAGGATGTACATGGGCGGCGTCCCGGGAAGCAAGGTAGTTCACTACGATATGGGAAATCTGCAGGAGGATTTTCCCATAAAGCTCACGCTAGTCGTCAAAGAGCCCTGCCAGATCAGGCACACCGCTCTTGAGGCGGCCAGGGTCGCAGCCAACCGTTTCCTTCTGAAGCAGGTGGGCAGAACTAACTTCCACCTCAAACTCAGGACTTATCCTCACCATGTTATCCGTGAGAATAAGCAGGCCACGGGCGCAGGTGCGGACCGTGTCTCCAGCGGCATGAGAATGGCTTTCGGCAAGGCTGTAGGAACTGCGGCCAGGGTCGAGGCTGGCCAGAAGCTCTTCACCCTTGGAGTGACCCCTCAATACCTTAACGATGCCAAGGAGGCATTGACAAGGGCAGGGCATAAATTGCCGACACCTATTCAGATCGTCGTGGATTCGGGTCAAGAGTTTATAAGGTAATTTGGATGGATGACTATTTAGCGGGCCTGGATCGGGCCATAAAGAAGATGCCGGCCACTCGGGAGACCAAAGAACGGTTCGTCATACCTTCCGTCAAGGTCTTTTACGAGGGCAAGACCACTGTCCTGGAGAACTTTGGGGCTATAGCGGATACTCTGAATCGCGATCCGGAACACCTCATGAAGTATCTGCTCCAGGAGATGGGAACAGCTGGTAAGATCGAAGGGCAGCGCGGGATCTTTCAGGGTAAGTTTGGCGAGACCGCCATCGCCCGCCAGATAGAGTCCTACTTCGAAGAGTACGTGGTCTGCACAGAGTGCAGGCTGCCTGATACCCATCTCATCAAGAGCGATCGTGTGCTGACTCTAAAGTGCGATGCCTGCGGTGCTCACAGGCCTGTGCGCAAGAGAAAGGCCACGCTCAGTGCAGAAGGACGTCATCGAAGAAGGTGAGACCTATGAGCTGCGCATCGAGTCCGTGGGCAACAAGGGCGACGGCATAGCCAAGGTGGACAAATACCTCATCTTCGTGCCCAGCGCCGTCAAAGGCGAGATCGTCAAGGCCAAGATCAAGAAGATCAGCGGAACTCTGGCCTTTGCCGAGGTTGTGGAGCGGAAAGGCAAGGTATCTTAAAATGGAAGAGAAGATCACCCTCACCTTCACGGAGGAGCATAAGTATCAGCTTGAGTTCTCTCCGCCCGCCTTTTGGATGGAATATGCGAAAGGTTATGGTGGTCTTCCCTGGATAGAGATCAGCGACGAAAGAACTGCTATCGTCGCTGAAAACTATTCCTATCTGCTGGACCTTCTGGTTCAGGCGAGGCTATACCGGCTTAGCAAGCTGCCTTTTGAAGCGCGATTGAAGTAATCATTAAAAGTCGATAGATGTCCGAACCAATGGCATCCATGCAGGGCTACCTCATTCGAGGCCTGCCAATCATCAACGAGGGCGATGATGTCGCCTCATTGGTCCAGTCTCTTTTTGAGTTTCAAGATGGAGATGTGCTCTGCCTTGCCAGCACCATTGTTGCCAAGTCGGAGGGCCGTTTCCGGGATCTTGAGAGCTATCATGCCAGGCGCAGCGCGCGGCAACGATTGCCCGGGAATCGGGAAAGACCCCCGGTTTGTGCAGGCCGTCCTGGACGAATCTGTGGAGGTCTTGCTTGACCGGCCTTTTCTGCTGGTGGTGACCCGTTTTGGCCACACCGGTGTCAATGCCGGGATCGATCAGTCCAATGTTGGGGACGAACGGATACTGCTATTGCCTGAAAACCCCAGCAAGAGCGCCGAGCGGCTGCGCGCGAGCCTCGGAAAGGACTGCGCTGTAATCATCACTGATACCTGCGGCCGGCCTTTTCGCACCGGCGTGGCTGGCGTGGCAGTGGGCTGGTCGGGCATCGCTGCACTGCGGGACTGGCGCGGGGAGTGCGACATGCACGGCAAGGTCCTGGAGATCACCATGGAGGCGATCGTGGACGAGATAGCAGCCGCTGCGAATCTGCTCATGGGCGAGGGGGGGGATGGGACTCCAGCAGTGGTTTTCCGTGGGTTGAAGTACCCGCGCTCTGGAGGCGATCTCTTCATGGCCGAGGATAAGGACGTCATCCGGCGGCGGCTGAAGAGTTAAGGTTTTATCACAGCCTGCTCGAGCTATTCTCTCGTGGGACCGCCAATACACGTGGTAATTCCTTTCAAGAATCAGGGAGCAAAGAGCAGACTGGCATATACCTCTCTCCCAAAGAGCGGCGGCTTTTGTCATTTGCTATGCTCAAGGATGTCCTGGATGCTGTTTTGGGTCAAGGCCGGGCGACGATCCTCTCCAGGCCGGGTTTGAATGTCGCGGATGTCGGCTGCGATGTCGAGATCCAGGAGTCAGGGCTGGGCTTGAACGATGCCCTCAACGCATTGATCGCAGAAGAGGCCAGTCTGGGATGGCCACGGGATATACTCATCTGTATGGCCGATCTGGCTCTTTTTACAGAAAAAGATGTGGCTGGAATTCTCAATTGCCAGGGCGATGTGGTACTCTGCCCTGGAAGGGGCGGCGGCACCAACATGATCCTCATCAGGAATTCCGGGTTTCGCACCTGCTACAGGGGCTGAGCTTCCCCAAGCACCTGGCTTATGCCCGGCAGTTGGGCCTGGAGGTCTCGGTCTTCGAGTCCTTCCGGGCGGGATGCGACATCGATGAGGCGGAGGATCTGGCAGAGGTGCTGCTACATGGACGGGGCAGGTCTAAGAGGGGCTTTGGAGGAGATGGGATTCATTCTTTCGGAAAAAGGGAGAGCAGGCCTGATTCGCCGCTCCGGCAGTGAGATTTGAATCTGAAGGGATAGCTTTAAGACTCCAGAGTAGCATAATATTTTGGAGGTATTAGGAGAATGGGATTCAAGTATGTGTTAATAGCTTTTGCTTTGTTCGTTTGCTTTTCCAATGTGACCTTCGGTCAGAGCCCAAAGGATGGCGTAGTTCAGCCGTTCCCGGGAGAGAACATGTCCGGCAGCGAGATATACCGGGAAGTTCAGGGTGGCGTCTATACCGACCCAGCTGACACTTCGCTGTCCTTCATAAATGAGGCTCCGTTCCTCATCAATAAATATATGGGCATGAGCCCCAATGCAGTGGGCAAAGGTGTCAGGACGCCTGTGAAGATCTTTTCGATAGATGTCCGAACCCAAGACATCCATGTAATGCTCACCAATTCTAGGCTTGTCGGTCATAGAGGTTGGCGATGATTAGCCTCTTTGGCCCAGTCTCTTTTTGAGAGTTACCATCCGGGCGTACGCGCGGCGACGATGCACTGGGAATTGGAAAGATCCAAGGTTTGTGCGGGCGGTCCTGGACGAATCTGTGGAGGTCTTGAACGGCCTTTTTTGCTTGTGGTGACCCGTTTTTGGCCAGAGTGGCATCGATGCCGGGATCGACCGGTCCAAATGTAAGGGACGGATGGATGCAGCTGATGCCCGAAACCCCTTGCAAGCCTGTGGCCGGCCTTTTCGTACTGGCGTGGCTGGTGTGGCCGTGGCTGGTCGGGCATCGCTGCCTGCGGGACTGGCTCGGGGAGTGCGACATGCGCGGCAAGGTTCTGGAGATCACCGCGGAGGTAATGGTGGATGAGGTAGCGGCCACTGCGAATCGGCTCAGAAGAGCGGCAGCTTTTGTCGTTTGCTATTTTTATGGAATTATTCCACCGGAAAAGGTTTCCATGCCTAATTCGCCGCTCAGACGGTGAGATTTGAAATTTGAAAGGATAACTTTAAGACCTTCTGGGTAGCGTACTATTGCGGAGGTATTAGGAGAATGGGATTTAAGTGTGTGTTAATAGCTTTAGCCTTGGTCGTATGCCTTTCAAGTATGACCTTAGGCCAAGGCCCAAAGGATTACGTTGTAAAGCCGTTCCCGGGAGAGAATATGTCCGGCAGCGAGATATACCGGGAAGTTCGGGGAGGCGTCTATACCGACGCAAATGACTCTGCGCTGTCCTTCTATAATGAGAGTCTGTTCCTGATCAATCCGTATACGGGCATGAGCCCCAATGCTGTGGGCAAAGGTACGCCAGTAGTGATCTATTGGAATGGAATGAGCTATGCACCTGTGGCGGGAAATTGGTCTTTTACTCTGACCGGTGTTGATAGAAGCTACATGATGCTCAGCCTCTACCAGAATGCAGATGCTGTTTCCGGCTCTGGTGTGCTTACGGCTAATGGATTCAACACTCCTGTCACCGCGGGAGGCACCGTCATGGGAGATAGGCTGGCATTGTTCGTGACCCCTGTGGGCACCCAGAACCTTTATCGCTTCAGCCTGACCATAACGCCCGGATCCATGAACGGGGATTACGTCTTCACGGCTCCAGGAATAACCCAGCCGGGAGTAGCCTTCGGCAGCCTTTTGTCATCGCAGGCTCCCCCTGTTCCTGTCCAGCAGACGGCACCAACTTACCAGACCAATCCAGCCATGCAAACCAGCCCGACTCAACCGGCAGCACCCGTCTACTAGAACTGTAACTGATGGAACTCCCGGATGGTCCGGGAGGCTTTTTTTTTGATATGTATCATTTATTGAGCTTTTCTTTCTCTATATTTTGAGATTTCTATTTTTTTGCAGATTTGTACAGCCAGGCTACTACCATTATTAATAGCTTCAACCCAATTGACACCGGAGGTGGCAAATATGGGGTCAAATAAAATTCTGATAGCAGTAATATTATTCATCAGCCTGATTGCGAATGCATCTTCACAAGGGTACATGGGCACAATAACCACGGGCACGGGAATAGTGCCACCTCTGGCCGTCGGCAAGGGAACAATTTCTCCCGCGAGTGTGGGCGCACTCTCAACCCAGGCGAACCTGACTGGAAGCTGGTCGGTTGATCTGAAGGGCTCAAAGGTCAGGCATCTTGACCTGCAGGTATTCCAGGAAAGCGACCTGATTATGGGGTCAGGCCAGATGCTTGCCGATGGTGCCAGCCTGGCCGTGACCGTCGCAGGGTCTGCTGCCGGGGATAGGTCAACCATTTTCGTCTCCTCCATTGAAAAACCAGAGGTATTCAGGCTGGAGCTCTCGGCATCTGGAACCGCTCTTGCCGGCGAATATGACTCTCTTGCCAGCAGTTCGAGTCGCGAATCAGGCACGGTGACTGGAAGTATATCCCTCTCATCCCAGCAGAATCAACCTACTGTGTTGGGCAGAAGCCAGAGCCCCAGTGCGACCACTGGTTCGTTTCTAGGAAATGTCAAGGAAGATCAAAAATGAAAGGCCTAATCGCGATATTGATTGTAATAACGGCTGCCGCATCTCCTGCCGCGGCTACATGCGCCTGTTCATCGGGAGGCGGAGCTTCCTACAATTTCCTGGGCGACTCGGCCATGAACATCGACATGGGCGGCTATGAAGAGTTCGAGCGAGATAATGTTCCCATGAGCTCGATCGCCATCCCGGATGTGAAGACGGCGTCATTGAGCCGGTTAAGCCTGAATTTGAGAGATAAACGTAGCATTTATCTCATTCTATCGATGATCCAGGGAAACATATCCGGCGAGGGAAGCATGACGGGGTTTAATGGAACTGAGACTGCAGATGCAGTGGGAACACTTCAGGGAAATACGCTATTTCTCAACGTAACTACCAGCGGTGGCGAGTTCTACAAATTCGATCTGGCCAGCGAGGGCAACACGGTAATGGGGGATTTCATCGAGACTCTGCCAAATGGAGAGAGACTCAACGGATTGGCGGAAGGCAAGTGGAGATCTGAAGCAGCCTGATGAAAATTGGGAAATGATTCAAGTCTTGGTTCCCGGGCTGAACTTCTTCATGATGCGTTTCATATTCATCTTGCCCACGCCGCCCCTCATGCCTTTGATTGCTTTTTGCATGGCCTGATGGGATTTGAGGAGCTCACGAACGAGATCTGGGGACGCACCGCTGCCCCGGGATATGCGCTTGATGCGCGAGGCGGTTATGACTTTCGGATCCTCCAGCTCTGCGGCGGTCATGGAGTCCATAACCACCCGGTACTTATCCAGGCGGTCTTTGGTCATCTGGTATTCTTTGTCAGACAGCTCAAACCCCATGCCTCCCATGGGCAGCATCTGCATGATCTGCTTCAGGGGACCGAGCTTGTTCATGGCCTCCATCTGCTGGTACATGTCCCGGAGGGTGAACTTGCCCCGCATGAGGGATTCAACGTCGACGTTCTGGTCCGTCTGAACCTCCTGGGCCCTCTCGATAAGAGTTTTGATGTCGCCCATGCCCAGCATGCGGGAGATGAAACGGTCCGCCTCAAACTTCTCTAAGTCGGCTGGCGTCTCACCCACGCCGATGAAGGCCACGGATGTTTTGGTCTCGGCCACTGCCGAGAGAGCTCCGCCGCCCTTGGCGGTGCCGTCCAGCTTGGTGATGATGACGCCTGTGATGGAGACGGCCTCGTTGAACGCCTTGGCCTGTTCGCTTGCCTGCTGGCCCAGAGCCGCATCCATCACCAGCAACTTTTGTTCTGCATTGACCACGCTATGGATGTCCTTCATCTCCTGGATCAGATCGCCCTCCAGGGCATGGCGTCCTGCGGTATCGACGATCCTTACATCGTACTTCTTGGTGGCCTCAAGGCCGTTCCTGGCCACGGCAGCGGCGTCCGTGTTGCCCCTTTCGCCATAGAAGAAGATGCCCTGCTTCTCGCACAGGGCCTTGAGCTGATCAAAGGCTCCGGCGCGAAAGGTGTCGGCGCAGATGACGGCGGTGCGTAGGCCCTTTCTCTGGAAGTAGGTGGCCAGCTTTGCGGCTGTCGTGGTCTTTCCGGAGCCCTGCAGACCAACGAGCATGATGTTCTGCTTTTTGAGGGGTACATCGGCACCGCGGCCTACCAGGTTGATCAGCTCCTGATAGACGATGTTGATGACGTGCTCGCGCGGGTTCATGCCCGCTGCAGGCTTTTCATTGAGAGCTCGTTCTTTGATGGTATTGGAGAGCTGCATTACCAGCTTCACATTCACATCCGCTTGCAGGAGTGCACGCTGAATCTCCCGCACGGCGTCATCCACCAGGGCTTTGTCGATCTTATTCGCCGACGCTATCTTTTTCAGAGCATTGCGCAGCGATCCGCCTAAGTTGTCGAGGACCATAATGCTTCGAAGTCAAGTGGTCTCTAAGCCATATAAAATGTTCCTTTTTTCAGGCGTGAGCGGTCGGGACCAAAGAATCGATTTCCTCCCATTATGCATCGGGATTTTCCAGGTCAGATAATGAACTCGCCTGAGATGTCGCCTGCTACTATAGTCCATTATCTCTTGAAAGGGGCGACGGCGTAATCGACCTATCGGCTGAGAATTCGGCCATTATCCGGCCGGTCCCGAGATCTCAGACCTTGAGAGTATTATCATCGGATCCCGATATTTGCGCGCTGGCCGTCCACAGACACGACTTCAAGACCCTCGTTGGTATGCCACTCCAGAGGCCGTGACAATCTTGCCATACTGCGCCATAACGCCATCCAAGGTACCTATCTCTAGTCATGCGAAAAATTTTTTGAGATGGATCGACACTTATTTCAGTCGATCTCAGGGTCACCTGAGGTGGAACATCACCCTTAAGCAGATTGACAGGCAATCTATAATGATGATATGGACACAGTAGAATGCCTGATCTCCACGTATCCACTCTACTCAGAAGACCTGAACATAGACCTCACCAAACCCAGAGGCCGGTTCCAGTGGTTCTTGGCATCGATCCTCTTCGGTGCAAGGATTAGCGAGAAGATCGCCGCCAGGACATTCAAGACTTTTCAGGAGGCGGGGATCGATACCCCTGAGAAGATTCTGTCCGCAGGTTGGGACGGGCTGGTCAGAATCCTGGATTCCGGCGGCTATGCGCGCTACGACTTCTCCACCGCCACCAAGCTGATCAATATAATGTCGGCCTTGGGGGACAGATACGGGTCCCTGGAGGAGCTTTACAATCGATCAAATGATGCCGAGGATTTGCAGAACCGTCTGCAGGAGTTCAAAGGCATCGGGCCGGTGACGTCGCAGATATTCTTGAGGGAGATGAGGGGTGTTTGGGATATCAATCCGGATATCTCTGACAAGGCGCTGGAGATGGCGGAGTGGCAGGGATTGGATCTGAAAGAATTCTCAAGAGAAAAGCTATCCAGAGTGGAAACGGCGCTCATCAAGCTGTATTTGAGGTGCTGCAAGAAAAAGAAATGTCCTGAATGTCCTATCTCTGAATGCCCGAGGATGGTCATCCCAGTAAAGATCCAAGATTAGCTTTACCCCAAGTGTTAACCCAAAAGAATAATTGCAGATCAATGAGAATCCCTCGGCTGAAACGGCTTTTACATCGGCCATCGGCAGTAATCGACGCTTATCCCAAGCCTTCTTTATTGCATATCTTTTGTCAGCTCATAAGCTGGGATGAGGCTTACGGATTTGCCAGGAATCTGGCCAGTAAAGTCAAGTTCTTCTGACTTTAGTCCCGATCTGGATCGCCATCGGACGAGGAGTATATTTTCCGGCAAGGTATTCTCTGATTCCTTCTTTCTTTAAAATATGAGAATGTTTGCATCGGAGTTATGCATGGCAGAACAATATGCTCCCCTGGACCAAGATACCCGCCCGGACCAGCCTGTAACGTCATTTCCAGACGGTGCATTGTCGCGAGAGGTTTGCAGATCGCTCTGCTATTTTATTCCGATCAACATATACCATCACTGCTCAAGATCGGTCTCACAGGTTCATAGCCGAATGCATTTTAGCGAAGGCCTCGCATATTCTGAAACATTAAACGATCTCGCCTGGGAACAGCCCACCTGTGGCGGAATTAGAACTAGAACTAAGTACGTCAGGATATGAGAACCACAAAGTTTATAATCATTATTGTTTAAATCGTCATCTGCCGTAATAGAAAAATGGTATTTTGGTTCGGGAGAGCCGCATAAGGGTTAGGCCACGGCCATATTTTGTCCAGAACCAAAAAAAAGTGGAACTAAATGCATATCCTGGAGGCGTTACATGAAAAGAAATCTTAATATACTAATCGGAGCCATTTTGATAGCTTTGATAGCACCGATGGTTGCACAAACAACACCATCATCTGCAATAGACAACTATCGTGAAGCAGTCGCTCAACCTTCCACCCCACCCGTAATAAATCCAATGGACCCCAATTACGTTTGGGGCAATCCGCTAGCAATAGATCTCAGGAACATTAATCCTGTTGTATTCCAGAATGCTGCTTTTGCCAATGAAAGAGGCGGCATATTAGGATCGAGTTTGTACACCTCAAGCATCAATGATTTCTTAAAAGCTGACGAGAAGGCAGGTTACAGCAGTGTCCCCAAGAAAGCGGCAAAGATAGGACTTGTAGCCACTCTTGATGAAACCTATGTTCCTATTAACATGTTCGCTAATGCTTCCCTTAACACGTCCCAGAATGAGACAATGGGCCTTTCAGCCTTAAGGTGATAGCAGTAGGGATATAGGGATCGATCCGTAGCTCGTTGCGTTGGCCCATATGCCATGCCCACCAAACATTCCTTTTTCTGAGTAGATGTCTGTTCGGGATATGACGCAGTTTCTCATGGAGGTAAACCTGATGATAAGGTCCCATACTCCATCCCTTTAAAGCTAAATCTAAATCGTTCGGGATGAATAGTGCGACGAAAGGTAGACAACATGTACCGATGGCAAATGGCCTATTTCTTCATTGGAAAATGAATTCTGGATTCCTTCAAGAATTGCTGCAAATTTTTCTTGTTACCGATCTTAATTGAACAAGCAGCCACCTGAATCTGAATTATCGATCAATGTATCCACGCCTGACCGATTTGAAGAAAAATTAAGAATTGATTCATTGCGGCGGAGGAATTTTTCTAGGGGATGAGGTCTCTAACATCCACATAGAACGGGCTGAAATCTGCCAGATCGCCGTCAAGGGACTTGGCATAAACCCGCCATATTTCGGTCTCGGGCTGATGCCTCTTTACAATCTCAAATGCAGGATCCACAGAGTCAACAACTATCAGTAGGCAATCGATCCCTGACTCCAGCAACCTATTATTAAGAAACTTGATGAGCTCGTGCATAGCTTCAGCGTTCTTGGGATGAAAAGCAAAATTGGCCAGCAGACGGAGATTAAAATGCTCGCCTTCAGGATGAATGGTCGGCAATTTAGTCAGGTGACCAAGAACTCGGAATATGATTCCCATGGCTTTTGAGCTCATGGGCTCTTTTGCATAGTACAGATCCGCCAGCTGCGAGAAATCCCACAATCCCGCGCAAGCAACAACTTCTTCTCCATCTTTTGCCACCCAGAAGTTTTCCATACCATAGGCAGGAATCATATTTACGTACTTTTCAAAGCTCTCTCCCGTAAAGGGCACAAAATGAGCGCGATTCTTGTTGAAATCATTGATCAGGTTCACGATATCTTGAATATCCCCTATCTCAGGATGTTTTATAGAAATCTTTTGCGATATACTGGCTTTTTTGTAAACCGCAACGGCAGATTGGTTGACCGATGCCATTTCCGAATAGTTGAGCCTCGTGAACAGCGATTTTGAGGCCTGATTCGGCTCATAAATATAGCAGTAGATGTGATCTGCTCCGCGCTCTTTGGCATCCCTTTCGGCTTCGCTTACCAGCTTTGTCGCAACGCCTTTCCCGCTAGACTCGGGGCGCACCACAACCTCTGCTAGATATGCATATTTGCTCTTGCGAATGGGATCGTACTTTACCGTCCAGCCAGTCCAGCCCGCGACTTCTCCTTCATATTCCGCTACCAGGACTTTCCAATTATCATACATTCTATATCGAGCTATGATGTCTTTCTTATCAATTCCCAAAGCGCGCTTCTCATCGCCTTGCGGGCATCGCTTCTCTATCTCCAGAAGAACGGCGTTATCTATTTCTTTAAAAGGCCTGGTAGTGATCATATGATCAATCTTCCGTGATATCAATCATTTTTCCAGTATTGCATCCAAAATCCGATGCTATTTTCAATTAGATTAGTTGTTTGCATTTTAAACTTATAAATAGATTTCTTGACATTTGGCATGAGTGAATGGAGGAGGAACTTTTGAATTTAATGCTATTGATTTCATCAGTATTATCCGCCTAACGTGCCTTTCGCTTTGAGCCATATGTTTCAAACACCCTCACAATGATATTGACTTAGAGTAAAAATTGAGCTTGACCGATTATTTATTCAGATCGAAATATTTATGATTCGGTCAATTGTAAGAGGTTCTTTTGAAGCTATTTTAAGCCTTCATGAGATCTCATCAGCATCACACCCGCCAGATCTCTTGCGGCAGCTTGGTCAGCCTTTCCGCCCCGCTTCTGCCAGTCAAGAAGGTATCTTCAATTCCCACCACTCCCACGCCGGGATAAATCATCTTCGGCTCCACGGCTACGGTCATGTTCTCTGTTATGGGATGGTCCACGGGACCCAGGACGGGATACTCATCTATCTCCAATCCCACACCGTGACCCACGAAACCGGCTTTGCCGCCGGGTGGGCCACCCAGGAATTCCTGATAGCCGAGCCTCGTGCCTTCCTCTTCGCAAGTCTCAAAGATCTCCCGGCCTGTCTTTCCGGAGCACAGCTCTTTGGCAATCGTCTCTTCGATCTGCAATGCCGCAATATGAGCCTCTTCCAGCTTTTTTGAGAGATGCCCCAGGCAGAAAATCCGGGTCTCATCGGCAATGTAGCCGTTGTAAGACCCGGCAAAGTCCACCAGCACCGGCTCGTTTCTCTTGATCTTTCGAAATCCCGGTCCCTGGGGAAAAAACATGGATACGCCCTTTCCGCCCGTAGGGGATGAGACGAAACTGGGGAGCGCAGCATTCTCTCCGGCCATGAGGTGGCCCATGGGAAGTGCCTGGTTGAATCTATGAAAAGCCACTCTGCCCGGATGGCCCATGACCCTCATGGTGCTCTCCACATTGACCGCCAGATCAATCTCACGCATGCCTTCCCGGAGGTGATCCGGAACAGCGGAGATTCCGGCGTCCAGAACCCTGGCCGCCTGCCTGACCAATTGGATCTCGAAATCAGACTTAACAGAACGAATGTGCTTGGTCATTTCGGAGATGTCAACGAACCTGACGTCCTTTCCCAGGGCTTTCTCCAGCCGGGCATAATTATTGTAGGGAAGCACATCCAGCTCCAGGCCAATGCGGGCGCGGCCTGGCAGATCAAGGTCTGCTTTGAGGAACTTGAGGCTCTTATGTGCCCGGACTTCGAGAGGAGATTCCTCCCTGGCCCTTTCCAGACTCTTGCGTATCATGAGCACTGGCGGGGCGTTTCTGGGGATGTAAATCAGCCCTTCCTGAGAAGTACCCGAGAAATAGCCCAGGTTAATGGATTCAAAGAGCATTACACCAGTCAAATCCCCCATAAGGCTTTGAAGCTTCCTTATCCTGGCATCGATCTCAGACCTGGGATGAAGAACATACTCCATCAAAGATTCACCTTGACTGTTCCGTTTATACCCGTAATGTGCTTTCTGTCTTAACCTTTCCGCCTCATATTCCCATCTTATTTCTTCATCAAGCCCTCTTTCTCCCCGATCTTCAACCCCATCCCTATCTCTTCTTCCAGGTCCAGTAGATATCTCTTCAGCACCTCAGACCTCCTGCCGGCAAGCTCCCTGGCGGTCTTTGTGTGCATACCTGATTCGAGCTTGAGAAGTTTTTTGTAGAAATGATCCAGGTTCCATTCTTTATCATCCGGTTCCCGGGTTTTGCAGAAGGGATCCCGAGGGTTGTATAGCGCTCGCTTGAGCGTACCTCCCGTCATGAAGACTCTGGCTATCCCGATTGCTCCCAGGGCGTCCAGCCGGTCTGCATCCTGTAGGACTCTGGCCTCCAATGTGACGGGTGTAATGCCTTTGGAGAAGCGGTGTACCTCTACGGCATAGAGCACCTTCATTCTCTCTTCCGCAGGGAGCGCGACCTTTTTCAGGAAATCGTCTATCATTTTCCGTCGTCGAGACTCCGACTCCTCTGAACCCTGGGAGAGCTTTGAAGCTGAACCCATATCATGAAGCAGGGCCGCCCAGAGAAGCACCTGCATATCCGCACCTTCCTTCAGGCCGATGATTTGCGCGTTCTTGAAAACCCTCAGGATGTGGGAGAAGTCATGCGCAGGATCTGCTCCCTGGTACAATGGCTCGATATCATCTATCCAGGACTCTGGACGTAAGTCGCTACAAGAGCTCATCAGAGAAAGGAACTCTTCACCTTATATAAATCAAATTTCCAGGACATCCATGGTCATATCATGATAGTACTCGATCCTCCGGGGAGTGAACTTAATAACCACATATTCAGGGTTATCAGGCGTTTTAAAATACTGCTCAAGCTTCGGATCCCAGAATTTCTTTTTCGTCTCCAGGTCGTCATGAACCCTGGCCACACCCAGAATCGTAACATAGGGATCGACATAGTTCTTGCCGGACCAGATAGAAAGAGCAACTTCGGGATTCTTTTTGATTTGCTCGACCTTGCGAGTGCTTTTCATTGTGGCTCCTACAAGGCTCAGATCGCCCAGACCCGTCACGGCCATAAATCTCACCGCAGGCTTGCTATCCTGCGCTGTGGCCACAGCCGCAACATGCTCGCCACCCGTGACCTTGAGAATGTCTTCTTTCAGGGACATGATGAATAATTATGGTAGTAATCGTTAATAAAATTATAGGACAAGGAGAGGACGGATTGGGACTGGATGTACAGGGCAGGAATTACGCCTGCATTTCTCTCTTGATCACTTCTGCCGATATGGCAATCCCCTTGCAGGTATGCATATTGAGCGAAAGAAGCAGGCCGACCACTTTTCCGTCCTGCACCAGCGGGGAGCCGCTGTCTCCTGGGCCGGGAAGGTTGCCCGGCGGCAGGACGATATAGGCGATGGACCAGGATGTATCGGAGATTCTGCAACACATGCTGTGCCTGGCATTTTTCAGTTCGACGTCGCCCAGGCGTGGCTTGCCGAGCTCCGTGGGCTGGCAGGCCCCCAATATGGGAAAGAAGGCCAGATCGGCGTCGTTCGGAATGTAAGCCACTTGCAGGTGAGATTCCCCACACGCAGATCGCGCGTGCCTGCAGCGTGGAAGATATGTGCCGGGGCTACACCTGCAAATGCCCCGCGCCAGGGAACTATTGCCCCGACAACGCCGCCGGAGCGGCCTGTGATAAACTGGTCACCGGATTTGATCATACTTGATCTTCTTTAACGGTAGCCATAATTCAGCTACTCTGCTCGGCATTTGGAGTAGGATGTTCCGAAATCGATATCGACGCCCTTTCGTTTGTTATCCTGCTCGCCACGCAGCCAGGAGAGCCCATCCCGGTTGCCTTCGATGCTGGGCCGGAGCAGTTGAGCTTGCGCATGATCTTCGAAGGCTCGGGATGGGTCTACCACGCCGGGATTGAGCTTCTGGAGCTGAAGTGTCAAGAAGCCTGTGAAGTAGAGGCCGGTCTCATCGCCTCGCAGTCGTAGCTTCGGGTGGATTGACGCTCTGCCAGCCGATCTGCTCGGCCTAGCTCAGCATGGGATTCTGGACGGAGGAGCGTTCACTCATGAGATAGCCTTCCCTTTAAGGACCCCTCACATTTATGCAGTGATTAATGCATCGGCCAGAGATCCCATTTCGCGACTTTTCACTAAACCGAAAGCCATTCCTCGCGGGATTTGCCGGCATCTTCGCATGTAAATCGATGATGTCAATCATCTCGATCGTTCTCCGTCTATAGTGGAGTGACTGCTGTTTGGGTATGTTTAATATAAAATATTAGAGATTTATACTAGGTTTTAAGTATGTTGAAGCATACTAATTTATGGGGATTTGAATGGATACGTTCGAAAATGCTATTATGATGATGAGCAAGAGTGTCCGCCGCAGAGAGGATGAAGATGGTCAAGGAGAAGACGGGCATGTGCATCTGTCCCGATTGTCCGACCTACATAGACTGCGCCAAAAATGCTCGGGAACGCCTCTTCTGCATCCACGGCACTAGCTTCGTCTGCATCTCCCAGGAAGTGGATTGCATATGCCCGAGCTGCCCAGTTAGTGCGGATATGGGTCTGTTAAGCAATTTCTTCTGCACCAGGGGCGGAGAGGCAGCCCAGCGCTGGACGAGAGGGCTGATGGGCAAGAAGTGATGTCCCCAGCTCCGTTTTTGTCTGTTTTGAAATGAAGTTCTTCTCTCTTCGTGATGGGACGACCTGGAGATGACCGAGGCTGCAAATTGTCCCAGAACTATTCATTCCACTATGAGCTGGCCCGTCATCTGCGTCGGATGTATGTCGCACCTGAAGAAATAGGTCCCGGGTACAGCTGGCGCATCAAACGTGTACTCTGTCTTCGCAAGACCGGTCACTATCTGCCCTCTGAAGATAATCTTCTCTGCATCCTCCGTCTCATATACGGCAAAGTTATGAGGGACACCGCTGTCCCGGTTATTGAAGTTCACAATAACTTTCGCTCCTGCTGGCACTGTTATGATGCTCTTATCAAATGCTATATTTTCTGCAACCAGATCTACGGTAACGCTTTGAGGCGCGGCAGCAGACTGGTTTTGGGTATTTCCATTTGGCATAGTAGCAGCTGCGCCCAAACCGGTCATGTCGTTCTCCCTGGGGCGAGCAACACTTACCTCTGAAGACTCGAGAAGATCCGAAGATACGACATAAAACTGGCCTGTCATGACCTTGGGGTGAACATCGCATCTGAAGAAATATGTGCCTAAATCAACCGGCGCATCGAATGCATAGGTGATCTTCGCAGGGCCGATCACTATCCGTCCTTGGAAGATGGTACTTGTAGCATCTGGACCCGTATATACAGCGAAGTTGTGAGGCATGCCGACGTCCAGGTTAACGAAGTTGATGAAGACTTTCGAACCGGCGATAACTGTGATTTTGTCTTTATCAAAATTCATATTCTTGGCTAAGAGGTCTACTGTTACTCTTGTAAACGGCTGGGGAGTAGTTGTAGATATCGGCACAATAGATATATCACTACCAGGTTCGGCCAATGATATTGGCTGCGGGTTCGCTTCGACCTGGCTCATCTCTGCCATATCAAGTTGATGCCCATCGGAAGGTACCACGATAACTTTGGCCTCCATATTGGGATGAATCATACAGTAGTAGTCGTAAGTTCCTGGATCCTGGAAGGCGTAGCTGAAGTTTTCGCCCTGATCCATTACGCCAGAATCGAACAGGCCGTTTACACCGGTCACCGTATGAGGACACGGAGTCGAAATTCCTCCAGACAACATGAGTTCCGACAGGCACTGTGATTGAATCTGGATTATAGGCATGTTTCTTGATCTCTACCAATACTGACTGTGCGTGATTGACTGCTGCTCTGCTCTCTTCTGTCCGGTTCGCTTCTATTTGGCCATCTTCTGACTGACTCACTCCAGCCCCGGCAGGTCTAGATCCTCCAGAAGGTGTCACGATAACTTTGGCCTTCATATAGGGGTGAATCATACAGTAGTAGTCATAGGTTCCTGGATCCTGGAAGATGTAGCTGAAGTTCTCGCCCTGATCCATGACGCCAGAATCGAATAGGCCGCTTGTGCTGGTAACTGTGTGAGGAGTTGAATCTTGATTGGTCCAGATGACGGTAGTTCCAGCGGGGACGGTAATTGCATCTGGATCGAATCTGAAGTTCTTGATCTCTACAGATATGGTTTGCTGCTGCAAAACCTGCAGACTATCCCTCTCTGACATATTCTGCTGAGATATATTTTCTATAGCTTCAGTTGCGTTTTCTTGTGGATCAAGGAAAATCGATCCTCCGGAATTTGTTATGTAAAGTTGCGAGTATATGTGCACACCAAGGACGAGCGATAGTATCCAGAAAGCCGCTGCAACCCGCATCGTCGGCTTTATCTTCAAATAGGGTTTTACATATCTCAGGAAGACCAGATTTATGTAAATCCAGAAAACAACTACCCCCAGGCCCAATGCATGGTGGATAAAGATCTCCGATCCCAATATGGCACTGCCTGCCGGCAGATCCACAAGAACGCTCATGGCAGGCAGCATTATGCCAACGATTGCCAGGATCTGCACAGGAACTATGATCCTCATGACTGCACAGTGCCTCTTTAAGCTCCTTTTCTTTGCCAGATATATGGATCCTGACAGTGCCAGCGCCAGTATAATCTGCACTGTTATATTCAGGGCTACGAGGGTCATGATGTCCAAGGCCATGATATTCCGCAAGGATTTTGAGAACTTAAGCTTAACTCAGCCCTGCTAGTGTTTTAGCTCAGCCTCAATCATATCCCGGGGAAGTACTCCTGTTTGATCTGGTTCTCAGGTATCCCCAAGTCTTTAAGTAAGGACCTTATCGAATCCACCATCTCCCTCGGGCCGCTGGTGAAGAAGACGCTGTTGGCATAATCTGGCACCTCTCGGACTACCATATCCCGGTCTATTCTTCCCTTAAGTCCTTTCCAGGCTGGACTTGGCCTGGTTATTGTATTCACGACCTTGAGATTAGGATTCTGCTTCGCCATGCTCTCCAGATCATCCTTGAAGACTATGTCGCTTTCGTAGCTGTTGGAGTAGAGCAGCACTATGTTTGCACTCAGCCGTTTATCCGTCGAGTAACGGATCATGCTGCGCAGAGGAGTTATGCCGATGCCTCCTGATAGCATGCAGACCCGGTCGTGCTCTCCATCAAATGTAAAGTCTCCGTAAGGTCCTCGGATAGTGACTCTATCCCCGGCCTTTGCTGCTTCCAGAGCATTGGAAAATTCGTGGCCGGTCAGCCTCTTTGTGACTTCGAGAAAATCCTCTGTCGGGCTGCTGGAGATTGAGAGGTGCTTTGTCTTCTGCCCGTCTTTGCCGCTCAGCGGTTATGAACATAAACTGGCCTGGCAAGTATTCAAAATCCTTTGGCCTGGCAAACCTTACAGACAGGGCATCCCTGGTTCTCAACAGAACCTCAATAACCTCAGATTCAGCCTGCATTTCTCTTTCCCGAAGAAAGACGTATTCATCTTTTCATATAATTCTTCCGAAGCGGGCGGGGGCAGAATGATCACGATAATAACGCATCGTTATTTCAATTGGAACGTTCTTAGATAGATTTAGGACGTCTTCACGAAACCGAGTTACAGATCATTTCGACATCTATGCGGAGCGCGGCTAAGCTGTATGAAAATCCATGTCCGTTGCCAACCTGTGCGATACTGTAGCCGGATGCAGCAGTGGGAAATAGGCACGTTTTTCGCACAATTAGCTTTAGCGATGTGAATTAGGGGATGAAAATGAAGTTGCACAGCGCAAAGTTGATCTTTTTAATTACGACTGATGAAGTTAGCATGCTCATTGTTAATCAAAACCGAGAAATATTATCTGCAAAAAAAGGCTACCTGTAATCAACCGGCAGATAATCCCATGAGTAGTAGGGTACGTTGCCAAAATACGGGGATCGATAGTAGGGATATGTATTGAGGTAGGCGGGCTTTCCCGTTTTGGGATCCATATAAAAGTTGACCTGCATCCCAGTGTAAGGATTGATATAAGCGTAGACAGGATACCCGGTATTGGGATCGACGTAAACCTCTCCAAGCCAGCCTACGGTGTAGTTGAGCGACTTCCAGACGTAATAAGGATCTGGCACCAGATTTCCATTGACAACTATGCTTCCTTTGGGCGCGCCGCCCCATGTCCAGAGATCATTTGTGGCACCCTGCATAGCAGGTTGAGGATTCAGGACTTCATAGCTAGCCCGGTTACTATCGAAACCTCCGCTCATGCTGGAAGCATAGCCCGCGCTTTGAGCAGAGCAGCCTGAGGCCATCAGGTATATTATCATTAGGATTACTGCAAATGCAGCTTTCATCTTGGGATCCTTCTCATAAAAGATGGGGCGCTAGCGATAAAAGTCTTTTGCAATCCACACTCCACACGTCCATAAGTACCCACGCAGGATTATGATCTGCCTTGGTGATTTTCAGCCGCAGGCATGGAAAATACGTCCGCTCACCTGGGCTCCCGCGCGCACGGGCATGCGGGTGTGTGGCCGCTCGCGTGTGGGAGAGCGAGAGCGAGAGCGCCGGATGTCCCGCCGGAGCATTGGGATCAAGTCAAAGGTGTGGCTGGAAGAAGGACCTTTTGAGTAATGTGATGTCAATATGTGCTGCTAATATCGTATGGAGCCTTACCGATGACAGCCTCTCTCATTAGGAGAAGAGGACGGTCGTAGTTGTGACAGTGAAATAAATCTCAAGAATCGACAGCTATAGGCAACTTTCGCAAGAAGCCTCATAGAGTCAATTGTTAGCGGTCGAACAGTACTCGGCTACAAGACCGCCTTTTTAATCCCTGCCGAAATCGTCTTGGGACTGCCTAATTCATTGATGAGCCATGCTATTCTCTACTTTTTCCACCCTTTCTTTCCAGCAGTTGTTGTTGTCTGCGCCCCCTTCTTCCCCACGCTTGTTACTGCCTTCTTTGCATCTGCACTTCCAGACGTCGCATTCTTCACTCGATCCATTGCTGCTTTCTTCGCATCAGCATTTCTTCCTTTATCTTTTTTATTTTGCATTTAAAATTCTCCGATTAAACTTATTCTGAGATCCTCTTTGAACGATATTTTTAAATAAAAGGCTTTTGGTGTCTGGATTGATATGTATAATAAATTTTTGGATTTTGGGATTTATCCGATAGTTGCGATGACAAGAACGGTCACCGTACCCGCCCACACCTGCGCTTCGGCACTCGTGGCTGTCTGGAGCCTCGAATGGTGTGCCAGTGGGCGGCCTCCGGGTCCAGCTCGGGCATACCCTCGGCTGCTTCGGGCAGTGCCTCAAAGCCATGCCGAACCAGTGGCGGGGAGCGTATATTCTTGAAGTGGAACTCTGTGAAGGAGCCTCCTTTCCAAGTCCGCTCAATGCCACTTTCCCAACACACAAATGCACTTGAATTAAATAATGTTGCGTTGATTTAATATACAGGAACCTTCCTGGCAACAGATCATGCCAGAATGGATCTACCCCGATTTCGGGCCGCGCCCCCAGCGGCCTTTGTTCCTCTGCATCATCTCCAACTCGGACACCGGCAAGATACCCGGCCTTTCCGCCGCAGGAACATCGCCTGCACTGACCGACTACACCCCGGGCGCAGATGCTGAGCTGGTGGAGAGCAACAAGATCATCACCATGCCGGAATTGCCCGAGGCTCCCGGCGGGTCGCCGACCCCGGCTATAGTCACCAAGGCAGCCCTGAACCTGACCGGCATTCCCTCTCTCTTTGTGGCCTCGGGCCTGCGCAAAAAACCGGCCATTCCTTATGTCGAGCTGGGCGGCCAGGCCGGAAACGATATCCGAAAACAGAGCGCGGTCGACGATCCCCAAGGTTTGTATGAAAGAGCCGAAGGCCTTGGAAGGAAGCTCGCCAGGCTCTCTGACTGCGTCTTCATCGGTGAGTCCATAGCCGGAGGCACGACGACCGCTTTAGCAGTGCTGCGGTCTCTGGGCTATAACGGAAATGTGAGCAGCAGCTTTGCCTGTAACCCTTGTGAGCTGAAAGAGCAGGTGGTGAAAGAAGCAATGGCGCGTGCAGGCATTTCCTCGGGCAGCCTCAAGAACGACCCAGTTACTGCTGTCAAGGAGCTTGGCGACCCCATGATGCCTGCTGCCCTCGGCCTGATGAGCGGCTTGAAGGGCTGCAAGGTCGTCCTGGCAGGAGGAACCCAGATGGCAGCTGTTCTCGCTCTTGGCAAGGCCCTGGGAGTGGAAGGGGACATCTCCATTGCCACTACGAAATATATCATAGACGACAAGACTGCCAGCTTCCGGGAGATTGTTGAGTCGACAGGCAGGCCCTACTTCTATGCAGATCCGGGTCTGGAGAACTCCAAGATCCCGGGCGTCCAGATCTATGCCCAGGGCTATGTCAAAGAGGGCGTGGGCATGGGCGGCGCCAGCCTTCTGGCGGGCCTTTACGGGGTGACACAAAAGCAGCTCGTCGAGGAGACAGACCGTGTGCTGATGACGGTAGAGCTGCCCAAGAAATAATCGCGAAAGAGTAGTCATGAAAGCCGCTGTTCTGAAGAGCCCGGGCATCCTGCAGCTGGAGGATCTGCCGAGGCCAGAGTGTCCTCCGGGCGGAGCCCTGATCAAGATCGAAGCCTGCGCGGTCTGCGGAACGGACGTCAAAATGCTGCAACAGGGCCACAAGGATCTCGCTTACCCCCGTGTCCTCGGGCACGAGATTGCGGGCAGGATAGTCGAGATAGATCAAGACTGCGGTCTCAAAGAAGGAGATCTATGCCAGGTCTGGCCGGGAATCGCCTGTGGAAGCTGCGGCCCCTGCTTGCGAGGAGCAGACAACCGCTGCAGGAGTATGAAGATTATGGGATTCAACTGCGACGGAGGCTTCGCCGAATACATGGCGATCCCGGCGCAAAGCCTGATCAGGGGCACGAATTTGCTGCCCTTCAATATCGATCCGGCGCTCGCCTCATTGGCCGAGCCCCTGGCCTGCTGCATAAACGGCCAGGAATTGACAAGGGTCTCGAAAGGAGATGCCGTCCTGATCTACGGCGCCGGTCCCATCGGTGCTCTTCATGCTCTCCTGGCAGAACTGCAGGGTGCTGCATTGGTCATGGTGGCAGAAAAATTGCCAGGCCGCATTCGAGCGATCGAAAAGCACACTCGTGCCAGAGTGATCGACCTGTCGATGGATCAATCGGACCGTCTGGAAAGCGTAATCAGAAGAGAAACCGGCGGAGCGGGAGTCGATGTCATCCTGACTGCCACCCCCGAGGTCAAGGTAGACGGCAGCCAAATGAGGCTGCTGGCTCCCGGCGGAAGAATCTGCATCTTCTCGGGACCACATCCGGGAAACTACGAAGAGAAGATCGATCTTCGATCAATGCATTACCACGAGCAGATGATAGTAGGAGCTTACGGCTGCAGCAGCCGCCAGAACAGAGAGGCGGTAGAGCTTTTGACAACAGGCAGGATAAAGGCGGATTGGATCATTACCAAGAGGACGACACTTTCCCGCATTGAGGAAGCATTCCGTCATTCATCCAGTAGATCCGGGCTGAAATCAGTTGTTCGCGGGGTTTAGGGAGACTGGAAAATGGAAGAGAGTTTGAGGTATTTCGGGAGCAAGGTAGACGCGCTGATAAAAGGCCAGAGCCTGACCAGAAGTGAAGCCAATGATTTGTTCAAGCAGATCCTGAAAAACGAGCAGCCGGACTTGCAGCAGGGTGCATTCCTGGCAGCAATAACCGCCAAAGGTGCTACCGCCCAGGAGATTGCCGGCATCTGGGAAGCGATTTACGAAATCGACACGGTGCAGGTTCACCCTGATGTAAACGGCCCTCTGGTGGAGAACTGCGGCACTGGCATGGACACCATCAAGACCTTCAATATCAGCACCGCCGCCTCGATTGTGGCAGCCGCCGACGGCATAAACATGGCCAAGCATGGGGCCCGGGCCATAACCTCCAAATGCGGCGCAGTGGACATTCTGGAGACGCTCGGGGTCGATGTAGAATGCGATGTCAGCCTGGTTAAGAGAAGCATCGAAAAAGCCGGCATCGGCATCTTCAACGGCATGAGCGGAAAAGTGCACCCTTCTGCCCTTTACAGGATCCTATCTCAGATCAGATTTGGGACCATCCTCAACATCGCCGGATCTCTTGCCAACCCGGCGTTGCCTGTCTATGGAGTTCGGGGCGTCTATAGCCGAGATATGGTTCTGCCGATTGCCCAGGCCATGAGAGAGATAGGCTACAAGAGAGCTTTCGTTGTCCACGGCCGGAGCGAAGACGATGCCAGGGGCATGGATGAGATCTCGACCCTCGGCCTGACTCATGTGGCAGAGTTGACCGAAGACGGAATTATCGGAGAGTATTCCATCGCCCTGAAAGATCTGGGTGTGGCAAAGGCATACGAGCCTTCCATCCTTCACCAGGGCGATAGATTTGAGGAAGCGATAAGGCTTCTCCAGGTCCTCTCAGGCGTTGATAGGGGCCATAGGAGAGATATCGTATGCTTGAACGCCGCTCCAGTGCTCTGCATCACGGATCATTCGGCAAACGTCAAAGAAGGCATGGATAAAGCTGCAGATATTATCGATAGTGGTAAACCCATAAAGAAGCTAATAGCCTGGGTGGCGGAGCAAAACAGGGATCCGAGTTTGGCCCTGGAGAAACTGGAAGAGATGATCGCACTGGCAGTCAGCTAAATTTGCTTTCCCGCGCTTCGAGGCGGTTTTTTTCGCCAACACAGACCCAACTTTTTGGCTGACTATCGTTGGCAAGCTCTTTTTCTGCCTGCATTTGGGCTTACTTGGACGTAATACAGTCTTCCGGAGCCAAACCTATTCGAAACTTAATAAAGACTTAATAAGCGTTACTCATATCTATCAGAAAAGCCAGGAGTCTTCTGGTGCGATATAGAGATTCCGATCTGGGTGGATGGTGCTCGGAGCACAAATGGATATTGATTCTAGCCCTGGCTGCAGTGCTCATGATAGTCTATTTCATCTTTCCTTTCCTGGACGGCATCATCCTCGGCACGGTCTTCGCTTATGTTGGCAGACCCATCCGGGATAAATTCGGATCACATCGAAGACTGGGGTCACTGGTAGCCGCCATCTGCATTATCGTCCCTATATTTCTTATCCTGGGGCTGGGAACTCTTGAACTCGCCAACCAGATCGCAATTCTGGCCCGCAGTCAGGAGGCAATGAGATCAGGGCTGGGCATCCTGATGCAGCAGACAGCAATAGATCTACCTTCATGGATGAGGGATTTGTTGACCGCCGGCCTGGAGAATGCCGCGGGCTTAATCACCCCCTTTGCCTCATCAATCCCAGTCATTCAAATTGGAAGAACGTTTTTTTTGGGATTAATGAACTTCCTCATCTCGATCCCTATCTGCTACTTTGTGCTGATGGATGGCAAAGGGTTTGTGGAGGCGATAATATCTCTGCTTCCGGATGAAGAGATGAAAGCCTATAGAAAGTACATAGATCGCATCGATCGGATCCTGAGCGGGATCTACATAGGCACAATCTATACTTCAATCGTGGGCAGTTTAATCGCAGCTTTCATATTCTATGCCTTTGGATTGCCCAGGCCTTTTGCCCTGGCAAGCATAGTCTTCGTGGCCGGTATGGTCCCCGTTCTCACGTCCTGGATGGTTATCATCCCTGTGACCGCGTACAGGTATTTCACAGAGGGGTTAGGGGAAGCATTAACCTTCTTTGTGCTGGCTTCAGCTCTCATCTTCCTACCTTCAGAGCTGCTCATCAGGCCGTATCTGGTCTCAGCCAAATCCTCTTTGCATCCTTTGCTGGTGTTGCTCTCCTTTTTGGGAGGCGCCCTCGTGGCAGGTATAGGCGGCTTCTTCCTGGCCCCTGCGATCATGGGGGTAATAGTAGGAATCTATCAGGTGAGAAAGGAAGAGATAGCGGAGGCCAAATATGGGAAAAGCATGGTGAAAAGCAGCAAAGATCCGCAAGCCAATAAGTAGAGTCGAGTTCTAGCATGAAATTCCATATTGAGACTTACGGCTGCACCGCGAACTTCGGTAACTCGCAGGATACGTCCGAGGCTCTGCAAAAGTTGGGCCATATCCCAGCACCACTGAATGATGCGGATGTTGTAATAGTGAATACCTGCATAGTAACAGAAAGGACGGAGCGAAAGATCCAAAAGAGGCTTCAATTGTTACAGGGTGAGAGACTGGTGGTAGCGGGATGCCTGCCTGCCGCGCTGCCTGAATCGATCAGCCAGATAAGACTGCCGTGAGCGGCTGGGACCGCTAAACGGATCTGCGGCCGCAAAGATCTCAGATCTCTTTGGGGATTCGCTTTCCCTCTCTCATGCCGTCAGGCAATTAGCTCCTTCTTCCATGGTCTCTTCACCTGTTACTTCCGCCGTCCGTTCCCCTGCCCCGGATCTCTGCGGCATTGTCAATGTGGCTGAAGGATGCAACGGAGGCTGCAGCTACTGCATAGTTCGAAAGGCCCGGGGCAGGCTGGTCAGCCGCAAGCCCGATGAAGTGATAAAGGACGTGGAAAGGCTGGCTGCCAGGGGGATGGTGGAAGTGCAGATCTCCGCCCAGGATACGGCGGCATACGGATCGGACCAGGGAACAAATCTGGCGGAACTTGCTGGAGAGGTTGGTTCAGGTACCGGGAAATTTCAAGTTGCGAGTGGGCATGATGAACCCCAATAGCGCTCTATGCATCCAGGAGGAGCTGATAAGAGCATTTTGTAGCCCGAAAATCTACCGATTTTTGCATATCCCGGTCCAATCGGGATCGGACAGAATTCTCAAGAGCATGGGCAGGAGATATTCGGCAAAGGATTTTATGGAAATTGTGGATGCCTTTCGATCTGCTTATCCAGAGATCACAATAATCACAGATATTATTGTAGGATTTCCGGGTGAAACGGACCTGGATTTTATTGCGACCATGGATCTCATGGAGTCCCTGCAGCCGGATAAGATCAATATCACCAGATTCTCCCGGCGGCCGGGCACGGCGGCTGCCCTTCTTTATGACATGCCTGACCGCATCAAGAAGGATAGATCGAGAGAGCTGACCCGGCTCTGGCTGGAGATAGCCGCCAGGAGGAACCAGGGATATTTGGACAGGGTTCTGGATGCTGTGGTCACCGAGTGCGGCAGGAGAGGTACCATGAAGGCCAGGGCTGGCAACTATCTGGGAATAGTAGTCGAGGGCATTCCTCCACTCGGATCCTCCATTAGAGCTAAGGTAATGGGATCAAACCCATTCTTTATATCGGCACGAGCAGCCCCCCCCGCTTAATCGCGACTGGGTTCTTCGCATTGAGTATATTAATGCAAAATATAGAAAAAATTCAATAAATTTTTTATGGATATTCGATTACCGTAGAAGGCTAGCCAAAATACGTAGGCTTCGATTAAGATTGAACTCTCCTGCATTTTTAATATTGATTTTTTATAAGGTTCTGCATACCACTAAGCTTATTAATAATGAAAATTATCAACCATGATGATGTTCCTGAGTCCTCCCCTGTGTGTAGGGCCCAGTCCTTAATCTATTAGCCACAAAGACCTGCATAAATGACAGGAGAAGGGAATCTGGAAACATCATTTCATGAAGGAGGATTAAAATGGCTGAGCAAAAAGCAACGGCAAAAACATCAGTTCTATATGAGGAGACAAGAGTATTCGAGCCGCCCAGGGAACTGGCAGAGAACTCAAATGTCATGAAGTGGATGAAAGAGAAGGGATTCAAGACAGAGAGGGAGATGCGCCTATGGTGCTCTGCCAACTACATCCAGTTCTGGGGCGAGATGGCCAAAACCTATGCCGATTGGTTTGAGCCGTGGTCTTCGACCCTGGAATGGAAACCGCCCTATGCCAAGTGGTTCCTGGGAGGCAAGTGCAATGTGGCCTACAACTCAGTAGACAGGCACGCCAAGGGAGCGAAAAAAGACAAGGTAGCTTACATATTCGTCCCTGAGCCCACAGACCAGCCCACCCAGAAGATCACCTATGGAGATCTCTATAAAGAGGTCAACAAATTCGCCAACGGCCTGAAGAGCCTGGGAGTGCAGAAGGGAGACAGAGTCATGTTGTACATGCCTATGATACCTCAACTACCCATAGCAATGCTCGCCATCGCCAAGATCGGCGCCATTCACTGCATTGTGTTCTCCGGATTTTCTTCGGGTGGGCTAAACAGCAGGATCCTGGATGCAGAGGCCAAAGCTGTGATAACCACAGATGGTTTATACAGGCGCGGAAAGCCCATCCCCCTCAAACCCAATGTGGATGAAGCTACAGCCAATACTCCCTCGGTGAAGAACGTAATAGTGGTAAAGAGGACCGGCATTGAAGTCCCCATGAAGCAGGGCAGAGACGTCTACTGGCACGATCTGGTGGCCGGGAAGTCCGACGAATGCGAATGTGAGAAGATGGACTCTGAGGATAGGCTGTTCATCCTTTACACCTCCGGCACAACCGGCAAGCCCAAGGGCATAGAGCATGTACATGGCGGCTACTGCGTTGGACCGGCTCAGACTTTGCACTGGGTCTTCGACATCAAGGACAATGATGTCTGGTGGTGCACAGCAGATATCGGATGGATCACGGGCCACTCCTACATAGTATATGGACCACTCGTCTTAGGTGCGACAAGCATGATGTATGAGGGCGCTCCCGACTTTCCGGACTTTGGTCGGTGGTTCAAGATCATCCAGGACAACAAGGTCTCCGTATTCTACACCGCACCGACGGCCATCAGGATGTTCATGAAGGCCGGCGAGAAATGGGCTAAGGATTACGATATCTCCAGCATAAGGCTGCTCGGATCTGTGGGCGAACCCATCAATCCTGAGGCCTGGATGTGGTACAGAAAGCACTTCGGCGGCGACAAATGCCAGATCATGGACACCTGGTGGCAGACTGAGACTGGCACCTTCCTGGTGTCACCTCTGCCCATCACGCCGCTGAAGCCCGGTTCTGCGACCTTCCCGCTGCCTGGGTTCAACATCGATATCCTGGACGAGGATGCCAACCCCGTGGCACCAGGCACAGGAGGCAACATCGTCAGCAATACCCCCTGGCCGTCCATGCTCAGGGCCTTCTACAAAGATACGGAGAGGTACCAGAAGGAGTACTGGTCCACCTACTGGGAGATCAGACCCGGCACATACCTGGCTGGAGACAAAGCCACAAAGGACAAGGATGGATACTTCACCATCCAGGGCAGGATCGATGATGTGCTGAAGGTAGCCGGACACAGGCTCTCCAACGCCGAGGTCGAGTCAGCTTTAGTCTCTCACCCCAAGGTTGGCGAGGCAGCGGTCATCGGCAAACCGGACGAAGTCAAAGGCGAGGTAATCGTGGCCTTCGTCTCTCTCAGAACAGGAAACGAGGAGAGCGATGAGCTGAAGAAGGAACTGACCAAGCATGTGAGGACGGTCCTGGGACCGGTAGCCAGTCCTGAGGCGATTTACTTCGTCAAGGACGTGCCCAAGACAAGGAGCGGAAAGATCATGCGCCGCGTCATCAAGGCCAAAGCTATGGGACTACCCACAGGAGGATATATCTGCTCTTGCTAAGCCTCGATGCAGTATTTTAAATTGCCATACCGATCTCTAAATCATAGGTTGTTGAAGCGGACACAGTCGTGTTTCTGCTTATGCGGCTCTCGCGCTTCTGCGGCGGCCCTGGGCCGGGGCGCGAATCACGAAGATGAGAATAAGCGCATCCATCTTGCCGAGTGCTTTCTCCAATCCTGATTTTCTGGCGGGCTGATCGGCTGCAAAGATCGCTATTGCTGAGAAGAAAATAGAATCGTATTGAAATTTAGCTCCATTTTCCCATTAACCGCGAGGTCTTTTGTCATTGATTGTAAAACCTGCGATTATTAGACGAACTTTTCCGTACATAATAACGATTATATTTATCTTTGAAGAAGGCAGTTGCCTCGACAACTTTATAAACGAAAGAATATGTTGATTATCGATCGCTACAGTATTCCCGGAAAACTCTCATTGTTAAACTTTTCGGTATTGGAGGAGAGGGGAAGAGCCGTGCCGGATGGCTTCCCCGAGGCCGTGGGCAAGCATTCGGGCAGATAAGAGAGAGTCGGTAATTGTAGGGATTTAAAGGAGGTTACAAAATTGGCTGAGCAAAAAGCAACAACGTCTGTCCTTTATGAGGAGACGAGAGTATTTGAGCCGTCTGCAGATCTCGTTGAGAAATCCAATGTCATGGCGTGGATGAAGAAGAAGGGATTCAAAACCGAACGTGAGATGCGCGCCTGGACCGGCCAGAATTATTTGCAGTTCTGGGATGAGATGGCCAAGACCTATGCCGACTGGTTCGAGCCCTATGCCCAGGTTCTCAATTGGGTGCCGCCCTACGCCAAGTGGTTCGTGGGCGGCAAGTGCAACGTGGCCTACAATGCCGTGGACAGGCATGCAGCAGGCGCTAAAAAGGACAAGGTAGCCTACATATTTGTCCCCGAGCCCGTTGATCAGCCCACCCAGAAGATCACCTATGCAGAACTGGCCAAGAGGGTCAACAAGTTTGCAAACGGCCTCAAGAGCTTAGGAGTTGTCAAGGGCGATAGAGTTAGCATCTATATGCCCATGATCCCCGAGACCCCTATTGCCATGCTCGCCTGCGCTAAGATCGGCGCCATACACAGCGTGGTATTCTCTGGATTCTCCTCTGGCGGCCTGAACAGCAGAGTTCTCGATGCTGAGTCCAAGGTAGTTATTACCACGGACGGTTTCTTCAGGCGCGGCAAGCCGCTGCCCCTCAAGCCCAACGTGGATGAGGCTACCGCCAACACCCCAAGCGTCACAAACGTAGTAGTGGTGAAGAGGGCGGGTATTGAGGTACCCATGAAAGCTGGCAGAGATGTCTGGTACCATGACCTGGTAGCCAAGCAGTCCGATGTGTGCGAGAGCGAGAAGATGGACGGCGAGGATCGTCTCTTCATTCTGTACACTTCCGGCACAACCGGCAAGCCCAAGGGTATCGAGCACGTTCATGGTGGCTACTGCGTAACTCCCGCTCAGACGCTTTCCTGGGTCTTCGATATCAAAGAAACTGATGTCTGGTGGTGCACAGCTGATGTTGGATGGATCACAGGCCACAGCTACGTGGTCTACGGACCACTCTGCCTCGGTGCTACGACCATGATCTACGAGGGTTCCCCTGACTATCCCGACTTCAGCAGGTGGTTCAAGATCATCAGTGAAAATAAGGTGTCAATACTATACACCGCACCCACTGCTGTGAGAATGTTCATGAAGGCAGGAGATCAGTGGCCTAAGATGTTCGACATCTCATGCCTGAGGCTGCTTGGATCAGTCGGCGAGCCCATCAATCCCGAAGCCTGGATGTGGTACAGAAACAACTTCGGTGGCGGCAAGCTGCAGATCATGGATACCTGGTGGCAAACTGAGACCGGGTGCTTCCTGATATCACCTCTGCCCATCACGCCCTTGAAGCCCGGATCCCCGACATTCCCGCTGCCCGGATTCAACATCGATATCCTGGATGAGGATGCCAACCCCGTGCCAGCAGGCTCCGGAGGCAATATCGTCAGCAATACACCCTGGCCGTCCATGCTGCGTGCCTTCTACAAAGACACAGTGAGGTACCAGAAGGAGTACTGGGACATGTACTGGCAGATCAGGCCCGGCACATACCTGGCTGGCGACAAGGCCACCAAGGACAAGGATGGATATATCACCATCCAGGGCAGGATAGATGATGTGCTCAAGGTAGCTGGACACAGGCTCTCCAACGCTGAGGTTGAGTCCGCACTTGTCGGCCATCCCAAGGTGGCTGAAGCCGCTGTCATCGGCAAGCCCGACGAAGTCAAGGGTGAGGTCATCGTGGCCTTCGTTACCCTTAGAACAGGAAACCAGGAGAGCGATGATCTGAAGAAAGAGCTGGTTAAGCATGTGAGATCAGTTCTGGGACCAGTAGCCAGCCCAGAAGCGATCTACTTCGTCAACGACGTGCCCAAGACGAGGAGCGGCAAGATCATGCGCCGCGTCATCAAGGCCAAGGCCCTGGGCAATCCCACCGGCGACATCTCCGCCCTGGCCAACCCCGATGCAGTAGAGGCCATTCCGCTCATCAAGTGAGCGGACACTAAACTTTTTTAATTCTTTTTTGTTCTCAAAATCACCTTTCCAATGGCCTCTACCTGCTCAGTCTCTCAAGGATATCGATTCATTTCCATAATGAATAATTGAATGGGAAAAAAATTTTAAAATAATCATTTAAAGATATTAATCCAGATATTTTAACCAATTATATCTCAAATTCTTCTAATATTGCTTTTCATCATGGCCAGAAGTTCCTCAATTATCCAATACTTTTAGGTTAATTGTAATAAATCATTATAATCAACATTTATGATATTATTATCGCGATAACTTTATAAATGATCAAGTAGGTCTCGATTCGATGTTCCCTGGCCCCTATAGCGCAGGAAAATATGCCG